>CAVOME010000004.1:0-91605 GCA_963696945.1 uncultured bacterium | reverse complement strand
CAGATCGGACTCGACCTGCTTGTTGACCTGCTGATTGGCAAGCGCGAAGCCGCCGACGGTGACGTCCGGCTCGCGGGCTCAGCTGATCCGCGATGCTCGACGCTGCGTCCTGAAGGGCCTTGTCCTCGGTGGGCCGGAGGGCGACCGCGAGGTAGGTCTTCGTGCGGTCCCGCGAAACGAAGGCGCGCGAATGCGTGTCGTAGTAGCCCGAGACGGACGAAACGTCGTCTCGGGCCGAAGCTGGTGCTCGATGCCCTCGACGCGGTTCCTGGTCGCCGGTCTCGCGATCGGTGCGTCCTGGAGGAGGACGATCACCGAGGAGTCGCGGTAGCCGTGCGCCTGGAGGAGGTTCTCGGCCTTGACGCTTTCCGGTTGAGGGGTCGTCGGCGCCGTATGGGTCGAGGTGGCTGGCCACTGAGCCGCCGATCGCGCCGGCGAGCACGAAGAAGATGGCCGCCGCGATCGCGACGACGCGGCGCCGGCGGTAGGCGAACCGGGCGAGCCCGTCCAGCATCAGGCGGCCCTCTCGTCCTCGGTCGGCGGCTCCTCCAGGGCTCGTCCGGCGCGATCGCACCAATCGGCGATCCATTCGTGGAACTCGATCCCGTAGCGAAGGACGATGTAGGCGAAGCCGCCCGGCGGGCCCTGGGCCTCGGTGGCCTGGAGCTCCTCGACGATCGCTCGGTGGCCGCGACTCATGGCGTCGAGCGTCGACTCGGCCGACTCGCCGTCGGTTGCAGAGGCGAAGAACAGCTTCAAGAGGCCCTCATCGCGAAGCTCGAAGACCTCGGGCTCGCGCGCCAGCCAGCCACGGAGCTGGTCGCGTCCGGCTTCGGTGAGCCGATAGATGTTGCGCTTTCTGGCGCCCTGTGGATCGGCGTCGCCCTCGATCAGCCCAGCGCCGGCCAGTCGGCGCAGCTCGGGGTAGATCTGGCCGTAGCTCGCGGCCCAGAAGAAGCGGGTGGACTTGTCGACGATCGACTTGATCTCGTAGCCGCTCATCGGGCGCCAGCCGAGCATTCCGAGGATCACGTGGGCGGTGGGCGAGAGTCCAGCTCCATGTATCGGACTAGATATATCGACCAGCTCGGATGCGGTGTGTGGCATGCGTCACGCAAGCACAGTCGCCCTGGCCAGAATCCAAGCGAGGTTCGTCCGAAAGGGGGAGAATCCCTTGACATCGGGTCCCGCGACGGGATAGCGTCGCGGCCGGCTAGTAGCACGAAATTCAGGGAAGGGGAACCCGTGAAGCTCAGGCTCTTGATCGTCGTCGCAATCGTCGGTTCCGCGGCGTTCGCCGCGGTCGCGCTCGGCGCGCCGGCGCCCGAAGACGAAGCTCGTGAGCAGGACCTCGAACGGCGATCCCGCCGAGCGGCGGCTACAGCTACGCCGGGCGGAATCACCCCCAACGCGCGGTGGGTGGCCATTCGAATCCGACGCGACAACCTCCCGGGACGCTCAGCGGCGATCTACCAGGTCTACGTTCGGGACCGCAAGACCGGCAAGACGAAGCTGGTCAGCAAGAGCAACAGCGGCGACCCCGGCGACGACGACAGCTATGACCCGACGATCTCCGACGATGGCCGGTTCATCGCCTTCGAGTCCTACGCCGTCAACCTCCCCGGCTCGCTGGGCCGACCTACCACCAGGCCTACGTCCGCGACCTGAAGAAGGGCAAGACCGAGCTGGTCAGCAGGCTGAGCGGCGGCGATCCGGCGACCGGCGGGCTACAGCGACGACGCGTCGATCTCGGCCAACGGTCGCCTGGTCGCGTTCGAGTCGGACGCGACCAACCTGCCCGGCAACGATCTCGCCGACGACCAGGTCTACCTCAGGGATCGAAAGACGGGCACGACGAAGCTGATCAGCAAGACCACGGGCGGCACCCCGGCCAACGACGACAGCGACGACCCCGCGATCTCCCCGAACGGCCGTGTCGTCGCCTTCGAGTCCGAGTCCACCAACCTTCCCGGCGGGCTCGGCGGCGACGACCAGGCCTACATCCGCGACCTGCGCGGCGGCAAGACGCTCCTCGTGAGCAGGAGCAGCGCGGGCAATCCGGCCAACGACGACACGCGACGACGTCGCGCTGTCCGGCGAACGGCCGGTTCGTCGCGTTCGAGTCCTACGCGACCAACCTCCCCGGTTCGCTGGGGCCGACCTATGAGCAGGTCTACCTGCGTGACCGAAAGACCGGACAAGACGACGCTGATCACGCAAGACGAGCGGCGGTGATCCCGCGACCGGCGGCTACAGCGACAACAGGCCTCGGTGTCGGCCAACGGCCGCTTCGTCCAGTTCGAGTCCGAGGCGACGAACCTCCCCGGGGCGAGCGGGGATTACCTGATCTATCTCCGACGACCGAAGTCCGACAGGACGCAGCTGCGTCAGCAAGTCCAACAGCGGCAATCCGGCCGACGAACGACAGCTACGCCTCACAAGAACAGCAGCGCCTGATCAGCGAACGATCCGCGGTTCTCGACTTCTACTCGTACGCGACGAACCTCCCCGGCGCCCGCCGACGTCAGCCAGGCTACGCCCGCGGCCCGCTGAACGTCAGGGGGGATCGGCCCACCGAGCCCACGAGGCGAGGCCGCATGCGCCGGCTTACAAGCGCTCGGCTATCGAGGCCTGAGCGGCCGTGCCGGGCAATGCGCCGCTGGCAACTCTTATCCTCAGTCGCCTGCATGGCGGCTGAGAGCGAGATAGTGGTGATGAAGTTCGGCGGCACCTCGGTCGCCGGGGCCGACGACATCCGGCGGGCCGCCGCGGCGGATCGTCGCCGCCCGCGAGCAGGGCAAGCGGGTGGTCGCGGTCCTCTCGGCGCGCGGCAAGACGACCGACCAGCTTGTCGAGATGGCCCACGAGGTGTCCGAGCGCCCGCTTGCCCGCGAGATGGACATGCTGCTCTCGACCGGCGAGCGGATCTCGTGCGCGCTCTGCGCGATGGCGATCTCACGACATGGGCCACAACGCGATCTCGCTGACCGGTTCGCAGGCGGGCATCGTCACCGACTCCTCCCACACGAAGGCACGGATCCTCGACGTCCGCGCCGACCGGATCCGCGAGGCGCTCACCGACGACCGGATCGTGCTGGTGGCCGGGTTCCAGGGCGTCTCCGGCGACAGCCGCGACGTGACCACCCTCGGCCGCGGCGGCTCGGACACCACCGCGGTGGCGATCGCCGCTGCCCTCGGGGCGCAGGTCTGCGAGATCTACACGGACGTTCGCGGCGTGTTCAGCGCCGATCCGCGCATCGTCGCCGACGCGCGCCTGCTGCCGCATGGTCTCCTTCGAGGAGATGCTCGAGATGGCCGCCTCGGGCGCGAAGGTGCTCCAGCTGCGGTCGGTCGAGTACGCGCGGAACCACGGCATCCCGATCCACTGCCGCAGCTCATTCGAGGAGGGTCCCGGTACATTCGTGCTCTCAGAGGACGAGACGATGGAACGACCCCTCGTAACCGCGGTCACCCACTCCGAGCAGGAGGCGCGCGTGACCCTGAGCGGCGTCCGCGACGAGCCCGGGCATCGCCGGGCGATCTTCGGCGCGCTCGCCGACGCCAACGTGAACGTCGACATGATCATCCAGAACGAGCCGATCTCTCCGACCACAAGGCCGACCTCTCGTTCACGGTCGGCCGCGACGACCTCCCGTCGGCGACCGAGGTGCTCGGCGGGCTCGAGCTGGGCGAGCGCGATCCTCACCGACGAGCGGATCGGCAAGGTGTCGATCGTCGGCGCCGGGATGCGCAGCCACCCGGGGGTCGCGGCGAAGGTCTTCGAGACCCTGGGCGAGAACGGGATCAACATCGAGATGATCTCCACCTCGCCGATCAAGATCTCCTGCGTGATCGACGCCGCCCAGGTGCCGGACGCGGTCAAGGCGCTCGCACCAGGCGTTCGACCTCGGCGAGGACGCGGTTCGCCGCGAGGAGCCGACCGGGACCGAGCACCGGCCCCGCGTCGCGCCGTAGGCATGGCGCGGCGACGGCTACAGGGTCGGCGTCGTGGGCGCCACCGGGCGCGGTGGGCTCGACGATGCTCCGGGTGCTTCGCCGAGCGCGGCTTCCCGGCGGCCGAGGTGGTCGCCTTCGCCTCCGAGCGCTCGGCCGGCACAAGCGTCGCATTCGACGGCAGGCGAGCTCGAGTGCCGGCCGCTCTCGCCCGAGGCGATCGAGGGCTCGACCTGGTGCTCTCGTCGGCCGGCGGAGCGGTGAGCGCCGAGTGGGCGCCCAGGCTCGTGGAGCGCCGGCGCCGTCGTGGTCGACAACACGAGCTACTGGCGGATGCACGACGAGGTCCCGCTGGTGGTCGCCGAGGTGAATCCCGAGGCGCTCGACGACGCATCGCGGGATCGTCGCCAACCCCAACTGCTCGACCATGCAGATGGTCGTCGCCCTCGCCCCGATCCATCGCGCGGTCGGGATCGAGCGGATCGTCGTCTCCACCTACCAGCCGGTGTCGGGGACCGGCCGGCGGGCGATGGACGAGCTCGAGGCGCAGACGCACGCGCTGCTCCACGAGACCGATCCGCCGCCGGCGGAGGTCTACCCGCATCGGATCGCGTTCAACGTCATGCCCCAGGTCGAGACCTTCAAGCAGGGCGACGACTACACCACCGAGGAGCGCAAGATGATGGCCGAGACGCGCAAGATCCTCGGCGTCGACGGAGGAGGAGCTCGAGGATCTCGGCGACCTGCGTCCGCGTGCCCGTGCTGACGGGCGAGTCCGAGTCGGTCAACGTGCAGACGCGCGAGCCGCTCTCGCCCGAGGAGTGCCGCGCGCTCCTCGCGCAGGCGCCGGGCGTCGTCGTGGTCGACTCGCCCGGCGACGGCGTCTATCCGCTCGCCAGCGACGCGGCCGGCCGCGACGAGATGCTGGTCGGGCGCGATGCGCGCGATCCCTCGCACGAGCGCTGCCTGAACATGTGGATCGTCGGCGACAACCTCCGCAAGGGCGCCGCGACCAACGCCGTCCAGGTCGCCGAGCTCCTCCATGAGCGAGGCCTGATCCGCCGCACCGAAGCGCCCGCGCCCGCCTAGCCGTTCGCGCACCCCTCTACGATCCGCGCCCTCGTGGCGCTCGCGGCCTACGCATCCCTCGCGGTCATCTGCGCCGCATCGCTCGTGGTCGGGCAGGCGATCCTCGCGCTCTGCGGCGAGCCGCGAGCTCGAGCCTGGCTCGCGGGCCCGGTCGGGCTGGCGGCGATCCTGGTCGTGAGCGGGATCGCGATCAAGCTGCCGGGCCACGCGAACCGCAGTCGCGATCACGGTCGTGGCGTCTCGTGCGCTCTCTCGTTGGCGATCCTGGTCGCTGGAGGGCGCATCGCAGACCCGAGCGTCTCGCGTGCTGGCACCTGATGCCCGCGATCGCCGCGGCTGGCCTCGCGTCCTCATCGCGTCGATCCCGTTCATCGTCAACGGCCGGATCGGGATCCTGGGCGTCGGGCTGGTCAACGACGACATGGCCAACCACCTGCTGATCGCCGACTGGCTGAAGACGCGGGTCGGCGAGATGCCGGCGCTGATCCACCAGGGCTACCCGGTGGGCCCGCATGCGCTCGTCGCCGGGCTCAGCGAGGGCCTCGGCGTCGGGCTGATCGAGGCCTTCGCGGGGCTCACGCTGGCGATTCCGGCGCTGACGCGCGCTGGTCGCCTTCGAGGCCCTCGAGCGGGGTTCGCCGGATCCCACGCGTCGTTCGCCGCGGCGCTGGTCGCGCTTCCGTATCTCGCGGCCGCCTACCTCGCCCAGGAGGCGTTCAAGGAGCCGATCGAGGCGCTCTTCGTGCTCTCGCTTCGCGCTGCTCCTCCCGACCGCGACGACCGCCCGCCGCGCGATCCCGCTCGGCGTGATCGCCGCCGGCTCCGTCTACGCGTACAGCTTCCCGGGCCTCTTCTGGCTGGCGGGGACGGCGGCGATCTGGTTGCTCATCTGGGGTCCGGCGCTGGAGCGGGTGAGAGCCGGGTGCGGGACTGCGGGGCAACTGCCGGGCATCCACCGCAGCGGCCGCTCCCGCGTCCCTCGCGACGGCCGCCGTCGTCGTCACGCTCGTCGTGCTCGCCGCGCCGGACCTCGGCCGGATCGTCGACTTCACCGACTTCCGCGCCTTCAAGTCGGCGACGATCAGCGGCGGCCTCGGCAACCTGCGCCACCAGCTCTCGCCGCTCGAGGCGCTCGGGATCTGGCCGGCGAGCGACTTCCGCCTCTCGGCGACCGACGCGAGCGGCCCGACCGCCGCCTTCTACCTCGGCGCCCTGATCGCTGCTGCGGCGCTGGCGTTCGGCCTGCCGCGCTGGATTCGCCGCCACGGTTGGGCCGTTCCGGCGGCGCTCGCCACCGCGATCGTCGTCTACCTCGGAGCCCTCGCTATTCGGCACGGTCTACACGAGCGCCAAGGCCCTCGCGATCGCCGCGCCCCTGGTCACCCTCATCTCGTTCGGGGGCCTGCTTGCGTCCGGTCGGGGGACCGAGGAAGCGGCGTCGGACAAGCGCACCACCGAGCGGCTTGGAGGAGGGTCGCCGGGTGGGGACCCGGGGAACTTCCGCAGCCGGATTGCGAGGACTTTGCGAGGCAGGGATGCCGAGCGTTCACCGGGGGACCACCCGGGGACCCTCCTGCGCGGAGCGCTCGCGCTGGCGCTCGGCCTCGGCATCGCCGTCTCGAGCTTCCTCGTCCTCCGGCAGGCGCCCGTGGCGCCCACAAACCACGCCGACCAGCTCGCCGAGCTTCGCCCCCTCGTCCAGGGCCACGACGTCCTGTTCCTCGGCCGCGACAACTTCGTCGCCTACGAGCTGCGCGGGGCGCGGGCCTTCACGGCGGTCCGCAACTACTACGACCCGAACTACGTGAAGCCGGACCTGCGGCTGCAGGACGTATTCCGCAAGTTCGACTTCGACTCGGTGACGCCGCGGACCCTGGCGCGCTTTCCGTTCGTGATCACGACCCGCGCCGCCTACGCGAGCGGGCCGCCGCCGGCGTTTCGCCCGATGCGCCGGACGCCGGACTTCGTGCTCTGGAAGCGAACCGGGCCGCTCGGGCCGCGTCGCACGCTGGCCGAGGGCGCCGACCCCGGCGCGATCTCGCAGCTGTCGAGCGGGCGACCGCGCGGCGCAGGGTCGGCGCGACCAGTGTTCGCGACGCCGCCCGTCGTCCGGCGGGCGATGGTCGCCGAGTCCGACCGTGGAGGATGGCTCCCCGTGTCGCCCAGGCGCTGAACCTTCCCGCCGGGCGCTGGCGGATCTCGATCCAGTACGACGCGACCCGTCCGGTCGACGTCCAGGCACCGGGTACTGGACGCGACCCTCCCGGCGAACCTCGACTACCGCGGCTCGGTCCCGTACTACCCGGTGGGCGAGCTGATGGTGCGCGCGGGCGGGATCGGTGCGCTTCACCGTCAGCGTCGAGCGCCCGCCGCTGGTGGGCCGCCTGCTGGGGACGAAGTCCCAGGCCCACCTCGGAGCGATCGCCGCGAGTCCCGGCGGGCCACGGTGGGCCGATCCCGGGCGAGGCCGAGCGCCGGATTTCGCTGGGCGGCGCCTGCGGTCGGTACGTCGACTGGTACCGGCCGCCCGCCGCGGGCTGAACCGAATATAAGCCCACCATGGAGATCGGGTTCGGCGACGCGCTGCTGATCGTCGGGGGGCTGCTGGCCGGCGGCGGCCGCGCTCTCGGGGGTGATGCGCGGGACGGTGCTCTCGATCTCGGTGCTCTCGGTCGCGCCGGGCATCGTCCTCGCGGCAACCGACGTGGTCTCGGTCGACGCGAACGACGCGACGATCGTCGAGCTGGTCGAGCTGGCGCTGATCCTGACCCTGTTCTCCGACGGGCTGTTCGTCGAGCGCGAGCTCTTGCCGGCTCACTGGGGCCCGGTCACCCGGGCGATCGTGCTGGCGATGCCGATCACGCTCGTCCTGCTGGGGCTCGCGGCGAGGCGATCTTCCCGCTCGACCTGGGCGGAGGCGTTCCTGCTCGCCGCGGTGCTGACGCCGACCGATCCGGTCGTCACCTCGACCGTCGTCACCGCCCAGCGCGTCCCGGCGATCGTCCGCCACACCCTGAACCTCGAGTCCGGCCTCAACGACGGGCTGGCGCTGCCGTTCGTGCTCTTCTTCCTGATCCTCGCCCAGCCGGGAGGCGACGCGGGCTCGGAGGCGCGAAGCTGCTCGGCGAGGCGGCGTTCGGCGCCCTCGTCGGGCGTGGCTCTCGGCGCGCTCGGCGGCAGGCTCCACGACCGGCTTCCCGGCGGGGGCATCACGGCCCGCTACGAGGGCATCTACGCGATCGGCTTCGGCCTCGCCGCGTTCGGCCTCGCCGACGTGACGTTCGGCAACGGCCTGATCGCCGCCTTCGTGGCCGGGATCGCGATGGGCGCCTCCGAGCACGAGATCCCCGACGCGTTCGTCGAGTTCGCCGAGAACGTCAGCGCGATCTTCCAGGTGATCACGTTCTTCGTCTTCGGCGCCCTGATCGTCGCGACCGGCTACGACCGCGAGATCTGGCAGCTGCGTCGTCTTCATCCCGCTCGCGCTGCTGGTCGCGCGGCCGGCCGCGATCCTGCTCGCCTTCGTCGAACAGCCCGCCTGCCCAGGCCCCAGAAGCTGTTCATCGCCTGGTTCGGGCCGAAGGGTGTCGCCTCGATGCTGTTCGCGCTGTTCGTCCTCGAATCGCAGGTCGGCGCCTCCGAGACGATCTTCGACGTCGCGGCCTTCACGATCCTCTGCTCGATCGTCGCCCACGGGCTCACCGACACCGTCGGCGCCAGCTGGATCGAGCGGCGCATGGGGCGGCCTTCAGAGGACTAGTTCCGGAACGACGGCAGGGCGCGCCTGGTCGATTTCGCCACCTATGCGGTGGTCAAATCGCCCAGATGTCGCGAGCGCAGGCCTGCCCCACCTGCTAGCCCTCCTCGGCGAGCTTCTCGACCACCGCCCGCGCCGTCTCCTCGTCGACGTCGGTGTGGGTGACGTAGAGGCTCACCGCCTCCTCGATGTGGCCGAGCATCACCGCCTGCTCGACCTCGGGCGGCGGCGTGGGGGGCTCCGGCGTGTCGCTCGCTCGTCTTCATCGGCTCAGGCCGGGACGGCGCCCGCCAGGCGCTCGCCGACCCACTCGGTCGAGGCGATGTGCTTGCCCATCCCGAGCTCCTTCGGCTCGAAGCCGAGGGCGAGCCCGACGAGCTGCGGCAGGTGGAGGACGGCGAGGCCGAGCTCGCGGCCCGGTCGACCTTCGCCGCCTCGGGCTGCTGCATGTCGAGGTTCAGGTGGCAGAGCGGGCACGGCGTCACCAGGCAGTCGGCGCCGGCGTCGAGCGCGTCGCCGACGTGGGTGCCGGCCTGGCGCAGCGACGTGTCCCGGTTCATGGTGATCACCGGGAAGCCGCAGCACTTGCGCGCCCCGTCGTACTCGACCACCTCGCCGCCGAGCGCCTCGATCACCCGCTCGAGGTAGAGGTCGCGCTCGGGGTGCTCGTCGTAGCCGATCCGGCTGCGCGGCCGGATGATGTAGCAGCCGTAGAACGGGCCGACCCGCAGCCCGGAGAGCGGCCGCGTGACCTTGGCCTTCAGCTCGCTCGAGCCCGTAGTCCTCGACCAGCACCCAGAGGAAGTTCTTGTTCTCGAACCCGTCCTTGTCCTTCGCGTACTCGAGGCCCTCCTCCGCGAGCGCCTCGTTGATGTGGGCGCGGTAGGCCGAGTCGGCGTCGAGGCGCTGCTGGCACTCGGACTGAGCGCCCTGGCAGGTCGAGCAGATGTTCATCATCGCCAGGCCGGTGCTCTGGGCGAGCGCGAAGGTGCGGGCGTTGAGGGTGTCGGCGAGCTCCTGGTTGTGCTCGGCGATCACGCCGGCGCCGCAGCAGTTGGCGCGGTCGAGGGTGACCAGCTCGATCCCGAGGCGCTCGGCGACCAGCGCCATCGAGCCGTGGAGCTCGGGGGTGAAGCCGCGCGACACGCAGCCCGGGCCAGTAGGCGAGCTTCAGCCCGCTCATGCTCTCCCGTCCTCGTCCGGCTCGGGCTCGACGCGCCGCCTCGGGCGTCGGGGGCCTCCTCGCTGGATCGCCCCTCGTCCTCGAGCTCCTCCTCGCCCGGTGATGTAGAGGTTGAGCTCCTCGCGGTGCTCCTCGGCGTGCTCGTAGATGCGCTTGACGTGGTCCTGCGCGTCGTCCGGGGAGCTTCGCGTGAACGCCCGGGATCAGCTTCGACAGCGAGCGCATCTTGCCGGTGCGGATGCCGCGGACCGCGGTCGGCAGCGATCCGACCAGCCCCTTGATCGCGCCCGGAGTCGGGCATCAGCTTGCCCTTGACGCCCTGCGCGTAGGACTCCTGGAGCAGCAGCGACTCGTCCAGCGTCCCCTTCTTCTCGATGATCTTGGTGAACGCCTTCTCGTGGCGGTGGCCGTTGTTGACGTCGTCGATCTCGTGGTCGTGCGTCGCGAGGCGCCGCAGGCGCATGATCTGGTCCATCGGCGCGACGTCCTTCGGGCAGGCGTCGATGCACGAGAAGCAGTGGGTGCAGTCGTAGATCCCGTGCGGGTCCTGGGCGAGGTCGTAGAGCCGCTCCCTGGTCTCGGCGTCGCGAGGGTCGCCGACGAAGCGGTAGGCCTTGGCGAGCGCCGCCGGGCCGATGAACTCCGGGTCGGCCTCCATCGACAGGCACGACGAGACGCAGGCGCCGCACTGGATGCACGCCATCGACTGGGTGATGTCGATCATCGACTCGGGCGGGACCACGTACTCGCGCTCCGGCGGATCGCCCTCCGGCAGCAGCCACGGGCGTGACCCGGCGGATCTTCGTCCAGTGCGTCGACTCCATGTCGGTGACCAGGTCCTTGATCACCGGCATGTTCGCCATCGGCTCGACCACGATGGGCGCGCCTCTGGCGTCCCGGGGCCTCGCCGTCGGCGCCGTTGCGCCGATTCGCGCGCTCGTGGGCCTCGGCGATCTGCGTCTTGCAGCCGAGCGTCGAGTGAGCCGTTGATCTTCATCCCGCACGAGCCGCAGATGGCCGCCCTGCACGAGCAGCGCACGACCAGCGAGCCGTCCTGGCGGTCGCGGACCTGGAGCAGCCCGTCGAGCACCGAGAGGTCGGGGTCGAGGTCGACCTTGAACTCCTGCCAGTAGGCGCCCTCGCCCGTCTCCGGCTGGTAGCGCCGCACCTTGAGCGTGTACTCAGGCATCTGCTCGCCACCCTAGTAGGTCCGCTCCATCGGCTGCCACTGGGTGATCGTCACCGGCGAGTAGCTGATCTCCGGCCCGTCGGAGTCGCGGGTCAGGTCGATGTGCTTGAGCCACTCCTCGTCGTTTCGCTCCGGGAAGTCGGTGCGGTACTGGGCGCCGCGGCTCTCGGTCCGGTGGAGGGCCGCGACGCAGCTGCACTCGGCGCAGTCGAGCATGAAGCCGAGCTCGATCGCCCCGAGCACGTCCTGGTTGAAGACCGCGCCGCGGTCGTCGATGTAGGCGGTCTTGCGCCTCCTCCTGGAGGCGCTTCACGGTCTCGAGCGCGGTCTGGATCCCCTCGGCGTCGCGGAACACGGCCACGTGCTGGTCCATCGTCTCACCGAGCTCCTTGCGGACCTCCGAGAAGCCCGCCGGCCGCTGCCGCGCTCGCGGCCGATCAGCTCCGCGATCCGCTGCTCCTCGTCGGCGAGCGCCGTCTTGGACGGCCGGGCGCCTCGATCTGCTTGGCGCGGTTGGCGGCGTGCTCGCCCGAGCGGCGGCCGAAGATCAGCGTGTCGAGCAGCGAGTTGGCGCCGAGCCGGTTGCCGCCGTGGACCGACACGCAGGCGACCTCGCCGGCGGCGTAGAGCCCCGGGATCGAGGTCGCGCCGTTGACGTCGGTCTTCACGCCGCCCATCGTGTAGTGGTTGCCGGGCTTGATGCGGATCGGCTCGCGGGTGATGTCCACGCCCGCGAAGTCGCGGCCGACGAGCACGATCTCGCGGAGCGCCTCGTGGATCCGCTTGCGCGGCACCACGGTGATGTCGAGCGCCACGGTGCCGTCGGGAAACCCGCGCCCCTCGTTGATCTCGGTCTGCTCGGCGCGCGAGACGACGTCGCGCGAGGCGAGCTCCATCTTGTTCGGCGCGTAGCGCTCCATGAAGCGCTCGCCCTTCGCGTTCAGCAGGTGGGCGCCCTCGCCGCGGGCGCCCTCGGTGATCAGGAAGCCCTTCTTGGCCAGGGTCGTCGGGTGGTACTGGATCATCTCCATGTCCATCAGCGGCGCCCCCACCCGGTAGGCCATCGCGATCCCGTCGCCGGTGCAGATCAGCGCGTTGGTGGTCGGCTGCCAGATCTGGCCGTTGCCGCCGGTGGCCAGGATCACGTTCTTCGCCTCGAACAGCTCCATCGAGCCGTCGGAGATCGTTGCGCATCACGGCCCCCGCGCAGTTGCCGTCGTCGTCGAGCACGAGGCCGGTCGTGAAGTACTCCTCGTAGCGCGAGATCAGCTCCGCGTGCTTCATCAGCTGCTCGTAGAGCACGTGCATGATCGCCTGGCCGGTGATGTCGGCGACGTAGTAGGTGCGCGCCTGCGAGGCGCCGCCGAAGGCCCGCGTGCCGAGCCGCCCCTCCTCGTTGCGGTGGAAGGTGACGCCCAGGTGCTCGAGGTGGAGGATCTCGTCCGGGCGCCTCGCGGCACATGATCTCGATCGCGTCCTGGTCGCCGAGGTAGTCGGAGCCCTTGACCGTGTCGAAGGCGTGCGACTCCCAGCTGTCGCCCTCCTGCAGCGCGGCGTTGATCCCGCCCTGGGCGGCGTTCGAGTGCGAGCGCACGGGGTGGACCTTGGAGACGATCCCGACCGAGACGCCCTCCTCGGCCGCCGCGAGCGCGGCCCGCTGGCCGGCGAGCCCGGCTCCGATCACGAGTACGTCGTGCTTCGGCATCGAGGCGCGATCCTATTGATTCGCCGGCGCCGTTCGGCCGGCCCTCGCTGGCGGGCCGGAATCCGGTCGGCCTACGAGCTTCCGCTCAGCGCGTTCTGAGCGCCCGGCCGACCTGATCCGCGGTGATCACTCCGCGCAGGCGGCCGTCGGCGTCGACCGCCATCAGGGCGCCCAGGCGCCGCAGCGCGTCGTTTCCGAGCAGCGACTCGAGCGGCGCGTCGTCGCGGACCCGAAGCGTTCCGGTCGAGTCGGCCTCGAACACGTCGCGCACCGTCGAGGACGCCCGCACCGGCTCGGGCACCGCATCCGCCGCGCCGCGCTCGACCAGGCCCAGGAAGCGCTCGTAGGTGTCGACCACCGGGAACCAGGGCCAGCGGTAGCGCAGGAAGTACTCGTCCAGGGCGCGTTCGACGCTGGCGTCCTCGGGGATCGCCACCGGGTCCTCGTCCATCACGTCGGCGACGCGGATCCCCTCGATCCGGCTGGCGAACTCGGTCTGCACGACCGCGCCGCGCGCCGATTGGCCGAGGATGAAGCCGATCAGCCCCAGCCAGATGCCGCCGATCGGGTCGCCGGCGAGGAACAGCGCGATGCCGACCGCGATGAACAGGTAGGAGAAGCACCTGGCCGAGCCGCGCGGCGGACGCGGGTGGCGCGGTTGCGGTCGCCGGTCACCTTCCAGGCGATCGCCCGCGCGACCCGGCCGCCGTCCAGCGGGAAGGCGGGGATCAGGTTGAAGACCAGGATCGAGCAGGTTGATGCTCGCCAGCCAGGCGACCACCGCGAGCAGCCCCGGAGGCGCTTCGCCTGGGTCTGCAGGCGAATCGCCTGTTCGAAGCTGAGTGCCACCCGGCCGCAGCCATCCCGATCGCGATGCAGGCGACGGCGATCGCCAGCGTGACCAGCGGGCCCGCGATCGCGATCTTGAACTCGGTGCCCGGCGAGTCGGAGTCCCTGGTCATCCGTCGCCACGCCGCCGAACATCCACAGGGTGATGTCCGAGATGCCGATTCCGCGGCGCATCGCGACGAACGCGTGGCCGAGCTCGTGGAGCAGGATCGAGGCGAAGAACGCCGAGCGCGCTGACCACCGCGAGGACGTAGGGCGCCGCGTCGCCGTTCGGAGACGCCGAGAACGATCGCGGTAGAAGCCCGACAGCCAGATGATGATCAGGAAGAGGACGAAGAACCACGAGTAGTCGACCCCGATCCGGATTCCTCGGACGTGGAACAGCGTGACTGCGCCTCTCACGGGCATTGCTCCATCCATCTTAGGTCGCAAGGCCTGCAAACCGGGCGTCTGCGCCGCGGCGCGGGTCGGCCGCCACGCGCTAGCGTTCGCCGCCGAATGGCCGCCGGCGCCACACAAACGTCTGCGGAGGCGGCGGGGCACCTGGATCAGGCGTGGCTGCGCGGCCTGGTCGAGACGCTCGCCTCGATCCACCGGCCGACCGCGTCGCAGGGCGAGCGCGTGGCGGCCGAGTGGGTCGCCGAGCGGCTGCGCGAGCTCGGCGCCGACGGAGCGCGCGGGTCGAGCGGGAGGACGTGCACGGCACCTTCTGGTGGCCGCTCGGGCTTGCCGCGGGCGCCGGCGTCGTCGCCGGGCTCGCTGGCCCTGCGGGGCCGGCGGGCTGGCCGGCGCGGCTGCTCGCCGCGGCCGCCGGCCGGCCGCGGTCGACGACCTGCCGCCCGGGGGCCGCACGGCTGCGCTCCGCTGCTGCCACGGCGGGAGGCGACCACGTGGTCGGCGAGCTGGGCCCCCCGGACGCCGATCGCACGGTGGTCCTGGTCGCCCATCACGACGCGGCGCACGCGGGCCTGCTCTACCACCCGGCGATCCCCGAGCTCGTCTTCGGCCGCTTCCCCTGGCTGATCGAGCGCGTCGACACGAGCCCGCCGCTGATGGCGCCGGTGGTGGCGATCCCGCTGCTGGTCGGCGGCGGCGCCTGACCGGCAGCCGGCGCTGCTGAAGGCCGGAACGGCGCTCGCGGCCGTCTCGGCGGCGGCCCTCGCCGACATCGGCCTGCGCGACACGGTTCCCGGCGCCAACGACAACGCGACGGGCGTGGCGGCGCTGCTGGCGATGGCGCGGCGCCCTCGAGGAGCGCCCACCGAAGAGCGTGCGCGTGATGCTCGTCTCCACCTCGGAGGAGGCGCTCTGCGAGGGGATGCAGGCCTTCTGCCGAGCGTCACTTCCCGGAGCTGCCTCGCGAGCGCACCTTCTTCTCTGCCCTCGACACCCTGGGCTCACCCCACCTGCTGGTCCTTCGGGGCGAGGGGATGCTCCGGATGCGCGAGTACCCGGCCGCGCTCGCTCGGCCCTGCTCGACGGGCTCGCCGAGGAGCTCGGGATCTCGCTGTTCCCGAACCTGCGGCTTCGCAACGCCACCGACGGCGTGATCCCGCTCGCCGCGGGGTACGAGTGCGCCTCGCTGTGCTCGTGCACCGACCTCAAGCAGCCCGCCAACTACCACTGGCCCACCGACGTCCCCGAGAACGTCGACTACGGCACCCTCGCGGACGCCGTCCGGCTGACCGAGGCGGTCGTCCGGCGGCTGGACGAGCGGTGGCTGTGACCGCCCGGTGGTTCAGACTGCCCGACGCGCGTGCCGCTCGATGATCCGCCCGAAGTCGGTGCCGGCCGGGAGGGTGCCGAAGGCGCGGCCGGAGTCGCCGGCGAGGCGCGAGGCGCAGAAGGCGTCGGCGACCGCCGGGTCGCCGTAGCGGACCAGCAGCGAGGCCTGTAGGGCCAGCGCCATCCGCTCGACCACGCCGCGGGCGCGGGTCTCGATCGTCTCGGGGTCGGAGCAGGTCGTCGCGAAGCCGGCGAGCCGAACTCGTCGAGCCGCGGCTCGGCGCCGCCCGCCTCGCCGACCTCGGCGAAGAACGCCTCGACGCGCCTGGGGGTTGCGGGCCATCGCGCGCAGCACGTCGAGGCACTGCACGTTGCCCGAGCCCTCCCAGATCGAGGCGAGCGGGCTCTCGCGGAAGAGGCGCGGCATCCCGGACTCCTCGACGTAGCCGTTGCCGCCCAGGCACTCGAGCGCCTCGACCGCGTGCACCGGCGCCCGCTTGCAGATCCAGTACTTGAGCACCGGGGTGGCGAGGCGGCGCAGCTCGATCGCGTGCTCGTCGCCGGCGTGCGCCTCGTCGAAGGCGCGGGCCAGCCACATCGCGCCGATCGTCGCCGCCTCGGACTCGATCGCCAGGTCGGCGAGCACGTTCTGCATCAGCGGCTGGTCGACCAGCGGCTTCCCGAAGGCGGAGCGATGGCTCGCGTGGTGGATCGCCTCGCCGTTCCCCAGCGGAAGCCGGCGCTGACCCCGATCACGCAGTCGAGCCGGGTGTGGTTGACCATCTCGATGATCGTCGGGCACGCCGCGGCCCTCCTCGCCGACCAGCCGCGCCCAGGCGCCCGCGGAACTCGACCTCGCTCGAGGCGTTCGAGCGGTTGCCGAGCTTGTCCTTGAGCCGCTGGATGTGGAAGCCGTTGCGCTCGCCGTCGGGGTGAAGCGCGGCAGCAGGAAGCACGAGAGCCCGCCCTCGGCCTGCGCGAGGACGAGGAACGCGTCGCACATCGGGCGCCGAGCAGAACCACTTGTGGCCGGTGATCTCGTACTCGGCGCCCGGCGCCGCCGCCGTTCAGCGGCGTCGGCGACGGTGGTGTTGGCGCGAACGTCGGAGCCGCCCTGCTTCTCGGTCATCGCCATCCCGCACAGCGCGCCCTTCTTGTCCGGCGCGGGCACGAGCCGCTCGCCGTCGTAGGAGAGCGACGTGAAGCGCGGCTCCCACTCCTCGGCCAGCTCGGGCTGCTTTCGGATCGCGGGGATCACCGAGTAGGTCATCGAGATCGGGCAGCCGACCCCGGCCTCGACCTGCGAGAGGAGAATGAACTTCGCCGCCCGGGCGACGTGGGCGCCCGGGCGGGGGTCGCGCCACGGCGAGGCGTGGAGGCCGTGCGAGATCCCGAGCCGCATCAGCTCGTGCCAGGCGGGATGGAACTCGACCTCGTCGATGCGGTTGCCGAACCGGTCGTGGGTGCGGAGCCGGGGCGGGTTCTCGTTCGCCTCGAGCGCCCAGCGCGATCACGTCGGCGCGGCCGCAGATCGCGCCGAGCTCGCGGGCCTCGTCCTCGGCCCAGTCGGCGCCCTCGCGGCGCAGCGGCCTCGACCAGCGTCCGGTCGCGCTCGAAGACGTTGTAGCCCTCGAGCGGCGGCGGCTGGTTGAAGACCTCGTGGGTCGTGGCGCGGCGCGCGTTCCTCAAGCTTCGACACTGGCGAGCTCCTTTCCGGTAACCGAGCGGATGCAGAAGTCTCTCAGCGAGGCGATCACGGACTCGGGTCGCCGGCTCCGCCGCGGTGGGGGAGACGGGGCCGACCAGCGCCTCGCCGATCGCCCCGACCAGCGCCGCCGCGCTCAGCTCGCGGGTCCTGGGCCGGCAGCTCGCCGGACTCGACGCCGGCCGCGATCACCGCCGGCGAACGACGTCGCGGTAGGCGCGGCGAAAGACGAGGCGCTCGGCCTCGACCGCCGGATCGACCGGCTCGGCGATCAGCGCCCAGGCGAGCCGCCGGCCGCGCAGCGCGCGCCGCGCGAAGGTCTCGACCGCCGCGGCGATCCGCGCGGCGGCCGCGGAGCCGCCCGCCTCGCCGGCGGCGGCCGCCACGGCGTCGACCTCGTGCTGGGACGCCTCGCGGAAGACCTCGGCGAACAGGTCGGCCTTCGACGGGAAGTGGCGGTAGACGGTGCCCGTGGCGACCCGGCCCGCTCGGCGACCGCCGCGACCTGCGCCTCGGCGTAGCCGCCCTCGGCGATCAGCTCCGCGCGCGGCGGCGACGATCCGCCGGCGCGTCGCGGCGCTTCGGGCCGCGGTTCGCTCGGTGGGGCGGTACGGCACGGAAGAAGTGAATCACAATTCACTTCTTGCGTCAACGGCCCAGCGATCACTGCTTGGTCGACGTTGATGTACCGTAGAGGATGGACGACCTCGGCCAGCCGCACACCGTTCACGCTGTCGGAGGGGCCGGCCGGAGTGTCGCCCGGGCGTTCCGCTGCCGCCGGCTTCGTGGCGCTCGCGACGCCACGCCGATAGCATCGCCGCCCCCGGCTGGCCGCGGAGGCTGAACATGGCGAAGGTCAAGGTCAAGAACCCGATCGTCGAGCTCGACGGCGACGAGATGACCCGGATCATCTGGGCGTTCATCAAGGAGCAGCTGATCCTGCCCGCACCTGGACGTCGAGCTCGTCTACTTCGACCTCGGGATCGCCAGCCGCGACGCGACCGACGACCAGATCACGGTCGACGCGGCGAAGCGCGATCAAGGAGCACGGCGTCGGCGTCAAGTGCGCGACGATCACCCCCGACGAGGCGCGGGTCGAGGAGTTCGGCCTGAAGCGGATGTACCGCTCGCCGAACGGGACCATCCGCAACATCCTCGGCGGGGTGATCTTCCGCGAGCCGATCGTGATCTCGAACATCCCGCGCCTGGTCCCGGGCTGGACCAAGCCGATCGTGATCGGCCGTCACGCGTTCGGCGACCAGTACCGGGCGACCGACACCCTGATCCCGGGGGCCGGCAAGCTGATGCTCACCTTCACCCCGACGGACGGCGCCGACCCGATCGAGCTGGAGGTCTTCGACTTCCCGGAGGGCGGCGGGGTCGCGATGGCGATGTACAACCTCGACGACTCGATCCGCGACTTCGCGCGGGCCTCGTTCCGCTACGGCCTGGACCGCGGCTACCCCGTCTACATGTCGACCAAGAACACGATCCTGAAGACCTACGACGGGCGCTTCAAGGACCTCTTCGCCGAGGTCTTCGAGAGCGAGTTCAAGGCCGACTTCGAGGCCAACGGCCTGACCTACGAGCACCGGCTGATCGACGACATGGTCGCCGCGGCGCTGAAGTGGGAGGGCGGCTACGTGTGGGCGTGCAAGAACTACGACGGCGACGTGCAGTCCGACACCGTCGCCCAGGGCTTCGGCTCGCTCGGCCTGATGACCAGCGTCCTGATGAGCCCCGACGGCAAGACCGTCGAGGCCGAGGCGGCGCACGGCACCGTGACCCGCCACTACCGCCAGCACCAGCAGGGCAAGCCGACCTCCACCAACCCGATCGCCTCGATCTTCGCCTGGACCCGCGCGCTCGCCGCGCGCGGCCGCCTCGACGACACGCCCGAGGTGACCGATTCGCCGAGACGCTCGAGCGGGTCTGCATCGAGACGGTCGAGAGCGGGAAGATGACCAAGGACCTGGCGCTGCTCGTCGGCGGCGATCAGGAATTCCAGACCACGCAGGAGTTCCTCTCCTCGATCGACGAGAACCTGAAGCGGGCGATGGCATAGCGTCGCCGCCGGTCACCGCAAGCGATCAGCGACCAACAGGAGGCTGCGAATTGAGCCCGACCCCAACGAGCGTCACCGTCACCGGAGCCGCCGGCCAGATCGGCTACGCGATGCTCTTCCGGATCGCCAGCGGGCAGCTGCTCGGGCCCGGATGCGCCGGTCCACCTCAACCTGCTCGAGATCCCCGACGCGATGCAGGCCGCCGAGGGCACCGCGATGGAGCTGGACGACTGCGCCTTTCCCCTGCTCGCCGGGATCGACATCCACGACGACCCGAAGGCCGCGTTCGACGGCGTGCAGATCGCGCTGCTGGTCGGCGCCCGGCCGCGCACGAAGGGGATGGAGCGCTCCGACCTCCTGGAGGCGAACGGCGGCATCTTCAAGCCCCAGGGCGAGGCGATCAACGAGGGCGCGGCGGACGACGTGAAGGTGCTGGTGGTCGGCAACCCGGCCAACACCAACTGCCTGATCGCGATGTCGAACGCCCCCGACGTCCCGCCGAGCGCTTCACGGCGATGATCCGCCTCGACCACAACCGCGCCATCGCCCAGCTCGCCAACAAGCTCGGGGTCCCCGTCTGCGAGATCACCAACATGACCATCTGGGGCAACCACTCGACGACCCAGTACCCCGACCTGGTCAACGCGCGGGTCGGCGGCCGAGGCCGCCTGGGACGCGGTGGACGACGAGGCCTGGATCGCCGACGAGTTCATCCCCAGGGTCGCAAAGCGCGGCGCCGAGATCATCGAGGCGCGCGGCGCCTCGAGCGCCGCCTCGGCCGCCAACGCCGCGATCGACCACGTCCACGACTGGGTCCTGGGCACCGAGGGCGACGACTGGGTCTCGATGGGCGGTCCCGTCCGACGGCTCCTACGGCATCGCCGAGGGCGTGATCTCCGGCTTCCCGTGCCGCTGCGCCGGACGGCGAGTGGTCGATCGTCGAGGGCCTCGACATCAACGACTTCTCACGCGAGCGCATCGACGCCTCCGTCGACGAGCTGCAGCGCGAAGAGCGCGGACGCGGTCGCGAACAGCTCGGACCTGCGTCTGAGCACTAGGCGATCCGGTCAGGCGCTACGGCCTGCCGGTAACGAGCTCCAAGCCGGGACGTGTCAGCGAGCTCGGCGAGCATTGTCCGAGTCTCGGTGCAGCGCCTACGACCTGCCGTCCGGTAACGAGCTCCGACCCGCCGGGAACGTAGCCGAAGGCGAGGCTCCCGGCCGAGTTATTGCTACGCCGCCGTGTACGAGCGGCCGGACTTCTTCACCCGGCCCTCCTTCTGGAGGTCGCCCAGCACCCGGTAGAGATAGTTCGGCTTGATCCGCATCTTCTTCGCCACCTCGGAGGCGGTGATGCCGGGGTTCGCCTTGATCAGGCGAACGGCCTGGTCGGCGCGGGTGCCGCCGCGACGACGCCGGCGACGCGGGGCGGCGGCCGATTTGGCCGCGCCCGATCCGGGTGGCCGGCCGGGGCCGCGGCGGCCGAGGCGTCCGCCGGTCAGGTTGGAGAGCGCGCGCTCCAGCTTCTTGCGCTCGATCGTCGAGCTCGCGGATTCGGTTCCGAGCAGGCTGGCCGCTTCGTCAAGTGCACTCGCCATCTGGAGCGTCCTTTCCTCGCGATGGTCTCGAAAACCGGTGTGTGACGTCCGCTCGATCCGCGGACGCCGACAGTGTAGATCGAAACTGGTGGAGAGGTGCGCTGTCAGGTCCGCCCGCAGTGTCAGTCCGCGATCAACGCCCAACGGCGGGGATGGATAGTACTGACGCGGCGCGCGGTGAGGTCGCTGACCGCTAGTTGCGCCGCTTGCGCGGCAGGGTGCGGAAGACGACGTCCCAGAGCGGTGACGAGACCCCGTACCCGTACCGATGGTCCTGGAAGTGGTGGCGCATGTGCTGCTCGCGCATCCGCTTGCCGAGCTTCGTCCTGCGGCGTGTGATGGTGCACGTGGTAGTGGGTGTAGTCGTAGGTGAGGTAACCGACGATGAACCCGGAGAAGATCGGATACGCGGCGGGCGTGCCGAAGATCAGCGTGTAGACCCACAGGAAGAGCGCGGCGAGCGGCACGCTGACGGCCGGCGGCATGACGAGGCGCAGCCGGTCGTTCGGATGATCGTGGTGGACGCCGTGGATGATGAAGTGGAGGCGGCTGCCGATCGGGTGGTCGGGCTCCCAGTGGAAGACGAGCCGGTGGAGCCAGTACTCGGTCAGGGTCCAGATCAGGACCCCGGCGATGAACAGCAGAACGAGCTGAAGCGCCCCGTAGCCGTGGTCGGCACCGAGCCAGATGCCCCGCGACGACCGCGGGCACGAAGATGATCGCGGGCACGGAGGGATGGATCCTCGAGAAGAAGTCGAGGAAGCCGGTTCTCGAACAGGCGGCGGCGAGGCGCTGAGTCGGGCTGTCCGTTCCGGCGTTGCCATCGGGCCGATTCTAGCTTTCCGCAAACCGCGGAAAGCTCCCGCGCCGGAGCTGACCAAAATTGCGGCGCTTTGCGCGAATGCGTCTGCGCACGGCTGCCAGCCCCTGGCATGATCCGCGCCGCCTCACGGAGCTTGGAGACCTCGACCGACAAGGGGATAGGGCTTGATCGACATGGAGCAGCGCGCAGCGGAGATGGCCGAGGCGA
This sequence comes from uncultured bacterium, assembly GCA_963696945.1. Lineage (GTDB taxonomy): Bacteria > Actinomycetota > Thermoleophilia > Solirubrobacterales > 70-9 > AC-56. The sequence goes on along the minus strand of CAVOME010000004.1, from coordinate 69,757 downwards.
TCGGCACGGGCCGCCGGCGGGCGCGCAAGCGGCGCAAGGGCCGCCCGAGCTGCGAGGACTGCTTCTTTCACTGCCAGATGCTCTGTGCGCTCGACCTCGACGAGCCCTGCTCGACCTTCCGGCCCAACACCTCGGACGGCCTGGTGCCCCCGCGCCAGCCGGCGCTGCTCCTGCGACAGTCGCCGGACGAGGCCGCCGCCACCGCGGCGTAACTCCTCGCGAAGAGGATCGTCGCCAGCTTTCGCTCGGCTCCGTCGAGGGCCGAGACCGGCGCTCCGCAGGACTGGCAGAAGCGGGCATCGTCATCCACCGGGCGTCCACATCGCGCGCAGTCCTGCGACATGGCGGGAGGGTAGCGCCGGCTCTGGGGCCGGCGGGTAGGTAGTTGCGGGGTCTAGTTCGTCGGTCCGCGGCGCATCGTTGGGGTTAGAGTTGATCGTGACGATGCGCATCACTGTCCTCGGCAAGTCGCCCTCCTGGCAGGATGCCGGCGGGGCGTGCAGCGGGTACCTGGTCGAGGACGGAGGGACTCGGCTACTGCTCGACTGCGGCAACGGCGTCTTCTCGAAGCTCCGCCAGCGCGTCGACTACACCGAGCTCGACGCGGTGCTGATCTCGCACCTGCACGCCGATCACTTCCTCGACCTGGTCCCGTACTCCTACGCGCTCGACCTACGCTCCGCGCCAGCAGCCCGTCCCGGTGGGCGGCTATCCCGGCACCGACAGCCCGGCTCGCCCGCGGCTGATCGCTCCCACCGGCGCGGCGCGAGTGCTTTCGCCGGGTGGTCGGCGCGTGGGGCAACGAGGACCTGATCGAGAAGGCCTTTGCGCTCGAGGAGTACGACGCCGGCTCGACGGTCGAGGTGGGCACGCTGCGCGCCCGCTTCCAGGAGGTGCCCCACTTCACCACCACCTACGCGGTCGACTTCACGTCGACGAACGGCGGCGGGCGGTTCACCTACGGCGCCGACTGCCGTCCCGGCGACGAGCTGATCGAGATCGCGCGCGACACCGACCTGCTGATCGTCGAGGCGACCCTGCCTCGTCCCGAGCGCACGGGGGTCCGCGGTCACATGACGCCCGCCGAGGCCGGCGATCACGCGCGTCGGGCCGGTGCCCACCGTGTCGTCCTCACCCACATCTCCGACGAGCTCGACGCCGGCCTGGGCGCGAGCAGGAGGGCTCGAAGGCCTTCGGAGAGCCGGTCCTGATGGCCGCGGAGGGCGCCGTCTACGACGTTTAGCGACCGCGGTCGTGCCTCGGGTCGGCAGCTAAGGTAAGGCCGTGGCCCGCGACCGAGACCTGCTGGTCAACTTCGAGCGCATGCGGCGTGAGATGGACGAGCTGTTCGGCGACGTCTGGGGCGAGGGCGGCTGGTGGTCGAGGCGCCCGCAGACGGGCTTCTCGCCACGCGTCGACGTCTACTACTGCGGCGGCCCGCCCCGCGGCGGTCGTCAAGGTCGAGCTGGCCGGCGTCACGTCTGGACACGATCGGCCTCGAGATCGTCGGGCCGCGAGCTGGTGGTCAGCGGCGAGCGCCCGGTGCAGGAGACCGAGGGCCGCGTCTACCAGCAGGTCGAGATCGAGGCGGGGCCGTTCCGGCGCGTCGTCGAGCTGAACGCCGACGTGGTCGCCGAGGAGGCGAAGGCCACCTACGAGGACGGCATCCTGCGGGTCGAGCTGCCGCTTCGCACGTCCAACCCGACCGCCCACCGCGTCCCGATCGAGTCCAAGCAAGCGCCCGCGGATTGATGGCCCAGGCTTGCCCGAGGACGAGCCAACGAATTTGATGGCCGGAGCCAAGGGCGAAGTCCCGGATCGCGCAGCTCGGCCTGCCGGCGGCCCGGAACCCGATCCCGTCGGGTCCGAAGAGACCGACGGGGGAATCGAGGTCGTCGAGACGCCCGACCTCGAGGAGGCGATCCGCGAGCGCCAGGGCCAGCCGATCCCGGCGGCGCTGCCGGTGCTGCCGCTCAAGGACACGGTCATCTATCCGGACACGCTGACCCCGCTGGCGGTCGGGCAGGAGCGCTCGATGCGGCTCGTCAACGACGTCCTGTCCGGCGAGCGGATGCTGGCCCTCGTCGCCTCGCGGGACCCGGAGCTCGACGAGCCCGGGCCCGGCCGAGCTGTACGACGTGGGCGTCGCCGGGATCGTCGCCCGGATGCTCAAGGTCCCGGACGGGACGCATCCGGATCCTCGTCCAGGGGACCGAGCGGGTGCGGCTCGGGCGACTACGTCGCCGAGGAGCCCTACCTGGTGGCCCGGATCGAGCCGCTGCCGGACGAGGTCGAGCCCTCCGCCGAGCTCGAGGCGCTGACCCGAAACGTCCAGCGCACCTTCACGGAGATCATCGAGCAGATTCCCGTATCTGCCGGAGGAGCTCCAGCTCGCGGTCACCAACGTCGACGACCCCTCGGCGTCTGACCCATCTGATCGCCGGGGCACTGCGGATCCCGACCGCCGAGAAGCAGGAGCTGCTCGAGCAGGTGGACGTCGGCAGGCGCCTGCGCCGGCTCTCGGAGATCCTGGCCCGCGAGCTCGAGGTGATCCAGCTCGGCTCGAAGATCCAGTCCGAGGTCCAGTCGGAGATCGAGAAGGGCCAGCGCGAGTACTACCTGCGCGAGCAGCTGAAGGCGATCCAGCAGGAGCTCGGCGAGGCGGACGAGCAGCAGGCCGAGATCAACGAGCTCCGCGAGCGGATCGAGGCGGCCGACCTCCCCGAGCAGGCGCGAAAGCAGGCCGAGCGTGAGCTGGGGCGCCTCGAGCGCCTGCCGCCCGCCGCCGCCGAGTACGGCGTCATCCGCACCTATCTGGAGTGGATCATCGAGCTGCCGTGGGGCGTGACCACCGAGGACAACCTCGACATCCCCCACGCGCGCGAGGTCCTCGACGCCGACCACTACGACCTGGAGAAGGTCAAGGACCGGATCCTCGAGTACCTGGCGGTGCGGAAGCTGAACCCGGGCTCCCAGGGCCCGATCCTCTGCTTCGTCGGTCCGCCGGGGGTCGGGAAGACGAGCCTCGGCCGCTCGATCGCACGCGCGCTCGGGCGAGAGTTCGAGCGGATCTCGGTCGGCGGGGTGCGCGACGAGGCGGAGATCCGCGGCCACCGGCGGACCTACATCGGCGCGATGCCCGGGACGATCGTGCGCGCCCTGCGCGACGCCGGCTCCCGCAACCCCGTGTTCATGATCGACGAGATCGACAAGATGGGCGCCGACTTCCGGGGCGACCCGTCGAGCGCCATGCTCGAGGTCCTCGACCCGGCGCAAAACGACAGCTTCCGCGACCACTACCTCGACCTCCCGTTCGACCTCTCGGGGGTGCTGTTCATCACCACGGCGAACACGCTCGAGACGGTGATGCCCGGCGCTCCAGGACCGGATGGAGGTGATCAGCCTCGCCGGCTACACGCTGGACGAGAAGCTCCAGATCGCGAAGCGCTACCTGGTGCCGCGCCAGATCGAGCAGAACGGGCTGCTCGCGGAGCCGGATCTCGTTCACCGACGCCGCGCTGCGAGCGATCGCCGACGAGTACACGCGCGAGGCCGGGGTGCGCAACCTCGAGCGCGAGATCGGCACCGTGTGCCGCAAGGTCGCCCGCGAGGTCGCCGAGGGCGAAGGCGAAGCGCAAGGTCACGATCTCGGCCAAGCGGGCGCGCGAGCTGCTCGGCACGGCGCCGGTTCTTCGCCGAGCAGCGGCGCCGCACCAAGGTCACCCCGGCGTCGCGACCGGGCTCGCCTGGACGCCGGTCGGCGGCGAGGTCCTGTTCGTCGAGGCGACCGCGATGCCGGGCGACGGCAAGCTGACGATCACCGGGCCAGCTCGGCGAGGTGATGCGCGAGTCGGCGCAGGCGGCGCTCTCCTGGGTGCGCGGCCACCAGCGAGGAGCTGGCGCCGGACCTCGCGCGAGGACTGGTTCGCCGACGCACGACATCCACGTCCACGTCCCGGCGGGGGCGGTCCCGAAGGACGGCCCGTCGGCCGGCGTGGCGATGGCGACCGCGCTCGCGTCGCTCGTCAGCCGCGAAGCCCGTCAGGCCGGACGTCGCGATGACCGGCGAGATCACGCTGACCGGCCAGGTGCTTCCGATCGGTGGGCTGAAGGAGAAGTCGCTCGCCGCCCAGCGCGCCGGGATCAAGCGGGTGATCGTCCCGGAGCGCAACGAGGGGGACGTCGACGGAGATCCCCGAGCACGAGCGCCGAGGGCCTCGAGTTCGTCTTCGTCGACACCATCGAGAAGGCGCTCGAGGCGGCGCTGTAGGTTCCCGAATCGCGGGTATATGCTCCGTTGCGACCCGATCGACGGGAACGAACCCAAACCGACGAGGAGAGTTTGGCGATGGCAGCAAAGAGCACGAGGGCCGACAAGGCGCGCCAGGCGGCACAGTCGGCGGGCTCGAACCCGTACGTACGGCGCCTGATCGAGGACCAGGAGCTTCGCGACAGCGTCAAGGACGCCTTCGACGCGGCCCGGCACGCCTACAAGCGGATGTCGAACGGCAAGGGGCCGGTCCAGGCGGTGACCGAGGACAAGAAGGTCCAGAGCGACCTGCGAACCGCCGCCGAGTCGCTGCGCGACGCGTCCGACCGCCTTCGCGGCAAGACCAAGAAGCGCCGCTGGGGCAGGCTGCTGGTCATCGCGGCTGGTCGGCGCGGCGCTGGCGATCGTCGCTCAGCGAGGATCTTCGCAAGGCGGTCCTCGACCGGCTGTTCGGCGCCGAGGAGGAGTTCGAGTACACCTCGCAGACGACGCCGACGCCCGAGCCCACGGCGGCCAAGTAGCTGACCCGCGGCTCAAGCCCGTTTTCGGTTACGTTCCGGCGAGTACGACCGTTGCCGACGCGGTAACAGGCCCTAACCGCGACGACACCGGACGCGCGCTAAGCCGAGGATGTCGGCGGACGGTATTCAGGAGCTAGGCTCAACGATGGCGGAGGTCCACCTCCTCGTCCCGGCCCAGCGGCACGTGTTCGCCGTCTCGAACGGCGAGGCCGAGGTGAGCGCGATCGAGGACTCGGCGGACGGGTTTCGCCGCTACAAGGAGCTTCAGAAGGATGGGCGCACGGCCGGCATGGTCGCCTTTCCCGAACACCCTGCTTGATTCGTGGCGAGCGCGACTACCTGGTCGATCCCGGCCTGATCATGCAGGGAGGGCCCGTGCTCGGGGCGCTGGGCGAGCTCGGCGTCGACCCCAACGAGATCAAGGACGTCATCCTCACCCACCTCCACTTCGACCACGCCGAGGGGCTCGCCGCCTGGCCGCAGCGCCGCACCTGGTGCACCGGCTCGAGACCGAGGCGCCGTACGCGCAGATCGTCTCCGGGATGCTCGAGATGGCCGACCTCGAGGTGCTGGACGGCGATCGAGGGGGAGATCGAGCCGGGGCTCCGCTGGCTGAGGACCCCGGGGCACTCGCGACGGCCTGATCTCGCTGCTCGTCGACACCGACGACGGCCTGGTGGTGATCGCCTCCGATTGCGTCGGCCCGCTGCCCGAGTACTTCGACCAGATGGACCTGCCCGAGGACTTCGGGCCCGAGCGCGACGAGCTGCTCGAGCAGTGGCGGAAGATCCGCGACCTCGACCCGGCGGTCGTGATCCCCGGGCACAACCCGCCGGTTCGCCTGCAATAGGCGTTTTTCCGGCCGACCGCCCCGGACAGGGCTAGACTCGCGGTCGAACGGCGCTTTTGGGGCCGAACAGGGAAGGGAGAGGCTCAGTGGATTTGGAGACCGCCAACCGGAAGGAGTCCGGACCGAAGGCCGCCGACTCACGCGAGCGGCTGACCGGCGAGAAGGCCGAGCGGATCGTCGACGCGATGCGCGGATGCGTCGCCGATCGCGGGATCGCGGGCGCCACCTTCGAGCACGTCTCGCGCGAGGCCGGCGTCAGCCGGGGGCTCCTTCACTACTACTTCGGGACCAAGGAGCGGCTCCTGATCGAGGTGCTTCGCAGCGACGCGAGACTCGGCTCGCGATGCTCGAGCAGCCGCTCGCCGCCGCGAAGACGGTCGACGAGGTGATCGAGGTGCTCGTCTCCGGCGCCGAGGCGGTCCTGGAGACCGACCCCGGCTTCTACGTGATCCTCTACGAGCTGTTCACCGCCGGCCGCCAGAACGCCGAGATCAAGGCGGAGCTCGCCGAGCTCTACCAGCACAACCGCGAGCGCCTCGCCGATGCTCTTCGGCGAAAGGAGGCCGAGGGGGTGCTGGAGCTGCGCTTCGACGCCGAGGCGATCGTCACCTACATGTTCGCCGCCGCCGACGGCGGGGCGCTTCAGCGCCTCACCGACCCGGACCGCGACTTCGCCCCGGCGATCGACGCCGGGAGCCGGCGTACTCGGCTTCCTGATCGCCGGGCTGACCGCCGGCAGCTCAGCCGCGGGAAGATCCGCTGCATCCTCCACAAGGCTCGCAGCGATCCGTGCGGCCGGAGCTTGCGGCGAAGCATCGCGCGGCGCGGATCGCCCCCGCTGGGTGGAGAGCTCGACCCAGTCGCGCCACGACGTCTCGAGGGTCAGGTCGGGGCTCGCCGCCAGGCCCTGGGTCGCCTCGGAGTTGCCGTTGTCGATCCGCACGTACCACGGCGCGGCGTCCTCGAAGCGCCACTGGATCGTCATCGGCTGGTCCGTTGACCGCGTCCTTGTGCGCCGAGCGGGCGATCACGTCGAAGACCAGCGCCTGGACCTCGGGCGAGGAGTCCGGCTCGGCGACGGGCTCGCCGGCGACGCCGGCGCGCATCAGGGTGATCGCGCGCCGCGCCCGCTCCTCGTGGGGCATCGAGAGGTCGAACGGGTAGACGTCGGGGGCATCTCGTCGATCGGGTAGCCGGCCGCCTTCCACTTGGTCTCGACCGAGCGCATCCCGAACGCGAAGATGTCCTCGAGCTCGAAGCCGTAGCAGCGCGTGTACTCGAGGTCCCAGCCCGGCGGGCGTGAACACCGCCATCGAGTAGCGCATCACCTCGCGCAGGATCTCGGCCACGGCCGCCTTGCACTCGTCCGATTTCGCGGAAGCAGTCGGACAGGATCTTGACGCCGAAGCCGATGTGGCGCTGCTCGTCGCGCGAGACGTTGTGCATGCCCTCGCTGAACCCGGGCATCGTCCCCGCCTTCGTGAAGTAGTCCTCGATGAAGTGCTGTCCCGGGCTGGGCCAGGGTCGCCTCGACGACCATGTGGTAGAGGGCGATCGCCTGCGCGAACTTGGGGAGCGAGCGGTCGCGGCGAAGCTCCTCGCCCATCCGGTCGAGGCGGTCGAAGACGTTGCGGTAGCCCCAGCCGAGCTGGGCCTCGGTGTAGGCGAGCGTCGAGCCGATCGACTCGCCGGCGCCGATCACCTCCTTGAAGAAGCGATGGAAGAACACCGCGTGGCGCGCCTCGTCCACCTGCTGGGTGGCGAGGAAGTACTTCTGCTCCTCCTTCGGCGCGGCATCGATGTAGGGCGAGAGGTTGTCGGTGACCGAGTCCTCGCCGTAGAAGAACATCGAGTAGGTCCAGAGCGCCGACTTGCGCTGGATCTCGCTGAGCGCCTCCCAGCCCTCGCGGTCCGCCGAGAAGTCGAGCTCGGTCGCCTTCCAGTTGCCCTCCTCCCAGCGCTGGTACAGGTCCTCGTAGGTGATCCGGTCGGTGAAGGAACGCTGGTCGATCCCGTCCTTCTGCGCAACGCTCATCTGATCCTCCTCCGTGCGGAGCGGCCGCCCGCTCCGATCGCTCACACCCTGTGCTGCCCGGTTCGTTGCACCATTTGGTGTAAGGGTTGAGCATAGACCACTCCTGGCCGGCTGGCCAGTTCTGTGTGACCGACCTCACGCGTCGGTCAGTCGAGCTTTGGGCTTCGCCAGGGCTCGGCGAGCTTCGCGGCGAGCCGATCGGCGAGGCCGTCGGCGGCAACCCGCTCCTGCTCGAGGCTGTCGCGGTCGCGAAGCGTCACCGTGCCGTCCTCCATCGTCTGGCCGTCGACCGTGACGCCCCACGGAGTGCCGATCTCGTCCTGGCGGCGGTAGCGGCGGCCGATCGAGCCGCCCGCGTCGTACTCGGCCGGGACCCGGCTCGCGAAGCTGCTCGTAGATCTCCCGCGCCCGCTCGGGCATCCCGTCCTTGGAGACCAGCGGGAGGACCGCCGCCTTGACCGGCGCGAGCCGGGGATGAAGTCGCAGCACGGTGCGCTTTCGCCCCTCGAACTCATCGGTGTCGTAGGCGTCGACGATGAATGCGAGGGTCGCTCGGTCCGCGCCGGCCGCCGGCTCGATCACGTGCGGCACGTAGGCCTCGCCCTTGTCCTGGTCGAAGTACTCGAGCTTCTCGCCCGAGAGCTTCGCGTGCTGGGTGAGATCGAAGTCCCCGCGGTTTGCGATCCCCTCGAGCTCGCGACCAGTCGATCGGGAACAGGTACTCGATGTCGGAGGTGCCCGAGGAGTAGTGCGAGAGCTCTTCGGCGGGGTGCTCGCGCAGATCGGAGGTGATCGGGCCGGATGCCGAGGTCGGTGTACCAGCGCATCCGCTCGCCGAGCCAATGCTCGAACCACTTCTGGGCCTCGTCGGGCGGCACGAAGTACTCCATCTCCATCTGCTCGAACTCGCGGGTTCGAAAGACGAAGTTGCCCGGCGTGATCTCGTTTCGAAACGACTTGCCGACCTGGGCGATCCCGAACGGCGGCTTCTTGCGCGCGAACTGGAGCACGTTCTTGAAGTTGATGAAGATCCCCTGGGCCGTCTCCGGCCGCAGGTAGGCGACCGCCGCCTCCTCCTCCACCGGCCCCATGTGGGTCTTGAACATGAGGTTGAACTGACGCGGCTCCGTCAGGTCGCACTCCGAGAACTCGCCCGGATGCTTGGAGGGCTTTCGGCCGCACTGCGCGGACTCGAGGTCGTCGGCGCGGAAGCGCATCTTGCAGGTCCGGCAGTCGACCAGCGGGTCGGTGAAGCCCTCGAGGTGTCCCGACGCCTCCCAGACTCGAGGGTGCTGGAGGATCGCCGAGTCGAGGGCGACGATGTCGTCGCGCTCGCCGACCATCGCCCGCCACCACTCGGACTTGACGTTGTTCTTCAGCAGGACGCCGTAGTGGCCGTAGTCGTACGTGGACGCGAGGCCGCCGTAGATCTCCGACGCCTGGAAGATGAAGCCGCGCCGCTTGCACAGCGCGACGACCTCGTCCAGGGTCACTTCGCCCGCGCGGGTTTCCTCGGCCTCGGCCATCGGGCCGCGAGGCTAGATGATCGCGTGGGTGCGCTGCGCCCACGGGCCCGGGGCGCGAGCGCTCGACAGGAGCCTGCGGGGCCGCTCAGCCGGCAGCCCTGTGATCGTCGCCGGTACGTCCGGCGCACGGACCCCCAGTTGTTCCAGCCGACGAACGCCGACTGGAACACCGGCGGCGGGGCCGTGCAGAGGTCGTCGGAGCTCGAGACCAGCCCGCCGTTGCCGCCGTGGAAGTGGAGCGCTGAAGTTGGAGATCGGGATGTCGGGCAGGTTCGTGAACAGGTTGCCCGGGCCCGGGTCGAGCACGAAGGTGCCCAGCACCTGGAGCGACAGCGGCCCGCGGAGGTCGACCCCGAGCCGCGGGAGGAACTCTCCCGGCGCCGGCTGGAACGATGCACCACCGAGCCCTTCAGCGCACGCGGGAAGAACGGCGAGCGTCGCGGTCGCCGATCCGACCTTCGATGGCGGCGGGGCACTTGGATGCGTCGGCCCGGAACTTGGCTCGGGCTGCACTGGTTGACCAGCGACGGACCGAGATGTTCGCGCCGACCGTCGGCGCGAGCAGCACCCGGGCGTTGCGAAGACCCGGCCTCGCCCGTTGCCCTGGTGAGATCGTCGCCGTCATCGGCAGGTTCTGTCCCGGCTTGGTTGCGCCGGGCCCGCCGAGCGAGACGCTGAGGCTCGGCGAGAACGGAAGCGCCGCGCAGTTGGTCGACGTGTAGCGTCGCCTGACCCGTGATCTTCTGGTTCGGGTTCGCGTAGGAGTCGGCGGTGAACTTCGTCGTCTTGGTCCCGCACGAGGTCGGGTTCCGCATGAAGCCCTGGCCGCCGACGGTCCCCTTGAGGCTGATGTCGAGCGAGTTGATGTCGGTCGGCACGCTCAGGGCCCCGCCGAGGGCATGGGCGACGTTCGGGATGTCGCTCAGCACGGTGTTGAGGCCGAAGTCGCTCTTGCGGAGCTGCACGTCCGAGATCTGGATGATCTTCTGGAAGGCCGGAAGCGGGTCGGAGCCGACCGGACGCAGCACGATCCCGAACCGTGCCGGCTCGCCGGTCGGAGCGGCTCGACGTTGTAGAGCGAGCCGTTGACGGTGAGGGGCAGCGTCAGCGGCAGGGGGTCGGCGAGATGGGCCGTCACCTTGGCGGTCACCGTGCCGACCTGGCTGGCGCGCGGGCAGGTGTCGCCCTGGAGCTGGGTGAGGGTGCACAGCGGGGTCGCCGTCGGGTTGCCGACGAGGCCGGGCGGGAGGCCGACCGTCAGGTCCTTGACGTCGTCGGTCGCGCCGGTGAAGCCGATGTGGATGTTGACGTCGCTGTTCGCGCCGGCGTTGGGGTTTGCGGGCGCCGCGGACAGGCCCTGGAAGCCCGAGGGCGGCGTGTGCGGCGGGAGACCGCAAAGAGACAGGCGAGCGGTGGCCGCTGCGAACGAAAGCCATGCACGACGAACCAGACTCATTTCGCCTCCTACGTTGTTCCCGCTGGCTAGCCAGCCAGGATAAGGAGCGCTCGCCGCCCATGTCAAACGACAACCGTTCGCCTGACAGACGCGCTGTCGCACGTGCCGCCGAGCGGCATGAAGGATGCTCTTCCGCGTCCGAGCGGACTGCCGGGGGTCGCTGAGCCGGCTGCGATAATCGACTCGATGCCGATCTACGAGTACCGATGCTCAAACGGCCACCAGTTCGAGGTCTTCCAGGCGATGTCGGACGACCCCGTTTCGGCGTGCACCGGAGTGCGGGGCGCCGGTCGAGCGGGTCTTCCACCCGGTCGCCGTCCACTTCAAGGGCTCGGGCTTCTACACCACCGACTACGCGCGCAAGGGCGCCGCCAAGGCGTCGGGGGACGGCGGCGGCTCGGACTCGGGCGACTCGAAGGACTCAAAGGACTCGAAGGACTCCGACGGGCTCCAAGAGCTCCAACGACTCCAAGGGCTCCAAGGACTCGAAGGACTCCAAGCCGGCGGCCACCTCGGCCAAGAAGGACGACTGAGCCGCGACCGGCTAGCTCGGCGGCGAGCAGGCCGGCCTGTGCGGCGGGCTGGATCCCAGGAAGCTTCTTCACCGCTCGGACGCACTCCTGCTGGGGGATGATCAGGTTGCCGGCGGCGGTGGTGCCGCGTTGGCTTCAACACGTCCGAGCCCTTGCTGAAGCCGATCAGCGCGCCGAACACCAGCTGGGGCATCGTCCAGGCGCCCATGCTGGAGACCATCGCCTTCGGAGCGTTCCAGCCGATGAACGGCCCCTTGATGAAGTTGTAAGGCAGCCGGAGCGGGTCGGTGAGCCGGCCGCGGATCCCGTCGAGGACCGCCTGCTGGAACTGGACCCGGTTGATGTCCGTGATCGGTGGGCGGGCTCTGGCAGAAGCCGTTGTCGGGTGGCGGCAGGTTGTTCTCGCGGGTCCGAGCGAGGGTGATCGCCTGATCGCCGTTCGAGCGTGTGCTCGCCCTTCTGCAGCTTCAGGTTGAAGGCTCCCCGGAGACGCTCGAGCAGACGGTCGGTCGGGACGTTCACCGTCGACGCCCCCGATCGAGTCGATGAACTTGCGAAAGCCGTCGAAGTCGATGATCGCCACCTGGTCGACGTTGATCCCGAGGAACTTCTCGATCGTGCGGACGGTCAGCTTGGCGCCGCCGGTCGCGTAGGCGGAGTTGATCTTGTTCTCCGGCTGGCCCGGGATCTGGGCGAGCGTGTCGCGCGGTATCGAGAGCTTTCGGAAGTCGCCGCCGCCGGCCCGGATCAGCATCAGGGTGTCGGAGCGGTAGGGCGTGCAGTTGGTCGGGCGGCGGCTCGCCGCTGCCCGCCGCATCGAGGCAGTTCTTCGAGGCCGCCTCGTCGGCGCCGGCGAACTGGCCCGAGCGGATGTCGGTGCCGATCACGAGGATCGTCTGCGGGCTGACCGCCAGGAACGGGTTGCCGTGCAGCGTGTTCGCCCATGTCGACCAGCTTCCCCTTCTGGATCTGCGAGGAGATCTCGAAGGCCAGCGAAGCTGATCAGGAGCCAGGCGAGGGCGGCGATCGCCGACCCAGCGCAGGACGCGACGCCATAGCGGCCGCTCGCCCGGCGGCGAGGCTTGCCCCGACTGCGGTCGGACCCGCCACGCTTGCCGCCGGCGCCCTTGCGCTTGCCTTTTTGGCACGCAGCTTCGACAGGTCCGGTGCCCGAAGGCGGCTGAAGAGCCCGGGGCGCGACCTGTAGACCTTGTAGTCGGGGCGCTCCGGCCGCCGCCCCTGCTCGCCGTCGTTCGGCATCGGCGGGTAATACTGCCGCATGGCCTACCCGGAAGATCATCGACGCGAAGGCCACGTCGATGCCTGAGGCGGTGGGCGTCGACCTCGGGGGCACGAAGATGATGGTCGGGGTCGCGGACTCCGATCGCCACGTCCTCCACCGCGCGACGGCCCCGAGCTCGGGCCTGACGCAGGACGAGCTCCTCGAGACGCTCGAGCGCGAGCTGCGGGCCGCGATCGAGGCGCGGCCGGCCGTGGCGGCGATCGGACTCGGCATCCCGTGCACGATCGACCGCGAGCGGGGAGTCGGCGATCATGGCCGTCAACCTCGACCTCGCCGACGTCCCGATCCGCGACCTGATCGCCGAGCGGCTCGGGCTGCCGGTCGTGCTCGACAACGACGCCAACCTCGCGCTGCTCGCCGAGCATCGATTCGGTGCGGCCCGGGGTGCCGCGCAACGCCGCGATGCTGACGATCGGCACCGGAATCGGCGGCGGCCTGATCGTCGACGGTGAGCTCTACCGCGGGTCGACCGGCGCGGCCGGCGAGCTCGGCCACATCGTGATCGAGGCCGACGGCCCGCCGTGCCAGGGCAACTGCCCGAACCGCGGCTGCGTGGAGTCGCTGGCGTCCGGCACCGCGATCGCGCGCGAGGGGCGAGCAGCGGCGGCCCGAGCGCCGGACTCGGCGCTCGGGCCGCGCGCGGCCGGCGGCGCCGAGCTCGACGGAGCGATGGTCACCGACGCCGCCCTCGAAGGCGACGAGACGGCGCGGGGCGTTCTCGCGCTGGCCGGGCGGCGAATCGGCGTGGCGCTCTCGAGCCTCGCCAACGCGCTCGACCCCGACGTGATCGTGATCGGCGGGGGCGCGATCCGGGCGGGCGAGCTCCTGATCGGGCCGGCGCGGACGGAGGTCCGGGCGCGAGCCCTTCGGCCCATGAACGGGGTGCGCGTCGAGGCCGCAGAGCTGGGGCACGACGCCGGAATGATCGGCGCGGCGACGATGGCGCGCTCGAGCCGGAGGGACGGCCTGATGGCGGGCCGGCTCACCGTCTGCCCGACCCCGATCGGCAACGTCGAGGACCTGAGCCCGCGCGCCCGGCGCGCCCTGGGCGAGGCGGACCTGGTCGCCTGCGAGGACACCCGGCGCGCCGGCCGCCTCTACGAGCGGCTCGAGATCGACCGCCCGCGATTCGTCTCCAACCACGAGGGAAACGAGGCCGAGCGGGCCGTCCAGCTCGCCCAGCAGGTCGAGCGGGGAGCCAGGGTGGTGCTGATCTGCGACGCCGGGACGCCCGCGATCTCAGATCCCGGATATCCGCTGATCCGCGCCTGCCTCGAACCGCGACCTCGAGGTCGAGGTGCTGCCCGGGCCGTCCGCGGTCACCACGGCCCTGGTGGCCTCGGGCCTGCCGGTCCACCGGTGGCGCTTCGAGGGGTTCCTGCCGCGCCGGGCGGGCGAGCTCGAGCGGGTCCTGCGCTCGGCCGAGACGGTGGTGGCGTTCGAGTCCCCTCGGCGCCTGCCCGACTTCGCTCGCCGCCCTCGCCGCCCTGGCGCCGAACCGCTCCGCGGCCGTCTGCCGCGAGTTGACCAAGCTCCACGAGGAGGTCGCGCGAGGTCCTCTCGGCGAGCTCGCGCGACGCTTCCGCGACGAGGTGAAGGGCGAGATCGTCGTCGTGATCGCGCCCGCCGAATCCGGGGCCGGCGGCACCGACCTGGCGTTCGCGGTGGACGCGCTGCGCCGTCTGGTTCAGTCCGGCGCCCGGCCCCGCGCCGCCGCCGCTGTGGTCGCGGCGCTGACCGGGACGCGGGCGAACGACCTCTACACGGAGCTGACCGGCAGGAATCCCCGCGAGTAGGATGCCCGGCGATTCGCCTCCCGTCGATCGGCTCGGTTGGGATTTCCCGCCCAGCAGTAGTCCTCTTTAGGTTTGATCGTCGCCCCGAAGCGGCGCGAGGAATAGGATTCCTCGAGGAGAGTCTCGTGCCCGGATCGCCGATGTCGGGTGCGGGAGGAGGAGAGGATGATTCCCGCAGGACAGAGCCGGATCCCGTGGACGCGCAGAGGAGGGGGCACGCTGCCCCGGACCATGTGACGCCTGAACGGCAGTCTGCGAGTACCGGGCGCGGTGCGTGGATCGCCCGGGTTGCCAGCGGCGGGGCTCTGCTCGTCGGCCTCGTGCTCGTGCTCGTGGTCCTGTTCGGAGGGTCGAGCGGCCACACGTACCACCTGCTGTTCCAGAACGGCGGTCAGCTCGTCGGAGGAAACCAGGTCCTGGTGGCCGGCCAGCCGATCGGCAACATCGACGACATCAGCCTGACCAAGGACGCCCAGGCCGACGTCACGATCTCGGTCGACGAGCAGCTCCACGAGGGAACGACGGCGATCATCCGCGCGACCTCGCTGTCGGGGATCGCGAACCGCTACGTCTCGATCACCCCGGGGCCCGACAACGCCCCGGAGCTCGGCGACGGGGCGACCCTGAACGGACGAGCAGACCACCTCCCCGGTCGACCTCGACCAGCTCTTCGACACCTTCCGGCCCAAGGTCAGGGCCGGCGCTTCGCAACGTGATCCAGGGCTCGGCGTCGCTCTATGACGGCAACACGAAGGGCGCGCAGGAGCACCTACAAGTACTTCGCCCCGTCGCTGTCGGCGACCCGGCGGCTGTTCGCCGAGCTGACCAGCGACAGCCGAGGCGTTCAACCAGTTCCTGGTCAAGGGATCGAAGGCGCTCGGCACGATCGCCTCGCGCCGCAACGACCTCGCCGACCTGACCGACGAACGCCAACCAGGCCCTCGGCGCGATCGCGAGCCAGAACCAGGCCCTCGACCGAACGCTGGTCGCCTTCCCGCCGACCCTTCGCCAGGCCGACACCACGTTCGTCAACCTGCGCGCGGCGCTCGACGACCTGACCCCGGTCGTCAACGCGACCAAGCCGGCGACCAAGAACCTGGCGCCGTTCCTGCGCAAGCTCCGGCCGGTCGCTCAGCGCTCGGTTCCGGTGCTCAGCAACCTGCGGAAGTCGGTCAACCGGCCCGGGCCGTCGAACGACCTGACCGACACGCTGCGCGACCTGCCGCGGGTCGAGAGCAAGGCGAGCAAGGCGATCCCGCAGGCGATCACCGGCTTCAACGCCTCCCAGCCGGTGATCGAGTTCGCGCCGGCCCTACATGCCCGACCTGCTGGGCTTCATCTCCAAGTTCGGCCGAGGTGTCCGCCTTCTACGACGCGAACGGCCACTACGCGCGGGTCTCGACCGCGGAGGCGAACCTGTTCCACTACTGCACGCCGGGCGACACGAACTCGCACTGCACCGGCGGCGGCGGGCCGTACACGACCGGGCGAGCTGGCGCCGATCCCGCCGAGCCAGCAGTTCAACGACCTCACGTTCGGGACCTTCACCCGCTGTCCCGGGCGGCGCGACCCAGCCGATCGCGCGGCTCGAACCCGTTCACCGACGACGGCAGCCTGCTCACCGGCGGCCAGGCCCCGAATCCGAAGTGCGACACCTCCGACGTGCCCCCGGGACCATGAGGCGGGTCGTCGCGATCACTCGGCGCTCCTGGCCGCTGGCGTCGCTGGTCGTCTTCGGGCAGGCGGCGAGCGGCAGCCGGCGGCAGCTACGAGGTCCGGGCGATCTTCGACAACGGCAACTTCCTGGTCCCCGGCGAGGAGGTGCGGGTCGCCGGCGCCGACGTCGGGAGCGTCGACTCGGTGGACGTGACGACGCCGGGCGAGTGGGTGAGCCACGTGCGGACCAGTCGAGCGCCGACGACCCGGGCAAGGCGGTCGTCGTGATGAAGATCACCGACGCCGGCTTCCAGGACTTCCGCCAGGACGCCTCGTGCCTGATCCGTCCGCAGTCGCTGCTGGGCGAGAAGTACGTCGACTGCGAGCCGACCCAGCCGCGGGCGCCCGGCAGCCAGCCGCCGCCGCCGCTCGACCGTGATCCCGGACGGCCAGCCGGGCGCCGGCCAGCACTTCCTGCCGCTCGAGAACAACGGCCAGGAGGTCGACCTCGACCTGGTCAACAACATCATGCGCCAGCCCTACGCCGACCGCTTCCGGCTGATCCTCAACGAGCTCGGCGCCGGGCCTGGCGGCCCGCGGCAAGCACGCTCGACGCGATCATCAAGCGAGCCGACCCGGCGCTGCGACAGACCGACCGGGTGCTCGCCGTGCTCGCGGCGCAGAACCATCAGCTCGCTCGGCTCGCCCAGGACTCCGACACGATCCTCACGCCGCTCGCCCGCGAGCGCACTCATCTGGCCGGGTTCATCAACAACGCCAACACCGCCGCCCAGGCGACCGCGGAGCGAAGCGCCGACCTCGAGTCCGGCCTCCAGAAGTTCCCGGCCGCCCTGCACGAGCTGCGCCTGACGATGGCGAAGCTGCGCGGGTTCTCCGAGCAGGCGACGCCGGTCTTCTCGGAGTTCCGCACCGGCGCCCCGGCGATCGCCCGGGCGACCGAGGCGCTCGGCCCGTTCGCCCACGCGGCGACGCCGGCGCTGACCACGCTCGGGCACGGCCGCCGCAGCAGAGCCAGCAGCCGCTCGTCAACTCCGACCCGATCCTGCGCAAGGTCGCGAACCTGGCCAAGAAGACCGGCCCCGGGCGCCAAGAGCCTCGACCACGCTGCTCGCCAGCCTGCGCAAGACCGGCGGCTACAAGTACCTGATCAAGCTTCCTCTTCAACACGACCGGCGGCGTCAACGGCTACGACCAGTACGGCCACTTCCTTCGCGCCGTCCTGACGATCCCCCCGGCTGCACGACGCTGGTCGCGACCCCGGCCGCCGGCTGCCAGGCCAACTGGGGACCAGGCCGCGACTCGGCGAAGGCAAGCGCGGCCGAGCCTGCCAGCAGCGGCTCAAGCGCCGCTGCAGCAGGCGAAGGCCTCGGCGAAGGCTCAGACGGCCAGGGCGCCGCCGCACGGCGGCACCGGGAGCCGCGGACGCCCAGGGCGACGCGGCGGGACCGGCGCGCCCGCCGGGCCAGCCGCTCGACGCCCAGGGCCAGCCGCCGGCCGGCACCACGACGACCACCACGTCCGCGTCGCGCAGTCCGCGGGCGCCCTCGCTGCGGCGCGGCTCGCGACCTGCTCGACACGGTGATCGGCCCGCGCCATCGGTCGCACCGGGGGAAGCGCTCGATGAGCCGCCGTGGAGTCGGCGCCCTCGCGGCGAGCCCGACCCTGGTCGGCGCGATCACGACCCTGATCGTGATCCTCGCCGTCTTCCTCGCCTACAACGCCAACAACGGGCTGCCCGTTCGTGCCGAGCTACCGGATCTCGGTCCAGGTGCCGAACGCGAACACGCTGGTGCCCGGCAACGACGTGCGGATCGGCGGCGTGCAGGTCGGCTTCGTCGAGTCGGTCGAGCCGATCCAGGATCCGCAGACCGGCGCCGTCCACGCAAAGGTGGACCTGAAGCTCGACAAGAGCGTCGATCCGCTGCCCAAGGACTCGAGCGTGATCGTTCGGTCGAAGTCGGCGCTCGGCCTCAAGTACCTGGAGATCAACAAGGGCACCTCGAAGCAGGGCTATCCCGAGGGCGTCGATCCTGCCGCTGACGGCGGCCCACCCCCACCCGGTCGAGATCGACAAGGTGCTGAACACCTTCGACCCGGCGACCCGGCACGCCATCCAGCAGAACCTGGTCGCGTTCGGCGACGCGCTGGCGGGGCGCGGGGCGGACCTGAACGCGGCGCTCGGCGAGCTCCAGCCGCTGGTCGCCGAGCTCGAGCCCGTGGCGCGAAACCTCGCCTCCACGAAGACCGGCCTCGGCCGCTTCTTCCGCGCGCTGGCCGACACCGCCGCCGAGGTGGCGCCGGTCGCCGAGACCCAGGCCGCAGATGTTCGTCGCCCTCGACTCCACCTTCGGCGCCTTCGCCCGCGTGGCGCGGCCGTTCATCCAGGAGACGATCTCCGAGACGCCGCCGACGCTCGACACGCTGACCCGGACCGCGCCCCGGATCAGGACCTTCCTCGGCCACAGCGCCACCCTGTTCGCCGACCTGCGGCCGGGGATCAAGGCGCTGAGCGAGAACTCGCCGGCGATCGCCTCCGCCCTGGAGACCGGCGCCGAACGTGCTGCCGGGCGCCCCGCAGCTCAACGCCCAGCTCGCGCCGACCGCGCAGGACGCTCGAGGCGTTCGCGCAGGACCAGGGCGTCAAGGGCGGGCGTCCGGCGCTCGACCCAGTTCTTCGACTTCCTCACCCCGACCCTGCGCTTCGTCACCCCCGCGCAGACGTTCTGCAACTACGCGATCGCTGCTGCTCCGCAACGCGCAGAGCCTGCTCAGCCTGGGCGACGGGATCGGCACCTGGCAGCGGTTCATCGTCATGTCGGCGGGCAGATCAGTCCGTTCGCGCGGGATCGCGGCCCCGAACAGCGAGAACAGCCCGTCCTCGGCGCCCGCGAACGGCCCGGCGGCGTCACCGCCGAACTTCCTGCACGTCAACCCGTACCCGTACACCGCGGCGCCCGGGCAGCCGCACGTGTGCGCGGCCGGCAACGAGAAGTACATCCCGGACAAGGTCGTGATCGGCAACCCGCCCCTGCTCCAGGCGACGACCACGGAGAGGACGGCAGATGAGCCTGCTGCGCCGAAAGCCGCGCGGCCCCGTGAAGCGCGACCCGGCCAAGCCCGGGCCCGACGAGCGCATCTTCGGCCGCCACTACCGCGGGCCGAGCCCCGTGGCGATCGGCCTGGTGGTCGCGATCCTGTTCGCGGTCGGCTTCTACCTCGCGTTCACCAAGCACATCCCGTTCACCGGCCAGGGCTACGAGCTTCACGCGACGTTCGAGAACGCGACCACCCTGAAGCCCGACTCGCCGGTCCGGATCGCCGGGGTCAACGTCGGCAAGGTGACCTACGTCCAGGCGAAGGGCAACATGGCCGAGGTGACCTTCACGGTCGACGACGAGGGGCTGCCGATCCACAAGGACGCGACGATCACGATCCGGCCGCGCCTGTTCCTGGAGGGCAACTTCTTCCTCGACCTCCAGCCCGGCAGCCCGAGCGCCCCGGACCTGTCGAGCGGGTCAGACGATCCCGGTCACCCAGACGGCCACCGCCGTCCAGATCGACCAGATCCTCACCTCGCTCCAGAAGGACACCCGCGACAGCCTCAAGCGGGCCCTGGAGGGATACGGCGACGGCGCTCAACCAGGCGCCGACCGCGGCCGAGGACGCCACCCAGGACCCGAGCGTCCAGGGCCTGACCGGCGCCCAGGCGATCAACAAGACCTTCCGCTACGGCGGCAAGGCGGGCCGCACGACCGCGATCGTCAACCAGGCGCTGCTCGGCCAGCACCCGCACGACCTCTCGAACCTGATCCGCGGCCAGCGCGACCTGTTCACCAAGCTCGCCTCCACCGACGGGTCGCTGCAGCGACCTGATCACCAACTTCAACACCACCGCCGGCGCGCTCGCGTCGGAGTCGACCAACCTCTCGGCCTCGATCCAGCGAGCTCGCCCCGACGCTCGAGGAGGCGCGGCCGTCGCTGCTCCACCTGAACGACGCGCTGCCGCCGTTCCGGGCGCTGGCGCGCGGCCTCGCTGCCGGGCATCCGCGCAGCTCCCGGCGACGATCAAGCGCCGGCTCGCCGTGGCTGGTCCAGACCCGCAAGCTCCTGCGCCAGGACGAGCTCGGCGGCACCGCCAAGCTGCTCGCGGCCTCGGCGCCCCCGCTCGCCAAGACCACCCACGCGTCGCTGTCGCTGTTCCCGCAGCTCGGCCTGCCGAGCCGCTGCGTCTCCCACAACCTGGTCCCGGCCGGCAACCGGTGATCGACGACGCCGGCGGCGCCTATCCGTTCAGCACCGGCCAGCCGAACTACCGCGAGTTCTTCTACGGCGTCGTCGAGCTCGCGCGGCGAGAGCCAGGGCTTCGACGGCAACGGCCCCTTCGTCCGCTTCCAGGCCGGCGGCGGCCCGCAGCTCGTCCAGATGGCCAAGTCCGGGTGGCGGGCCCGGCAACAGCACGCTCCGTATGGGCCAACAACATCTCCGCGCCGCTCGGCACCCGGCCGCGGCTTCCGGCCGCCGGCGCACCAGCCCCCGTTCCGGATGGACGTCCCCTGCTACACGCAGGCGGTGCCCGACCTCAACGGCCCGGCCGGCGCCGTCGGCCCCCCGACCCGAAGGCGGTCCCGTGAGACGCGCGATCCGAGAGCACCTGCGCGACTTCGTGGCGATCGTGGTCCTCATCGTCCTGGCGATCGTCACCACCGGCGTCATCCTCGTCCAGCAGTCGGCCAACTTCCCGTCCTGGGTCCCGATCCTGGGCAGCGACCACTTCGAGCTCAAGGCCGAGTTCACCACCGCGCAGGCGATGACCCCCGGGCAGGGCCAGCCGGTGCACGATCGCCGGGATCAAGGTCGGCACAGGTCGCGGGCGTCGAGCTCGAGAACGGCACGCGCCGTCGTGACCATGGAGATCGACAACAAGTACGCGCCGCTGATCCACCCGGACGCCACTCTGCTGCTGCGGCCGCGCACGGGGCTTCAGGACATGACGATCGAGATCGACCCGGGCACCGACGACAGCGAGGTCAAGGAGGGGTCGACGATCCCGCTGGCCCAGACGCAGCCGAACGTCCAGCCGGACCAGATCCTCGCCACGCTGGACGGCGACACCCGCTCCTATCTCCAGCTCCTGCTCCAGGCGGCGGGCCAGGGACTGCGCGGGCACAACGGGCCCAAGCTGGCGGCGGGCCTGAAGCGCTTCGAGCCCACCGCGCGCGACCTGGCCAAGATCGACGGCGCGCTCGCGAAGCGGCGCCAGAACATCAGCGCGGGTGATCACCAACTTCGGCCTCGCTCGAGCCAGGAGCTCGGCCACCGCGACACCCAGCTCGCCGGCTTCGTCCGCTCCTCCAACGACGTCCTCGGCTCGTTCGCGCGCCAGGAGGCCGCGATCCGCGCGACGCTCCAGGAGCTGCCGGCGACGCTGCGCGAGACGCGACGGCGCGCTGGCGAGCGGCAACCGGCTCGTCGCTCCAGCTCGGCCCCGCGTCGCGGCGCCTGATCCCCGCCGCGCAGGCGCTCGGCCCGGCGCTGCGCCAGACCCGGCCGCTGTTCCGCAACACGGTCGGCCCGATCCACCACCAGATCCGGCCGTTCGCGCGCGCGGTCCAGAAGCCGCTCAAGCACCTCAAGCAGGCCGCCAAGCCGCTGCCGAGACCTCCACCGGGCTCACCAAGGGCTTCGGCGAGCCTCAACCGGCTGCTTCAACGCGCTCGCCTACAACCCGCCCGGCTCGGCCGAGGAGGGCTACCTGTTCTGGCTCGGCTGGCTGAACCACGACACCAACGCGCTCTTCTTCACCCAGGACGCCGGCGGGCCGCTGCGGCACGGCCTCGTGCTGCTGACCTGCAACACCGCGGCCTCGGCGCGACATCGCCGCCAGCTCGCGACCCCTTCCTGAAGACGCTTCGCAGCTCAGCGGCGTGCCGACCCAGAAGGAGATCGCCAACGCGGATCCCTCGACGACTGCGACCCGTATCATTCCCATGATCGCCGCGCCGACACGGAGCGCGCTGATGGAGACCCGTCCGCCCACAATCACCCGGATCCTGGTCGCGATCGGCTTCGCGCTCTCGTGCTTCGCGCTGGCGCTGTTCCTGTGGATCGCCTTCGGCGGCCCGCTGCCGCTGAAGCCCGAGGGCTACCGGTTCACGGTCCCCTTCAACGAGGCCACCCAGCTCGCGGTCGAGTCCGACGTGCGGATCTCCGGCGTCTCCGTCGGCAAGGTGAAGTCGATCGAGCTCGGCGGACAACGGGCTCGCCGACGCGACGATCGAGATCGACAGCCAGTTACGCGCCGATCCCCGCCGACACCCGGGCGATCCTGCGCCAGAAGACGCTGCTCGGCGAGACCTACGTCGAGCTGACGCCCGGCGACCGCGAACGGGCCCACCCTGCCGGAGGGCGGCACCGCTGCCGAGGCGCAGGTCTCCGACGCGGTCCAGCTCGACGAGATCTTCCGCACCTTCAACGCCCGCACTCGTCGAGGCCTTCCAGGTCTGGATGCAGGGGACGGCCGCCGCGCTGCAGCGGCCGCGGGGCCCGACCTCTCGGCCGCGATCGCCGAGCTCGACCCGTTCGCCGAGCAGACGAACCGCGTCCTGCGGATCCTCGACACCCAGCACCTCGCGGTCCGCCAGCTGGTCCGAACGGCGGCGACGTCTTCCAGGCGCTCTCGGAGCGACAGGGCCAGCTCCGCGGGCCTGATCCAGAACTCCAACGCGGTCTTCCAGACCACGGCCCGCCGCAACGCCGACCTCGAGCAGCTCGTTCCAGATCCTGCCGACCTTCCAGCGCGAGTCGCGCGCCACCCTGGAGCGGCTCGACAGCTTCGCCGCGAACACCGACCCGCTCGTCCAGCAGCTCCGCCCGGCCGCGAGCGAGCTCAGCCCGACCCTGATCGCGGCCGGCAAGGCGGCGCCCGACCTGGAGAAGTTCTTCGACGGCCTGCGGGGGGCGATCAACGCCTCCGCCACCGGCTTCCCGGCGCTCCGCAGGCTGCTCAGCGACGACCTGACCCCGTTCCTCGCCCGCCTCGGCACCACGGTCGGCGGCCGCGATCCCTACCTCGCCCACCTGAACTCGATCGTCGAGGTGCTCCGGATGTACAAGCACGAGATCACCGCCTTCCTCGGCAACGCCGCGGCGGCGACCAACAACGCCCAGCCGACGGAGCCGCAGGTGAACTTCGACACGCGTCAAGATCCTGCGAACGACCAGCCCGCTCAATCCCGAGAGCCTCGCCTCGTTCTCGCAGCGGCTGACGTCCAACCGCGCCAACCCCTACTTCAAGCCGCTCGGCTACAACCAGCTCAAGCAGGGCCTCGCAGACCTTCGCCAACACGCCCTGCGGCGCCGGGATCAACGCCACCCTGCCCCCGGCCGCCAGGTGGCCAACGATCCCAACTTCAACGCCCGGTACCGGCGGCGATGTCGCCGAGCCGACCGACTTCTTCAACCGGGTGAAGCGGTACGCGTTCACCGACACGAAGCAGCACCAACAGCGTGCCGCCCCTGCCGTGCCGTAAGCAGGGCAAGTTGCAAGTCGATCGGGCGCTCCCGCAGTACACGAACTACCTGCACGTGCGACAGCAGCCCTAGCGGAGCTCACGGACTTCCCTCGCGCTGAGCTCTTTTTCCGTTAGAATGGGCCCAGTTCCCCCGTCGGCAGGGTACGACAAGGCTGTCGAGGCACGACAAGGCTGTCGAGCGTTGCTGATGCGGCGGAGGTAATCCAGGCGCGGACCGGAGAGAGCTGCGCCAGCGCGTGCGTTGATCGCGCAGAAAAGGAGGAGCAACTACATGCGAAGCAAGAGGCGGATCGCCGTCATCGGCGCTCTGGCCGTGGCTGGGGCTTTGTCCGTGGTGGGCATCGCGCTGGCGTCGGGAAGCTCAACGGTGAGCCTGAATTTCGCCCCGAGCAACCTGCCGACGACGTCGTACCAGTCGGGCAAGTTGACGGTCCACACGCACACCAACTACACGAATCCGGGCAACGCCAACCCGGGCGGCGCGACGAAGAGGGCGCAGCTCTACTTCGACGACGACATCAAGGTCAACCCATCGGCGACGCCGAAGTGCACCCCGACCGGCGGCGACATGGCGAACGCGATGTCGCAGTGCCCGAACTCCCTGATCGGGACCGGGACCGCACAGGCAAGCGCCAACGGCGCGTTCACGATCAACGGCTGCGTGCTGGCGTTCAACGGCCAGCCCGTGGGCGGCAACCCGACCGTCGTCCTGTTCACGCGGGTGAACGTCACCGACCCGAGCACGATCACGTGCGGGAGCCCGGCGTCCAACCACCAGGGCAACACGACGATCATCCTGAACGGCCAGCTGAAGGCCAACAGCACCTTCGGCGGTGCTGACCTGACGGGGGGCAAGCAGCTCGACGTCAACAACATCACCTCGGTGGCCGCGTTCCCGCTGACCGACTTCAACGTCGGCGTCCAGAAGGGCAGCTACACCCAGGCCAGGTGCCACGACACGGATCACAAGCTGAACTTGCAGACCAAGTTCACCTACAACAACAACACGACGCAGCTCGTGAAGTCCAGCAAGGCCTGCACCTAGCCCCACTGGATTCAGGCTCTTCGAGCCTAAGCATGCGAGAGGGGCGGCATATGCCGCCCCTCTCTCGTTCTCGGAGCGGTGCCTGTCGATCACGGACCTCTGCATTGCTGGCCGGACAGCCAAAAATGGCTCCTTGAGCCGGCGCGCCCGCGCCCGCCGTCGGCTACGGTTCGGCGTTCGATTGGCGGGTAGCCGCTCGCCGAGACAGGGGGACGGCCCGGAGGCCGGCCCCGTACAAGGAGGAGCACTCAAATGCGAAGCAAGAGGCGGATCGGCGTCATCGGCGCTTTGGCCGTGGCCGCGGCTTTGTCCGTGGTGGGCATCGCGCTGGCGTCGGGAAGTTCAACGGTGACGCTGAACTTTTCCCCGAGCAACCTGCCGACGACGTCGTTCCAGTCGGGCAAGTTGACGGTCCACACGCACACCAACTACACGAATCCGGGCAACGCCAACCCGGGCGGCGCGACGAAGAGGGCGCAGCTCTACTTCGACGACGACGGGAAGGTCAACCCGTCGGCGACGCCGAAGTGCACCCCGACCGGCGGCGACCTGGCGAACGCGATGTCGCAATGCGCGAACTCGCTGATCGGGACCGGAACCGCCCAGGCGAGCGCCAACGGCGCGTTCAACATCAACGGCTGCGTGCTGGCGTTCAACGGCCAGCCCGTGGGCGGCAACCCGACCGTCGTCCTGTTCACGCGGGTGAACGTCACCAACCCGAGCACGATCACGTGCGGGAGCCCGGCGTCCAACCACCAGGGCAACACGACGATCATCCTGAACGGCCAGCTGAAGGCCAACAGCACCTTCGGCGGTGCTGACCTGACGGGGGGCAAGCAGCTCGACGTCAACAACATCACCTCGGTGGCCGCGTTCCCGCTGACCGACTTCAACGTCGGGATTCAGAAGGGAAGCTACGTTCAGGCCAGGTGCCACGACACGGATCACAAGCTGAACTTGCAGACCAAGTTCACCTACAACAACAACACGACGCAGCTCGTGAAGTCCAGCAAGGCCTGCACCTAGCCCCACTGGATTCAGGCTCTTCGAGCCTAAGCATGCGAGAGGGGCGGCATATGCCGCCCCTCTCTCGTTCTCGGAGCGGTGCCTGTCGATCACGGACCTCTGCATTGCTGGCCGGACAGCCAAAAATGGCTATTTGAACCGGCGCATCGGTGGTTTCTTGGCGCTACGGTTTTCGGCGTTCGATTGGCGGGTACCACTCGCCGAGACAGGGACGGTCGGGAGGCCGGCCCCGTACAAGGAGGAGGACTCCAAATGCGAAGCAAGAGGAAGATCGCCCTTGTCGCCGCCCTCGCGGTCGCCGGGGCTTTGTCCGCGGTGGGCATCGCGCTGGCGTCGGGAAGCTCGACGGTGACCTTGAAGTTCACGCCGAGCAACCTGCCGACGAGCACATTCCAGAACGGTGGGCTCAACGTCCACACGCACACCAACTACAGCGATGTCAACGCCAACCCCGACAGGGCACAGCTCAACTTCGACAACGACATCAAGGTCAACACGTCCGCGACGCCGAAGTGCACCACGACCGGGACGACGATGGCCCAGGCGATGGCGGCTGTGCGTAGCTCCCTGATCGGCAAGGGCACCGCACGGCGGCGGCCGGCGCGTTCAACATCAACGGCTGCGTCCTGGCGTTCAACGGCCGGCCCGGGGCGGCAACCCGACCGTCCTGCTGTTCACCCGCGCCAACGTGCGCCGCCGTTCACGATCAGCTGCTCGACCCCGTCGTCGAACCCCCAGGGCAACACCAACGTGCTCCTGGACGGCCAGCTGAAGCCAACACACCGTCTCGGCGGTACTGACTTCACGAACGGCAAGCAGCTGCCGTTCACAACATCACCCCGGTCGGCTCTGCCGCTGACGGACTTCAACGTCGGCGTCGGAAGGGAAGCTACACAGGCCAGGTGCCACGACAGCAATCACCAGCTGAACCTGAAGACCAAGTTCACCTACAGTCAGGAACCCAGACGGTCAACGGGACCCAGAGGCCTGCTCGTAGGCTCACTGGAGAGTCCAGGCTCTCAGAGCCGACAGGATCGCGAGAGGGGCGGCATATGCCGCCCCTCTCGCGTTCTCGGGCTTCCGTGTCTTGCCCGGAGTCGAACAACACCTGACCCTCCGCATGCTGGCCGGACAGCCAGGAGACACCCTTTGAACCGGCGCGCGATGGTTCGAGTGCCGCTACGGTTCCGGTCGTTGATTCGCGGGTATGGCCCGCAGGGACACCGGGGAGGCCGGGATGCCGCCCCCGTACAAGGAGGACTGGAGATATGAGGAACCGCAAGCGTCACGGGGTCGTACTCGGCCTCGCCGTCACCGCCGTGCTGGCCCTGGTGGCCGTCGCCATGGCGGCACCCAATGGCAACAGCTCGTCATTGACCGGCAGCAAGATCAGCCCGAGCACCCTGCCGAAGACGACCTACAAGGCGGCGACGCTGACCGTCCACACGCACGCCACCTACGCCCATCCGGGTAGCTCGACGCAGGGCGGCTTCACCGACCACGCGCAGATCTACTTCGACAACGACGGCAAGGTCGACACCACGGGGATCCCGACCTGCGACAAGACGAAGGTCGCGGGGACCAAGACGATGGCCCAGGCGATGGCCGCCTGCGGCTCGGCCAAGGTCGGTTCCGGCACGGCCGCGGCCTACGCCGGCACCAATCAGATTCACGGGTGCGCGCTGGTCTTCAACGGCAAGAAGAACGGGAGCGGTCAGCCGACCGACCTGATCTTCACCCGCGTCAACGCGGCGCCGCCGTTCACGATGAGCTGCGCCAACCCGGGATCGAACACTGCCGGAAACACGAACGTGCTGCTGGTCGGCACGATCAAGCCCAACCCGTCGTCGCTCGGAAGCGACTTCCAGGGCGGCAAGATGCTCGATGTTCCCAACATCCAGGCCGCGTCCCCGCTGCCGCTGATCGACTTCAACGTCAGCGTCAGCAAGGGCAAGTACATCAGCGCCCGATGCCACGACACCAACAAGGTGCTCAACATCAAGGGCAAGTTCACCTATAGCGATGGCCAGTCGGACTCGCCGAGCTCGACACAGGCCTGCCACGTCGGCTAGGTAGCGCGGCGACGCAAATCAGGCTGCGGGCCCGGGCCCGCATCGACTGAAGAGGGGCGGCCCACCGGGCCGCCCCTCTCGCGTTCATCAGGTCGAGAGCCCCCGGCGGCGCATCGAACCGGTCGCGCATGTGTTCCAATCAGTTGGAGTCGAGAATGGGCGACCGGATGCCGCCCAGGACCAGGAGGACGGATATGCGATTCGGTCGAAGGAGCGCCATCGTGGCCTCGGTGGTTGCGGCGAGCGCAGTGGCGGTGGCGGGCGTGGCGATCGCCGCGACGCGCTCGACCGCGGTATTCAGCTTCAGCCCCGACAAGGTCCCGAAGAGGACCTACAAGGCCGGGAAGCTGTTCGTCCACACGCACACCAACTACAGACTCCGAACACGAGCAAGACGAAGCGGGCACAGCTCTACTTCGACGACGATTTCAAGACTCAGCACCAGGGGGATCCCGGAGTGCAACAAGTCGAAGATCTCAGGAACGGTCACGATGCAGGCGGCGATGGCGGCCTGCGGGCGTGCCAAGGTCGGAAGCGGCAAGGCCGCAGGCCGCCGCGGCGCCAATCACGGTCAACGCGTGCGTGCTGGCCTTCAACGGCAAGCCGCAGAACGGCAAGCGGACGCTTCTGCTGTTCACGAGGGCGAACGTCGCGCCCCCGTTCACGATCGACTGCTCGAGACCCGGCGACCAACACGAACGGCAACACGAACGTGCTCCTGGTCGGGCTCTACAAGCGGGCCACGGGCGACTATCGGCACCCAGCTCGACATCGACCACATCGACACCGCGTCCGCACTCCCGCTGACCGACTTCCGGGTCACGGTCAAGCGGCGCCGCTACGTGAGCGCCACGATGCCACGACAGCAACAAGACGTGGAACCTGAAGACCAAGTTCACCTACCTGAACCCGAGCGGGACCCAGACCGTTCATTCATCGCAGTCCTGCAGGGTGGAGCGACTAGCACCACCGCCACTAGCGGCCCGGTCGCGCCGCGAGCCAGCCGGAGGGGTGGCACCCCCTGCCCCTCCGGCTGGTCCAATGCGCAGCGGCCGCATCGGCTCGGGGTGTTGGGCTGAACCGATTCCGCCCCGGCTGCGGGTAGCTTGCGGACGCGATGCGCTTCCTTCGCCGTTGCCTCCCGGCGCTCGCCGCCATTGCAGCGCTCGCCATCGCGGTGGGCTGCGGGTCGAGCTCCCAGGTCTCCGACTCGAAGCTGATCTCCGAGCTTCAGCTCAAGCAGACGCCGCGCGGCTACGAGATGGGCGGCGACCCGTTCTGCACCATCGAGCAACTCCTCAACGACGGCGACGAGGTGTCGAGCGCCGACGATCAAAAGAGCGCCTCGCACTTCGTGATCGCGGGACCGGACGCGAATGTCGGAGTCCTCGCCCAGCGCCCCTTCGCCCCCGACTGCACGAAGCGCGCCCAGCGCAAGCTCAAGCAGCTGGAGCGGAAGTCCGGCTGAGCCGCCCACCGCTCGCTCGCCAGAGCGACTTCGATCGTTGACCGGTGCCCCACTCCGCGGCCGGCCGGTCTAGGCTTGACACGATGGCGACCAAGCGCGAGCCTCGACTGATCTCGCTCGGCTACGGGAAGTTCGCGCGCGCCGACCGTATCTACGCGCTCGTGCCCCTCGACCCGGGCGAGCGGGGCGACGGCAGGCGCACCTACGTGCACGTCGACGGGATGTCCGAGCCGCTGATCGCCTCGCGCTCCGAGAAGGCGATCCTGGCCGACCTCGAGGCGGCCCTGACCGAGGCGGCAGGCATCCCCCGCCGAGGGGCGGTCGCCAGGGGCCAGGAGACCCTCCTCGGCTGAGTCCGGCTCGCTCCCGACGCCGAACGCAACTTCGCTGGAACTATTCTCCTTCGCTCCGTGTCCTACTACGTCACGACGCCGATCTACTACGTCAACGCGGAGCCCCATCTCGGCCACGCGTACTCGACGATCGCGGCGGACATCCTCGCCCGCCACATGCGCCAGCGCGGCGAGGACGTCTTCTTCTTGACCGGGACCGACGAGCACGGCGAGCCGGTCGCCCAGGCCGCCGAGAAACTGGGGCTCGAGCCCCAGGAGCTCGCCGATCGAAATGCGCCCAGGTTTCGCGAGCTGATGCCCCGGATCGACGCCTCGAACGACTTCTTCATCCGGACCACCGACCCCGAGCACGAGGCGAAGGTGCAGGAGATCGTCGAGCGGGTGCACCGCAACGGCCACTTCTACGAGGGGGTCTACGAGGGCTGGTACTGCCCGCGCTGCGCCGACTTCAAGACCGAGGCCGAGATCGGCGAGGACAACACCTGCCCGATCCACAAGATCCCGCTGGAGCGCGAGCGCGAGGAGAACTGGTTCTTCCGCCTTTCGAGCTTTCAGGAGCCGCTCGAGCGCCTCTACGCGGAGCGGCCCGACTTCGTGCAGCCCGCCGCGCGCCGAAACGAGGCGCTGTCGTTCATCAAGGGCGGCCTCGATGACGTGTCGCTCTCACGGCCCAAGCTGACCTGGGGGGTGCAGGTCCCCTGGGATCCCGAGCAGGTGGTCTACGTGTGGTTCGACGCCCTGCTCAACTACGTGACCGCGCTCAGCTACGCGCGTGAGGGCGAGGATCTGACCGAGCGCTACTGGCCCGGTTTCCACATCATCGGCAAGGACATCCTGAAGTTCCACGCCGTCTACTGGCCCGCGTTCCTGATCGCCGCCGGCTACGCGGTGCCGAAGGGGATGTTCATCCACGGCTTTCTGCTGATGGAGGGCCACAAGATGTCGAAGTCGCTCGGCAACGTGCTCGACCCGTTCGCCGCGATCGACCGCTTCGGCTCCGACGCGTTGCGCTACTACTGCTTTCGGGAGGTCTCGTTCGGCCGTGACGGCTCGGTGTCGGCCAGCGGGTTCGAGGCACGCTACGAGGGCGAGCTCGCCAACGAGTTCGGGAACCTCGCCAACCGCACGCTCGCGATGGTGGCGCGTTACCGCGACGGAGTCGTCCCGGACGCGGCGCCGGACCCCGCCCTGATCGAGGGCGCCGACGGCCTCGCGGGGCTCGACGGCGCGGTCCGCGAGCTGCTCGACCGCTCCGAGCTCAGCGAGGCGCTCGACGAGATCTGGGCCAGGGTGCGTCGCCTGAACCGCTACGTCGAGGAGACCCGTCCCTGGGACCTGGCGAAGGAGGATGCCTCGGACTCTCCCGGACCCGATGGCCCGCGAACACGAAACGGAGCGGGCGATCGATTGGATGTCGTCCTCTACAGCCTCGCCGAGGGCCTGCGGATGCTCGCGCTGCTCCTCCACGCCTACATGCCGCAGGCCTGCGGGCGGCTGCTCGAGGCGCTCGCCGAGAGCAACCGCGAGCTTGCCTCGTTCGGCTCTCGCGATGGCGGGCAACGGATCGGAGAGCTCGCGCCCCTCTTCCCGAAGATCGAGGTGACGCCGGCTCGGTGAAGCGAGCGCTCCTTGCCCACGAGGTCAGCAAGCGCTACGGGCAGACGGCAGCGCTCCAGGGGGTGAGCCTCGAGGTTGGCGAGGGGGAGCTGGTCGGGCTTCTCGGCCCCAACGGAGCCGGAAAGTCGACCCTGACCAAGATCGCCTGCGGCCTCGTCCGGCCCACGTCGGGCGGAATCGAGGTGGGCGGCCATCCGGCCGGCTCGGCCCAGGCCCGCGCGTCGCTCGGCTACCTGGCTGAGCTCTTCCGGTTTCCCGGCTGGATGAGCGCCGACGAGCTCCTCATCCTCCATCAGCGCCTCGCTGGTTCCGGAGGTGGGGCGCAGGAGAGGGTCGAGCTTCTCGACCTGGTCGGTCTCGCCGACGCCGCGTCGACCCGGGTCGACGCGATGTCGAAGGGCATGCAGCAGCGGCTCGGAATCGCCCAGGCACTTGTCTCGGGACCGCGACTGCTGCTTCTCGACGAGCCGACCAGTGCGCTCGACCCGGTTGGGCGGCGAATCGTCCGCGAGCTGCTGAGAAGGCTCCGCGACAGGGGTGTGTCGGTGCTCCTGAATTCGCACCTTCTCAGCGAGGTGGAGGCGGTCTGCGACCGGGTGACGATCATCGATCGGGGAAGGGTCGTCGCTGAGGGGCGCCCGGAGGAGCTCGAGCGCCCGAAGGGCGTGGAGGTCGAAACCGAGGGCGGGGTGCGAGTCTTCGAGGGCGCGGGCCGCGAGGACGTTCCCCGGATCATCGCCGAGCTGGTCGGCGCCGGCGAGCGGGTCTACTCGGCGAGGCTCCTCGCGAGCAGCTTGGAGGAGGTCTACCTCGAGGCGGTCGAGGGGCGAACGGGATGAGCGCCGCGAGGGGTGTTCAGCTCAGAGCGGCCGCGACGATCGTCGGCTACGCGGTTCGCGAGAGCGTGCGCCGGCGGGTGTTCGTGGTTGTGCTCGTGTTGACCGCCGGCTTCCTGATCCTGTACGGGGTCGGGGCTCACTTCGCGTTCCGAGACGCTCAGAGCTTCGCCGCCGGCCAGCGGATCGTCGATCCGACCGCGTTCACGGGCGCGACCATCTTTGGCCTTGCCCTGTTCGCGATCCTCTTCCTCGGGGCCGTGCTGTCCGTCTTCCTGACCTTGGGGGTGGTCCGTGGCGACGCCGAGGTGGGCCTGCTCCAACCCCTGATCGTCCGGCCGATCGGCAGGACGACGATGTTGGTGGCCAGGTTCGCGGGCGCCGCCGGGATGTCCGCGGCCTACGTGCTGGTCGTCTATCTGGCGGCGCTCTTGATCACCGGGGCCGTCGGCGGATGGTGGCCCGACCACGTCGCCGGCCCAGCGCTCGGCCTCGCCACCGCGGCGGTCGTGATCACCGGCCTGTCCACTCTCTGCGCGGTGTTCCTGAGCGCCACGGCGCAGGGGATCGCCGTCCTGATGATCTACGGCGCCGGGATCACAGCGGGCCTGCTGGGGCAGATCGGGCATGCCCTCGACTCACACGCCCTGAAGTCGATCGCCCGGGTCGCCACCTGGGCCGTTCCGTTCGAGGCCCTGTATCAAGCCTCCCTCCACGCCCTCGTATCCGACACGACCGGACTGACCGGGGCCGTGCTCCAGCTCGGGCCCTTCGGTGGCGCGCAGGGTGGGGGCGCGGTCGTGTGGTCGGCGGCCTATGTGGCCATCGCGGTCGCCGCAGCGAGTGCCGTCTTCCGGCGTCGCCAGACGCTGATTCCAACCCGCACGCCCGGATGACGCACGGTACCTTCGCCGGATCGCGCCCCTCGGGACTCGCCTGTGCCCACCGGCACAGGCTTCCCCTCTGACCGCGCCCGCTCGTCCCGTGCGCCCCGGGCGCATCGATCATCAGGAGATCGCTCCGGGTCACGCACCTAGACTGCGGCGCGTGGTCGACACCCACGCCCACCTCGGCATCTGCGAGCCGCCGGACGCCGACCTCGTCGCCCGCGCGAGCCGGGCCGGGGTGCGGCGGATCCTGAACGTCGGCCTCGACGAGGCCTCGAACCGCGAGGCGCTCGAGGCCGCCGGCGAGCATCCGGAGGTGTTCGCGTCGGTTGGCCGCCATCCGAACTCGGCCTCGGGCTTCGACCGTCGCGCGGCCGCCGACATCGAGGCGCTGGCCGGCGAGGAGAGAGTGGTGGCGATCGGCGAGACCGGCCTCGACTTCTTCCGCGATGGCGCCGACCGCGATGATCAGCGAGCCGCGTTCGAGGCCCAGATCGAGATCGCCGCCCGAGCGACCCTCCCGCTGGTGATCCACGTGCGCGATCAGCGCGGATCCGACCTCGCGCTCTCGGAGGCGTTGACGACGCTCGCGGCACGGGCCGAGGGTGTGACGGTCGTCCTCCACTGCTGCTCGGCGCCGCCGTCGCGGATCGGTGAGGCGGCCGAGCGCGGCTGGTATTGCTCCTACGCCGGAAACGTCACCTATCCGAGCGCCGGCGAGCTGCGCGAGGCGGCGCGCCTGGTGCCCGACGAGCTGCTGCTGGTCGAGACCGACTCCCCGTTCCTCGCCCCGCAACCGGTTCGCGGCAGGCCGAACGAGCCGGCCCACGTGACCGAGGTGGCCGAGGTGGTGGCGCGCGAGCGCGGCGTCGAGGTCGCCGAGCTGGAGCGAATCGTCGAGGCGAACGCCGCCCGGGTCTTCGGTTGGTGAGCATGGCCGACAGCGACTCGCCTCCCGGCGCGCACCCGGGCGCCGCGAGGCGTCCGGTCAGGCTCGGCCAGCACTTCCTCGCCGACTCGAACCTGCTCGACGCGATCGTCCGCGACGCGGCGCTCGCCTCGGCCGACGTTGCGCTCGAGATCGGGGGAGGGGAGGGGGCCTTGACCGAGCGTCTGGCGCCTGCCGTCACGCACCTGCATGTGATCGAGCTCGACGCGGGCCTGGCCGCGCGGCTTCGCGAGCTGGCCGAGGGCGCTGCGAACGTCTCCGTGACGCACGGTGACGCGATGCGGGTCGACCTGGCCGGGTTGAAGCCCGCGCCGACCGCGGTGGTTTCCAACCTGCCCTACTCGATCGCGACCCCGGTGCTCCTGCGGACGATCGCCGAGCTCGCCGGGGTGAAGCGGTGGACCGTGATGGTCCAGCGGGAGATCGCCGACCGCCTCCGGGCGGGCCCGGGCTCCCGGACCTACGGCGCCCCGAGCGTGCTCGTGCAGCTCGCCTGCGAGGTCGAGCTCCTGCGGCGGGTGGACCGGGCCGTGTTCACGCCCAGGCCCCGCGTCGACTCGGCGCTCCTCGGGCTGACCCGCCGCGCCGCCGCGCCGGCGCCGGCGCTAGCTCGGCTCGTGCGAGCGGCGTTCGCCCACCGGCGAAAGCCCCTCGCAGGGTCGCTGGAGCTCGCGGGCGGCCCCTCGAGGGAAGAGGCCCACGCGGCGCTCGGCGCGATCGGGATCGACCGCGACGCGCGGGCCGAGGAGCTCGCCCCCGAGGACTTCGCCCGCCTCTTCGAGCGGCTGGAGCCCGGATGAGGCTGCGGGCGCCGGCGAAGCTCAACCTGTGCCTTTACGTTGGCGCCCGGCGGGCCGATGGGCTCCACGAGATCCGGTCGCTGTTCTGCCCGCTCACCCTCGCCGACCGGATCACGGTCGCCGAGGCCGACCGCGACGAGGTGGTCTGCCCGCAGGTGGAGGGTCAGAACCTGGCATCGGCTGCCCTCGAGGCGCTGCGGGGCCGCGGCTGGGCCGGGCCGCCCCTCAGGGTGGAGATCGAAAAGCGGATTCCGATCGCCGCCGGCCTCGGGGGCGGCAGCGCCGACGCTGCGGCGCTCCTTCGGCTCGCGATCGACGAGGTCGACGGGATCGGCGAGCTCGCGGCCGGGCTGGGCGCGGACGTCCCCTCCCAGATCAACCCCCGGTTCGCCCTGATCGGCGGCGCGGGCGAGGTGATCGAGCGGCTCGCCGAGCCGGGCGAATTCGGGGTGGTCATGATCCCCTCGCGCGAGGGGCTTCGGAGCGGCCGACACCTACGCGGAGCTCGACCGGCTGGGCGCTCCGCGGGGCGCCGGCGAGCTCGACGAGATCGCCGGGCGGCTTCGCGCCGCGGCAAAGCCCGGCGCTTCGCCGCTCGACTACGCCGACCTCCTCGTCAACGACTTGGCCGCGGCGGCGCGTTCGCTTCGGCCCGAGATCGATGCCGCGCTCGCGGCGCTCGCCGAGGTCGGCGCGGCGGTCACCCTGGTGACCGGGTCGGGGCCGACCGCGTTCGGGTTGTTCGAGGACGTCGCCGCCGCCGATCGCGCCGCCGCAGAGCTCGGCCCCCAGTACGCGGGCGCGATCGCAGCCGGCCCCGAGGTGAGCCGGTGAGCGAGAAGGGGCGCGGCGGGGAGCGCCGCTCGCATTTGATCCAGGCGGCGGTCGCGGTCGCGGTGGTGGCCGGCTTCGTGGCCCTCAACAAGCTGCTGCCGAGCGTCGACCTCCAGAAGGCGCTCGAAGACCTGTCCTCGAGCCTCGGAGCGTGGACCTATGCGCTGGTCGGGCTCGCCGCGTTCCTGGAGACCGGAGCGTTCGTCGGGCTGGTCCTGCCCGGCGAGACGGTCGTGCTCCTGGGCGGCGCGGTCGCCGGGCAGGGCGATACCTCGATCGTGCTGACGATCGGGATCGTCTGGCTCGCGGCGTTCGCCGGCGACACCACCAGCTTCATGCTCGGCCGCCGGCTCGGACGCGAGTTCATCCTGCGCCACGGGCCGAAGGTTCGGATCACCCACGAGCGCTTCGCCAAGGTCGAGGACTACTTCGCCCGGCACGGTGGCAAGACGATCCTGATCGGCAGGTTCATCGGGCTCGTGCGGGCACTGGCTCCATTCACCGCCGGCAGCTCGGGGATGCGCTACTCCTACTACGCGCCGTTCAGCATCATCGGGACCGGGCTGTGGGCGGCGGCGTTCTCGCTGATCGGCTACTTCGCGTCGCAGAGCCTCGACGCGGCCGCCAGCGCCGCCGGAGAGGGAACCCTGCTGTTCGGGATCGCGGTCGCGGTGATCGTCGCGATCGTCGTCGCGGTCCGCTTCCTGCGCGAGGCCGACAACCGCGCCCGGCTGGTCGCCGAGATGGAACGCCGGCCGATCCTTCGCCCGGTGGTCGCGCTGGGTCGCCGGCTGGCCCCCGAGGCGCGCTTCGTGATCGGCCGGCTCACCCCGGGCGGCCTGGGGCTCGAGTTCACCACCCTGGTGGCGGTGCTGGCCGTGGCGCTCTACGTCGTGATCGCGTACACGACGCTGATCTCTCACGATCCCGGGCCGACTCCCGGGGATCGATCGGCGGCCGATCTCGCCGCCGACCTTCGCGGACCCGCGCTGACCTCGCTCGCCAAGGTCGTCACCGCCCTCGGATCGGCCGCGATCACGCTGCCGTTGACCCTGATCGCGACCGCCTTCCTCGCCGTGCGGCGACGCTGGAGCGAGGCGGTGGTGCTTCTCGCCGCGACCGCGATCATCTACGCCGGCGTCCAGGAGCTTCGCGACATCACGTCCCGGCCGCGCCCGGCGGGCGGGCTGGTGGACGTCTCGGGCGACGGCTTTCCGAGCGGGCACGCGGCTCACGCGATGATCTATCCGTGGCTGGCTTTGACGGTCGTCCTGCGGCTGCGGCCGGGGATGGCGGGCGGCACGGCGCTTTTGGCGGGTGGATTCGCGCTCGCGGCGGCGATCGGCCTCTCGCGCGTCTACCTGGGCGTCCACTACCTGAGCGACGTGACCGCCGGATGGGCGCTCGGCGCGGCCGCCTTCGCCGCCTGTGCCGCCGTCGCGATGATCGTCACCCACTTGCGCCAGAATGCGAGCCGAGATGACCGGGCTGGCCCCCGTGGGAATCGGGACTGAGTACTACCTGTTCGGCGGCGCGGGGGTGATCAGCCTGCTCGCCTTCGGAGCCCTGATCCTGGTCCCGGCCCTCGGTTCCTACGGGCGAACCTGGGAGAAGGCGACGGCGGCGATCCTGTCGGTGTTCGTCCTCGTGGCGCTGATCGGGCTGGGGGTCGCGATCGGGGTCCTGATCGTCTACTTCTGGCCCCAGATCACCGAGATCATCCCGGGGCTCGACTGAGCCCTGGTCGGAACGCCCCGCCCAGCGCGGCAGGCGACCGCGATCAGGCCTCTACGATCCACGCGTGAGCTCGAAGCCCGCGAGCCGTAAAACGCCTGCAAAGGAGCGATGAAGCGCCGACCCTCGACGCCCTCTCGGGGGCGATCGAGTCGGGCGCCGGCCTGCCCGCGGTGACGCGGGCGGCCGCCAAGGCGCTCGGGGCGAGCGTGGCGCTGATCGATCGCTCCAGCACCGTGCTCGCCGTCGCCGCATCGTCGGCGGCGGAGGAGACGAAGCTGCTGTCCGACGGCGGAGGGGGTCACCTCGGCGGAGCTCCGGGTCGCGGACGCGGTGGTCGGTCAGCTTCGCTATCGGGCCCGCGGCAAGGACCCGGGCCCCGCGGTGACCCGGATGGTCGTCGACCCTGCTGGCGCTCGAGGTCGAGCGCTCGCGCGCGCCCGGACTGGGCGAGCGACGAGGCGGCGGGCGCCTTCGTGCGCGCGGTTCTCGCCCGCCAGGTGACCGACCGCGGCGACATCGTCGCCCGGGCGGCCGAGCTCGGGAGCGACCTCGGATCCGGCGCGGGCGTCGTGATCGCGCGGGCGGTCCCGCATTCCGCCCAGGCGGGGGAATGGCGCGCCAGGGTCCTGACGGTGGCGCTGCGTGCGCTTCGCTCGGTTGGCGCGGGCGCCCTCGGGACGCTCGACGATGGCGAGACCGCCGAGGTCTCGACGATCGTCTCGGCCCCCGACGACGCGCAGCTCAGCCGCGCGGCCCACAGCCTCGAGCGCGAGCTGGCGGCGGCGCTGCCGGGCTTCGCGGTGATCGTCGCTCGAAGCCGATCGATCAGCGACCCGGTCGACCTCCACAGGGCGGGGAAGGAGGCGCTCCTGGCGGCCAACGTCGCCGAGGCCGAGGGCCACGCGGTGCTCGCCTTCGAGGACACCGGCGCCTACCGCCTGCTCCTCCCGGCGATGAGCGAGGACCCGGGCGAGCTCCAGCGCTTCTACGAGGAGACCCTGGCCCCCCTCGCGGCCTACGACGACCAGTACGAGACCGACCTGGTGGCCACCGTCGAGGCCTACCTGGAGAACGACGGCAACGTCGCCAAGACGGCCGCCCAGCTTTTCACCCACCGCCACACGGTCCGCTACCGGCTGGAGCGGGTGCGCGAGCTCGGCGGCCACGACATCACCTCGAGCGAGGGGCGCGAGAAGCTGAGCCTGGGCTTGAAGGCGATGCGGGTGCTCGGGATCGCCCCGCCGCGCGGTCCCGCGAACGAGCCGGGCGCCGAGGCGGGACAGGTGCGGCGCCCCAGCGACAGCTAGCTCCGGGGGGAGGACTTGAACCTCCTCTTCCAGGACCAAAACCTGGCGGGCTACCGCTTACCCCACCCCGGATTCTGGAGTCAGTCCTAGGCCGCTGCGTACCCGGTCACTTCGATCCGGCGCACCGTCGCCAGGCCCGCCTGACGTGCCCGAGGACTTGCGAAAGAGACGGCCCCGACACGGGCGAGCGGCGCGGCTCTACGATTCCGCGGGTGAGCGGGCCCACCGTGCTGATCATGGCCGCCGGCGAGGGAACCCGGATGCGCTCGTCGCTGCCCAAGATGCTTCACCCCGTCTGCGGGCGGCCGATGATCACCTGGCCGGTGCTCGCGGCGCGCGAGGCGGGCGCGGAGCGCGTCTGCGTGATCGTCTCGCCCGAGCGCGATCTCGGCCGGCGCTTCCCGACGGCACCGAGACCGTCGTGCAGCCCGAGTCGGACGGCACCGGCGGCGCGATCCGCTCCGCGATCGACGTCATCCGCGGCTCCGAGCTGATCGTGGTCGTCAACGGCGACCACCCGCTGATCACCGGCGAGCTGATCGCGGAGCGTCGTCGACGCGCACCGCGAAGCCGGCGCGGCGGCCACCGTGGTCAGCGTCGACCGCGACGACGCCGACCTCGCTCGGGCGGGTGGTGCGCGACCCCGACGGGGAGTTCGAGCGGATCGTCGAGACCAAGTACCCGGAGGGAATCCCGGCCGAGATCCTGGCGATCCGCGAGGTCAACACGAACACGTTCGTGTTCGACGCGGCCGCGCTCGCCGACGCGATCGGACGGGTCGACAACGACAACGCCGCGGGCGAGTACTACATCGGCGACGCGCTGCCGCCTGATCCGCGATCAGGGCGGACTGGTCCGGGTCGACAAGGTCGATGACGTGAGCGTCAACATCGGGGTCAACAACCGCGCCGAGCTGGCAGTCGCCACCGCGATCGCGCGGCGGCGCATCCTCGAGCGCCACATGCTGGACGGGGTGACGGTCACCGACCCCGAGACGACCTGGATCGAGGCCGACGTCGAGATCGAGCCCGACGTCGTGATCGAGCCCGGGACGTACCCTGCGCGGGCGCGACCCGGGTCGGGCGGGGATGCGTCG
Source organism: uncultured bacterium (assembly GCA_963696945.1). Taxonomy (GTDB): domain Bacteria; phylum Actinomycetota; class Thermoleophilia; order Solirubrobacterales; family 70-9; genus AC-56. The sequence goes on along the minus strand of CAVOME010000004.1, from coordinate 30,231 downwards.
TCGGCCCGCACACGACGCTGATCGACTCGGTGATCGGAGCCGAGGTCACGGTCCCGCACTCCTACCTCGTCGAGTGCGAGGTCGCCGACCGCTGCCAGGTCGGGCCCTACGCCTATCTGCGGCCCGGGGCGACGCTTCGCGAGGGCGCCAAGGCCGGAACCTTCGTCGAGATCAAGAACTCCGAGCTCGGCGAGGGCGCCAAGGTCCCCCATCTCTCCTACATCGGCGACGCCGACGTGGGCGCGGGCTCGAACCTCGGGGCCGCGACCATCACCGCCAATTACGACGGTTTCGCGCAAACACCGCACGAAGATCGGACGCGAGGTCCGCACCGGGGTTGACACGGCCCTCGTCGCCCCCGTAAATGTCGGCGACGCGGCATACACTGGGGCCGGCTCGGTGATCACCGAGGACGTTCCTCCCGGAGCGCTCGGGATCAGCCGGGCCGAAGCAGGCCAACGTCGAAGGCTTCGCCGACCGGAAGGCGCGCGAGGAAGACGAGGATTCAGAGGACTGATGGCAACGCTCGAGGAGCGCCCCCAGGTGGTCAGCTCGATCCCGCAGGACTACACCAAGCGCCTGATGGTGTTCGGCGGGCGCTGCTCGATGGAGCTAGCCGCCCGGATCGCCGGCAAGCTCGACCTCGACCTGGGGCGCGCCGACCTCCGAACCTTCGCCGACGGCGAGGTCTACTGCCGCTACGAGGAGTCGATCCGCGGCGCCGACGTCTTCCTGGTCCAGTCGACCGCCATGAACGCCGCCCAGGGCATGACGCCCGAACGACGCCCTGATGGAGCTGCTGGTCATGGTCGACGCCGCGCAGGGCGCCTCGGCACACCGGATCATCGCCGTGATGCCCTGGTTCGGCTATGCGCGCCAGGACAAGAAGTCGCAGCCGCGTGAGCCGATCTCGGCTCGGGTGGTCGCCAAGGCGCTCGAGGCGGTGGGCGTCGATCGGGTGCTCGCCATGGACCTCCACTCCGGCCAGGTGCAGGGATTCTTCGAGGTCCCCGTGGACCACATGACCTCGATGCCGATGCTCACCCAGTACTTCATGGACCAGGCGTTCGCCGAGGAGCTGGTGATCGTCTCGCCCGACGCCGGTCGGGTCAAGGTCGCCCGGAACTTCGCCCGCAAGATCGGCTGTCACTGGGCGGTGATGGAGAAGGAGCGCCCCGCCCAGCAGGTCGCCGAGATCGGCTACGTGGTCGGTGACGTGAAGGGCAAGACCGCGGTCCTCGTCGACGACATGATCGACACCGCCGGCACCCTGCGCGCCGCGGCCCGAACCGTCCTCGACGAGGGCGCCGCCCGGGTCATCGCCGCGGCCACCCACGGGGTCTTCTCGGGCCCGGCCTACGAGCGCCTCGCCTACGAGGACTCGGGCATCGAGCGGATCGTCGTCACCGACACGATCCCGCTCCGCCCCGGCGCTCCGGACAACATCACCGTGCTCTCGACCGCCCAGACCCTCGCCGACTCGATCCGCCGCATCTTCGCCGACGACTCGGTGAGCGAGATCTTCGCCGGCGAGAACCAGCTCTTCTAGCGTCGTCGGACGGGAGGGGCGGTGGGCGGAGCCTAAGCCCTTCGCTTCAGCAGCCCGACGCAGCGCAGATCGCGTTCATCCCGTCGCGGAGCTCCTGGGCCGACAGCAGGCCGTCAGTGACCGGCTCGGCCCGGTAGCTGAACTGGGTTTTGAACCTGAGCAGGAACGTCCTCTTGCCGGTCGAGGTGTAGCCGCCGATCGGGTTGTCCTTGCCCCACGAGATCAGCCAGTCGTTGTTCGGCAGGCGCCGAGCCGACCCGCAGCAGTCGGTCGCGGTGACGTCGGGGTCGGAGATCGATTGCAGGAGCGTCGCGGTCCCGGTCTGCTGGTCGATCCGGTAGCGCACCGCGCGGGGCGCCCGGTTGGCCAGTTGGGTGCGATCGTCAAACGTGGTCAGGGTCCCGTCGGGGAGCAGGCGCGCGTCGTGCTGACCTCCGAACGTGTACTGGTAGGGATCGTTGTGCACCTTGAGGCTCTTCGGGGTCTTGGTCCCGCCGAGCTTCCAAACGATCGCCCCGGTTGACTTGTTGATCTTGTAGACCGCGTCGAGGTGGCGGAAGGAGGCGATCACGGCGTTGTCACCGGCGGGGGCGATCGAGTTCCAATGGACGATGTCGTAACCCTCCGGCCGCGGGTTGTGGACCGCCCAATGCCAAAAGCGGTTCGTCTCGGCCAAGCCGATGTGGTCCTGGCTCTTCCAGTCCCACAGCAGGCTCCCGGTCGAGCTCACCTCCTGAAGCTCGGCGTTGACGACCGAGGCGTCGCTCGAGCCCCCGTAGGCGCTCGTGTCGACGTGATCCTGCGGCACGTAGGCGCCGAGCAGGTAGTCGCCGTTCGGCAGCAGCTGCATGTCGTGCGCGTTGGCGAAATTGCCGACCGTGTTGACCGTGCGGATCAGGCTCCCGTCGAGGCTGCGGATCTCGTAGTCGTTCGCGATCCGGTTGGACCAGGCGATCGTCCCGTCCGGTAGCACCTGCGGGCCCTGGGCGGGAGCGCGCATCCACCACATCGGCACACCGTGATCGTTGAAGATGATCGCGTAGCGGTTCTCGAACTGGGCGAAGTGGTCGACCGCGAAGTACTTCGGCGACACGGGGCCCGAGCGCGAAAAGCTCCAGGCGGGGAAGCCGCTCGGCAGGCAGCGAACGTAGTAGTAGCTCGCCTGCGCGGCTCCCTGGGCCCGCGTCTTGACAGTGAACTCCCGCCCGCGCCGAGCTTCACCGACGCATTGAAGTCACCGCTCTGAAACCCTCGGTTGCCGACCGCGATCTGCCAGCCCCCCGCGGCGTGGGCCTTGACGGTGATCGCGCGGTCTTGGCACCGGACCACGTAGTCGTGGATCGTCGGCTTGTAGCCCGGGAACATCGTCGGGGTCGCGAAGCTCACCTGGTCCGCGGTGGCCGCGTTGGCGACCGGGGCGAGCAGCACGCAGACGACCGCGAGCGCTGCGCTCAGCGCAGCCGCGGCCGCGCCTGCGCGGCGTCCTGCGTTGCGGACGCCGGCGGTGCGTCGCACGGCCGACCGTGCAAACCGTCTTGAAGCGGCCCCCTGCATAGCTGCACCGTCACGCTACCCGGATACGGGCCGCGACGCGACGCCAGGGCCTACTCCTCAAGCCCAAGGTCGGCAAACGCCCGCTCGCGGTCCCAGTAGGTGACGAGCCTCGTCACCTTGCCGTCGCGCACATGGAACAGGTTCGCCCCCTTCATCTGTATGTCCCCGAGTTCCAGCCCGCTTGCCTTGCCGCGCCCGCTGAAGTGCATCAGCACCAGCACCCGCTCGTCGTCGAGGGCGCGGCACTCGTCGGCCTCGACGCGCAACTCCTCAAAGGCCCTGAGGCCTTCGCGCCACGCCTCCGCCATCGCCGCCACCCCAGTCCAGCTTCCGGGCGTGGGGCCGTCGGCGTTGACGAACCCAATCCCGGGGTGCGCCCACTCGGCGGAGCTGAAGTCGCCACGCTCCCACGCCGCGACGATCGAGCGCACGATCTCCACGTTCTCCTGCGACATCGCCCGGCAGTATCCCGCTAGGAAGCTGGCAGCGACAAACACTACCCCGTGACGCATCGGCGCCGGGAGCTCACGCTCTGCTCGCTGTGGGGCTTCACGTAGCTGAACTGGGCCCGCATCTGCCAACCGCGAAGGGCGTCGTCCGCGCTGCACCGGGCGGTGACGAAACGGTCCCTTTCGAGCGTCAGGTCGAGGCCGATGATCGGGAGGGGCACCGCCTGCATGTTCTCGAAGCTCAGCACCCTTCCGTAGCCGGACCCTGGGACCTCGTGGCCGAGAGATCCCTGCAAGAGCAGGGTGTAGTTGCCAGCGTGATTTGACTCGGGGTTGCTGCAGTCGATGACGGGCGGCGAGGCCTGCGCCCGGACGAACAGCAGGAGGGTGGGCAGGCCCTCATCGGATTGCGTGCCGTTGAAGATCAAGACGCAAGCGTTGAAGACCGGGAACGTCGGCTCACCGGCTTGCCCGGTTCCGGTCCCGACGATGGCCGATCCGCACCGCGCCATCGCGTCAGCCATGTCGGGCGGGCCCTGATCCGAGTTCGCGAAGAGGTCCTTCGGGTCGCAGGTCGGGAAGGCGCCGGGGGAGAACCTGAAGTGATCGTCGAAGTCGAGCTCGATCCGCTTCGTTCCGGCATCGTGCGTGATGCCCGTCCGCAGGTGGACGTGGAGCGCACCTGCCGCGAATTCGTCTTGCGGCACGGTGTCCGGATTGAACGTGAAGCTCAGCGTCGGAGATCGGGGGCGCCAACGGAGGCTGTCGGGCGAGCAGGTGATGCGGCGTCCGTGCCTCTGGATGCGCTTCCTTTCGAACTCTCAGGATCACAAGATCGGGGACGACTCGCGCGCGGCCCGCAAGCGCAACGGCCCCGCGCCGGCTCGACCGGCCAGTGTCTTCGAGGATGCGCTTGTCCAGGCGCTCGAAGAAGAGCTTCGCCCTCCTTCTCACCTTGCATGCCCGCTTTTGCGAGTGGATCTGCGCGTGGATCGACAGCCGCGCGAAGTCGTGGCCGGGGAGGATGTCCAAACCCCGATCCTCGAGCCGCGTGCTCACACCCTTCCCGGCCGCAGCTTGCGGGACGCTCGCGCACGTCGCCAGGGCCGTGCAGGCAACCAGTACTGCAACCACCCTCGTCATCGCCAGGATTGTCGATGACCGAGGACGAGCCGACGGTAGCCCTAGGGGGAAAGCGGCAACACCTTGTGCCCGCTAACGGGTCCGTTGCCCAAGTGCCGCCGGGAACCCTCGTAGCTGACGCCGAACGCGCGCCGGTCGACTAGCCCGGGAGGCGCTACGGAGTCGCATCGTGGATGACGTAGTCCCCGGACACCACCGGGACGTCGAAGAAGAGCGGTGGGCACGTGGTCGGCGGCGTCGGGGTGATGGGGAAGCCGGCGATCCGGTCCACGCCGCCGGCGCCATTGTCGACCACGCTCCAAAGCTGTCCCTGGCCCACCACCGCGGGATCGTTCGACTTCACGATCTCGGTGCCGACGGTGGCGCGATTCCCGAAGACGCTCAGGCAGACGACCCGCGCGCGATCCTTCACGCCGAGCGTCTGGATCTGGGCGGTCAGGTGGCCCCGCGCGTCCCCGCTCTTGTCGGCGCGTGCGTTGATCTGGACCTTGATCACCGGGAACGGGGGATCGGCGCCGAGGTGCTCGGCCGTGCCCTTCACGGAATCTCCCGAGGCGGCACTCGCGGCGGCGGGCGACATCACGATCAGGGCGGAGAAGAGGATGGCGAGCGCGAAACGCTTCATGTGACGCCACCCACCGTACCACCGTACCTCTCCCGCTTGGGGAAGCCGCTCGAACGCGCCGGGACGGCCCAATATCGTGTCGCGCTTGAAGCGGATCGGCCACAAGGGCGCCGACTCGATCCGGCCCGGGAACACGCTCGAGAGCTTCGAGGCCGCGGTCGTCGCCGGGGTGGAGATGATCGAGCTCGACGTGCTGCGGCCGCAGGGCGGAGTTCGCCGACGGCGACTGGCGCACGCGCGAGCGCCGGGCCGGTCGACCCTGGGGCTCCGCCGTTGATCGTCGCCCACGACTGGGGCGACGCCGCTCGCCGCGACCCGCTCACCCTCGACGCAGGCGCTCGATGCCTTCACCCGCCCTCCGCTCGACGGGGTCGAGATCGACTGCGACCTGAAGATCGCCGGGCGCGAGGACGAGGTGGTCGCGGCGCTTCGAAGCGCGGGACTGATCGGGCGGGCGACGGTCTCGACGATGGAGGTGTCGAGCCTCGAGGCGCGTGGCCGAGCTCGAGCCGGAGCTCCCGCGTGGCTGGACGCTTCCCAAGGTGACCCGCGACTGGAACTCGATGCCGTGGGCGAAGCCGCTGGTGCTCGCGGCCCTCGTCTCGCTGAGGCGGCGGCTGCCCGGGATCGTCGCGCCGTCGCGCCCCGGAGCTGGGCGTGCGGTCGATCTGGGCATACGAGCCGGTGATCACCGGCCGCCTCGGCGAGGGCCTGCCACGACGCCGGGCTCGAGCTGATCGCCTGGACGGTCGACGACCTCGGATCGGATGCGGGCACTGGCGCGGCTCGGCGTCGACGGGATCTGCACCAACGATCCTCGGCTGTTCGTCCAGCTCCCCTCCGACGAGGCCTGACCCGCCGCGTTCGCGGCTACAGTGGCGCCGTGCCGGTCGGCGGATCCCACCACGGCCACGCGGCGGTCGCCGGGGCGAGGCCGGTCGAGCCGGCGCTGCGGCGGATCCCGACCGGGTCGCGCCGGGCGCCGTGATGGCCCTGGTCGCGATGGGCCTCGGGGTGATCGTGATCGCCAACGACTTCACGGCCCTGAACGTCGCCCTGCCCGCGATCGAGCAGGACTTCAACGTCGACGTCGGGCACGGTCCAGTGGGTGATCAACGCCTACTGCCTCGTCTTCGGCATGGCGATCGTCACCGGCGGGCGGCTGGCCGACATGTTCGGCCGCCGGCGCGCGTTCTTCCTCGGCTCGGCGATCTTCGCCGGCTTCTCGCTGCTCGGCGGCGTCGCGCAGGACGCGCCCTGGCTGATCGCGACCAGGGTCGGGATGGGGATCGGCGGGGCGCTGATGTGGCCGGCGATCCTCGGGATGACCTACGCGGCGCTGCCGCGAGAGCAAGGCGGGCCTGGCGGGCGGCCTGATCCTCGGCGCCGCCGGCATCGGCAACGCGATGGGCCCGCTCCTGGGCGGCGTGCTGACCGACGAGCTGAGCTGGCGCTGGATCTTCTTCCTCAACGTCCCGATCGCCGCCTTCGCCGTCCTCGTCACCTGGCTCAAGGTCCACCAGCCGCGCCCGGAGGTCGAGGACCAGCGGATCGACTATCCCGGCATCGCGACCCTGTCCGCCGGGCTCCTGCTGCTTCTCCTGGCCTTCGACCAGGCGGCCGACTGGGGATTCGGCGACTGGCGGGTGATCGCGATGCTCGTCGCGGCCGTCTTCCTCGTCGTCGTCTTCAGCCGCATCGAGCCCCGGATGAGGGAGAGCGCCCTGATCCCCACCGACGTGATCCGCAACAGCGAGTTCCGCTCCGTGTGCGCCGCGGTGCTCCTGATGTCGGCGGTCTTCTTCGCCACCGTGCTCTACGTGCCGCAGTTCATGGAGAAGATCCTCGGCTACTCGCGCGCTCAAGGCCGGCGTCGGCATGGTGCCGATGCTCGGGAGCTTCGCGATCGTCGCGTTCATCGCCGGGCCGCTCTACGGGCGATTCGGCGCCAAGCTGACGATCACGGTCGGGCGCCGTCGGCGTTCACCCTCGGGCCGTTCCTGCTCTCGATGGTCGACGCCGACTCGAGCTACGGCTCGCTGGTCGCGGGCCTGGTCGTGACCGGGGTGGGAGCCGGACTGTTCATTCCCGTCGGTGACCACCGCCGGGGTCACCGCGCTCGACGCCTCGCGCGCGAGCCTGGCGGGCGGCCTGATCTACATGTTCCAGATCGCCGGCGGCGCGATCGGCCTCGGGCATCACCACGGCGATCTTCACGATCACCTCCGAGAACGAGCTCGACGACCAGGCGACCGCCGCGGGCTCCAGCCTCACCGATCACCAGGTCGCGGTCATGCACGGCGCCCTCGCGGGCACCGACTCCGGCCAGGCCGCGCTCGCGCAGGTCCCGGCGTGCCGCGCACGAGAAGATCGTCGCCGCCGTCGGCGACTCCTTCGCGATCGGCATCCAGGCCGGCTTTCGCTTCGTGACCGCGGCCGCGGTCCTCGGCTTCCTGATCTCGCTCTTCTTCGTCGGCGGTCGGCTCCACGGCCATCGCGTCGCGGCCGAGAAGGCTCAGGCCTGAACCGGGCCTGATCTAGGGTCGTTCGGCGAGGCCCGGGATGCGCCGCTCGCCGCGCTCCTCGAAGTAGGCCCACTCGAGCTCGCCGAGCTCGGTCGGCGGGCGGATCGCCGTAGATCCACTCGCGGCTGATCCGGTGCCAGTTTCGCCGCGCCCGGAGCTGGGCGAGCACCGCGAGCACGCCGGTCTCCATCCGGCGGCCCATCAGCTCGTCGGCGGGGATGTTCTCGCGGCGCATCAGGTCGTAGTACTCGGAGCGGGGGTCCGAGGTCGACTCGATCACCTTCATCACCCGCTCCGGCGTGAGCTCGATCTCACGGTCCTCCATGTACCAGCCGCCGACCGCCATCACGTGGTCCATCAGCCGCTCGGCGTCGAGCTTGGAGGGCTTGTCGACGAAGCCGAGGTCGTGGAGCGAGACGCGAAGGGCCTCGGGGTCGCGCCGCGCCGCGGCATCGATCGCCCGCTGCTCGAGCTCGATCTGCTCGCGGTCGAGCCGCTTGGTCATCCCGTAGTCGAGGAAGGCGACCCGGCCGTCGGGCATCAGCAGGTAGTTGCCGGGATGCGGGTCGGCGTTGAAGTGCTGGAGGTGGTAGATCGAGCCGAAGCTGAACCGGAAGACGATCTCGCCGAACCGGTCGCGCTCGGGCTGGGGCAGCTTCCTTGATCTCCTCGAACCCGACTCCCTCCACGTACTCGGTGACCAGCACCCGCCGCCGCGAGAGGCGGGTCAGCACGTCGGGGACGTAGATGAACGGGTGGCCCCGGTAGCCGCGGGCGAAGGTCCGCTGGCTCTGCGCCTCGTACTCGTAGTCGAGCTCCTCCATCACGCGCAGCCGCAGCTCCTCGGCCACCGCCTTGGCGTCGAGCCCGGGGGCGAGCGCACGCGCCAGGCGAACGATCATGCCGGCGTTTCGAAGGTCGGCCTCGAGCGCCTCGGCGATGCCCGGGTACTGGATCTTGACCGCCACCCGGCGCCCGTCGCACCAGCGTCGCGCGGTGAACCTGGCCGATCGAGGCGGCCGCGAACGCGTCCGGCTCGATGTCGGCGAACAGCTCGTCGAACGGTTCGCCCGGGTACTCCTCGTCGAGCACCTTCCGCACCTTCTCCCAGGGCATCGAGGGCGCGTCCGTGCGCAGCTTGGGCGAGCTGCTCCTGGTAGAGCTCGGCGTACTCGGGCGGCAGGAACTCGGTGTCGATGAACGAGGCGAGCTGCCCCATCTTCATCGCGACACCCTTCATCTCGCCGAGGACCGAGGCCATCTTCATCGCCGTCTCGAGATGTCGGGCCTCGAGGCGGCTGTCGGCCGCCTCGCTCGAGCGGGCGACGTTCGCCGCCTTGGTTCCCGCGTAGCGGGTCGCCTGGCCGCCGATCGCCGACCCCAGCTTCGCCGAGCGCCGGATCCTGCCCTTGGGGATCTTGTCGTCGGCCATGCCGGTCAGGGTAGACGACGCCTCGCGGGCCGCCCGCCTCTGCCATGGACCCGCCGGACCCCCGCTTCATAGCTATCCTCCGGGCCGGCCATGGCCACCGATCGAGCCACCCTGAGCGTCGACGAGCGGACCGATTTCGGCTCCCGCCCGAGCCGTCGCATGCGCCGCTCCGGGCTGGTCCCCGGGATCGTCTACGGCGGCGGCGGCGAGCCGCGGCCGTTCCAGGTCGCCGAGCGCGACGCGAGGACGGTGCTGGTCCACGGCGGCGCGCTGATCGACCTCGAGTTCGAGGGGTCGACCCCGACCCCGGTGGTCGTCAAGGAGCAGCAGCGCGACCCGGTTCGCGGGAGGCTCATCCACCTGGACCTGCTCGAGGTCAAGCTCGACGAGGTGATCGAGGCCGAGGTTCCGATCGAGCTCCTGGGCACCGAGGAGGCCCCGGGCGTCAAGGAGGGCGGCGTGCTCGAGCACGTCACCCACCAGATCACGATCGAGGCCCTGCCGACCGCGATCCCGGAGAGCATCGCGGCGGACGTCTCCGGGATGACGATCGGCGACACGCTCCAGCTCAGCGCGATCAGCGCCCCCGAGGGGGTCGAGTTCGCGCTCGGCGAGGGAGTCGACGCCGACGAGGTGACGATCGCAACGCTCTCGCCGCCGCGGGTCGAAGAGGAGCCCGAGCCCGAGCTCGAGGAAGAGGCCGAGTTGATCGGCGAGGAGGGCGAGGAGGCCGAGGGCGAGGAGGGCGCCGCCGAGGGTGAGGGTGGCGACGCCGACGCCTCCGGCGACGGCGGCTCTTCCGACCAGGGGGAGTAGCAGCCCCTGTCGCTGCTCGACCGGCTCCGCCGCGCCGATGGCGAGGCCGAGGCGCCGGTGAGCGCCGACCGCGTCCTCATCGTCGGGCTCGGAAACCCGGAGCGCCAGCTACCGCGAGACCCGCCACAACCTGGGGTTCGAGGTCGCCGCCGAGCTGTCACGCCGGTGGGAGCTGCCGCGAGCCGAAGGAGCGCTTTCGCGGCCTGATCACCGAGGGCAGGGCCGGGCCCGGGGGCCCACGGGTCGCGGTCCTCCTGCCCCAGACGTTCATGAACGAGTCGGGGACGCTCGGCGGGTCCGGCGCGCGGAGCGCTCAAGGTGCCGCTCGAGAGCGTCGTCGCGCTTCACGACGAGATCGACCTGCCCTTCGGCGAGGTCCGGGCCAAGCTCGGCGGCGGCGTCGCCGGGCACAACGGGCTGAAGAGCCTGGCGGCGGGCCTCGGCGAGTCGCGACTTCTGGCGCGTTCGCGCCGGCGTGGGGCGCCCCGACTCGACCGACCCGGAGATCGTCTCCGCCTACGTCCTGTCGCGCTTCGACCAACCCGACGACCAGGTCCGCGACCTGATCACCCGCGCCGCCGACGAAACCGAGCGCGCTGATCCGGGAGATCGCGGCCGAGGAGGCCGATCCGCTCGGCGAGGTGATCGATGAGCGTCACCACCTACGACGTCGACGAGCAGGGCGTCGCGCTGCTGCGGCTCGACCGGCCCGATGTCCGAAACGCCATCAACACCGCGATGCTCGAGGAGATGCTGGGCCACCTCGATGCCGCCCGGCAAGACGACGCGCTCCGGGTCCTGGTCGTCTCCTCGACCGACCACATGGGCCTCTCGGCGGGCGCGGACATCCGCGAGAAGCTCGACGAGGAAGGCCGCGTCCGCCGGATGGAGCTCTTCGCCCGCCTCTACGACGAGCTGACGGGCTTCCCGAGGCCCACGATCGCCGCCTGCCACGGCTCGTGTGTCGGCGGGGGGGCCGAGATCGCGGTCGCCTGCGACCTGCGGGTCGGCGGGTCGAACATGCGGATGCGGTTTCCCGGCGGCACGCTGGGGGTTCCGGTTGGGCCCGCGAGGCTGGTGACCCTGTGTGGACTCTCGATCGCGAAGTACCTGCTCCTGACCGGCAAGGAGGTCGGCGCCGAGCAGGCGCTCCGCTGGGGCCTCGTCCACCGGATCGCGCCCGCCGCGGCGACCGAGGAGGGCGCGCTGGCGCTCGCTGCCGCCGTCGCCGAGCAGCAGCCCGAGGCGGTGGCCCGCCTGAAGCGGATGCTGCACGAGTGGGACGGCATCGAGGATCGCTCCCGGGTCGAGGGCGAGGGCCAGGTCGAATGGCAGCGCTCGGGCCCCGGCCTTCCGTACGACCGATGAGCCTTCGACCACTGCTCGACATCGCGCTCGACGACGAGCGCTTTCTCACCCTCGCCGCGACGGCGCGCGACGGCGGGGCCCCCGGCGAGGGCCCGGCGCGGGTGCGCATCTCCTCGCAGCTGCGCCCCTATCTGCTGGCCGCGCTGGCTGAGGCCGAGGAGGGCTTCGGTGGCCGGCCGGTGCTGGTCGTGGCCGCCGACGACATCGGGGCGCGCGACCTGGCTCGCGAGCTCCGCGCCTATCTGGAGCGGCGGGTGCGCTACTACCCGTCGCGCGGCACCGGCTACGCCTCGCACCTGACGCCGCCGCCCCACCTGGTCGGCCTTCGGATCGCGGCCCTGGACGCCCTGGCGGCCACCGAGCCGGCGGTCGTCGTGGCGAGCGCCGTGGCCCTTGCCGAGGCCGTCCCGGACGCCTCGCTTCGCCCCGAGGGGCTCACCCTCGCAGCGCGGCGCCGAGGTCGACCTGTCGGACGTCGGCGACCTCCTCGTCGAGGCCGGATACGAGCGCGTCGACCAGGTCGAGGAGCGCGGCCAGTTCGCGATTCGCGGCGGGATCCTCGACGTCTTTCCGGCCACCGAGGAGCGCGCCGCCCGGGTGGAGCTGTTCGGCGACGAGATCGAGCAGATCCGCTGGTTCTCGACCTTCACCCAGCGCTCGCTGGGCGACGTCGACGAGGTCGAGCTCTCGCCGGCCGCCGAGCTCTCGGCCGAGCACCGCGAGCTCGCCGAGCTCGCGCTGGCCGAGCAGCAACCTCGGCCGCCGCGGACGAGGACGGGGCGCCCTCCGCGGAGCTCGACGTCAGCGAGCTCCTGCCGATCGACCGCTACGGGGCGGTGCTCGAGCTGATCCCCGCCGAGACCGCGATCGTCGTCTCCGAGGACGTCGAGGCGGCGCTTCGAGACCACTGGGAGGACGTGACGCGACGATGCCCGACGCCGACGCGCGCCGCCTCTACGTCGACGTCGCCGAGCCGCTCGCCGAGCGCGCCGCGATCTCGATCTCCACCGTCGATTCCGACCAGGAGCCCTGGTTTCGCTCCTGGGCGCCGAGCTCTGCGGCGCGGAGCCTCTCCGAGGCGGAGGGCAGGCTCGAGCAGGAGCTCGCGTCCGGCAACCGGGTGGTGGTCGCGTTCGAGCACCGCGGCGACGCCGAGCGGGCCCGCTACAACCTCGAGCGCCTCGACGGCGCAGGTTCCTCGACGAGCCCGTCTCGAGGCGACCCGCTCGGCGGCGGGCGCCGAGCCCGAGGAGGGATCGAGGGTGGTGCTGTTCGCCGAGGCGACGGTCGCGGACGGGCTTCGTCGCTCCGGAGCTGAAGCTCGCCGTGATCCCGTATCGCCGCCTCGTCCACCGGCGCCGGGCGGCGGCTCCCGCGCCCGCCCGCGGCAGCCTCGCGACCTTCGCCAACCTGCGGGTCGGCGACCACGTCGTCCACGAGGACCACGGCATCGCCCGCTTCGCGGGATTCGAGACGAAGACCGTCGGCGGGGTCACGCGCGACTACCTCGAGCTCACCTACCGGGGCGACGACCGCGTCTTCGCGCCCACCGACCAGCTCGCCAAGATCACCCGCTACGTCGGCACGGGCGCCGAGGCGCCCCAGCTCTCGGCCCTCGGGCTCGGCGCGCTGGGAGGGGGTCAAGGCCAGGCCCGGCGCGCGGCCCGAGAGCTGGCGGGCGAGCTGCTCAACCTCTACGCCGAGCGCCGAGCTCGAAGCGGCTTCGCGTTCCCGCCCGACGGCGAGTGGCAGCTGACCCTCGAGCAGTCCTTCCCCTATCGCGAGACCGCCGACCAGCTCGAGGCGATCGAGGCGGTCAAGGGAGACATGGAGGCCGATCGGCCGATGGACCGCCTGATCTGCGGCGACGTCGGCTACGGGAAGACCGAGGTCGCACTGCGGGCCGCCCACAAGGCCGCCTCGGAGGGCAAGCAGGTGATGATCCTGGTACCGACCACGATCCTCGCCCAGCAGCATCTGGGGACCTTCCGCGAGCGCCTGCGAGACTTCCCGATCGAGGTCGAGATGGTCTCGCGCCTTCGCCGCCCGGCCGAGGTCAGGCAGATCCTGAAACGGTTCGCCGACGGCAAGCTCGACATCCTGATCGGCACCCACCGCCTGCTCTCGCGCGACGTCCGCGCCGACGACCTCGGCCTGCTGATCGTCGACGAGGAGCAGCGCTTCGGGGTTCGCCAAAAGGAGCTCCTTCGCCAGCTGAAGCTCAAGGTGGACGTGCTCTCGATGTCGGCGACCCCGATCCCGCGGACCCTCCAGATGAGCCTCGCCGGCCTGCGGGACATCTCGGTCATCGAGACGCCCCCGGAGGGGCGACGGCCGATCCGCACCTACGTCGGCCCCTACGAGGAGGAGCTGGTGCGGCGCGCGATCGAGCGCGAGAAGGAGCGCGGCGGGCAGGCGTTCTTCCTCCACAACCGGATCGACACCCTGCACGAGGTCGCCGAGCGCCTGCGGGCGATGTGCCCGGGAGTTCGGTTCGCCGAGGCGCACGGCCAGATGGACGAGGGGAGCTCGAGGAGACCATGCTCGAGTTCCTGCGAGGCGACGCCGACTGCCTGGTCGCCACGACGATCATCGAGTCGGGCCTCGACATCCCCCAGGCGAACACCCTGATCGTCGAGCGCGCCGACGAGCTCGGGCTGGCCCAGGCCTACCAGATCCGAGGTCGCGTCGGCCGCTCCCGCGAGCGCGCCTACGCCTACCTCCTCTACCCGTCCGAGGAGGCGCTCCGGCCCGAGGCCGCGGCGCGCCTCGCGACGCTCTCCGACTACACCGAGCTCGGCTCGGGCTTCGCGATCGCGATGCGGGACCTCGAGCTCCGCGGCGCCGGCGACCTGCTGGGCGACGAGCAGTCGGGCCACGTGGCCGCGGTGGGCTTCGAGCTCTACGTCTCGCTGCTCGACGACGCCGTCGAGGAGCTCCGGGCCGAGGACGGCGCCGGGCGGGCCGAGGCGGGGGTGCGCCTCGACGTCGACGTGGACGCCTACCTCCCCCCCGACTACATCCCGTTCGAGGCGGCCAAGATCGACGTCCACCGGCGGGTCGCGGGGGCGCGCGAGCCCGGCGAGCTTCGCGCCCTTCGCGACGAGCTTCGCGACCGCTTCGGCCCGCTCCCGAAGCCGGTCGAGAACCTGCTCGAGCTTCAGCGCGCCCGGATCGAGCTCGGCCGGCTCGGGGCCCGCACGGTGGAGTTTCGGGGCGGGCGGCTCTCGGCCACCCCGCTGGAGCTCGACGCGGCGGCCGTCGGGCGCCTTCGTGAGGGAATCCCCGAGGCGATGTACGAGTCGACGCGTCAAGACGCTGTCGCTGCGGGTCCCCGACGAGCCCGAGGAGCGCCTCGCGGCGGTGCTGGGACTTGCCGAGGCGGCTCGGGGAGCAGTGGCCGAGCGGGTCGCCGCTTGAGTCGACTTAAGCCTGGATTAGTCCGCACGTTATCCTCTCGGCTCTTGCGCAAGCGGATCGGCAAGAGGTGGGTCGTGCTGGCGATCTTCGGCGGCCTTTTCGTCGCCCTGTTCGCGATCGTCGGGATCGCGGTGGGCATCGGCCATCCCGAGCGTCCCCTCGGGCGCCGTGGCCGTGGTCGAGGACGCTCCCGACGGGACCGTGACCCAGCAGGAGTTCGATGATGCGTTCGCGCAGACCGCCGCGAGTCAAGGCCTGCCAAAGCCACCCCCGCCGTCGAGCCCGCAGTACTCGACCCTGCGCGACGCGGCGATGTCCACCGTCCTTACTGGCGCACTGGGTGCGAGGCGAGGCAGCCGAGCGCGGGATCACCGTGTCCGACACCGAGATCTCCAACCGGCTGAAGCAGATCATCCAGCAGCAGTTCGGCGGTCAGAAGCAGTACCTGCAGTTCCGCAAGCAGGCCCGACTACACCGTCCAGCAGGTCCGGGCGCAGGTCGAGCTGTCGCTGGTCAGCGACCAGATCAAGCAGCAGGTCGATGCCGCATCGACCGCGAGCGTTCCGGACTCGCAGATCGACGACTACTACGAGGCCAACAAGTCGCAGTACAGCCAACCCGAGACGCGCGACGTGCGCCAGATCGTCAACAAGGACCAGGCGAAGGTGGAGCAGGCCAAGGCGATCCTGTCCAAGGACGACTCGGCCAAGAGCTGGAAGCAGGTCGCCGCGAAGTACTCGACCGACCAGGCCACCCAGGCGACAGGCGGCCTTCGCGCCGGGGTGACCGAGGGCCAGAGCGACCCCGTGGTCGACCAGGCGATCTTCTCGGCGGCCCAGGGTGCCCTGATCGGACCCATCAAGGGCCAGTCGGGCGTCTACTACCTGATCCAGGTCGACAAGGTGACCCCGGCGGCCACCGCGCCCCTCTCCAAGGTCAGCGCCCAGATCAAGCAGCAGCTCGACCAGGGCTCCAGCAGCAGATCGCCTCCGACTTCCAAACCAACTTCGTCAACAAGTGGACCGCGCGGACCTTCTGCGCCACGGACTACGTGATTCGACAGTGCGCCAACTTCACCCCGCAGGACACCTGCAACGGCGACGACCCCGGTGACTCGGGCAACCTCGACAAGACGGGCTGTCCCGCCGTTCGTGCCCTCGATCGCGCCGGTCGCGCCAGGCAGCGCGACGGTGTTCCCGGGCCAGCCAGCCCAGGGGAACCCGCAGGGACCGCTCGGGCCGCCGGCCAAGCAAGGCAGCGCGCCCGGGGTGCTCGGTCCGTCCGGCGCCCCGCAGCTTCCGCCCCGGCGCGGCGCCCCAGTCCGCACCGCCGGCCACCCCGCCCGGCGGCTGAGCCGCGGCTCGCCGCGAGCGTGCCGTCCGGCGACGGCCACCCGGATCCGCTCGAGGCGCTTCGGCGCCTCGATGAGATCACCCGGCGCCTGCGCCGCGAATGCCCCTGGGATCGCGAGCAGGACGAGCGCTCGATCGTTCCCCACACGGTCGAGGAGGCCTACGAGCTCGCCGATGCGGCCGCCGACGGTGACGATGCGAAGCTCCTCGACGAGCTCGGCGACGTCCTGTTCCAGGTCTACTTCCTCTCGCTGCTGCTCGAGGAGCGCGGCGCGGGCAGCCTCGCCGAGGTCGCCGAGGGGACTGTCCGAGAAGCTGATCCGCCGCCATCCCCACGTGTTCGGGGAGGCCCAGACCGAGACCGCGGGGGAGGTGCTTCGCAACTGGGACCGGATCAAGCGCGAGCAGGAGGGAAGGGGGGCGGACGATCCGTTCGCGGACGTGCCCGAGAACCTGCCGGCGTCTGCTCTACGCGCGAAAGGTCCAGCGCCGCGCGGCCTCGGCCGGGCTCGAGGGCGCCGAGCCCGCCGACGAGCGGCTCGGTGATCCGGAGCAGCGCGACGCCGCCGAGGCGTGGGTGGGCGACACCCTGTTCGCGCTCGTCGACATGGCGCGCCGGATGCGCGTCGATCCCGAGCTCGCCCTGCGCGGCGCCGCGAGGCGGTTTCGCGACCGGCTCTCGGAGCGAGCTAGCGAGCCTGGCAAACTTCCGCGACCGTGCCGACGATCGAACGCATACACGCCCGCACGATCCTCGACTCGCGGGGCAACCCGACCGTCGAGGTCGACGTCGAGCTCGACAGTGGCGCAGCGGGGCGGGCCGCGGTGCCGTCCGGCGCCTCGACCGGCGAGTTCGAGGCGACCGAGCTTCGCGACGGCGGCGACGCAGTGGGGCGGGAAGGGCGTCGCGAAGGCGGTCTGCGCACGTCAACCGCGATATCGCCGCCGCGCTGACCGGCGCCCGCGCCACCGAGCAGGGCGCCATCGACCGCACCCTCTGCGACCTCGACGGCACGCCCAACAAGTCGCGCCTCGGGGCGAACGCGATCCTCGGCGTCTCGCTCGCGGTGGCCCGCGCCGCGGCCGCCGAGGCGGGTGAGCCCCTCTATCTGTTCCTCGGAGGCGCCGAGGCGACGACTCTGCCGGTCCCGATGATGAACGTCCTGAACGGCGGGGCGCACGCCGACAACAAGGTCGACTTCCAGGAGTTCATGGTCGTCCCGGTCGGAGCCGACGAGCTTCGCCGAGGCGGTGCGGATCGGCTCCGAGGTGTTCCACGCGCTGAAGGCGACCCTGAAGAAGCGCGGGCTCGGAACGACGGTCGGCGACGAGGGGGGGTTCGCCCCCGACCTCGATTCCAACGAGGCGGCGTTCGAGGCGGTGATCGCCGGAATCGAGGCGGCCGGCTACGAGCCGGGCACGGACGTCGTCGTCGCCGCCGACCCCGCGACCAGCGAGCTCTATCGCGACGACGCCTACGTCCTCGAGCACGAGGGGCGAACCCTGGGCGCGGCAGAGCTGGTCGACTACTGGGCCGGGATCTGCGAGCGCTATCCGGTCGTCTCGCTCGAGGATCCGATGGACGAGAACGACTGGGACGGCTGGGAGACGCTCACCGAGCGGCTCGGCGAGCGGGTCCAGCTGGTCGGCGACGACCTCTTCGTGACCAACGCCGAGCGGCTGGGAAGGGGGGTCGAGCTCGGGGTCGCCAACTCGATCCTGATCAAGGTCAACCAGATCGGGACCCTGACCGAGACGCTCGAGACGATCGGGGTCGCCCAGGAGGCCGGCTACACGACGGTGATCTCGCATCGCTCCGGCGAGACCGAGGACACGACGATCGCCGACCTGGCGGTCGCGACCGGCGCGGGCCAGATCAAGACCGGGGCGCCGTCGCGCTCCGATCGGACCGCGAAGTACAACCAGCTGCTGCGAATCGAGGAAGAGCTGGGCGACCGCGCCACGTATCCGGGCCTCGATGCCTTCCGGCGCGCCTAGCCGGCGCTTCGGCGAGCAGCCAGAGCCTGGCCGGCCCGCCACCCGCCGCAGGCGTCGGGGCTGCGGGGAGGAACCCGCGGGCCCCCCGCGAAGCTCCATCCATGAGCGCTCGCGCGTATCGAGTCGCGCCGCGCCGCCCGGTCGCCGGACGGCCGGCGAGCCGCATCCACTGGGACCGGCTCGGCAGGGTGCTTCTGGTCCTGGTCCTGTTCGGGATCATGATCTCCTACGTGAACCCGGTGGCTGGCTTCGTCGATGCCTGGCGTGGCTCCCACGCAGAGCGCAGCGAGCTCCAGAGCCTCAGCCACGAGCACACGCGGCTGGTGGCCAAGGCGGCGTCGCTGAACAGGCCGGGGGCGGCCGCCGAGCAGGCGCGGGGCATGGGGATGGTCGCGCCGGGCGAGAGGGCCTTCGTGATCAAGCCCCCGCAACGCTGAGAGCGGCGGGTCCACCGACATGGAAGGGCCGGTGAACGCGGCCGCCGCCGTCACGCATGCCCCGGCGAGCGAGCGGACGCTGACCGCCGGCGCATACCTGGTTGGAGCCATCGAGCTGGGCGTCGTGCTCGCGGCGCTCGCCTTCGGCGCCCACCGGGTGAGGGCGTTGCTCCTGCCGGGGTGGTCGGGCGCCCCGGCGCGCCTGGTCGAGATCGTGTTGGGGGTCAGCGGCCTGATCTGCGTCTCCGAGGCGGTCGGGACCTTCGGGGGATTCGAGCGCGGACCGCTTCTTGGCGCGATCGTCGTGACCGGCCTGGCAGCGGGGTTGATCGCCGATCGCGTTGGAGCCGGCCGGCCGGCGGCCCCGGCGCCCGCGCCGCCGGCTCCGGCCGGTCGTGGGGGGTGGCGAAGGTCGCTGCGGTCGGCGCCTGCGCGGCGCTGGCGGCGGCGTGGATGGTCCCGACCCTCAGCACCCTCGCCTCGGGCATGGACCGCACCGACAGCCTCTGGTACCACCTGCCGCTCGCGGCGCGGTTCGTCCAGACGGGCGACCTGGGTCAGATCCAGTTCTTCGACCCGATCTTCCTGGCGTCCTTCTATCCCGCCAACTCCGAGGTCGCCCACGCGGTCGGGATGCTGTTCTTCGACCGCGACCTGCTCTCGCCGCTGATCAACCTCGGCTGGCTCGCGGTCGCCCTGCTCGCGGCCTGGTGCATCGGCCGTCCCTATGGCCTCGCGCCGCAGGCGCTGATCGGCGCCTCGATCGCGCTCGGCTCCCAGTCGCTGGTCGAGTTTCAGGCCGGCGAGGCCCTGAACGACATCACCGGCGTCGCCTTCACCCTCTGCGCCGTCGCCCTCCTCGTCAACGGCTACGCGTCGAGGACGGCGGCACGAGCGAGCGATCGTGCGCCGTCGGATCGGGAACCCGCGCCGTCGAGGGGGAGGGCCCGCGACGGCCCCCGCGCGAATCGCCGACATACATGTCGGGCGATTCGCGCCAGGCCGGCGCGGACCCACCCCCTCCGGTCGGCGGCCGTGTCCTCGAGCCCGGCGCGCTGCTCGCCGCCGGTCTCGCCGCCGGCCTCGCCGCAGGAACCAAGCTCTCCTTCCTCGCCCCGGTCGCGGCGCTGACGGTCGGGGTGATCGTGATCGCGCCGCGCACCACCCGGCTTCGTACCGGCGCCCTGTGGATCGCCGCCACGCTCGCTGCCGGCGGCTACTGGTACGCCCGAAACCTGATCGCGGTCGGCAACCCGATCCCCTACGTCGGCTCGCTGGGGCCGATCTCGCTGCCGGCTCCGGTGCGCGATTTCCAGCTTCGGCCCGACTTCTCGGTGTTCCACTACTGGCACGACACCGACGTGTGGAGCAACTGGTTCTTCCCCGGGCTCCACGAGTCGTTCGGGACGCTGTGGCCGGTGACCCTGGCGGGGATGCTCGCGGTGGGCGTGCTGGCGACTGTGGCGGGGGCGCGAGCCGGTCCTTCGGGTGATCGGCGGGTTCGTCCTGGTGACCGCGGCCGCCTACGTGTTCACGCCGTTGACCGCAGCGGGCGAGCCGGGGATGCCGGTGGCCTTCACCTGGAACCTCCGCTACCTGGCGCCGGCGGTCGCGGTCGGGCTGGCGATCCTCCCCTGTCTGCCCGCCCTGCGGGCGACGCCTGCTCGCCGCGAGACGGTGCTCGCGGCGCTGATGGTGGTCCTCGCCTTCACGATCGGCTCGCTCGTCCAGTGGCATCAGGGCCACGTCAAGGGGGCCGTCGCCGCGGCATTGCTCGTCCTGGCGATCGCGCTGGCCGCCTGGCTTGCGCACTCGCGCGGCCTGATCGGGCCGGCGGCGCGGCGGGGGGTGACGCGTCGCGGTCGCGGGCCTAGCCGTGCTCGCCGTCCTCGCCGCGGGCTACGGCGAGCAGCGCCACTACCTGGCGCGGGCATACGAGGACACCGCCGCCGGTCAGGACCTGGCCGGCGCGATCCGGTGGGCGCGCGACATCCGGGGCGCTCGGATCGCCGTCGCCGGGATCCGCGGCGTGTTCACCCAGTACCCGTTCTACGGCGCCGCCCTCGACAACCGGGTCCAATGGCTCGGGGTGCGCGGCCCCAACGACTCCTACCGGCGGATCGCCACCTGTCGCGAATGGCGCGAGGCGATCAATGCCGGCGGTTTCACCCACGTCGTCACCACCTTCGACCCCTACCTCCCTGGCTCGATGCGGAGCTCGCCGGAGGGCCGCTGGACGGAGTCGGACCCGAACGCCCACGTCATCCGCCGAGACGGCCCGGTGCGGGTCTTCCGCCTCGTCGGGCCGCTCGATCCCGCGGGCTGTCGCGGCCAGCGCCCCCTGACCGATGCCCAGCTCCACAGCGTTCCGAACCTGAACGGGACCTCCGGCGACTCTCGATAGCCGGCGAGCGGTCTCTCAGCCCTCGATCACCTCCGCCGGATCGCTCAGCGGGCGTCCTCGACCAGGGTCGATTCGGGTCCAAGCAGGAGCCCTGCAACCGCGCTCGGCTTGATGAGGGTTCGCCGAGTCGCCCGGTAGCGCCACAGGGTGCAGCAGGGGGCCAATCGCTGGGTCGATCTCAGGTCAAACCCCTTGCCGGGCGGTGTGACCGTGGCCCCCAGGATGCCGAGCACGTCGATCTCGCTGACGCGCTCGCCCGAGTAGCGCGGGGAGCGGAACTCGCGGGCTCCACGGTAGTAGGCGATCGGCTCATTTCCGTTCCGCGACACGACGAGGACTCGCGGTCCGGAGGGCGGGCCCATCGCCGCGGCCGCCCCGCGCCAGTCGGGCCGCTGCATCTGGCTGCTCTCGTACACGGCCGAGAGCACGACCAGGCAGAGAACCGCGGCCGCCCCGCGGCGGCGACCCCGAGCCGGCCCGGCGCCGGCGCAGCCGAGGCCCACGCCGGTGGCTATGAGCAGCGGAACCAGGGCGCCGATCAGGTTTCGCGGATCCACGAAGTCGACCCCGAGCGCGGCGAGCACGAAGGGCACCGCGAGCGTCGCGACGCCGACGCGCCGAGGGTCAGGCCTCCGAGCCGCTCGGTGCGCGTCGCGCGCCGCAAGAGCATCGCGAGGGCGATCGCGCCGATGATCAGGCCCGCGATGACCACCGCGTCGCGAAGGTGGCGGACCGAGGGGCTTCCCTGGAACGCGTCGGGATTCTGGCTCGCCAGGAAGCCGTACACGGTGTCCGCGGCGCGCTGGGCCAGCGAGACGCCCGCGAACAGGTTCCTGCGCCCGCTGCCCTCCTGGGCGATCGCGAGCGGGAGCAGTGCCACGCCGACCGCGGCGGTCGCCCCGACGGCCACCATGGGGACCCGTCTGGGCCAGCCGCGGGCGAGCAGCCAGATGCCCTGCGCCCCCACCAGGAAGGCCGCGAAGTAGTGCGAGAGGAGGGCGAGCGCCGAGAGCCCCGCCCAGAGGGTCAGGTTGCGGGTCGAGGGACTGCGCAGACAGCGGGCGAAGAAGTAGAGGCCCCAGGCCGCGAAGAGGACGAACAGCGCGTAGGAGCGAGCCTCCTGCGAGTACCAGATCAGGTAGGGGTTGAGCGCGACGAGGGCGGCCGCCACCAGTCCGGCTCTCGCCGAGGAGACCTCGCGCGCCGCGAGGAAGGCCGCGGGAACCGTGAGGCACCGAACACCGCCGACATCGAGCGAAGCCCGACCTCGCCGGTTCCGAACACCTGGCTCCACAGCCATGCGAGCACGTAATAGAGCGGCGGGCTGCGCTCGTTGATCGCGACCACATGGAGGGTTCCGCCGAGATCTCCTCGCAGGACCCTCCAGGCGGTCACGGCCTCGTCGTGGTCGTAGCTCTGGTGGCCGAGAGTCGCGAACCGCACCAGCGCCGCGCCACCGATGATCCCGGCCAACAGCCAGGCCTGGCGGCGAGTCATGGGCGATGAAGCGTAGCCCGCGGTCGCGAGATACTGCGCGGGCGATGTCGAAGGAGAACGTAGAGGTCGTCCGGCGCGGTTACGAGCACTTCAGCGCCACCGAGGACTTCCGGCCGGAGATCTTCGACCCGGACTTCGTCTGGGACATGTCGACCTTCCCCTGGCCGGAACAGCAGGTCTATCCGGGAATCGAGGGCGCAAGGGAATTCATGGCCGGCTGGCTCGACGCGTGGGAGGACTGGCGAATCGAGGTCGAGGAACTGGTGGACGCCGGAGACGACGTGGTCGCCATCGTGCGACAGCGTGGCCGCTCGAAGGCGACCGGGTTGTCAGTGGACATGCACTTCGCCCAGCTGTGGACGCTCCGCGACGGCAAGCAGCTCCGGATGCGGATGTACGCGGACCCGGATGACGCCCTCCGAGCCGCCGGGCTGCGGGAGTAGGCGATGTCGCAGGAAGACCCGCGTGTAGCGACCGACAAGGACCTTGACGGCTTGGCGGTCACGCTCACGGCCGCGTTTGCGACCGACCCGCTCTGGAGCTGGGCCTTTCCCGAGCCGGCCGACCTTGCCGTGTGGTGGCGGTTCATGATCAAGAGCGCATTGCGCTACCCCTGGGTTTGGGTGAGCGGGGACTACCTCGCGGCATCGGTCTGGATTCCGCCGGATGGCAGCGAGTTCACCGAGGACGAGGAGGCCCGCGTCGAGCCGATATTGAACGAGCTCGTCGGTCCACGCGCGGGCGACCTACTGGAGCTGCTCGAACGCTTCGAAACCTCCCACCCGAGGGATCGGCCGCACTACTACCTCAGCCTGCTCGGCACTCACCCCGACCATCGAGGGCGGGGCCTCGGGATGGGGCTCTTGGCCCAGAACCTCGCGGTCATCGACGCTGAGGGCATCCCGGCCTTTCTGGAATCGAGCAACCCGGACAACAACCGCCGCTATGAGCGGCTGGGGTTCGAACAGGTGGGCGAGTTCACCACGCCGGACGAGACCCGGACGGTGGCGACGATGTGGCGCGAGCCGCGGACGCGGGAGATCGAGTAGGCGATGTCGCAGGAGAACGTGGAGATCGTCCGTCAGGGCTTCGAGGCCTTCGAGCGTGGCGAACTCGACGTGATGCTCGATCTGTTCACCGACGATGTCATCACCTACCGGGTGGACCCGGACGGAGCGAGATACGACGGCAAGGCTGGATTCCTCGACGCGACCGCCGACTGGACGGAGGATTTCAGCGAGTGGCAGGTGCTTCCCCGGAGTTCACCGATCTGGGTGAGCGGGTCCTGGTTCGGGTCCTCCAGGTAGCGCAAGGCAGAAGCAGTGGCGTACGAGTGGAGGAGGACTTCTGGTTTCTCTTCGAGTTGACCGGCAGCAAAGTCTCGAAGCTCAGCTTCTATTCCAGGCACGCGGAAGCCCTCGAAGCCGCCGGGCTGCGGGAGTAGGCCGACCAGGCGGTGGGCACGTGTGGCCCGGGCCCCTGCAAAGCGCCATGCCAAGCGATCTCTCGCGCGCTGACACCGACCCCCCGGTTACGCTGCCGCGATGCTCGGCGTCTACGCGTCCGCCGCCGCGATCCTCCTTGCCTCCGTCGTGCTCGGCTCGGCGCTCCTCGCCCTGCTCGGTCGAACGGACTTCACCTGGCTCTCCGGGGCGGTCGGGTTCGCCGCCCTGGTCGTCGCCTCGCCCCTGCTGATCCGGCTCCCCGGCCGGGCGACGACCCTTTCGGTCCTGCTCGCGATCGCGTTCCTCGCGGCGGTGGTCTATCTGTGGCGGGGCGAGCCGGTGCCCGGAGCGGGACGGCTGATGCGCGGGCGATGGCGGAGGGGCTCGGGGCGTGTCACGTCGGCGATCGACGCCGGTTCCGAGCCACGCCACCAATTCCGGGTCGCTGCGATCGTGATCGCGATCGTGCTCGCCGCGTCGTCGCTTCCGTTCGCCTTCAACGAGCGAAACGGGGCGCTCGGCGAGGGCATCTACACGAACGACCAGGCCGCGCAGCTCTACTGGACCGACTGGCTCCAGCACGGAGTGGGGCCTGAGCCGAACGCGGTTCGCTTCGGTTATCCGACCGGCCCGCAGTCGCTCGCCGCCGCCGCCGCCGAGCTGACCGGCACCTCGCTCCTCAGCGCCTTCAACGGCCTCCTGCTCGCGATCCCGGTTCTCACCGCCCTGGCGGCCCTCGCGGCGCTCGGGAGACTGCCCGCCGGGCGCCGCGTCGTCACCGCTTCCCTGACCGGCCTTCCATATCTGGGCGCATCGTTCCTCGCCCAGAGCGCCTTCAAGGAGACCGCGATGGCCCTCCTCGTCCTCGCCTTCGCGGTCGGGCTCGGCGAGCTCTCCAGGCCGTCTGGGGCCCGCCGCCAGCCCCACCCGCAGCGGGCGATGATCGTGGCGCTCCTGCTGATGGTCGTCGCGAGCGTCTTCGTCTACAGCCTCCCGGGTCTCACCTGGTTCGCGCTCGGGGTCCCCATCTGGCTCGCGCTCGTCCTGGCGACGGGAGGCCTACGGATCGATGTCCAGGCTGCGGCCGACGCCGCGCGCCGCCACCGGTGGGCGATCGCCGCGGTCGCCGTCGTGGTGGTGGCGGTGGGCGCGTTCTCGGCCGCGCAGCTGTCGGGGTTCGTGGGCAAGGTCGGGCAGGTGCAGGCCTCGCAGGGAAGGCTCAGCTCGCCGGTCTTCCCGGGCGAGGCGCTCGGCATCTGGCCGAAGGGCGACTTCCGAGTCGTCCGCGGCGACGTCTCGGGCGCCTACCTGGCCCTGGCGTTGGGGCTGGTGGCCGCCGCGATCGGCGCCTTCGGGGCCGTGCGGCGACGCGACTGGGGCCTCGTGGCGATGGGAGCGAGCGCCGTGATCGCCTACGCCGGAGCGAGAGCCTTCGCGTCGATCTACGTCGAGGCCAAGGCCCTGGCGATCCTCGCCCCCCTGGTCGTCCTGGCAGCCCTCTTCGCCCTTTTCTCCCCCAGCGTGAGGGCGAGTGGGCTGGGTAGGGAGGAGGAGGCGACCCGGGCGCAATGTGGGCCGGGAAGGGTCGCCGGGGTCCGAGCCGGCGGCCTTCCCGAGAATGTTTGACGCGAAGCGTTTGACATTCCGGGGTGGGCGTCGGGCGGACTCCGGCGACCCCGCCGAGGCGGACGCCGAGGGCCGTCTCGGAGTCGCGAGACTGGCCTTCGGCGTCGTAGTGGCCATCGCCCTGGCCGCGTCCAGCTTCCTCGCCCTCCGCGCCGCCCCGGTCGGCTTCAACCAGCGCGCCAACGAGCTCCAGGGCCTCGCCGGCCTCGTGCAGGGCCGCTCGGTCGCCTTCCTCGGCGTCGATCGGTTCGCGGGCTATTGGCTACGGGGAACGCTGATGCGAAGCCCGGGCGGGTACGTCCCGGCCGACATCCAGGCGCGACCCAGCAAGGTGTGGCAACAGGGCCTGGCGATGGACTTCGACACCCTGACCCCGGGGCGCCTTGACAAGTTCCGCTACGTGATCACCACCAGGGCCGGCTATCAGAGCACCGCGCCGCCGAACTTCAAGCCGGTGGTCCGGACCGCCTCGTTCGTGCTCTGGAGGCGCCAGGGGCCGACTCCGGATCTGGGGATCATCGACGTCGACGGGACCCCCGGCGCGCCGCTCGACTGCGCCAGCCCGGAGGGCCGCCGGATCCTGGACCGGGCGAAGACGGCGACCGTGCTCGCCGATCCGGTGGTCAACGGCATCCATGCCTGGAGCCGCCGCTCGCCCTTCGACGCTCCGGCGACCGTCAGCCAGACGCTCGAGCTGCGCCCCGGGCGTTGGGCGCTCTCGCTCCAGTACCACAGCCAGGTGCCGCTCACCGTCTCGACCGGCAAGAGTCACGTCGAGCTGCCGCCTTCCTTGGACGGCATGTACCTGACCCACCAGGCGCAGGGCGCGTTCTGGCCGGCGGGGAGCGTCCGGGTCGCCCGGCGGGGCCCCGTTCGGGTCAGGGTCTCGGCCTCCGAGCCGACCCGCCTGCAGAGGCTGCTGGGCGTCAGGCGCCAGGTCTGGCTGGGGCCGATGGCCGCCACCATGCCGGAGAGCGTCGCCGAGGTCCCGATCCATCGCGCCTGCGGGCGCTTCGTCGACCATTTCACCTTCCGGAGCGCCGCCCCGAGCCGCTAGCGTCTGGGCCGGAAATGACCGATCGCCCGTCAAGGCCCCCCACGGACCGCTCCCACGACGAGGCGGGGCGCCCGGTGGGCAATCCGCCCCGCATCCTGTTCGTGGGCGGCACCGGCAGAAGCGGCACCCACGTTCTGGCCAAGCTCCTCTCCAGGCACCCGCGCCTGGCGATGGTCCCGCTCGAGGTCCGGTTCCACGTCGAGGACCGTGGGTTCCCCGGCCTCCTCGACGGGCGGGTCTCGAAGGACCAGTTCCTGCGTCGGATGCGGGGGTTCTGGTGGAAGGGGTTTCAGACGCGGCGCATGCGCGGCCTCTACCGCTTCGTCTCCGAGGAGACGTTCGAGCAGGCCCTGGGGACCTTCGAGGACGGCTTCGAAGAAGACCCGGAGGCCGCCTGCCGCCGACTCTTCCTCGACCTGCTGTGGCCGTGGGTCGAGCGCTCCGGGGCAGACGCCCTGATCGAGCAGAGCTGCGACACCGTGGCCCAGGCCCCGACCCTGGTCCGGCTCTTCGACGACGCGAAGTTCATCCACGTGGTTCGCGACGGGCGAGACGCATCGGCCTCGCGGGTCGGCCAGACCAAGGGCTTCGTCTATCCGCGCACCCGCGCCCAGGGGCTCGAATGGTGGGAGGCGCGGATCCGCGCGATCGACGCCGGGACCCGGGCGATCCCCCCTGAGCGCCTCCTGACCGTGAGCCTCGACGAGATGCTGCTGCTCGGGCCGCGTCGAGGCCTCAAGCACATCTGCCGGTTCACGGGGGTGTACGTCAACCGGCGGATGAAGCAGTTCTTCAATCGGCGAATGAGCGCCGAGCTCGCCAACACCGAGCGCTGGCGCCGCGGCCTGAGCGACCGGCGCGCTGCGAAGCTCGAGCGGCTCTATGTCGAGATCATCGACCGCTTCGAGGCCGAGGGGATCGGATGCACGCCGCTCCTTCGCGGGACGCTCGAGCGATCGCAGGCCGCGCCGGCGGCTCGCGGGCGCCCGCTCGCCTTCCTGACAGGCGACGGAAAGCCGGTCGGGGCGAGGACGTGAGCGAACCCGCCGACCTCGTGTTCGTCGGGGGCACCGGTCGCAGCGGGACGACCGTGATCTCGCACCTGCTCGATCATCACTCGCGCTTTCGAGGCGTGCCGATCGAGTGCCGCTTCCACTGCAACCCCAAGGGCCTCGCCGATCTGGTCGGCGGCCGCGCGACCCCCGAGCAGTTCGTTCGCAAGCTTCGGACCTACTGGTGGTACCGGATCCGGGTCGGCCGGCGAGCCCTGGTGCCCGCCGGAGTGATCGGGCGCTCCCGGGTGGCGCTCTGGCGAGCCGGAGCGCGCCTTCGCCCCGGGGAGCCGCGGGGCCGGGTTCGGGGCCTCCATCAGATCGTCGCCGAGGAGCGATTCCGCTCCGCGGTCGCGAGGTTCGAGGGGTCCGTCTCGGGCGACCCGGTCCGGGCCTCGCGCGAGCTGTTCTACGACCTGCTGGGCCCACTCGCCCGGGAAGAGGGCAAGCCGGCGCTGGTCGAGATGAGCTGCTTCACGGTCGCGGCGGCGCCCGAGCTGGCCGAGATCTTCCCCGAGGCGCGATTCGTGCACGCGGTGCGCGACGGCCGTGACTCGGGCACGTCGAAGGTGGAGCTTCGCGAGAAGGACCACCATCCGACCGACGCCGCCTCGGGGATCGACTTCTGGGCCGATCGGCTGAGGCGCGCCGAGGAGGGGGTTCGCGGCCTCGACCCCGGCGGGCTGGAGCGCCTCCACGTGGTCGGCCTCGACGAGCTCGTCTGGGGGGACCGCGAGGGAACCTACGGTGGCCTGCTGGACTTCGTGGGCGTCGAGGACGAGCCGGCGATCCGGGGGTTCTTCGACGGCGAGATGACCGCGGACGCCGCCCACCGCGAGCGCTGGCGCGAGGGCCTCGATCCGGCCGAGCAGAGCCGGGTCACGGCCCGCTACGAGGCAACGCTCGAGCGCCTGGAGCGCGAGGGCTACCACTGCGCCGACGTCCTTCGGCGCTCCTTCGAGCGAACGCTCGCCGCGCAGCCGAGCACCTGACCTTGGCCGAGCGCGCCGAGGTGATCTTCGTGGGGGGCGCGGCGTCGACCGGCACCGAGCTCGTCGGGCAGCTCCTCGATGCCCACACCGGGCTCGTGACGGTGCCCGTGGCGGCGCGCTTTCACAACGACGATCGGGGCATGCCGGCGCTCCTGGGCGGCCAGATCGGCCTCGACGACTTCGTGGGCGCTGCTGCGCGGGCCGTGGTGGGAGGGCGCCGACGGCGAGCCGGGCCTGGCCGCGGTGGTGCCCAGGGACCGCCTCGACTCCGCGATCGAGGGCTTCCGCGGCTCCTACCATCGCGACCCGATCCTCGCCTGTCGCGAGCTCTTCCTGTCGCTCCTCGCGCCGGCCGATGGCGCCGGGCTGGTCGAGGCGAGCGCCGCGAACATGCGCCAGGCCCAGACCCTGGTGCGGCTCTTCCCGGAGGCCCGCTTCGTGCACGTGGTCCGTGACGGGCGCGACGTCGCCGCGGCCTCCGATGGGCAGGGCTCGAGGCTCGGCCCCGCAATCGGGCGCTGGGCCGGCGAGCTTCGCGAGATCGAGGCGGCGGTTCGCGGCGAGGAGGACGGCGCCGCGTACGCGATCCGGCCGGGCAACCTCGCGATCGTGGTTCTCGACCAGCTCGCAGCCGGAGATCGAGGAAGCCTCCTACGAGGCGCTGATCGGTGCGCTCTCGCTCGACGACGACGGGGCGGCGCGATCGTTCCTGGAGCGCCTGGACGCGGCCCGGATTGGACGCGGCCGCTGGCGCGAGGGGGTGAGCGGCCCGGGCGCTTGGGCGCTCGGGCGTCGCTACGGGCGGACTCTCGAGGAGCTCGAGCGAGAGGGAAACCACGCGGCGGCGCCGCTGATCGATGCACGCGAGCGGCTCGGGTGAGCGAGGGCGGATGAGCGGCGAGCGGCGGATCATGTTCGTGACCTCGAACGGGACCGGCCTCGGCCATCTGACCCGCTCGATGGCGATCGCACGCCGGCTTGGATCGGGCGTCGAGCCGCTCTTCTTCACCCTGTCACAGGGCGCCTCGGTCGTGCACGAGCTGGGCTTTCCGGTCGAGTTCATGGCGTCCCACGGCAGCCCCGGCGCGGGCGACGACTGGCGCTGGTCGCGCCGGCTGGGGGCGCGCCTTCGCGCGGCGATCGCCGAGGCCGATCCCGACGGGCTCGTCTTCGACGGCATCCTGCCCTACGACCCGCTGGTTTCAGCGATGGCCCCGGTCCCGCACAAGGTCTGGTGCCGGAGGAGCCTGTGGCGAGAGGGCGCGAGCGCCGTGCCGCTCACCCGGACCCGGAAGTTCGACGCGGTGCTCGAGCCGGGCGAGCTGGCGGCCGGCGAGGACCGCGGTCCGACCCCCGAGTGGCGCGACGGGGTGCGCCAGGTCGCCCCGATCGTCTTCTCGGCCGATGAGGAGCTACTGCCGCGGGCCGAGGCCGAGCGCGAGCTGGGGCTCGAGGCCGGGGCGACCACCGTGCTGGTCCAGCTCGGCCAG
>CAVOME010000003.1:0-557213 GCA_963696945.1 uncultured bacterium | reverse complement strand
TGGCAAACCGCGTGCCATCCGCGACCGCTCGCCTATGCTCGCGGCGTGGCGGCCACTACGAGCCCGATCATCCCGGAGCTGCCGATCATCCGCGCTCATGGGGAGGGCGAGCAGCGCGCGACGTTCTTCGAGCTTTTCTTCGACCTCGTCTACGTCTTCGCTGTCACCCAGCTGTCGCACCATCTGCTTGCGGACATCAGCTGGTCGGGCGCGGCCGAGACGGCGTTCATGCTCGTCGCCGTGTACTGGGCGTGGAACTACACGACGTGGATGACCAACTGGTTCGACCCGGACACGGCGCCGGTCCGGCTCGTACTGGTGTTCGTGATGGCCGCGAGCCTGCTGATGGCGGTCGCGATCCCGGAGGGATTCGGCGAGCACGCGCTGCTGTTCGCGTGCGCCTACTCAGGTCTGCAGATCGGGCGCAACGCGTTCGTTGTCGTGGTCACGCCGCGCGGTTTGTTCAACCAGAACTTTCGCCAGATCCTGGCCTGGAGCGTGCTCTCGGCGCCGCTGTGGGTCGCCGGCGGCCTCGTCGACGCCGAGGCGTTGCGCTGGGTTCTGTGGCTGGGTGCCCTCGGACTTGACCTCGCGGCGCCGCTGGTGACGTATTGGCTCCCCGGCGTGGGCGCTACCGCCATGAGCCAGTGGCAGATCGAGAGCGCCCATTTCGGCGAGCGCTTCCAGCTGTTCGTGATCATCGTGCTCGGAGAGAGCATCGTTCTCGCAGGGGCCACCGCCTCGGATACGGGGTTGAGCCTCGAGGTCGTCGCCGCGCTCCTGCTCGCCTTCCTCTCCTCGACGGCGCTCTGGTGGCTGTACTTCGGCCAGGTCGCCGGCAGGGTCTTGGAGCGGATGCGCGCGGCCACCGCCGAGGAGCGGGGCCAGATCGGCCGCGACATCTACACCTACCTGCACCTCCCGATCGTGGCGGGAATCGTCCTCGTCGCGGTCGGCGACGAGCTCGTGATCGCGCACCCGACGGACGCCCTGCATGACTCGGGAGCGCTGGTCGCGCTCGGGGCCCCAGCCCTCTTCCTCGCCGGTCTGATGGCCTGCGCCGCCAGGATCGGCCAGGCCCAGAGCGTGCCGCGGGCCGTGGTGGTCATCGCGCTCCTCGCCGCCGTGCCGCTCGCCGCCGGCGCCGACGGGCTGGTCGTGTCGGGAGTGCTCACCGCGCTGCTGGCCGCGCTCGTGGTCGCCGAGCAGCTGCGCGGCGCGTCCTGAGCCGAACGGCCGGGCTTACGCGCGTGCCGTCGCCGACGCGGCGATGGACATCGACTCCTACGACAAGTTCGCGGACCCTATTTCAAAGAATGCGTTCGAGGACGAGCATCCTCCGACTGGAGACCAGATGCGCCAAGTCATCCTCCAAGCTCTCGACCCGTTGCTCCGCCTGCTGCTGCCAGCGCTGGATGTTGTGGATCTCTGCGATCAGCACGTAATCGGCTGATTCACTCGCCTGTCCGGGCACATCCATCGGCCGCGTCAATCGGTAATCCGACATCGTGTCCAGCGAGCCACCCACGATGTCCCGGTCGCTGGCCATCAGACGCTCAAACTCCTCGGCTAGGTCGGGCGAGCGCAGGGAAAACCACATGAGCAATGTCGCGGCGGCCGCCATCGACGGAGCGTAATGCAAAGCAAAGCTTCGAGCCTCGAAATGGCCGCTAAGACAGAAGGGACTGGAACCGCTGCTCGACGATCCGCGGGTCGTGGCGAGAAACGAATCGGGCCCCGCTACTTCGCAGGCACCTGCGCAGGTGCTTGCACGGTTGCGTGTATCCATCTCATCCCGCCCGGCGGTAGCAGATGTGCGTCGCCAGTGGGGAATGGAGGACCTCGTCGGGCTCGAAATCGAACTCGGCGACGCCGTTGAATATCCCCTCGCCGGACCCGAGTAGAACGGGGACGATGTCGAGCCAGAGCTCGTCGATGACGCCCGCCAGCAGCGCTTGGCGGACGGTCGAGGCGCCGCCCGCGATGTCGATGCCGTCTGCGCCGGCAGTCTCGCGGGCCTGGGCGTAGGCGGCGTCGAAGCCATCGGTGACGAAGTGAAACGTCGTCCCGCCCTCCATCTCGATCGGCGCGTGAGTGTGATGGGTTAGGACGAACACGGGCGCGTGGTAGGGCGGCTCGGGCCCCCACCAGCCCGACCACTCCTCGTCCCACTCGCCGCGGATCGGGCCAAACATGTTGCGGCCCATGACGTAGGCGCCGCGGGGGCGCAGCAAACGGCGCTCGGCGGTGGCGTCCGCCTCGTTCGCGCGCTCGTCGCCAAGGTGCCAGCCGTGAAGCTCGCGGCCCCGCTTGCCGAGCGGGTCTTCGCGGCTTTGATCCGGCCCGGCGACGAAGCCGTCGAGGGAGATCGACATGTGGCAGGTGGTGTCGGCCATTACTCTCCTCCAAAGTGATTGTGATTTGCAAGCGGCGGCGCGCGGGCGGAACCATAACCGGGTGGGAGCGCTCGCCGTTTCAGGGCCGACCGTGTATGTCGGAGGCAACTTAGGGCCGGGTCCTGGTCTCACAGCCGGTGATCACGGAGTTCGGGTCCTTGGGAAGCACGTCGAGACCGGCCTTGTCGGCGGTCCCCCCACCGCAGTTGATCGTCCTATCAGAGGTGAAGTCACGGGCGAAGAGCTGATCGTTTCCGTTCATACCGCTGAACGCATCGGCGCCCGCTGCCCCGACCAGGGCGTCGTTGGCGGATCCGCCGGTCAAGACGTCGTTGCCCTTCCCCCCGATGAGAAAGCTCTTGACCGCGGTCGAGTTAACTACCCTGTCGGCTCGATCGCCGGCGGTGACCTTCACAAGGTCGGCGCCTGGGGCGCTGCAGCTAGCCGCGTAGTCTCCGGTTCGGGTGCATCCCGTGCCGGTGTGGATACCTGAGCCGGTGTAAGCCCCGCCAGGAAGATCGGTGACGCGGAGGGTCGAGGCTGACGTGCTGGTGATCACAACGTTGTCCCTAGCCCCAGTTGCGGCCGCGACCGTCAGGGTCGAGTCCGACACGCTAACCCCAGCCGTGCTCACCGTGAAGCTTTGCGAGTCCGGCGTTGAGTCGGCGTTGCCCCAAGGCCCCATGGCGCGCACAGAAAAGGCGTGAGCGCCGTCGGTGAGATGTTTGGTCGTAAATGGCGAGTCGCAGGGCGCGAACGAGAGCCGAGTCGATCTTGCACTGGAATCCCGAGCCTGCCGCCGTGGACGAGAACGTAAAGGTCGGGGTGGGGTCGTTGGTGGCACCCCAGGAATCCGAGGTGATCCTCGTATTGGGAGTGTGCTGCTGATGGAAGGCGATTCGAAGGCGATCAATCTCGTCAGAGATCGCAGTCTCGGACCCGCCGCACGTCTAGGTACTCCACTGAGCGCCCTAACGCCGCCGTCTTTGGGGCGACGCCGTCCGCCCTGGCCTTCCTCCAATGCACCTCCACGGCGTCATTTGCGGCGCGGCGGAGTTGCAGAAAGCGGGCGATGATCCGGCCGAGCTGCTGATTCGAATCAACCATGCGAATTTGGCGCAGGAATGGAAGGAAGGCCAGCAGGTCCTTCTCGGGGTGGGTGCCGCGGTAAGGCGGGAGCTTGACATGAGGCGGTGAGGGCGGCTTGGGTCCGCCTCGTTCCTTGCGCCGCTCGCATGCGACGTACCGGTCACGGTCGTGGCCGCCGGCGCAGACGTCGGTCTGCTGGCCCGCCATCCAATGCGTCCGGGCCGTCGAAGCCTCCGACGAAGTCGTTCCCCAAGCCACCGTAGCCGCGGTCGCTTCCGGCCAGCAGATGTAGCGTGTCATCGCCCGCGCCGCCTCGCGCGACATCTCGCCCACTGCCGGTGCTGATCAGATCATTCCCTGCTCCACCGTCCACGAAGTCGTTTCCGCTCGACACCTCGACGTGGTCAGCGCCGAGTTCGCCGAACACCCGGTCATCACCGTCTTGCGTTCGGATGAAGTCATCCCCGCGTCCACTGGTCACGACGTCATCTCCGAATTCGCCGTCGACCGTGTCGTCTCCCGACCCGAGATCGATCACGTCGGCCTTGAAGCTGCCCTCAACCTGGTCAGATCCGGGGCCCGTGTCGACGTGCCCACGCTTGTCGCCGTGGGGGTCCCCCCAGCCGACGACCACCACATCCCTCCCCGCGCGCGCGCAGATGACGTCTGCGCCGCCATTGCCGACGATCCACTCGGCAGCGCGGGTGCCGGTGATCACGTCTGCGTGAGGGGTGCCGATGATCGCCGCGCGGGGGCGGTTCCCGATGCCTGGTGGAGTGTCACTTCGGATCGTTCGGCCCCACGATGGTCGCACGATGGCCAAGGCAATGAGGAACATGCGACTTGGGGTGAGGGCCAAGCGAATGCGCGTAGGCTGCGGAGGCAATTAGGCTCCCCGCCAATGAGCACAGCACTGTGCTACGGATGGATCGACGACTTTGACGCACCAGTGAGCCTCCTCGTTGCGACCCTAACCCAAGCGGGGACGTGAGGCATCAGTACCTACTTACTTCTCGCTAGGAGGTTCCCGAGGCTAGACGTCAGGCGGCCACGTGGAATCGTTGGACGATCCGCGGGTGGCAGCGAGAGACACATCGGGCCGGGCATCGGTCGTGGCTGCGACGATCAGTCCGACTCATCGCGGGCGCGCGCGTAGCACTCGTAGATCACCCGCGAGCCGAACGTCCTGGTCTCGATCAGGTCGAGCGGGACGTCTTCGGTGACCGGCGGCAGGAACGGCGTGCCGCCACCGACGACGACCGGATTGCGGAACATGTGCAGCTCGTCGACGAGGCCGAGCTCGACAGCCACCGCGGCCAGGCCGGCGCCGCCGATCCCGACATCCTTGTCGGTCGCGTCGAGCGCCGCAGCGGCCTCCTCGGCCAGCGACGCCTCGGCGAGCCGCGCGTTGCCTTGGACGCTGTCGAGCGTGCGGCTGAAGACGATCTTCGGGATCGCGCACCAGGCGTCGGCGAACGCCGCGTCGAGCTCGCTGTCGCGCATCGACGGATCCGTCTCCCACACCAGCATCGTCTCGTAGAGCCTGCGGCCCAACAGAAAGCCCCCAAGCTCCCCTGTCTGCGTGACGTGGAAACGAAACTGGTCCTCGGCGGGCACCGACCAGGAGAAATCGCCCTCGCGGTCGGCGATAAAGCCATCCACCGAGACGCTCATCGAGTAGATCAGCATGGCTTCGCGCTCGTCGCCCCGAGCGACGGACGATCATCGCGATGAAGTTCACCATCGAGCTTGACATTGGGCTCTCCTTCCTTCTGCAGGCTGCTCTGCCACAGCTAGTGACCGATCGCGAGACGAAAACTCATCGTCGTGGGCGGTCAAAGCGATCGTACGGCTGCGGGGACGGATTTCGCTTGAGCACCTGTTCCCTCCACTCAGAGCGTGATCTGTAACTGGGCGGCATCGCATAGAGTCGGCACCGGCCCAATTCGGAGGTGAGATATGGACTCGCAGACAGTAGACGCCGTTGAGTTCCGCGACGGCCAACGGCAGCAGTGGAAGAAGGGCGCCGACGGCTGGCGGAAGCGATCGGACTTCATCGATGGCGCGACCACTCACGTCAGCAGGCGCATGGTGGAGCTGGCGGGCGTCCAGCCGGGAGCCGGGTGCTTGACGTGGCCGCGGGCTACGGCGAGCCGTCGCTCACGGCGGCGGCTGTGGCCGGAGCCGAGGGCAAGGTCGTGGCCACCGACATCTCTCCGAGATGCTGGCCTACGGCCGCGAACGCGCGGCGGCGAGCCTCGAGAACGTCGAGTTCGTCGAGTCCGAGGCGGCCAGCCTGGACTGCCCGCCCGAGCTTCGATGCGGCGCTATCCCGCTTCGGGATCATCTTCGAGCCCGAGGCGGAAGCCACGGCCGCCCGGGTGCGGGGCTTCCTGGTCCCCGGGTCGAGCATGGCGATCAGCTCGTCGGAATCCCCCGGAGCGCGTGCCCTTCATCGCGGTTCCGATGGCGACGGCGATGCGCACGCTAAGCGTCGATCCACCCCCGCGGGGGACGCCCGGCCCGCTCGCGTCCGACGCCGGAGGCGCTGGGGGGCTGCTCGAGGGCGGCGGGTTCTCCGACATCGAGGTCGAGGAGACTGAGGTCAGCTTCGAGTGGGAGTCCGCCGAGGAGTTCGTCGCGATGGTCAAGGACACAGTCCCACCGCTGGTTGCGCTGATCGCGAAGCACGCGCCGGATGACCCGGACAGCGCCTGGGACGCAATCCTCGGGGCGGTCGAGGAGACGGCCTCGGACGACGGCACGGTCACGTTCTCGAACCTGGTGCTGCTGGCGGTCGGGCGGGCATAGAGCCGCGCCCGGTTTACGCATCCATGCTCAGGGCAGCGCGCGTGGCGATCGGCAGCATCCCTCGGGTAAGCCGAGCGACCCCAGCCATGCACCATAGGATTGCGGCCGTGCCGTTCACGCGCAGGAACCTCAAGGAGGACCTAGACGACCTCGGGTCCAAGTTTCCCACGGCGCGCCGGACCTGGAGTTCCGCTTGGCGACCGATGCGCTCGAGCTCGAGAGATCCGGCCTGCGTGCACCAGCGCGTCCCGCCCGGCTATCGCTTTCCGTACGGCCACACGCACGAGAAGCAGGAGGAGGTGTACGTGGTCGTGCGCGGGCGGGCGGATGGCTCGACGACGAGATCGTGGAGCTCAAGGGAGGGATGCGGTGCGCGTCCCCCCCGGTACGTGGCGAGGCTACGAGGCCGGGCCGGAGGGCCGGAGATCATCGTCATCGGCGCGCCCAGTCTCGGGGAGGCCCGGCGCGAAGACGTCGAGGGCCAGCGCGACTGGTGGGGTGACTAGCGCCGGGCAGGTGAACATGCACGGCGAGAGGTAGCTCACTGCAACGGCGTCCTAGCCCGGCAGATCCTCGGGCCGCTTCTTGGCGAGCTTGCCCTCGAGCAGAGTCCCGTGGACTGGCCGACCTCGATCAGGTAGCCGGTCGGGGTTCCCTCATGTAGCAGCGAATCTCGGGCACCGCGATCCATTGGCGGGCGTCACGAACTCGGCCCCCCTTGAACTCCCACTGCTCGTAGCACGCGTGAATGTCGGCGACGCGCAGGTTCATGAGAGGCGGGAGACCGTATGGTCAAACTCGTAGTCGACGACCGAGATGTCGGGCTTGTCGGGGGTGGAGAGTCTTGCCCGGGTTCAGTGGATCAGCCACGAGTCGGCGTAGAGCTTGACCCAATGTACCGCGGCTCTCCTCGAGCACGAGCCTGGGCCGCCGAGGACCTCGGAGTAGAAGGCGCGCGACCGAGCAACGCTTCGCCACCGGTGAGTGCGCTGACGCAGGAAGCCCTCGCTCGGCGCCTGGCAAGTTCTCGAAGTCGATCTCAGGCGTGTGCTCGGTCACGGTTACCTCCTTGTCGAAGCTGCGCCAACGGAATCCTTCAGGACTATCACGTGCCAACGTTCGGGGCCGGTCGGAGCCAACGCAAGTACGGTGCGTCCATGCGAATAGCGACGTGGAACGTGAACTCGGTCAAGCAGCGAGTGCCCCGGCTTCTGCCGTGGTTGGACGAGCGGCGACCGGATGTGGTCTGCCTCCAGGAGACCAGCTTGCGAACGAAGAATTCGTCGAGTTGCTCAGCGACGAGCTCGCCGACCGTGACGCCGCCGCGCTTCATGGCGAAGCGACATGGAATGGGGTGGCGATCCTGTCGCGAGTGGGCGTGGAGGAAACCGTGCCGGGTCTCGCCGACGGGCCGTCCTGACGGACGGCGGATCCGCCACGTGTGGCGGGATTCGAGTGGTCTCGGTGTACGTACCGAACTGGGCTCGGAGCACTATGAGTAGAGCTCGCGCTGCGAAAGGTGGTCGCCGACAGCCCGGAGGCGCACGGTTGTCTGTGGCGACATGAACATCGCGCTGACGACGACGTGTTCGATCCGGACGCCTACATCGGCCAAACGCACGTAACCGCTCACGAGCGGGCGGAGCTTCAGGGGCTCGGGCTCCGCGATGTCGTGATCGCTGGCCGAACGAGCGGGTCTTCACATACTGGGACTACCGGGCGGGAATGTTCCATCGGGACCTGGGTTGTGGCATGGAACCGGTGCTGGCCAGCGCGCTGGTCGCCGGACGTGTTCGAGCGGCATGGGTGGACCGGCAAGCTCGGAAGGGAAGCGGCCCGAGCGATCACGCCGGCGATAGTCGACCTGGACGAGGCGCCGGACCGGGACATCGGGCCGGTCGTGCCGCCCGCGCAGCCCCTGCTGTCACCCGGGGCGCGGCCAAGTCTGCAGTCGCCGACTGATGAGTCATGTTCGCCGGCGGTCGCGATCGCGGGAGGGCTGAACGCGCTTCGGCTCTCCCGGCATCTTCGGATAGTCAGGCGGGTAATGACGTTCGCCGCACCCTCGGCAACGTCGTTCTCGTACATGTCCAGCGGCTTCAGCGAGTGTGCTTCGTCGCGGCGCGACGGTCGCCGACCTCGGCGAAGCGGGCGGGCATGGTCTCGACCGTGAAGTCCTCGGGGGCGACCTCCTGGAAGCCGTCCCGACGTAAGCGACACCGGCGCCCCGGGCTTCGGCCGCACGCCACGCGGAGGCGATCGTGCGATCGCGGGCGTTTTGGTTGTAGTCGACGAAGACGCGCTCGCCGCGCTCCTCCTTCCACCACTTGGTCGTCACCTGCCCCGGTACCCGCTGCTCTCCAGCCGCCCGAAGGCGATTGCGGCGTGGCGAACGTCGGTGAAGGTCCAGCGTGGCGCGATCCTCAGGTAGATGTGGACCCCGGCCTCCCGACGTCTTCGGAAAGCCGGTGTAGCCGAGCTCGTCCAAGAGGACGCGCGCCTCACCGGCGACGCGCACCGCATCCGCGAAGTCCGCCGGCTGCGGGTCGATGCGCAGCTCGTCCGGGTGGTCCACGTCATCGCTGCGAACCGGCCACGGGTGGAAACGTGATCGTGCCCATCTGGGCCGCCCAGGCGACGACGGCCACCTCCGTGGAACAGATCTCATCCGCGTGACGGCCCGATGGGAACTCGATCCGCGCGGTCTGCACGTAGTCCGGGAGCGCCGCGTGGGATCCGCTTCTGAAAGAAGGCGTCGCCACCACCCTTGCGCGTCGAGAACCATCTACGCCCTTCGGCCAGCGCTCGAGCGTCGTTGGCCGCGCTCGAGTGTGCGCGATGATGCCGCTTCTCACCGCCAGGTAGACCCCTCGACGATGTCGAGCTTCGGCGACCAGGCCCCAGCGGTCGGTCGCCGGGAAGATCATCGACTGGGTCAACGCGCAAATCGCGCCCACCGGCATCGACGATTGTGGCCTCGGCCGCGGGCATGCCGTAGTTCTACGGCAAGGCCTCACACACGTCAGATCGGCAATCCTGCGACCTACCCCTTGGTCGGTGCAGACGTGTTGTTCTGCCAGAGTCCGAACTCGTTTCCGTGGGTCCTTACAGGTTGAGAACCATCCCATCTCGTGGTACGGCTCGGCTCGGTCCGCTTGCTTGCCGAGTCCTTCATGCGCGCTCCCGCGTCATTTCGTCCACCACGAAGTAGGCGCGCATACCCTTGCTGCTGATGTTGGTGATCGCCGCCCCCTGCTGTCGCTGAGCCGGGCCATGTGGTACTCGAACGGCTCTGCAAAGGCCTGGAACTCCCAGCCGAGCAGGGAGCCCCAGAACTCCTGCGAGCCTTCCCGGCGTCATACCGCCGGAAGTCGATGAACGATCTCACCTGGCATTGTCGTCTCCAGTCGCGGTTCGTTCGCTTCGCGCGCTCATTGGTCGGCATCCTCAGACCCTCACGATCGCCGAACCCATCGGCCGGCCGACCTCGGCCGCCCGCCGCAGACGGGACGCCGTAGCCTCGCGGCCGACCTGTCCCCGGCAAGCTGCTTTCGCATGTAGTCGATGTGGAAGTCCTCGATCGGACGCCGGTCGTACTCCTCGACGTAGCCGATTCGCGCATACAGCTCTTGGTTCTCGGTCCATCTTCTCGTGTGTGACCAGGTAGATCGAGTCGAATCCCGCCCGGCGAGCCTCTGATTCGGCGAACTGGAGCACGCCGCCCTCGCCCGTGCCCTTTGGTGTGGAAGGACTGCCACGTTGAAGCACCAGGAACCCCTCGTCGGTCGTGTCGAGGACGAGCACCTCCCAAGCTGTTTGCCGTCCTCGGCGACGGTCACCTCCTTGTGCCTGATCTCATCGCCATAGTCCAGGGTCATAGGCAACGGCTTCCTGCGCGATCCGCTCGATGTAGTGCTCATAGGCCGGTCGACGAGCGCGGCGACACTCCTCGGCGTCGCGATCTGCCGCCGGCCGAACTTGAGTTCGCGTGCGGCTCATAGGCATGGAGACGGCCTGGGCGATGAGTCTCCGCCCCGGTCGGTCATTCTCCACAAGGCGTGTGCGGTACACGCTCCCGGATTCCACGAAGGAGCTCGCGCGATGGCGACATTCATCACGATCGGTTACGGCGACGCCAGGGTTATGAGCGGACCGACCCCGCGTGCGCGACGCAGCCCATGCCCACGATGCACGACTGCGCGCCGACGGCGCCCTGATCGGAGTGGCCGGCGAGCCGGTGCAGGTGCGCAACCACGACGACGCGGGTGTGCAGACGACCCCCGGGGTCTTCATGCGCTCGGACCTGCCGATCGCGGGCTTCGCCGTCATTGAGGCCGAGAGCGCCGAGCGAGGCCGCAAGGCTCGTATCGGCGACGCCGTGTTCGGTAGCCCACGGGGTCGTTGAAGTCTGGCCGCTCCAGCCCACGCCCTGACCCCGTGGTGATGGCTCCGCACGCCGGGGCGGCGGCTGTCCATTGAGGTCAACGACTCGCTTTAGATCGCGCCGGTGCGCTCGCGGTGCCTGCATCCAGGCCAGCAACAGGGCCGACGCTGGCCTTCCTCGAGCTCTTCCTGAGTACGCCGAATGCGGCGCTCTCGGGTCGTCTCCTGCTTGGCATCTTCGACCCAGCAGATGAACTCGTTGCGGGCCAAGGGGGTGATGTCCTTCCACGCGTCGAGCGCGGTGGTATTGGCGAGTAGCGCCTGGCGCAGGTCTGAAGGCAACTCGTGCACCACCCCAGCGGGAACTCGTCGGCTACTCATAGGTCACACGGTACCGAGCCCCAGAAGGCAGTCCGCCGGCCGGTTGGCTGCGGGCTAGGGTGTCGGCCATGGACCTCGTAAAGCCGAGCGGCGTTCGATGAGAAGGTCGATTCGAGTCGAACGACGGCTGCACGCGCCGCCCGATGCGGTGTTCGAGATCATCGCCGACCACGCGCGCTACGACCGCTTTGACGGGATCCGCCGCTCGGAGCTGGTCCAACCGGGGGTCCTGCCCCGAACGGCGTCGGCGCAGTCCGCTGGATCTGGCTTGGACCGCTTCGCTTCGAGGAGGAGATCACCGCGTTCGAGCCGCCGCATCGCCTCGACTACCTGATCCGCGACGTCAGGGCCCTTCCCTTCCGCCACGAGGGGGGCAGCATCCGGCTCGCGCCCGACGGCGTGGGCACCCATGCTGTGTGGACATCCGACATTCGAGGTGCCGAGTCCCCCTCGTCGGGAGCGCGATCGACCGGATCTTCTCGCTCTTGCTCGAGCGAGGTTTCGGCCACGTGCTCGAGCGGAGCGCCGAGCTTTCGAGCGAGATTTCGCCGCGAACCCCCAAGTCGCGCGAGGCTCAGGACGAGGCGCCGGATCAGGCCGGCGTAAGCGGCTAGGCCGATCCCCAGAAGTCTGGGATTCCACCTCAACGCGATGATTTTCGCGGCCATCGTCGGTCCAATCTTGCGTGACCACCTCACGCTTGCCATGGATATGCATTTGCTATACGTGAAGAACCCAAGGGAGGGAGCCGAATGACTCGTCGCCTCGCGAATCTCGCCGACCTCTGTTATCGCCGCCGCGG
Source organism: uncultured bacterium (assembly GCA_963696945.1). GTDB lineage: Bacteria > Actinomycetota > Thermoleophilia > Solirubrobacterales > 70-9 > AC-56. Next base: position 545,351 of record CAVOME010000003.1, on the reverse strand, counting down.
ACGAGTCGTCCTCGCGTGGATCGGAGCGATGGTCGTTCTGATCGGCCTCGGAAGCGCCTTCGCCGGCGAGTTCAACGCCGACTACGACACCCCGGGATCCGAGTCGAAGGCGGCGAGTGACCTCACCGAGCGGGGGTTCGGCGGCTACTCAGGCCAGGAGATCTACGTCGTCTGGAAGGACGAGGCGGGCGCCGACAGTGCCGGGGCCCGCAAGCAGATGAGCGCCTTCTTCGCCCAGGCCGAGAAGGTCGAGCACATCAAGCCCCACACGCCGATTCGCACCTCGGAGGATGGGACGATCGCGACCACCACGCTGCCCCTCAACGTTCCCGGCTGGAAGGTCGACAAGGCGCAGGGCGAGGAGCTGATCGCCGCCGCAACCGACAACGACGGCAGCGGCGTCGTGATCAAGCTCGGCGGGGATCCGATCTACCAGGCGCAGGGCTCGTCGAGCCCCGAGGGCCTCGGCTTCCTCGGCGCCGCGATCGTCCTGCTGATCGCATTCGGCTCGCTGGTGGCCGCGGGGTTGCCGCTCGTCATCGCGCTGGTCGGGCTCGGAATCTCCTCCGGCGGGCTCATCGCGCTGCTCGCGAACGTGATCGACGTGCCCGATTGGACGACGGCCGTCTCCGGCCTGATCGGGATCGGCGTCGGGATCGACTACGCACTCTTGGTGCTGACCCGGTTCCGCGGCGCCCTGAACGCGGGCAAGAATCGTCACGACGCCGTGGTCGAGGCCGTAACCACGGCCGGGCGCAGCGTCCTGATCGCCGGCGCCACCGTGGTGGTCGCCGTCCTTGGCCTCAGCCTCACCGGGCTCAGCTACATGTACGGCGTCGCGATCTCGGCCTCGCTGGCGGTCCTGGTCGTGATGGTTGCCGCGATCACGCTGCTGCCGGCGCTTCTTTCGTATCTCGGCCCCAGGGTGGACCGCCTCCGGATCCCGATTCTCGGCCGCAGCCTGAAGAAGGCCGACGCCGCTGCCAGCACGGGTGAGTCGCCGGCGGCGCGCTGGAGCCACATGGTCCAGCGGCGCCCATGGCTTTTCGCAAGCGTCTCGGTTGCGGTGCTGCTGGCTCTCGCAGCGCCCGCTCTCGGGATGCGACTCGGCTTCCCGGATGCCGGCAACGACCCGCCGGACACGATGACCCGCCAGGCGTACGACCTGATCACGGAGGGCTTCGGACCGGGCGCCAACGGCCCGATCGTGGTCGCCGCCGAGCTGCCGTCCAGCAGCTCGAAGGCGGATCTCGACAAGCTCGCTTCCACGCTTCGCAATCAGGACGGCGTCGCCTACGTCCCCGACCCGGTCGTCAACCAGCCCGGGACCGCTGCGATCGTCACGGTGATCCCAACCACCTCCCCCCAGGACCAGGCGACCAGCGACCTGGTCGAGAACCTGCGTGGGAACGTCGTCCCGCAGGCCCTGGACGGCACGGGAATCACCACGCACATCGGCGGTGTGACGGCCGCGCTCGAGGACCAGAGCGACTACATCACCGGCCGCATGCCGGTTTTCATCATCGGGGTCCTCGGTCTCTCGTTCCTGCTGCTGCTGGTCGCGTTCCACTCGCCGCTCATCTCGCTGAAGGCCTGCATCATGAACCTGCTCTCGGTGAGCGCGGCCTACGGCGTGATGACGCTGGTGGCGAAGGGCGGCGCCGTCGGGCAGCTGATCGGGATCGACCACGAGGTGCCGGTGGCGCCGTTCATGCCGGTGATGATGTTCGCCATCCTCTTCGGGCTCTCGATGGACTACGAGGTCTTCCTGGTCTCGCGGATCCGCGAGGAGTATCTGAAGGACGGAAACACCAGCCGCGCGGTCGCCGACGGCCTCGCGAAGACGGCCCGGGTCATCACTGCGGCGGCCGCCATCATGGTCGTGGTCTTCCTCGCCTTCCTGGCGGCTCAGGACGTCTTCCTGAAGCTGTTCGGAATCGGGCTCGCATCGGCGATCTTCCTCGACGCGACCGTGGTTCGAATGGTTCTCGTGCCCGCTGTGATGCAGCTGCTCGGCAAGCGCAACTGGTGGATCCCGAGCTGGCTCGAGCGTCGGCTGCCCAGCCTCGACGTCGAGCGGGTGGGCACCGGGACGGCAGAAGCACGGTCGTAACCCCGCAATTCCAATCAGCGTTTCCAAGCCCCAGGCGCCGACTGCAATCAGTCATCTAAGCGGCGGGATGTTCTGGTTGCGGTGCAGGACGTTGCCCGGGTCGTAGCGGGTCTTCAGGGCGCGCAGGCGCTCGAATGAGTCGGGGCCGAAGGCGGCGCGGACTCGGTCGAGGGGCTCGTCGGCCTGCATGTAGTTGGCGTAGCCGCCGCCGAAGGACCAGGGCTCGATCGCAGCAGCCGTCTGGCGCGCCCAGGCGATGTGCTCGTCGTCGAGGGCGGGGTCGATCCAGCTCGCCATCACGCTGACGTTGAAGGCCGCATCGCGGTAGCCGAGCGCCGCGCTGGCCGCGTCGACGTCCTTGGGCGCGCCGCGCAACGACTCGATCAGGATCGCGCCGGGCGGGCGGCCGATGGCGGCCATGCGCTCGAGCAGCGTGTCGAGCAGCTCGTCCGGGAGCTCGCGGACGAAATGGCCCTTCCAGTAGTTCCTGTCAACGCCGTAGCCGGGGTCGAACACCCGCTGCTGGTCGAGGAAACCCTGGGAACGGACCGAATCGTCGACTAGCCCGGGCGCCGAGCGCAGTGCACGGTGCTCGCGGGGATCCTCATCCGAGCCCGTGTAGCAGGGGGCAATGACGAGGGCCGGGGCCAGGGACTCATCGACCGTAAGCTGGGCCTGGCAGCTCAGGTCGTTGCCGGCGCCCGCGTCGACATCGCGAAACACCCGGAGGGCATCGCGGACACCGTCCCCCGCGTATTCGAAGCGCCCGCCGATGACTCGCTCGAGCGGATGGAGGCGAAACTTGAGCCGCGTCGCGACGCCGAAGTTGCCACCGCCGCCGCGGATCCCCCAGAGGAGCTCGGGGGTCTCGTCACCGTTGGCGCGGACCACCTCCCCCGCGGGAGTGACCAGCTCGGCGGCGATCAGGTTGTCGCAGGTGAGCCCGTACTGGGCGGTGAGGTGGCCGATCCCCCCGCCGAGGGTGAGACCGGTGACGCCGGTCGAGCCGACGACGCCGCCGGGCGTCACCAGCCCGTGGGCCTGGGTCGCGGCGTCGAAGTCCAGCCAGGTGGCGCCGCCCTCGGAGACGGCGAGGCGCGCGTCCGGATCGACCTCGACGTTTCGCATCCGCGACAGGTCGATCACCAGGCCGTCGTCGACGGCGCAGTGCCCGGCGGGGTTGTGGCCGCCGCCGCGGATGGCGATCTCCAGGTCGTTCTCCTGGGCGAAGGTCAGGGCCGTCGCCACGTCGGCGGGGTCGATGCAGCGGGCGATCGCCGCCGGTCGCCGGTCGATCAGCAGGTTGAAGCACAGTCGGGCACGCTCGTACTCGCGATCCGACGGCGCGAGCACGTCGCCGCTCAGCGAGGCGCGGAGCTCGGTGAGACTCTCGGTCATCGAGTTGGAGACCCCATCACAGTCCCGAACTCATCGCAACCGCCCGCCCGGTGCGATCCACGAGGTCTTGTTAGGGTCCGCGACCGATGCCGCGACTCTCGATCAGGACCCGATTGGCGATCGCCGTGTCGGCCGGAGTGCTCCTGGGGCTTGTCGCGACCCTCGTTCTCGAGGTGCGCCGAGCGCCGGCCGCCTTCGCCGGCGACAACGGACGGATCGCCATCCAGAGCGATCGCGCTGGCGACGCGCAGATCTTCACCATGAACAAGCGCGGTGGCGACCTCAAGCAGCTGACACATGGCTCCAGCTATGTCGGTGCTCCGGCGTACTCGCGGAGAGCCGATCGACTTGTGTTCACCGAGGTCCTCAGCGGAAAGGGCGACGTCTTCGTGATGGATGCGAACGGCCATCACAAGAAGGACCTGACGAACAACCCCGCCTACGACACCAGCCCGAGCTTCTCTCCGAACAGCCGGCGAATCCTCTTCGAGAGCGATCGCACCGGCCATGACCAGATCTTCATCATGCGCGCCGACGGGACTCACCAGCGACGCATCACGCACGACTCGAACGACAACGACGATCCCGTGTTCTTCCCCTCGGGCCACAAGATCGCCTTCACGGCGTACACGTCCTCGTGCCATTCGGCGATCGTGAAGATGAACCTCGACGGGACCCATCGCCACCGGCTCACCGACAAGGTCAACTGCCAGTTCTACCCCGATGTGTCGCCGAACGGAAAGCTGATCGCATTCAGCCGCGACAACGCGAAGGGCAACCCGGACCTGTTCGAGATGCACGCCGACGGAACCCACCTGCACCGGCTGACGAAGACCACCAACGGGCGGGACTTCGACGCGACGTTCTCTCCGGACAGCAAGAAGATCGCCTATGACCGCGGCACGAACAGCGGCGACTACGACGTTCGGGTCATGACCGCAGGCGGCAAGCGCGACCACGTGCTCCTCGGTGGACCGAGCAACGACTACCCCTCGGACTGGGCCCGTAGGCCCTAGAGCCGTCGATCTGCCGGTCCCTTCGGTGCGCTGATCTCAGAACCCGGAGGTCGCGGGTTCAGACCCGCAGAACTACGGCGTCACGTTGCAGCCGTTTCCCTTGCAGTCGTCGAGCTGGGCCAGCTTGGCGGCCAGGTGGGCCTTGAGCCTGGTGTAGGCAGGGTTGTTCGCGAGATTTCGCAGCTCGTACGGGTCCGTATGCCGGTCATAGAGCTCCTCGTCGCCCGTCTCCGTGTAGACGACGTAGGTGTAGCGATTGGTGCGCACGCCGTGGTAGGGCCGATCCCAGGCGTTGATCGGGATGTCGCCCTCGAACAGGGGCGCCAGCGCCTCGATCTCGATCGCCCGATCGGGTCGCTGGCCAGGATGGCGGACGGTCGGCATCAGGGAGACGCCGTCCATGACGCGCCCCGCGGTCGCCTTGGCGGCGTCGAGCAGGGTCGGCGCGAAGTCGATGTTGGCGACCTGCCCGTAGATCGTCTGGTTGGCCGGGACGCCGGGGCCACGGAGGATGAATGGGACCCGCAGCGACTCGTCATATGGCAGGTACTTGTCCCCGGTGATCCGGTGCTGGCCCTGAAGCCAGCCGTTGTCGGAGGTGAAGACGATCAGCGTGTTCCGGAGCTGATGGGTCTCCCTGAGGGTCTGGACCAGCCGCGCCACGTGGTCGTCGACCGCTCGCAGCGAGCCCGCCCGTCCCTGGTAGTCGAGCTCGAGCTGATGGATCTGGGCATCGCTCATCGTCGGGGCGTGGTCCTGGATGTTGGACGGCTTGTCGGAGATGTCGGGCTCGTTGAAGCTCGGGGGGCGCGGCAGCACGTCCTGCTTGCTCTGTTGCGCGTAGCGCGGCGCCGGGCGCGGGTCCGGCCCGGGGCGACCCATCAACGTGGTCGCTACGTCCTCGCGGTGCGGCGCCGCGGGAGCCCACCAGATGAAGAAGGGCTTTCGCTGCTTGCGCTCCCTGTAGACGAGCAGCCTGGTGATTCGACCGGTGACGTCGGGCGAGTAGTTGAGGCGCTTGTGGGTGCCCCAATACGTATAGGGGGGCGGCCCGAAGACCTCGTTGCGCTTCCCGAGCACACCCGCGAGGCCACCCGGATTCGGGATCACCTCGATGTTGGCGAACTCGACCAGCTTGCGAGCGAACTCGGCGTCGCCCCAGGTCGCCAGCTTGCCGTCCCGATTCATGACGAAGTTGAAGTAGTCGTAGGCGGAGACGTCGAGCAGTCCACGCCAGAGGTCGAACCCGCGCGGGACCTCGCCGTGGGCATCGCGTGCCCCGTAGCCGTTCAGCCACTTGCCGATCAGGGCCGTGCGGTAGCCGGCGTCCTGAAGCCAGGCGGGGACGGTGTTGCCGCGGTTCTTCATGCCGTACCAGCCGTACGGGTAGAAGTTGCCCCCGACGTCGTGGTTGTGCGCGTATTGGCCCGTGATGAAGGTCGCTCGCGCCGGGCAGCAGAGCGGAAACGAATCGACCGCGCCGTGGAACGAGGTCCCCTGCCTCGCCAGGAGCCGCCTGACGTTGGGCATGAACTTCAGGTCGGTGCTCGCCATGTCGTCGGTCATCACGACGAGGATGTTGGGCCGACCGTCGACGTTGGCGTCCGCTGGGCGCGCCTGGGTTGTCGGCGCCGCGATCGCTCCCAGCAATGCCGCCGTGGCGAGCATCGCGATCAGAAACCGCCTGCGGACCGAAGCCGTCTCGATATCCATTTGCGTCGCGCTCCTCCCAGATCGCCCTGGCGGCACGTTACATCTCGTTGACCACGATCGCCAGAGTGGTCGTCGCCTAGACCGTGGCGCGCTCGAGGGCGGCGTGCAGCGCCGCCACGATCGCGGCGGGATCCTCGAGCTGTGGATAGTGCCCGAGCTCCGCAAGCCTCTCGACCGGGGCGCCGGGACGAAGCTCGATCAAGGCGTCGAGGACGGCGGTGGTCGCCACCGGATCCTGGAGACCCCAGGCGAAGCTCAGGGGACCCTCCCAGTCGCGCACCGCGCCGTGCCAGCGCTCGGCGTAGCGCTCGCGCTCGTCGAGGTAGTGGATCAGCCGATGCCCCAGGGTTCGCCCCCCGTCGTGGCAGATCAGCGACCACTGATCGGCAGCCTCCTGCGGGTCGAGCGGGTGTTCAGTCGAAAACAGGGCGCCGAACTGCTGGCGGAAGACGCGCTCGTTGCTGAGCAGGGCGAAGAACGCGCCCATCCGGCTGCGAAGCAGCAGCTGTGCCCGCGTGAGGCTGGCGCGCTCCAGGACGATGCTCCCGTTGAACAGGAGCGCCCCGGCCAGCTCGATGTCCAGGCGTCCCTCGAGATCGCGCGCCATCAGCTCGGTGGCAACGGATGTGCCCATGTCGTGGGCGACGATGAATACGGCCCGCCCCGGTTGACGACGCCTGAGGAGATCCTCGACCAGGTCGGCTTGCCAGAGAAGGCTGTAGACGTGATCGCGTGGCTTCGACGAAAGCCCAAAGCCGAGAAAGTCGAGGGCCAGGACGGCGTGCTCGACCTCATGCTCCAGCAAAGCCCTCCAGTCGTATGAGCTGGACGGAAACCCGTGCAGGAACAGCAGCAGCGGATCGGTGCCTTGGCGCTCGAAGACCTGGATCGGATGGCCGCGATAGCGGTCCGTCTCGCCCTTCGACTGCCACTCCCGTACGCCCCGGGTCAGTTCCATCTCGTCCCTGCCACACGCCCGGCTCCAGCGGAGATGCTGCTCATGCTGTGTGCACCTTCCCACACAAACCGACCGATCGCGCGCCTGAATCGGAGCCTGTTAGGGTCGCTGGACATGGGGGGGCCGAGAAGGCGTATTGGTCCGATGGCGAGGCGCCTCCTCATACCTGTCTTCACGGTGTTGGGCGTAATCGGTGCGCTGGGGCTCGCTCGCTCTGTGACCTCGCCGGCGACGCACGGGCAGAGCGCCGCCCCCCAGGAAAGACCCAACATCGTCGTGATCGAGTCTGATGACCAGACGGTCGAATCGATGCGGGTGATGCACAGCGTCAACTCGCTGATCGGCGACCGTGGGGCCACCTTCAAGCGCAGCTTCGTCAACTACTCGCTCTGCTGCCCCTCGCGCGCCACTTTCCTCACCGGCCAGTACGAGCACAACCACCGCGTTCTCGGCAACTCGGCGCCCACAGGCGGCTTCGCCCGCTTCAACGCCTTGCATGCGAACAACAACCTGGCCGTCTGGCTTCACCGTGCGGGCTACTACACCGCGCCTGATCGGCAAGTACCTGAACAGCTATCTGCGCGACCCCCCCGTCCCGCCGGGCTGGTCGGAGTGGCGGGCGGCCCCGGATGGATGGCCCGACGGGAACGTCTACGACTACCGGCTGAACGAGAACGGCGCGCTGGTCCACTACGGCCACGATCCCGCCGACTTCAAGCAGGACGTTCTCACCCGGAAGGCCGTGAACTTCGTCGATCGCCGTGCGCCGAGCGCGAAGCCGTTCTTCCTCTGGCTCACCTATACGGCGCCCCACTGGTCCGGACCGGACCCGAACCCCAACCCACCGTCGAATTGCCGTTCCGCGGCCAAGCCCGCCCCACGCCACGCCCATGCCTATGACTCCGCGCGGCTGCCCGAGGCCCCCCAACTTCAATGAGGCGGACGTCTCCGACAAGCCGGCCAAGATTCGCGACCTGCCGCGCCTGGACGCCAGCCAGATCACCGACATCCAGCGCGGCTACCGCTGCGAGCTGGAATCGCTGCTGTCGGTGGACGAGGGGGTCAAGCAGGTGGTCGGAGCCCTCGAGACAAGCGGCGTCCTCGACAACACCTTGGTGGTCTACACGTCCGACAACGGCTACTTCCACGGCGAGCATCGGATCCCCAAGGACAAGCAGCGCGTCTATGAGGAGTCGATCCGGGTGCCGCTTCAGATGCGCGGCCCGGGGATTCCCCAACGCCAGACGGTCAGCGAGCCCGTGATCAACGCCGACCTCGCGCCGACCATCATCGACGCGGCGAACGCGCAGCCCGGCCTGACAATGGACGGACGCTCACTGCTCCCGGTTGCCAAGGACCCGGCGGTTGACCGGGATCGGGAGCTGCTCATCGAGGAGCCCACCTTCGAGGCGATCAGGACGGCGCGCTACATGTACGCCGAGTACGGCGGGGGCGGGAAGGAGCTCTACGACCTGGCAAAGGACCCGTTCGAGCTTCAGAGCCGGCACGACGCGCCCGCCTATGCCACGGTCGAGTCGGTGCTCGCGAACCGCCTTCACAAGCTCCAGACCTGTGCCGGCTCCAGTTGCCGCGCCTATCAGCGCGACCCGTTGCCTCCCTAGCAGCGTCGGCGAGGCTGGATGTCAACCTGGCGTCGGCCCTTCTCTGATCGCCGAGTAGGCTCGCGTCTCATCACCGACCGAGGACGCATATGAGCGCGATCGAGATCGCGGGATTGAAGGTGAGGCGAGGCGCCAGGGTCGTGCTCGCGGATCTATCGCTGCGTGTGGAGCCCGGTTCGGTGACGGCCCTGCTTGGGCCGAGCGGCTGCGGCAAGTCGACCCTGATGCGCGCGATCGTCGGCGTTCAGATCATCGAGGCCGGGAACGTCCAGGTGCTCGACCAGCCGGCTGGATCTCCGCCGCTTCGCTCCCGGGTCGGGTACGTGACCCAGGCACCCTCCGTGTACAGCGATCTCAGCGTGCGGGAGAACCTGCGCTTCTTTGCCAAGGTGATGGATGCTCCCGCCGACCGCGTGGAGGAAGTGATCCGCACGGTCCAGCTCGGTGAGTTCGGCGATCGGGTGGTGCGGGACATGTCGGGGGGCAGCGTGCCCGCGTCTCCTTGGGGACGGCATTGCTGGGCGATCCGGACGTTCTCATCCTGGATGAGCCGACCGTCGGGCTCGATCCGGTGCTGAGGACCGACCTCTGGGCAAAGTTCAAGTCGCTGGCCCAGGATGGCAAGACGCTGCTGGTCTCGAGCCACGTGATGGACGAAGCCGCGAACTGCGACCAGTTGGCGCTGATGCGCGAGGGCGAGCTGCTCGCGGTGGCCTCCCCCGACGAGATTCTCTCCAGGACGGGCGCCCCCGACATGACCGAGGCGTTCCTTCGCCTGATCAGCCAGGGCGGTGGGGAGGGGGAGCCAGGGTGAGCCCACGGATAACGCTCGCCGTAGCCGAGCGAGTGCTCCTGCAACTGCGGCGCGACCCTCGCTCGATCGGAATGGTGATCGCGGTGCCCTGCGTGTTGATGCTGATCGTCAAGGGCGCCTTCGAGCACCAGGCCGGGACCTTCGAGCGGGTGGGCCCGCCGATGCTCGGCCTGTTCCCCCTGATCATCATGTTCCTGATCACCTCGATCACGATGCTGCGCGAGCGCACCACGGGCACGCTCGAGCGGCTGATGACGATGCCGATGGCCAAGCTTGACCTCCTGGCCGGGTACGGCATCGCCTTCGCCTTGGTGGCCGCCGTCCAGGCCGCGGTGACCGTCGCCTTCGCCTACCTCGCGCTCGGGTTGGATACTGCGGGCTCGGCGTTCTGGGTCGGCGTGCTCGCCATCGCGAATGCGCTGCTGGGGACCGCGCTTGGCCTGTTGCTGAGCGCATTCGCGCGCACCGAGTTCCAGGCGGTGCAGTTCATGCCCGCCTTCATCCTGCCCCAGATCTTTCTCTGCGGCCTGCTCGTGCCCGAGGGACGAGATGGCCCAGGCGCTCGACGTGATCGCGGGCGCGCTGCCACTGACCTACGCATACGACGCGCTCGCCCGGGTGGCCGCTGGCCAGGCATTCGCGGGGCGACTCGTCCTCGACGTGGCGGTTGTGGTTGGCGTGACGGTGCTGGCGCTGGCGCTCGGGGCCGCGACGCTGCGTCGCCGCACATCCTGAGAAGCCCGTTGCTGGTGCGGAGGGAGGAGCGGCGCGACGGCCTGTGGACGACGGGTTCATCGTCAGCCGTCGGCGCGCTTCCGATCTCGCATCGCTCATGGAACACCCGGAACTGGCCGATGGATCCAACGAAGCGAACACGCTTCTGAGTCGGATGCCCCAGCCACCCCGCACAAGCATGCTCCGCGCGCCCACCTCCTCGCGGCCGCTCGAGGGTTCGCGCAGCCTTCCCGCCGAAGGACCCCCGGCCAACGGTTCGGCTCTGGTGCAAGCGCGGCCCGCGCTCGGCAGCCTGCAGCGCGTCAAGCATGGCCGGGTCACCGCCTTGCGGGCGACGATCGACTTTCTGGGCGCCTCGGCGGCGCTCGGGGCCGTCATGATCGAAAGCGGCTCGCCGGCATGGCCGGCGATCCCGCTCGCCCCGCTCCTCCTGGTCGGGCTCTCCCAGGTCCTCGGCCTCTACGGGTCGTCGGACAACCTCGCTGAACCGAACGGTGGGACTTCCCGGTCGGCCGCTCATGGGTCGGCTCGTTACGACCGCCCTGTTCGCCTGGACGGCATCCCTGCTCGCTCGCCAGCCATGGCTCGGGCGTCGGGGTGATCGGGCAGCTGGCGCTCTGGATCGCGGCGTTCACGCTCGGCTCGCTGGGCAGCACTGGCGGTCGCGCCGATCGCCCGTCGGATCGAACACGTCGAGCGATGGCTGGTGGTGGGCGACACCGAGACCGTGGAGCGGCTCAAGGCGTATGGGCCGCTCCGCGCCAACGCCAGGATCGTGCACAGCGTCCCGCCGCCCGACCCGACCGCCGCTCAGCCGGCCGATCGCGAGGCCGCCCTGCGAATGGTCGACGACCACGAGGCGGATCGCGTTGTCATCGCCGCGCGAAGCCTGGACGACAAGGGCCTGGTGGCGATGATCAAGACGTTCCGCTCGCTCGGGTTGCCCGTCAGCCTGCTGCCACACCCGCTGGACCTCCTCGAGGCCCCTGCGGCGGAGCCGGTCCGCCTCGGCGGAGTCCCCCTGATCCAGGTCAAGTCTCTCGCCGCCAGGGGAAGGCCCCCTTACCGAGGCCCCGATCGTCGCCGCGACCGGCAGACGCGAGTGAGCGTTGTGATCCCGGCCCTGAACGAGGCCGACAACATCGCCCACGTCCTCGAGCGCTTTCCCCCAGACCTCCACGAGGTGATCCTGGTCGACGGCAACTCACGCGATCGCACCATCGAGGTCGCGAGGCGAGGCGCGCCCCGGACATCCGCGTTGTCACACAGCCTGGGATCGGCAAGGGCGATGCGCTACGTGCCGGCTTCGCCGCGGTGACCGGAAATCTGATCGTGATGATCGACGCCGACGGTTCCGCGGACCCCGCCGAGATCCCGCGCTTCGTGGCGGCGCTCGAAGCGGGGGCCGACTTCGCCAAGGGCTCGCGCTTCATCGCCGAGGGGGGCAGCGCCGACATCACGAAGCTCCGCCGAGTCGGGAACTACGGCCTCAGCGGCGTCGTCAACCTGCTCTACGGCACCCACTTCACCGACCTCTGCTACGGCTACAACGCCTTCTGGGCTCGGTGCCTGCCGTTCATCTCGCTCGACGTAGCCGGATTCGAGGTCGAGACGCTGATCAACCTGCGCGTGGCAAACGCGGGCATGAGGATCTCGGAGGTCCCCAGTTACGAGGCCGACCGCCTCTCCGGCGAGACCAACCTCAAGACCTTCCGCGACGGCTTCCGGGTGCTGTTCACCATCCTCGGGGAATGGGGACATCAGCACGCCCACCGAGGCGGTAGGCGGGCGCGAAACGCGGAGCATCCGGCTCGCCAGCGGGCTCCCGTGACGGCCGGCTAACCGAGCCTCGGCGCCCGTTCCGAGCTCGGCTCCTCCAGCAACCGTCTCGCGTTTCGCGCCACGCGCGATGGGCGGGGTGGTTTCCGGCTTGCAGCCGGGCCAAGCACCGGCTCATGAGCCGGTGGCTTCCGGCCGATGATTGCTGATGTGACCCCCCTTGTCGACGCCAACCCAGTCGACGTGTCAGTCGTCGTCGCCACCTTCGATGAGGCGCGCTGGGACGACCTCTGCGCCTGCGTATCCGCGCTCGGCGACCAGACCACCGCTCCCGTCGACGTGATCGTTGTCGTCGACCACAACCCGCGCTTGCTGGCCGAAGCGAAGGAGCAGTTCCCCGCGGCGACCGTGGTCGACAACCATCACGCGCGCGGCCTCGCCGGAGCGCGCAACGCCGGTATAGCCGCCGCCAGGGGGTCGATCGTCGCCTTCGTCGACGACGACGCGCGTCCCGAGCCTGACTGGCTCGAGCACCTCTCCGCGTGCTTCGCCGACCCGACGGCCGTGGGGGCGGGTGGCGCGCTGCTCCCGCGGTGGACGAAACGGATGCCCGAATGGCTCCCGACCGAGTTCTACTGGGTCTTCGGATGCAGCTACACCGGCCTTCCCGAGCATCTCGCACCGGTGCGCAACCCGATCGGAGCCAACATGGCGGTGCGCAAGCGGACCCTCGAGGAGATCGGCGGCTTTCGTGAGGCGGGCGCCGGCGGAGCAGCCGCGAGAGATCCGCTCACGCGGAGTCGTGCGCGCGCAGGGAAACGTTCCCGACGACACCGACCTCGCGATCCGCGTCAAGCAGCGCTGGCCGGAGTTCGATCTGGCTGTACGAGCCCGAGGCCAAGGTGCATCACACGGTCACGCGGGAGCGCGCGATCGCTCTCCTACTTTCTTCGCCGCAGCTTCGAGGAGGGCGCCGGAAAGGCCCGTCTCGCGGCCTTCGTCGGATCTCGCGATGGGCTCAGCTCCGAGCGCCGCCATCTCGGCGTCGTGCTGCCGCGTGGCATTGCGCGGGGCCTGCGTCAGCTCTTGGACGGCGACCCGAACGGCGGCCTTCGCGCCCTGGCGATCGTCGTCGGGGTGGTCGTCGAGCGCCGTCGGCTTCCTCCATGCGACGCCTCGCGCGCGCCGCTCGAGGCGGTGATCGCGAGCGATGAGCGTCGCCGAGCGGCGTCGAGCCGAGCCGGCGTCGCCGGATTTCGCGCCGGTGCGAATGGACGACGTCGAGATCGGCGCGCCCTGCCCGACCTCCCCGCCGGCGGACCCCGGACCGCAGAGCTCGTTCGCGCTCGTCGCTGTGCCTGGTTCGCCTTCACGGAAAGCCGCTCGGCCTGGTCCAGGTCGACCTGCCCGAGGACGGGCTCTCCGCCGACGCGCTCGCGGCACGGATCCAGTCCGAGCTGAGCGTGGAGGTGGATCGCCATCTCGGCGGCGACGATCTACCGCACGAGCGAGGTCACCGCCGGAGGGATCGCGAGCCCCGAGCCGCCCCCGTGCGCCGCTGCGCGCGACGAGCTTCTGCGCGACGCGCCCTCCGTCTCGGTCGTCATCTGCACTCGCAATCGCCCCGACTCGGTGCGGACGACCGCTGCGCTCGATCCTGAGCTGCCGGTACCCGGCCGAGCGCCTCGAGGTGATCGTGGTCGACAACGCCTCGGAGGCCGACGCCGCCGTGGGGATCGCCGCAGGCCGAGTTCGACGGCGACGTCGCGGTCCGCGTCGGTGCGCGAGCCCGAGCCCGGACTCTCGAACGCCCGCAACCGGGGGCTCGAAGAGGCCAGCGGAGAGATCGTCGTCTTCGCCGACGACGACGTCGAGGTCGACCGCGACTGGCTCGCCACCCTGGTCGGACCGTTCGCGCGAGGCGCGAGGGTGGGAGCGACCTCGGGCATGACGCTCCCGGGCGCCCTCGAGACCCCGGCGCAGCGGTGGGTGGAGGGCTTCGGGGCCCGAGCGCGGGACTTCGAGACGCGCGTCTTCGACCTCCTCGATCCCCCCGCGGACCAGCCGCTCTTTCCCTTCAACGTCGGCGACCTGGGGGCGGGGCGAAACATGGCCTTCCGTCGCGATCTGCTCGTCGAGCTGGGTGGATTCGATCCCGCCCTTGGGCCGGGCACGCTCGCCCACGACGGCGACGACATCGAGGCGCTCCTGCGCGTGTTGCTCGCCAAGCGCCAGGTCGTTCACGAGCCGGCGGCGATCGTCTGGCATGCCCACCCGCGCGACTACAGGGAGCTCGAGCAGAGGGTGTGGGGATACGGGATCGGCCTCACCGCGTGCCTGACCAAGGCGATCGCCACCCACCCCTCCCTGCTCGGCGATCTGCTGCGAAAGCTCCCGCGGGGCATCGCCTTCGCGCTCTCTCCGAGCTCGGCCAAGAACGCCGGCAGGCAGGCGGACTTCCCAGCTTCGCTCGTGCGCCTCGAGCTTCGCGGGATGGCCTACGGACCGCTCGCCTACGCGCGGAGCCGCTGGCATCAACGCCGCCGGCGTCGGTCTGGAGCGACCCCTCCACGAACGCGGCCCGGCGCCGCCCTCCTCGCTGCGGGTGCTGATGGTCAGCGACGAGTACCGCCCGTACATCGGCGGCGCGGGCCGCTGCATCGAGCTGTTCGCGGAGGAGCTGGTCGCGGTTGGGCCACACGGTGGCGATCGCCACCGCGTGGCACGCGGACGCCCCGGCCTTCGAGGAGGACGGCAGGTGTCGAGATCCACCGCATCCGCGACCTGCCGAGCCGGATGCGCTGGATCTCCGAGGACCCGCGCAGGCACACCCCGCCGCCGTTTCCCGACCCCGAGGCCGTGTGGCGCCTGCGGCGCCTGATCAACGACTTCCAGCCCGACCTCGATCCCCGCCTACGGCTGGCTCGCCCACTCGGCGGCGGCGGCGCTGATCGGAAAGCGGATCCCGCTCGTGATCTGGGGGCACGAGTACGGCAACGTCTGCGCGATGCGCACCATGGTCCGCGGCACCGAGGTCTGCTCGGGCCCCGCTCCCGCGAAGTGCCTCGCCTGCTCGACATCGGGCCGCGGCGTCGCCAAGGGCACCGTCGCGGCCGCCAGCGTCCTCGGCGTCCGGCCCCTGCTGCGGCGAAAGACGGCCGCCATCCACAGCGTCAGCCACTACGTCGGCCTCGGTGCTGAACCGCGACCTCGACATCCCCGGCGTGCCGTCGGTGGTGATCCCGAACTTTCACGTGGACGAGACCGACGGCCCCGGTCGACCAGGAGATCCTCGATCGACTGCCGTCCGAGCCATACATCCTGTTCGTCGGCGCATTCAGGCGGCTGAAGGGAATCGACGAGCTGATCGCCGCCCACCAGAGCCTCGACGATCCGCCTCCCCTGGTGATGGTCGGGATCAAGACGCCCGACACTCCCGAGAGCTTTCCGGACGGCGTCACGGCGCTGACCGCGGTTCCGCATGCCACCGTGATGGCGATGTGGGAGCGCGCCCTGTTCGGCGTCTTTCCGAGCAAGTGGCCGGAGCCGCTCGCGACCGTGGTCCACGAGGCGATGAGCAACGAGCCGGCCGGTGATCGGCACCACGCCCGGGCGGCCACGAGGACATGATCGACGACGGGGAGACCGGCTTCCTGGTTCCGGGAGGGGACTCCGAGGCCCTCGCCACGGCGATGGCCCGCCTGATCGACGACGAGGCGCTGCGCGAGCGCCTCGGCCGCGAAGCAAAGCGACGCGCGAGCCGCTTCACGCGCGAGGCGGTCGTCCCTCAGCTCGAGCGCTTCTACTACGACACGATCGCTGTCTCGCAGGAGCGGTAGTCGTGAAGCGGTTGTCGGCGCCCTGGTGGGGAGACCTGACGGTGGTACTGGCGTTCACCGTGGTGGCTCTCGTCGTGGCCCTGTCTCCGGCCGGCGGACCGGCGCGTGCGGTCGTGCTCCTGCCCCTGGTCCTGATCCTCCCCGGCTACGCGCTGACGTGCTTGCTCTTCCTGCCCGGTGAGATCCGCTTGGACCTTCGCCTCGTACTGAGCGTTGCGTTCAGTGTCGGTGTGTCCGCCGTAGGCGGCCTGATCGTGCAGCTCGTGATCCCACTCGATCGCCCGGTGTGGGCCACGCTGCTGGCCCTCGTCACCGTGCTCGCCTCGGTCAAGGCCCTCAAGCGGCGAGACGGGATGCCCGCCGACACCGAGCAACCCACCCTTCGTATCCCTCGCATCGGCCTGGTCTCGTTGCTGGCGATGCTCGCCGCGATCGCGATCGGCGGATGGGCGATCGCGATCGCGACCGAGGGCGCGCACCGCCAGGTGAGCGAACAGCGCTTCTCCTCACTGTGGCTGGTCCCGGCCGGGGCCCCGCAAGCATCCTCGGCGGTGAGGGTCGGCGTTACCAACCACGAGGGACGGGCGACCACCTACCACCTGAGCGTCAGGCGGGCGGGCCGCGCGATCAGGCGATGGCGGCTTCGCCTCGAACCGGATCACACCTGGCAAGTACTGGCTCGCGGCCTCGGCGATCTCCGGCACGGGCCCCGTGATCGCCCAGCTCGATCGTCACGGGCGGCGTTATCACCGCGTTGTCCTCCGGCTCGGGGACGGCGGCTGATGCTCCTGAGAACGCGCGACGCCGGCGCCGTGCGCCCCGCGGCCAAGCACCGCCTGGGGCCGCGCCGGGTTGTCCGGCGAAAGCCCGCGACCGGGATGCGGTGGCGGCTTGGCGCCGCACCGGTCATCGCGCTCCTCGCCGCCGGAGGCCTGGTGATGATCGCCCACGGCAACGACGCCGCGCGGGAGGGCACGAGCGGCGCGCAACCCCTCTTCTGGGGCGGCCTGGTGGCGATCTACGCGCCGATCGTCTTCCGCCTCCTCTCGGCATCCGCGTCGCGAGCGGAGCGGATCGCGCTCGTCGGCGTGCTGGGCGTTTCATTGTTCGCCGTCAAGATCCTGGCCAGCCCGACCGGGTTCGTTCGCTTCGACGAGCTGGGCACATGGCGCGCCACCAACGAGGTGCTGCATCACCGGCCACCTGCTCACGGCCAACCCGCTGATCGTGAGCACCGCGGGCTTCCCGGGCCTCGAGGCCCTGACCGCGTCCGTCGCGCAGCTCGCCGGCCTCAGCATCTTCCACGCGGGCCTGATCGTCCTCGGGCTCGCCCGGCTGACCTTCGTGGTCGTGCTGTTCCTGTTCATCGAGCGGGTGACCCGATCGGCGCGCGCCGGGGGCATCGGGGTCGCCGTCTACGCGTGCAACCCCAGCTTCCTCTACTTCGACGCTCAGTTCGCCTATGAGTCGCTGGCCCTGATGATCGCGGCGACCCTCCTGCTCGTCGCCGTCCGCTGGTCGGAGCCCGAGTGGCCGGATCGACCGCGCCCCGTGCGCGGGCTCGTCTGGGCGATGGCGCTGCTGGCGGCCACGGTGACGATCACCCATCACATGAGCTCGTACGCGCTGCTCGCCTTCCTTGCCGTCTGGTGCGGCGCTCACCGTCCTCGCCGCTCGCAAGGCAGGCGGCGCCACGCGCGGCACCGAGCTCCGGGCCAACGGCGGCGGGGTCCTGGTGGCGGAGCGCCGTCCGTTCCTCGACGGCCCTGGGCTCCCCGCGACTCCTGATGGTGGGGATGGCGGTGACGTGGTTCGCCTTGGTCGCCGGCGCCGTCACGATCGCCGAGCTCGGCAAGGTGATCACCGGCGCGGTCGACTCCACGCTGCGGCTGGTCCTCGGTAGCTCCGGGTCGAAGACCCTCTTCGCGGGGAGCGGGCAGAGCAACACCCTGGGCGCGCGGGCGCTCGCGATCGGGTCGGTGATCCCGCTGCTCGCCCTGATCCCGCTCGGGCTGAGGCGGACATGGCGGGCCGCCGATTCCAGCCCGCTGTGGCGAGCCCTGGCCCTGACGGCGGTGCTCTATCCGGTGACCCTCGGAATGCGTCTCACCCAGGCCGGGTCGGAGACCTCTCAGCGCGCCTCGGAGTTCGTGTTCCTCGGGGTCGCGTTCTTCGCCGGGATCGTGCTCGGCGGGCTTCGGTGGCCCAAGGGCTGGTTGATGCGCAACGCCGCGGCTCTCGCGGTGACGGTGGTGGCGCTGGTGGTGTTCCTGGGCGGTTTCATCATCGGCGAGCTGCCGGCGACCAGGCAGCCGGGGCCGTTTCTCGTCGGCGCCGAGGACCGCTCGATCAGCCCGCAGGGCATGGACGCCGCGCGGTTCGCGGCTGACAACCTGCCCCCGCACAGCCGGATCCTCGTCGACCGGCCCAACGGCACCCTGATGACCTCCTACGGCGACCTGAATCCGGTCTTCGGGCAGATCAACGGAACCCCGGTCACGCGGGTCCTCTTCAGCAGGCGATTCGACCGTGCGCGACCGACAGGTGATCAAGGACGACCTGATCGACTACATCGTCGTCGACCGGCGTCTCAGTCGCGAGCTTCCGGTGCTCGGCTACTACGTCGAGCCCGACGAGGCGGGCGCGTTCAGCCGCACGGAGCCGATCGGCCGGGGCCCGCTCACCAAGTTCGACGGCGCTCGCGGCCTGAGCAAGGTCTTCGTCAACGGGCCGATCGCCATCTACTCCACGTCGGGACTGAGATCGAATGAGACGCCCGGCTAGCTGGTCGAGCTTGAGCACGCAGGTCCGGGCCGCGGCCCGGACCAACCGGGCATTGCTCACCAACGCCGGATCGATGGTCGGCACGACCCTGATCACCTCGGCTCTCGGCGTCGCGTTCTGGCTGATCGCCGCGCACAACTTCAGCAAGGAGACGGTCGGGGTCGCGAGCGCCGCGGTCGCCGCGATGACCCTGTTCGGCTTCATCGGCACGCTCGGGCTGGGGACGCTCCTGATGGGCGAGCTGCCACGCCGGAAGGATGGCCATCGCTCGCTGCTCAACGCCGCGCTGCTGGTCAACGTTCTGGTCGGCTCGATCCTCGGCCTCGGCTTCGCGCTGATCGCCCCACTCGTCTCCTCCAACCTGGGAGCCACTCGGCGAGAGCCTCCCCTCGACCGCCTTCTTCGCGGTGGGCGTCGGCCTCACCGCGCTTGCATTCGTTCTCGATCAGGCGCTGATCGGGCTCCTGCGCGGCGGCCTCCAACTCGTGCGCAACATGGTCTTCGCGCTGGTCAAGCTGCTCGCGCTGATCCCGATCGCCGTGCTGGTCGCGAACGCGGGCGCGCCCTGGATCTACACGGCTTGGGCTGCCGGCATCGCGGTCTCCCTGGTGGTGCTCATCCGCTTCTACGCGCGGCGGGACGGCGACGCCTTGCGGCCGAGCTTCGCCCTGTTGATGCAGATGCGAGCCTCCGCCGCATCTCACGCCGCGGTCAACCTGGCGCTCGAGACCGCCGATCTGGCGATGCCGATCCTGGTGGTGTCCCTCCTCTCGGCCAGCGCCAACGCGAGCTTCTACATCGCCTGGATGATCGCCGGCTTTCTGGTCATGGTCCCGCTGTCGCTCAGCATGGTCGCCTACGCCATCGGGTCCGTCGACGCGGCCGGGCTGTCGAGGCGGTTCAGGTTCACGTTCGGCATCTCGCTCGCGTTCGGGGTCGTCGCGAACCTCGTGCTGCTCCCGGCGGCCGCACCAGTCCTTCAGGTCTTCGGCCAGAGCTATGCGGATCAGGGAACCGCGCCGCTCCACATCCTCGCCCTGGGCGTCTTCCCGCTGACCTTCAAGACGCACTACGTCGCGATCCATCGCGTGCAGCGGCGGCTTGGATCCGCGATGCCGATCGTCTGGGGCGGAACGCTGCTCGAGCTCGGCGGCGGCGCGCTCGGCGCGGTCCTGGGTGGTCTCACCGGGGTCGCGTGGGGGTGGCTCGCGGGCCTGTGCATCGAGGCGCTGGTGATGAGCAATGACGTGATCCGCGGCCTTTACTCCAACCGGGTGAAGGCCCCGCGGGGAGTCGAGACGGAGCAGGAGCTTGCGGCCCTGACGGCGCTCGACGCCCCGACCTTCGAGCGGCCCTAGGCGTCGGGCTAGGCGACGCGGAACCGAACCTGCTTGGGCTTGGAGCGGACTCCGCGGGAGTCGATGGCCCTGGCCACCACGCGGTAGCTCCCGCGATGAACCCGACGTCCACGGATCAGGTCCGAGAGCCGGATGCGCCCGCCGCGCGTCGGATGGTCCATGGTCACGGTCTTTGCGGAGCCGCGCCGGCCACCGCGCAGGGCGATGCGCACGCTGGCCCGGTGCGACAGCCGGTATACGACCTTGGCGCGGAGGGCGGCCCTGGGTCGCGCGGCGTGGGCCGTCGCCCCCGACGGCGTCACTCGAAGGGCCTTCATCTCGGGGCTCGGCGGCGCGGCTGTGGGCGCCGGGTCGGAGCCGCCGTAGACGGAGCTCGAGACGACGCTCCGGAACGCCTGCAATGACGCCTGGGAGGAGTCGACTCGCCAGTCCTGCTCCATCGAGCGGTCGAACCACATCACCGCACGAACGCGGGGGAAGTCCTGCGGGATGGTCTTCAGGAGGCCGTTTCGGATCCACTCGGCCTTGTCGCCGCCGGCATCACTCGACGACGTCTCGCAGATGATCACCGGCTTGGTGCTCATCTCGGTCAGGTGCTTGTAGGAGGCGCCGAAGACCTGCGAGAGGCTCTGCCATCGGTTGGTCCCGACTCCGGACGTTCCCCAGTTGTAGCCGTCGAGCCCCACGTAGTCGACCCAGGCGTTCCCGGGGAAGTACCGAGCGAACGGGTAGTTGCCCTGCTCGACGTTGGGCGACCAGACCCACTTGACGTTGTCCGCGCCCTCCTGCCTGAAGACGGAGACGCTGTGGCGCCATGCCGCGACATACGCCGAGGGCTTGCCGCTCCAGGGATACCAGTCGCCGTTCATCTCGTGGCCGAAGCGGATCATCACCTGGAACGGCAGGGTCTTCGCCAGGTCCGCGGCCCGGCGCAGATCGCGGTCGTAGTCTCCCGCGGCGATGTCCGAGAGCGAGATGGCGGGGCCGCTCCACCCGGACTTGTAGAGCTGCCAGCTCACCATCGCGGCCTGATCCCGGGACTCGAGGTTGGAGATCTCGGTCGGGGTGAGGAGCGGGTCGGTGACGTTGCTGTACTTCATGACGATCGCCGGCATGCCTCCCACCATCGAGGCATAGCTGTCGAGGGCGTTGCCGTCCTCGGGCGCGTTAGGAACGTATGCGCCGAGCTTGATCGGCGCCGCCGCCGCGTACGCTGGGCTGCCTGCCGTGAAGGCGAGGGCCGAGCAGGCAGCGAGCGTCACGAGAATGGTCCGGCGATTCAGAAGGGCGGATCCGTGCACCTCTACTCCACTCGACGTGACCGGGGCTCAACCCCACGTCGACCGTGCCTACTGGACGCCTGTAGGAGGGATTTGCCCGCACAGGGCAGGTCACGCTCCGAACCGCCACGTATCTAAGGCTCGGAGCCTCCCGTGGGCCGTCCGGGGTCCGGCTGCCGCGACGGGGGCGTCGTCGGTGTGCGCCTACCCCTTCTGATCAGCACGATGGCGAGCACCAAGACAGCGATCGCCCCGGCCAGCAGGCCGATGGCGATGACCAGGTATCGCCCGTGGAGCTTCTGGGTCAGCCTGTAAAGGAGGGAAGGCTGGCCGAAGCCGCCGCTCGGCGCGGCCGGGGCGGCAGCCTGGCCCCGGACCTCACGCGGCGTGGACAGAAGGCGACCGCGTCCCAGGTCGTAGCGCGCAGAGGCGATCCCCGATCGAAACGCGTTCAGCGAGGCCCTGGAGCTGTCCACGCGGAAATCCACGTCGCCCACCCGATCGCTGAACCAGACGACCGCCCGGAGTCGGGCGAACCCCGGGATCTCGCTGCTGAGAGCGCTCGAGACCCACGCGGCCTTGTCGCCACCGTCTTGGCTCGAACCGGTCTCCGCGATCATCATCGGCCGGGAGGTGAGCTTTGAGAGCGTGTCGTAGGAGTCGCCGAAGATCTCGGTGAACGATTGCCACTCGCCTCTCTTGGCCCAGTTGAACCCGTCCAGGCCGACCCAGTCCACCCACGCGTCACCGGGGTAGTAGCTCCGGAACGGGTACTGGCCACCCCCATCCACGTTGGGCACCCAGACCCACCTGACGTTGTCGGCGCCGGCCGAGCGGAAGATCCCGACCACGTGCCGCCAGGCCGCCTTGTAGATGCGAGGGGTGTTTCCCTCTCTTCCCCGGCCCCACGGATACCAGGTGCCGTTCATCTCGTGTGCGAAGCGCAGCAGGATCGGGTGCCCCCAGGCCGCGGCCGACCTCGCGGCCTGCCGCACGTAGCCGTCGAATCGGCCGTCCGCGATCTCTCGCAGGGAGAAGCCGCGGCCGTCGATCGTCCATGGCTCCCAGGTGACGAGCGGAACCGCGCCCCGGCTCCATACGTCTTGCAGCTCTGGCCGTACGAACGGGGGCAGACGCCACCGCTTGTAGGAGCTGACGATCGTCGGTGTCCGCCCGACCTGAGAGGAGAACGAGTCGAGCAGGGAAGGACGCTGGTCGGCCTTTGGGATGTAGGCGCCGAATGCTGTTGGCGCCGCGCTGGCCCGAGCCGGCGCCAGGGCGAGCGCCAAGCTCGCCGTCGCCGCGAGCAGAACCGGCAAGAGGCGCGAGAGCGAGGGGGTCCGGGGCCGAGTCAGCCGGGCTGGTGACGACCCGCTGCGGCGGGGCACCGCGAGGATGACCGCCGCGGTCAGCACAAGCCCCATGGCGAAGACCAGATAAGGAAGCCTGACGGCCGCGCTGGAAAGCGGCCAGAGGATCGCCACCCCAGGTCCGGTGCAGAGGTCGCGACAGAGGTGCGCGCCGACCCCGAAGGCGGCACCGAATGCGATCGGCCTGGCCCTGCCCCCGGCGAAACCGCCCACCACGATCAGCACGAGTGGCGTGATCAGGCTGTGGGTGTAAGGGCGTGGGGCGCCGCCGGTCAGCCCCTGCCAGCCCAGCATCTCCGGGATGTGATCGAGATCGATTGCGACGCTGGCGATGAGCGCCGCCGCCAGGAAGGACGTTGACGGTCGTCGCGACCGGGCAAGCGTCAACAGCGCAAGAAGGAGGAGCAATGCCGTTGCGAGGTGGCAGGGCTCGTCGACGACCCCAAACTCCGTCGGTGCCGTGGAGCTGGCGACCACGCTCCAAAGCAGGTCGAGGCCGAGTATGAAGGCGACCAGCGCGATGGCCCACGGCCCGGCAGGACGTGATGACCCGGCGGATGCGAAAGGTCGGGAGGTCAACGGCGGGGCAAATCGACGAGCGGATCGGACCACGAGGCCACTATCTCCTGCATGCCCAAGACATCGGCTCCAAATCGATGCCCCTCCAGTCACAACCCCTGACGACGCGTCATTTTGGGACGGCAGGCCCAGAAACCCCGCTGTCGACGCCCTCCCAGGCCCCGCATTGACGAGCGCTCGCCCTATCTCTCGCAGCTGATCTTTTCGTCCTTGCCCGGGCCGCCGTTGCACGTGTCCCGACCCGGGCCGCCGTTGAGGACGTCCTTGCCGCGACCGCCGATCAGTGTGTCCTTGCCCTTGTTGCCGCGGAGCGTGTCCCTGCCTGCGCTCGCGCAGGCGAGGTCGTTGCCGCGGAGAGCGGTGATCGTGTCCTGACCTTTGTGTGCCTGGATGACGTCCGGTCCCCTCGTCCCCTTGAGCTGGTCCGCGTCGTCGGTGCCGGCGATCGCTGCTGGCTTCGCCATGCAGAACGCGGGGCGCTTCGGCGCCCAGTCGGGGTTGCCGTCGAAGTGCATCGGCGTATCCGTTGTGACCAGCGTCGAGACCCCGGTGTCGTTGGAGTTCTTCATCCTCAGAGCGCCATTCGTGAAAATGCCCTCGACGTAAGCGACCTTGTCGCCTTCTGGCGAGTAGGTGCAGTTGTATGCGCCGACGGAGCTGTCCGAGAGGTCGGTCTGGGTACCGTTCAGGAAGTCGACCGGCTTGATCGTGTAGACGTCGGCGCTGGCGCTGCCGAACGGGCCGCGGGTGAAGCACATCGCGGCGCCGCGGGGGCCCAGGGCGGGTTGGTACTCGGCAACGCCGGAGCCGACGATGATCTGCGGCACGGTCGAGCTGTTGTTGGACCGCTCGCGGACGATGTCGTCGTCGGTGGCGGGCGGCAGCCCCCGCCGCGAGTAGTAGATCCACTTGCCGTCGTCCGACCAGGAGGGCCTGCCCTCGATCAGCGTCGGCGAGCTGGTGAGGTTGGTCTCGCTCACCGTATGTCCGTCTTCGTCGAGCCTGGCGACGAGGATGTCCATCTGCCCGCTGCCGTCCGTGACCTCGCTCTCGTACGCGATCTTGGTGCCGGCCGGGTTCCATGCCGGCCGGTCGTCGCGGACGGCGCTCGACTGGAAGCCGATCCTGAGCTGCGGTATCCCAGGCTGGTCGAGGTAGTCGATGAAGACCTTCTCGTTGGAGGGGCTCTCCCACCGCGCGTAGGCGATCGCGTCAAGGTGGGGAGACCAGGCAGGGTGGCGGTGCTGCCCCGGCGCGCCGGTGGTGCTGGTCAGCGGGGTGGGCGTGTCGTCGCCGGGGCGGTCGAGGATGTAGACGTCAGAGCCGGTGTCGTTGTTCGGAGCGCCACCCATGCCGCTGACGAACGCGATCTTTCCGTTCTCACCCGGGAACACCGCCAGCGCCGCCGCCGGGAGCAGGAGCAGGCAGCCGAAGGTGCAAATCAACGTAATCCACTTCGCGCGTCCACCCACGCTGGCCCTCTCCCTTTGGTCCGCGCCTCCGCAGCCGACCCTAGCCGATCGCCGCGATCGTGTCCAGGAGTTACGCCGTCAGGCGTACTCGCTCGAGAATCCGTGAGTCGATCCCATGCCGACCGGGCCCGTGAGCCGCCCAGACGGCCACGCCGACACGCGGCCTCAAAGGGGTGGGCCCCCCTCCCCGCATGAATGGCAGCAAGGCGGGTATACGAGAGATGCGACTCCCCCAACCTCTCGGGGGAGGGTTTCGGAAACCGGGGGGCGGCGGCGTTGAATGGGCGGTCGCCGCCCCTTTTATTCCGCTTTGCGACGTCGAACCGAGGGGCGGGGGAGCTGCAGGGTGGGGGGTCGCAGGTGCCCGCCGCCCTGATCACCCCTCAACGCTTGGAGGGCTGAACGGGCCTTCTCTACATCCAGAATGCGCTCCCGACCCCCTCGCTGAACCTGAAGTACGCGAGCGTCCCACTCCGTCATCCAGAGCATCGGCCGATCGCATTGGGCGCAGACAGTCGTTTGCTCTCCGAGGCGCCCATCTGGGCGCCGCCCAGGACCCACTAGGCGACAGTACTCACAACCCTGGACCTGCAACTTGATGCATCTCCTCGGCCAAGGGAGCACCGCCTTGCCTGACACCCATCGAAGCCGCGAGTGGGGGGCGTCCTCCTATCTACGCGACTCGGCAGCCTCGCGGGCATCTTCGCGATCCTTAGATGCGGCTCTCTCCTTTGACGTCAAGGGAGTAAGCGTCCATTGCATCTCCCAGCTGCATTCAGGGCATTCTCCAGCGGGTCGTCCGTCGGAAGCCCCGAATTGCCATTGGACGTATTCGCAGTTGGGACAACGAGAGAAAGCCATTTCCCCCTCCTGGGCATTTCTACCGCCTCCTCCGTGGGGCGCTCTTTCCCTGGCTCAATTACCCGGCCGATCGGATTTGAATCGCCGTGCTGGCCGGAAGCGCCTCGGCGGCACGCCGCGCTCCCGGCGCCAAGCAAGCGGAAGGACCACTCGACGCCGGGGGGCACGATCCGGGGCGCTTCGCCTAGGAGCAAGAAAAGGCGGAGCCCGAATCTCAGCGGACTTTGAGCACCATGAACGCTTGCGGATTGGTGACTGCCGCGCCGAATAGCGCGGGCTCAGCGGTCGAGCCCTGAGCGACGAATCGGCGCGTCTTGTTCCCGCTCACGCGGTTTCCGTCGCCACCTCGGCCTCAGTCGACGATCCAATCGGAATCAATAGCCACGCCGTTGCGACCGCCCCTGCAATCGCGAGCACGGCGCTCACGATCAGCGCGTGGTGAAGCCCGTCGACGTACGACTGGAGATTCCCTCCAAGCGCCGCGTCCGCCGGCACCAGCGTTCCGAGCGCCGCGATTCCCACCGCCACGCCCGCCTGGCGGAACGTGTCGTTCGCCCCGGCGGCCAGACCGCTTTGCTCATCCGGAAGGGCATTCAGGGCCAGTGCGCTCCCGGTCGGATTGAAAAGACCCGTGCCGATGCTCGTCACGAGCAGTCCGGGAAGAAGCGCCGTCCACGAGGAGTCGACGCCGATTACCAGCATCCCCGCCAGCCCGACGCCGACCAGCACCAAGCCCAGGCTGGCGATCTTGGCCGGTGAGGCCTTCGCCCCGAACTGCGCCGTCATTCCCGAAACGACGAAGACCAGGAAGGTGCCGGGGAGGTAGACGAGACCCGTCTGTATCGGCGACATGCCGAGGACCGTCTGCAGGTAGAGGGTGAGGTAGAGAAACACCGCGAAGAACGACGAGGCGATCGCGAACACCGCCACCTGCGGCCCGGCGAACCGGCGCTCGCTCAGGAGGCGAAGCGGCAGCATCGGCTCGCGCGAGCGCCCCTCCACCACCACGAAGGCGATCAGCAGCACCGCAGCCCCGACCAGTGCCGCGATCACGCCCGTGCTGCCCCAGCCGTCCTCGTTGCCGCGCAGGAGGGCCAGCACCAGCAGAAACAGCCCGCCGATCAGGGTGATCTGCCCGGGCATGTCGATCCGTCGGGGCGTCGGGTCCCGCCCCTCGGCCACCCAGCGGTAGGTGATCCACATGACCGCCACGCCAATCGGCACGTTGACCAAGAAGATCGCCCGCCAGCCGAACACGTCGGTGAGCGTTCCGCCGATGAAAGGCCCGAGCGCGAACGAGGCGCCGATCGCGGCGCCGTAAGCAGCCAGCGCCTTCACCCGATCCTCACGCTCCGGCGTGACCTGGGAGATGAGAGCCAGCGCCGTTGCGAACATCATCGACGCCCCGAGCCCCTGGATCGCCCGCGCTCCCACCAGCACGCCGATCCCTCCGGCGGCTCCGCACAGAGCCGAGCTGGCCGTGAAGATCGCCACTCCGAGGAGGAAAAGCCGCCGGCGGCCGAGTCGGTCGGCGATCGCTCCGGCGGTCAGAACGGTCGCCGCGAGCGGGATCGTGTAGGCGTCCACCACCCACTGAAGCCCGCTGAGGCCCGTGTCCAGGCCGTGGGCGATCGAGGACAGGGCGGTATTGATGACGCTGATGTCGAGCATCAGCATCGCGGTCGCCAAGCAGGCGACGACGATCGTCAGGACACGGTTGCTTCGGTCAGGCTGATTCAAGGGTCGTTCTCTGCTCGAGGGATCTTCCGGGCAGTATCGCGGGCGGCGAAACCTCAGGCTCGCTCCAGCACGACCACCGGGATCTCCCGGTCGGTCCTTCGCTGGTAATCGTCGTAGGCGGGCCACGCGCCGACCATCGTCCGCCACATCCCGGGCTTCTCATCCGCGGTTGCCGTGCGGGCGTTCGCGCGGAAGCGGTCGCCCTTCACCTGGACCTCGACCTCAGGGTCCTCGGTCAGGTTCAGATACCAGGAGGGCGCAGTGGGGGACCCGCCCATCGATGCGACGACGGTGTAGGCGTCGCCGTGTGGCGCGTAGATCAGCGGAATGGTGCGCCGCTCTCCCGATCTGCGCCCGTGGTGGTCAGCAGCAAGGTGTGCGTCCCGTTCCAGTCGTGCCCTTCCTCGCCATCGGTCTCGCGATAGCGATCCACGTGTTCCTGGCCGAACAACATCAACCATTCCTCCGTTCGTCTCGTGACGGCCAACGGAGGCTAGGCGAGCAAGGCGCGTTCCCGCCTCCACGTCGAAGTGACCAGTGGAGTCGCCCCCCTCGATCAACCTCTCGCCCTCCGAAGTAGGCTAGGCCGCACGGGGAAGCATGGCGGTTGACCTTGTCATCGAGATCGAGAACAACCCGGGCGCGCTGGCCCGCGTAGCGGCCGCGATCAGCGATGCGGGCGTCAACATCGCAGCCGCCACCTGCGTCGGGCCAGGCGAGAAGGCCGAGCTCCACATCCTCGTACCGCACGCCGAGGCTGCGAGGCATTCGCTGGCGATTTCCCACATTGCGGTGACCCGGGAGCGCGAAGTCTTCGTCGTCGACGTCGAGGATCGCCCCGGAGTCCTCGCGGACCTGACTCGCAAGATCGCCCGGGCTGGGGTCAACCTCGACCTCGTCTATGTCGCAACACGAAACCGCGTCGTGTTCGGAGCGGACGACTTCGCCGCTCTCCGCGTCGCGCTGGACGCCACGAGCTGACACAGGCCCACGTCGTCGCGGAAGCGGGAAAGCGCCGAACAGTTAGAGTCGCCAACGATGAAGGCGGCGGTGATCTACGAGAACGGTGGCCCCGACGTATTGCGCTACGAGGACGTGGCCGATCCCGAGTGCCCGGACGGCTGTGTACTGATAGACGCCGAGGCGATCAGCATCGAGGGCGGGGACCTGTTGGCCCGCGCGGGCTCGCCGCCGCCGTCGGTCCCGCACGTCGTCGGGTACCTCGCCGCGGGCGCCGTGGTCGAGGTGGGCGCCGGGGTCGAGGACCGCGCGGTCGGCGACCGGGTCGTGACCTTGAACATGGCCGGCTCGCATGCGTCCAAGCGGGCCGTTCCCGCGATCTCCACCTGGCCGATCCCCGACGGGCTGGACGCAGCTTCCGCCGCGTGCGTCCCGGTCGCGTTTGGGACCGCTCAGGAGTGCCTGTTCACTGCCGGCAACCTCCAGTCCGGGCAGTCAACCCTGATCCACGCGGGGGCCGGAGGCGTCGGGATGGCCGCGATCCAGCTCGCCAAGCAGGCCGGCGCGACCGTGATCTCGACCGCGTCGAGTGACGAGAAGCTCGAGCGCCTGAGGGAGTTCGGGCTCGATCACGGGATCAACTACGCCGCCGAGAACTTCGTCGAGCGGACCCGTGAGCTGACCGATGGGGGCGGCGCTGACGTGATCCTCGACTCGGTCGGCGGCCAGAACTTGGTCGACAGCATCGGCGCGCTCGCCTACCGCGGAACGCTGGTCAGTGTGGGGGTGGCGGGCCGCGGTGGTTCCAACCTAGAGGCGAGGGCCCTGTGGGCGCAGAACAACACGCTGCGCGGCGTCTTCCTCGGTGGGGCGCTGATGACCGAGTATCCCCGCGTCCATGGAATGATCGCCGACCTGATCGAGCGGGTCGCGAGCGGCGAGGTGCGGGTCGAGATCGACCGGACGTTCCCGCTCGCCGATGCAGCCGCCGCACACGCCTATATCGAGAGCCGCCAGGCGTTCGGTCGGGTCGTTCTACTTCCCGAGTAGCGCGCCGGCGCTCGTCGGCTCGTAAGCAGCACATAGGCTCATTGCTGTGAGCCTGGGCGTCTTGGCGTTGATCGTCTTGGCCGGTCTAGCGGGCCCGCTCCTGGGGGCGCTTGGTGGGCGAGCGTTTGTACCCGTGGTCATCGGGGAGCTCGTAGCCGGCGTCATCATTGGTCAAACCGGCCTCGATGCGCTGGACCCCACGGATCCGACCGTGGCCTTGCTCGGCGAGGCGGGCTTCGCGATGTTGATGCTCACGGTGGGAATGCATGTGCCGCTGCGCGATCGACGCCTGGCAGGCGCGCTGCGGAGCGGGGCCTACGCCGCGATCGCGGTAGCTCTCCTGGCGCCGCTGGGCGGGCTGGCCGTGGCCGCTCTGGCCGGTACGAGCCATGGGGCCGTGTACGCGGTCCTGCTGGCTTCGGGGTCGGCGGCTGTCGTCGTTCCCGCGCTCCAGGAACGAGGGCTTGAGGGGCCATCCGCGCTTGTGGTCATCGCCCAAGTCACGATCGCCGACGTCGCGACGATCGTCGCCGTGCCACTCGTCCTGCAGCCCAGTCGCGCCAGTCACGCAGTGCTTGGTGGGCTGCTGGTGGCCGCCTGCGCCATGGTCATATTCCTCCTCGCCCGCTGGTTGCAAGGTCACGACTGGGTTCAGCGGGTCCGGAAGCTCTCCAAGCATCGCGAATGGGCGCTGGATTTGCGCCTCTCGCTGCTGGTGCTCTTCGGCTTGGCATGGGTGGCCCAAAAAAGCGGGACCAGCGTGCTCATCGCCGGTTTTGGCGCAGGTCTCATGGTCGCCGCGATTGGCGGGCCCAAACGTCTGTCGAAACAGGTGCGAGGGATCGCCGAGGGCTTCTTCGTACCGTTGTTCTTTGTCGTCCTCGGGGCCCAGTTGGACCTCACGGCGCTGGCCGAAAACCCCCGGCTCTTGGCCATCCCTGGCGCGCTCGTCGGCCTCAGCATCCTGATCCACAGCATCGCCCGCGTGCTGACCAGGCAACCACCAGGGAGCGGCCTGATGGCCGCCGCTCAGCTCGGTGTACCAGCCGCTGTGGTCCAGATCGGCCTGGACCAGCAGGTGATATCAGCGGACGAAGGCGCAGCGATCATGGTCGCCGCCTTAGTCAGCCTGGTCGTCTGCGCGGCCGGTGCCACGCTTCTGGCCCGCGAGACCTCCCGTGCGGTCGCCAGCTGAACGCGAGCCCCTGAAGTAAGCGAAACGCCTCAGCGGACGTGAAAGACGTGGCCGCAGTGCTCGCAGACCTCGGACTCCAGGGAGGTCCGCTTGCCGCAGCGAGAGCACTTCTTGCTGCGGCTCGGCACCCAGAGGAGACGTCCGACGAGGAAGACGACTACCACTACAAGCACGACGATGATCACGATCGTCATCCGAGCCTTGCCTCGGTCCGCTTCACGCCGAGCACGGAACGGACGATACCGGCGCGGATCCGACGCGTCGCCCGGGGCATTCCGATCGGGTCATTCTTGACCTGAGCGGCGACCCACGCGCACCGGCCCGGGGATCAGAGCCGCGCCGCCGACGATCAGGCCGAACGCGATCAGTCGTCCGGTGATCGCCACCGGCCCGGTCCCGATCGGATCACGGAAGACCAGGATGCCGCCAATGATCGCGGTGAGGTTGGCCGCGACCGCGGTGAGCGCGATGACCTCGACGCCAGGGCCGAGCTGCAAGCCACGGGCCGACGCATAGAAGGCGACCACCGACGCGGCCAGCGCGGCGAACGTCCACGGGCTGACCAGCTCGAGCACCCCGCCCTCAACGGCGTGGGTGAGGAACTTGAGCGCGATGTCGGAGACGCCGAACAGCGCGCCGGACGCTGCGCCCAGGAGCAGGCCCTGCCTCGCGCGCAAGGTGCCGTGGTAGCCGGAGATCACGGCGAGCCCGGTGGCGAGGGCAAAGACGGTGCATTCCACGGCGATCAACGCGGCCAGCGCGTAGCCGGGAGCCTCGTCACCTCGCGGCCCCAGGGTGAGCGCGATGATCGCAAGCCCGATCGTCGTGATGATCACCCCGATCCACTGGCGACGTCCGAGGGCGAAGCCGAAGAAGCGCTCGGCCAGCACGGCCAGGAAGACCAGCCCCGACGCCAGCACGGCCTGCACCACCGACAGCGGCGCGAGCGCGAGGGCGCCGACGTGAAGTCCCCAGGCGCCGACCGCCACCACCCAACCCAGGGCGAACCACCTCGAGCTGAAAAGGCCGGCAGCGCTTCGCAGCGGGTGCCTCGCGTGCACCGACGGCGCCAATACCGCGCCGCGCTGCTTGAGCAGAAAGGCGACGTTCGTCGCGAGCGCGGAGGCGAGGGCGAGGGCGAGTCCGAGGATCACGCGGGGCATTGTGCCCGGCATGTCGCGGAGGACCCTCGCTGCGTTCGCCGGGGAAAGGGAAATGCCCAAACAGCGGGATCACTCACCGAGTGGCGGCCCACGTCACTGCAGCTTGTGTCGGAACGCTCTAGCTTGAGGTGGAACACGGCACGGTCCCGTCAGCCAAACTGGCGGTGGAGGATCGGGCCGTTCACGGAAGGAGGCTCCTCATGGCCAAAGGAGCCGTCATACACGACGCCCGCCGGCGTGACCAGGCGCTAGACCGTCTGCAGAGAGGACGAGGGCCTTGGGCCTGGTAGGCGCGCGGCGCCAGGTGGTCGGGATGATCCACTCGGGAACTCCCTTCGACGCCATCGAGGACCAGATCCAACGGATCCCCGGCCTGGTCGACGACGAGCGCTCCGCGCTGTGGCTCTACGCGTGGTCGCGACAGAGACGCGATTGGCAGAGGAATGCCTCGACACAGATCCTCCTGTGGGCCGGGTCATCGGATGGGGGATAGACAGCGATGAATGCCCGCGACCTTCACCCGGATGGCCAGGAGCTTCATCCAGAAGATGCTGCGGACCTGCGCGAGTCCCACGAGGACGGCGATGGCACCCTGCGCCAGGACATATCGACCGCGATGGTGGGCCTCTACAAGGATCATTACGGCGAGGGGCCGACGCGCTGTCGCACCTATCTCCATCCCGACCTCGTGATCGTCGTCTTGGGCGGGGGCTACTCGGCCGCCGAGCAAACGTTGTGGGAGGCCGGCAAGTGGTATGAGGTCCGCCAGGCGAGGCTGCTCTGGCAGGACAGCATGCAGGCGAAGTTCGTCGATGTCATCAAGGAGCTAACCGGGCGCGAGGTCTCCGCATTCATGAGCGCCAATCGCCAGGACCCCGACCTGGCTGTGGAGATGTTCCTACTCGAAGCCGAGCACGCCAGCTAAAGCGACGCGCTCGGCGGTTCACCGAGCGCGTCAGCGGGTCAGCTTTTCTTCTCGAGGTCCGCTACCTCTTCGGCCTTGTTCTGGACCTGCTCCTTGGCGTTGTCGAGCTGGTCCTTGGCCTCGCCCTTCTTCTCGTCCTTTGTGCCCTCGCGGCGTAGCGAGGAATCGCCGGTCACGTCGCCGGCCGCTTTCTTGGTCCGGCCCAGAACCTTGTCAATGATGTTGCTCATCTGATCTGTCTCCTTTTCGGGGAATCGTTTTATTGTTCTCGGGCACGCTTGGGTCACGGGAAGCCGCGAACACCAGCGTGCGTCAGCTGGATGCGGATACTGAGTGGAGGGGGCCGGCTGTCCGCCGGTCACCAACAACCTCGTCTCGTCCCCCTCGGGATGGAAACTCCCCGCCTTTGAAGCAGGAGAGGGGAAGGGAATGCCTCAGGCAGCTGGTCTGTCCAGAGTACTCCTATTCGATTGCAACACCCTCCCGCTACGTACTTCGTCGGGGTTCGCAACCAGAAATGTCGATCAGGAAGTGCGGTGTGTCCCGCCGCTACTAGACGCCTCGTGCTCCCCGCTCGAGTAAAGGACTGGCGGGATGGTCAGTGCGGGGACGGCAGCGAGCCCCGAGGGACGCTCGGCCGAAGCCGGTCGAATAGCGCCCATGACGCGAAGCAGAGGGCGCCGAGAGCGCCGGTGGCCGTCAGCAGGGCCCCCGCGGCGGCGGTCGCCGCGACACCGTTTGCTCCCAGGATCACAACGGCGGCGGCCGCCCCGAGGCTGGGGCCCACCGGAAGCAGTCCGATCACGGCGACCCCGATGAGCAGGGCGGTCGCATCGAGGACGGAGCTATCCACGCCGATCCCGTGAAGCACCAGCCAGTTGCGGGCGATCTGGGCGCAGACGGCGAACACGACGAGGCCGATGATGCTCGTTCGACCCTGAAGGCCGCGCATCACTGCGAAGCCCTTCCAGAACCCTTCACGCCGATCACGGGCGACCCTGGTCAACCCGGCGATAACCGTGAGCCCGAACCCCAGGCAGAGCAGGGGTGCCCACCAGGGGATCCCGAGCGGGCCGACAAGCGTGAACGAGGTCAGCGCGGCCAGGGTCACCTCCACCACCACGATCGGCAGCTCGGCCGCGATCAGGACCGAAGGGTTCGGGCTCTCCCGGGGCGCGGAACGGCGCAGGGCCGCGATTCGCACCGCGAGCCCGAACTGGCCGTTGAACGTGTTGCCGAGGTAGCCGAGGCTGGCCGCTCGATAGAGCCGTCGTCGGCTGACCTGGCCGCCGGCCGCGCCCACGCACACGTGCCACGCCTCGCTACGAGCGATCAACCAGACGATGTGGAGTGCCATGGCCGCGGCGAGAATCCAGAGCGGGGCGAGCCCGAGCGCCGCGCCGAAGTCTCCCCGCTTGCCCCATAAGCCGAGCGCGAGTGCGCCGGCGACCAGGAGGCTGCCGATGATGGTGACGGCGGTCGGGTGACGGCGAATGAAGGAGCGGAGCAGGAAGATGGCTCGACTCACGGAGGAGGTGCGAGGGTCCCTAGAAGCGCTCCGGCGGCCGGTCGAAGTGGAAGGTCTGAGTGGAGGTCTTCGCCTCCTTGTCGCGCTTGACGATGAAGGCCACCACTCGCTTGCCGGTGATCCGAGCTACCGAGGTCGTCGCGTTGTGCTTGAGACCGGCGGGCGACAATCTCGGGTCGTCGGTCGTCTCATCCGGATCCTGGGCCTCAGCGTCGGCAGCGCCTTCTTCGATCACGCATCTGACGCCATGCTGCTTCATCTCGACGCTGGTGGACTTCGGTCGCTGCCCCGAGAAGCGTTGCCACAACGATCCAAGGGACCTGGCGATCTCGTCTGAGGTCGCATCGCTCCGGTGCGCAGCGTCGGCTGTCTTCTCCGCTAGGTCGCTCACCGCGACCCCCTATCCCTCACCTCGCATGGAGCCGGATTCAAGAGGGCGGAGGAGGAGGAAAAGACCCTAGCCGGCGTGTCGAGACAGTGTAGCGCCGAAGGAACCCGCATCGGAGCAGGCGATTTGGCGTCCGCGCGGCAACGTCGTGGTCATCCCTCCCCCGAGTGCCCTGCTACCGTGGTCCGGTCGGTTGCCGCAGTGGCGACCGAGGAGTTCCGTTTTCCGTGCACTCTGAGTGCGTCCGGGTTTCAGGATTCCCACCACTCACAAGGAGCGCACCACATGTCTTTCGCCGATCTCGGCGTTTCGCGTCCGGTTACGGACGCCCTCAAGAGGCGCGGCATCGCCGCGCCGTTCGCAGTCCAGAAGCTGGTCATCGCCGACGTCCTGGCCGGGCGCGACGTCCTGGTCCAGTCGCCGACCGGCTCGGGCAAGACCCTCGCCTTCGGCGTGCCCCTCGCCGACCTGCTCGAGCCGGGGGGACGAAGGCCGTCCGCCCTGGTCCTGGCCCCGACCCGCGAGCTCACGGGCCAGATCGTCGAGGAGCTCCACGACGTCGCCGCTGCGAAGGGACTCCAGGTTGCCCCGGTCCACGGCGGGGTCGGGATCGAGAAGCAGGCAAAGCGGGCGGCTCGCGCCGACATAGTGGTCGCCACGCCGGGCCGGCTCGAGGACCTGCTCCAGAAACGGGCTTTGAGCCTCGAGTACGTGCGGATCTTGGTCATCGACGAGGCCGACCGCATGCTCGACATGGGGTTCAAGCCCGCGGTCGACCGAATCGTCGCCCGCACACCGCGCGATCGCCAGACGTTGTTCTTCTCAGCGACCCTGGAGGCCGCGGCCGGAAGGCAGGCGCGCGCCTACACGCGAGATGCACTTCGCCACGTTCACGAGCCCGAGCCCGAGGCCGTCGGGGAGGTCTCCCACCGCTTCGTGCACCTCGCGCACCCGGCGAAGGTGGACGCCCTCGTCAACCAGATTCGCGGTTGCGAGGATGGGCGAACGCTGGTCTTCGTACGCACCAAGCATGGCGCCGACCGGCTTGTCAGGCGGCTCGTCAAGCATCGCGTGCCCGCCGTCGCAATGCACGGCAACAAATCTCAGGCACAGCGCCAGAAGGCGCTCGACCGTTTCGCCGACGGTCGCGTGGACACCCTGGTCGCGACCGACGTCGCGGCGCGAGGCCTGGATGTGGACGACGTGACCCACGTGATCAACTTCGACGCTCCCGGCGACCGCGATGCCTATGTGCATCGGGTGGGCCGGACCGCTCGCGCCGGTCGTGACGGCGCGGGCATCAGCTTCATCGCTCCCGCGGAGGTCGGCGAGATGCGCAAGATCGCCGCCAGCCTCGGCCTCTCCCGCGAGTTCGACCACGGCCATCCGAAGCCGAGCGACGGCGCCGACGCGAGCCCGCCGCCGCGGCACCGCTCGCCGGGTCGCCGCAATCACCGTCCTTCGAGGAACCGAAGGCGCCGCTGAGCGGCGTTTAGCTCTGCTTAGGCTTCCGCGTCTAGGTTCTGCTGAGACCTTGGTAGTCAGGGCACGTATCGCGTTGGCCGGGCTGGTCCTCGTCTCGGCGATGGCCGGAGCCGTGGGATGCGGGAGCAGCGACTCCTCGGCAACCGGAGGGACGACCGCGGCGCCGAGGTTCGACGGAGCTTCTGCCAAGCCCCAGAGGCCCGTCCCGCCGCTCCAGCTCGACAACTCCCTGGGCCAGCCGGTCAACATCGCCGACTACAAGGGCAAGGCCGTCCTCGTCACGTTCATCTACGACCACTGCCCCGACATCTGCCCGCTGATCGTCTCCAACCTCCACGCGGCACAGAGCGAGATGAGCGCGGCCGAGCGAAAGCGGTTCCAGATCATCGCCGTGTCCGTCGATCCGAAGGGCGACACGCCGAAGACCGTCAACGCCTTCCTCGCCGATCACCAGATGACCGGACGAATGCAGTACCTGATCGGCTCCCGGCCCCAGCTCGAGAACGTTTGGCACGACTGGAGCATCATCTCCAAGACCGACCCCAGCCGCAAGAGCCCCGACGCCGTCGAGCACTCGGCGCTGATCTACGGGATCTCCGGCAGCGGCAAGATGACGACGCTATACCCGGCGAACTTCAAGCCGAAGCAGATCGTCCACGACGTGCCGCTGCTCGCCTCGACCTGACGCTACTCGCCCTCGGGCTCTGACGCTCCATCACGTTCTCTGCGGCGCTTCTCCTGCCTCGTTCGATGGATCGAGTACGCGAGGAGGAGCAGGATCGGCAGCGCATAGATGGGCATGAAGTACCAATGAGTCGCGTGGGCGAGCGGGAGATAGAGCATGGCCAGGTTCACGCGCTGTGCGTGGACCCGGCGGCCAGGGCGAATGGGCTGCCCTCGGAATCTCGGCAGATCGCCCACCGCTCGCCGGGATGGACGATCGAGCCGCCGAGCTCGAGAACGCGCTCGAGCGTCCCCGCCAGATCGCCAACGGTGAAGTAGGGGAGGGATGCGGTGTCGCCCGGACCCGGCCCCCGCTCGTGGAGCCCGAGGCGAAGGCCGTCGCTGGTGGCCTCCCAGCCGGCGCCGGCCTCGACCGGTCGCGCGGCGAGCTCGGCGCCCAACACACCGCGCCAAAAAAGGCGAGCACGGTCGGGATCGTCGGCGGGGAACTCGATCAATGGGAGTGGCATGAGCCGGAGTATGCCCCCTCGCAACCCCCTCAGGTCCGTGTCAGGTGGGCGAGTGCGGACCGGGCGGCGTTGTGGCCGTTCATCCCGTGGACGCCGGCTCCAGGCGGGGTCGCCGCCGAGCAGATGAAGACGCCCGGGATCCCGGTCCGGTAGGGGTCGAGCGAAAGCCGCGGGCGGATCAGGACCTGCCACGGCGTGTTGGCACCGGCGATGATGTCGCCGCCCGCGTAGTTGGAGTTGTAGGCGGCGAGCTCGGACGGGGAGCGGGTCGAGGTGGCGACGATGCGGTCGCGAACACCCGGCGCGAATCGCTCGATCTGGTTGATCAGGGCCTCGGTCGCGTCACCGGGGTAGCCGCTGGGGACGTGTGCGTATGCCCAGACGGGGTGGAGGTCGCCCGCCGAGCGACCCGGATCGGCCAGGTACTGCTGGGCGACGAGCACGAACGGACGCTCGGGCATTAGCCCGCGGTTGGTGTCGCGCTCGGCGGCGACGATCTCGGCGAACGAGCCGATCGCGTGGACGGTTCCGGCCCTGCGACAGGCCTCGTTCTCCCACGGGATGCCGCCCTCGACCGCGAGGTCCACCTTGAACGCACCCGGGCCGCGGCGATAGCGGCGGTAGGCGCGGGCGACTCGGACCGGCAGTCGTTCACCGGCGATCGCCGCGGCCGAGGCGGGGTCGGTGTCGAGGGCGACGACGTCGGCCCCGGAAACCTCCTCGAGCGAGTCCACCCTGACGCCGGTCTCGACCTTCCCGCCCCTCTCTTGCAGCACGGACGCGAGCGCGTCGGTGATCGACTGCGACCCACCACGCGCGACCGGCCAGCCGCCGTGATGGCAGGCGGTCGTCAGCGCCATCCCGACCGCGGAGCTCATCGGCCGGCCCAGCGGGCTGAAGGCGTGCGCGGCGACGCCCCCGAACAGCGCCCGGGCAGGTTCCCCGCTCCAGTTGCGCGCCAGCGTGGTCGCCGGCAACGCCGAGGGAATTCCGAACCTGGTCAGGCGAAGCGGATGGCGGGGGACGTGGAGGACCGGGCGCAGGAGATCCTCGCTCAGCCCCGCGAATCCGCGCGCCGGGCGCTCGAAGAGCCGCCGCCACGCGGGCCCGTCCTCAACCAGGCCGTCGGCGGTCTCGGCGAGCGAGCGGACGAGGACCGCCGCGTCGCCGCCGTCGAGCGGATGGGCTGAGATCGACCTCCGGCCAGGCCCACTCGAGCCCGTGGGCGGCGAGATCGAGCGAGCTGAAGAATGGCGAGACCGTGGCCATCGGGTGCACCGCCGAGCAATGGTCGTGGATCAGGCCGGGCACCATGAGCTCGCCGCTTCGGGCCCCGCCGCCGATCGTCTCGGTGGCCTCCAGCACTGTCACGTCGACGCCGGCCTCTGCCAGCGCGACGGCGAAGGCGAGGCCGTTGGGTCCCGAGCCGACGACCGTCGCTGAACTCACGCGCTCGCGGCGATGCCGCCGGCGCGGTGACTGACCTCAACCGGGAAGTCCCACGACTCCTCGAGCCACGGCCCGCGCTTCACCATGTCGGCGACGTTCACCCAGCCCTCCTCGATCAGGCCGTCGGCCGCATCGTAGATCCGGTAGCGCTGGCGCTGGATGTGCGCCGGCTGGGACTCGAGCGTGATCACGCGCAGCTCGCCGGGGCCGAAGTGACAGCGCTCCTGGACAGCCGCCAGCAGCTGATGGTTGTGGAAGTGGCCGTCACCGAAGTTCCAGCCGTTGACGACCCCGGAGATCAGCTCCCCCTCGCGCACGTTGTAGGCCTCGACGTCGTCCACCGCGTGCGGCAGGAGGCCGAGCAGCGCTCGTCCGTGTGAGTGCATGGCGCGGAATGCGAGCCCCTTGTTGAGCAGGAGCTCGGCCGTCTCACGGTCGTAGACCCGGGTCAGCTGCTCGACCACGATCGGCGCGGGCTTGCGAATCGAGGCGTCGAGCTTTGCCTCGGCCCCCGAGTCCTTGCGAAACAGCCACTGGGTGGTCGCCCAGTTGCCGGCGTAGTAGCGCATCGCCGGAAGGAAGGACACCTTCTCGGGCATCAGGTTTCCAATCACGGGGATGATCACCCCGATCCCGATCACGATCGCGATCAGCAGCGGGTTGTCGAGGGTCGAGAACGGGACGTCGCCGTAGTGGCCGAAGAGGAAGAAGAGGCCGAAGATCATGAACAGGTTCCACTCCAGCGGGACGGCGAGCGGGAAGGTCGAGGTGATGTGGAGATGGAAGATCACCATCCCGGCGACGGCGATCCAGCCGATCGTTCCTCCCTTCGAGAAGAGCAGTACCAGCGGCAGGGTGAACTCGATCACCGTGCCGAGGTGGGCGGCGAGGCCGGCGTAGCGCGACGGCACCAGGTCATCGGGGTGGCGGCGGTAAAGGCGCGCCTTGGCGGTCCGCGAGCGGTTCCAGGGGGTGTTCGAGATCATCACCGAGACGACGAAGGGAAAGTGGCGGTTGAGCTTCGAAGAGGCGGCGCCGAGCCAGATGCAGACGAAGACCAGCTGCGAGGCGACGATCAGGTTGTTGATCGGGAACAGGAAGACGATCAGCAGGAAGCCGTAGACCTCGGGGCGCGCGCCGAGGAACGAGACCTTGTCACGCAGGCCGAGCAGGCCCAGGAACCCGAGCAGGAGGGCGATCGAGGCCGGATCGAGGCGCCCCGCAGCGAGGCCGCTCGCCGCCTCGCCGTCGGTGAGCAGCAGGTGGAAGCCGCTGGCCAGGACGCCGGCGTAGAGGACGACGTCGATCGGCGTTCGGGTGGTACCGGCGGTCAGCGGAACCTTGTCCGGCCACGGGGGCAGCCGGACCGTTCCGGGTCGCAGCCAGTAGAGAATTCCGCCGATCGGCGGCAGGAAGCGGAAGGTGAGCGGCATCGAGCCGCAACCGAGTCCGATGATCTCCCAGAGCAGGGTCCAGACGGCGAGCTTTTCGAACACGATCGGCTGGGTCCACCAGTCGGAGAAGTCGCCGAGCCCGCCGAGCCCGGAGGTGGTCGCCGAGATCGTCAGGATCGCCCCGAGCGAGAAGACGACCAGCTTCACCGCGTAGAGGAGATAGATGGCGGTGGGGGTGCCGAACCCGTTGATCGCCCAGTCCTGGGCGAGCGGCTTGATCCGCGCCAGGTGGGGCAGCTCCTTCCACTCGGCGACGTCGACCGGCGGCGGCGCGGGCGCGATGAACCCCATCTCTTCTCCTAGAGGTCGAGCGTTGAATGAGCAGGCGGTGACGTGACCGTATCCGAGTCTCCGCCGATGCATCGGCGGAGAGCCGCCTACGGCGAGCCGGCGCTCAGCGTGTTTACGGTCGCAGTTGCGCCGGGGTCATCGCCGCGTCATCGGACACCGGGTCCGGTGCTTGCATGACGGAGTGATCGGCGCCCATCTGATGCGGTCCGAGCTGCTCGATTACGCGGCAGAAAAGATCGACCAGCTGCGGATCGAACTGAGTGCCGGCGCCTTCGCGGAGCTCGGCGAGCGCGCTTTGCTGGTCGCGCTGGGTGGTGTAGGAGCGTCGGCTTCTCATCGCGTCGAACGCGTCGCAGATGGTGATCACTCGCGCGCCCAGGGGGATCTCCTCGCCGGCCGTGCCATCCGGGTAGCCGCTGCCATCCCAGCGCTCGTGTGACGCGCGGACCAGGCGGGCGACCGGGGTCATCGACGGGAAGGTGCCGAGAAGCCGCTCGCCAACGAGCGTGTGCGTTCGCATCAGCTCCCACTCGATCTCGTTCAGCGGGGCGGGCTTTCGGAGGATGTCCTCGGGGATCGCGATCTTGCCGATGTCGTGGAATTGGGCCGCGCGCCGCAGGACGTCAATCTCCTCGGCGTCGAATCCCAGCTCTCGGCCCACCGCGACTGCCAGCCGCGAGACGTCTTCGTGATGATCCGCAAGCTCGGGCTCACGTTCGCGCAGAAGCGCCAGCAGCAACTCGTGGCTTTGGCGATCGACGCGGCCGCTCCGGGTGTTCTTGTCCGTGTACAGGCGGCGGTCGGCGAGTCGCAGGGCTTCGCTTGCGACGGTTGCGTCGGCCGCCAGGACGACGGCCCCCGCCGATGCGCTGACCCGAAACCCCTCCCCCTGTTCGGTGAGGGCGGCCCTCCCCGCCTCGACGATCGGCTCCAGCTGCCTGTCGCGCGTGGGGACGAGGATGCAGAACTCATCGCCGCCGAGGCGATAGGCCGAGCCATCCGCCTCGAAGGCCGCGGCCAGGCTTGCGCCCAGCCGGCGCAGGAGGCTGTCACCGGCCGGATGTCCGTAGGTGTCGTTGTACCGCTTGAACCCGTCCAGGTCGTAGATCGCGAAGACGTGGTGGTCGGCGACCTCGGGCGTCGCGCGGATCGCCGCTTCGAGATCGATCATCAGCTTGCGACGGTTTCCGAGCTCGGTCAGCGAGTCGGTTGAGGCGTCGTCGTCGAGCGCCGCCAGCAGCGCGCTGTTCTCCCGGAAGCTGATTGCCATCCGGAGGACCACCGCGGCGAGGGTCGCGGCAGCGAGCCACACCGAGATCTCGTGCTGGGGACTGAAGTGGTCCCAGACGAGAACCCCGACCGCGATCGCCGCGAACAGCGCGGGGAAGGTCATCTGAGAGGTGTAGACGCGCCGGCGGGACTGGTGTGTGAAGCTGAACGCGACCCCGCTGGCGATCAGCAGGGGGCCGACGAGCCACGCCTCGTCGAGCCAGCCGCCGTTGTAGCCGGAAACGGCGTCCTGATAGAGGTAGAGCCCGTCTGCCGCGGTCCAGGTGATCAGCCCCGCGACGATCGCCAGGAAGGCACCCGCTCCGCGGAAGCCGCTGACCACCAGGGCTCCGAGGATGAAGCTGACGAGCAGCACGTCGCCCAGCGGATAGGCGAGGTTCGTGAGCACCGCGGGCGCGTCGCCCTTCGTGAGGCCGACCAGCGCCGGCGCCAGGAGCGCGGTTCCGAGCGCCGCCGCGGCGAGCCCGCCGATCGCTCCGTCGAGCCAGCTGGCGGCGGTGAAGTGGCCGATCCGCCGCTTGATCAAGAACGCGATCCCCACGTAGAAGCACGGCAGGGCCGCCAGATAGCCGGCGTCGGCAAGGGAGGGGTAGGGAGTCTTCGCGACGTCGGTGTAGGCAAGCGTCCAGTAGAGGTCGCCGGCGGTCCAGAAGAGCAACCCGAGGCCGAAGGCGATCCACACGCGCTGCTGGCCGCGGACGGTCGCCGCGCCCACGAAGCAGGTCAGGGCGGCGAGCAGGAGGGTTCCGTGGTAGACCCAGATCGAGGCCGCGTCGGTGAGCTCGGCCGGCTCGCCGGCGGCGATGAACGCCGCGTAGGCGATCACGCCCACGGCGGTTGCTCCAAGCAGCGCCCGGATCAAGCTCCGGGCGCCGGCCGATCGGTCGCCTCCTTCCATCTCGTTCCTCATCGGCAGAAAGGGCTCCGTGCCTGAGTCGATTTCGCGCCAGCGTTTCCTCACTTCTTGCGCCGTTGCAACGGCGAGCCCGTCACTCACGGGTGACGGCGAGAACGTCGATGGCCCCTTGCCATGCTCCTTGCGACGTTCGGGGAATGGGCGTTCGTGATCGCGCTCGCGCTCGGAACGCTGATCATCTTGTTCTTCATCGTCGGTAGCCGGCAGGACGCAAAGCGCGACAAGAACGAGAATGGGCGGTCGAAGCCGAATGGCAACGGCGCCAACCGAGGAGAGGAATCATGAGCCCCGACCTGACCGCATTCGAGACCCGGCACCTCGACACCTCCGAGCTGCCCGAGGTGCCGTTCATCCCCTACAGCGAGCACGTGACCATCAAGCTGCTTCGAATCGATCGCGCCTCGGGCCAGCTCTGCGTCATCTTGAAGGGCCCGCCCGGCGCCCACATCGGAAAGCACAAGCACTACGGCTCGGTCACGCTCTACACGATCAAGGGCGCCTGGCGTTATCTCGAGCATGACTGGGTGGCCCGTCAGGGCGACTTCATCTTCGAGACCGCGAGCTCATCCCACACATTCGTCACCGAGGGCGACGAGATGGTCGAGGTCTTCGCGATCGTCGAGGGGGCGCTCGAGTTCCTCGACGAGGATGACAACTCAGTCGGGATCGAGGACTGGCAGTCGATGTATCGCCGCTACCTCGACTACTGCGGCGAGCAGGGCATCGAGCCGCTCGACGTCACCGAGCTCGCCGAGGTGCCGGTCGGCTAGCGACGGCAAGCGCGGATCGGGGCGGAAATTCGGCCCATCACGCGCTTCCGGCGCTCTCGGGCGGGTACGGTCACCGTGATGCCGCTCGCGACCTTCGGCCAATGGGCCTTTGTCATCGGCCTGATCCTGGGCGGCTTCGTCGTCGTGCTCTTCATGACGAGCGGCCAGGAGAAGGAGCACCGTCAGCTGGTGAAAAGCGAGGAAGCTTCGAGGGAAGATCGCCGTCGGAGGCGGGAAGAGCTGAGGCGACAGCGCAGAAGGTAGGGGTCCTAGCCGCTGAGCGCCAGGACCAGCTTGCCGGTGTTGTCTCCGCGAAACAGCCGAGCGAGGGCATCGGGGAACTGGTCGACATCGCCCTGAACGACGTCCTCGCGCGAATGAAGCTCCCCGCTTCGCAGCCACTCGGACAGCTGGGAGAAGCCCTCCGCGTAACGGTCCACGTAGTCGAAGATCACGAACCCGGTCATCGAGGCACGGGCGACCAGGAGCTGCATGTAATTGGAGGGGCCAGAGGGGGGCCCGGCGGCGTTGTACTGGGAGATCGCGCCGCTCAACACGACGCGGGCGCCCTGCGCGAGTCGCGCGAGCACGCCCTCGAGGACCTCGCCCCCGACGTTGTCGAAGAACACGTCGACGCGCTCGGGTGCCAGGTCGCGGAGCCTTGCGCGCACGTCCT
The DNA here is from genome assembly GCA_963696945.1 of uncultured bacterium. GTDB lineage: Bacteria > Actinomycetota > Thermoleophilia > Solirubrobacterales > 70-9 > AC-56. Next base: position 501,187 of record CAVOME010000003.1, on the reverse strand, counting down.
CGCCCTTGTAGTCGATCGCCGCGTCGAATCCAAGCTCGCCGGTCAGCCACGCGCACTTGTCGGGCCCACCAGCGATCCCGATCGCGCGGCAGCCCTTGATCCGCGCGATCTGGCCGGCGATGCTGCCCACCGAGCCGGCGGCGCCCGAGACGACGACCGTCTGGCCGGGCTCGGGCCTCCCGACATCCAGCAGGCCGAAGTAGGCGGTCAGGCCGCTGATCCCGAGCGTCCCGAGATAGAGCGGCGCTGGGGCGAGCGAGGTGTCGACCTTGTGTGCGCCCGCGCCGTCGGAGACCGCGTAGCGCTGAACTCCGAAGACCCCGTAGACGTCCTCGCCGACCTCGTAGTCCGGGTGATGCGAGTCCAGCACGCGTCCGATGCCCGCGGCACGCATCACCTCGCCGATCTCCACCGGCGGGACGTAGGAGCGGCCGGCGTTCATCCAGGCGCGCATCGCCGGGTCGATCGAGATGTACTCGACTCCGACGAGGAACTCGTTGTCACCCGGCTCGGCCGCGGGCTCCTCGGCGAACCTCCAGCTGGAGGGCTCGGGCAGGCCGCTCGGGCGGGCGGCGAGCCGGCATTGCAGGTTGGTGAGAGTCATGGAGCGGTCCTCACAAGGTAGGCGTCTCCGAGGGAAGGTCGAACAGGATCCGGCCGGGCAGCTCGCGCGAGGCCTCGTTGACCTGGAAGTGCGCGGTAGCGGTGTAAGCGTCGCGAAAGCGCCGCTGCAAGGGGGAGTCGTCGTAGATCGCGCTGCCGCCTCCCAGGTCGTACATCGACCGTACGACCTCGGCCGCCGTCCGCGTGGCGTGGGTGGCCGCCAGGCGGAGATCGGTGCGCCGCTCGATCGAGACCGGCTCGCTGGCCTGGGCGGCCTGCCAGGCAGCCTCGATCGCGTCGGCGACGTAGGAGCGGGCTGCACGCAGCGACCCCTCGGCGGCGGCCACCGCCGCCTGGGTGGGCGAGCGCTCGGCGAGCGTTCGCGACGATCCCTGACCGACCTTGCCGACCGCCAGCTCGACCAGGTCGTCGATCGCCGCTCGCGCGTTGCCGATCGCCGCCGCGGCGATCGAAAGCGCGAAGAAGCCGAAGACCGGGAACCGGTAGACCGGGCGGTCGACGAGCGGCCCTTCGAACACCGAGAGGACGCGCGCCTCGGGCACGAACACGTCCTCCGCCACCGCGTCGTGGCTCCCGGTACCACGCAGGCCAAGGGTGTGCCAGGTGTCGAGGATCTCGAGGTCGCCCTTCGGAATCGCCACCACGCTTGGAGCACGCGGTCCCTCGGCGGAGCCCGCCTTGGATTCCACGAAGCACCCGGCGAAGAGGAGGTCGGCGTGGTCTATTCCGCTGCAGAACGGCCACCGGCCCGAGACCACGACCCCGCCGTCGACCGCTCGCGCCTTGCCACGGGGAGCCCAGACGCCCGCGGCAATCCCCCTGCCGCCCCCGAACAGCTCCTCCCGGGCACCGGCCGGTAGGTAGGCGACCAGCAGGCTGCTCGTGATCGCGATCGAGACGCACCATCCCGCCGATGCGTCGCCGCGGGCGACCTCCTCGGCACAGCCGAGGGCGATGCCGGCTGGGAGCTCCAGGCCATCGACCTCGGCCGGAGCGCCAGCGCGGAGCAGCCCCGCGGCGCCCAACATCTGCACCAGCTCGTCGGGGAGCCTTCGCCCGCGCTCGGTGTCGTCCGCGAGCCGCCGTGCCAGCGCCGCGCTCTCGCCCGCGAGCCTCTGGACTTCGGCCGCGTGCGGTTGCTCGGCCGTCGGGGCGCCCTCGACCATCACCCAGTCGCGAGCCCTCGGTCGATCAGGCTCTCGGCGGTCTCAGTGATCGTGTCCTCGACTGGTCGGGGCGACCAGCCAAGCCGGCTCTTCGCCTTGTCGGAGGAGTAGGTGACCTTCTGCGCCGAGCTCGCCGACCACGGTTCTAAGGCCCGAGTCCACGATCGCCATCGCGCGAACCAGCAGATTGGGAACCGTGCGGGTGGGGACCTTCTTCGCCGCGGGACCGAGCTGATCGCGCAGGATCCCGGCCACCTGGGTCATCCAAAGGAACGGCCCTGCGGCCAGGAACCGCTCGCCCGCGGCCTCGGGCGCGGTCATCGCGCGGATCTCGAGGTCGGCGACGTCACGAACGTCCACGAAGCTGAAGCCGAGGCGTGGAACTCCGGGCATTCCCTTCAGCAGGCGCTCGATGATCTCGAGCGAGTAGGAGAGATCGTCGTTCAGGACGGGTCCGAGGATCGCCACGGGGTTGACGACAGCGAGCCGCTCCTCGGCCCCGCGCTCCCGGACCAGGCTCCACGCGGCCTGCTCGGCGATCGTCTTGGAGCGCGAATAGGGAGTCAGCTTCGGGTTGCTCGGGTCGGTCCAGTCATCCTCGTTCAGTGGCCGCCCGGCGGGCGCCGAGCCGCTGTTTCGGACCGCGGCCACCGATGAGGTGACGACGATCCGTTTGGCGCCCGCATCGAGCCCCGCGCGGAGCACCCGGAGTGTTCCGTCGCGGGCCGGGACGATCAGCTCATCGGGGTCCTTGGGCTGGGCGGGTGGGAACGGGGAGGCGACGTGGAGGACGTAATCGCAGCCCTCGGCGGCTTCGGCCCATCCGGCGTCGGCGCCCAGGTCGGCGGCGAGAAGCGACAGTCGGCCATCGCCGTCCAACTCCGGGCCGACCGTCGCGCGGACATCGCCCTCGCGGGCCAGGTCCCTGACCGTGGCCCGCACGCTGTACCCGCGCCTCAGAAGCTCGGCGACGCACCAGCCGCCCAGGTATCCCGTCGCGCCGGTGACGAGGACCGTCTCGTCGCGGCCTGGTGAGTGCTCCATCAGCTGTTCTCCTCGCGTGGATCTGGGCGTGAGCGTCGAAGCGCAGGATGACACGCGGCGCGATGGCGGCCGAGCTTCGCGCGGACGGGCCGTCCTGGCGCGACCGGCGTGGTCCATACGCTTGCGGCATGGCAACCGTCGAGCATGCGCAGGCGACCCTCGCGCTTCAGGGGCTCGAGGGGTTTGACGTCCTGGACGCCGGGACGCGGGTCTACCGCGGGCCGCGCGACCCCGAGGAGGCGCTCGCCCATCTCGGCTATGACGCCTTTCGCCCGGGCCAGCGGGAGGCGGCCCAGGCTGCGCTCGACGGCCGTGACGCCCTGGTCGTCATGCCGACCGGGGGTGGCAAGAGCCTCTGCTACCAGCTCCCCGGCCTGGCCTCGCCCGAGCTCAGCATCGTCGTGAGTCCGTTGATCGCCTTGATGGCCGACCAATGCGTGCGCTTGACCGCGGCCGGCCATCCCGTCGCGATGGTCGCCTCGGGCCTGGGTGCGGCGGCGACGAGCGAGGCGCTCGCCCGGGTTCGCGACGGCCGCGCTCGAATCGTCTACTGCTCGCCGGAGCGCTTCGGCTCGAGCAGGTTCTGGGACGCCGTGGCGAGCCGCGACGTCGACCTGCTCGCGGTCGACGAGGCGCACTGCGTCTCGGAGTGGGGGCACGATTTCCGCCCCGACTACCTGCGGCTCCCGAAGGCGATCGAGCGGCTCGGCCGCCCCGCGGTGATGGCCTGCACAGCCACCGCCACCCCCGAGGTCGCGGATGAGATCGAGCGCCGGCTCGGCCTGCGTGACCCGCTCGTGGTGCGCTCGGGATTCGACCGTCCCAACATCTCATTCGACACCGTGGCCCTGGACGGCAAGGGATCGAAGGCGCGAAAGCTCGCCCTGCTCGAGCACGGGCTGAGGGCGGCCGAGAACCGCCCGGCGATCGTCTATTGCGGGACTCGGCGAGACACGGAGGAGGTCGCTGAGGCCCTGCGATCGGCCGGGATCCTCGCCGCCGCCTACCACGCAGGGATGGCCGCCGACGAGCGCGCCTCCGCCCAGCATCGCTTCATGTCGGGCGATGCCGCGGTCGTCGTCGCCACCAACGCGTTCGGGATGGGAATCGACAAGGCCGACGTGCGCTCCGTGTGGCACTGGGCGATTCCGACCAGCGTCGAGTCCTACTACCAGGAGGCAGGGCGGGCCGGGCGCGACGGCCTTCCCGCGCGTGCGGTGCTGCTCGCCGCCCGCTCCGACCTGGGGCGCCTGGTGCGCTTCAACCAGCAGCGAAGCGTGGAGCCCGATGCCGTGGGCTCACAGGTCGAGCGCCTTGCCCGGGCGGCCGACTCCGATGGCGCCCTCTTGATCGACAACCCTCGCCGAGACGAGGAGCGGCTCCATCTGGCGATCGCCGAGCGCGCCGGCGCATGCACGGTCGAGCCTGCTCCGGGCGGCCGCCTCCTCGTGCGGCTGAACGGCGATTTGGACCCGGCCCGCGCCGCGGCTGCATGCCGGGTGGCGAAGGATCGGGGCTGGCGTGCCTACCGTGCGATCGAGGCCTTCAGCTTCTCTGACGCCTGCCGTCGCCGAAGCCTGCTTCGACATTTCGGCGATCCGGGAGCCGGGAACCCCTCAGGACGCTGCTGCGACGTCTGCGATCCGCCGTCGTGGCTCCCCTCGCCGGAGACCATCGACGTCAGGCCGGCGCGCAAGCGCAGCGGCTCCGCCGATCCACCCCCACCGCTTTCGGACGCCGACGCCGGACTGTTCGAGGCGCTGAAGGCGTGGCGGCTCGACGCCGCGGCCGGCAAGCCCGCCTACACGGTCGCCCACAACCGGACCCTCGAGGCGATCGCGGCGTCACGCCCCCTACGGACCGACGCATTGCTGGAGATCAACGGCGTCGGGCCGGCGTTCGTGTCGCGGCACGCCGAGACGGTACTGGCGATCGTCGCCGCCCACCCGGCGTCCGCGCCGCACTAGCTCAGCTTGCCGGGCTCCCCGCCCGACAGCTCGGGAATGTGGCGGTCCAGGTGCGCGGCGATTGTCTGGCGGACCCAACTCTGCGTCTCGGCGTCGGCCATCCGGTAGCGGCCGAGCAGCATCGCCTGCTCGGTGAGCGGTAGCCCGGCGATCTCCCAGCGAACCGCAAGCCGCTCGAACAGGATCTCGGTCCGCCTCCGCCAGGCGTCGTCGAGTGAGGAAGCCGCGCCCGAAGGGGGCTCGCCGATCTTGGCGATCGTCCCGGCGCTCAGCGACTGCCGCAGGGTGAGGACATTTCCCTCGGCATCGGTGTAATCAGAGGTCGGAACCGGCGGCCTGCTCCGTCGGCGCTGCTTTCGCTTCGCCATCCGCGCTGAAGTTTGGCAAGCTCAACAGAGGCCGGCGCTTACTCGACGGTGGCGCGCCACCATCGATCGGCCCGGTCGTGCCACATGAGACCCACGCCGACGGCGACGATTATCGCCCCGGTCAGCCCGTGGTGGAGTCGCCGGCCGAACACGTACATGCGCTTTCGCTCCCAGTCACACTCGACGACGCCCTGAGCCGCCTCCCGCGCGACCCTTCGCGCCTCGGCCGGGACATCGATCGGATTAACTCCCGCGGCCACCTTCGTCGCGGACCCCCGCAAGATCGTCGGAATCATCTGGACCCCCTTCCGATAGATAAACGATCCGGCGGGCGGCCAACTTGTGACACGGTAGGCCGGGGGTCCGGCGTCGCCGGGATGATCTGGGCCTTGAAGCATCTCGCCCTCATCGTGCTCTCGATCGGCATCGCCGATTCGCTGAACCCGACCACGGTCGGGCCGGCCCTCTACCTGGCGACGACTCGTCACGCCCGGCGCCAGGTCGCCGAGTTCGCGATCGGGATCTTCGCGGTCAACCTGATCGGCGGTGCGCTGATCGCGCTCGGCCCGGGGCAGCTCCTGCTGGCGCTGGTGCCGCACCCGAGCTCGTTCGCCAAGCATCTGACGGAGGTGGTGGTGGGCGCCGCGATCCTGGTCGCGGCAGCGATCCTCTGGTCGCGGCGAAGCCAACTCGCGGCCCGGGCGCTCCCCGCCACCGGTGGGCGCACGGGCGCCGGGGCGGTGCTGGGGGCGGGGATCGCCCTGGTCGAGCTGCCGACCGCGTTTCCCTACTTTGCCGCGATCGCGGCGATCGTCGCCTCGGGCGCCTCGGCGGGCGAGCAGATCGCGCTTCTGATCCTCTTCAACCTGGCGTTCATCACCCCGCTCCTCGCGATCGGAGTCGTCGTCTTGGCGCTCGGCGCCCGCGCCGAGCGGGTGCTGCGGCCGGCGAGCGAATGGCTTCGGCGCGAATGGCCGGTCGTGTTGTCGGTGCTGGGGGCCGCCATAGGCATCGCGATCCTCGCCGTCGGCGCGGTCGGGCTGGCGGGAGACTGAGGTCGGGGGCGTGGCGTCCCCGGGATACGATCGCCCTGGCATGAAGCAGGGGATCGTCCAGCCGCCTCGTCGCACCTGTCCGCGCTGCGGAAGGGGCGGACAGCGCCTTCTTCGCCGCTGTCCGAAGTGCGGAGCGCGCTATTTCGGAAGCCGGACCCACGGCGCCATGCACTGAGGCCGAGGCTCGTGGCCTCCTCGGTCGGCAGGACCGAAGCGTCCGGCATGTCCTGCGACCCGGCCGCGATCACCACATGCGTCCACTACAGGCGCTGAAGAGGGTCGGTTGGGCCAGCCCGCGCTCAGTCACACCCGCCGGCGCACATCGTGTCCATCCCCTGGCGAAGCTCGGGCAGGGTCACGGTGTTGGCGGGGACCGGCTCTGCGCGGTAGGTGCGGTTGGACTTCAGGTGCAGGATGAAGGTCCGGTCGCCGTTCGGCTTGTAGCCGCCGATCAAGTTTCCGAGCCCGCCCCAGGAGATCAGCCAGTCGCCGCTGCCCAGCCGGCGGGCCGATCCGCAGCAACTCGATTCCTTGATCGCCGGGTCGGTGATCGACTGGACAAGGGTCGCGGTGCCGTTCGTCTGATTGATCCTGTACCGGACCCCCCTCGGCTGCTTGTCGCCGTTGGGCAGAAAGGTGCGGTCGTCGAACATCACCAGCGTTCCGTCGGGCTGAAGGTGGGCGTCGTGCTGGCCACCGAGCGTGTAGGAGTGCGGGTCGTTCATCACCGTGAGGCTCTTCGAGGTATGCGTGCCTCCCAGTTTCCAGACGATGTCGCCGGTCGTCTTGTTGATCTTGTAGACCGCGTCGGTGTTGCGCATCGAGGCGATCACCGAGTTGCCGTCGGGCTCGATCGAGTTCCAATGGTTGAGGTCATAGGCGTGAGCGATCGCGTAGGGCCACCAGCGCCCGGTTTCCGAGAGCGCGATGTGGTCCTTTGCCTTCCAGTCCCACAGCAGCTGGCCGCTCGGGCTCATCTCCTGGAGCTCGGCCTGCCTGACGGTTGCGTCGCTCGAGCCGCCGTAGGCGCTCGTGTCGACGTGGTCCTGGCTGACGTATGACCCGGCCAGATAGTTCCCGTTCGGGAGGATCTGGATGTCGTGATCGTTGGGGGGCTGGCCCACGGTGCTCAGCGTCTTCAGCAGCGTCCCGTCGAGGCTGTGGACCTCCCACACGACGCCGGGCTGGGCGTCGTAGGCGAACCAGACCAGGTTCCCATCAGGGAGCACCTTCGCGTCGTGGGTCGGCGCGTGGTACCACCAGACGGGCACCCCGTGGTTGTCGAAGATCATCGCGTAGCGATGGATCAGCGGCGACTCGACGTTCTCGACGCTGATCAACTTCGGCGTCACCGGCCCGTAGCGGTCGTACGTGAAGTTGGGGAAGTCGTGAGGCAGGCAGCGTACGTAGTACCTCCAGTACTCCGGCCGGCCCGCCTGGTGCGCGGTGACCGTGAACGACTGCCCCGCCGTTATCGAGACCACCTTGTTGAAGTCCCCGCTCCGGAAAGCGCCGCCGGCGATCGACACCTTCCAGGCGCCCGAGGCATGGGCGTGGACCGTGACCGGGGCATCCTCGCAGCGCACCACGTAGTCGTGGATCTGGGGGGCGTAGTTAGGAATGAGACCGTCGAGCCCGAAGCTGACTCGATCGCGGGGCGGCGCGGCCTGCGCCGCCGCCCCGCCGCCAAGGGCGAGGAGCGAGAGCACGGCGATCGATCCGAGCGCCACGGCCCGGCCGACGTCCCTGGCTGTGAAACGATTCACCATCGGCTGCCGGTCGACCTTATCGGGGGGCTCGGGCGACAGTCAAGCCAGTCGATGCCCGCCCCAAGGACTAGTCCCTCTTGGCCGGACCGTCGGTCGCGCAGCTCGGATCGGCCACCAAGAAACCAGCACGCCCGCGCTCATGGGGGATACCGCCAGTCGGTCTCGCCGTAGAGTGCGGCCCGTGGCGCAGCTCGACTTGGACCACGTCGCCGTCGCACTGCGCTCGATCAAATCGGCCCTGCCGCTCTACCGCGACGCCCTCGGCGGCGAGTACCTGATGGGTGGCGATGCGAACGGGATCTGGCGCTGGGTCCAGTTCCGCTATCCGAGCGGTGGAAAGGTCGAGCTCCTGGAGCCCCTCGGCGAGGGCTTTCTGACCCGATTCCTCGATCGATACGGGGAGGGGCTCCACCACATGACCTTCAAGACGGATGACATCCGATCGGCGATCACCGATCTCGAGGCAAGCGGATACGAGCTCGTCGACGTCAGTCTCGAGAGTCCGGACTGGAAGGAGGCATTCCTGCGGCCGTCCAAGGCGCATGGGACCCTGATCCAGATCGCCCAGTCCGCTCTACCGGACGAGCTCGCCAGAGAGCGCCTCCATCCTTCGAACCTCGAGGAGCTGATGGGCTGAAGCTGCGCAACTTCGGATTGCCGGTCGTGTTTGAGCGGCCGACGAGTGGTGCCGGCGGGCGCCGGCAGGAGCAGATAGCGGGAGGTGGCGTCGTGGCGGCAGGCATTCGGAGCAGGGTCAGGTCGACGTGGGTCTTGGCCCTGGTCGCGTTAATCGCGGTCCTGGCGCTTGCGCTGGCTACGACCGGGGCCTCGGCCCCCGCCGCCTCGAACGCCGGCGCGCGAGCGAGCGCCGAGCCGGTGAGCGATCACCCCAACATCGTCTTCGTGTTGACCGACGACCTGTCCTGGAACCTCCTCAAGTACATGCCGCACGTGCAGGCGATGCAGAACCAGGGCGAGACCTTCAGCCGCTACTTCGTCACCGATTCCCTGTGCTGTCCGTCGCGATCATCGATCTTCACCGGACGTGTGCCGCACAACACAGGCGTGATCACGAACACGCCGCCGAACGGCGGCTTCCAGGTGTTCCACGATCGCGGCGAGGAGAACGACACCTTCGCAACCGCGATCAGCTCCATTCCGGACGCCAACTACCAGACCGCGATGATGGGCAAGTACCTGAACGGGTACCAGCCCTCGAGTCTCTACGTGCCGCCGGGATGGAGCGAATGGGACGTGGCGGGCAATGGCTACAAGGAGTTCAACTACCAGCTGAACGAGAACGGCCAACTGGTCTCATACGGGAGCCAGCCGAGCGACTACCTGACCGATGTGATGGCGGGCAAGGGAACCGACTTCATCACCAGCGCCGCCGAGGCCGGAAATCCCTTCATGCTCGAGATCGCGACGTTCGCGCCGCACGCGCCCTCGACACCGGCGCCCCGCGACGCGACTGATTTCCCGGGCCTCAAGGTGCCACGGACGCCGGCGTTCAATGCTCAAAACACCAATCCGCCCGCGTGGCTCGCCGGCCGGCCACCGCTCAGCAAGACCGAGATCCAGGACCTCAACACGCGGTTCCGAAAGCGCGCCCAGTCGGTGGAGGCGGTCGACGACATGATCGCCCGGCTCCGAGCGACGCTTCGCGAGAGCGGCGTCGCCGACAACACCTACCTGGTGTTCTCGTCCGACAACGGATTCCACATGGGTGACCATCGCCTGATGCAGGGCAAGATGACCGCGTTCGACACGGACATCAGCGTCCCGCTGATCGTCGTCGGGCCAGACGTGCCCGCCGGCAAGACGGTGAACAAGATCACCGAGAACGTCGATCTTCGATCGACCTTCAGCGAGCTCGCCGGGGCGGACGTGCCCAACGACGTCGACGGCCGCAGCCTGGTGCCCCTGATTCGCGGCGCCAACCCGAACGACTGGAGGACGGCGGCCCTGGTCGAGCATCACGGGCCCGACACATCCACATCGGACCCCGACTTCCAGGCCGCGAAGAGCGGCAACCCGACCACCTACGAAGCGATCCGCAGGCAGAACGAGGTCTACGTCGAGTACACGAACGGCGATCGCGAGTACTACAACGTCGCCAAGGATCCGTACGAGCTCAACAACACCTACCAGGGCCTGAGCGCGGTCAAGAAGGCGCGGCTGCACCGCACGGTGTCGAGGCTCGAGACCTGTAGTGGCCAGAGCTGCTGGGTGACCGGGGGCTGACGGCCCCCGGTCACACCTGCCCGGCGCATCACGAAGCCCAGACGACTTCGTAGCTCAGGATCTCGGGTCGGGCTCGCAGCGAGAACTCCGTGTCCAGCGCCGGGAGCTGGGTGCGGTACTCGGCGAGGGCTTCGAGCTTTCGGGCCACCTGGTCGGAGTCGAGCGCCTCGACGGCCGGCTCGATGCCGGCGAGCGCGCCTCGGCAGCCGTTCAGATCGGCGCGCCATCTGCGGTCGGCCTCGTCATCGTCGGCTGCCGCTGGCCCGTCGGTGACCCAGGCGGGCCAGCCGTGTCTGACGGCATGCGGGACGTCGGCGTAGATGCCGACCCGGCGACCCCGTCGCCGAAACGACAAACCGGCCGCCCGCGCCAGAAGATGATCCGGGTGGGCACCCAGCCCGCCGGGCGCCATCAGGAGCGCGTCCTCAGGGGCTGCGTCGGCGATCGCGTCGGCGATCGGCTCGACGGCCTGTTCGGCCTCGCGGTACTGGGCGTCGAGGAAATCGAGGTAGATCGCCTCGCGTCCGGCAAGCGCCAACGCGGCGCGGTCCTCCTCGCGTCGCTGGCGAGCGCGCGACAGAGGATCCACGGCACCCGTGTCGGCGTCCCACCAGCCGAGCTCGTCCGTGGCGGGCGCTCCGGCGAACACGTTGACGACGCTCACCTCGCCTTGCCCGGCGAGCAGGTGCCAGACGGAGAACACCGCGTCGTCGGGGTGCGGGGAGAGGATCGCGACCGGGCCCATCGTGCCTCGACGATACGCAGTGGCGGCGCGCAGTTCCGCGCCATCCTGCACACAACGGCGTTCTAGACTCGCCTCGTGACCCCGGCCTGCGCCAGCTGCGCCGCCGAGCTCGCCGCGGACGCGCGCTTCTGCTCGGCCTGCGGCGCGCCGGTGGGGCCGACGGCGCCGGCGCGCGAGGCACGCCAGGTCGTCAGCGCGCTGTTCGCCGACGTGGTCGGCTCGACCGCTCTCGGCGACCGCATGGATCCCGAGGACTTCAAGGGCGTGATCGGCGGCGCCGTCGCGCGGATGGCCACGGCGGTGGACCGCTTTGGGGGTGAGGTGTTCGAGTATGCGGGCGATGGCCTGCTGGCCCTTTTCGGCGCCCCCACCGCCCATGAGGACGATCCCGAGCGCGCGATCCTCGCCGGCCTCGAGATCGTCCACTCGATCGCCGCCGATAGTGACGAGATCGCCCGCGAGTGGCAGATCGAGGGATTCGCGGTCCGAGTCGGGATCGAGACCGGGCCTCGCAGTTCTGGGGCGCGTCGGCGGGGGCAGCAAGCTCGAATACGGGGCTGTCGGCGACGCGCTCAATACGGCGGCGCGACTGCAGTCGGCGGCGGAGGCGGGCAGCGTGCTCGTTGGCCCGCGCACACATCGCCTGACCGCCGAGCGCTTCGAGTTCGGCGCGCCCATCAGGCTAGAGCTCAAGGGCAAGGCCGAGCCGGTGGTCGCCCACCCGCCGCGACGGCACCGATCGACCGCGGGCGCCAATGGCCGCGGGGTGGGCGCGGAGCTCGTCGGGCGCGACTCCGAGCTCCGCCAGGGGCTCGAGTCGATCGAGGAGGTTCTCTCGGGGTCGGGGCGGATCCTGTTCGTCACCGGCGAAGCGGGAATCGGCAAGTCGCGTCTGGTGGCTGAGCTTCGCCGCCGATTCCTCCGCGGCGAGTCTGGAGATGGCGAGCCGAGATGGCTCGAGGGTCGCTGCGTGTCCTATGGCGAAGCCCTTCCCTACTGGCCGTTTCGCGCCCTTCTTCGCGAGTGGCTCGGCGAGCTGGCGAGCGAGCCTGGATCCGAAGGGGTGGCGGGCGCGCTCGCCGAGGAGCTCCAACGCCTCGTGGGGGAGCGCGCGGCCGAGTTGATCGAGCCACTCCGCCTCGTTCTCGGATCGGCCGCCGGCGGCGCATGGCGATTCGCCCGATCCGCCGCCGCAGGTCATCCAGGAGCGAATTCGCGGTGCCGTCGCGGAGCTGTTGGAGTCGCTTGCGGCCGAGGGCCCGCTGGCGCTTGCGCTCGACGACCTCCATTGGGCGGACGCCTCCTCGCTGGCGCTCGTCGAGCGGCTTGTGGAGCTCGCCGAGCGGGCGCCGATTCTGATCGTCCTCGTCGCGCGACCGGAGCCGCAGCACCCGGTGTGGGCGGTTCGCGAGCGGACGCTAAGCCAGCTCGCCGACCGCTCGCGCGAGGCGGCCCTCGAGGCGCTGGGCGGCGATCGCGACCGCGAACTGCTCGCCGCGCTGGTCGGCGCCGGCACGCTCCCCACCGAGCTCGAGCGGCGACTGCTGGCGCGGGCTGAGGGCAATCCGTTCTACCTCGAGGAGCTCGTTCGCTCGATGGCGGAGTCAGGCTCCCTGCGACGAGATTCGCAGGGATGGAGCTTTGACCGCGAGATCCCGGTCGAGATCCCGGAGACGGTCGAGAAGCTGATCCTGACCCGGATCGACCGCCTCCCCTCCGCGGCGCAGGGCCTGCTCGGCGTCGCGGCCGTGCTCGGTCGCCAGTTCCCGCTCGCCCTGCTCGAAGCCGTTGGGGGCGGCGCCGGGAACGGGGAGGCGCTGCGCGAGCTTCAGGACGCCGAGCTGCTCCGCGACGCGGCCCGGGTGCCGGTCCCGCTTTGCGCCTTCCGGCACACGCTGATCCAGGAGACCGCCTACCGGCGCCTGCTGAAGCGGCGCCGCTCCGAGCTCCACGCGGCCGCGGCCGAGGCGATCGAGTCGCTGTACGCCGACAGGATCGACGAGTTCGCGGGAATGGTGGCCCACCACGCCGACGTGGCCGGTGACGATCGGCGGGCTCTCGACTACCACCGACGCGCCGCCGAGGCAGCGGCTCGCGTGTACTCGGTCGAGGAGGCGATCGAGCATTACGACGGCGTGCTCGCGGCGGCCGGGCGACTGGGGCTCGGGGACGCTCAGGGCGAGGTGGGCGCGGCCACCTTCGCTCGCGCCACCCTGCTGTTCTCGGTCGGCGAGCTCGAGGGATCGCGCCGCGACTTCGAGGCGGCGATCGCCTCGGCTCGCGAGGCCCGCGACGCGGAGCTCGAGGTCGACGCGTCATTGGGGCTGGTCAGCTACCTGCGCTCGCGCGACTTCGCCAGAGCCACCGAGCTGATCGAGGCTACGGTCGAGGCCTCCGAGGAGGTCGCTCCCGTCGCCCGCGTCAACGCCCTCGCCCGCCTCGCGATCCAGTACGTGCACCAGCTGCGCCTCGATCGCGCCGCCGAGATCGGTGAGCGGGCGCTTGGACTCGCGGTGGCCGAGGGGACCCGGCGCTCGCTCGCCCAGGCGAACGACGCCCTGAAGCTGGTCGCCCAGCAGCTCGGGGACGTCGAGCGGCTCGAGGAGCTGACCGATGAGCTGCTCGCCTCGCTTCGCGAGCGCTCCGAGGACGCCTACTACCTGCCGTGGGTGCTGCTCGAGTCCGCCTTCGTGCCGTTGGCCCGCGGGCGCTGGGACGACGCCCAGGATCGCCTCGAGGAGGCGCTCGAGCTGACCCGCAGGCATGGCTCCCGCTACCAGGAGCCGATGTTCGTGGAGGGACTCTGCTGGCTTCATGGGGCCAAGGGCGATCACGCCCAGGCGATCGAGCGTGGCCGGGCCGCCGCCCAGCTCGCCCGCGAGATCGGCGCCGCGGAGTGGGCGAGCTGGACCGACGCCACGCTCGGCTGGGTGCTGCTCGAGGCGGGTGCGCCCGCCGAGGCGGCCGAGTCGCTGGAGCGCGGACTGCAGACGGCCGAGGCGAGCGGTCCGCCGGCGCAGCTCACCCGCTGCGTCTGCCTGCTGGCATGCGCCCGTTCGATGCTGGGCGAGCGAGAGGTGGCCGCGGAGCACGCCGGGCGCGGCGAGCAGCTGTTGGCGCGCATCTTGGCGCCGCCCGGGCGGGCCTGGCTGTTCGGTGCACACGCCTACCTGGCCGTCGCCCGCGTACGACTCGACGCCGGCGAAGACGCCCGCGCCGAGGCGATCGCCGCGCCGATCCTGGCCGCCGCCGAGCGAAGCGGCTGGAGCCGGACACTCGCCGGCGCCAGGCTGATCGACCGGAGCGCCTAGGCCGGGCCGGTCAGCGCGCCTCGAGCGGCGCGGCGGCTGCGGAGGCGGTCCCGGCGTGAACCGTTTCGACGAACTCGCGGATCATCAGATTCACCCGCACGGGGATCCTCGCTTCCGGCCCGTGGCCCGTTCCCTCGAGGGTGATCAACCGGGCGCCCAGCGCGTCGGCGACGGCGACCCCCTTGCTGTGCGAGATCACGGCGTCCTGATCGCCGTGGATGACCACGACCGGGCAGCGGACACGACCGTAGAGCTCGATCGCCTGGCCGCGGCTCGGATCCTCGGGCATCCGGGCAGCGCCCTCGTCGGCCAGCCCCCGCCACTCTGGAGCGTCGACCGTCGCGAGCAGCGTCTCGGGCGTCGTCTGCTGGATCCAGGCGGTGATGTCCTCGACCTGGCGGGTGGAGTGTGGCTCGGTCACCACCCGGTTGGCAAACCACTCGGCGAAGCCTGGAAAGTCGCGAAGCCAGTAACGCCGGTTCCACTTGCCGCGCCAGCCTTCATCGGTGTCAACCTCCTGATCGAATGCCGCCTCGGCGCGCTCGGGCAGCGGGTCGCCGAGCGGGCTGGCGGGCGCGATCAGCACCGCCCCCGCCGCCCGGTCGGGATGGAGGCCGGCGAGCATCGCTCCCCACCAGCCGCCGAGCGACACGCCGACGATCACCGCCCGCTCGGTCTGCGTTGCGTCCATCACGGCGAGCGCGTCGGCGATCGTCTCGTCGTCAGCGTAGGCCCCGGGGTCGCCGGGGCGGTCGGAGCGGCCATTGCCCCGCCCGTCGAAGGCGAGGACCCGATGGTGGCGCGCGAAGTAGGGGATCTGGCCTTTCCAGATCCGCGAGTGGACGACCGACCAGGCGGGGAGGAAGAGGATGGTCGGCTCGCCGGACCCGTAGAGCTCGTAGAAGATCCGTACGCCGTCGCGCTCGACGAAACCCTCGCGGTCGGGGTAGCGGGCCCGGCTGGGCTCCGAGGTCGGAAGCGTCGCGGGGCTCACTGTGGACTCGTGCTGCCGCGCGCTCACAGCATCTCCGCTAGGCGCTCGGCGGCGCGGCGGGCGCCGTCGGTCTCGACCGGGCGGTAGTCGACCTCGCGGCCGATCTCCTCGGCGATCGCCTCGGCGATCGCATCCGGCGGGGAGTCGTCGAACTCCATCCGCCGCCCGGCGCCGTAGCGCTCGAGCCGATGGTGGACGTGGAAGTTCTGCTCGAAGTGGTGCTTGAGCGGGAAGTAGATGAAGGGCCGCCGATTCGCCGTCAGCTCCATCGCGGTCGTCAGGCCTCCCTGAGCGACGGCGAGGTCGCAGGCCGCGAGGTGCCGGTAGAGGTTGTGGACGTACGGGCGGACCTCGAGCCCGTCGAGGTAGGGCAGCGAGTCGGGGTCGATCCGGGGCCCGGTCGACGACGATCATCCGAAGCTCAGGAACGGCGCGCTTGGCGGCCGGATACGCGGCGATCACCTTGCGGAGCAGGCTCTCGCCGACGCCCGAGCCGCCCACGGTCACGATGCAGACCTTCTCGTCGGGCCCGTACCCGAGCTCCGCGCGCAGCGCCTCGCGGTCGGCGAACTCGGCGGGATCGAAGCCTGAGACGTAGCCCGAGAAGTCGAAGTGCTGCTCGGTCCACTCGCGGATCATCGGCAGGTCGGGGCCGAGGCGCTCGTCGACGATGTCGTCGGGATTGCCGACGAAGATGGCCCGGTCGCGCACCTGCGGGTGGGCGGCGATGTGCTCGACCATCTCGGCGTTGTAGTCGGCGGTCAGGAACTCCTCGCGCTCGCCGCCGTCCGGCATCGGAAGGAACCCGACGAAGTCGGTGAGCCAGGCGTAGTTGGCGCGCTTGAGGTCGGGATGCTCATGGAGGTAGTAGTCGATCTCCCAGCCCTCGTCGGCGATCCAGAGGTCGTAGCGCTCGTCGCTGATCACGTCGTGGAAGAGCATGAAGTTGGCGACCAGGACCTCGTCCATTCGTCGCCAGGTCTGAAAGCAATGAAGGTCATGCTCGGCGGACTCGGACTCGAAGTGGCCCGACTCGGATGCGAGGTGCTCGGAAGCGGGGTGGATCCGCTCGCCCTCGCCGTCGAGGACGCGCGTGACCGGATCCTGCGCCAGCCAGTCGATCTCGAGGTCACCGACCAGGGCGCGGAGCTCGCGGGCGATCGCGACGTCGCGCTGCGCGTGGCCCAGCCCGATCGGGGAGGAGACGAAGAGGGCACGCTTCCTGGACGTCATCGGATCGGTGCACTGTCGGGTCCGGCATCTGCGCCTCCCTTTCGTCCGGCTGAGCGAATTCGCGCAGCGCGAGGTTGATGGGCACCGGCTTGCGGCCGACCGTATGACTCGTGGCGGGCAGCAGGTGGTAACGGCCTCCCGTCTCCTTCGCGAGCGCCTCTCCCCAGCTCGGGGGCGTCACCGCGTCGAGCTCGCCCTGGAGGACGAGCACCGGGCAACTGATGGTTCGCGCCATCTCGACGAAAGCGTCGGAGTCCGGCCCCGAACACCTCCGACATCGACTGGGCGCCGGCCTCCTCCACCGGGCCCAGTGTGTGAGCGATGGTCTCGCCGTCCGCCTCGAGCGCCCAGTCGACCATGTACTCGATCGCCATCGTCGAGTGGGGCTCGAGTGCACACTGCTCGGCCCACCACTGCGCGAACTCGCGGAGGTGCTCGCCGGATGAAGTTGACGTTGTAACGCTGAGCGCCTCCGTACTGATCACGACGGTCCAGGACCGAGACCCGGGTCCACTCCGGCCATTCCTCGCTCAGCGGGAACACCGGCCCGACGAAAACTGCGCCTGAGATGTGCTCGGGGTGACGAGCCGACAGGTAGAGGTTCCAGAGCGTCCCGGCCGAGAGCGAGACGGTGATCGCCGTGTCCGTTCCGGTGGCGTCGAGGACCGCGAGCGCGTCGGCAGCGAACTCAGTCGGCGCGTAGGCGTGCGGGTCCTGCGGGCGGTCGGAACGGCCGTTGCCGCGGCCATCGAAGGTAACCACGCGGTGGTGGCGCGCCAGGTAGGGGATCTGCGCCTTCCAGAAGCGCGAGTGGATCAGCGACCAAGTCGGCAGCAGGAGGAAGGTCGGTTGTCCCTCACCGTAGACCTCGTAGAAGAGGCGCACCCCGTCGCGCTCCACGAACCCCTCCTGGTCCGGATACCGAGCTCGGGTCGGGTCCCCGACGCGGGCTTCCTCGATCTGTTCGGTGATCACGCTCATCCGCTCTCCAACCCCTTCCACCCACACTCTCTCACGCCGACTGACGGCGTTCGGGACCACGGCTCCTTGCCGCGATGGTTTTCGAACGCGACGAGCCTCTCGCATCGAGGACCCTCCTTCAACGCAATCGGCCACATCGCGGGCGTGCAAAAGTGCGCGCCCGGTGGTGGTCGGCGCGCCCGGCGCGCTCGGGTAGGCTCGCCGGATGAGCCCCTCGAAGACGGCTGCCGGTTGGCCCTCCGACGATCCGGCGATCGGCTTTTTGGGCGCCCTTGACTCGGCGCAGGCCGAGGCGCTTCGCGCGATCGGGACCAGGAGGCGCTTTCGCAAGGGGCAGGCGCTGTTTCACCAGGGCGGGAGCTCGGACAGGGTCGTCGTGATGCTGTCGGGCAGGGTGAAGGTCTCCACTCTCACCGAGGATGGGAAGGAGGTCGTCCTCGCCTTCCGGGGGCCGGGCGACCTGCTCGGGGAGCTCGCCGCGATCGACGGTGAGCCGCGCTCGGCGACCGTCGAGGCGATCGAGCCGGCCGAGGCCATCGCGATCGCGGCCGCCGGCTTCCGCTCCTTCTTGATCACGCATCCCGAGGTGAGCGTTCTGCTTCTGCAGATGCTGAGTCGCCGTCTGCGGGACGCGGACCGGGTCCGGGTCGAGTACGGGGCGCACGACACGGTCGGCAGGGTGGCCGCGAGGCTGGTCGACCTGGTCGAGCGCTACGGCGAGCCGGTCGAAGACGGCGCTCGGATCGGGCTGCCGCTCTCGCAGGAGGAGCTGGCGGGGTGGACCGGAGCGTCGCGAGAGGCGGTCAGCAAGGCGCTCCAGACTCTCCGCGCTGTCGGCTGGGTTCGCACCGAGCGACGCAGGATCACGGTCCTCGACCTCGAGGCGCTCCGGCGGCGGTCGGCTTAGACGGCGCCCCCGGGCGCACCGGGATTCGGACTCGACCGTCTAGATAGGCGCCAGTTGGAGCTGATCGGCCTCGAGCGCCAGGAGCCGGGCCTTTCGCTCCAGCCCGCCGCCGTAGCCGGTCAGCGATCCGTCAGCGCCGACCACTCGGTGGCAGGGAATCAGGATCGGCAGCGGGTTTCGCCCGATTGCCGCCGCGACCTTGCGAACCAGGTCCGGCTCGAGCCCGAGCTCCGAGGTCACGGCCCCATATGTCGTGCGCTCGCCGTAGGGGATCCGGCCAAGCTGCGCTAGAACCGCCCGGTCGAACGGAGCCTCCGGCATCGCGAGCGGAAGCGAGAAGAGCTGCCGAGAGCCGGCGAAGTACTCGCCGAGCTGCATTGACGCGGCGTCGAGCTCGGGGGTGGATTTGATCGTTTCCAGCCCGTCCGAATCGAAGCGGACTGCGCTGAGAAGTCCGGCTCTGGCCTCGAGTGCGAGCAGTCCGAGCGGGCATTCGATCTCGAT
The DNA here is from genome assembly GCA_963696945.1 of uncultured bacterium. GTDB lineage: Bacteria > Actinomycetota > Thermoleophilia > Solirubrobacterales > 70-9 > AC-56. The sequence continues at coordinate 482,275 of CAVOME010000003.1, read as the reverse complement.
CGCTTCGGTCATCACACCAATTGAAACGTCGCGGGTTCAAGAAACGTGAGGCATCGCCCGCCGGTGGGCGCTAACTTGGCGCCGTGCCGCCTGCCGACGCCTTCGACGGCTTCGCGATCGACCTGGACGGAGTCATCTGGCTGGCCGGTGAACCGATCCCGGGCTCGGTCGAGGCGGTGGCGAAGCTTCGACGCCGCGGCGCCGGGGTGGTGTTCGTGACCAACGATCCGGGCAGGACGACGCCCCAGACCGCCGAGCTCCTGAGCCGGGTGGGGATCGCGGCCGGGCCGGACGACGTGGTTACGTCCGCGGCCACCGTCGCCGAGCAGATCCGCGTCGAGCACGGAGAGGCGTCGGTCTATCTGATCGGCCCCCCAGCCCTCCGCGAGCAGCTCGAGATGTCGGGCCTCAGGGTGGTGGCTGACGGCAACCATCCGGTTGATGCGGTGGTGGTGGGTGGGCACGCAGGATTTGACTATGACCAGCTCAGAGTGGCCACGGTGGCGGTTCGCGCCGGTGCGGAGCTCTGGGCGACCGGCCGCGACGCCACCTATCCGACTCCCACCGGGCTGCTGCCGGGAACCGGCGCCCTGGTCGCCGCCGTCGAGACCGCTTCGGAGCGGCGAGCGCGGGTCGCCGGCAAGCCCGAGCCCCCGATGTTCGAGGCCGCGAAGCGGCGGCTGGCCGGCGATCGGATCGCGATGGTCGGCGACACTCTCGACGCCGACATCGCCGGCGGAGCCCGCGCCGGGCTGGCCACGATCCTGGTGCTGAGCGGCCGGACGGCCCGAGTGGATCTGGAGCAGGCCGAGTTCCAGCCCGACATCGTGGTCGCCGACCTCGCGGCGCTCTGCGAATAGTCCCGCGCGGCGGCTAGCCGCCGAGGCCCTCCTCGATCCCGGCGAGCGTCTCGGCGACAAGGGTTCCGATCGACTCCAGGTCGTAGCCGCCCTCCTGGACGACCACCGTCGGGAGTCCGAGGCCCCCGAGCAGCCGGCCCGCAGCACGAAAGCCGTCCGGGGTCACCCCCAGTGGGCTCTCGGGGTCCCCGCCTGCCGCATCGACGCCGAGCGCCACGACGAGGCCGCGAACCTGGCGGCCCATCGCCCACTCACCGAGCTCGCCGATCCCGTCGAGCCACGGCTCGTCGGCCGACTCCGGAGCAAGGCATAGGTTCCTGTTGGCGCCCCGACCCTTGTCGGCGCCCCGCTCGGCGGCGAATCCCACGTAGTGGGGAAACCAGCCCGCAGCGGGATCGACGTGGACCGAGCCGGTCAGCACGCCGGGGTCCGCGTAGAAGATGTCCTGCGTGCCGTTGCCGTGGTGGGCGTCGATGTCGATCACCGCGACCGAGTCCGATTCCCGCCCGGAGCCGCGCCGCTGCCGCGGCCGTGTTGTTCAGGTAGCACGAGCCACCGAAGCCGGTTCGGGTCGCGTGATGGCCGGGCGGCCGACAGCATGCATAAGCCGCGGGCTCGCCCCCCAACACCAGCTCCGCTGCGGTCACCGCGGCGTCGACCGCCGCCCTGGCCGCCTCCCAGGTCCCGGGCCCGATCAGGGTCATCGTGTCGTAGGCGAACCGCCCCGCCCGAGCCGTGACCGCGGTGGGGTCCGCGGCCGATCGCCGCCGATCAGCCCAGGATGGGCGAACAGGTACGGGACGACGCGGTCCTGGCCGGGGTCATCCGGCAGCCCGGCGGCCCGCCAGTCCCTCCAGGCGGTGGCCAGGTACGCGAGGAGCTCCGGGTCGTGGAGCTCGAGCAGCGCTTCGTCGGGGATCGGCGCCGGCTTCCACGAATCGCGCTCCCCTGGACGCGAGCTCCTCACGGATCCGCTCGGCTCGGGCGGGCAGCTCGGTCCCCGGGGTGCGGATGCCCACCCAGACCTCACCTCCCGGCTCGTGGAGCCGGTGATGGTCGCTCCAGACCACTGGCAGCGCGAGGCCCACGGCCGCTCGTATACCACACCGCGGGCGGCCCGGCCAAACGGTCGTCCGCTCGGACAACGTCACTTGCTTCTGACCGGCCTTGACACATCAGGGATCGCGCGTATAGGTTCTAACGGTCGTTCATGAGAACTGGCTTGGCGCTCGACGACATCAGGCAGCAGCTCGGCGCGGATCGCGTGCTCGACCCGCCCGGAGCGCTCCCGCAGCCCGCCGAGCGCCTCGACCCGTCGGGGCCCGTCCGGCCGTTCGAGTTCGAGGTCGGGGTCGAGCGGCTGATGGTCGACTCGACCTCGTTTCGCCAGATCGGCGAGCGGGCCGGCGGGGATCGCCGCCCGGATGGGCGAGCGGATCGCGGAGATCGTCGCCGCGCGGGGCAAGCTTCACAACCCCGACACCGAGTCCGGCGGGGTGCTGTGCGGGGCGGTGACGGCGATCGGCGAGCAGGTGCGAGTCGCCTCCGGCGCTCGGCGAGCGGATCGTGACCCTCGGGTCGCTGACCCTCACTCCGCTTCGACTCGAGGCGGTTCGACGGCTCGATCCGGGATTCCCACAGGTCGACGTCGCGGGAACCGCGTACGTCTCCGGGCGGATGGCCTGGGCCCCGCTGCCCGGCGACCTACCGGCTGGCGGCGGCGCTCGAGGTCTACGACGTCTGCGCCGCCGCGTCGCAGACCCGCGCGCTGGCGGGGGCCGGCGACACGGTGTGCGTTCTGGGGGCCGGTCACGCCGGCAAGCTGGCCCTCGCGGCGGCGCGCGAGGCGAGCGCCGAGGGCGGACGCTGGTCGCCGTCGACGTCGACCCCGAGGCCGTCGATCGGGTCACCGCTCTGGGCCTCTGCGACATCGGCGTGACCGCCGACCTGCGCGACCCGCTCGCGGCGCTCGACGCGGTGCGCGCCGCGGGCGCGCCGCCGGCCGACCTGACGGTGGTGGTGGTCAACGCCACGGGTTGCGAGCCCACCGCGATCCTGCTCACCGCCGAGGGTGGCACGGCGCTCTTCTTCTCGATGGCGACGAGCTTCTCGGCGGCGGCGCTGGCCGCCGACGGGATCGGCTCGAGCGTCCGCATGCTGGTCGGCAGCGGCTACACGCCCGATCGCGGCGCCTACGCCCTCGACCTGGTACGGGGATCGGCGGCGCTGCGCGAGGCGATCGGACTGCCCGGCGAGGTGAGTCGAGTGAGCGGCGACGGGCCATCGGGTGCAGATGCGTTGGCGCGACCTCGACGGGCTCGGCCACGTCAACCACAGCGTCGTCCTGACCTACCTGGAGGAGGGACGGGACGCGTTCCTGAAGGGGCACGGGATCAGCCGCGACGAGTACGTGGTCGGTCGATGCTCGGTCAACTTCCAGTCCGAGATCGATCCGGGCTTCGAGGCCGTGACGGTCGAATGCGCGGTGCGCGAGGTCGGCCGCTCGAGCGTGACGACCGGGGAGCGAATCCTCGATCACACCGGGCAGGTGATCGTCGACGCCGAGTTCGGGCTCGTGCTCTGGGACCCGAGCACGCGCGCGCCTCGCGACCGCTCACCGAGGCCGAGCGCGCCTCGCTCGACGCGACGGAGGCGGTGGACCGCGGTGACTGAACGGGAGGCCCGATGAACGCATGGAACAGCGACCCGGTCGTGCTCACCGTCGCGGTGACGGGTGCCGACGTGTTTCGCGAGAACAACCCGAACATCCCCTACACGACCGAGGAGATCGCCGAGTCGAGCATCGGGGCGGCTGCGGCCGGAGCGACCGTCGCGCACCTGCACGTGCGCGAGGACGACGGCACGCCCAGCGGCCGCCCCGAGCTGTTCAGGGACGTGATCGATCGGATCCGGGCCGGGTGCGACCTGCTGACCATGGTCTCGACCGGCGGCGCCAACGACATGACGATCGAGGAGCGGACCACGGGCCTGGAGGCCAAGCCCGACATCTCCGGGGTCGAGTCGGGCTCGATGAACTTCGGCGACGAGACCTTCATCACCCCGCCGCCCGCCGGACGAGGGATCATCGCCAGGGCCACCGAGGCCGGCATCGCGCTCGAGGTCGAGGCGTTCGACGTCGGCCACGTGGTCAGCGCCGTGCGCTGGCTCGAGGAGGGGGTGCTTCCGGCGCCGCTTCGGATCAACCTGGTGTTCGGGGTGCCCGGGGGCATCGACGCCTCCCCCGAGGCACTCGACGCGATGGTCCGCCCGCTTCCCGCCGACGCCTTCTGGACCGTGACCTGCATCGGGCGCCACCACCCGCGGATGCTGGCGCTGGCGCTCCTGCACGGCGCGCCCGGGCATCCGGACCGGGCTCGAGGACGTCGCCTACCTGCGCCGCGGCGTCCTCGCGCCCTCGAACGCCGCGCTGGTCGAGATGGCCGTGGAGCTGACCGGGGCGCTCGGGCGCGAGGTCGCCACCCAGGAGCAGACCAAGGGAGCTGCTTCGGCTTGGCTGAGCCCGGCGCCACCACCGCGCCGGCCCCCGGTGGCTCGGAGGATGGCCGCTCCTCGAGCCGGCGGGGCCCGAGACCCGCGACGCGATCGACCGCGCCGCGGTCGAGCTGTTCGCCCGGCTCGGCTACCACGCGACCTCGATGCGGGCGATCGCGTCGGCGGCGGGCGTCCAGCCGGCCGCGATCTACCACTGGTACTCGAGCAAGGAGGCGATCCTGGTCGCGCCTCCAGGACGACTTCATGGAGCGCCTGACCGAGAAGGTCGTGGCGGCGATCGGAGCTGCATCCGCCGGCCCGCCGCTTCGCCTCGCCGCCGCGGTGCGCGAGCACGTCGTCTTCCACGGCATCCACCGGCGTGAGGCGTTCGTCACCGACAGCGAGATCAGGGCGCTCGGACGACGAGCCGCGAGAGGCGCTGATCGCCCAGCGCGACGCCTATCAGGCGATGTTCAGCGAGCTGATCCGCGACGGGATCCGCGACGGCTCGCTGCGGGCGACCGACGCCCACGTCGCGACCTACGCGATCCTGCTGCGAGTGCACCGGCGTGGCGCTGTGGTTCGACCCCAGCGGTCCGCTGACGCTCGAACAGGTCGCCGAGCTCCACGTCGAGCTCGTGCTCGGCTCGCTTCAGGCCTCGCGCGAGCTGATCGACGAGGCGATCGAGAGCGTCTCGCGGGGCGCGGTCGGGAAGGGCGGGGAGTAGGAGATGGCGACCCGGATCAAGCCCCCGGCGCTCCCCGAGCGGGCGACGATCGCGGTGGTCGCGCCGGCAAGCGCCGCCGCAGACGCGCTCGGGGATCGAGCAGGCCACCGCCTACTTCGAGGCCCGAGGACACCGGGTGCTCTTCGGGCCCAACCACCGCAAGGTCCACGGCTACCTCGCGGGGACCGACGCCGAGCGCGCCGCCGACCTCCAGTGGGCGCTGAGCGAGCCCGGGCATCGACATGGTGCTGACGCTCTGCGGCGGCTACGGCACCGCGCGGCTCCACGACCGGATCGACTGGGATCGGCTCGGCGAGCCGCGGATCGTCTGCGGCTACAGCGACATCACCGCCCTGCACCTCGCTCTGGCCGCACACGCGGGCTGGGTCTCGTTCTACGGGCCGAACTTCCTGCGCTTCACCCGGCAGAAGGGCGACTACGAGCTCACCAGCGAGACGGAGGACTGGTTTCACCGCGCCTTCGAGCCCGAGCCGCTCGGCCGGGTGTTCGAGGATCCCGAGAACCCCTACGTGCTCACGGTGGGCGAGGGGCTGGCCGAGGGACCGCTCGTCGGCGGCTGCCTGACGCTGCTGTCTGCGCGAGCATCGGGACGCCGTTCGAGGTCCAGACCGACGGCTGCATCGTGATGGTCGAGGACCTGAACACCGAGCCCTACCTCGTCGACACCGCGCTCAACCACCTGATCCGGGCCGGCAAGCTCGACAACGCCGCCGGCTTCGTGTTCGGGACCGACGTCAACTTGAACTATCAGACCGTGCCCGAGGAGCCGGAGTCGACGCTGTCGGTCGAGGAGATGCTCGACGAGCTGATCGCTCCGCTGGGGATCCCGGCGATCGCCAACCTGCCCGTCGGCCACGGAAAGCACATGGCGACGATGCCGCTCGGCGTCAGCGCTCGTCTCGACGGGGGCGCGAAGACGCTCGAGGTCATCGAGGCGGCGGTGAGCTCAGCGACGGACCAACCAACCGGAAGGGGAGTAAGGGATGGGGCTCAGAGAGCATGGATGACGGTGGTGCTGTTCGCGGCGGCGATCGCGATCGCGGTCGGAGTGGCTTCGGCGCTCGGCGCCCAGGACTCGCAGCGAGCAAGGATCAGGGCTCGACCCAGAGCTCGCAGCAGGGCGACAGCATCCTGAAGATCGGCTGGGCCCAGAACCCGTCCACGATCAACCCGTTCGTCGGCCAGGACGAGGAGGCCTTCTCGATCTGGGCGATCAACTGGGACCTGCTCGTCAACTTCAGCCCCAAGGACCTCACCCCGGTCCCCGGCATCGCCGAGAGCTGGGACGTCTCGGACGACAAGAAGACGGTCACCTTCCACCTCGACCCGAACGCGAAGTGGTCGGACGGCAAGCCGATCACCTCCGAGGACGTCAAGTACTCGCTCGAGGTGCTCGGCGGCAACGGCGCGCTGTTCACGAGCTACACCGACAACGTCACCAAGATCGACACGCCCAACGCCGACACGGTCGTGATCCACACGAAGCGGCCCGACGCACGGATCGTCGGCGGCCTGTTCATCTACATCCTTCCCAAGCACGTCTGGGGCAAGGTGCCGGTCAGCGACCTCACCGGCTCGTACGACCCGAAGCTCCCGCTGGTCGGCAGTGGCCCGTTCATCGTCACCGACTTCCAGCCGAACCGGATCACGACGATGGAGAAGAACCCGAACTTCCGCGGGCCGGAGCCGAAGTTCGACGAGATCCAGTTCATCCGCTACGGCAACCAGGACGCCGCCGAGCGCGCGCTCCAGGTCGGCGAGGTCGACATGGTGCCCGAGGTGTCCGCCGCCGGCTTCGCGCGGATCGGCGAGCAGCCCAACATCGACACGCTCAAGGCGTCCTCGCCGGCCTACACGCAGATGGCGTTCAACAGCTGTCCGGCGAAGATCTGCCCGGACGCCGAAGTTCAACCCGGCGATCCAGGACCCGGCGGTCCGCCAGGCCACGGCCTACGCGGTCGATCGCGAGCGGATCAACGCAGATCGCCGCCCGCGACACGTCGTTCCCGGCCCACGGCATCCTGCCGTCGTTCTACAAGTCGTTCTACGAGGTGCCGGCCGACGACTATCCGTACGACCCGGAGAAGGCGAAGCAGATCCTCGACGACGCCGGCTGGCAGGACAACGGGGACAGCCCCCGGACCAAGGGCGACGAGGAGCTCTCGTTCAACCTCTACGTCCGCTCCGAGTCGCCGTACAACATCCAGGCGGCCAAGCTCGTCGCCGAGCAGGCCAAGGCCGTCGGGATCGACTACGACGTCCAGGTCGTCAGCACCGACAAGCTCTACGACCTCACCGTGCGGAAGGTGAACGGCAAGCCGGCGCCGGACTACGACACGTTCATCTGGGGCTGGGGAGGCGATCCCTACGACCCGAGCTTCCTGCTCAGCATCCTGACGACAGGCGAGATCGGCGGCAACGTCCGACTCCGTACTTCTCGAACCCCACCTACGACCGGCTCTATCAAGGAGCAGGCCGGATCGTTCGACACCGCGGAGCGCAAGGAGATCATCCAGCGGATGGTCGCGATCACCCAGCGCGACCTGCCCTATCTGGTCCTGACCTACGACCCGAACCTCGAGGCGTACAGGACGGACCGGGTCGCGAACGTCGACGCCGGTCTGTCCCGAGGACTCGACCGGCGACGCGATCTGCGACCAGACCTCCTACGAGCCGCTGCTGACGATCGCGCCGGGCAGCTCGAGCGGCGAGAGCGGAGGCGGCGGCTCGGGGATCGCGATTGCGGCGGTCGCCGTGGTCGTGGTAGGGGTCGGGGCGTTCTTCGTGATCCGCTCGCGGCGTCGCCGCAGCAGCGAGCCGATGGAAGTCGAGGAATGACGGAGCGCCCATGAGCGGGCGCTGGCTGGCGGGCAAGGTGGGCGCGGCGCTGCTCACCTTCGCCTTCGTCATCGTCTTCAACTTCTTCCTCTTCCGGGTGATGGGTGACCCGACCACCCAGCTTGCCCGCCTGCCGCAGGCGACCCCGGAGGAGATCCAGCGGCTGCGACACGACTACGGGCTCGACAAGCCGCTTCTCGGCCAGTTCGCGGACTACGTCGGAGACACGAGCCGCCTCGACCTGGGGCTCAGCCAGCGCAGTCGCCAGCCGGTCTGGGACGAGATCAAGGACGCGCTGCCGTGGACCCTGCTCCTGGTCGGGACGGGCACGCTGCTGGCGACCCTGATCGGCTCGTGGATGGGGGTGGCCGCCGCGACGCGGCGCGGCGGGAAGACCGACGACGGCCTGCTCGGCTTCAGCCTGTTCACCTACGCGGCGCCCGAGTACTGGATCGGGATCATCCTGATCCTCGTCTTCGCGGTCTGGATACCGATCTTCCCGACCGGGCTTCAGGTGACCCCCGGGGTCGAGTTCTCGGGCTTCTTCGCGAACGCCTGGGACGTCGCCAAGCACCTGGTGCTCCCGGCCACGGCGATGACCCTGATGCTCCTCGGGCAGTACTTCCTGATCATGCGCTCGTCGATGGTCGATGTGCTGACCGAGGACTTCATCACCGTCAAGCGGGCGACCGGCCTGCCCTGGGAGCGGGTGGTGCGGCGCCACGCGGTGCCCAACGCGCTGCTGCCGCTCGTCACCCTGTCGGCGATCCAGTTCGGGGCGGTGGTCGGCGGGGCGATCACGATCGAGACGATCTTCTCGTGGCCGGGCCTCGGGGAGCTGAGCTTCCAGGCGATCCAGGACAAGGACTTCCCGGTCCTCGAGGGCACCTTCCTGGTCTTCTCGGCGGGGGTGATCCTGGCCAACCTGATGGCCGATTGCCTCTACTTCTACCTCGACCCCCGGGTGCAGTCCCGATGAGGATATGAGCGGCGAGCAGGCGGGCGCGGCGGTCGAGGTCCTCGCCCAGCCCGAGTTCCGTGACGAGCCGGGCAGCGTCCGTGAGCTGCTGCTCGGCACCTGGCGCGGGCGGTTTGGCGTCGCGGTGGTGGCGTTGTCGGTTTTCACGGCGGTGTTCGGCAGCGCGATCGCGCCGTATGACCCCAATGCGTCGAGCCTCGACGTGCTCGCTCCGCCCAACATCCACCATCTGCTGGGAACGACCGAGAGCGGGTCCGACGTCTTCTCCCAGATCCTCGTTGGCGCGCGGGTCTCGATCGTGGTCGGGTTCGCGGCGGCGGCCATCTCAGCGGTGCTGGGCTCGGTTGTCGGGCTGGTCGGGGGCTACTTCGGCGGCTGGACCGATCGGAGCCTCGACGCGCTCGAGAACTGGTTCCTCGTCATCCCGACGCTGCCACTGATGATCGTCCTGGCCCGGTTGCTGAACCCCTCCCTCACGGTGCTGATCACGGTCATCGGGTTGACCTCCTGGGCCGGCACGGGCCGGATCGTCCGGGCGCAGGTGTTGACCCTGCGGGAACGCGCCTTCGTCGAGCGTGCCCGGGCACTTGGAGCGGGCGACACCTACATCATCCGAAAGCACATCCTTCCCAACACGCTGCCGCTGATCTTCGCCAACACGGTCCTGATCGTGGCGGTTGCGATCCTGTCCGAGGCCGCTCTGTCGTTCCTCGGCCTCGGTGATCCGACCCGGATCTCATGGGGGACGATGCTCGAGAACGCGTTCGAGTCGGGCGCGCCGAGCGCCGAGGCGTGGTGGTACGTGATCCCACCGGGACTCTGCATCACGGTCCTCGTCCTGGCGGTCTCGATGCTCGGGTACCTGTTCGAGGAGCACGTCAACCCGCGGCTGCGTGAGCATGGTGGGTGATGTGAGCAGCCTGCTCGAGGTCAGCGACCTGCGGGTCGACCACCGAGGCCAGCCGATCGTCGACGGGGTCGACCTGACCCTCGACCGCGGTGAGGCGATGGGGCTGGCGGGCGAGTCGGGCTGCGGCAAGACGACCACCGCGCTTGCCTTGATGAAGCTTCTGCCGCAGACGCTCGAGCAGTCGGGCGCCATCACCCTGCGTCCGCCCGGGGCGGAAGAGCAGATCAACATCGGCAGACGGACCGAGGCCGGTATGCAGCGGGTGCGGTGGCGCCACGTGTCGCTGATCTTCCAGGGAGCGATGAACTCGCTCGATCCGGTCCAGCGCATCGACGCCCAGATCGCGGAAGCGATCCGGCTCCACGAGTCCGCCGGCTCGAAACAGGTGCGCGACCGGATCGGCGAGCTGCTCGAGACCGTCGGGCTGACCCCCGGCCTCGGGCGCCGCTACGCGCACGAGCTCTCGGGCGGGCAGCGCCAACGCGTGATGATCGCGCTGGCGCTGGCCTGCGACCCGTCGCTGGTGATCGCCGACGAGCCGACCACGGCGCTCGACGTCGTGATGCAGGCGCAGGTGCTCCAGCTCCTCGAAAGCCTTCGGGAGCGGCTCGGGCTGGCAATGATCCTGATCTCCCACGACCTCGGAGTCCTCGCCGAGACCTGCGATCGGATCGCGATCATGTACGCGGGCCGGATCGTCGAGTCCGGGCCGGTGCAGACCGTGTTCGACGACCCCCAGCACCCGTACACGAAGCGCCTGCTCGACTCGCTGCCGGTGATCGGCAGCCGGCGGGGACTCGCCGACCCGATCCCGGGCGGGCCGCCCGACCCCGGCGCATTGCCCGAGGGCTGCCGCTTTCGGCCGCGCTGTCCCTACGCCGCCGATCGTTGCCTCACCGATCCCGAGCTTCGCGTGCTCGGCCCGGGCCATTCCGCGGCCTGTCACTTCGCGCCGTGGAGCGAGTGGCCGGAGGGCGCGAGCGCCGACCCGGAGCTCACCCCATGAGCACCGAGGCGCCGTTGATGGAGGCGACCGACCTCGAGGTCAGGTTCGGCGTGCGCCGCCGACGGGTGGCGCGAGCGCTCGACGGGGTCTCGATCGAGTGGCGACGGGGCGAGACCCTCGGCGTGGTGGGCGAGTCCGGCTGCGGCAAGTCGACCTTTGCCCGCGCGATGCTCGGCCTGCAGCCCCTCGACGCGGGCTCGGTGTCGCTCGACGGGCAGGTTGTGGAGGGCAAGGCCAGCCTCGGCGGGCTCCGTCGGCGGGTTCAGATGATCTTCCAGGATCCCTACCAGACGCTCAATCCGCGCCAGCGGGTGAGCTCGATCGTGGGCGAACCGCTGGTCGTCCAGGGGGTGGCGAAGGACGAGCATGAAGACCGGGTACGCCGGGCGCTCGAGGACGTCGGCCTCGACCCCGGGCGCTTCGGGGCGCGTCACCCGCACCAGCTCTCGGGCGGTCAGCGCCAGCGAGTGGCGATCGCCGCGGCGCTGGTGCTCGAGCCCGAGGGCCTGATCTGCGACGAGCCCGTCTCGATGCTCGACGCCTCGGTTCGCGCCCAGATCCTGGCCGTTCTCGTGGACCTGCAGCGGCGCCGAAACCTGGCGCTCGTCTTCATCACGCACGACCTGAGCCTCGCCTGGTCGCTGTGCGACCGGATCGCAGTCATGTACCTGGGGCGGGTCGTCGAGCGCGGATCGGCGGTCGACGTGATCGAGCGTCCCCAGCACCCCTATACGCAGGCGCTGGTCACCGCGATACCGGTGCCCCGGGCGGGCGGAGGCGGGCGGCGCGAGCTGCTCGCCGGAGAGCTCCCCGACGCCACCGCAGTTCCCAGCGGGTGCCGGTTCCACCCCCGCTGCCCGCGGCGCTTCGAACCCTGCGATCGGGTCGATCCGGAGCTCGTCGCCGCGGGAGGACGCGACCAGCTCGCCGCCTGCCTGCTCCACGACCCAGCGCATGCGCACGGAGCAGGAGCCCCGTCCGATGACTGATCGCTGGCGCGAGATCGGGGGATCGGTGGGTCTGCTCGAGCCGGGACCGCGCAACGCGATCTCCGACGTGCCCGGTGTCCTCGTCGGCCACGCCCAGGCCTCGAGCGGCGAACGCACCGGTGTCACGGTGGTAGCCCCTCCATTGCTTCCCGCCCCGGCCGGAACGGCGGTGACCAATGGGCTGGGCGAGCTGACCGCGAAGCTAGAGATAGACGAGCGCGGCGTGATCGAGACGCCGGTCCACCTGTGCGGAACACACGCGGTCGGCACCGTCTTTCAGGCGGCCGTGGAGGCCTCCGGGAGGGGTCCCGCCGAGGTCGTCATACCGGTGGTCGGCGAGTGCGACGACGGCGACATGGCGGATTCTCGGACGATCGTGGCCGGCGACGTCGCCGCGGCGCTCGAGGGGCTCGGCCCCGAGGTCGCCGAGGGAAGCGTTGGGGCCGGAACCGGGATGATCTGCTTTGGCTTCCCCGGAGGGATCGGGACCGCGTCACGCGTGGTCGGACGCCACCATGTCGGGGTGCTCCTGCTCTGCAACTTCGGCGATCGTCGCTATCTCGATCTGCTCGGATCGACGCTCGATGCCCCGTCGAGCCCCGATCGCGGCTCCTGCATCGCGGTCTCGGCGACCGACGCCCCGCTCTCCCCTCACGCACTCAAACGCCTGGCGCTGCGGCCGCTCCTCGGGCTTGCCAGGTCGGGGTCGTACGCCTGCGAGGGATCGGGGGAGATCGGCATCGCTTTCAGCACCCAGACCCCGCGGGCTGACCCAGGCGAGGAGCTCGATCCCTACTTCGCCGCCGCGTACGAGGCGGCGCAGGAGGCCGTCTACAACTGTCTGGTTGCGGCGCGCCCGGCCGAGCGCCTCGACGGAGAGATGCAGGAGCCCTTCCCGACCGACGCCGTTCGGCGGCTGGCCGAGGCGCGAGCCGACCTACCGGAGCTCTGAGCGGTTGAGCGCTCTCAGGGACGAGGTCCTGGGGCTGACGCAGGCCCTGATCCGCTTCGACACGTCGAACCCCCCGGGCGGCGAAACCGTCGCGGCACGCTTTCTGGCCGATTACCTGGGCGAGGCGGGGGTCGAGTGCGAGCTGGTCGGCCCCGATCCCGACCGCCTCAACCTGATCGCCCGGGTCGAGGGTGGGGGCGAGGGACCCTCGCTGATGCTTCTGGGCCACACCGACGTCGTTCCCGCCCCGACGGCGGATTGGACGGTGCCCCCTTTCGAGGGTCGTTTGCGAGGGGACCGGGTCCTCGGCCGCGGGGCCATCGACATGAAGAGCGAGCTTGCCGCTCGCGCGGTGGCGATCGCAGAGCTCGCCCGCGGCGATCAGCCGCCCTCCGGAGACGTGGTGCTGATCGCCGAGTCGGACGAGGAGCGAAACACGGCCGGGGTTGGAATGTCGTGGCTGATCGAGGCCCGCCCCGACCTGCGCTGCGACTTCGCTCTCAACGAGGGAGGCGGCCTGCTGCTGGAGCTCGCGGACGGGGCTCGCGTGGTCACGATCGGGGTGGGGGAGAAGCAGGTCACGTCGCTTCGGGTCCGGGTCTTCGGGCGCGCCGGGCACGCCTCGGTCCCCGACCGCGCCGACAACCCCCTCGCCCACGCATCGGTGGTGATCGACCGGCTCCTCGACCATCGGCCGCCGCCAGCCGCCGCGCCTCACACGCTCGATGCCCTGGTCGCACTCGGCGCGCCGTCGGGGGACGGCGCAGATCCGGTCGCCTGGGCGGCCGAGCAGCACCCCGTCCTGGGGGACCTGCTGGCGCCGGTGAGCGGGTTGACCGTCACCCCGACGGGCCTCGAGACCTTCGAGCCGAGCAACGTGATCCCGCCCTTCGCCGACGTGATATGTGACTGCCGGGCGCCCGGCGACCAGACCGAATCGGACATCCGAGACCACGTTCACGGGGTGCTCGGCAATGACTTCGGTTACGAGGTGGAGTTCCTCGAGCCGCTCGCCGGCGGCACCGAGTCGCCCGTCGAAACGCCGCTCTACGGCCTGATCGCCGACTACGTCTCCGAGCGCCTCGGGGGTGCAAGGCTTCTTCCCTTCGTCTCCCCGGGGTTCAGCGACTCCCACTGGGTTCGCCGTGGGTACGGGACGGTCGCCTATGGCTTCGCGCCGGTGTTCTTCACCGACCCGGCCGAGTACATGCGCGGCCCCCACGGCGCCGACGAGGGGATCGAGGTCTCCGACCTGGTCGAAATGGCCGAGTTCCACCTCCACGTGCTGAACAGGTTCGGCCGCTGACCAGATCGACAAGGCGGTTCGAAGCGGGCGGCCGCGTAGCTCCGGCGCGGCGACGCAGGCGCCCGGCCCCGTTCAATATTGTCCGCGCCGATGGCCGATTTCAGCGAGCTCTCGATCGATGGGCGCATCGCAACCCCGGCCGATCCCGACTGGGACGAGGCCCGTCAGGCGTGGAACCTGGCAGCCGACCAGCGCCCCAGCGCGGTGACCTTCGTGGACGGCGCCGACGATGTCGCCGAGGTTGTGCGCTTTGCCGCCCGTCACGGCCTGGGGGTGACGGGTCAGGGGACCGGCCACGGCGCGATGCCGCTGACGGCGCTCGACGATGTGATCCTGATCAAGACCGAGCGGATGCGGGGCATCGAGATCGACCGGGAGGCGCGCACCGCTCGGCTCGAAGCCGGCGTGCTCGGGCTCGAGCTCGGCGAGGCCGCCGGGGCCGAGGGACTGTCCGGGCTGCCGGGCTCCTCGCCCGATGTCGGGGCGATCGGATACACGCTCGGCGGAGGGCTGAGCTGGTTCGCGCGGCGCCACGGGTTCGCCTGCAACCAGGTGACCGCGATCGAGGTCGTGACCGCCGACGGCGAACATCGACGGGTCGATGGCGAGACGGACTCCGACCTGTTCTGGGCGCTTCGGGGCGGAGGCGGGGGATACGCCATCGTCACCGCCCTCCACACCGCGCTGCAGCCGATTGCCGAGGTGTACGCGGGCGAGCTGATTCTGCCGGCCGAGATCGGTCCCGACGCGTTCCGCACCTACCGCGACTGGGCCGCCGAGGCGCCCGAGGAGGTGACGTCGATCGTCCGCCTGCTCCGGCCGCCGCCGCTGCCGGATGTGCCCGAGGCGCTTCGAGACCGGCCGCTGATCACGATCGGCGTCTGCTCGATCGGCGACCGCGCGGCGGGGGAGAGGATCGTCGCGCCGCTGCGCGCGATCGGCGAGCCGATCATGGACATGATCGACCAGATCCCCGCCGCCGCCCTCTACAGGATCCACATGGATCCCGAGCAGCCCGTGCCGGCCCTCGGGCACCACACGCTGATCCGCGAGCTTCCCGACGAGGCGATCGACGCGTTCTTCGACTTGGCCGGGCCGGAGGCCGGCTCGCCGCTGCTTCTCGCCGAGCTCCGCCACGGGGGCGGGGCGCTCGGGCGCGCGGCCGAGGACGGGGGCGCGCTGTCGAAGCTGGACGCGGCCTACCTGATGTTCGGGATCGGCATGGTGATGACCCCCGAGATGGGGGAGGCGATCGAGCGTCACCTCGATCGGCTCACGCAGGCGATGGAGCCGTGGTCGGCCGACGGCGGTTACTTCAACTTCGCCGAGCGTCCGTGCGACGTCGAGGGAATCCTTCCTCCTGACGTCTGCGCCCGTCTGGCCGAGGTCAAGGGGCGCTGGGATCCCGACGGGATGATCCGCGCCAACCACGCGGTTGCGGCCGTCGCGGCCTGACGGGCTCCGCGACCCGGGCGAGCCCGCGGTTGGAGGTCGAGCTCATCGGGCCCGGCGTGGATGAGGTCTCGACGACGGGAGCGGTGAGCTCGATCCACGAGGGCGAGCTCATGGTTGCCCCCGATGCCGTCGCCGGCCTACTGACCCGCTCATTCATGGAGCGCGTCGCGTTTGCGTACAGACGGTTTCTCGGCCGGCTCTGGTTCGGGCTTCTGCGGGTCCGAGTCGAGCCAGAGTCGGAGGCGATCGGCTGGGCCGCGCCGTGGCCGACGTTGCTTCGCTTTCATGCGCCCCTGTACCGAATTGGGAACGGATGGGCGGAGGTCAGCTGGCGGATCGACCGCGGGCTTCTCGTTGCGCGCCGCGGATGGGGCCAGGGCTCGCTCCGGATCCGCCTCGAGCGACTCGAGCCCAGTGGCGGAGGCGAAGCTCCAGCCCGCGTACTGGCGCGGGCCGAGGTGCAGGACTATCACCCGCTGATCCATGGGACGGGAGGGTTGGCTCGCGCCGCCAACTGGGTCTACGGGCACACACAGGCCCGGATTCACCGCCACGTGATGCGCGGCTTCCTGCGCTCCCTGGCCACCCTCGAGCTGCCAATCGACGAGGAGGCCTCCTCGCCGACTGAGCGAGAGGGCCGGTAGCAATGGCCCGTCGCGCGCTGGTCACGGGCGCCACAGGCTTCGTCGGCTCGCAATTGGCGGTGGCACTCCGAGAGCGGGGGTGGGAGGTGAGGTGCATGGTGCGCGATCGTTCCCGCGCCGCCGATCTCGCCGCGCGCGGCTTCGAGCTCCACGAGGCCGACGTGCTCGATGCGTCGGCGCTTCGGGGCGCCGGCCGCGACGTCGAGGCCGCCTACTTCCTGATCCACTCGATGGGCCGCGGGGAGGGGGGCGATTTCGAGCAGCGCGAGCGCCGGGCAGCGGCGAACTTCGCCCAGATGGCAAAGCGCGAGGGAGTCGGGCGCGTCGTCTACCTCGGAGGGCTCGGAGACCGCCCGCGGTCCAAGCACCTGCGAAGCCGCGCCATGACCGCCGGGGTCCTTTCGCGATCTCGGCCCTCCGTTGAGCTACTTGCGGGCGGGCATGGTCGTCGGATCCGGCAGCGAGTCCTACCGGACGCTCCGCTACCTGGTCCAGCGCCTACCGGCGATGATCGCCCCCGCGTGGCTGGCGACGCCGACCCAGCCGATCGGAGTCGACGATGTGATCGCCTACCTGGCCGAGGCGCCCGAGATCCCCGCCGCCGGCGGCCGCGAGATTCAGGTCGGCGGTCCCGACGTCCTCTCCTACGGCCAGATGCTCGACCTGATGGCCGACGCGCTCGGCCTTCGGCGCCGACCAAGGATCCCGGTGCCGCTGATCACCCCGTGGCTCTCGTCCCTATGGATCGGGCTCGTCACCCCGGTCGATGCAGGGGTCGCCCGCCCCCTGATCGAGGGGCTGTCCACCGCGACCGTGGTCGAGGATCGCTCCGGGGCGGCGCTCTTCGACGTCCGACCGATCGCGTTCCGGGAGGCGCTCGACCGAGCGATCGAGGACGACCCCGAGCTTCGTCGCTGAGCCTCGCCCCGGCGAGGGCAACGCCCCTCGGGCACTGCGGGTCGTTCTCAGTGGCTCCACGGCGACGATGGCATTAGGCTGAGGCGATGGTCGCCGAGGTGACCAACACGCACTGGCATCACCCGCATCCGTCCGCGGATCGGTGAAGGCTCGCGGCGCGCGCTCGGTCTCACGGCGGGGGGGCGCCCCGACCGATCACCGACCCGGATCGCACCTCCTCGGAGCCCGGGAGCGTCTCGCGCGCGCGGCCGTCCACGCCGTGCTTTCGCGCCTTCGGGGTGGGCGGCTCGAGCTGGTCGAGGAGTGGTCCGGCGAGCGCCACGCCTTCGGCCCGGAGACTGCGACGCTCGAGGCGCGGGTCGAAGTTCGCTCGCCCCGCGCCTATGTGGCGCTCGCGAGGCGTCGAAGCGTGGGCCTCGGCGAGGCCTACTCGGCGGGCATGTGGAGCACGGACGACCTCGTCGAGGTGGCGCGGATCGGTGCCCGCGAGGTCGGCCGGATGGACGGCTTTCGCCGCCGGGCGGCGCCCCTGCTGCGCCCGCTTCAGCGCCTCGGCTCGCTGCCGGTGCTCAACACGCGCGGCGGAGCGCGGCGCAATATCGCCGCCCACTACGACCTCGGCAACAAGCTCTTCGAGCTGTTCCTGGACCGCGAGGTGATGATGTACTCATCAGCGGTCTTCGAGCACCCGGGCCAGACCCTCGAGGAGGCCCAGCTCGCGAGGCTCGAGCGGATCTTCGATCGGCTCGAGCTGAGGCCCGACGACCACCTGCTGGAGATCGGAGCCGGCTGGGGCGGGCTGGCCGTCCAGGCGGCCATTCGCCGCGGTTGCAGAGTGACCACGACGACGATCTCGCGCGAGCAGCGCTCCCACGCCGAGGCGCGCGTGCGGGCCGCGGGCGTCGAGCGCCTGGTCACGGTCCTGGGCGCCGACTATCGCGACCTGACCGGCAGGTACGACAAGCTCGTCTCGATCGAGATGATCGAAGCCGTCGGCTGGCAGTACTTCGATCGGTTCTTCGAGCGCTGTTCAGAGCTGCTGGAGCCGCGGGGGCTGTTCTTCCTGCAGGCGATCACGGTCGACGACCGCGCCTACGAGGCCGAGAAGACGACCAGGAGCTTCGCCACCGAGCTGATATTCCCGGGGGGCTGCCTGCCCTCGCTCGGGGTGATCCACCGGGCATTGGCCCGCTGCACGGACATGCGTCCCGTCTGGCTCGACGACATCAGCCCGAGCTACGCGTTGACCCTTCGACACTGGCGAGAGCGCTTCGTCGGGGCGCGAGCACGCCTCGAGGAGCTCGGCTACGACGAGCCCTTCCGGCGCCTGTGGGCGCTCTGGCTGGCCATGTCGGAGGCGGGCTTTCGAGAGGCTCGCATCCGCGACCTCCAGATCGTGATCGCCAAGCCGGGGTGGGTGGGCGAGGTACCGGGCGGCGAGCGCATCGCAGCTCGAGGCCGCGATGCGCGCCGCGCCGTCTCGGCCCCGCCCGCAAGCGGGGCCGGTGCGCGAGGCTAGGAAGCCTGGACGTTTACCGCCCTGGGGCCCTTGTCGCCGGCCTCGGCTTCGAAGGTGACCTTGGCACCCTCCGCGAGGGTGCGGAAACCATCACCGAGAATCGCGCTTTGATGGACGAACAGGTCCTTCGAGCCATCATCGGGCGTGATGAAGCCAAAGCCCTTCTCGTCGCTGAACCACTTGACCGTTCCGGTCGGCATATTCGTCGTCCTCCATTGATAAGTGCTGCGACCGCGGAGGCTACGAATAACCAAACGAGGAGCGCCTGCACAATGTTCGCCGGGCCTCTTGCCCAGCCCTATCGCGGGCACCGTAGCAGGAAGTCGCGATCAGGCCTGCCGCCTGCCGGCTGGCGGCCCGGGGCGGGTCAATGCCGAGCGTCGGGGCGCGGTTCCAGCTAGGTTCTGGCCAATGGCTCCTCGACGGCCGAGACGGCCATCCGCGGGCATGGGAGCTCTCGCGACCGGCCTGAGCGTGGCGGCGGCGCTCACGCTGGGGGCCAGCGGCTGCGGCGGGGGATCGCCTGACCAGGCGAGCCGGGCCGATCGCGTGGCCTCGCTGAGGGTGAGCGACCTCCATCGCTGCAAGTCGGGACCGACCCCGAGGGGCCTCAGGTGTGGAGAGATCCACGTGCCGCTCGAGCGCCGAGAGGAGTCGCTCGGCAAGACGCGGATCGGGTTCGTGATCCTGCCGCGAAGGGATCGGGACCAGCCCGCCCTCGGGTCGATCGTCGCGGTCGAGGGCGGACCGGGATACGCGAGCTCATGGACGGTCCGCTCCTACGCGAAGCTGTTCGGGGGCCTGCTGGAGCGCCGCGACCTGGTAATGGTCGACATGCGCGGCACCGGCCGCTCCAAGCCGCTCGACTGCCCCGACCTCCAGTACGGACGGGCGCCGGACTGGATCGCCCTGCCGGCCTGCGCCGAGCGGCTTGGGCCGCGCTTCAGCTCGTACCGGACCTCGGCGGCGGCGGACGACATCAACGACGTGCGCAGCGCCCTCGGGCTCGGGCGGATCACGCTGTACGGCGATTCCTACGGCACATTCCTGGCCCAGTCGTACGCGTTCCGTCATCCGCAGACGCTGAATGCCCTGGTGCTCGACTCGGCCTATCCGGTCCGGGGCGAGAGCGCCTGGTATCCGAGCCTGATCTCGACCGGCGTGCGATCCCTGGCGATCGCCTGCCGGCGCTCGCCGGACTGCTCCGGCAACGCGCAAGAGCGCCTGCGCAAGCTCGTCGTCTGGCTGCGATCGAGGCACCGCGGGGTGGGAGCACTCGTCGACGCGCTGGCGGTGGCCGGCAACTCGCCCCCGGACTCCTACCTGCGGATCGACCGCGCGGGGACCGCGCTGCGCCGCGGCGACGCGACCCCGTGGAAGGTCCTGATCGCACAGGCCAAGCTCGGCTATGGCCACCTGCGCCACTTCTCGCTCGCCCAGGAGGACGTGGTCAGCTGCAACGACTACCCGTTGCTGTGGAGCAAGGACGCCTCGGAGGCGAAGCGCCGCGCCGAGCTCGAGCGGCAGGTCCGGACCTACGGGAACGCCGTACAGCTCGCCCCGTTCAAGCCCCGCGAGGTGGCGCTCTCCTCCGAGACGCTCTACCAGTACTGCCTGACTGCCCCCCGGCCCAGCCGCCTGTACGAGCCGCCGGTCGGGCCGGGCGACGAGCCGACCACTGCGCCGGTGCTCGTCGTCTCGGGCGAGCTCGACAACGTCACCTCCCCGTACGAGGGGAGGCTGGTGGCCGACGAGTTCCCGACCTCACGCCAGTACATCGCGCGCGGTGCGGGCCACGTCGCCGACCTCTACGACGGCACGTCGCCGCCGGCGGTCCGGACCCGCCGCTTCCTGCGTAACGTCTACGGTCCCGAGGGCTGACCGAGCCGGATCGCGCCGTCCCACGGGACCTTGGAAACGGGGAGCAGGACCCAGGTGTTCCGGATGCCATGCACGGACGCCTGAGATAGGTTTCCGCGACGTGTACGACACCCTCTTGCTCCTGCACGTTCTGGCCGCGTTCGCGCTCGTCGCGACGGTGGTCATCTTCACCGCCTTCGCACTCGGGGCGGCGACCGACTCGCGCGTTCTCGCGGTGGGCAACGTGCTGTGGGCGATCGGCGGCCTCGGCACGCTCGTATTCGGTGTTTGGCTCGCCCTCTACGTGAAGGGCTACGAGATCTGGGATGGCTGGATCATCACGGCGATCGTGCTTTGGGCGATCGGCACGGAGCTCGGGCGACGCGCGCAGGCCGGCTACGTGGCGGAGCTCGGTCCGGGGGAGGGAGCGGCCGCGAGCCGGGATGCCCAGCGGGCGGCCTTGATGCACTGGCTGCGATCGCTCGTCATCCTGGCCCTGCTCGTCGTGATGATCTACAAGCCGGGAGCGTGACGGTGCTCGCGAGCATCACTCGTCCCGACGCCTGGGACTTCCCGCTCCTGTTGCACGTCCTGGGGGCGATGCTCCTGGTCGGGGCGCTGGTCCTGGCCACCTCGGCCCTGGTGCTCGCCTGGCGCGACGGGAACGCTGGGCTGGTGCGGCTCGGCTACCGGTCGCTGCTGATCGGCGCGCTGCCCGCCTGGATCCTGATGCGCGTTGGCGCCGCATGGATCGCCTCCAAGGAGGACCTCACCGACTCGAACGCGACCTGGATCGGAATCGGGCAAGGCGCCGCCGACCTCGGGCTGCTGCTGATCCTGATCTCGACCGTGCTGGCGGGTCTCGCGATGCGCCGCGTGCGGCGGTCCGAGAGCCCGGGCCCCCTCGCCCGTGCCCCGGCCGGACTGGTCTCGCTCCTGTTGATCGCCAACCTCGTCGCGATCTGGGCGATGACGACCAAGCCCGTCTGAGGCTCCCAGCGGCTCCTGCCCATGCGAGTGTCGGCCGCGCTCGCCTGACATCCGGCGCCCTCGCCCGTTTGGGTTCCGAGAGGACGATTCCGCAGGACGGACCAATGAGATTTGCAGTTTTGGGGTGGACGGTCGATAATTCCAACGATGTCGGCGAGCGAGACGGCCTTCGCGGCCACCTCCGCGTCCGCCTGGATGCCGCGGCCGCTGCTCTCGGACGCACGATTGGTGCGCCTGGCGGGCCGCGGCGACGAGCGCGCGTTCGAGGCGATCTTCAAGCGCTATCACCAGGAGCTCTACCGCTACTGCCGCGCGATCCTGTCCGACCCCGACGAGGCACAGGATGCGCTCCAGAGCACGATGGCGAGCGCGCTCCGCTCGCTTCCCGGCGAGGAGCGGCAGATCGCCCTTCGCCCCTGGCTCTACCGAGTGGCGCACAACGAGGCCGTCACGATTCTGCGCCAGCGCGCCGACGTCGTGGACTCCGATTGCGTCCCCGACCCGACGGCGGCGGGTGCCGACTCCGAGGCCGAGGCGCGGGAGCGCCTGCGTCAACTCGTCGCCGACCTCGACCAGCTTCCCGAGCGCCAGCGGGGAGCGCTGGTCATGCGGGAGTTGAGCGGACTGACCTACGCCGAGATCGCGACGGCGCTTGGCGACCTCCATGGCGGCGGCACGCCAGTCGGTATACGAGGCTCGTGTGGCTTTGCGGGATCTGGGCCGGGGGCGCGACATGGAGTGTGAGGCGGCTCGCCACGCGCTGTCGGAGCGGGACGGCCGCGTGCTGCGAAACCGCAGACTGCGAGCCCACCTGCGAGCCTGCGAGGCGTGCAGCGGGTTCGAGGCGGCGATCTCGCGGCGCAGCTCCGATCTGCAGGCGTTGTGCGCGCCTCTCCCCGCGGCGGCCGCGTCGAGCCTCCTCGCCACCGTCCTGGGCGGCGGGAGCGGCGGCGGCGGCGTGGGCGTGGCGGCCGGAACGGCGGCGGGGGGCGCGGCCGGAACGGCGGGGGGAACGGCGATCGCCGGCCCGATGGCCGTCAAGGGCGCGTCGATCGCGGCCGCGATCGTGATCGGCGCCGGAGCCGCGGGCGTGAGCGGCGGAGTCAAGCTGCCGCTGCTGGGGCCACGAGAGGGCCCCGTGAGGTCGAACTCCGCTTCGAGCGCCGCACCGGGCGGCGCCCATCGCGCCGCCGCGAGCCGCGCCGCGCACCGCGGATCGGTCGGTGACGCCACGACGGGTGGTCGCGATGGCGCCTCCGTGCGGGTGGGGAGAGACCGCGGGCACGCTTCCGGACGCGGCGGCGACAGCCAGGTTGTCGGCGACGGCGGGAGCGCCCCGAGGGACGCGGGTGGCGCCGCGGCGAACACCGGCAACTCCAGCCTTCCCGCGACCTCCAACGCCACCCCGCCGGCTCACTCGTCTGCGGGGGGCAATGGCAGCGGAGGCGGAGCCGCTTCACACGGCAAACCCGCCTCGCCGCCGGGCCACACCAACGCCGCCTCCAACGCTCCCACCCTTCCCTCGCAGGCACAGGGCAAGCCCTCTGCGCCCCCTGGCCACAGCGGGTCCTCGCCCGATAACAGCGCTTCCGCTCTCGGGCACAACCCCTCCTCCCCGGGCCACAGCCGGCCATCGACAGCGCACG
Organism: uncultured bacterium; assembly: GCA_963696945.1. GTDB lineage: Bacteria > Actinomycetota > Thermoleophilia > Solirubrobacterales > 70-9 > AC-56. The sequence continues at coordinate 459,162 of CAVOME010000003.1, read as the reverse complement.
ACGCCTCGAAGGGCAACGCGAAGTAGCTCCTGACAACGGGACCGCCGCCGCGTTCTATGCGGCAACGGGACCTGTAAACAATGCCCCGAGAGCGGGGCGGCAAGGAGTTGAACCCTTGAAGCGAGTGATCACGATTGCCTGTGGATGTCTATGCGCGTCGCTGCTGGTTGCGGCCGTGGCGACGGCGGGCAACGCGACCAGCGACAGCCACGCCAAGAACGTCGCGGCCAAGCAGTGCGCGGCCCAGAAGAAGGCCGACAAGGCTGCCTTCCGCGCCACGTACGGCAAGCACGCGATGCGCAACTGCATCAAGGGCACGACCGACGAGGTCTCCGCGGAGCTGAAGAACGCCGCTCAGGACTGCCGGGCGGCCCGCGAGGCGGACCCAGCTGGGTTCCACCAGACCTACGGCACCAACCACAACGGGCAAAACGCGTTCGGCAAGTGCGTCTCGCGCACGGTCAGGTCAGACGTCAAGAAGGACGTTTCCGTGTTCAAGAACGCCGCCAAGGAGTGCCGCGCCGCCCGGGATGCCGATCCCGCCGGCTTCCACCAGACCTACGGCACGAACCACAACGGGCGCAATGCCTTGGGCAAGTGCGTCTCCTCGAAGGTCAAGCACCAGCACTAGGACCCGCCGTCAGACCGCCGGGATCGGCGGCCGAGTCGCGTCGAACGGACGACTGCGACTCGGCCGTTCCCGGGTCTACTCGCCGGCCGGATCGGGCGGCGAGGAGCCGATCGTCTCGGCGATCTCGCTCACCGCGGCCCGCTCGGCATCGCTCACCCGCTCGCCGCTCAGCCCGAGGAAGCCCTCCTTGTGGGCCTCGGCGACACGCTGGGCAAGGGTGAGGACGAAGCGCTTGTACTGGTCGACCTCGTCCGCGGTCGCCTTGGCGTCCAGGAGCTCGATGATCTCGCCGAGGTGCTTAAGGCCGTGCTCCTTGAGCTCCTCGAGGGAGTGGTAACGGGTTCGGTCGATCTCGGGCTTGGTCGCGGCGATCTCGTCCAAGAGCTGGCTCTCGCCATGCTCGGCGCGCGCCCCCGTATAGGCCTTGGCCATCGAGATGCTCTCCCGAAACGTCCCGCCCCGCTCGGCGGTGACGACGATCATTCCCGCGGTGGGCGGCCCCTGGAGGATGTCCTGCCACTCCTCGTCAGTGAAGTCGGCCTTTCCGGTCATCCAGCTCCTCCTCTTGGGTTGGCCATACGGGGGACGACCCTATACCGGTCGGCGCTCGGCCGACTGGGCCGCCTCGCCGACCATCTCCGGCACGGTCACGAACCGGTAGCCCTCGGCGGTCAGCCGGCCAAGCACCTCGTCCGTCGCGGCCACCGAGGCGGCGCGGTCCGCGGCGGGCTCGGCGTCCGAGCCGTCATGGAGGAGGATGATGTCGCCGTCGCGCGCCCGCCCGGCGCGCTGGACGAGCTTGTCGACCGTTGCCGTGCGGCGCCAGTCGTAGCAGGTGATCGACCACAGCAGCGGGTTGTAGCCCGCCTCCCGGATTGCCCGAAGCGTGCCCGGCCGGCGGCGCCCGTACGGGGGGCGCATCAGGGCCGCTCCATCGACGCTCGAGAAGGTCAGCCCGGCGGCTTCGACGGCCTCGCGGCAGAGACGCAACTCCTCGTGGATCTGCGTCCGCGAGCGGAGCGGCATCGTCGGGTGCGACCAGGTGTGGTTGCCGAGCGCGTGCCCGGCCTCGGCCAGGGCGCGAAGGAGGTCCGGCTCGCGTTCGGCCCACTGGCCGATGACCAGGAAGGTCGCACGGGCGCCGTGGCGCTCCAAGACTTCCATCAGCGACTCGGTGTACCGCGGGTTCGGGCCGTCGTCGTAGGTCAGGGCAATGGTTCGCCCCGCGTCCGGGACGCGGCAGATCGTTCGGCCGTAGAGCTGCGAGGTCGGATACTGGCCGTTGAACCAAGCGAACCCGGCGGCAGCCGTCGCGGCGCCGATCGCAGTGCGCGCTCGGCGCTTCATCGAGCGGCCCTCCGCGCTTCGCGGCGCGCGTGGCGCAGCTCGCGAGGAGCGCTGCGGGCGGCCTCGAGGGCGCGATCCTCGATCGCCTCGAGCGCGACCGAGTTCCCCGACTGCTCGGTAGCCGCCGAGCGCGCACTCGAACTCACCGATCCGTGAGACGAAGCTGCCGACCCGCTCGGAGGTCGCCGCGGTGGCGCACAGCCCATACCCGAGTCGCTCCAGGTAGCGCGCGTTCATCAACTGCTCGAACTGACCGCGCAGCGGGATCGAGAGCACCGGTTTTCCGAGGTAGACGGCCTCGCTGAGCAGCGAGAAGCCGCCGCCCGCCACCACCCCACGCGCCGTCCGCAGAGCATCCACGAACCCCTCGGTCGAGCGGGGCCGAAACTCGAGATTGCCGTCGACCACGGCCTCATCCGGACCGCCCCGCATCCCGTAGACGAGGCACCGGGCCTCGACCGAACGCAGGGCCTCGAGCAGCGCGTCATCGCCGCTCGAGTAGACGACCAGGTGATCGCCTCGAACGCTGGTCGCGTCGATGATCTCGGGCCGCACGATCGGGCGGCACCAGCGTCGTCGCCTTGTGGCGCACCGGTGGATGAAAGAAGGTGGTCACGATGTACTCGACCGCCCCGGGCACCATCGAGTGGGCGACGGCGCGCGCAAGCAGGAAGTCATCGCGTTCTCGGCCGACGATCTCGATGTCGTGCCGGCATCGGTCGAGCATGTTGATGTTTCCGACCGCGATCAGCGGCGCCCGGGTGAGCCGCGCGTATACGCCCGTCAGCGGCTCGAAGTCGCTGATCACCACGTCCGGCTTCCAATCGTCGACCTCGCTGACCCAGGTCCGGACCGTATGCGGCAGCTCGTGCTGTGCGAGCAGCAGGTTCTGCCTCACGGTCGCCCAGCGCCTGATCTCTCCCTCGTCGAGGGCGAAGCTCGGGCCGAAGATCTCGTCCACCCGGGGTAGGCGCTCGGAGAGGTGGCGGAATGCCGCCCCGGACGCGACCACTCGCACCTCGTGGCGTTCGAGCAGCGACCTCGATCACGACCTCCGAGCGGGTCGCGTGGCCCATTCCCTCGCCGTTGACTCCGTAGAGGATCCGGAGCGGAGCCTCCGAGCTCGGCGGCATCGGGCGCCCTCCTCAGATCTCGTCCGAGGACTCGGCCGGGCTTGGGCCGGCCGCCGATCAGCTCCTGCCAGCGGCGATACCGCTCGGTGCTGCGCTCGTCGCGCTGGTTGGCCTTGACGAGCTTGTCGCTGCCCTCCGGATAGAAGCGCCGGGCCCACGGTGACTCCGGCTTGGCCAGTCGGATCGCCGACACCCACCCGACCGGAGGAACGAACATCGAAACCAACGCCGACCAGTACTTCCCCTTCACGGCGGCGACTGCGGCGAAGACACAGCGCCTCTGACCACCGCGAGCACGATCCCGACTGCCGAGCCGTCATTCGAGCCGATCGGAGCCAGGCCGAGGACGATTGCCCCGGCGACGATCGTCGCGACGATGATCGCGTCAACCGAGCGGCGACCTTCCTCGGCCCAGTAGACGTCCTCCAGGTGAAGCCAGAGGGCGAACTCGTCGAGGGTCAGACCGGCGCCGATCCCGAACCCGGCGGCCAGGATCTCCAGCCAGGGGCTATCGGGTTGGAGGGCGAACTCGAGGAAGCCGGCGAGCATCAGCAGGACGATCCCGAACACGAGGTGATGGATGTGGACGCCGCCGGTCTTGACGCTGCCGGGCCACCAGGGCACCTTCGGGCTGCGCATCAGCCTGGTGCTCATGCGGATGAACCCGAACGAGGCGAGCAGGCCGAGCAGGAGCAGGAACCCCGCGCGATTTCCGCTCGAGCCGAGGACCTGCCCGTTGAGCTCGATGCTGCCTTGCGCTGCCGACACCACTCTCCTGACCGGGAGCGTCGTAATTGCTCCCTGGGCCGATCGTACACCGGCCTATCGGCTTCGCTCAGTCTCCAAGGGGCGACGGGGCGATCTCGCCGCGTCCGGCCACCTCCAGGTCCGCGGGCAGCCTCATCCCGAGCCGTCCGGCGACCACCTCCAGCCGGATGCGCCAAGCGATGATCGCCGCACGCTGGCGTGACTGGGTGGCGGGCAGCGCCTCGAAGTCGCGGTCGGGCAGGGCGGACACGAGGGCGCTCAGATACGCGTCTTCGAGGACGTAGGTGTGCGCGTAGGCCCGCTGCGCGCCGCGCAGCGGGGCCGGGACCTCCCGCACGGCGGCGATCCTCCTCGCATCGGCCGCGAACCGATGCTCCAGCGCTCCGAGGCGTCGTTGGGCGCGGAGCGGCCCGATCCGTCGCTTGTCGTACGCGGAGAGGATCGGGTCGGCTCGGTCGAGGAGGCGGTTGACCCGGATCCGGATCGGCTCGACCCGAGCCAGATACGCGGCGACCAGACGCTGCTCCGATCCGGAGCCGGCGCTATGAGTTCCGCACCCTCCGACGGCCAGCGCCGAGGCGGCAATCGCGACGACGACGCTCGAAAGGCGATCAGTACCCGTATCCGCCGCCCCCCCCCGCCGCTTCCGGGGCTCGTGGTCGAGTTGGATGCGCTCCCTGCTCCGGCGCCGCCGCCCGAGGAGGACGCCGCGCCGCCCGCCGGCGCCGAGGTGGTCGAGCTCGAGCTCGAACCGCCGCAACCCGCGATCGCCGCAGCCACCGCGATCGCCGCAACGATCGCCGACGCCTTGACCCTTCGATCAGTCATCTCATACCTCTGTTCGTCGTCGCCGGCGGTCGCCGGACTGTCCGGGATACGGACGAGCGCGGAACCTGGTTCGATCGAGACGGGGCGGCGTAAGCTGTCGTTCGTGGACACGATGGAGATCGTCGATCGCGGCTGGCCGGTGTGGAAGCGACTGATGGGTGTTCACACCGCCGTCTACCGGGCCACCGCAGGGCCTGGTCGGACATCGGTTCCCCGGGGTGCCCCAGATGCTTCTCCTCACCCACGTCGGGGCGAAGAGCGGAACCGAGCGAACGACGCCACTCGTCTACGCGGAGGACGGCGAGGACATCATCCTCGTCGCCTCGAAGGGCGGCCATCCCCGCAACCCGGCGTGGTTCCACAACCTGCGGGCGAACCCCGAGGCGACGGTCCAGGTGGGCTCGGCGCGCCACGATGTCCGCGCCAGGGTCGCGAACGCCGCGGAGCGCTCGCGGCTGTGGCCCAGGGTCGTCGAGGTCTACGGCGGATACGCGGGCTATCAGGAGCGAACCGACCGTGAAATCCCACTGGTGATCCTGGCGCCGCGCGCCTGATCAACGCTCCCCGCGGGGAGCGCACCCCAGGGCCGCGGCGTCGCCCGATCCGAATAGATTCCAATCCATGGAGATGCCGCGCACGCTGGCGGACTTCGAGGCCCGCGCGGCCGAGATCCTGGAGGAAGGCCCCCACGGCTATTACGCCGGGGGTGCCGCCGACGAGCTCACACTGCGGGCCAACGTCGAGGCCTGGCGACGGATCGCGATTCGCCCCAGGGTTCTGGTCGACGTCTCGGAGCGGAACTCCGAGACGACCGTCCTGGGCCGGGTCCGTCCCCACCCCGTGTTCGTGGCGCCGACCGCCTTCCACGGCCTCGCCGATCCGCAGGGCGAAGGCGCGACCGCGCGCGCGGCGGCGGCCGCGGGGGCCGTGTTCTGCCTCTCCTCGCTTGCGGGCGCCGGCCCGGCTGAGATCGCGGCGGCGGCGCCCTCGGGCGAGCGCTGGTTTCAGCTCTACGTGTTTCGAGACCGTGGTCTGTCGAATCAGCTGGTTCGCGACGCCGCCGAGAGCGGGTTCGAGGCGATCGTGGTCACGGTCGACCTCCCGGTGCTCGGGATCCGCGATCGCGACCTGCGGACCCAGTACACGCTTCCCGATGGCGTCCTGGCTCCGAGCGCCGCGCGCGGGCGCCGCCTTCAACGTCCTCGAGATCGGGGAGCTGATCGACCCGAGCCTCACCTGGGTGGATATCGAGCGGCTGGTCGAGGTGAGTGAGCTCCCGGTCGTCGTGAAGGGCGTCATGACGCCCGAGGACGCGGTGGCGGCGGCGGATCATGGGGCGGCCGGCGTGGTGATCTCAAACCACGGTGGCCGACAGCTCGACACCGTCCCGGCGGGAGCCGAGGCGCTGCCGGCGGTCGCTGATGCCGTCGGCGATCGGATCGACGTCCTAGTCGATGGCGGGATACGTCGCGGCACCGACGTGCTCAAGGCTTTGGCGCTCGGCGCCCGCGCCGTGATGGTGGGCAGGCCGGTGATCTGGGGGCTCGCGGTCGGGGGTGAGGCAGCCGCGCGCACGGTGCTGGAGATGCTGGTGACCGAGTTCGACGTTTCGCTGGCGCTCGCGGGGGTGCCGAGCGCCTCCGAGCTGGGCCCGGACTCGGTCGAGATCCGCGGCTAGCGAGCCGCGCGAAGCCGGTTAGACCTTCTCGACGGTCGCGGCTCGGGGCCCCTTCTCGCCGGACTCGGTCTCGAACGAGACCTTCGCCCCCTCGTCCAAAGAGCGATAGCCGTCGCCGACGATCGCGCTGTGATGGACGAAGATGTCCTGCGAGCCGTCATCGGGCGTGATGAACCCGAAGCCCTTCTCGTCGCTGAACCACTTCACAGTCCCGGTGGCCATGAGTGCGGCACCGTACCATCCGGCGCCGGCCCGGGTGCCTACCTGGCGCTGGAGTTGACCAGCGCGGGGACGGTTACGGCATGGAGTCGCCGCGCCGCAAGGCGGTTGTGCAGTGAGTCCAGGGTCGAGTTCCAGGCGACCCTCGGCCCGTCGACGTCGACCTGCACGATCTCACCTCGGTATACCGGCGGAACGGGATCGCCCGCGCTGCTCTCGGCGGCGCCGAGAACGGGGGAGCCTCCGGCCGCGTGCGCGAGCAGATACTGGGTCGGCGTGAAGTCGCTGCTCGGCTCGTACATGAACCCCTTGCCCAAGCCGAGCGCGGTCGCATCGTTGACCAGCCTTCCCTTTGTGCCCAGCGAGTGGAACGGGCCGCCCACATCGAGCCGGGGAATGGCGTCGTCTCCCTTCCGACGCAGCGCCCCGAGGTCATGCGGGCTGGGTGCCGAGCCGAGCGCGAACGACGCGTTCAGCCGGCGCCGCGCCAGCTCGCGCGCGACCGGGGCGACGTTCTCGGGCGGGGCATTGATCAGGAGGCCCACCGCGCGGTGGTGCGTCGTCACGGCGGTCGTCGGCGATGCGTTCATCACCTTCGCGAAGAGCGGGAAGGCGTCATCGGTAAGCAGCACCTCCCAGGCGAGCAGGAACGCGCAGGCGGTGGCGGCCGCGGCGCGCGCGGCGCGAGCGCGGGGCACGGTCCGGGGCTTCGGGCGCGGCTTGGCGTCCAGCGCCAGCGCCGCGACGGACGGGAGGGCCGCGAAGCCCCGGTCCGGGTCGGGCCGGTGGGCGAGGGCGTTTCCGAGGGCCTTACGGAGGCTCTCCGGCGAGGTCGCCACCCTCGCGAGCCCGAACCGCTCATACGCAGTGTTGTTGGCGCGGATGTGGCCGACCGCGAACCCGTACGAGATCACCGGGCAACCTCGGATCTGGGCCTCGAGGACGGTGAGCCCCGCGGTCGAGTGAACGAGCGCGTCGGCGGCGGCGAGCAGATCGCTCATCCGGTCGGTGAACCCGAGCACTTGCACACGTGGGTTGGCGCCGAAGCGGTGCTCCACCCGCTCGCGGGCCCGCCGGTTGTGCCCGGTCAGGCAAAGGACCGTGGTCTCGTCGACCTCGAGTGCTGCGTCGACCGCCCCCGTCATGTCGCCGATGCCCCATCCGCCTCCCGAGACGACGACCACCTTGCCGCCCTCCGGAAGGCCGAGGCGACGCCGGGCGTCGGCCTGCGAAACCGGCTCGAGAAACTCGTCGGCGGTGGGCGGTCTCGCCCACCTGGCCGAGCCCGGCCCCGCGATTCGTTCCACCTCCTCGGTCGACTCGCGGTGGGTGACGGTGTGGAGATCGACCCCCGGATGCGCCCAGAACCGCAGCCCTGCAAGGTCGGTGATCGCAGAGACCACGGGAGCATCGAGGCGACCCCGGCGTCTCAGCTCGCCGAGCACCGCGGTCGTGCCCGGGTAGGTCGAGACCACGACGTCGGGATCGTGCTCACGGATCGTCCGGCGAAGTCCCCGGGAGCCGATCAGGCAGCCAAGTCGGAGCGTCAGCCACCGCGTCGGTGCGAACCGGGCCAGCAGGAAGTACTGAAGCTCGAACAGCCAGGGCAGCCAGTTGAACGACAGCCAGGAGCCGTCGCGGACCACGAGCGTGAGCAGCCGGCCCATCGCCTTGAGGCCGTCCACGACGTCCACCCGGGCCCCGGCCGGATCGGAGGCCAGATCATGGGCGATCGCCCGCGCGGGCAGGTCGTGGCCCTCGCCGATGTCGGCGGTCAGGACGAGCACCCGGCGGGGGCGGGTGCGGATGCGCCGCCATTCGAGGTACTTGCGAAGTCCTTCTTCGAACGGCGTTCGGGCGGTCCATCCGAGCTCTTCGGCCGCGCGCCGGCTAGACACTTCCTTGCCGCCGAAATCGGCGGTCCGGGCCGGCGTGTGGGTTATCCCGGTGTCGGCGACCTGGCTGCGGACCGCCTCGGCGATCTCGAGGATGGTCACCTCCTCATCCCGGGCGAGGTTGTAGACCCGGTTCGCGGCCTCGGGCCGAAGCGCCGCGACGACCCCCTCCGCGAGGTCCTCGACATAAACGAAGCGGCGCGACTGACTGCCGTCGCCGGCCACGGTGAGCGCATCGCCCGCCTCGGCCTTGGCCGCGAAGGCGGCCATCACGGTTGCATCTCGCGCCCTGGGGCCGTAGGGGATCCCGAATCGCAGGATCGTGTACTCGACGTCGTAGAGCTCCGAGTACGACTTGCAATAGAGCTCCCCGGCGAGCTTCGTCGCGGTGTAGAGGTGGCTCGGCGCCTGCAGGGGGGTCTCCTCGTCGACGCGAACCGGCTCGCAGTCGCTGTAGACCCAGGTCGTGCTGCCGTAGATGACCCGCCCGATCCCCTCTTCGCGGGCGACCTCGAGCACCTCGAACGTCCCCTGAGCGTTGAACCGCTCGGCCTGGGCGGGGTCCTTGACGACGTCACCCACGTCGGCGACCGCCGCCAGGTGGATGATCGCGTCGCAGCCCCGAGCGGCACCGGCCAGCGCCGCGCGATCGGTGACGTCGCCCGAGACGTGCTCCGCGGCGGAACCCGAGTGGTGCTGCGAGGGTCGCAGGTCGAAGATGCGCGGTCGGTGGCCGGCGTCGATCAGCTTGTCGACCACGTGCGAGCCGATGAATCCCGCCCCCCCGGTGACCAGGATCTTCACGACGCCTCCAGGAGCGCCCGCCAGGCGCTCTCGTCGGCGGGCTCGGGACCGCGATAGTAGAGCGGGACGCAGGAGTGATTCGCGGCCACCCAGTCCGTATTCGGCAGCGCCGCCGAATCGCCGAGGATCCGATGGCAGGGCTCCTCGTAGACCCGGCCGGTGGATCGGGCGATCGAGCCGAAGACGATGTACTTGTAGAGGCCCGAGACCATCCCTTCGGGCAGCTCGACGTGAGCGGGGAATAGCGCGTCGAGGTGGTCACGGGCCGCGGCGTTCTTCCACGACACGATCTCCTCCAGGCGATCGAGCTGTACCAGTCCGATCGCCGCCGAGAACTCGCTCATCCTGTGACTCAGGCCCTCGACCCGATGGTCGGGCTTGCCGTAGTTGCGATAGGACCGCGCATAATCGACGAGCTCATCGTGGCGGGTGACCAGGATGCCTCCCTCGCCGGTCGAGATCGTCTTCGTCGCGTACATCGAGTAGACGCCGGCATCGCCCCAGGTGCCCGGTCGGCGGGCACCCCATCGCGCGCCGTGCGCGTGGGCACAGTCCTCGATCAGGAAGATCCCCTTCTCGCGACAGTAATCGGCGATCCGCTCGACCTCGAACGCGATGTGGCCGCCGATGTGGACCAGCCAGGCGGCCTTCGGGCGGTGCCGCTCAGCCTTTGCTTCGAAGTCGGCGAACGAGACGCACAGGTCCTCGCGGTTGCAGTCGACGAACACGGGGTCGCCGCCGGCCTTGATCACCGAGAGCGGGGTTGCCATGAACGTGTTGGAGGGGCAGAGCACCGACGATCCGCGGATGTCGCAGAACTCCAGCGCGGCCATCGCCGCCCCGGACCAACTCGCGAACGCGACGCTCGCAAGGGCGTTCAATTCCGCCCAGGCGGCCTCGAAGCGCTCCACCAGCTCGCCTTCCGTCCAGCGCTGCGAGTCGAGGACCTCGTCCCAGAGCTCGTGGAGACGCACCCTGTCTCGCTCGTCGAACCCGATCGCGAACGCGGTGGGGTCCAGCGCTGTTGAGGAACTTTCGGTCATTGCAGAGGGAATCCGCCGGGACCCCCTGTGCCCCGTGGCGGCGAAAGGCTACCAACGGGCGATGCGCCAAAGGCCGGCGCGCGGTTCAACCTGCGGCCAGCGTGCGGGCTCCGGGCCCGCGACGAACAGCCATCACGCCTCCAGCGCCCGAGCGAGGGCAGCGCGTCCCGCGCGCAGGACCGGATCACCATGCGAGACGAGGACAGCCTCGATCGGCAGCTCCAACAGGGGCCGGAGCCGGTCGCGAAGCTTCGCGACGGAGAGGCCGCTCGGCAGATAGCCGAGCCACGAGTCCGGACAGGTCCGAAGCCCGCCCCCCTTTGCGCCGATGATCCGGTCGCCCGGGACGAGCGCCCGGCGCTCGGGGAGCCAGAACATCGTCTCGCCGGCGCCTTGGATCGGAAACGATTCGACTCCTGCGGGCAGGCGGTTCCGAGCCCGCGACGTCGAGGCCCCGTAGCGTTCGGCGAGCATGTCTCGGCTTCGCCGATGAAACTGGATCGTGGTCAGGATGCTCACCGGCAGACTGCGCTCGCGGATCGCGCGGTCGAGCCTTCGAAGCAGCGCGTCGCCCCCGTCGTCGGGGACGAGCGGGTCGATCAGCACCGTCGCGTCGGCCGCCTCGAAGAGGACCGACCCGACCTCGCGTGGCCAGTCGGCGGGGCTCCCGGCGCGGGCGTTCGGGCGCCAGCCTGGGTGTGGGAGGGCCCAGCGCCACAGCCCGGGGCGGATCTGGACGAGCTCGCTCAGGAAGGCGAGGCTAGTGGTTACGTCCTGCCGCCACGCAACAGGCCCTAACCCGCCGAAGACGTAGCCGGAGGCGAGGCCTTCGGCGGAGTTGTTCATTCACACTGAAACATGTGACATCAAATGGTGTAAGCTTCTGCGCGATGGAGTCGTCGAGCACCAAGGACGCCGCGCGCGAAGCGGTCGAGGCGGTCAACGGCGCCGGCAACTCGTCCGAGGCGGTTTTCAGCCTCGAGCTGAGCTCCGATCAGCAGGACATCCGCGACTGGGTACACGGCTTCGCCGAACAGGTGGTCCGTCCGGCGGCGGCGGAGTGGGACGAGCGCGAGGAGACGCCCTGGCCGGTGATCGCCGAGGCGGCGAAGATCGGGCTCTACGGGTTCGAGGGGATCGCCCAGTTTTGGATGGAGCCCAGCGGCCTGACGATGCCGATCGTCAACGAGGAGCTGTTCTGGGGAGATGCCGGCATCGGGATGTCGATCATGGGTACGACGCTCGCGGTCGCCGCGATCTACTCCTCGGGGACCCCCGACCAGCTGGTCGAATGGGTTCCGCAATGCTTTGGATCGCAGGACGACCCCAAGGTCGCCGCCTTCTGCTCCTCGGAGCCGGACGCCGGGTCTGACGTGTCGGCGATCAGGACGGCGGCGCGCTACGACGAGGCGAAGGACGAGTGGGTGCTGAACGGCCAGAAGGCCTGGGCGACCAACGGCGGGATCGCAGACGTCCACGTCGTCATCGCGACCGTCGATCGAGAGCTTCGTTCGCGAGGCCACGCCGCCTTCGTGATCCCGCCGGGGGTGGACGGGATCGAGCAGGGGGCGAAGGTCAAAAAGCACGGGATTCGCGCCTCCCATACCGCCGACGTTCATCTGGACGACTGCCGGATCCCCGGCTCATGCCTGCTGGGCGGCAAGGAGAAGCTCGACGAGCGGCTCGCACGCGCCCGGGAAGGCCAGGCCTCGCGGGGACAGGCGGCGATGAAGACCTTTGAGGTCTCGCGCCCGACCGTGGCGTCACAGGCCGTCGGCATCGCCCGCGCTGCGTACGAGTTCGCGCTCGACTACGCCGGCCAGAGGGTGCAGTTCGGACGGCCGATCATCGAGAACCAGGCGATCGCGTTCGCCCTCGCCGACATGAAGATGGAGATCGACGCCGCGCGCCTGCTCGTTTGGCGGGCCGCATGGATGGGGCGGACGGGCAAGGACTTCAACTCAGCAGAGGGCTCGATGTCGAAGCTGAAGGCGGGCGAGGTCGCTGTCTGGGTCACCGAGCGGGCGATCCAGATCCTCGGCGGCAACGGCTATACCCGCGAGTTCCCCGTCGAGCGGATGCACCGCGACGCCAAGATCTACACGATCTTCGAGGGCACCTCCGAGATTCAGCGCCTGGTCATCGCGCGCGCGATCTCCGGCGCCCGGATCGACTGACCACCGCCCGTCACCCGATTGGAGAGGAGCACCCGTGAGCGACCGGATCCAAGAGCTCGACCAGGAGATGGACCCCTCGTCCGTGCAGGCCGAGGACTTCGCCCGAAGCATCGGGGGAACCTCTGACGAGAAGCTGCGAGAGGGCATGGAGGGGCCACTGCGAGGCCAGATCCTCGGCGAGATCTTCCGGCGTATGGAGGAGCACTTCAAGCCGGGGAGCGGTCAGGACGCGGTCATCCACTGGAGGATCACGGGCGGCCCAGACGGGGGCGAGGACCAGTGGGAGGTGGTGATCGCCGACGGCAGGTGCACCAGCAGCACCGAGCTGAAGGCCGAGCCCCGCGCCACCTTGAAGATCGACGGGGTCCCGTTCCTGAAACTGGTCACCGGGAATGCAAACGGGCCGATGCTGTTCATGAGCGGGAAGCTGAAGATCGAGGGGGATCTGATGTTCGCGGCGCAGATCCAGTCGATGTTCACCATCCCGGGCTGAAAAAGCGGTACGTTGTTCGAGGGACACCGGGCTCGGGCCACTATCGGCCAGAGTCTCGGTTGGACCTAGGAGAAACACCGAGTGCTCATCTCAAAGCAGGCTGTCGTGGACCAGGCCGTTAAGGCCCCGGAGGTCGTCAAGGCCCCGGAGCTGGTGCAGCCGGTCGCGCACGAGACCGCCGACCGCATCATCACCGGGCTGGTCACCGCGGTGCCCTTCCTGCTCCTGGTCGTCGCCGCATGGCAGGTCTGGGACGAGGCGCTCCACTGGCGCGACCTCGCGATTCTCGCGGTGGCCTACGTGATCACCGGGCTGGGGATCACGGTCGGGTTCCACCGGATGCTCACCCATCGCAGCTTCAAGACCAGCCGCGCGCTGCGGGGGATCTTCGCGGCGCTCGGGTCCGCGGCGATCGAGGGGCCGGTGATCTCCTGGGTCGCCGACCACCGCAAGCACCACACCTTCGCCGACGAGCAGGGCGACCCCCACAGTCCGCACGTCGGCCACGGAGGCGGCTGGCGGGGGACCCTCCGGGGCCTCTTCCACGCGCACCTCGGGTGGCTCTTCATCCATACGGAACGGGGGTCCAAGCAGCGGTTCGCGTCGGACCTGATCGCTGACCCAGTGGTCAGGACTGTCGACCGGACCTTCCTGCTCTGGGCGACGGTCGGCCTGGCGGTCCCGTTCGTGGCCGGCTATCTGATCGGCGGGACGCTGGTCGCCGGGCTGACCGCGCTGCTTTGGGGCGGGGCGGTCCGAGTCTTCCTCCTGCATCACTTCACGTACAGCATCAACTCGGTCTGCCACGTGTTCGGAAAGCGTCGGTTCGCGACCCCGGACGAGTCCCGAAACGTCTTGTGGCTCGCCCTCCCCACCATGGGCGAGGCGTGGCACAACAACCACCACGCCTTTCCGACCTCGGCGGCCCACGGACTGGGGCGCTGGGAGCTCGATCCGTCGGCGGCGGTGATCCGGGCTCTCGAGAGGTTGGGGCTGGTCTGGGACGTGGTCAGGATCAGCCCTGAGCGCCAGGCGAGCAGGGCGGGCCGAGCGGCATAGTCGCTCCCGGCTCGCGAATGCGCCAGCTCACGTACCACGAGGTCGGACGCGTCGACTGGGAGGATGTCCCCCGGCCGACGATCGACGGGGACGGGGAGGCGCTCGTGCGGCCGATAGCGGTCGCGACCTGCGATCTCGACACCGCGATCGTCCGCGGCGGCGTCTTCGGCGGGCCGCTCCCCCTGGGCCACGAATGCATTGCGGAGGTGGTCGAGGTGGGGGGATCGGCCGGCGGGCTGTCGCCGGGCCGGCTGGTCAGCGTGCCGTTCCAGATCTCGTGCGGGCGCTGCTCGCGATGCGCGATCGGTCAGACCGCCCACTGCGAGTCGGTGCCGTCGCAGTCCGCCTACGGGCTTCCCCCGAGGGCGGCTCAGTGGGGTGGGTTCCTCTCGGACCTGGTCCGGGTCCCTTACGCGGAGGAGATGCTCGTGCCTCTTCCCGACGGGGTCGACCCGGCTGCGGCGGCATCGGTAAGCGACAACGTCGTGGACGCCTGGCGAACGGTTGCACCCCACCTCGCGGAGGACCCGGGCGCTTCGGTGCTGGTGGTGGGTGGGGGCGGTCCCGGGAGCATCGGCCTCTATGCGAGCGCGATCGCGGTCGCGATGGGCGCACCCAGGGTCGTCTACGTGGACACCGACGAGCGCCGCCTCTCGATCGCGCGGGAGGTGGGCGCCGAGGCGATCGCCGGATTGCCCGACGAGCGCCTCGGGCCGTTTCCAATCACCGTCGATGCATCCGCCGACCCCGCGGGATTGGCCCTCGCCGTCGGCTCCACCGGCCCCGACGGAGTCTGCACGAGCACGGGCATCTACTTCACGAACGACACGCCGATGCCCATGTTCGAGGCCTACGTCAGCGGGATCACGTTTCGAACCGGCCGCGTCCACGCGCGCCCCGCGATGCCGGCAGCCCTCGAGCTGATCGCCTCGGGCCGTTTTCATCCGGAGCTCGTGACGACTCGGCGCGCCGGCTGGGAGGAGGCACCCGAGGCGCTCGCCGAAGGGGAGTTCGTGAAACTCGTCTTCGTTCGCGAGGCCGGGACTTCCGGGGTGGACCAGGCCTGAGGGACTCGCCGCCCCGCGAAGCGCCGATATATGCTGCCCGCCGTCTTTTGCCCTTGCGCCGAGGAGGATCGATGAGAACAGTGCGATGGATCGTGGTCGGAGCGGCGATGGCAGCGTGCATGGCCGCGGTAGCCGCGGCGGCCTCGGCGAAGACGATCACGGTCACCCCGGGCCATTCGATCCAGGCGGCGGTCGACGTCGCCAACCGCGGCGACACGATCGCGGTTCGCCCGGGCGTTTACCACGGCGGGGTCGCGATCAAGAAGAACAAGCTCACTCTGCGGGGCGCGGGCGACAGCCGCAGGGGCACCGTGATCAAGCCCGGGTCGGACCGCTACTGCCACGGGACGTCGGGCATCTGCATCGGCCGAACGTCGAATGGGCGCCCCGCCACGGTTGCGCGCACCAGGGTCAAGGGCTTCCGGATCCAGGGCTTCCGCGACTTCGGAGCCGTCGCCTTCGGCGGTAGCAGGACCACCTTCCGAAACAACACCTTCATTCGGGACGAGGAGTACGGGGTCGCGGCCTTCTCGTCGAGGAGGACGAAGTTCTTCGACAACGTCGCCATCAAGGGCGAGGTGGCCGGCTTCTACGTCGGCGATTCGCCTCACGCCAACGCTCTGCTCCGGGGCAACGTGGCGCGGAACAACAAGGAGTTCGGGTTCTTCCTGCGTGACTCCTCCAACGCTGTCGTCATTCATAACCGGGCGATCCGCAACTGCCTCGGGATGGGCCTCATCAACACCGGCTCGCCCGGCGGGGTCCACGGCTGGACGCTTCGCAAGAACCGGGTGCTCCGGAACACGCGGGGCTGCCCGGCCGGCGAGGGTGGCCCCCCGATCTCCGGGACGGGGATCGGCCTCCTCGGGGCAAGCCACAACGTGCTGCGCGACAACCTGCTGAAGGGAAACGTCCCGCGTGGCGCGGCCGCGTTCCCGGGCGGGATCGTGGTGGCGTCGTCCGCGTCGCTTGGCGGAACCAACTCCGCGCACAACAGGATCGTTCACAACCGGCTGCGGCGAAACAAGCCCGCCGACCTCGTGTGGGACGGTAAGGGCAAGGGGAACCGCTTCGATCACAACAAGTGCCGAAGCTCCCAGCCGGGCGGCCTCTGCGGCTGATCCGGCCCGCCGGTCCCTCCCGTTTCGGCCTCGCGTCGCTCCGGGCGCCGACCCGGACCCGGGCCGTTGTGGGCGGCGGCATGCAGGCCGGGGTCCCTATACCTGGGACCCGGGTCGGCTATTCGATGAAACTACTTGAAACTCGGTAACGCATAACGGAATACGCTCGATCGGGGCGCGAAACCGGCGGTACTGTGGTTTGGTGTCCAAGCAGGGGACCTGGGGATTGGACCTCCGCCTCAAGGCGAGGCGCATCAAGCACGAACGGCGAGTCCGTGCCGCCGAGGTCCGCAGGGTGCAGCTCGAGCGCGACTATCGCCACCTCGAGCAGCTCATGGCCGACCGCTAGACGGAAGCGCCCAGCACGGCGGGCCGTGCCGTCGATCGTGGCGGGTTCGTACAGGTGTCCAGAGCGACGCCGATGACTGAAGTTGCGGCTGGGGCTACCGATACCACCTGTGCACATCCATGCTGCGAGGGCGCATATGTCCTCGCGGGGCACCTCCCATGCGGAAGCGGGGCGCCGGGCGAGCGCCCCGCTTCCCTTTTTTTGGCGGCCGTCGGGCCGCCACGCCGGCGGCTCAGATCAGCGGTTGACGACCGCCGAACCCGGCATCGAGCTCGTGCCACCACGAGACATCGTCCTCGCCGAGCTCCCAGCAGAGGTAGACCTCCTCGCCGTCGCGGATCGCGGGGAAGTCGATCAACCCGCGGTCGACGTCGCGGATGACGATCCCGGATCCCTGAACCGCCAACAGCAGTCGGCGCACCTCGAGGAACGCCTCTCCGACCTGGCGGCCCGGCTCGCCGCCACCGTTGCCGGGAGCGGCGTCGGCGAGCAGGGAATGAACCTCGGCATCGGTGAGCAGCTCGCTGGCCTCGCGAAGCTGGCGCAGCACCGGTCTCAATCCGTCGAGCAGCGCGTTGGCCTCCTCGACGGTGAAGTGGCGCTCGTAGATCAAGTCGCGACCCTTGCCGCCGCCTCGATCCGGCGGCGCAGAAGCGCCGCATCGCCCTCGCCGACCGACCTCAGCTGGCCCTGGAAGGCGAGCTGCCAGTGCTCGGGCGGCCACTTGCGGACATGCTCGAGGTCGCCGGCCAGCTCCTCGGCCAGAACGAAGTCACCCTCCTCGAGGACGATCAGAGGCTCGGCGTCCACCCTCCAGGGGTAGGCATCGGGTTTTCGACCCCGGGAGGCCGGCCAGATCGGCGTCCGGTCCTCGAACATTGGTGAGCGCACCCGCGCGATCGCGCCGAACGCCTGCACCCCGGTGACGTAGAAGACGACGTCGTCGCCCGGCTCGAGCTCGCTCGCCATCCGGCGCCGCCGCTCCTTGAGCCCGATCACGTCGAAGCCGCGTTCGACATTGACGCGGAAGTTGTCCAGCGACCCGGTCAGAATCCAGGTGCCGATGCCCGAAGGATCGGTCACGCTCCCGACTTCACGCGGACCTCCGAGGTCACTCTCCTGACGGCCGCCGCGGTCAGGTCGGGCCTGCTGACGATCCCGTCCTCGATACGCTCGACGTGGGCGTCGGGGAAGAGCTCGCGCGCGATCCGACTGCCCTCCTCACCGGTCGGGAACCACCCACCGCCTTGGTCATCGGAATAGAGGAGCCAAAGCCGCGCGCCGCAGCGCCGTCCGTACTCGCTGGCGTCGTCACCGGCCCAGACCTGCAGCCGGCTGGCGGCCGCCTCCTGTGGCTGATACTCGGCCTGCAGACGGACCCGTTCCCTGATTTCGTCCTCGCTCATCTGCTGGTTTCCGGCGGAGGTCAGCGACCGCAGCGCCCCTCGGTAATCGGTCTCAACCATGCTGAGGAATGCCTCCACGACCGGCTCCGAGGAGACCATCGCGTCCGTGTCCTCGAGCGCGCTTCGCCCGGCGGGGTTGCCGCCGGGCACGACCACGGCTCGGGCCAGCTCGGGCCGGCTCGCCGCGACGCGGACCGCGCGGTTGACCGCGTCGGCCAGCGCGACCACCACGGCGCTCGACCCGGCGGCCCCGATCACGGCCTCGAGGTCCGACGCGCCCGTCTTCATGTCGTACGGCCCCCGGCGCGTCGACTCGCCGGAACCGCGGTCGTCGTAGCGGACCACGCGGTGATCCGTGGCGAGATCGGCTCCCAGCCGCTCGAAGACCGACGGATGGGAGATGCAGTAGGGAGCGAGGACGACCAGCGGACCGGAGCCCTGCTCCTCCCAGTGGATCTCCACCCCGTCGTCGCGGGCCAGTTGCGCCATGCCAGAAAATTATCCACTGGCTCCAACCGACGAGCCGAGACGAGGCATGATTGGGACCGAGGCGGGTATCCGCTAGGCCTCGGACCAGATCGACAAAGGAGGTCTCATGGCCGATACACCAGGTGCAGCCGGCGACATCATGGCCGAGCAGAACAGCGCAGAGCGCGAGCGGATCCTCGAGATGCTGCAGCGCGCCTACTGGATGGAGATCGAGACGGTGATGAGCTACATCGCCAACTCGGTCAATCCCGACGGGGTCAGGGCGCAGCAGATCAAGGAGTCCCTCACCGAGGACATCCAGGAAGAGCTCGGACACGCGCAGCAGTTCGCCGGCCGGATCAAGGAGCTCTACGGCGTGGTTCCGGGGTCCGAGCAGTTCGCGGCCGAGCAGTCATATCTGCAACCGCCGAAGCAGCAGATCGACGTCGTACACGTGGTCAAGGGCGTGATCGAGGCCGAGCGGGGGGCCATCGAGCACTACAGCCGGATAGTCGAGGTCACCGACCAGATCGACCCGGTGACCAACGACATGGTGATCGCCATCCTTCATGACGAGCAGGGTCACCTGCGCCTCTTCGAGGGCTTCCTTCGCGAGTACGAGGCCGAGGGAATGACCGAATAACTCCGCCGGCTGCTCGCCTTCGGCTCCGGAATAACTCCGCCGGCTGCTCGCCTTCGGCTCCGGAATAACTCGCCGGCTGCCGTTGGCTCTGCGCGTCGTTGTCGGCACCGGACCGGCAGGACGTAAGCGCTTCCACCGCGACTTCGTCGCTAGCTCAAGCGGGTGGTCGCCCTACCCAGCCTGTTTCGAGCTCAGGCTGGGGCTAGGTCCCGGGCGAGCTCGGCGAGGTGGTGGACGCCGTAGCGCTCGGCGCCTTCGGCGGCGCTCTGGAGCGCCTCACGAGCCTGGTCGGGGTCGGCGTCGCGCAGCATGCGCCCGCGCAGGTAGTCGCAGCGAGCCGCGTCGAGCGGCCGCCCCAGCGCCTGCCAGGCATCGCGAGCCTCGCTCAAAGCCGCGTTCGCCTCGTCCGGGTTCTCGGCCACCGCGCCGCGGGCCTCCAGGCTGGCGGCCTTCCCGACCGGGTAGCGCAGACGGTCGGCGAGCCGCTCGGCCTCATCGGCCGCCTCGCGCGCCGCCTCCCCCCGTTCGGCGAGGGCCAGGTTGACGGCGCGGGCCGAGATCGCCTCAACCGACTGGGCGACCAGGCCGGCCCTCTCGCAAAGATCGAGGGCGCGGGCCAGCTCGGTGTCGGCGTCGGCGTAGTCGCCGCGCTGCCGAAGGGATGCCGCAAGCCAGTACAGGGACTGGAAGGCCACCTCGGAGCGACCGACCTGCTCGGCGAGCTCGGCAGCACGCCGCAGCCCCTTGGCCGACTCGTCGAAGTTGCCCTCGCGCCAGCGCAGCATGCCGCGCATCATGTACGGAAAACAGAGCTTGCCCGTCAGGCCCTCCCGCTCGGCAAGGCTTCCGGAAGCCTCGGCCTCCCTTTCGACGACGTCCCACTGGCCGCTGTGCGCCGCGAGCTGGGCGAGGGCGGCGTGGAGCTCGACCTTCGAGGGCAGGTCGCCGGTCTGCTCGGCCAGCTCGAGCGCCTCCGCGTACGCGGCGCCGGCCCCGTCATAGTCGGCTTCGGAGACCTCGAGGTGGTACCCGAGGGTGAGCAGAGCCCGCACCGCTTCCCCCGGGTCGGATTCGCGGGCCAGCTCGACCGAGCGCTCGAGGTTCTGGCGGGCTCGCTCTGAATCGCCGATCCGGCCGAACACCCGGCCGAAGATTCCATGCGCGCGGCTCGCGGCGGCGTCCTCTCCCAGCCGCTCGGCCAGACGCAGGGCCTTCTCGGAGGCGTAGATAGCCAGCATGTTGTCGCCCGTGTGCATGTAGAGCGACGCCGCCTCCTCGTAAAGGCGGACGAGCTCGAGGCACGGCGGGCCGTCCTTGAGCAGGTCGATGCCCTTCTGGTAGTGCTCGATCGACCCTTCGCGATCACCCTTGTGCCACAGCCCCGCTCCGATCTTTCGGTGGAGGTCGCCCACCCGGGAGAGATCCTCCTGGCCCCTATGGAACTCCAGGCACTCCTCCCAGGCCTCGGTCGCCTGGTCCACCCGGCCGAGCCGAAGCGCGACGTCTCCAAGCTTCTCGGCGATCCGAGCCCGCGCGCCGGGCTCGAGCTCCCGCTCGATCGACAGCGCCGTCTCGTAGTGGCTCAGCGCCTCCTGGTTCGAGTACAGGGATGCCGCTCCGTCACCGGCGGCCTCGAGCGCGGCTAGGGCCTTCTGGTTGATCCGTTCGAGCTCATCTGGATCGACATCGGCGTCGGCCCCCAGCGCCGCCGCGCGCCGGTAGTGGTCGGCGACCATCGCCACCACGCCCTCGGATCGGTCGGCCGCCAGGTCCTCGATGAACGCGCCGACCTCGGCGTGCTTTCGGGCCCGGACCGCCTTCGGCAGGGTCGAATAGGCGACGTCGCGGATCAGCACGTGCTTGAAGGCGTACTCGTGCTCGCCCGCCAGGCGGCTGCCCGCGCTCGAAACCACCATGTCCTTCTCCTCCAGGGAGTCCAGCGCGCTCGCGAGGTTGATGCCCTCCTCGACCTCGAGTCCCGACAACGAGCCACCCCAGAACGTCTGGCCGACGACCGAGGCGTGCTGCAGCACGCGCCGCTCGTGGGCCGAAAGCGAGTCGAGTCGGGCAGCGAGCACCGCGTGCACCGTCTCGGGGAGCGTCTGGACGTCCTTGGACCCGCCCTCGCGGATACGGTTGACCATCTCCTCGGCGAAGAGGGGGTTCCCTGCCGAGCGTTCGGCGACCTGCGGCACGAGCTCGGCGCCATTCGATGATCCACCGTTCGACTTCGGCAGGAGGGCCGCGACGAGGTCGCGGGTCTCCTCGGGGGTCAGCGGCTCGAGCGCCATCGTGGTCGCGTTGCGCCGCCCGCCTCCCCAGCCTGGGCGCCGGTCGAGGAGCTCGTCACGGGCCATGCACGCGATCAGCGCGGGGCCGCGCACCCATCGCGCCAGATACTCGATCAGATCGAGCATGCCCTCGTCTGCCCAATGGATGTCCTCGATCGCGATCACGACGGGCCAGCGTTGGGAGGCCGCCTCGACCAGGGACCGGGTGGCCGAGAAGAGGCGGTCGCGCATCTGCTGCGGGTCCTCGGCATCGGGGCCGCCGGCGATCGCGGCATGCTGGCCCGGCGGCTCGATCCCCAGTGGGCGAGCAAGCGTGGCGGCGAGGCGCTCCGGGGACTCGTCGGTCTGCTCGTCGGAGATCACCGACTCGACCCCTTGCAGGAGCTTCGTCCAGGCGAGCTCGGAGTCGTCCGTGTCGACGATCTCGAACTGGCCGCGGACGATCTCGCCGAGCGCCCAGTAGGCGAGGCCGGAACCGTAAGCCGGACAGTGGCCGACCCTGAACGCCGCCCCCTGCTCGCGCTCGGAGAGCTGGACGGCGAGGTCGCGGAGCAGCCGCGACTTGCCGACGCCGGCCTGGCCGATCACGGTGACGAGGTGGGGGCGTTGCTCGGTGACCACGCGGTCGAACAGCGATAGGAGGAGCGACGACTCGTCCTCGCGGCCGATCATCGGCGCCGCGACGCGCGTCCCGCGGGTGCCGGTGCCCGACACCAGGAGCCTGACTGCCTCCCAGGCAGCCACGGGCTCCGCCTTGCCCTTCAGGCTGAGCGGCTCGAGCTCGTCGTACTCGATCGTGCCCCGAGTCAGGCGGTGGGTGATCTCACCAACGGTGACGCTTCCGGGTCGAGCCGCCGCCTGAAGCCGGGCTGCGACGTTGACGGAATCGCCGATCACCGTGTATCCGTCGCCGACCTGGCCGGCCAGCACCTCGCCGGAGTTGACCCCGACCCTCAGCGAGAAGGTGACGCCCGCTGCGGCCTCGATCTCCTTGTTGATCTCATCCATCGCGCCCTGCATCGCGAGCCCCGCCCGCACGGCCCGCTCAGGGTCGTCCTCGTGGGCGACCGGCGCGCCGAACACTGCCATCACGTTGTCGCCGATGTACTTGTCGACCGTTCCCCCGTAGCGGACCACCTCCTGACCCAGCCGGAGCACCGCCCGGTCGGTGAACGACTTGACGGCCTCGGGGTCCATACGCTCGGCGACGGCCGTGAACCCGGAGAGGTCGGCGAACAGCACGGTGGCCTTTCGGCGCTCCTCCGGTAGCGCTCCCGCGGCCAGGGGGCCCCAGGTCGGCGCCCCCTCGGGGAGCTGGCCACCGAACAGGCCGCCGCGCTGTGGCGCGCTGGCAGGTGACGGCGCCGGTGCCGTGGTCGCGGCGGCGCCCCCGTCGGCCCCCGCCGCGGGGCCGCCGCCGCCGAGCCCGGCTCCGCACTCGATGCAGAACTTCGCGCCCGGGGGCTCTCGGCTCCGCACGCGGGGCAGCCGCTCGGCAGCTCGGCGCCGCACGACATGCAGTACCGCGCCCGTTCCGGGTTATCGATGCCGCAACTCGGGCAGGTTCCTCCAGCCACGTTACGAAACGATACGTGCCCGCCGCTCGGGCTGGGTGAGATGGATCACAAATGCAACTCATGGGCCGGGTCGGACAGCGGTCCAGGCGCCGCGCGGGCCCCCCAACTACTTCAGACGGTTGCTGTAGCCTGCCGCGCGATTCGAGCAACCCGAGCACGAGGAGCTACCACTTGATTCGCATCCGACCCTTGATCGCCGCGCTGGTGATCGCCCTGCCGGTCCCCGCGGCAGTCGCTGGCTGCGGCGGTGGGAGCAGCAGCAACAACGAGGACCCGAACCAGGTCCTCAAGGAGACCTTCAACAACGACACGAAGGTCACCAGTGGCCACATGAACATCAGCCTCAGCGGCTCGGCCGAGGGAACACAGTCTGGAAGCCTCTCGGCGACCATCGACGGCCCGTTCCAGAGCGATGCGAGCAACCAGAACGCTTTCCCTCAGCTCGATCTGACGGCCAAGGTCACCGCGTCGGGCGCCGGTCAGAGCTTCAACTTCGACGGCAGCCTGATCACCACCAAGGACAACGCCTACGTCGACTACCAAAACCAGGCGTACGAGGTCGGGACGGAGCTCTACTCGCGGTTCGAGAAGGCATATGAGAAGTCATCCAGCCAGGCCCAGTCCCAGGACTCGCAGGACACCTCGTCGATCCTGAAGCAGTTCGGCGTCGATCCCACCACCTGGCTGACCAACGTGACCAACGAGGGCACAACCGACGTCGACGGGACCGAGACCATCCACGTCCACGGAGACGCGGACGTCAAGCAGATCGTCTCCGACCTCAACAAGATCGCCCAGCAGGCTGGGAGCGGGTCGCAGAGCATCACTCCCGATCAGATCAACCAGGTCGAGTCGGCCGTCAAGAGCGCCAGCATCGACGTTTACTCCGCCGAAAGCGACAAGACGCTTCGCAAGCTCGCGCTGAACCTCGACCTGGCGCCCCCGGCGAGCTCGGGCGTGACCAGCGTCAACGTCGATTTCGCGGTCACGCTGAGCGACGTCAACCAGCCCCAGACGATCACGGCGCCCTCGGGCGCCAAGCCGCTCACCGACCTGCTGAGCCAGTTCGGCCTCAGCAGCGACGCGCTCGGTGCGATCGGCGCGGCCGCCTCGTCAGGCGGCAGCCTGCCGGGTGGTTCCGCCGGCGTGAGTCCGCAGGCGTACACGCAGTGCGTCCAGAGCGCGACCACCGCCGCCGATATCCAGAAGTGCGCGCAGCAGCTGAAGTAATAAGAACAAATCCGCCGGAAGCCTCGCCTCCGGCTACGAATAACTCCGGCGGGCTCGGCGCGTCGCCTTCGGCTCCGTCTGCCGCGCTCGTCGGTGCTCGAGGGTCGCGTTACGGGGCGGCAGGCCGTAAGCGCCTGCACCGCGACTTCGTCGCTAGCACGAGCGGGTGGTTTCCTGGGCCGCCCTACCCAGCCCAGCCGCGCCGAGGCACTCCTGCCCAGGCCAGGCCTCCAGCCCCACCACAGCCGTCGCGAACGACCGACATCGATCATGTCGGCGATTCGCGACGGTATCCGGGAGGGCTCCAACGCCAGCGGCTCCGCGGAGCCGCTGCTCGGCGGGGTAGAGCGGACGGGTTCCCCTACCCAGCCGAACCGGGGGTTGGTCGCTAGCTCGCGGTGGCTTCGACGGCGAAGTTGTCCTCGTACAGGGCGGCGACGCGTGCCAGCTCGTCTTGGGTCAGATCGGGGGCGTCGGCGGCGCCGGCGTACTCGTGAAGCTCGTCGCTGTTGGTGATCGTGGGGATGACCACCGACATCTGCGGCTGGGCAAGGATGAAGCGGAGGGCCGCCTGGGCCATCGTCCGGCCGGTCCCGTCCTCGCACAGGAAGCGGATCGCCTCGATCTTCCTCAGGCCCTCGACCAGCCACTCACGCGAGCGGTGGCGGCGGTGG
This sequence comes from uncultured bacterium, assembly GCA_963696945.1. Lineage (GTDB taxonomy): Bacteria > Actinomycetota > Thermoleophilia > Solirubrobacterales > 70-9 > AC-56. The sequence goes on along the minus strand of CAVOME010000003.1, from coordinate 434,261 downwards.
TCCCCAGGGCCGAAGGTGGTCTCGAGCGTCAGGTTGTCGTCCAGAAGGCCCGATGAGGTCGGGACCCGGGCCATGACCCCGACTCCCATCTCCGCGGCGGCAGCCATCAGGTCGCGCCCCGGGTCCTGCTCGAGCAGGTTGTAGACCGTCTGCACCGAGGCGATCGCGCGGGAGCGGATCGCCTCGAGGCCCTCCTCACGCCAGCCGATCGCGGGGCCGAGCGCGACGCCATAGTGGCCGATCTTGCCCTCGTCGCGGAGTGCGTCGAGGGTGGCGAAGCACTCGTCGGTGTCGATCGCGTCCATGCGCGGGTTGTGCAGCTGATAGAGGTCGACGCTCTCGGTCCCGAGCCTTCGAAGGCTCGCCTCGAGGGCCTCGCGGATGAACGGACCGTCCCAGCGCTGGGGCCGCTCGCCCTCGGAGTGCTCCTGGCGACCCTCGGCGAGCTCGTAACCGAACTTGGTCGAGAGCCGGATCCGATCGCGGTGGGGGCCGAGGACCCTTCCGACCAGCTCCTCGTTGGCGCCGCGCCCGTACGCGTCGCCCGTCTCGAAGAAGGTGATCCCGAGCTCGAGCGCCTCGTTGAGCAGCCGCTCGCCATCGTTCTCCGAGACGTCGCCCCACCAGGTCGAGCCGAGAGCCCACGTGCCGAAGCCGATCTCTGAGGCCTCGAGGTCGGTGTCGCCGAAGCGGCGGATTCTCACGCAGGCGGAGTCTAGATCAAGGCGGCGAATAGGCTCCATTGGATGGCTCCCGAGCACGGCATGCCGCCGCTCAACGCGCGCTTTTTCATCGGCCCCCAGGGATGGCCTTACCTGCTGGTGCCATTCATCGCGATCGCGATCGTGCTCGAGGTCGCGCACGCGAGCGAGGCGCTGGTTTTCTTCACCTCCGCTCTCGGGATCATCCCCACTGCGGCGCTGATGGGCAGGGCGACGGAGGAGCTTGCCGCCCGGTCCGGGCCCGGAATCGGCGGCCTGATGAACGTCACGTTCGGCAACGCGCCCGAGCTGATCATCGCGTTGTTCGCCCTCGGTCACGGGCTGCACGAGGTGGTCAAGGCGTCGCTGATCGGGTCGATCCTGGGCAACATCCTGCTGGTCCTGGGCGCTTCGATGTTCGTTGGAGGGCTGGGGCGTGAGCGCCAGACCTTCAACAAGACCGCGGCTAGCGTCCAGACTTCGATGCTGCTGCTGGCGGCCGTCGCGCTCGTCATGCCGGCGATCTTCCAGCTGGTCGATGGCGGCGGGCTACCCGCGGTCGGCGCAGAGCTGGTCTCGTTTGGCTCGACGATCGAGACCCTCTCCGCGATCGTCGCCGGGCTGTTGATGATCACCTACGTCGCCGGCCTCGTCTTCTCGCTCAAGACCCACCGCGACCTCTTCAACCCCGAGTACGAGGACGAGGACACATGGGGGTGGTCGGTTCGCACCTCCGTGATCATGCTCGCGATCGCGGGCGTCGCGGTCGGCTTGATGTCCGAGATCCTGGTCGGCTCGATCAGCGCGGCTTCCGAGTCGCTCGGCCTGACCGAGTTCTTCATCGGCGTGATCATCGTCGCGATCGTCGGAAACGCGGCCGAGCACTGGGTCGCGGTGATCGTGGCGCGCAAGAACAAGATGGACCTCTCGGTCAACATCGCGATCGGGTCGAGCGCCCAGATAGCCCTGTTCGTCGCCCCGCTGCTCGTGCTCTGCTCCTTCTTCATCGGCCCCGGTCCGATGCCCCTGGTCCTGAACGGCTTCGAGCTTGCGGGGGTGGTGCTCGCGGTTCTGGTCGCCAACTACGTCACGACCGAGGGCGAATCGACGTGGTTCGAAGGGGTCCAGCTCCTGGCGGCCTACACCGTGTTCGCGGTGGTCTTCTGGTTCGCCTAGCGCCGGGACGCTAGGCCTCGGCGAGCGCCGCCGCTACTCGGGCCAGAAGTCCTCTTCGCGCTCGGTCTCAGCGTCGTCGCGCTTGGTCGAGATCAGGACCAGCTCGGCCTCGGCATCGGTGTCGTTGTGAACCGAGTAGTGCTCCTCGCTGCTCATCCTGACCGCGGTCTTGGGGCCAACCTCGAACACCTCATCGCCGACCTTGAAAGTCACCGTCCCCTCGAGCACGAAGTAGATCTCCTCCTGGCCCGGGTGCCGGTGGCCGTAGCTGCCCCTGCCGCCGGTTGCGGGCGGCATCGAGCGCCACGAGAACGACACCTGCTCGCAGCCGGCTGCGTCGGTGTACCAGCGCATCTCGCCGAACCCGGGCCACTGCGACATGAAGTCGACTGCGTCCTCTCGCTTGGCGACCTGATATCCGGCCATGCTCAGTCCTCCCGCCCCGGTTCCTGGGGCTCCTCCTCGTCCTCTTCGCTGTCGTCGGTCCCGTCGCCCTGCTCCAGCGCGGTGGCTGAAATGACCCCGGGGCCGCCCCCGTGGTAGTGCGTCTGGAACTCCTCGAGCGTCTCGCCGAGGCCGTCCTCGTCGACCGGCGCGCCCTCGGAGACGCGGACCCAGTCCGATCCCTCGTAGTCCTCCATGTTGAAGATCTCCTGGTCGATCGAGGTCGAGTCGTCGACGATCACCACGATCTCGGTCTGAGGGTTGAAGTAGGTGCCGGGGCGAACCAGCATCTCGTCGACGTCGACGGTGAGGCTCTCTGTTTCAGGGTCGGGGGCCACGAGGCAGCGATCCTATTACTGCTCGGGAGCGGGCGGCTACTGACCCAGGCTCTCGAGCTCGCGAAGCTGCCGGGCGACCTCATCGTCGACGTCAAGCGGCTCCTTGCCCTGGCGCAGGCGACGCTCGTTTCGGGCGATCACGAACTGGCGGATCTCGGCGGCCAGCTGGGGGTCGGCCTGGGGGGTGGCGCCGACGGCTGACCCGAGTGCTCTCTGGAGCTCGGCGTCGACGTCGAGCTCGGCTTCGCCGCGGGCGCGCTGCCGGTAGGCCTTCGCCTCCAGGAGCTGACGAATCTCGGCCTCACGCAACTCGGGCGAGGCGGGCACCGTGTCATCGGTGATCGGGCGACCCATGTCGCTGTCGAACTCGACCCCGAGCGGGCCCTTGCCGATCTGGCGCAGCGCGTCTCCGGCGCCGAACACGAAGCTGGCGAGGGCGATCGGGGTGGTGGCGATGACGATGATCAGGATCACCTCGCCCGTGCTGAGCGTGAGCGCAAGGGGGAGCACACCCCCAGGGTACGCCCTCGTTTCTGTATCCTCTGCCCATCCGCTTGGTTGACTGACCAGTCAGTCGGTTTCCCGGTTGACCCGTCCCGAAACGCAAAGGAGCGCCCGAGCCTTGGTTGACTTCACGCTGACCGACGAGCAGAAGGACCTGCGAGACCTCGCCCACGACTTCGCCGAGAAGGAGATGCGGCCGGTCGCCTGGGACTACGATCGGGACGGCACCTGGCCTCAGGCGATCATCGACAAGGCCTTCGAGGTCGGCCTGATGAACGTGCACATCCCGGAGGCCTATGGAGGGCCCGGCCTCGACTACCTGTCGGGCTGCCTGATCGAGGAGCACCTCGGCTGGGGCTGCTCCGGGATCGGCACCACCCTGATGGCGAACGGCCTCGCCTCGGCGCCGCTCCTGATCGGCGCATCCGAGGAGACGAAGAAGAAGTACCTCGGGATGCTGACCGAGGCCCCGAAGCTCGCTTCGTTCTGCCTCACGGAGCCAGACGCCGGCTCGGACGTCAGCGGGATGAAGACCCGCGCGGTCAAGAAGGGCGACAAGTACGTGATCTCGGGCTCCAAGTGCTTCATCACCAACGGCGGCTACGCCGACTGGTTCACCGTCTACGCGAAGACGGACCCGGACGCCGGGCACCGCGGGATCACCGCCTTCGTGGTCGACCGCGAGGCCGACGGGGTAACGGTCGACAAGAAGGAGGACAAGCTCGGACAGCGCGCCTCGAACACCGCGACGATCTCCTTCGACGAGGTCGAGGTCCCCGCCGAGAACATGCTCGGCGAAGAGAATCACGGCTTCAAGCTCGCCATGACGACCCTCGACCGCACTCGCCCGGCCGTCTCCTCGCTGGCCGTGGGGATCGCGCAGGCCGCGTTCGAGTTCGCCGCCGAGTACTCCAAGGAGAGGGTCCAGTTCGGGGTCCCGATCGCCATGCACCAGGCGGTCGCGTTCATGATCGCCGACATGGCGACCAAGATCGAGGCCTCGCGGCTGCTGGTCTGGGAGTCCGCCGTCCTGCTCGACCAGGGCAAGCGCAACACCCTCGTTTCCTCGCACGCCAAGCGCTTCGCGGCCGACACGGCGATGGAGGTCACCGTGGACGCCGTCCAGGTCTACGGCGGCTACGGGTTCATCAAGGAGTATCCGGTCGAGAAGCTGATGCGCGACGCCAAGATCATGCAGCTGTATGAGGGCACGTCGCAGATCCAGCGCCTGGTGATCGCGCGAGAGGTGCTGATGCCACGCCAGGCCGAGGATCCGCGCCCGGAGACGACCTCCGAGGAGACCGATGCGAGCGAGCGCGCCGCCGAGCAGGCGCCCGCCGCGGCGTAGTCGCTAGGCGCGGCGTCTCGGGCTGACCGCGATCATCAGCCCGACGGCGGTCAACAGGAGCACCCCGAGGACGAGCGCTTGGGGCCAGCCGTTGATGCCCCAGGCGACGGCATAGACGAGCACCGCCAACACCAAGGCGGCGACGATCGTGTAGGCGATCACCGGCCGACGATCACGGACGCGCAGGGAGCGATCGGGTGCGCTCAGGTCGTGTCGCTCGTACTGGGCCCGGTCGCTGCTGGTCATGTTCGCCATTCGACCCTCCTGTTGGACGTTGCGGTGAGGCTACACCTATAGTCGCCTGCCATGGCCCGAGAGGGCGAGAAGGGCGCGAGGAGGCTGGCCGAGGCCGCACGGGCGGCGAGGTCGAAGGCCGCCTCCACGCAGCCGCGGGAGCATGCTCGACGGAGCGGTGGCGCGATGGACGTGTTCGGCGGCGAGGTCCGGCGGCGCGACGTCTACCCGCTGCTGGTCCTCCATCTGATCGCGCGCGAGCCCGCCTACGGGAATCGCCTCATCGAGGGAATCGAAGGAATGACCGAGGGCATGATCTCCGCCAACCCGAACACCATCTACCCGCTGCTTCGCGACCTGGAGGCGCGGGGACTGATCGAGGGCCAGTGGGAGCATCCGGACCGGCGGACCCGGCGCTTTTACTCGATCACCTCGGCGGGGCGAAAGGAATACCGGCGGCTGGTCGGCGAGCTGGAACCGTTCCTCGACTCGGTGATCCGGTCGGTGACCCTGATCAAGCACGAGATCTACGGGTGAACGGATGAGCGCGCTCGTCGAGTCGGTCGCCGTCGAGGCCTCCTTGGCCGAGGCCTGGAGCTACTACCTGGACCCGGCCGGCTGGAGCGCGTGGGTCGACGGGTTCGGGCGCGTCCAGGCGTTGGACCGCTACCCAGAGGTCGGCGGCTCGCTGCGCTGGGTCTCGATCCCCGCAGGACGCGGGGAGGTCGACGAACGGGTGCTCGAGCACGAGTCGCGGCGCCTACACCGGGTCGCGTTCAGCGATTCCTCGAGCGAGGGGGAGCTGCGGACGACCTTCGCGATCAAGGGATCGGGGACCGTGCTCACGCAGGAGCTCGACTACCGACTGCTCAGCCGCGGCCCGCTCGCCTGGCTCACGGACCGCCTCTTCATCCGCTCTCAGATCCGCGGCTCGATGCGCCGCTCCCTCGAACGCTTCCGGCTCGAGGTCGAGGAGGCCACCGAATAACTCCGGCGGCTGCTCGGCTTCGCCTCCGCTGCCGCCGGGTTCGGGCGCGTTACGTGGCGGCAGGTCGTAGGCGCTGGTCGCGACCTCGTCGTTCGCGCGTGGCGTATAGCCTTGCGCCATGTTCGTGTTCAAGGTCGGGGTGCTCGGCGCCGGGACGATGGGGGGCGAGATCGCCCAGGTGATCGCCTCGGCCGACATCGCCGTGACCATGAAGGACATCAAGCAGGACCTCGTGGACGCTGGACTCGCCAAGGCGCGCGAGGTTACGGAGGGTCAGCTCGCGAGCCTGGTCGCCAAGGAGAAGATCACCGAGGAGCAGGCCAAGCTCCGCGCCGAGGAGATCCTCGGATTGATCTCGGGTACCACCGAGTACGAGGGCTTCGGCGAGGTCGACTTCGTGATCGAGGCGGTGCCCGAGAAGATGCAGGTCAAGCAGGCCGTTTTCGCCGAGCTCGATGAGGTGACCCCTGGCCATGCGATCCTCGCGTCGAACACCTCGGCGCTTTCGATCTCCGAGATAGGCTCGGCCACCACCCGGCCCGAGAAGGTGGTCGGATTCCACTTCTTCTATCCGGCTTCGGTGATGCGGCTGATCGAGATCGTCGAGGGTGACGACACCTCTGAGGAGACGGCCCAGGCCGCCGCCAACCTCGCGATGCAGATCCGCAAGAACCCGATCCGCTGCGGCGAGGACCCGGGCTTCGTGGTCAATCGGGTGCTCAACTCTGCGGCGTCGGAGATCTGGCGACACGCCGACGAGTCTGGGACGCCGGTCGAGGAGATCGACAAGGAGATCGCCGAGGCGAAGGTCACTCCGATGGGGCCCTTCTACCTCTCGGATCTCCTCGGACTCGACACGGTCCTTCACGTCGCCGAGCACCTGCACGAAAGCTATGGCGAGCGCTTCTACGTCCATCCGGCGATGAAGGAGCTGGTCGAAGCAGGCAAGCTCGGCCAGAAGTCCGGCCAGGGCTACTACCCCCACGGAGACTGAGATGGAGGCCGCCACAGCAACCGGAGGGCTGACGGTCGTCGACCGCTTCCAGCTCAAGGCGTTCGTCGAGGCCGTGATGGTCGTCGACGAGGGAGTGGCGACGACCAAGGATGTGGACCTCGGGATGATGATGGGCGCCGGCATCCTGCCCGGCCCGCTCGCCCGCGCCGATGAGGCGGGGTTGGACGTGATGCTCGAGCGCCTCGAGCTCGCCGAGCGCGAGTGGGGGGACGGCTTCGCGGCCCCGTTGCTTCTCAAGCGCCTTGTCGCCCAGGGGCGCTTGGGCAAGAGCAGCGGCCAGGGCTTCTTTTTCTACCCGCGGCCAGACGACGGATTCGACCACAAGGAGACGGTGCTCCTGGAGACCCGGGGCGAGACCGCGATCCTGTGGCTGAATCGCCCCCCCACCAACCCGATATCGCCTCAGGTGATCCGCGACCTCGGGGAGCTTTGGGACGAGATCGAGTCGCGCGCCGCGATCCGCGCCGCGATCGTCGCCTCATCCAATTTTGCGGTCTTCTGCGCCGGCGCGGACATCAAGGAGTTCACGAAGATGACCGACCCCGCGGCCGGCAAGGAGCTCTTGGACGGCGGCCACGGCGTGCTGCGACGGATGGAGCAGTCGAGCAAGGTCACGATCGCCGCGGTCAACTCGCTGGCGCTGGGCGGCGGCTGCGAGCTGGCGATGGCATGCGATTTCCGGATCGCCGCCGAGTCGGCAAGCTTCGGCCAGCCCGAGATCAACCTGGGGATCATCCCGGGGTTCGGCGGCACGCAGCGCCTTCCCCGCCTGGTCGGCGACGCCAAGGCGCTCGAGATGAACCTGCTGGGCGATCCGATCTCGGCTCCCGAGGCCTATGAGCTCGGGCTCGCCAACGAGGTCGTCCCCGACCATGAGCTTTTCGACACGGCGATCGCCTGGGCGCGCAAGCTGGGTGGACAGGCACCGGTTGCCGTTGAGCAGATCAAGAACGTCTCGGCGAACGGCGACCTGGACCAGGGGATCGAGGCCGAGAAGGGCGGCTTCGCCGCCGCGTTCGGCTCCGAGGACGCGCGCGAGGGGATCGCGGCCTTCCTCGGCAAGCGCAAGCCGAAGTGGTCTGGGAAGTAGCGGTCGTGGGCCCGCCGGGGGCTCCCGGCGAGCGGCACCCAGCCTCGATTCGCTGATGCCTTCCAAGCAGCAGGCGCCCTCGCGCGCGGCCGTGGAGCGGCTCGCGGAGCTCATTCGCGAGAGTGAGTCGACGGTTGCGCTGACCGGGGCGGGGATCTCGGTGCCATCCGGAATCCCCGACTTCCGTACCCCCGGTGAGGGGCTGTGGGAAAAGGTCGATCCGATGTCGGTGGCAACAATCGACGCCTTTCACCGTGACCCGAGGCAGTTCTGGGACTTCTACCGGCCGCGATTCCACGCTCTCGCGGACAAACGGCCCAATCGTGCCCACGAAGCCCTCGCCGAGCTCGAGCGGCGCGGATTCCTGGACGGGGTGATAACCCAGAACATCGATCGACTGCACGGCAAGGCGGGATCGAGCGAGGTGGTCGAGGTCCACGGCTCGATCGCCACCGCGAGCTGCACCAGCTGCGAGGCTCGCTTCGAGCTGGAGCAGGTCGCGTCGCTGTTCGATGCCGACGGCGTTGCGGCCTGTACGTGCTGCGCGGGAAAGGTCAAGCCTGACGTCGTCCTGTTCGGCGAGGTGCTGCCCGCCGACGCGATGACGAGGGCCCAGGAGATGTGTGAGGGCGCCGGCCTGCTGCTGTGCGTCGGTTCCTCCCTCGAGGTCTTTCCGGTCGCGGGCCTGCCCGAGCTCACGCTGCGGAGTGGCGGCCGAATCGCGATCGTCACCAAGGGTTCGACCTCCTACGACTCCGAGGCGTCAATCCGTCTCGACGGGGACGTGGTGGACGAGCTATCGGCGGTTCTCGCGGCGCTCGGCTGAGCCGGCTCACTCTGCGCGCAGCGCCTGGCGGCGACGCAGGACGCGCTCGGAGGTCCGCAAGGTCTCAGCCAGCTCGCGGGCCTGCTCGGCGCTGAGGTCGCCTCGAAGGGCAGCGTCTGCCGCCGCGGCGGTGGCGACGCGGCGGTCGCGGAGCGTCGCCAGATCGGACTCCTGGTCCGGGCCGGCGCGGCCGGGCAGCTCGGCGAGGAGCGCCTCGAGCCCGGCGCGGAGCTGCAGTGCCGCCTCGCGAGGACGTTCGGAGTCGAGGTCGGCACGCGCCCTCAGCAGGAGCGGCTCGCAGAGGTCGATCGGTTCGCGGCCTGCGAGCACCGCGGCGAGCCGCTCCTGCGGCCGAAGCGCCCCGGCTCGTCGCTCCCGCCGGACCGGTGGCGGGACCTCGACCGCCTCCTCCCAGCGGCCGTCCGCGAGCCCGTCGCCGGTTCCGAAGCCGACCCTGACCGCGACGGGGGCCCGGCGAGCGATCTCGTGCCCGTAGGGGTCCTGGGTCGCGATCCGGTGTGCACGGAGAAGACGGTTGATCGTTCCGAGGGCGTCCGTTATCGCCTCCTCGGCAGCTTCGGCGTCGCGGCCGAGTCGCCCCAGGCTTGCCTCGAGCTCCTCGCGGTCCGATCCCTCGGGCGCTATCGCCGTGAGGCGAGTGAGGGGCACCTCGGGAGGCGAGCTGCCGGGCTCGGCCCGGCGCGAGCGGCGATGGCCGCGCCGACGGGCCGGCGCGGCGCCCAGGGTCTGGACGACGACCACGGCCGGACGCTCCGGGTCGGCGTCGCGCAACAGATAGCGGCCATCGTCGAGCCCCAGGCGACCGGGAAGGTCGAGCTGGACGAAGGAAAGGCGGGGGACACCGCGGACTGTCACGACGCCCGCAGCCTAGTCGCCGGACGACGCCGTGGATCTAGTCGCCGGACGAGGAGTGCTTCTTCGAGTGGTCGTGTGCGGGAAGCGAGAACCGCGACGGCGAGGTGGGCACGGTCGGGTTCGGGATCTGTCCCAGGCGCCGGATGACCTTGTTCCACTGCTTCGGCTTGAGCAGTCGGCTGAACCGGTCGTTCAGGTTGCCCGGGGCGCCGATACTCGACAGGAACGCGGCCATCTTGCGGCCCGAGCGCGTTGCGTCGCCCTCGTGATAAGTGGCGTGGCTCAACGGGACCCCGCTGCGGTCTGCGAACCCGATCTCGATCCCGGTCGAGCTGCCCGGGACGAAGGTGCCGATCTGCTGCCCGGCCAGCACCAGCGCGCCGGGGTGGACGGTGGGCTTGATGCCCTCGTTCACGTAGACGACGCTTCCGGCGCGGGAGCCGTCGAGGAGCCGATACAAGACGCCCTGACCTCCCGGCCAGCCCGGGGCGCCGACCTTCAGGATCCGTGCCTTGCCGATCGCCTTGATCGGCCCGGTGCCGACGAAGTCGACGCCCTGGTCGATCCGTCCCCGTACCGCATCGACGAATGGCGCCTGATAGCCGGAGTTCGGGACCGGGTAGAAGCCTACGTGCACGTGGTCCGCGTGATCGGCCAGCGGGAAGCTGATCGGGCCTGGGAGGTCCTCCAGCGAGATCACCTGGTGGGGCTGCATCGCGCCCTGGAGCTCGAGCACCGACTTGATCAGCGAGTCGGTGAGCGTTCCCGGTCCTTGGTGGCCGACGACCGGAACCCCGTTGATGGCGGCGATGTCCATCGCGTCGCCGGTCGTGTGCTCGGACACGTTGCCGGAGGTGGTGAGAGCGCTGTGGCCGCACTTCAGCGAGGTGATGGTGAGCCTGTACCCCTTGTCGGCCAGGTACTCCATGGTTGCCAGGACGCGCTGGTCGATCTGACCGGTCTCGATGTCATTTCGCCCGCAGGCGTAGATCGAGAGCCGGGGGTCGTTCACCACCTTGCGCTGCAGCGCGGACTTGCCCATCAAGAGATCCTGGGTCACGTTTCCGAACCCCGCCGTCGCCGTAAACGGGTTCTCGCCCGCGGCCCTGTAGATCGCTGTCGCCTCGAGGAGCTTCCAGCCGTCGAGGATCGGCTTCGGATCGATCTTCGGGGCGCCCTTCCCGGCGGGCTTGATGGAGAAGTTGACGTGGGGTGCCAGGCTGCTCGTCTTGCCGACCTTGCCGAAGACCGTGCCGGCCACCACATGGGCGCCGGCGCGCAGCGGCTTGAGGGTCATCGAGCCGCTCTGGGTGGCGCCCTGGGTGGCGCCCTGGGTCTCCCTACCAACGTCGAGGACGCCGCCGAAGTACGACTTCAGGCCCGAATAGCCCGGAAGGCCCTTCGAGAGGAGGCTGTCGAGCTGCCCCGTGATGCCGGCCTGATCGACGTTGTTCGGCCGCTCGGGCAGTGCGAAGACCCGCGGACGCAGATCCTCGGTATTGACCGGTCCGGACGGGCTCTTCGAGGCGCCGGACGACCGTTTATGGGCGCCCTTGTAGCTGGCGTTCGTGCCGTTGCCCGGCGCGCCCGGGCCGCCCGCCTCGGGGTTCCCGGCCCTCAGCTGCTTGCGTGTCGCGGGCTTGGCCGGGGTCTTCTCCTTGCCCGGGGTGACGAGCTTGAAGTCCGATGCCGAGAGCTTGTGCCGCTTGGGAACGGCGTAGACCTTCGAAAGGCTTCCGAGCCCGGCATATGTGAAGCGGTTCCCGTAGTCGTCCTCCATGACGACGAACTTGCCCAGCCGCCTGTTCTCGCCGATCCTGACCACAGTCCCGTCATTGACCGCGACGACCTTGGCGCCTTCCTGGCCGAAGATGTTGATGCCCCGGCGGGTGGGCGAGCTCGAGATGACATCCGCGGCGTTCCCCGTCGCGTTCTTGTTGGGCTCGGCCCGCGCGGCCGCGACTCGCTCCGAGATGTCGTCGGCGTAGCGCACCGTCCCGGTGACCGGGAATCGGTCTCCCTCGGTCAGACCGGTGAGCGAGCCGACCAGGTCGTCAGGGAAGCCGCCGTACTGGCGCGCGTACATCATCACCTCGTCGACGTACCAGCCGGCGTGGTTGTAGGCGAAGATCGCCCCCCGAAGGTCCGTGTCGCCGCCGGCCGCCTTCAGATAGCGCGCCGCGGCGCAGATCGCGTCGACCGGGTTGTACGGGTCCTTTCGGCCATCGCCGTTTGCGTCGACCCCGTAGGCCTGCCAGCTCGAGGGGATGAACTGCATCCATCCCACGGCGCCGGCGGTCGACACGTTGAGGTTGGTTCCGAATGCGGTCTCGATCTTGTTGATCGAGGCGAGCACCTGCCACGGGATCCCGTACTGGGTTCCGCAGGCCTGATAGATCGGCAGCAGGAAGGGCGGGATCTCGAACTGGCTGATCACGAAGTTCGGTACCCCGATCGGAGCTGGGCCGGACCCGCCGATCGTCACGGTCGGGTTCGAAGTGGTCGGCACTCCGCCGGACGTCCGTGGCGGCGCGGGGGGCGGGGCAGGCGGCTCGCTCTGGTTACCGTGCTCGTGGTGCGTCGAGGTGCCGCCGTTGCCGTTGGTTCCGGGCTCGTGGCGGCCGCCGTGGCGGCCCGATCCTGAGGGGCCGCCCGGACCGACCTGACCGCCGGTGGGTCCGGTGGGACCGGTGGGACCGGTGGGGCCAGTGGGTCCGGTGGGCCCGGTGGGGCCCGTCGAGCCGGTTGGCCCGGTCGGGCCGGTGGTACCGGCCACCCCGGTCGGACCGGTGGCGCTCGCCGGGGGCGGCAGTGGGTTCGACTCGTCACCGTCGCCCGGCGACGAGCAACCCGGGTCGCCCATGTCGACCAGGCCGTCGCCGTCGTCGTCGACCGAGTTCGAGCATGCGGTCGCGCTCGCGGTGGATGCCGGCCCCTGTGCCCGGCCCACGCCAGCGACGATCGCGGCCGCAAAGACCGCGAAGGCGACGATGAGTGACAACTTCCTTCCCATGCTCTCCTAACCCGGATCCTGCCTGCTTATCCGGAGGGGTTCCCCGGGTCCATGCGGCGAATCCCGCCTGGTGCAGGCGCCGACAACGCTACTTGTTCGAATAGGTTCTTGCAACGTCGAATCGGCTTTGACAACGGTATCCCACGAGGTTGAACGCCGCCTGTCATGCGGATCGGTCCGGTTGGTAGTGAATCGGCAGGCGAGCGGCCCCGCTTGAAGCGTTACGCTGCGGCCGAGATGCGCTTGCAGACGAGGAATCTCACGCGAGGCCACGCGTGAGCGGTGTCGAGCACGGGACGGGCGGCCTGCGGGGCCGCGGCGAGGAGGCGCTCGGCGACCTCGCCGAGGCCCTGCTCGAGAACCCCTTGTTCGGCCAAGCCATCACCAAGGCGGTCGGCGCCGGAGAGCGTGCGGCCCAGGCGCAGCGCTCCGCCATGGGAGCCCTGAACATCCCGTCAGCCGCGGACGTCGAGCGGCTCGAACAGCGGCTGCGCTCGCTGTCCAATCGGCTCGAGTCGCTCGAGGACCGGCTCGACGACGCGATCGACGAGCTGGCTGCGCTTCGCCGTAGGCCGGCAGAGGCCGCGGTGGCCCCCGGCATCGGCTCGGAGTCCCGGGTCTCGCTGCCGGACGGCTCCCAGGAGTAGCCGCGGAGGGATCAGGGACACCCCCCGACCGCGGCGTCGCGGAGGCGCTTCGGGCGGCAATCGAGCGCACCCTCGAGGTCGCGGGTCGGCCGGCGCGCGCCGGCTCGGCAGCGCTGCCCCGCGAACGGGCGACCCAGCTTCTCGATGAGGTCGCGCGCCGTGGAGTCGCCGCCCGGGATCAGCTCTCCAGGCGCGGGCAGGGAGCGAGCGCCGAGATCGCCCGTCGCCAGCAGGACGCCCGGGAGGAGCTCGCGAACCGGATCGAATCCCTGGAGCGGCGGCTCGCCGAGCTCGAGGAGGCGCTCCGGAAGAAGTCTAAGCCTAAAGGTGAGGATTAAGGATTGCCGGGCCGCCGCGTCGTGATCACCGGCGTCGCGAGCCACTGGGGCGCGGAGCTGGCCCGGCGGCTCGAGCGCGATCCATCGGTCGAGTATCTCGCCGGGGTCGACAGCACGCCGCCCCCGGTCGAGCTCGAGCGAACCGATTTCATCGAGGCCGATATCCGCAGCGCCGTTCTTGCCCGACTCCTGCCGGGGACCGGGGCGGACACGGTCGTCCACTGCGGGATCCTCTGGTATCCGGAGGCCGGGAAGCCGTCCGGGGTCCTGCACGACGTGAACGTGATCGGGACCCTGCAACTGCTGGCGGCCTGCCAGAGGACTGAGACGCTCCGCAACCTGGTGGTCCGCGGCTCGGCGGCCATCTACGGATGCGAGGGTGCCTCGCCCGCCTTCTTCACCGAGGAGATGGCGCGGACGCTTCCGCTCCGCACCCGCTTCCAGCGCGATGCCTCCGAGCTCGAGGCCTACATCGAGAACTTCGCGCGCCGCCATCCCGAGCTCGTCTGCTGCATGCTCCGCTTTCAGCCGGAGGTCGGGCCCGAGCTCGACTCGCCGCTGGTCCGCTACCTGAGCCTTCCCGTCGTTCCGACCCAGCTCGGGTTCGACCCCCGTCTCCAGCTTCTTCATGCCGACGACGCGACTGGCGCGCTGGAGGCGGCTACGCGGAGCCCGGTACGAGGCGCGGTCAACGTCGCGCCCTCCGGCTCGATTTCGCTGAGCCGCGTGTTGCGACTCGCACGCCGCGCCTCGATTCCGATCCCGCATCCGCTGTTCGGCCCGGCGCTTTCGAGGCTCGGGCGCCAGCTCGGGGCCGGGCCGCTGTACGGCGACGGGGTGCGGCTCTTGCGCTTCGGCCGCGGGGTTGACAACGGCAGGCTGCGAATCGAGGTCGGCTATGAGCCACGCCACGACGCCGAGTCGGCGGCGCGGGACTTCGCGGCGAAGATCGCGGGCCGTCGGATCGTTCCGTCGCTTCACCCCGCGGACCTTCTCGGCAGCCTGGTCGGTGGTGCTCGGTGAGCGCCACCGAACAAGGCGCCGAGGCGGGCGACGAGGGCGCCTCGCCGCTCCCCGCGGCGGCCGCGATCGCCGACTTCCTGCGCCGGATGCGGGTCGGAGTCGAGGGCGGACTCGACCCGATGAGCGCCGCGCAGGGCGCGTCCGGCGAGCTGCCGAGCTCGCTGCGCGAGGTGGTCGAACGGATCGCACAACGGCTTCGGGGTGAGTACCGCGAGGACGAGTGGGGCTTCGACGAGGAGTTCGCCGAGATGGTCTACCCGGCCTTCGAGTTCCTCTACGACGTCTGGTGGAGGGTCGAGGCCGAGGGTGTTCGCCACGTGCCGGCCCACGGTCGCGCTCTCCTGGTCGCCAACCACGCCGGATCCCTCTTCCCATTCGACGCCTCGATGATCTTGGGCGCGATCATGAAGCAGCATCCGCTCCCGCGATGGGCGCGGTTCATGGTGCTCGACTGGGCGTTCGTCCTGCCTTTCCTATCCACCTTCATGCGCCGGGTCGGCGGAGTCCCCGCGAGCCCTCACAACGCCGCCAGGCTGCTGGAGCAGGACGAGCTGGTGATGGTTTTCCCCGAGGGCATCAAGGGGACCGGCAAGCCGTTCTCCGAGCGCTACCAGCTGCAGCGCTTCGGGCGAGGCGGGTTCGTCGAGGTCGCGCTTCGGACCGGGGCCCCGATCGTCCCGGTCGCGGTTGTCGGCTCCGAGGAGATCTATCCGAAGCTCGGCGACGCGAAGCCGCTGGCGCGGGCGATCGGCGCGCCGTTCGTCCCGGTCACGCCAACCTTCCCCTGGCTCGGCCTCCTGGGCCTGATCCCGCTGCCGTCGAAGTGGCGGATCGAGTTCTGCGAGCCTCTCGACCTCTCGGCGCACGGCCCGGACGCGGCCGAGGATCGCCGCCTTCTGTTCGACGTCTCCGAGCAGGTCCGCGAGACGATCCAGGACGCCGTCTACCAGAACCTCGTCAAGCGGGGGTCGGCCTTCCTGTAGGGGCCGAGCCCCTACCGGCGCCTGGGAGAGAAAGTGCGAATAGACTCCAGCGGGTCGTGGGCAGCGCGCAGGCAACCGTGAAGAGCCCTCTGAGCAGGGCGAAAGCCGTCCGGTCCGCGCCGCGGGTCGGCGCCACGCAGTTCCGGGATCTCCTCGGGCGGACGTTGACCGAGATCGACGCCGACCAGCGGGCCGGCTCGATGCTCCAGGCGACCGGCCTTCGGATGCGCCTGCGGTTTCCCGACCTGGGGCTGTCGCTGAGCGTAGCCCCGAGCGACGAGCGCGACCATCATCTGCGCTGGACCTTCTCGGAGCGGGCTGGGTGGAAGCCCAAGCTCGAGCTGACCATGAGCTCGCAGGTCGCCAACTCCTACTTGCAGGGCAGCGAGAGCCTCGCGATTGCGATCGCGCGCGGGCGGGTCCGCGTCAAGGGCGATACGCGATGCGCCCTGCGCTACGTGCCCGCGATGCGCGTCGTGGTCGATGCGTATCGTCGCCTGGTGCGCGACGATTATCCCGAGCTCCTGATCTGAGCAGGGCTCCTCGTCCGACGGCGCCCGGTCCCCCGCCGGCCAGGAATAGGATCGCGCCTCATGGCCGAGGACCAGATCTCCGTCAGCGAGGCGGCCCGGATCGCTGGTGTCTCGCCGGACACGCTTCGGCGCTGGGCCAGGGCCGGCGTGGTGCCGGTCCGCAAGGGCCGCTGGACCAGCGCCGCCGCGGCCCAGGCCCGGGTCGTGCGGCGGATGCGCGAGCGTGGGCACTCGCTCTCCGACCTTCGCCGCGCGGTTCGCGAGGGCCGGCTCGCATTCGGCTACGTCGAGGACCTCCTTCCGGGCACCGACCGCGACCTCACCCGGGCGGAGGCGGCCGAGCGCACCGGCCTCGAGGAGGCCCTGATCGAGCGCATGATGTCCCTGCTCGGCACCCCGACGGCGATCGAGGGCACGCTCAACGATCAGGACGTCGACGCGATGGAGCAGATCGGCGAGGTGCTGCGGGTCGGGTTCCCACTCGTCGCGGTCTTGCAGCTCATCCGCGTCTATGCGCAGTCGATCCGCAAGATCGCCGAGGCCGAGGTGCGCCTCTTCCACCTCTACGTCCACGAGCCTCTGATTCGCCAAGGCGTGGACTCGCTCCAGATGGCGGAGGAGATGGAGGGGCTGGTTCGCGACCTGCTGCCGCTCACCTCACCGTTCATGGAGTACGTCCACCAGCGGTACCTGCGTTTCTACATCGAGCAGGACGTGGTCGGTCACATGGAGGCCGAGCTCGGCGGACATCGCCAGCTGGGACGCGTGCAGATGGCGTTCTGCTTCGTCGACCTGACCGGGTTCACCCGCTACACCGAGGAGGAGGGGGACGAAGAGGCGTTCGACCTCGTGGAGCGCTTCATCGAGACGGTGGAGGCGACCCTGCCCGCGGAAGCCCTGGTCGTGAAGACGATCGGCGACGAGGTGATGATCGTCTCACCCGACCCCATGACGCTGACCGAGTGGGCGGTCGGGTTCATGGAGCTCTTCCAGGAGCGGCCGCAGCCGCGGGTCGGACTGCACTACGGGCGCGCCGTGTACCGGGACGGCGACTACTTCGGCAGCGAGGTCAATCTGACCCACCGCGTGGTCGCTCGGGCCCTGGGCGGCGAGGTGATGGTGACCGCCGCGGTCACCGATGCGATCGGCGGCTCCGACTATCTCGAGTTCGATCCGATCGGCGAGGTTGACCTGCGCGGGTTTCCGAGGCCGGTCGAGCTGTTCGTGGTTCGCGCCCGCGCCCCGCAGGTCGAGGACTAGGCGCGATCGGACGGTCGTTCGCCCCGACCGCCGGAATCCGTGGGCCCGGGCCGTAAGATCGCCGCGTGGGGTGGCGATGACGAGCAAGCAGCGAGCCCTGGACGCGCTCGCCGACGCGACGCGGTCAAGCGGTCTGATCGACTCGCTGTCCTCAGGCGTGGTGATGGTGTCCGGGGGTGCCGATTCGGCCTGCCTGGCGGCGGGCCTCGCCCAGACGATCGACCCGAAGGGCGTCCACGCCCTGCACGTCAACTACGGGCTTCGCGACTCGGCGGAGCGCGACGAGCTGGTCTGCCGCGACCTCTGCTCCAGGCTGCGGATCGATCTCCACATCGAGCGTCCCGAGCCGCTCGCTGCTGACCGCAACCTTCAGGCGGCGGCGCGGGAAGTGCGATACGCGGCGGCCGAGCGTCTGCGGATGCGGGCCGGGGGAACCTGGATCGCCACCGGCCACACGCGGACGGACCTGGCCGAGACGGTGCTCTATCGCCTTGCGGCCTCGCCCGGGGCGCGCGCGCTCCGCTGCCTGCAGGCGAGCAGCGGCCGCGTGGTCAGGCCGCTGCTCGGGCTCGAGCGCGCCGACACCCGCCGCCTCGCGGCCGATGCCGAGCTGCCGTTCGCCGACGACGAATCGAACCTCGACCTGCGGTTCGCGCGTAACCGGATCAGGGCCGAGGCGCTGCCCGCGCTTCGCGAGGTCGGGCCGATCGAGCGCAACATCGCCGAGACCCAGGCCGAGCTGATCGAAGAGGTCGAGCTCCTCGATCGAGTCGTGCTCCAGGCCCTGGAGGCCGCGGGAGCGGGAGCCGGCGCGGTCACGATCCGCGCCGATGCGCTCGCCGCTTGGGAGCCCGCCCTTCGCCGGCTGGCCCTGCGTGCGCTGGCCGAGCGGGCCTGTGGCCACGGGATCGCGCTCGGGCGCCGGCGATCGGCCGAGATCGTTCGGCTCGCCTCCCGTCCCGAGGGGGGGCGGGTCGACCTCGGCGGCGGCGTACGCGCGGTGTGCGAGCACGGGCTGATCCGCTTCGTGGTGGCCTCCGAGGTTGATGCGGCACCGAGGCCGGCGCCGCTGAGGATCCCCGGCCAGTGCCGTTTCGGGCGCTGGGAGGTCAGCGCCGAGGTCCGCGCCGGCCCGGTCGAGTCGACGGGCACCGACCTGGCCACCGTGGACGCCCGGGCGTTGGGCCGCGAGCTGGTGGTCCGAGCCTGGCGCGAGGGAGACCGGATGCGCCCACTGGGAATGAGCGGCAGCAAGACCCTCCAGGACCTCTTCACCGATCGCGGCGTGCCGCGATCGCTTCGGCATCGCCTGCCTGTCGTGACCGCGGCGGACCGAGTCGTGTGGGTCGCGGGGGTCGCGGTGTCCGAGGATTTCCGGCTTCCGCCAGGAGCCCGCGAGGCCGCGGTGCTGACGGCCCGCGCTCTCGACTAGGTTGGATCCGTGAACGACCCTGCGATCGGCGAGGTGCTCGTGCGCCCGGAGGAGCTGAAGAGCAGGATCCGGACCTTGGGCGAGGAGATAAGCCGCGACTACGCGGGCCACGACCTGGTGATGATCGGGATCCTGAAGGGCGCGGTGCTCTTCCTCGCGGACCTGATGCGCGAGCTCACCGTGCCCTGCGAGATCGACTTCATGGCGGTCTCGAGCTACGGATCGCAGACCGACTCATCCGGGGTGGTGCGGATCCTCAAGGATCTCGACTCCTCGATCGAGGGCCGCAGCGTGCTGATCGTCGAGGACATCATCGACTCCGGCCTGACGCTCCAGTACCTGCTGCGAAGCCTGCGGGCCCGGAGCCCGGGATCAGTTGAGGTCTGCGCCCTGCTCACCAAGCCGGACCGGCGCCGCGTCGAGCTGCCCATTCGGTACGTCGGCTTCGAGATCCCGAACCGCTATGTGGTCGGATACGGCCTCGATTACGCGCAGAAGTACCGAAACCTCGACTGCGTCGCGGTCCTGAACGACCCGGACCAATAGCCCTAACCGCCCTCGAACCAGCCAATTCAGCCAATTCGACCCTGGTACGCTGATCCAGACGTTGCGGGGCCTATCGGAATCTTTTGATCATGCGCAAGAAGAACCCGCCAGTTCGCCGTACGGGCCTCGCGGGGCGGCGTGCGGCGGGTGCACGGAGCTGAGTTGATGAGGCGCTTCTTCCGCAGTGCGGCCTTCCCAATCCTGATCGTGATCGTGCTGGCGTTCTTCGCCCAGCGGCTGATCAGCAACCCCTCGTCCGAGCCGACGCCGACCTACGGCCAGTTCGTCTCCCAGGTCAAGCACAACCCGTCCTCGATCGAGTCGGTGAGCTTCGACCAGAAGACGAGCTCGATCGACGTCCAGCCGCAGACCGGGCAGAGCTACTCCACCGGATATCCGACAACCGGCAACGCCCAGACCGAGCTGATCAACGAACTGACCCGCCAGGGCGTGGAGACCAAGGTCGAGGGCACCGGGGGCTCGAGCTTCCTCTCGATCCTCACCTACATCCTCCCGTTCATCCTCTTCTTCGGCTTCTGGATCTTCCTGATGAACCAGATGCAGGGGGGCGGCTCGCGCGTCATGAGCTTCGGCAAGTCGCGAGCCAAGCGGATGTCGGTCGACGCGCCGAAGATCACCTTTCGCGACGTCGCCGGGGTCGATGAGGCGGTCCAGGAGCTGCACGAGATCAAGGAGTTCCTGGAGAACCCGAAGCGGTTCCAGGCGCTCGGTGCGCGGATCCCGAAGGGCGTCCTGCTGTACGGCCCGCCCGGCACCGGCAAGACGCTGCTGGCGCGCGCAGTCGCGGGCGAGGCAGGGGTTCCTTTCTTCTCGATCTCGGGCTCGGACTTCGTCGAGATGTTCGTCGGCGTCGGCGCCTCACGGGTGCGTGACCTGTTCGAGCAGGCGAAGCAGAACTCACCCTGCATCATCTTCATGGACGAGATCGACGCGGTCGGACGCCATCGCGGCGCGGGCATGGGCGGCGGCCACGACGAGCGGGAGCAGACCCTCAACCAACTGCTCGTCGAGATGGACGGGTTCGAGATGAAGGACAACATCATCCTGATCGCGGCCACCAACCGGCCCGACATCCTCGACCCCGCGCTGCTGCGGCCGGGACGTTTCGACCGCCAGATCGTCGTCGACCGACCGGACCGCAAGGGCCGCAAGCAGATCCTCGAGGTCCATACGCGCGGCAAGCCGCTCGCCAAGGAGATCGACCTCGACGCTCTGGCCGGCCAGACGCCCGGCTTCACCGGGGCCGACCTCGCCAACCTGATCAACGAGGCGGCGCTCCTGACCGCCCGCTCCTCGAAGCGCGAGATCACCATGCACGAGCTCGAGGAGGGGATCATGCGCGTGATCGCGGGCCCCGAGAAGAAGAGCCGGGTGATGTCGGAGAAGGAGCGCCTGGTGACCGCGTACCACGAGCTCGGGCACGCGATCGTCGGCCACCTTCTCCCGAACACCGACCCGGTTCACAAGATCTCGATCATCAGCCGCGGGCAGGCGCTCGGGTACACGATCTCGCTCCCGACCGAGGACAAGTTCCTGACCACTCGGGCGGAGCTCACGGACACGATGGCCATGACCCTGGGCGGCCGCGCCGCCGAGGAGATCATCTTCAGCGAGATCACCACCGGCGCCTCCAACGACCTCGAGAAGGTCACCGAGACGGCGAAGCAGATGGTGATGCGCTTTGGGATGTCCGAGCGCCTGGGCCCGCGCGTGTTCGGCCACGACCGCTCGCAGCCCTTCCTGGGCCGCGAGTTCTCGTCCGAGCCTGACTACTCCGACGAGATCGCCCGCGAGATCGACGACGAGATCCGGCGGATCGTCGAGGAGGCCCACCAGACGGCCAAGGACCTGCTGCTCGACCGCCGCGAGGCGCTCGACCGGATCTCCAAGACGCTGCTCGAGCGCGAGACGATCGACGCCGAGCAGTTCACGAAGCTGCTCGAGGGCGCCTCCGGCAGCGAGGTCTTCGGCGACCCCGAGGAGGAGGAGCGCGTCCCTGAGCCGCCCGAGGCCGAGCCCGAGAGGAAGCCGGGCCGCGAGGGTCCCCGCCCCGTTCCCCGCCCCCGTCCAGGCCTTGCGGGAGGCACCGCGGAGATGCGAGCCGACGACTCGGCCCCGCCCGGCACGCTTCTCTGAGCGCCTTCAACCCGCCCCCCCTCAAGCTTCGCCCGATGTCCAGGCTGATGGGGATCGTCAACGTGACCCCCGACTCGTTCTCGGACGGGGGGATGTTCCTGAGCGCCGACCAGGCCGCAGAGCATGCTCGACGGCTGGTCCGCGACGGCGCCGACCTGCTCGACGTCGGGGGTGAGTCGACCCGCCCGGGTGCGCGGGCCGTGTCCGCGCAGGAGGAGATCGAGCGGGTCGCGCCGGTGCTCGAAAAGCTGGGCGACCTCGCTCGGCCGATCTCGATCGACACATCCAAGGTTGCGGTTGCGCAGGCGGCCCTCGGAGCCGGCGCGTCGATCGTCAACGACGTGACCGCGCTTCGAGCCGAGCCGGACCTGGCGGCCGTGTGCGCCGAGCGGAGGTGCGGGGTGGTGCTCATGCACATGCGCGGAACACCGCGCACCATGCAGGAGAACCCGACCTATGAGGACGTGGTCGACGAGGTGCGCTCGTTCCTCGCCGAGCGGATCGCCTTTGCGACCGCCGAGGGGATCGCCGAGGAGCGGATCTGGGTCGACCCTGGGATCGGGTTCGGCAAGACCGTCGACCACAATCTCGAGCTCCTGCGGCGCCTTGGCGAGCTGCGCGGGCTGGGGCGCCCGATCGTCGTCGGGACCTCGCGAAAGAGCTTCATCGGCAAGCTGACCGGCCGCGAGGTCGCCGAGCGCCTCGGCGGGACCGTCGCCTCCACCGTGCTCGCCGCGCGGGCGGGGGCCGAGGTGCTGCGGGTCCACGACGTCGCAGAGGTGCGGGAGGCGATCGTCGTGGCGGAGGCGATCCTCGAGCGCAGGCCGCCGCACGCCGCTCGGGCTCCGTCCCGATAGCGTGCCGCTGCGTGGAGGCGCACCGCCAGGGCATGGAGTCGTCGGTCGAGGTCGAGGTCAGAGGCCTCTCGATCTACACCCATCATGGGGTCGGTGAGGCCGAACGCGAGGTCGGGCAACGACTCGAGATCGACATCTCGTTCGACGTTCCCGACTGCGACGCGGTTCTCACCGACCGGCTCGATGACACGGTCGACTACGCCGAGGTATGTGACATCGTCGCGCTGGGGGCCACCGAGCGGAGCTACCGGACTCTCGAGCGACTCTGCCACGTGATCGGGGATCGCCTGATGGAGCGGTTCGGCTGCGAGTCCGTGCGGGTGCGCGCCGCAAAACCCGAGCCGCCGCTGCCCCTCGCGGTCGAGGAGGTGGCGGTCGAGGTCGTGCACGAGCGTCCCGTCCCGGAAGAGCCCGACGACGAAGCCGAGTGAGCTCCGTCGCCCACCTCGGCCTCGGTTCGAACGTCGGGGATCGCAAGGGTCATCTTCGGGCGGCGCTCGTCGCGCTCGGCGAGCGCGGTGTGGCGGTCGAGGCGGTGTCGTCCCTGTACGAGACCGCGCCGGTGGGAGAGGTTCTGGATCAGCCGGACTTCCTGAACGCGGTCGCGCGGGTGCGCACTGGGCTCGAACCCACCGAGCTACTGGACCTCTGCAAGGCGATCGAGGTCGAGCGAGGGCGGGCGACGGGCGGCCCGCGGCACGGACCTCGCCCGCTCGACATCGATCTGCTGCTCATCGACGACCTCGAGCTGGCGACGGATCGTCTCAGGCTTCCCCACCCCGAGGTCGTTTCCCGTCGCTTCGTGCTCGAGCCGTTGCTCGAGCTCGACCCGGGCCTGACCCTTCCCGATGGGACGGCGCTGGCCGATGCTCTGGACGCGCTGGGTGGCGATCAGCGAGTAGAGCCGGCCGGCTCGCTTTGACGGAGCGCGTCCATCCAGGCGGGTGGCAGCACCGGCGCGGCGCGCCCCGGGAAGTCGGGGATCGCCCGGAGGGCGAGCCGGCCCGCGGGACGCCCCTCGATTGCGGGGCGAACGTCGTCGAAGCTCATCGCGAGCCGCAGGCTGGCGCCGATTTGGAGGTCGGCAGCGTTCGGGGGCTCCTTTCCGAGCACGCCCTCGGCGATCCAGTCGTCGATCCGATTCAGCCAGCCGGGAAGAGCCGCGAGGTCGGCGCGCACCGTCTCGTCGCCCGCATTGTTCATGCGGTTCGCGGCGGCGACGATGGGAGCCGCGGTCTTCACGGCCAGCCCGACCGGAATCCCGAGCCGGGCGCCCTCGGCGTAGCTCGCGAGCGCCGATCGGTCGCGCTTCAGGACGTTCCAGCTGATCCGCCGAACCGCGGGCTGCAGCACCTCCTCGCCCCAGGCCTCGGCCTTCTCGACCGCGACGCGCTCGGACCCGTCGGCCGGGTAGAGCGGTGGATCGGGTTGAAGTCGATCGAGCTCGGCGGCGATCTCGCGCGAGCCGGTGAGCCGGCGTCCCTGAATGGACAACGACGGGACGGTGTTCGATGGGAACCGAAGCGCCTTGAGCGCCGCGCGGGAGATCACCGGCATCAGGTCGACCCGCTTGTAGGGGATGCCCTTCAGCTCGAGCATCCGCCTCGCAGCCATCGCCGGGTGCGAGCCCGGGATCGCGTAGAGCTTGGCGTCCAGCTCGTCGGCGGCGGTCGTCACGGGGCAATCCTAGTCCGCGCGTCGACCGCGCGCGCGGCGCGACTGCGTTTAGGGGACCTCCAGCACAAACTCGCACTGTCGCGCGGTGTCGTGGTGACCGTGACCGCCGTTGCACGTGTCCCGGCCAGGCCCGCCGAACAGGTGGTCGACGCTCCCCGCGCCGGCGAGAAAGTCGTGCTTGCCCCCGCGGGTCCGCCCGTGGACGGCGTAATTGTCGCCGTACTCGGTGTCCGGCCCCGGGCGCCCATGTATCTGGTCGCGGCCTGCGCCAACTGCCAGCCCGGTCTTCGTGTAGCTGTCGCCGACGACGAAATCGCGCTGCGGCCCGGCATTGATGATGTCCTTTCCGCCGCCTGCGGCCTTCCCGTGGGGTGAATAGCTGTCCCCGACCTCGAAGTCCTTGTCCGACATGGACTCGAAGTGGTCGTTGCCCCCGCCTCTCGCGGTGCCATTGCCCGACACGGCGCTGTCGCCGATCAGCGTGTCGTTCTGCCTTCTGGCCGAGGAGACGATCGTGCTTCCCGCCCTTGGCGTTGAGCCTGGAGAAGTTGTCGCCCACGATGAAGTCGTGACCGTAATCGCCGTCGAGCTCGTCCTTGCCGACGTGGCCGATGGCATTGGCCGAGACCTTGGCGTTGTCCCCGACGATGAAATCGTTGTCGTAGCCGCCCAGGATGTAGTCGTTGCCGGGGCCGCCGATCAGCTTGCTCGGATCGTCGCGCCTCAGCCGGCTCGGATGGCTGCCGCCGATGATTCGATCGTTGCCGCCACCGCCGCAGATGACGTCGCGGCCGCCGTTGCTGATGATCACGTCCCTGCCGCCCAGGCCGGCGATCACGTCCCGGTGATGGGTGCCCTTGATGTGGTTGCCGTGCCGGTTGCCGACCTTGGTCGCCTTGTGGCCCATGCAGCTCGGCCGGGCCGCGGCCGTCGCCGCGCCGACCAGCGCCATCGTCGCAGCGAGCATCACCGCTGCCAGAGTCAAGAAGCGTCGGGAGGTCGGCGTCGCGGCACATGAGCGCCCGCCGCGCGTACGTTCGGGGTGGCGATCCCGCGTCGCCTCCATGACCACTGGCGCGATCATACGCATGTCGTCCAGCGCGTCTCGAACGACCGTCTAGATAGAGCCGGCAGGGAGCCGTCGCCCCCGTTCCTTGCCTGCGGGACGCAGAAGGCGACGTGACAACTCGCCGAACGCGAATAATGGGTGACCATGCTTCTCGCGATCGACGTTGGGAACACGCAGAGCCACCTGGGCCTGTTCGACTCGGATGAACTGGTCGCCCACTGGAGGTTCGCCACCGCGACCGACGAGACGGCCGACGAGCTCGCGGTCCGGACCTCGGCCCTGGTGGCGCTGCGCGGCCTCGACCTGGGCGCGGTCGACGGCTCGATCGTCTCCTCGGTGGTCCCCCAGCTGACCCCGGAGTACGTGGCGATGTGCGCCCGCTACCTGGAGGGCCGCTGCGTGACCGTCGGACCGGGCCTCAGCACCGGCATGGCGATCCAGCTCGACAACCCGCGCGAGCTGGGCGCCGACCGGCTGGTCAACGCTGTGGCGGCATATGAGCGGTTCGGGGGACCCTGCGCGGTTGCCGACTTCGGCACCGCGATCACGTTCGACGTCGTCTCGGCCGACGGGGACTACCTGGGCGGGGTGATCGGTCCCGGCGTCGAGATCTCCATGCAGGCACTGGCCGAGCGGACCGCCAAGCTCCCTCCGATCGAGCTTGGAGAGCCGCTCGGCGAGCCGGGAGGGGTGATCGGCAAGTCCACCCAGGCGAGCCTGCGGTCAGGGATCGTGTACGGGTTCGCGGGAGCGGTCGACGCGATCGCCCGCCGAGTACAACGCGAGCTCGGCACCGAGGCGCAGTTCGTGGCGACCGGCGGCCACGCGTCGGCCATCGTTCCCTACTGCGAGACCCTGGACGAGGTCGACGACCTCCTGACCCTCACCGGCCTGCGCCTGATCTGGGCGATGAACCAATGAGCCCCGCCCTCACCTCGCCGTTCACGATCGGCGACGTTCCGGTGGTCAACCGCGTGCTTCTCGCGCCCCTGGCCGGGATCGGGAACTGGTTCTTCAGGCTGCAGGCGCGACGGCACGGAGCCGGTCTTGCCGTCTCGGAGATGGTCTCGAGCTTCGGCCTGCACCACCGCAACGAGCGGACGCTGCGCGAGATGCTCCGAATCCATCCCGCCGAGCACCCGGTCTCGATACAGCTCTTCGGCCACGACCCGGAGGTCATGCGCTCAGCCGCCGGGATCGCGGCCGCGGCGGGCGCCGACCTGATCGACATCAACATGGGCTGCCCCGTGCGGAAGATCGTTCGTGGTGGGGCGGGGGCGGCCCTGATCCGCTCGCCTGACCTCGCCGTGCGGGTAGCCGAGGCCGCGATCGAGGGGTCGGGCCGTCCGGTCACGGTCAAGCTGCGCTCCGGGCTCGGTCCCGGCGACACCTCGGGGCTCGATCTGGCGATCCGGCTGGTATCCGACGCGGGGGTATCCGCGATCGCCTTCCATCCGCGCAGCGCTGCGCTACGGCACTCGGGCAGCGCCGACTACTCGCTCGTGCGCCGCCTGGTGGAGCGATTGGCCGGCTCCGGCGCCTCGGTGATCCTCTCTGGCGGGCTCTCGAGCGCCGCTGCGGCCAGGAGCGCCTACGAGGAGTCGGGCGCAGACGCGGTGATGATCGCCCGCGGAGCGCTCGGCAACCCCTGGATCTTCGAGGAGCTGACCGCCTTCCGGACCGCCCCGCCGACCCGTGGCGAGGTGGTCGACGAGCTGCTTTGGACGATGGATCGAAGCGCGGAGCACCTGGGGCAGGAGCGCGCCGCGCGCTACCTGCGCAAGTTCTATCCGTGGTACCTGGAGCGCCTGGGGGTGCGAGGCCCGCGCGCGGACGCCTTTCAGCGGACCGTCAGCCTGGAAGAGGCACGGGATCTCCTGGCGGCCACCTCGGAGCCTCTGGCGGCGGCCGCCTGACCTCCCCCGACGGGCCGCGGATCGGCCTCTCGAGGCCGCCCAGGCGCATCGCTATAATCGCCCGCCTGCCCGACCTCGCGAGCGCCGCACGCGCCGCGCTTTCGGGCGTTTGTTTCGGGAGCGGCGGAACGCGTTGCCGTGGCGGCGTTCCACACACGGAAACGAGGCGAGGTCCTACAAGTGGCTCGTGAATCACTGATCACCCAGGAGGGGCTCGAGAAGCTCCGCGAGGAGCTCGCGTTCCTGACCACCACGAAGCGCCGAGAGGTCGCGGAGCGGATCAAGGAGGCGCGCGAGTTCGGCGACATCTCGGAGAACTCCGAGTACGACGACGCCAAGAACGAGCAGGCGCTGGTCGAGCAGCGGATCGCACAGCTCGAGGAGCGCGTCCGCCGGGCGACCGTGGTCGACGAGAACCACGTCAACACCGACGCCGTCTCGGTCGGCGTCCTGGTCCACGTCAAGGACCAGAAGTCAGGGGACTCGAGGAAGTTCCAGATCGTCGGCTCAGCCGAAGCGGACCCCGCCGAGAGCAAGCTCTCCAACGAGTCGCCGATCGGCAAGGCGCTGATCGGGCACAAGCGGGGCGACGTGGTAACCGTCGAGGTCCCGCGCGGGCCGAAGCGAAAGCTCAAGATCACCAAGATCGAGACCGCCTAGGCGAGTGAATTAGGCTCGCCCTGATGTCTGACCAGGGCAGCACCGGAGGCCCGCCGGCCGCCGAGCCCTCGGCGTCGCACCTGCTCGCCGAGCGCCGCGAGAAGCTCGACCGGCTCCGCGATGCCGGAATCGAGCCCTTCCCGCACGAGTTCGAAGATCGGGTCGAGATCGGCCGCGTTCGCGCTGCCCACGAGGGCCTCGAGGCCGGCGACGAGACCGAGGAGCGCTACCGGGTCGCCGGACGGATCGCCGCCCGCCGGGGCCACGGCAAGGCCGCCTTCATCGACCTCGTCGATCGCTCGGGCAGGATTCAGCTCCACGCACGCGAGGACGTCCTCGGCGCCGAGTCGTTCGAGCGCCTGATCGGTCTCGACCTCGGGGACATCATCGGCGCGGATGGGACGGCGTTCGCCACCAAGCGGGGCGAGCTCTCGCTGCGACTCGACGGCTGGGACCCTCCTCGCCAAGAGCCTGCGGCCGCCCCCAGACAAGTTCCACGGGCTCGAGGACATCGAGATCCGCCTCCGCCGGCGCGAGCTCGACCTGCTCGCCAATCCCGAGACGCGCGAGCTGTTCCGGGTTCGCGCCGGGGTGGTCTCGGCGGATCCGGCAGTGGCTCGACGAGCGCGGCTTCCTCGAGGTGGAGACCCCGGTCCTGCAGCCGCTCTACGGCGGGGCGCTTGCCCGCCCGTTCGTCACGCATCACAACGCCCTGGACCGCGACCTCTACCTGCGGATCGCCACCGAGCTCTACCTGAAGCGATGCATCGTCGGCGGGATGGAGCGGGTGTACGAGCTCGGCAAGGACTTTCGCAACGAGGGCATCTCCTACAAGCACAACCCGGAGTTCACGATGCTCGAGTGGTACGAGGCCTACGCCGACTACAACGACGCGGCTGAGCGGTTCGAGCAGCTCGTCGCGGACGTGGCCGAGCAGGTCCTGGGGACGACGACGATCGAGCGCGACGGGGCACGAGATCGAGCTCGCGCCGCCGTGGCGGCGCGTGACGCTCGCGACGCGATCGAGGAGCGAACCGGCCTCGACCTGCGCCGAGCGCCCGAGCCGCGAGGAGCTCGCCGGCGCCCTGGGTCGCGAGCCGGACCCTGCCGAGGGCTGGGGCAAGCTCGTCGACGCGGTGCTCTCGAAGCTGATCGAGCCCGCAGCTGATCCAGCCCACCTTCGTGCTCGACTATCCGGTCGAGCTCTCACCCTTCGCAAAGCGCCATCGCACCGAGGATGGGCTGGTCGAGCGCTTCGAGCCCTTCATCGCGGGAGTCGAGATCGGAAACGCCTTCACCGAGCTGAACGATCCCGACGAGCAACGGCGGCGCTTCGAGCAGCAGGCCGAGCGAGCTTCGACGGGGCGACGAGGAGGCGCAGCCGTTCGACGAGGCCTTCGTCGAGGCGCTCGAATACGGCATGCCGCCGACCGCCGGGGTCGGCCTCGGGATCGACCGGCTGGTGATGATGCTCACCGGCGCCGCCAACCTGCGCGAGGTGGTGCTGTTCCCCGGCGATGCGGACGTAGCGGCAGCGATCAGGGCTCCGGTTTGAGAACCGGGACTGGTTGCCGGGTTGGGTGCCACTGGCGCAGGCCGACCGCCTGCACCGCGACTATGACCCCGGCGACTGCGCACAGTCGCCGGGTTCGGGCGCCGACTGGCGGCAGGCCCGACCGCCTGCACCGCGACTACGTCGCTAGCTCAGGCGATGGGGCCGGGCGGCCTTGGGCTACGAGCCCGGCGATCGCCTGAATCAGGTTCGGGTTGAACGGCTTCGTTCCGGAGACGAGGTGCGCGCCCGAGAACGAGCTGTTGCGCGTGCATGTAGGCGATCTCCTTGCCGATGTCGCCGAAGTTGTTCGACCCGGCGGCCGGGGCGAGCTCGACCGTCGAGAGCACGCCGATCGCCTTTCCCGACGCGTTCATGAACCCGCTGCCGGAGTCACCCGGGATGCCGGGGGTGACGGTGTAGGCGTTGTGGCTCCACCCGTTGCCCTGGTTCTGGACGATCACTCCCTGCTTCGGGCTCAGCTTGGTGACCCCGCCGCGCAGCTCGGAGTTGCCGTACGAGTAGACGGTGGACCCGAGGCCGCCGACGGTTCCGACGCCCGTGGGGCCGCCGAAGCCGGGCACCGACGGGTTGACCTTGGCGACGTCGGCCGGGTTGATCTTCACCAGCGCGAGGTCGTTGTACGCGCAGGTGTTCGGCGTTCGGTCTCGCCGTTGGCCTGCATCGTGATCCACGAGTTGTAGACCAGCGTGCCCGGCTTGCTCGCTCCGGTGACGTCGACCGGGGTGCCGATCGGCAGCGACTGGCTGGTGCAGCCGTTGGTGTCGGTGGCCGCCCCGGTTCCGGAGCAATGGGCGGCCTGGCCGAGGTAGACACTGGAGCCGTCGCTGAACACGAAGTTGGAAGTGCACTGGGCGCCGTCCGTGAAGGTCATCACGCCCGGGATGGACGGTCGCCGACCCGGCGGGTGCCCACGCCGACGCCGCGGCGGGGCTGAGCGTGGCGGCGAGCCAGCGCGGCCACGGTGCAGTCAGCACGGCACGAGCTTTCTCAAGGTTGCCTCCTCCTGCATCGATTGTCACGACCTCGGCGGCCGATCGGGGCCGGGATCCAGCCGCTCGGCGGTCAGGATAGGTGGCGCCGGACGATCAATGCGCAGGTTGCGGAGATCGGGCTTCCGTCGGCCCCGATGGCGGCTGAATGGCCGCCGATATACTGGGTGCTCGTCGTCAACGACAACCGGAGGTCTAATCCGTCGGCACCGTGCAGCCGAAAAGGTGGATGAGACTCCGGCGATCTTGCGTCCCCGCGCAGGCTCCCGGAGGCCGACCACCGAGTAGGCCATACTGAGAACGGAGCCGGATGGGTCGTCCCCGAAACGTCCGAGGCGGAACGATTTTAACTCGAAGCAAAGGCAGACGTAATTGTTCGAGCGATTCACAGAGCGAGCCCGTCAGGTCGTGGTCCTGGCCCAGGAAGAGGCGAGGACGCTCAAGCACAACTACATCGGCACCGAGCACATCCTGCTCGGGCTGCTGCGCGAGGAGGAGGGCCTTGCCGCGCGGGTGCTCGAGTCGCTCGACATCACCGTCGAGCGGGTTCGCGCCCAGGTGGTGCGGATCGTCGGCTCCGGTGAGGAGGTCACCTCCGGCCAGATCCCGTTCACGCCGCGGGCCAAGAAGGTCCTCGAGCTGGCGCTGCGCGAGGCGCTCTCGCTCGGCCACAACTACATCGGCACCGAGCACATCCTGCTCGGGCTGGTGCGCGAGAACGAGGGCGTCGCCGCGCGCATCCTGCTCGACTTCGACGCCGACTCGGAGAAGATCCGCAACGAGGTGATCCGGATGCTGTCCGGTCCCGGGCGGCCGCCGCCAGGGCGCCGGCCGCCGGGCGGCGGCGAGGGCAAGAAGTCCTCGAAGCTGCTCGACCAGTTCGGCCGCAACCTCACCAAGCTCGCCGCCGAGTCGAAGCTCGACCCGGTGATCGGGCGCGAGACCGAGATCGAGCGGATCATGCAGATCCTCTCCCGCCGCACCAAGAACAACCCCGTCCTGGTCGGCGAGCCCGGCGTCGGCAAGACGGCGATCGTCGAGGGCCTCGCGTCGCGGATCACCAAGGGCGAGGTCCCCGAGCTGCTCAAGAACAAGCAGATCTACACGCTCGACCTGGCCGCGCTGGTCGCCGGCTCGAAGTACCGCGGCGAGTTCGAGGAGCGCCTGAAGAAGGTGATGAAGGAGATCACTCAGCGCGGCGACATCGTGCTGTTCATCGACGAGCTCCACAACCTCGTCGGCGCCGGCGCGGCCGAGGGGGCGATCGACGCCGCCTCGATCCTGAAGCCGGCCCTGGCGCGCGGCGAGATCCAGACGATCGGCGCCACGACGATGGACGAGTACCGCAAGTACCTGGAGCGCGACTCGGCGCTCGAGCGCCGCTTCCAGCAGATCAAGGTCGACCAGCCGTCCACCGGCGACACGGTCTCGATCCTCGAGGGCCTGCGGGAGCGCTACGAGGAGCACCACCGGGTCCGGATCAGCGACGACGCCCTGGCGCGCCGCGGCGGAGCTCGCCGACCGCTACATCTCCGATCGCTTCCTGCCCGACAAGGCGATCGACCTGATCGACGAGGCCGCCTCCCGGATGCGCATCAAGTCGATGTCGCAGCCGCCCGTCTACCGCGACCTCGAGGAGGAGATCGAGGAGACGCGGCGCGCCAAGGAGGCCGCGATCGAGGCCCAGGAGTTCGAGAAGGCGGCGAACCTGCGCGACAAGGAGCGCCAGCTCACCAACAACAAGCGCGAGCTCGAGGACCAGTGGGCCGACGGCGAGGGCGGCGAGCGCCCGGAGGTCGGCGAGGAGGAGATCGCCGACATCGTCTCGATGTGGACCGGGATCCCCGTCTTCAAGCTGACCGAGGCCGAGACCAAGAAGCTCCTGCGCATGGAGGACGAGCTGCACAAGCGCGTGATCGGCCAGGACGTGGCGATCACCGCCGTCTCGAAGGCGATCCGCCGCTCGCGCGCCGGGATCAAGGACCCCAAGCGCCCGGCCGGCTCGTTCATCTTCCTGGGCCCGTCCGGGGTCGGCAAGACGGAGCTCGCCCGGACGCTGGCCGAGTTCCTGTTCGGCGACGAGGACTCGATGATCCGGATCGACATGTCCGAGTACATGGAGAAGCACGCGGTCTCGCGGCTGGTCGGCTCGCCCCCGGGCTACGTCGGCTACGACGAGGGCGGCCAGCTGACCGAGGCGGTGCGCCGCAAGCCCTACTCGGTGCTGCTGCTCGACGAGATCGAGAAGGCCCACCCGGACGTCTTCAACATCCTCCTCCAGATCCTCGAGGACGGGCGGCTCACCGACGCCCAGGGGCGGACGGTCGACTTCCGCAACACGATCGTGATCATGACCTCGAACATCGGCGCGAAGGACATCGCCCGCAACGTGTCCTTCGGGTTCGGGACCTCGGACGAGACCGGCACCTCGTACGACGAGATGAAGGACCGGATCATGGGCGAGCTGAAGAAGGTGTTCCGCCCCGAGTTCCTGAACCGGATCGACGAGGTGATCGTCTTCCACAAGCTGACCCGCGACGAGATCAAGGTGATCATCGACCTGATGATCGGCCGGGTCCGCGCGCAGATCGCCGAGCACGAGCTCCAGCTCGAGCTCGACGCGGGAGGCGAAGGACCTGCTGGTGGACCGCGGATGGGATCCGGCGATGGGGCGCAGGCCGCTGCGCCGCGCGATCCAGCGCTACATCGAGGACCCGCTGGCCGACGAGGTGCTGCGACACGGCGACATCGTGCCCGGGACGACCGTGCTGATCGAGCGCGATCCCTCGGGGGACGACGACGAGCGCCCGCTGAAGATGAAGCTCGTCAAGCCGAAGAAGCGCCCGGCCAAGAAGCGCGAGCCGGTGGGCGTGGCCGCCAAGTCCGGCGACGACGGCGACGCTCCCTCGGCGCCCGACGAGCCCATGCCCGAGCCGACGGGCGAGGGCGACGGGCCGGACCGATGCCCGCGCCCCGCCCGACGAGCCGCGCCCGAGGGCTCCGAGCCCGGACCGCAATAGGTTCCGCCCGCACCCGCGGTTAACGTCAGCCCCGTGGCGCGGGGCCCCGTAGCCGTCGTCCGTCGAGCGCGGCGTGACGCTTCGGCTGAGCGACGCGAGCCGCGCATGGTGGACCCTGGTGGGCGCCTGCACCGGCCTGTTCGTGCTGATGCTGGACTCGACCGTCGTCGCGTTGGCGCTGCCCGGCGATCCGGCGACGAGCTCGGGGTGTCCGCGGCGGGCTTGCAGTGGGTGATGAACGGCTACCTGCTCGTCATCGCTGCCGCTGGTGGTCACCGGCGGGCGGCTTGGCGACATGTTCGGGCGCCGGACGGTGTTCACGATCGGGCTGGTCGTCTTCGCGGGTGGCTCGGTGCTCTCCGGGGCCGCCTGGAGCGAGGGCGCGATCATCGCCGGTCGCGTGGTCCAGGGGATCGGGGCTGCGGCGATGCTGCCGCTGTCGCTGTCGATCGTGTGCGACGTCTTCCCGGAGGCGCGACCAGGCCGCGCGCCCTGGGAATCTGGGCGGCGATCTCCGCGCTCGCGCTTGCGATCGGCCCGCTGATCGGCGGCCTGCTGGTGGACCTGGACTGGAGGCTGATCTTCTGGATCAACGTCCCCGTGCTGGCATTCGGCGCGGCGGTGATGCTCGCCGTGGTGCCCGAGACGCGCGACGAGACCGCCACCCACCACCTCGACATCGCCGGCCTGCGTCGTCCTCGCCCTGGGACTGACCGCGATCGTGCTGCCGTTGATCGAGTCGGCGGAATGGGGCCTCGGTTCGGCTCGCACCATCGGCGTGCTCGGCCTGGGAGTGGTGCTGCTCGGCGTTTTCTGGGTGGTCGAGCACCGGGTCGCCCAGCCCATCGTCGACTTCCCGCTGTTTCGCAACGGGCCCTACTTCGGCGCCAGCGCGGCCGCCTTCGCGCTGGTCGGCGCCTACTGGAGCCTGATGTTCTTCCAGCCCACGTACCTGCAGGACTCGCTCGGCTACTCGGCCACGGCGACCGGGCTCCTGATCCTCCCGGTGACGGTTCCCATGGTCGTGATCTCCCCGCTCGCCGGAAGGCTGATCGCCCGGTTCGGCGCCCGCGCGCCTGATGACCGTCGGGATGCTGTGCGGGCTGGGGGGCTTGGTGATCCTCACTCAGATCGACGAGAGCTCCGGCTACGGCCTGGTGCTGCCCGGGTACCTGCTCTTCGGGGTCGCCCTCGGCCTCGTGTACGCGCCGATGTCCAGCGCGGCCATGGCCGCGATGCCCGCCGAGAAGACCGGGATCGCCTCGGGGGTGCTGGCGA
Source organism: uncultured bacterium (assembly GCA_963696945.1). Taxonomy (GTDB): domain Bacteria; phylum Actinomycetota; class Thermoleophilia; order Solirubrobacterales; family 70-9; genus AC-56. The sequence continues at coordinate 399,747 of CAVOME010000003.1, read as the reverse complement.
TGGACCGGGTGCTCGCCGGCGCCGTCGGGCTGGCGCTGACGGGGGCCATCTTCCAGAGCCTCCTCGGCCCGGACAGCTTCCCGGTCGCCCTGGGGCGCTCCAACTGGGTGCTCGTGGGGCTGCTCGTCGTCGGGCACCGTGCTGACCTGGCTGTTCGTGCGTTCCGCGCCGGCGCGCCCGGCGACCCCGCGGTCGCCGGATCGCCCCCGCCGGAGCGCTCGCCCACCACCAGCACCACCGGCAGGTTCCACCTGTAGCCCGCTCGGCGGCAAGCCCGGTAGCTGGGTCCCGGGCGGATACGTGCACCGATGCCGTCAAGCTCGACGACCTGCGCGCTGCGCCTTGCCGAGGTCAGCGACCTGGGGCGAGCGCGCGCGCTGCTGGATTGGGACCAGCGCACGCAGATGCCCGCGGCCGGGCGCCGAGACCCGCGCCGAGCAGGTGGCGACGCTGGCCCGCATCCGCCACGAGCGCCTGGTGTCGGACGAGCTCGGCAGCGGCGCTCGACGCGGCCGCGGCGGAGGTCGAGGGGCGGCCGTACGAGTCGACTGACGCGAGCCTCGTAAGGGTGGCGCGCCGCGAGTGGGAGAAGGCGCGCCGGGTCCCGGCCGAGCTTGCGGGCGGAGATCACCCGCGCGGCCTCGCTGGCCGAGCACGCCTGGGTCGGAGTTCAGGGAGCGCTCGGACTTCGCCGGATTTCTTCCCTACCTGGAGCGCAACGTCGAGCTGCGGCGACGCTACGGCGAGTGCTTCGAGGGGTTCGAGGGCTTCGAGCATCCCTACGACCCGCTGCTCGACGACTTCGAGCCGGGGATGACGACCGAGGAGGTGCGCGCCGTCCTCGCCGAGCTTCGCGACGGCGTCCGCCCGCTCGTCGCCGAGGTCGCCGCCGCGCGGATTCCGTGGACGATTCCTGCCTGCACGGCGACTTCCCGGTCGCGGCCAGGAGGCGCTTGCGCGCGAGGTCGTCGCCGGCCTGCCGCTCGCAGCCGGACGCGTGGCGCCTCGATCCCACCGTCCACCCGTTCGCGACCGCGATCTCCCCGGCGGACATCCGGATCACGACCCGGTTCGACCCCACCTACATCGGGACCGCCCTGTGGTCGGTGATCCACGAGGCGGGCCACGCGCTGTACGAGAACGGGATCGCGCGCGAGCTCTGGCGCTCGCCGCTCTGCTCGGCGCCGTCGCTGGGCTTCCACGAATCCCAGAGCCGCCTCTGGGAGAACTGGGTGGGTCGGGGACGGCCCTACCTCGAGCACCTCCATGCCGCGGCTCCGTGAGCTGTTCCCCGACCACTTCGCGAGGTTCGAGCCCCGAGACCCTCTATCGGGCGGCGAACCGAATCGAGCCCTCCCTGATCCGGGTCGAGGCGGACCAGGTCACCTACAACCTCCACATCGTGCTGCGGTTCGAGCTCGAGGTCGAGCTCTTCGAGGGGCGGACTCGAGCCCGCGGACCTCCCCGAGGCATGGAACGCTCGCATGGCCGAGTACCTGGGGCTCGAGGTTCCGGACGACGCGAGCGGCGTGCTTCAGGACGTGCACTGGTCCGGCGGGGCGTTCGGCTACTTCCCGACCTACTCGCTGGGCAACGTGATCGCGGCCCAGATCTGGGACCGTCGCGATCGAGGAGCTCCCCGAGCTGGAGGACCGGATCGCCGCGGGGAGCTCGCTCCGCTCCGCGACTGGCTTCGCGAGCGCCTCTACCGGCACGGCGCCAAGTTCATGCCGAAGGAGATGCTCGAGCGGTTGGTGGGCGGCCCGATCGACGTCGCGCCGTACGTGCGCCAGCTGCGTGAGCGAGCGGTCGAGATCTACGGGATCTGAGGCTCGAGCCGGCGGTTACCGCGCCGGGGTCGAGCGCTGCATCAATCCGATGCTGATCGCCAGGTAACCGATCACGAAGCTCAGGAAGGGCAGGAAGCCCCCCAACACCCCTGAAGCGGCAAATGCCCCGCTGTCGGTCAGAGCGGTGCCCACGCCCAGCGGTTGGAGCACCGCGGCAAGCGCCGAGAGCCCGGCCACCGAGGCCGGCAGCGCCTTGTGGCGGTAGCCGACGATCGCCGTCGCGCCGAACAAGGCCGTGAACGCGCCGATGGCCGGCACCCCGACCATGATCCCGAAGTCGTTCAGGGCCCTGGTCAGATTCGGGTCGAGCTCGTCGGGTCGGAAGGCGGCGGTCGCAATCGCCCCGCCACCGACGACGAGAAAGGCGGCGCTGACCAGGCCGGAGCCGTACGCGACCGAAGCGAGCCTGCCGGCCCCGCCTTCGGCCTGTGCCAGGACGCTCCGGAGGCTGCCCAGTGACCAAAGGAAGAAGAACACGGCGGCCGCCAGCACGACGATGCCCCATTGGATCCGTGTCTGGTGGTCCACGTAGTAGCTCGCCCACGCCTGCCCCGATGCATCGGTATGGGGAGCGTTCGGCAGCACCAGGCCACCGAAGCCGATCACGAGCAGGAGCACGAAGACGATCCCTGTGGCGGCTCCGTAGCGAGCCAGACGATCATTATCCATTTGGGCCCTCCTCGTTCGCGCGGTTGGTTCCCGCCGTGCGCAACCCTATCCGGGCTCGGGGGGATTCCGATCGCCGGACCGTCCCGCGGGGTTCGTAGTCTGCAAGCCATGCCGCGGCGCCAGACCCAGTTCGCCTGCCAGCAGTGCGGTCACGTCGCTCCGTCTTGGGGCGGGCGCTGTCCGGGCTGCGGGGAGTGGAACACCCTGGTCGAGGCGCCCCGGCCCGAGGCGCGACCCGGCCGTCGGCGCGCGGCGGCCCGACCGCTCGGGGCTCGGCCGCACGGCCGGTGCCGCTGCGCGAGGTCGAGGCGCCCGCGGTCGACCGGCTGGCGACCGGGATCGCGGAGCTCGATCGCGTGCTCGGCGGCGGACTGGTCCCCGGCTCGCTGGTCCTGCTGGGCGGCTCGCCCGGGATCGGCAAGAGCACCCTGACCGGGATGGCCCTCGGCAACCTCGCGCCGCGCGGGCGACGAGCGTCCTCTACGTGTCCGGCGAGGAGTCCGCGGCGCAGGTCCGGCTGCGGGCCGAGCGGCTCGGCGCCGACGCACTGGCGGTCCCGGTCGCTGGCCGAGACCTCGGTCGAGGCGGTCCTCGCGACCCTCGAGGCCGAGCGCGCCGGATGTCTGCGTGATCGACTCGATCCAGACCCTCCACACCGAGGGGATGACCGGGGCGCCGGGCTCCGTCGGCCAGGTGCGAGAGGCGGCCGGCGCGATCATGGAGGTGGCCAAGCGGCTCGGGACGGCCGTGATCCTGGTCGGCCACGTCACCAAGGACGGCAGCGTCGCGGGCCCGCGGGTCCTCGAGCACCTGGTCGACTGCGTCCTCCTGTTCGAGGGCGAGCGCGAGCGGAGCTTCCGCACCCTGCGGGCGCTCAAGAATCGGTTCGGAGCGACCAGCGAGGTCGGGGTGTTCGAGATGCGCGCCGGCGGTCTGGTCGAGGTCGCCGATCCCTCGGCGCGCTTCGTCGGCGAGGCGAGCCGGGCGCCGGGCTCGTGCGTGCTCTGCGCGATGGAGGGGACTCGGCCGCTGCTGGTCGAGGTTCAGGCGCTGGTGGCGCCGACCGAGATCGTCCCGCCTCGCCGGGTAGCCACCGGCATCGACCGCAACCGGCTCGCGATGATCATTGCCGTCCTGGCCCGCCACGGCGGGCCGCCGCTGACCGCCGCCGACGTGTTCGTCAACGTCGCTGGAGGAGTCCGGGTCGACGAGCCCGGCGCCGATCTGGCCGTGGCGCTGGCTCTCGCATCGGCACACCGCGGCGAGGCGCTGAGCCTCGGCGGACGGGAGGCCGCTCGCCTGCTTCGGCGAGATCGGCCTGACCGGCGAGCTCCGCTTCGTCGCCCATCCGGAGCGGCGGGTGGCCGAGGCGGACAAGTTCGGTCTCCGGCCGGTGCTCGGCCCCGAGTCGGCAGAGGCGGTCGACGGCCTCGAGGCTCTGGCGACGCTGACCGCGGCGCTTCGGCGTGCCAAGGGCGCGAGCGCGGTGCGCCGCGCCGCCTGACCGCGGGTCCCGAGAACGATCCTGGCTCACCGCCAGGTGCTAGGCATGGCTTGACAGCGCCTAATCCGACCTCTCCACACGGAATTCGGCGGGCGGCACGAATCAGGGCCGTTTGCGATCATGGCTGAGGATGGCTTCGCACGTCGGGGATGAGCTGCACGAGCTTGAGGCCCGTCTCGATCCCCGGCTTCTCCGGGCGCTCGACATGGTGGCTCCCGGCACCGCGCTTCGCGAGGGGATCGACAACATCATCCACGCCCGCACGGGCGGCCTGATCCTGATCGCGGAGCTCGAGGACGTCTCGTTCCTGTTCAGCGGCGGGATCAAGCTCGGGATCGACTACACGCCCGCCCTGCTCTATCAGGTGGCGAAGATGGACGGGGCGATCGTGCTCGAGCCGGCCGCCGAGACGATCTGCTGGGCGAACGTGCAGCTGATGCCGGATCCGACGATCCTCTCGATCGAGACCGGAACCCGCCACCGCACGGCCGAGCGAGTCTCAAAGCAGACCAGCGCCCTGGTGATCGCGATCTCCCAGCGTCGCGACGTCGTCTCCCTCTACGTCGAGGGGATGAAGTACATCCTCCAGGACATCCCCACCGTGCTCTCGAAGGCGAACCAGGGGCTCGCGACGCTCGAGAAGTACCGGGCCCGGCTCGACCAGGTCTCGGCCCGCCTCACCAGCCTCGAGTTCCTCGGTGGCTGCACGCTTCACGACGTCCTCTCCGTGATCCAGCGCGCCGAGCTGGTCACCAGGATGGCCGCGGAGGTGGAGCGCTACATCATCGAGCTGGGCACCGAGGGCCGCCTGATCGAGATGCAGCTCGAGGAGACCGCTGGTCGGCGTGATGAGCGATCGGACCGCGCTTGTGCGCGACTACAACATCCTCGAGTCGGAGGAAAAGCTCGAGCGAACGCTCGCCGAGCTCGCCGCACTGCCGCACCAGGAGCTGCTGGACTTCGGTTGCCTCGCCGAGCTGCTCGGCTACGACCGCAAGACCAGCACGATCGACTTGGACGGTCTCGCCGCGCGGCTACCGCGCGCTGTCGCGGATCCCGCGCCTGCCGCGCCTGGTCGTCCAGAAGATCGTCCACAGGTTCGGCGACCTCGACGCCGTCATCAACGCCGACGAGGAGCAGCTCGAGTCCGTCGATGGAGTCGGGGCCGCCCGTGCGAGGGAGATCCGCGAGGGTCTTCGGACCCTGCAAGAGGTCGACATCGTCGACCGATATCCGTGAACCAGACGGCCGCGACTCGCGGCCGTCTCGACTTAAGGAGGCCCACATTCCTGAGCTAGCAACCGAGGAAGCGACCGAGATCGAGCACGAGCTCGTTCCCGTCGAGTGCAATTACGAGGTTGGCGACAACGTCGTCTACCCGCACCACGGGGCCGGTGTGGTGCTGAAGAAGGAGACCAAGGACCTCCTCGGCGAGAAGCGGGACTACCTGACAATCAAGATCCTCCACAACGACATGACCGTGATGGTGCCGTGCGAGAACGCCCACCGGGCGGGCTTGCGACGGGTGATCGATGGGGAAGATGTCGAGAAGGTGATCGCCGTGCTGACCGGTGAGGTTTCGGACATGCCGAAGAACTGGAACCGCCGGTTCAAGCACAATCGGGAGAAGATCAAGACAGGCAACGTCTTCGAGCTGGCCGAGGTGGTCCGGAACCTGGCGATTCGCGAGTGGGAGAAGGGCCTCTCCACTGGCGAGAAGCAGATGTACACGCGAGCGAAGAAGATCCTCGCGTCCGAGTTCATGTACGCGCTCGGCAAGGACGAGGAGGGGGCCGAGGTCTACCTCGACGAGTTGCTCGAGGAGCGCTTCGGCGCCGCGGCGTCTGCCTGAGCGTTCAGTAGCCGCGGCGGTCATCGCGGCCGCCGGCTCCGGGGAGCGCCTCGGAGCCGGCGGCCCGAAGGCCCTCGTACACCTGGCGGGGCGGCCGATGGTCGAGTGGTCGCTGGAGGCGTTCGCGACGGCCGAGAGCATCGGGCCCGTGATCGTCGCGCTACCGCCGGGTCACGACGCTGAACTGGGCGAGGGAGTGGTGGTGGTCGCCGGCGGTGAGCATCGCTCGCAATCCGTCGCCGCGGGTCTCGATCGGGTCGAAACAGAACTGGTGGCCGTCCACGACGCGGCCCGGCCGCTCGTCACGGCCGCGCTGATCGACGAGCTGGTCGCCAAGCTCGCTCTCCCGCCCGGACGCCGCGGGCGTGATCGCCGCGGCGCCACTGACCGACACCGTGAAGCGGGCGCGCGAGGCGCGCCCGCTCGGCGGCGACCTGCCGCGGGGCGGTCCCACGGTCGCCGAAACGGTCAGCCGCGATCACCTGTGGGCGGCGCAGACGCCACAGGTGTTCAGGACCCAGGTCCTCCGCGACGCCCTCGGCTGCCGATCTACAGCGGGTCGCCGCCGCGACCGACGACGCGATGCTGGTCGAGAGGGCCGGTGGCGAGGTGCTGATCCATCCAGCGCCGGCCGAGAATCTGAAGGTGACGACGGCGCTGGACCTGCGCGTCGCGGAGCTGGTGCTGGCCGAACGCGCCAACTAGGGCGACGACCCAAGCCCGTCAATCATCGACTGGAGCCTCCACCTGCAGCCCGAGCGCTGCACTGGCTCAGCGACGCAGGAGCACCCAAACGAGCGCCGTGGCGAAGCCGATCTGGCCGAACGTCAGCGCGGTGCCGAAGTTGGCGGCGCCCAGCGCGGCCGCGATCGCCGTGGCGATCGCCAAGGCCCCGGCCAGCACGGCGAGGTCGCGGGCGGTCCGGTTGAAGGCCGGGCTACTCATCCATCCGCGGGCGGACCATGCGCCGGTTAGCGTACAGACCCGATGCTGACGGACTATCACGTTCACCTGCGCGCCGACGACGACGACCGACCTCCGGATCTGGAGGCGTTCACGGCCGAGAACGCTGAGCGCTACCTCGGGGCCGCCGCGGAGGCCGGGGTGGACGACCTGGGCTGCTCCGAGCACGTCTACCGGTTCAGTGCCGCGCTCGCGGTCTGGCGACACCCTTTCTGGGAGGAGAACGCCACCGACGACCTCGACGCCTACTGCGAGTTCGTGCGGTCAACCCCGCTGAAGCTCGGCCTCGAAGTCGATCACGTCCCGGGGCGAGAGGACAAGATCGCCAACCTGCTCGACGGCCTCGACCTCGACTACGCGCTCGGATCGGTCCACTTCATCGGAGATCGGGCCGTCGACCACGGAGATTGGGACGTCTGGGACCCGAACGGAGATCCCGACGAGGTGTGGCGCCGCTACTTCGAGGCCCTCGCCGAGGCGGCCCGCAGCGGCCTGTTCGACATCCTCGCGCATCCCGACCTGGTCAAGGTGTGGGGTGGTGCGCGTCCCTCTCCCCGGCGCGATCCGCGCTTTTACTACGAGCCGGCGGTGGAGGCGATCGCCGAGGCGGGGGTGGCGGTCGAGGTCTCGACCGCCGGGCTGCGAAAGCCGGTCGGCGAGCTCTACCCGGCACCGGCGCTGGTCGCGATGTTCATCGACGCGGGCGCCCCATTCGCCCTCTCCTCCGATGCGCACTCGCCCGGCGACGTGGGCCACGCCTACGAGGCCGCGGTTGAGACGATGCGGGAATGGGGGATCGAGCAGATCGTCACCTTGGAGCGCCGCCGCCGCACCATGGAGCCGCTCGGATGATGGCGGAGCAGGGGGGCGGGGATGAGCGTTCGGGTCGGCGTCGGCTATGACGCGCACCGGTTCGCGGCCGGCCGGCCCCTGGTCATCGGAGGGGTCGACGTCCCCCACGAGCGAGGGCCTCGACGGGCACTCCGACGCGGACGTCCTCACCCACGCGGTGATCGACGCCATCCTGGGGGCCGCCGGCCTGGGCGACCTGGGGACGCTCTTCCCGCCGGACGAGGAGGAATGGCGCGACGCCCACTCGCTCGATCTCTTGACGGTTGCCCTCGGCCGGCTTCACGGCCGAGTGTTGAACGTGGACGCGACGCTGATCTGCGAGAGACCCGCGATCGGTCCCCACCGGGCCGAGATGGAGCGAAACATCTCGGACACCCTGTCGGCGCCGGTCAGCGTCAAGGCGACGACCAACGAAGGGATGGGGTGGATCGGGCGCGGCGAGGGCATTGCCTGCGTGGCGATGGCGCTGGTCGACCTCGAGTAGGCGCGTTCGCGCGCGGTGGGCATAAGCTTCGACCGGACCTCGACCGGCAACCGGCGAGCTCTCCGAAATCGTGAGCGCCCCCCTCGACTACATAGGACGCAGGGTCAAGCTCGGCCCGCTGGGCTCGCTGAGCGAGGTCCCGTTCAACGTCCGAACGCTCGTGCGCGCGGGCGTCCTGGGTCCCGTTCGCCCCGACAAGCTCGCCCAGATGCTGGGGGTACTCCACCGTTGGGGCGCATCACCCGCGGCGGGGATCACGACGTCGGCCATCAACGAGCCCGATCAGACGATGCTCCTCGACGAGGGCGGAAGCCTGACCTTCGCCGAGGTCCACCGGCGCTCCAACGCCCTCGCCCGAGGCCTCTTCGCGAGGGGAGTGCGCGAGGGCGACGGCGTGGCGATCATGTGCCGAAACCATCATGGTTTCGTCGAGGCCACCCTCGCGATCTCCAAGCTCGGCGCGAGCGGCCTTTACATGAACACCGCCTTCGCCGCTCCGCAGCTGGCGGAGGTCGTCGAGCGCGAGCGGCCGGTCGCGCTGATCTATGACGAGGAGTTCGCGGGGCTCCTGGGTGAGGCTCGCGATGCGGGACAGGAGATCGGGCTGAAGCGCTTTGTCGCCTGGCCCGAGAACGGAACGGCCGGCGAGGAGACGCTCGAGGAGCTGATCGAGGCGAGTGGCCCCGAGGACCTGGACCCGCCCGAGGAGTCGGGTCGCTTCGTGATCCTCACATCGGGGACGACGGGGGCGCCGAAGGGCGCCCAGCGCGCGCAGCCCGACACGCTCGGCCCGCTCGCCGCCCTGTTCTCGAGGATCCCGCTTCGGGCCCACGAGCGGACGGTGATCGCGGCACCTCTGTTCCACTCCTGGGGATTCGCCCACTTCCTGCTCGGCCTGTCGCTGAGCTCGACCTACGTCCTGCGCCGGCGCTTCGACCCCGAGGACACACTCCGGGTCGCCCAGCAGACTGGCGCCACTGCGCTGATCGTCGTCCCGGTGATGATGCAGCGGATCCTCGAGCTGCCGGCCGAGACCCTTGCGACCTACCGGCTTCCAGACCTGCGGATCACTGCGGCGAGCGGCTCGGCGCTCCCGGGCGAGCTGGCGACCCGGTGGATGGACACCTTCGGCGACAACCTCTACAACCTCTACGGGTCGACAGAGGTCGCCTGGGCGACGATCGCGACGCCCGAGGACCTGCGCGCGGCGCCAGGCACCGCGGGGCGCCCGCCCCGCGGGACCGCGGTGCGGATCGTCGATGCCGAGGGCCGCGACGTCGAGCTGGGCAGGACGGGGCGCGTGTTCGTCGGGAACGAGATGGCCTTCGAGGGCTACACCGGTGGTGGCGGAAAGGAGTCCCTCGGCGGGCTGCTGTCATCGGGCGACGTCGGCCACTTCGATTCGGACGGGAGGCTGTTCATCGACGGACGCGACGACGAGATGATCGTCTCTGGTGGTGAGAACGTCTTCCCGCGGGAAGTCGAGGACCTGCTCGCCGATCGACCCGAGGTCAAGGAGGTCGCGGTGATCGGGGTCGACGATGAGGAGTTCGGCCAGCGGCTCAAGGCCTTCGTGGTCCTGAAGGGCGACGCCGAGCTGAGCGCCGACGAGGTCAAGGCGCATGTGAAGTCCAATCTCGCCCGCTACAAGGTCCCTCGCGAGGTGGAGTTCCTCGACTCGCTGCCACGAAACGCCACCGGCAAGATCCTCAAGCGCGAGCTCGCCTAGGAAAACTCGCTCAGCGCGGTGCGGTGGCGGGAACGGTCGTCAGCGCGGGCCGCTCTCGGCGTGGCGCAAATAGCATCAGCGGCGCGATGCGCGAGGTGAGGATCAAGGACACGCTCAGCGGCGAGATCCGTCCGCTCGAGCCCGCTCGGCCCCCTAGCGTGGGCATCTACGCCTGCGGGCCGACGGTCTACTCGCGGATCCACATCGGAAACGCGCGCCCCTATGTGGTCTTCATGCTGCTGCGCCGTTTCCTCGCCCAGGTCGGCTACGAGCCGCAGCTGGTCATCAATGTCACCGACATCAACGACAAGATCTACGTCGCCGCCCGCGAGTCCGGCGTGCCTTCACCCCGGCTCGCCGATCAGATGAGGAGGGCCTACGTCGAGGACACGGATCGCCTCGGACTCGGCCGTCCCGACGCCGAGCCTCTGGCCTCGGAGTCGCTGGAGGGGATCGTGGCGCTGATCGAGGCGCTGATCGAGCGCGGGCACGCCTACGAGTCCGGGGGGGACGTCTACTTCCGGGTTCGCAGCTTCCCCGCCTATGGACAGCTCTCCAATCGTGATCTGGAGGGGATGGACCAGGGTGAGGAGGCGGGATCGGAGTCGCTCAAGGAGGACCTCCTGGACTTCGCGCTCTGGAAGGCGCGAAAGCCCGACGAGGACAGCGGCTGGCCATCTCCGTGGGGCGAAGGTCGTCCCGGGTGGCACATCGAGTGCTCCGCGATGGCCGAAGGGATCCTCGGGACCGACTTCGAGATCCACGGTGGGGGCATCGACCTCGTCTTTCCGCACCATGAGAACGAGATCGCCCAAACGGAGGCGGGACGCGGAGCTCCCTTGGCGCGACTGTGGATGCACAACGGGATGGTCCGGACGGCGGAGGAGAAGATGTCGAAGTCGCTCGGGAACATCTTCCAGCTCTCGGCAGCGCTCGATCGCTACGGCCGCGAGGCCGTGATCGCCTACCTGATCTCGGGGCACTACCGCCAGCCGCTCGAGTTCTCTGAGCAGGCGCTGGACGCGGCGTCGGCCCAGATCGAGCGGATCCGCAACTTCGTCACAGAGCTGGCGGCGCAGGAGACGTCTGGCGAGGAGGATGCGTTCGTCGCCGAGCGCCGCGGGGAGGTGCTCGACGCGCTGGCCGACGATTTCAACACCCCGAGGGCCTTGGCGGCGCTGTTCGAGCTCGTCGCCGAGGGAAACCGCAGGCCGCTGGCGGGGGCTGCCGAGGCGCTTCGCGAGGTGCTCGAACTGCTCGGCCTGGAGTCGCTGCTCGGCCAGGCCGAGGTCCCGGATCCTCGGGCGCACGAGTTACTCGCGGAGCGTCAGGAGGCTCGCGCCCGGGGGGATTTCGAGCGCGCTGACGAGATCCGCGATCGGCTTTCGGCCCTGGGCTTCGAGGTCAGGGACACCGCGAAGGGCCCGCGACTCGTGCGCTTGCGGCCCCGATGAGCGGGGGTCGCGCGAGCGGGGTCACCCCGATCGGTGGCTGCGCCCGCAGCCAACGATGAGCCGGGGTCGGACGTTGGAGGGCGGCGGGACGCAGGTGATCTACGGCCGCCGTCCGGTCGCCGAGGCCCAGCGCGGCCGCCGTCGAGTCCATCGCGTGTTGACCACCAAGGACGTGCCGCCGGCGGAGCTCTCCAGGCTGGCTGGTTCGCCCGACCACCAGGGGACGGTGGCCGAGGTTGATCCCTACCCCTACGCCGATCCCCGCACCCTGCTCGAAGCGCCGGGCGCTCTGGTGGTGGCGCTGGACCAGATCCAGGACCCCCGCAACCTCGGGGCGGTCTGCCGTTCGGCCGAGGTCGCCGGAGCCACCGGGGTGGTGATCCCGTCGCGGCGCTCGGCGGCGGTCACGCCCGCCGCCTGCAAGGCGTCGGCGGGGGCGGTCGAGCACCTCGCGGTCGCGCGGGTCACGAACCTGGCCGACTGGCTCGCGACGGCCAAGCGGGCGGGCGCGTGGCTGTACGGCGCCGATGCGGGGGCGCCGGCTTCCTACACCGAGGTCGACCTGACCGGGAGGGTGGTGCTCGTGCTGGGCAGCGAGGGGAGGGGGCTTCGCCCCCGGGTCGCCCAGAGCTGCGACCTGCTCGTGTCGATTCCCTCTCCGGGGCGGATCGACTCGCTGAACGTCTCGGCGGCCGCCGCCGTGCTGCTGTTCGAGGCGGCCAGGCAGCGCGCTTCCGGCTAGGCCGCGCGGCCCGTGGCGGAGAGAGTTCAGGCGTAGCAGCGCCCGCGGATGGAGGGATCAATTTGCAACGGATCGTGCGCGATCTCTCAGCGGCGGTTGACAGAACAACGCCCGTGCGCATACACTCCCTGCGGATAAGGGTGAACTAAAGGTCGAGTCTCGACCCGCGGCGAGCCCAAAATAAGGAGAGAGGCGCCCAGGGGAGGTACGGGCGCCACGGTTTTCCGACGAACGGAGGAATCCTGTGGCCGCACCGACCCCTACGCACGAGTTCGCCGCCGTCGCGCCCCCCGGCCCAGCCGCCGGTGCCGCGCGAAGATCAGAGGCTCAACCTGAGCTTGAAGATGGATACCTGGTCGCGCTCGCAAAGCGGGGCAGCCCTGACGCCTATGACCGGATCGTCCGCCGCTACCGAGGTTTCGTGCGGCTCAAGGCGTCGTCGTACTTCCTGCTCGGCGGCGATTCCGATGATTTGATCCAGGAGGGGCTGCTCGGGCTCTACAAGGCGATTCGCGACTTTCGCACCGATCGCGAGTCGAGCTTTCGCAACTTCGCCGAGCTCTGCATCACTCGGCAGATCATCACCGCGGTCAAGACCGCGAGCCGCAACAAGCACGCGCCGCTCAACCAGTACGTCTCGTTCGCGCAGACGCCGGCGGGCAGCTCCGACTCCGAGAGCACCCTCGAAGAGGTCCTGCCGGGGCCCGGGAGCGAGGATCCGTCCGAGCGCGTGATCGCCACGGAGGAGCTTCAGAGCCTCGTCTCGTGCCTCTCCAGCGTGCTGTCCGAGCTCGAGAGCCAGGTCCTGTCCCTGTATCTGGACGGGTACTCCTACGAGGCGATCGGAGAGCGGCTCGAGTGCGACACGAAGACGGTCGACAACGCGCTTCAGCGTGTCAAGCGCAAGGTCAGCCTCCATCTCGCCTCGCGCGAGGTGAAGCTCTAGGGACTGACCCGAACCAGGCGTGCTCGGCCATGAGTGCCGGCGGATACCCTGGCTGGTGCTGCCCGCCTAGCTCAACTGGCAGAGCACGGACCTTGTAAGTCCGGGGGTCCCGGTTCGAATCCGGGGGCGGGCTTCGGCGATGACGAGCGCTGATCACTTCATCTGGCGCGACGGAGGGCGGACGATCGTGTTCGGCGCCGGGGCGTTTGCCGGAACGCCGGACCTGGTTCGCGATCAAGCCTGGGAGCGATTCGAGCTCCTGACCACGCCGCGGGCGCTCGGCGCGGCGCCGATCGAGCTCGCGGAGCGGTCGAGCGCGGTGCATCAGGTGCCGGGCGGTGGGGTCCCCGAAGCCGCTGCGGCGATCATCGACGCGGTCCGCGCTCCAGCGCTCGTCGCACTCGGGGGAGGGCGGGTGATCGACGTCGCGAAGGCCATCGCGGCGGTTCGCGGCGGACGGGTCTGCGCCATGCCGACCACCCTCTCGGGAGCCGAGATGACGACCATCCACCGTCTCCCTGCCGGCCGCGAGAGCGAGGCCCGCCACCTGGTTCGGCCGATCCTGGTGGTGGCCGATTCGGCTGAGATGACTAGCCTCGGCGAGCTTCGACTCCGGGCCAGCGCCTTGAACGCCCTGGCGCATGGCGCCGAGGCCCTTTACGGGCCCCTCGCCAACCCCTTCGCCACCCTGTCAGCGCTCCGCGGGGCCGAGCTGATCGCCGCGGCGCTCGACTCTCCCGCGCCCGACCGCGACCGCGATGGGCTGGCGCTCGGCTCGCTCCTCTCGGCGCACGCCCTCGATTCCGCCGGCTTCGCCCTTCACCACGTGGTCTGTCAGACGCTGGTTCGCGAGCTCTCGACACCGCATGCGGAGACCAACGCGACGATGCTGCCGCGAACGATGGCTGCGATGAGAGGCCGGGCGCCGGAAGCGATCTCGTCCCTCGCCGAGGCACTCGACACCACCCCCGGCCGGATCGTCTCGCGTCTCCAGTCCCTCGGTGGAGGACGCCGCCGTCTGCGGGACCTCGGCGCCGATCACGAGCGCCTCGAGCCCGCGGTCAGCGCGATCCTCGAGCGTCCCGATCTCGCCAACACGCCCGAGCCTCCCGACCGCGACGAGCTCGAAGCGCTCCTCGCGCAAGCCTGGTAGGCCGCCGGAGGGGCGGCGCCCGCCGCGCAGGCGCGCTTGCCGCCCAGTAACGCCGCGTACGCACGCGTGTACGCATCTACATGGACCAGGACCCGGGGCGGTCGGCGCCGCCACGCACCGACGAGGTGATCAGCGAGGAGCGATTCCAGCGCTACCACGCCTACGCGCGCCGGCACGGCGTCAACTGGCCCCTGTATCTGCTTGCCCGGCTGATCCTGGTGCCCGCATTCCTGATCTGGTTGCGCCTCTCGCGCACCGGTCGCGAGCATCTGCGCGGGATCAAGGGCGGCTTGCTCGTCGTCTCGAATCACCGCAGCTTTCTGGACCCCTTCGTGATCGGCGCCACGCTGCCGTGGCGACGACCGATTCAGTACGTGGCCAAGGTTGAGCTCTTCGAGCGCCCGCTCCAGGGATGGATCCTTTCCCGGGTCGGCGCATTCCCGATCCGGCGCGGCCAGTCGGACGAGACCGCGATGGAGACCGCGCGCCTGGTGCTGGAGCGCGGCGGCACGGTTTGCATCTTCCCGGAGGGAACGCGAATCCGCTCGGGCTCGCTGGCGAGCCCCCGCAGGGGCGTCGGCCGGCTGGCGCTCGAGGCTGGCGCGGCCGTGGTCCCGCTCGCCGTCCACGGAACCGAGCGGGTGCGGCGAGGCTGGTGGGTCCGCCCGCGCAAGGTCAAGCTCCGGGTCGGCGCGCCGATGACGTTTCCCCGGACCGAGCACCCCTCGCCCGCGCTGGCGGCGACGGTCACCTCGCGGATCTGGCCGAACATCGAGCTCCAGTGGGAGTGGCTCGGCGGCCTTCCGCCGCTTCGAAAGGCGGCGGTGATCGGCGCCGGGAGCTGGGGCACGGCGGTGGCCGTGCTCCTGGCCCGTGGCGGCCTGGACGTACAGCTCGGGACGCGCTCGCTCGAGAAGGCGGCTGAGATCGCCGACAAGCGCGAGAACTCTCGATACCTGCCCGGCGTCACCCTTCCCGAGTCGATTGCGATCAGGCGCGCCGTGGACATCGAGCTGGCCGGCGTCGACCTCGTGTGCCTCGCGGTGCCGTCGGCGGCCCTGCCGGCTGCGGTCGGGTCGCTCGGCGATCGGATCGGCTCGCGGGCCGCGGTCCTGCTGCTGACCAAGGGCCTGACCAGCCCCCTCGGACAGCTTCCGAGCGAGTACGTGGGAGAGCGAATCCGATCGCGGGCGATCGCTTCGCTGGGCGGGCCCGCGCACGCCCGCGAGGCCGCGGCCGGAATGGCCGCCCTGGTTCTGGGCAGCGTCGACGAAGATCTGCGCGCCCAGCTCGGCGAGGTGTTCGAACGGGCGGGCCTCGTCTGTGAGCGAAGCGAGGACGTGGTCGGCGTCGAGATGGCAGGAGCGGCAAAGAACGCGGCCGCCCTGGCCGCTGCCGCCGCCGAGAGCCACGGGCTGAACGCCGCCGGGATCGCCGCCGCGACGATCTGGCGCGAGTGCGTCGACTACGCGCTTGCCGACGGCGCCCAGCTCGAGACGTTCACCGGCCTTGCGGGGGTCGGCGACCTGACCGCCACGGTGATGGCGGCCGGAAGCCGTAACCGACGTGCCGGCGAGCTGCTCGGCACGGGGATGCCCGCCGACCAGATCCCGGCCAAGATCGGTCAGGCCTCGGAGGGCCTCGACTCGGTGCCGCTGATCGCCCGCGCGGTGACCGGAGCGGGCCTCGAGGCGCCCGGGCTCGAGGGGCTTGCGGCCCTGATCGAGGGCCGGATCGATCCCGCCGAGTGGGTCGCTGGCCTTCGGCGTGCCGAACGCTCCAGGCGGGCGGCCTGATGGCGTCGGCGACTCCGTCCCACGCCAACGCTCATCCCGCTCGATTCGCACCGGGGGGACTACGCTTGGGCGGTGAGCAGCACCCAGCAGGAGAGCCCGAGTGTCGATCCGGCCGCAAAGGCCGAGCTCGACCGGGCCTTCGAGGAGCTCTACCGGGCCCACCTTCGAGACGTCTACTCCTACGCCTACTACCGGGTCGGCAACCATCACGACGCCGAGGACCTGACCGAGCAGGCCTTTCTGCAGGCCTACAGGCACTTCGAGCGCGCGCGTCGCGAGTCAAACGGCCGGCCGCTCAGGCCCTGGCTGATCAGGATCGCCCACAACCTCGCCTCCAACCACCACCGCGACCGCGCGCGCCATCCGGCCGCCGCGCTCGACGCCGTCGAGCCGCCCTCACACCCCCACGGGACCGAGCAGATCGTCGAGGGACGGGAGGAGCTTCGGCTCGTCATGGAACGGCTGGACCGGCTCTCGGACGACCGACGCGACGCACTGATCATGCGGTTCTCGCTCGGGATGTCGAACCGCGAGATCGCCCGTGCACTCGGCCGCACCGACGGGGCGACGAAGGTCTTGATCCATCGGGCGATCAAGCAGCTGGAAGAGGAGATGAGCCAGTGACGGCACCAGCCGAAGGGGGCCCTCGATGACCGAACCCGAGCACCTGGATCTCGAGCGACTGCTCGCCGATGCCCTGCGCCCGATCGAACCGCCCGACGATCTGGCGACCCGGGTGGAGAGCACCCTGACCGCGATCACCGAGCAGGCCGCGGCCCAGCTCTCGAGCTGGGCCGAGGAGCTCTCGGAGAGCGAGCTCGAAGCGCTCGGCGACCCTCGAAACTGGGTAAGGCCGGCTGCCGCGGCGGCCGCGGGCACGCTCGCCGGGGGAGCCCTGCTGGTCGTCGGGATGCGCCGCCGCCGCCGGCCGCCGACGGGGCTGAGAGCCGCCGCCGAGAGCGTTTTCAAGCAGGGGCGTCCGGGCTAGGCGCCGAGAGGCCGCGGGAGGACAGGCCGGCCGCGAGTCCGGCGACCCCGATCAGCAGATGCAGCAGGTTGTCGGCGCCGTTGACCGGCAGGATTCCGATTATCGACTCGCCGCCGCCGACCGCGAAGCCCCAGATCGCGACCACCAGGTACAGGGCGCCGATCCCGAGGGCGTAGGGGCGAGCCAGGGATCCGGCGGCGATCAGTCCCAGCAGGCCGGTCGCCAGGTGGAAGGAGTTCTGCCAGCCGTTGACGGCGAAGATGCCGAGCGCGTCCTTGACCTGTCCGGGGGATCCGAAGCTGGCGCCGTAGAAGAAGCCGATGATCCCGCCGATCGTCAAGACCGCGCCGACCACCGTCGCATAGAGCCGAGCTGGGTTCGATGCCTCGGTCGCGGTGCCTGCGGGGGGCGAGCTCACCGGTGCAACTATGGTCGGGAGCGCGGACGATTGATCCGGCCGCTGACGAGGGCCGTAGGAACTTCTTGCCCGACCGCGGGGCGTTCATGGCGCCCATCCGACAGCGCTGAGGAGATGAGATCAAAGCCACATCCGGCCGCCCTCGAGCGGCTCGCCGACGAGGACCTGATGACGCTCGTCGATCGCAAGGACCCCGATGCATTCGAGGTCTTCTACGATCGTCACGGCGGGGCGGCCTATTCGCTTGCCCATCGAATCGTCGGGGACCGAGGGCTCGCCGAGGACGTGACCCAGGAGGCCTTTCTGTCGATCTGGAGGAGCCGGGCGCGCTTCGACCCGGCGCGCGGCAGCGTTCGCTCGTGGGCGCTCGGGATCATCCGAAACCGGGCGATCGATGCGCTTCGCCGCTCGGCGCGTCCGGTTCCGAAGCTCGACTTCGACGACGAGGTCGCGCTCGAGACCGAGCCGGCGGATGAACGCACCGAGACCGAGGCGATCCGGCGCGAGACCGCGGGTCGTCTCCGCCAGGCGCTGGGGCTGCTCCCCCGAGAGCAGTCCCAGGTGATCGAGTTGGCCTACTTCGGCGGCTTCAGCCACTCCGAGATCGCTGACATGGTCGGCGCGCCGCTCGGCACGATCAAGGGCAGAATGCGCCTCGGCCTGGAGAAGATCAGAGCGGCACTCGCCGAGGGAATTCCCGAAGAGGACGTCCCGGGGGCCTACCTGTGAGCGACATGCCCCATAGCCCCTCGGACCACGAGCGCTATCGCGACGACCTCGCCGCCTACGCGCTCGGCGCGCTCTCCGATCACGAGTCCGACCAGCTTCGCGATCATCTCGAGGGTTGCGAGGACTGCCGCCGCCAGCTTCGGTGGCTGCGTCCCGCGGTCGACCTGCTTCCCGGCACGGTCGTCCAGGTCGAGCCGCCGGCGACGCTTCGCGCCCGGCTGATGGAGACGGTGCGGACCGAGGCGCGCGGGAAGGCCGGCGACGCTCCCGCGCCGAGGCGCCGGCGCGACTGGGGCGCGCTGCTCTTGAGGCCGGCGACCGCGGTCGCGGCCGGAACCCTGCTCGCCGCCGGTGCGCTCGGTGGCTACCTCGCGCACCAGTCGAGCGACAAGGTCACGGAGGTGGCGGTCCAGGCCAAGAGCGATGCCGGTCCGATCAGCGGCACCCTGGAGCGCCGCGATGGTTCGGCGATCCTCCGACTCCAGGGGATGCCCACGCTGGCGCGCGGTGAGGTCTACGAGGCCTGGGTGCAGCGGGACGGCACCATGGTTCCCTCGAGCCTGTTCGAAGCGCGCCGCGACCACACCGCGAGCGCGGCGATCCCGGGTGGTCTCGACGGTGCGCAGGCCGTGCTGGTGACCCCGGAGCCACGAGGCGGCAGCCCCCAGCCCACCTCGGGCGCGATCCTCAGGGCACCACTCGAGTAGCAAGTAGGCTCAGCGGCTCGCCATGGCCGTCTGCTATCGCCATTCGAGCCGGGAGACGAACGTCTCCTGCTCCAACTGCGGGCGGCCGATCTGTCCCGACTGCATGACGGTGACGCCGGTCGGGATGCGCTGCCCCGAGTGCGCGAGCGAGCGGACACAGGTCCGCCGCGTGTCACCGGGGCTGCGTGCCGGCAGGGCACCGGCGACCTATGCGTTGATCGCGATAAACGTCGCGGCGTTCGTCGCCGAGATCGCGGGGGGCGCCGGCGCGCTCGAGGCCGGCGGCAAGATCGTCAGCGACGGCGGAATCTACGGCCCCGCGATCGCGAACGGTGACTGGTGGCGGATCGTGACCGGCGGATTCCTCCATGCCGGACTGATCCACATCGGCTTCAACATGTACGTGCTGTTCATCCTCGGGAGCCTGCTCGAACCCGGGATCGGCACCCCGCGGTTCCTGGCCGTCTACTTCGTGTCGCTGCTGGCAGGGTCGTTCGGGGCCCTCCTGCTGAGCCCGAACGTGGTCACCGTGGGCGCCTCCGGGGCGATCTTCGGCCTCATGTCGGCCGCCTTCATCGTCGCCCGCCACCGGGGGATCGAGCAGCTCGCCGGCCAGATTGCCTTCTTCATCGCGATCAACCTGTTCTTCACCCTGGGCGTGGGGGGAATCAGCGTCGGCGGCCACCTCGGCGGCTTGGTCGGCGGGGCGCTGGCCGGGCTCCTGATCGTCTTCGCCGAGCGCCGGGCTCGACGCCCCGTGGAGCTCGAGGCGCTGGGGCTGCTCGCGCTCGGCGCGATCAGCGTGGTCGGCTGCTTTATCGCCGCGTCCGCCGCTTAGGCGCGCCCGGCGGCCGTGGCCAGCTCTCGCCAGCCGAGCCCGCGCGGCGCGTCGACCAGCGCCGGGTGCATCAGGTGGCCGAGCAGCTCCGCGCCGTCGACCAGTCGGGGCCCCGGTCGCGAGAACGAGCCCGCCGCGTCCACCGCAACCAGACGCTCGGCGCCGAGCTGCTCGATCCTGTCGAGTCGGCCGAGCGCCTGCTCGGCGGCCTCCTCGACGTAGAGGCCGCACGGCATCACGACCGCCAGGTCGGGCTCGGTGGCGGCAAGCCCCTCCCAGGTGGCGGCGACGGAGTCGCGTCCCGGCTCGCCGGCCACGCTTGCCCCTCCGGCGAGCTCGATCATCTCCGGCACCCAGTGGGCGGCGGCGTATGGCGGGTCGAGCCACTCGAGGGCGACGACGCGCGGTCGCCCCGCGCCCTCGACCGCGTCGCCCAGCCGCCGGAGCCGCTCCGCCAACCGGGCTCTCAGCTGGACCCCACGCTCGGCCTCGCCGCATGCGGTTGCCAGACGGGGCAGGTCGTCAAGCACGTCGCCCAGTCGCCTGGGGTCGAGCGAGAGCACCTCAGGGCGGGACTCGAGCCGCGCGGCGACCGTCCTCACGTCGTCGTAGGAGACGGCGCATACGGCGCAGAGCGCCTGTGTGACGATCAGGTCGGGCTCCAGTTGGGCGAGGGCCCGCTCGTCTAGCTCGTACAGCGCCTCGCCCCGCCCGGTGATCTCCCTGACCCGGGCGTCCACCTCTCCCGGCTCGAGGTCCGCGGGGAGCACGCTCCGCGTCAGCTGGGGGAGCAGTGTCGCCTCGGCCGGGTGGTCGCACTCGTGGGTCACCGCGACCACGTGGTCGCCAAGCCCGAGCGCGTAGAGGGCCTCGGTGGCCGACGGTACGAGGCTTGCGATCCGCACGGCCCGACTATGGCACGCGCGGGCCCTGGACGACTAACCTCCCGGGTCACGGCCCAGTTCCGAGAGCGTATCTCGGGGCCCGCCGTCAGACCGATCGCCATGGACCTCCTTTCCGACAACGAGATCGAATCCCGCCTCGCGGACCTCGAGGGCTGGGAGAGGCGGAATGAGGCGATCGAGAAGACCTACGAGCTCGCCGACTTCGTCGAATCCGTGCGGTTCGTCGACAAGCTGGTCGAGCCGGCCGAGGACATGGGCCACCATCCCGACCTGAGCATCTCGTGGAACAAGGTCAGTGTCTCGATCACGAACCACGCAGCGGGAGGCCTGACCGCGAACGACTTCGAGCTCGCGCGGCGGATCGACGCAATCTGACCGCCGGATGCGGATCGTCCACGTAGTCGGGACCAGACCCAACCTGGTCAAGATGGCCCCGGTGATCGGGGCGCTGCGGGAGCGGTTTCCCGACTGGCCGGCGAGCATCGTCCACACCGGCCAGCATTACGACAGGCTGATGTTCGAGGTCTTCCTGGAAGAGCTCGGTGTCCCCGAGCCGGACCACCTGCTCGGGGTCGGGTCCGGCGGCCATGCGGAGCAGATCGCCAAGGTTCTCGAGCGGATCGAGCCGGTTCTAGCCGAGGAGCGCCCGGACCTCGTCGTCGCCCCCGGCGACGTCAACTCGACCCTCGGCGCGGCCCTGTGCGCCGCGAAGCTCGGGATCGGGGTCGCCCATCTGGAGTCGGGCCTTCGGAGCTTCGACCGCGCGATGCCCGAGGAAACCAATCGGATCGCCACGGACCACCTGTCGGAGCTCCTCTTTCTTCACTCCGACGAGGCGATCGAGAACCTTCGCGCGGAGGGAATCGACGAGTCGCGGATGAAGTTCGTCGGCAACACGATGATCGACACCCTGGTCGCGCTCGAGCAGCGGATCCGCGAGCGGGGCGCGGCTCGCACGCTCGGCGTCGAGCCCGGGAGCTACCTGCTGGTCACGCTCCACCGTCCGGCGCTGGTCGACGGCCCCCTGCTCGGCGAGACGATGAGCCGCCTCTCCGAGGTGGCGCAAGAGCTTCCGGTCGTCTTCCCGGTCCATCCGCGAACCCGCAAGATGCTCGACGGCTCCGACTACCCGGGAGTCCTCCTGATCGACCCGGTCGGCTACCTGGACTTCCTCTCGCTGGAGGCCGATGCGGCGGCCGTTCTGACCGATTCCGGCGGGATCCAGGAGGAGACGACCTACCTCGGGATCCCCTGCTTCACGCTTCGCGACAACACCGAGCGGCCGGTCACGATTCGCGCCGGGACGAACACGCTCCTGGGGTTGGACCCGGGGAGGATCTCGGAGGTGCCAGAGCTCCTGCGAACGCGCTCAGCGGTCCGTGCCCAGGGATCCTCGGAGGACCACCCTCCGGCGGGGCCGCCGCTTTGGGATGGAAGGGCCTCGGAGCGCGTCGCCGACGTCGTTGCCGATTGGTAGCTTGCGCCAGTGCCGTTTCCGAGCCTCGTTCCTCGCGACCGAGTCTTCTTCGACCTCTTCAACCAGGCGGGCCAGAACACCCTTCGGGCCGCCAGGCTGCTGCAGGAGATGGTGGCGAACTGGCCGGACAGCGCCGACCTCGCCCGCGAGCTCCTCCTCGCCGAGCAGGAGGGTGATCGGATCACCCACGCCATCGTTCAGCGCGTGAACTCGACCTTCGTCACCCCGATCGACGGCGAGGACATCTACGGCCTGGCGACCCGGCTCGACGACATCGTTGACCAGATCGAGGAGAGCGCCGACTTCATGGTCCTGTACCGGATCGAGGCGCCGATGGATCAGGCGCTGGCGATGACCGACGTGCTCGTGAAGTCTTGCGAGCAGCTCGCCGTCCTGCTCGAGCACCTGCGCGGCTTCAAGGGCCTGGAGAAGTATTGGATCGAGATCCACCGACTCGAGAACGACGGCGACCGGCTCTTCCGCGACGCGCTCGCGTCGCTGTTCGCGAACGGGAGCGACCCGATGGTGGTGATCCGCTGGCGGGACATCTTCCTCAGGCTCGAGCGAGCGGTGGACGCAACCGAGGCCGCCGCCCACATCCTCGAGGGCATCGTGATCAAGAACGCCTAGCAGTGCAGAACGACGTCATCCTGGTCATCGTCGTTGGGACCGCCCTCGTGTTCGACTTCACGAATGGGTTCCACGACACCGCCAACGTGGTGGCGACCTCGATCTCGACCCGGGCGATGCCGCCTCGCATCGCGGTCGGCTACGCGGCGGCGTTGAACTTCGTCGGCGCGTTCATCTCGATCGCGGTAGCGGCGACGATCGCCCAGGACGTCGTCGAGGCAGGCGCGATTACGCCCACGGTGGTGTTCGGGGGCCTGGTGGGGGCGATCGCGTGGAACCTGACCACCTGGTACTACGGGCTGCCGTCGAGCTCGTCTCACGCGCTGGTCGGGGGCGTGGTCGGGGCGGCGTTCGTCGCGGGAGGCCCCGATGCGGTGCTGGCGGACGGGGTGGTGGGGAAGGTCCTCGTCCCGGCCGTGATCGCGCCCGTGCTGGCATTCGTGGTGGGCGCCATCGGGATCGTGATCTGCTACCGGGTCGCCGGGAGACAGCGACCGGGCCCGGTCGCCCGCGGCTACCGTCTCGGCCAGGTCCTCTCCGGGGGCCTGCTCGCGCTCGCACACGGCACCAACGACGCACAGAAGACGATGGGCGTGATCACCCTGGCGCTGATCGCCAACGGGAACCTGGCGCCGGACTCGGACCCGCCGACCTGGGTGATCGTCACCGCCGCCACGGCGATCTCGCTCGGTACCTACACCGGAGGCTGGCGGATCATCCGCACCATGGGAACTCGGATCATCAAGATGGACCCGGCTCAAGGGTTCTCGGCCCAAGGCGCTGGCGCCGCGGTGATTCTCACCTCCTCTCACTTCGGCTTTCCGCTCTCGACCACGCAGGTGATCAGCGGCGGCGTGATGGGCGCTGGAGCCGCCAAGCGCGTGTCTGCGGTCCGGTGGGGGGTTGCCGGCAACATCGTCACTGCCTGGTTGCTCACCCTCCCGGCGGCCGCGGCGATCGGCGCGCTGGCGTACGGGCTGACGCGCATCTTCGGCACCGGCGCGCTGGGCCCGGTGATCATCAGCGTGGTGGGGATTGCGCTGGCCGCCGCGGTCTTTGCGCGACGCAGCCGCCAGCAGCTCCCGGCGCCGGCGGCATAGCCATGGCCCTGGCTACCGTGGTCGATTGGGGCGCCCTGCTGAAGACGGTCGTGGGCGCGTTCAGTGCCGGAGTCGGGGTCACGCTGGTCTTCTCGGTGGCGATCTTCGGTGCGGCCCGGTCCGCCAATCTGAGCCGGGACGAACGCCCTGTCGGCGCGGCGGCGTACGTCGCGCTCAGCGTCGTGGCCCTTGCCGCCGTCGCGGGCGCGGTGACGATCGGGATAATCGTCATGACGGCCAAATGAGGACCGCCCGCAACATCGCGATCATCGCCCTGGTGGCCGTCCCCGTGGCGTTCCTGCCGGGGGGCGGCCAGGCGGCGCAGACCATCATCACCGCCCTCACAATGGCCTTCCTCGCCAGCATCGGATTCGCCGGCCGTGAGCTCTATCGGGGCAATCGGCTCACGGTCGACACGCTCCCCGACGACCAGCGGGCGGTGCTCCTCGGCTCGGTCGGCGTGCTTGCGCTGATGGTCGCCGGCGCCGGTCCGATGCTGGGCGGCGGGGGATTCGGCGCGGTGCTGTGGGTGACCCTGGTTGCCTGTGCCGTGATCGCGATCATCAGCGTCTGGAGCCGGGCCCACACCTACTGAGCCGCGGGCGCGAGCTCGCGCCGCCCGTCCGGGCCTTCCGTGACCCACGTGTCGCGGATCTCGACCGCATCTCGGCGCGTTCGACGCGCAATCAGGGCGCGCCTTCCGCCTAGCTTCGGATCGTGGCGCGAACAGGGGGAGACCAGGGTCAGGCTTCGGCCGAGCTGATCGCAGCGATACCCGCGCTGCTCCTCGCTTTCCTGATCGCCGCCCAGCTCGCCGTGGTGGGCTACTCGCTTTGGGCCGCGGGAGTCGCTGCGCGCGCCGGGGCGCGGGCCGCCTACGTAGGCGGCGACGGTGGCCAAGCCGCCCGCGCGTCGCTGCCCGGCGCGCTGCGCAAAGCGGCGTCGATCAGGGATCGGGACGGGTTGGTGGTCCGGGTCCGCGCACCGTCCCTGGTGCCCGGCGCGCCGCGGGTCCCGGTGACCGCTCGGGCGGGGTTCGGAGTCGGCGATGCCGGCTGAGGCCGCGCGCCCGGGCCCCGGCGAGCTCGGCCAGGCATCGGTCGAGGTCCTGGCGGGAATCCCGGCGCTGGCCCTCGCAGGCCTCGTGGCGCTGCAGCTCCTCGCCACGGGGTATGCGCTGACCCTCGCCGACGGCGCAGCCGAGGCGGGCGCGATGGCCTTGGCGGCGGGCCGTCCCGCGGCGCCGGCTGTCCGTGGGGCGCTCCCCGGGTGGGCCCGGGATCGGGTCGACGTCGGCGCCCGGCGCGGGGAGCTGACCGTTCGGCTTCGCCCGCCCTCGCCATTTGATGAGGTTGCGCGGCGGCTGGAGGTCAGCTCGTCGGCCTGGGTGGCGCGATCGGCCGGCGGATGAGCGCCGCCGTTCAGGATTCGCGGCGCGGCCAGCCGGATCGCGGCGGCAGCGCTCGGCCCGTCTCGCTCCTAGCCACCGAGCTCGGGGGCGCAAATGGCGGCCTGGCGGTCGCGGCAGCGGTGGGAGTCGCGCTCGCCAGGGGCGAGCGGAGAGTGCTTCTGGCTGAGCTCGGCGCCGAGCGCCGTCGCGGGCCCACCACGCTCGCCTCGGCGAGCGCCCGCGGGCTGGAGCTCGCCCTCGGCCGCCAGGGCCTCGGACGACCGGCGGCGAGGGGACGGCTCTGCTGGCTGGGGCTTCCGGCCCGCGAGGAAGCGCTCGGGGAGCTCGGCGCCGCGCTCGACGAGGTTGGTCCCGACGTCTCGATCGTCCACCTTCCGCCACGCCTTTGGCGCTATCGCCCTGGACGAGGAAACGCTGGCGTTTCGATCCGGCCTGATCCGTGCCGACTTGCCCGATGATCGGCCGCTCACAGCCCTGGCCGTGATCGAGTTGCGCGAGCGGCGACTTCCCGCGCGGGTCGCGGCGCGCCCGCTGGGGCTGGTCGCCTCGCGGCGGGCTCTGGCAGGGCTCGAGGCGGGTGGCGCCGCGGCCAGGCGGGTGGCCCGCCTGGCTCGCGGCCTGGTCGGCCCGGCCCCGTCGCTTCTCGCCGAGCGCGCGCAGGCGCTGCCGATGACGATCGGGGCGGCGTTCGCGATCCTGTTCTGCGCGGCGCTCCTGGCCCTGATCGGGGGCGCGGCGACGGGCACGGCGCGGGCTCAGCGGGGGGTCGACCTGGTGGCGCTCTCGGGAGCCCGCTCCCTGCGCGACGACTTTCCGAGGCTATTCACCCCGGATCGCCTTCCCGACGGAGGCGGGAACCCGCGGCACCTGAGCAAGTCGGAGTATCTGGCCCGAGCCGTTTCGGTCGCCCGGCACGCGGCGAGGCGAAACGGCGTCGATCCACGCCGCCTCCGGGTCACCTTTCCCGACCGTCTTTCGTTTGCCCCGGTCCGGGTCCGGGCCGAGGTCCGCGCGTCCGTCGAGCCGGCGGTCCCGCTCCGCCGACCGGTCGAGGGCGCGGCACGAGCGCATCGACTCCGCGCGTTCGCCGTCACCGCACATGCCGAGGCCGAGGCGGCCCCGCCGGCGCCCGCCACGCTCCCTTCGATGGCGAGCGGCGGCGGCTACTCCGGCCCGCTCATCTATCGGCAGGGCAGGCCGATGCGCCCAGACGTCGCCGCGGCGTTCGACCGGATGGCGGGCGCGGCTTCGGGCTCGGGGATCGCGCTGACCATCACCTCCGCCTACCGATCAGACGCCGAGCAGGCACAGCTCTATGCCCAGCACCCGGACCCTCGGTGGGTCGCGGCCCCCGGCACGTCGCTTCACCGCTGCGCCACCGAGCTCGACTTGGGACCACCGTCGGCATACGGCTGGCTCGCGGCGAATGCGCCGCGCTTCGGCTTCCTGAAGCGCTACTCGTGGGAACCCTGGCATTTCGGCTTCGTCCGCGGCCCGGCGCCGTGCTCGGCCGCGGGCGACAGCCTCGGTGCGAGCCCGGGCGGGGACGGGCAGGCCGCCTCGGCCGGCGGGCTGCCCAGATTCGTCCCGACCCGCTTCCGCGACCCGATCCTCGCCGCCGCCTCGCGATGGAACGTCTCGGCCGGAGTGCTATCGGCCCAGCTCCTGGCCGAGTCGAACTTCAATCCCTACGCAGTCTCGGGGGCCGGCGCGCAGGGCATCGCCCAGTTCATGCCCGCAACCGCTCGCTCCTATGGCCTTCGAAATCCGTTCGACGCATCCGCCGCGATCGACGCTCAGGCCCACCTGATGTCGGACCTGCTGGACCAGTTCGGGTCCGTCTCCCTGGCGCTCGCCGCGTACAACGCCGGCCCCGCGCCGGTCGCCGCCTGCGACTGCGTCCCCTCGATCCCCGAGACCCAGGCCTACGTCGCACGCATCCTCGGCCTGCTCGGCGGTGCCGGCGAGCTGACGGCCCCGGCGCTCGAGGTCGAGTTGGTGGACTGAGCGTCGGCTCCGATGACCAGGTCGTCAAGCGCGGCGGAGTGGGTGAACGCGTCGGCGACTCGACCCATAGAGTCCCAGCCGTGTTGGGGCGCGGAGTGTCGATTCGAATGTGCAGCCCGCAGGATGGCGGAGCTGCGGCTTGCGCGTTCCAGTAGGGGTGAGCCATCTGCCGGTCAGGGCCCGGATGTTCGCGCTCCTGCCGCTTGCCGCGCTCGGTGTCCATCAGCTTCGCTACCGCCTCGCGTTCGGTCACCAGAGCGATCACGAGCTCACGGCCCAGGGTCACGCCTATCTAGCGTCACTCACGCCCCTCCTCGCCTTCATTTCAGCGCTTCTCGCCGCCGAGCTGCTGTTGCGGTTCGTGCTCGCCTTCCGCGGTCGCGGTTCCGTCAGCTCGCAGACACGGTTCGTCGGTCTGGCCATTGCGACGGCGGTGACGCTCGTCGCGGTCTACGCGGTGCAGGAGACCCTCGAGGGGCTTCTTGAGACCGGTCATCCCGACGGACTCGCCGGGGTCTTCGGCGAGGGCGGCTGGTGGGCGGTGTCACTGGCGATCACCTTCGGCGCAGCCATCGCCAGCCTCCTTCGTGGTGCCGACGCCGCAGTTGCGGCGATCGCAAGCATTCGTCGCCGCCGGTGCTTGCGGCTCGCTCCTGTCCCAGACCTGCCAAGGACCGATTGCAACCTTCCTGTCGCCGCTCGCCCCGGCCGTCGCAGGCGCTCCCACGCGTGCGCCGCCCCTGACCGCGGTTTCTGACTGAGGAGTGCGGCGCCGGCTCTCTTGATCCTCGTCTCGGCGATCCGAACCACGCTCAAGGAACGCCACAAGGCCCGCGAGGGGGCGAGCAAAGCGAAGGAGGTCTGATGAGCCGACTCGACAATGCGAAGCGAAGGGCAGCCGTGGTCCTGGGATCGATCGCGCTGTCCCTGCTCCCCACCGGTTGCGGCGGCGGTGGTGCGTCCACCATCGCCGATCGCCCGGCCCCGCCGGCCGCAGCGTTCCCAACCGCGGACGGCCGTTCGCTCCAAGAGGTCCTCCGGCGGGCAGCCCCAGACAAGAGCGTCGTCGTCTTGCCGAGCGGACAAGTGTTCCAGCGCGGAAGGAACCGCTTTGCGTTCGGGGTCTTCACCCGTTCGAAGTCACAGGTCCCCGACGCCGAGATCGCGCTCTACGTGGCCCCGAGCGGTGGTGGGCCGGCGGCGGGGCCGTTCCCGGCGCGGATCGAGAATTTGCAGACGTCGCCGGCATTTCGCTCGCAGACGGTCGCATCGGACCCCGACTCGGCCGACAACGTCTACGTGACCTCCGTTCCCTTCGCTCACGATGGCAAGTGGGACGTGGGGGCGCTGGTCCGCGACGGGGACCGCTTGCGTTCCGCGTTGTTACCCACCGTCCGCGTCGGCGGGTTCGAGGACATCCCGACCGTGGGCGAGCGGGCGCCTCGGATCCACACCCCGACCATCTCGTCGGTTGGCGGAGAGATCTCGAAGATCGACACCCGCACCCCACACGACGACATGCACGACGTCGACCTGTCCGGCGTCCTTGGGGAGGAGCCCGTCGTGCTGCTGTTCGCGACGCCGGCACTCTGTCAGAGCCGGGTCTGTGGCCCGGTGGTTGACCAGGAGTTGGAGGCCAAGTCCCGCTTCGGCGATCAGGTCGCCTTCATCCACATGGAGGTCTACAACGAAAACAATCCCTCGAAGGGAATTCGCCCGCAGCTCGAGGCCTATGGCTTGCCTACCGAGCCGTGGCTATTCGTCATCGACCGCAACGGAGTCGTGCGGACGCGGATCGAAGGGGCCTTCGGGATCGGCGAGCTGGAGTCCGCGATCGAGGGGGTGGCCGGCCGATAGGGACGGCTGGAATGTGGTGGGCTGCGCGAGGAGGTTGGTGACGGCCGTCACACTCAGGTAACACGGGGCGGCCGGAGGTTTAGTGGGATGTTCATATGCGTGCGCCGCCGCTCTACGCACACCGCCTCGGTCGCGCTTATGGCCCCGACTCCTCCGCCAAGGCTCTCGCCGGCGCCCTGGCGGCCGGTGTGGACGGCCTCGAGACCGACGTCTGCCTGACCTCCGACGGGGGGCTCGTGCTCCTTCACGATCCGCTGCTTTCGCTCGGCACGACGCTCGACGGCTGGGCCCACGAGCAAACGGCCTCCGCGATCGCCGAGGGACGACTCCTCGACCGCGACGGCGTCCCGACTGCCGAGCGGCCCCTGACCCTGGACGAGCTTCTCACTCGGGTTCCGGCGGACCTGCCGATCCAGGTGGAGGTGAAAGCGCACGCCGATCCCGACCTCGCTCGCCGGACCGCCGCCGCGGTGTGCGAGCGCTTCGGCAGGGGCACGGAGCGCCGACGCCTCGAGTTGATCAGCTTCCACTCGGCCGCCTGCGCGACCGCGGCGGCCTACGGGTTTCGCTCGAGGCTCGTGGTCTGGGCCGACTACGCGCCCGAGGCGCTCGCCTCATGGGCCGTGAGCCGTGGGGTGACGGGGGTCTCGGTCGAGCACTTTCTGCTCTCCGTGAAGCTGGTCTCGATCTTCCGTCTCGCCGGGCTGAGCGTCAACACCGGCACCGTCAACGATGCCGAGCTGCTCGCCCGGATCACCGAGGTCGCGGCGCCCGACGCGGTCTGCACGGATCGCCCGGCGGAGCTCCGCGCCGAGGTCCTCCGCCTCGAGGGGGCATCGTCGATGGCCGTGGTCGACGCGGGATTCGCCACCGCGGGCTCAGGGCGCGCGTAGCCGGTCGCCGCGTCGCCCGCGATCGACGACCAGACAGTCTCGGTACTCGCCGGTAACCTCAGCCATGCCCGATCGAGGAGATCTATATGAGCGAAAGTGCACCGCCGAGACAAGCTCCTCTGAAACCGACCACCGCCGAGCGCGAGGTGGCCGACCTGCTGCCGATCGATGCCGACCCGGATGTCGCTCGGGCCGTCCTCGATCGCGTTCCGCTGTGGTTTCACACCTTCTCGCTCGCCAACTCCGGGGAGCTCTATACGCCCGGCGTGGCTCGCGACCATCGCTACCGGATCCCCGCCCTTCCGGAGGACTTCAGCGGCATGAGCGTGCTCGACGTCGGCACCTTCGACGGCTTCTACGCGTTTCTGGCCGAGGCGCGCGGCGCACGGCGGGTCACCGCCGTCGACAACGAGCAGTACAAGGTGTGGGTCAAATCGCGCTGGGGCGTTGAGCTCGACGGAGGTGAGGGGTTCATGGCGATTCGGGAGTTGCTCGACTCGAAGGTCGAGTACTGCCGTCTCGACGCCTTCGATCTGGATCAGCTCAACGAAGCGTTCGACCTCATCGTCTGCTTCGGCATCCTGCACCGGGTGGACAATCCGCTGGGCTTGCTCAACGTCCTTCGACGGCGGCTCTCGGCGGGCGGCCGGGTGCTTCTTGAAACCTACGGCGCTGCTGAGCGGACGCTCGGCTCATCGGCGGCGGTCCAGGCCTATGAGGCAGGCGAGGTCTACGCTCGCGATGACCTCGTGTACTGGGGCTTCAGCGCGGCCAGCCTCCGGCATCTGGCCCACACCGCGGGCTATCAGGAGTTCGTGCTCTTCGACGCCCCCGTCATCGATGGTCATCCGCGCGTCATCGGCACGCTGCGGGGCCAGGCGCACTAGCCACATCCGGGCCTCCCCGCCTATGCTCCCGCCGTGGGTCGGCCATCCGTAGCAGCCGAGACTGCCGGTGAGTTGAAGGAGAGAATCGAGGCCGAGCGGCGACGGCGTCCGCCGTTCCTCGTCTACCGGGACGCCGACGGGCGGCAGCTGATCAAGGCGCTGGTCGAGGAGCGGGATCGCTTCAGCGTCGGGCGCAGCGAGGAGGCCGACGTGAGCCTCGAGCTTCGATCGCGAGGTCTCCCGGGTCCACGCCGAGCTCGAGCGGGTGGGCGGCGGAGTGGACGCTCGCCGACGATGGGCTGTCACGAAACGGCTCGTTCGTGAACGGCGAGCGGGTGGTGGGGCGGCGGCGCCTCCGGGATGGCGACGAGCTCCAGTTCGGCGACACGATGGTCCTCTTCCGCGCGCCGGCCGCAGGCCGGGGCCGACGAGACGCATCGCCGCCAAGGAGGGCGCCGAGGTGCACGCCGGTCACCGAGACCCAGCGCCGGGTGCTGGTCGCCCTCTGTCGGCCATTCGCCGATGGCAGCGAGTTCGCGACCCCGGCCACCAACCGCCGTATCGCCGACGAGGTCGTTCCTCAGCGTCGACGCCGTGAAGGCGAACCTTCGCACCCTGTTCGAGACCGTTCGAGGTCGGTGAACTGCCCCAGAACAAGAAGCGAGTCCGGCTCGCCGAGCTCGCGCTTCGAAGTGGTGTCATCTCGCCGCGCGAGCTGGGCGGACTGACTCAGGGCCTGATCCGGGTCACCGTCGAGTCGTCGAAGTTAGCGGTCCAGACCGCGCCCTTTGCGACGACCACGTCGACGGGGTCCTGGCCGACCCGAATCGGTGGGCCGGCCACCGTCCGCAGCCCTCGGGTCGATCCGGGTGACCGTGGAGTCGTCGCCGTTTGCCACCCACACATAGCCGACCCCGGTGGCCACCGCCGTCGGGCGATCACCGACCTCGATCGGATCCCCGACGGCGTGCATCGAGGTCGGGCCGATCTTGGGTCACGGTGTCACGCGACGGGTCGCTCACCCACACATACCCGAGCCCCACCGTGACTTGATTGGGACCGTCGCCGATCGGAGATCGGCTTTCCAACCACGGTCGCGCTGCTCGGATCGATCTTGGTCACGGACCCGTCGCCCGAGTTCGCCACCCAGACGGCCCCGGCGCCCGCCGCGATCGCCGTCGGCCGGTGGCCGACCTGGAGCGTCGCGTTCGACCGCGTTGGTATTCGGATCGATTCGCGAGACGGTGTCGTCGGCGCGGTTCGCCACCCAGGCCCAGTGCTCGTCGAAGGCGATGTCGGATGGCTTCGCGCCGACCGGGATCTCGATCGGAGAGCTCGACGGGCTCGAGGCGCAAGAGGGCGTTCGAGTCGCCTTGTTCAGGGCCCAGACCGAATGGAAGCCCACCCCGACCGAGATCGGGCGCCCGCCGTCGGCACCGGCGGGCGCGCCTGCTGGTCGTCGACGAGATCGATCGCGTAAAGGGCGGATGCGCCGGTGCTCGCGACCCAGAGACGGGACGGCGCGACCGCGAGGCGGGTGGGCTCGCGACCGACGTCGACCGTGTCGACGGTGCGCGGAAGCGGGTTCGACGACGTGGTGTTGGAAGGCGCCGTCGCGGCTCAGAGCCGATACGAGGGCCGCGGCCGCGACGACCAGCGGCGCGCGCCCGCGATGATCGCCGTCAGCCGGCGGCGGCGAGGCGCTCGGCAGGCGTCGGGTCACGTTCTGGTCTGCGAGAGCGGCTCCTGGCGTATCGGCAGCGCGCGTCGCGAGCGGCTCGGCGCCGCGAACGACTCGCTCCAGGTCCGCGGCCAGCTGGCCCGCGTTCTCGTAGCGGCTCGCCGGGTTGACCGCCATCGCCTGCGCGACGACCCGGTCGAGCGAGCTCGGAAGGGAGGGAATCAGCCTCTGAGGGCCGCGGCCGCGGCGCATTGCCGTGGGCGAAGAGCTTCGCCATGTCGTTGTCCCGCGGGAACGGCGGCCGGCCGGTGAGCGCGAAGTAGAGGAGGCATCCCAGCGCGTAGATGTCGGCCCGATGGTCGACCTGGCTCGCCCGCGATCTGCTCGGGAGCCATGTAGTCGGGGCTGCCCAGGAGCTCGCCCGAGGAGGTGACGGTCCCGCCCTTTCCGGTCGACCCGGCTGACTCCGAAGTCGGTCAGGAAGACGCGCTCGTCGTCCGCCGTCCGTCCTCGACCAGCACGTTGGCCGGCTTCACGTCGCGATGAATCAGGCCGCGCGCATGGGCGGCGTCGAGACCGGCGGCAACACCGCCGAGCACCTCGCGCCGCCCGGCCCAGGTCGAGCGGCCCCTCGGCCTCGACGATCCGGCGCAGGTCGCTTCCCTCGACCAGGCGCATCGCCAGGTAGAGGCTGCCGCCCTCGTCGCCGGCGTGGTCGACCTGCGACGACGTTCGGGATGCTCCAGCGACGCCGCGAGCCGAGACTCCCTCTGGAATCGCTCGCGGAACCGCGGATCGTTCGAGAGGGCCGGCGAGATCAGCTTCAGCGCGCACTCGCGGTCGAGCGCCAGGTGCCGGGCCCGGTAGACGACTCCCATCCCGCCGCGGCCGATCTCGGTCTCGATCCGGTAGCCGGCGAACACCGTGCCCGAGCCGATCGTCGCCTGTGGCTCCGGGTCAGACGAGTGGTCGAAGGTGTCGCCGGCCTCCACTGGGGGTCAATTGTCGCCCGTCCGCGGGTCGGCATCGTGGTGACCGGTGATTCAGCGCGATTCTCAACGCCGAGACGCCCGCTGAGCCGATCGGCCTCGCCGCGTCGGATCTACTCGCAACGTGCGCCTGAGCAGCTCCGCAGGCCGGCGAGCCGCTCGGCGAGGCTGCGCTGCCGGAGTCGATAGCCGGGGGAGCCGGCGACGTTCTGAAGCTCCGCGCGGTCCTGCCTCAGGTCATAGAGCTCCTTCTCGCCTCTCGAGTGCTCGGCATAGAGGTAGCGTCGGGTGCGGATCGCTTCGTAGGCGCAGGCGCAATCGGACCTCGCCTTCGTGTTGATCTCGACCAGTGCGCCGCGTCCCGAAGGCCAGCGCCCGGGGCCGCCGAGAAGAGGAACGAGGCTGTGTCCGTCCGGCGAGCGGCAGTCGCCGGGCGCCGCGCACGGATCGGCGTTGGCGTAGGCGAGGAAGGTCGGCGCGATGTCCTGGTTGGAGACGACCTCGTCGACCAGTCGGGGGCTCGCCGAGAGTGCTCGTGGCACGCGGATGGCGAAGGGAACGCTGAGCGCCTCCTCGTAGGGGAAGCCCTTGCCGTTCGGGAGGCGATGCTCGCCGAAGAAGTACCCGTTGTCAGAGACGTAAGCGATGATCGTGTTCGAAAGCTCGCCCTGCTTTCGCAGCTTGGCGACGATCTTGTTCAGGTCCCGATCGACCACCTGCATGGTCGCGAGGGTGCAGCTCCACCGCCGACGGATCAGCTCCTGCTGGGTGTGGTTCAGGGGTGGCAAGGAGCGGATCCGTCGTGGCTTGTCGGAGACGTCTCGCTCGTTGAATGCAGCCGAGCGTCGCAGCTGGACCTTCGAGAACCTCCGCGCGAGCCCCGAGGTCGGAGGTTGGGGCATGCGCCCTCGGCAGGGGCCGCCCCTGCCGTTCGTGTGCCCGAAGCGGCGATTGGCGATGTGGGGGGCGTTGTAGCCCAGCCACAGAAAGAACGGATCGGCGCCGCGCAGGAACTCCTTGGCGTGGCGCGTCAACACGTCCGTCGAGTAGTCCTGGCGCCGAGTCCCGTAGTGACGCACGGCGCCGTTGTCGCTGACGTTGTATCCGAAGTAGGTGCCTGTCCCGGCGAACCATTCGTCGAATCCCGGAGCCGGGTCATTCCCTCGATAGTGGTTCAAGAACTTGCCGATCATCCCGGTGCGGTACCCGGCTCGCTGCAGCCAGACCGGGAGGGTGTCCTCGGGGTGCCTGAGGGCCAGATAGCCGGGCGTGTTCGAGAACACACCGTGGTTGTGCGGGTACTGGCCGGTAAGGATGCCGGCCCGGTCGGGGCAGCAGTCGGGCGGCGCGGCCAGCCCGTTGGCGAATCTGGTCCCGTGGCGCACCAGGTTCTTGATCGTCAGCGGCATGTAGGGCTGCGCGAAGCTGTTGCGGGCCTGATCGTCGACGACCACCAGGAGGAAGTTCGGGGGCTGGGTGGCGCTCGCGCTGCTCGTCGAGGGCTCGGCGACGCTCCGGCCCGTGAATACGACGATGAGCAGCAGAAGCGAGATCGCCCACTGCCCCGATTTCCGCATTTCAGGCCGAAGGGCCATGATCGCGAGCGTCGCAGGCGCGAGTGCAGGTCGGCAATGCACCTAGGGGTAGATGTTCAACACCACCCCGATTGGAGACGCGGCCC
The DNA here is from genome assembly GCA_963696945.1 of uncultured bacterium. GTDB lineage: Bacteria > Actinomycetota > Thermoleophilia > Solirubrobacterales > 70-9 > AC-56. The sequence goes on along the minus strand of CAVOME010000003.1, from coordinate 364,555 downwards.
GTCGGCCGACCCCATAATCTGCCGAGCATGGAGCCCGTACAGGTTCGAGGGAATCGAGCAGCTGCGGGAGCTGGTCGGCCACGAGCTCGGCCCGACCGAGTGGTTCGAGGTCACCCAGGAGGACGTCGACAAGTTCGCCGACGTCTCCCGCGACGACCAGTGGATCCACGTCGACCGCGAGCGCGCCGCCGCGGAGAGCCCGTACGGGACCACCGTCGCGCACGGGAACCTGACCCTGTCGCTGATCGACTACTTTCGGCCCGCAGCTGATCCAGAACCCGCGGGGTGAAGATGGGGATCAACTACGGGTTCAACAAGGTTCGATTCCCGGCCGCGGTGCCGACCGGGACCACGGGTGCGTGCGCGGGCCGAGCTGATCTCGGTCGAGGAGCTCGGCGACGGCTGGTGGCACGTCGTCACCAAGTTCACGGTCGAGGGCGAGGGCCAGGACAAGCCCGTGTGCGTCGCCGAGGCGGTCGGGCCGCGCGCTGATCGACTTGAGGCGCCGCTGCAGCCCTACTTGACGGTGAGCGTGCCCTTCATGCCGGCGGCCTCGTGTCCGTCGAACGCTGCAGAAGTACGTGTACGTGCCCGGCTTCAGGTCGACGTCGAGGGTCGTCTTGCGTGCCGGTGATCACGTCGCTGCAGCCGACCTCCTTGCCGCTCGAGTCCTGCGACGCAGACGTCGTGGCCGAGCGACGACGGGGTTGTCGAAGTCGATCGTGTTCGTTGCCCGCCTTGGCCGATCAGCGAGGTCTGCTGATACGTGAGCGCGCCGCTCGGATCGGCCGCCAGGGCTGATCGTCTGCCCCGCCGCCGCCCGCCGCCGCGTGGTCGTGGTGCTCGAGGTCGTCGAGCTCGCGGTCGTAGTGCTGCTGCTGTCGCTGCTGCTCGCCGCAGGCCACGAGCGCCAGCGAGGCGGCGGCCCCGAGCACGACGATCACGAGCTTTCTCATCGACGGTCCCCTTTCGAGCTGGTACGCGGCGAGTCTATAGCCGCGAGCCTCAACGACCGGTGAAGGTCGCCTCGCGACCCTCGAGGAAGGCGGTCACGCCCTCGCGAAGGTCCTCGGTCGCCATGCTGTCGGCGATCCCGTGGCGCTCGAGCTGCAGGTGGTCGGCGAGCGTGTTGTCGAGGCTCGCGGCGACCAGCTGCTTCGACATGCGCACGTAGTGGGGCGCCTTCGCGGCCAGCTTCTGCGCCTTCTCGGTGGCGCGGTCCATGAGCGCGTCGCCGGGGACGACCTCGGCCACGATGCCCATCTCGCTGCGCCTGCTCGGCGCTCAGCAGCGGGTCGTTCAAGCAGCAGCTCGACCGCGCGAGCGGGCCCGACCATCCGCGGCAGGAAGTAGGTCATGCCGCCGTCCGGCGAGGCCCCGATCCGCCCGTACGCGCACACGAACGCCGCCTCCTCGGAGGCGATGCGCGTGTCGCACATGAGCGCCAGCGAGAAGCCGGCGCCCGCCGCGACGCCGTTCACCGCGGCGATCACGGGATAGGGAATGCGCCGGAAGTCGACGATCGCCTGGTGCAGGACGTCGGCGCCGCGGCGAACGTCGGCCGAGAGGTACGGGCCCGGACTCCTCGAGCCCGCGCTTGAACCAGTTGACGTCGCCGCCGGCCGAGAAGGCGCGGCCCGCCCCGGTCACGATCAGGCGCCCGCAGCGGGGCGCGGTCGGCGAGCCAGGCCGCCGCCGTCACCAGCTCGCCGATCAGCTCCGGGCTCATCGCGTTCAGCACATCTGGGCGATCGAGCGTCAGGGTGCCGATCTCGCCGTCGATCTCGAGGCGGAGGGTCTTCAGCTCGGGTGGGCTCGGGACGGTGGCTGTGGTCATGCGCGCTCCTGCTCGTCGGTTGGCCAGCTGGCCAGCAGCCTAACCTTCTTCACATGCGGAGAGGCCGAGACGCAAGATCCAGTCATGCCGTCGAGCGAAGACGAGCAGACGCTGCCAAGACGAGCAGCCGACCGCACTGCCGCCCCCGGAGGCGAAGACGAGGAGGCGGCGGGCCTTGATTCTCAGCGGCGGCGCCTGCCCGACCAGCCGGGCGTCTACCTGTTCAAGGACGCGCGACGGCGGGTCCTCTACGTGGGCAAGGCCCTGCTCGATCCGCAAGCGGGTCGCCTCCCACTTCTCGGGGCCGCACCGCGGCGGGCTTGCGTTCATCGACCGGGTCGCCTCGATCGACTTCCTGGTCACCGAGTCCGAGGCCGAGGCGCTGCTCGCCGAGCAGCAGTTCATCAAGCGCCACCGGCCACGGTTCAACATCCGGCTGCGCGACGACAAGTCCTACCCGTACGTCGGGCGTCAGCCTCGACGAGGAGTTCCCGCGGGTCTACTTCACCCGCGAGCGCCACCGTTCCGGGCGGGTCTACTTCGGCCCCTTCTCGAGCGCCCGGCGGGTTCGAGAGACGCTCGACCTGCTCGGCAAGCTGTTCCAGTACCGCACCTGCGAGGGGCCCGGAGCCGGGACGCCGGTCCGGGGTCCCGTGCCTCGACTACTACATCAAGCGATGCCAGGCGCCCTGCGTCGGCTACATCGACCGCGAGGAGTACCGGCGAAACATCGAGGCGATCATCGACTTCCTCTCGGGCCGCTACCGCGACGTCGAGCGCGACCTCGATCGCAAGATGACCGAGGCGGCCGCGGCCGAGGAGTACGAGCGGGCGGCGGTCTACCGCGACCGGCTCGAGGCCGTGCGCTCGCTGATGCAGCGCCGCAGCGTCGCCGGCGAGGCGCTCGACAGCGCCGACCTGATCGCGGTCGCGGTGGAGGGCAGCGGCGCCAACGCGCAGGTGTTCCAGGTGCGCGACGGGATCCTCGCCGAGCGTCACGGCTTCTATCTCGCCAACGAGGGCGAGCGCGGCGAGGCCGAGGTGACCGAGGAGTTCGTCGCCCAGTACTACTCCGCCGTGCCGGCGGTGCCCCGGCTGGTGGTCGTCGGCCCGGCGCTGCGCGACCGGGCCGGCCTTCTGGCCGAGGCCCTGTCGGCGCAGGCGCGGCGGGCCGGTCGAGGTGCGGGTGGCCGAGCGCGGCGACAAGCGCCGCCTGCGCGAGCTGGCGGAGCGCAACGCCCGGCTCGCCCTCGCCCAGGACAAGCTGCGATCCGAGCGCCGGCGCCAGCAGCGGGTCGACGCCCTCGCGGCGCTCCAGGAGGCGCTGGAGCTCGACTCGCTGCCGGTTCGGATCGAGGGGTTCGACATCTCGAACCTCGGTCCCGATCACACCGTCGCCTCGATGGTCGTGTTCGAGGGCGGCGCGCCGAAGAAGTCCGACTACCGCAGGTTCAAGGTGCGCGGGCGAGCGCGCCGCGGGGGCCGGATGACTTCGCCTCGGTCGAGGAGGTCCTCGGGCGGCGGACGGCGCGCCTGCTCGAGCAGGCGGATCGCTCGCCGCACGACGCCGAGCGCGACGAGAGCTTCGCCGCGCTGCCGGACCTGATCGTGATCGACGGCGGCAAGGGTCAGCTCTCGGCCGGGATGCGCGCGCTCGCGCCGCTCGCCGAGCGCGGGACGGCGGTGATCGGGCTGGCGAAGCGGCTCGAGGAGGTGTTCGTCCCGGGCCGCTCGAGCCCGCTGGCGATCGCCGGCGACTCGGAGGCGCTGCGGCTCCTGAAGCGGGTCCGCGACGAGGCGCACCGGTTCGCGCTCGACTTCCATCGCCAGCGGCGCGACCAGTCGATGACGCGCTCGCTGCTCGACGATCTGCCCGGGGTGGGGCCGGTTCGAAAGCGAGCTCTCCTGAGCCACTTCGGATCGCCCGAGCGCCTGGTCGGCGCCAGCCGCGAGGAGCTCGAGGCGGTCCCGGGCATTCCCGGGCAAGCTGGCCCGACAGATACACCGCCAACTTCACAAGGCGGGCCGATGAGCGAGCGGCGAATCCGAGCGGCGGCGAGCGGCGAGGCGCGCGAGACGTCGACCTGGTCGTGATCACCGGCTACTCGGGCGCCGGGAAGTCGGAGGCGATCGCCGCCTTCGAGGACGGCGGCTACTTCTGCGTCGACAACCTCCCGCCGAGGATGATCAGCTCGCTCGGCGAGCTGTTTCGCCACGAGGGAAGCGGCGTGCGCCGGGCGGCGATCGTCTCCGACGTTCGCGGGGGCGAGTACTTCGAGGAGCTGATCGAGGTGCTGGGCCAGCTCGACCGAGTCGGGGCTCGACCCGACCGTGCTGTTCCTCGAGGCCGACGAGGCGACCCTGCTGGATCGCTTCAAGGAGACCCGCCGGCGACACCCGCTGGCGCCCGACGGCCGGGTGCTCGAGGGGATCCGCGCCGAGCGCGAGGTGCTCGGGCCCGCTGCGGGAGGCCGCCGACCTGGTCATGGACACCAGCGACCTGACCGGCGCGATGCTGCGCCGGCGCGTGGTCACCGAGCTGCTGGGGCCGAAGGGCGCCCAGCGGCAAGCTCGCCGCGACGATCATCACCTTCGGCTTCAAGAACGGCCCCCCGCGCGAGGCGGACCTGGTCCTCGACGTCCGCTTCCTGCCCAACCCGCACTACCGCGAGGATCTACGGCCGCTGACCGGCCTCGACCCCAAGGTCGTCGAGTACGTGGAGGCCGGCGAGCTCGCGAGCGAGTTCTACGCCCGGCTGTTCCCGATGCTCGACTTCCTGCTTCCCGCCTACGTCACCGAGGGCAAGACGCCACCTGACGATCGGGATCGGCTGCACGGGCGGCCGGCATCGCTCGCTGACCGTCGCCGCCGCGGATCGCCGAGCACCTCGCCGACCACGATGACGTCTCGCTGCGGGTCGTCCACCGCGACGTCGAGCTGGACTGAGCCGAGGCGCACTCGGGGCGCGTCGGCGCCCTCGCTCAGCTCAGTGCGTGAAGCGCTTGAAGGCGCGCCAGGCGGGCTTCGGCTTGCCGCTGTGCTCGAGCAGTCCGGCGGAGGTGCAGAAGCTGCAGCCCCCGCCGGTCGCCGGCGGGTCGCGGAAGTCGAACCAGATCAGGCGCTTGACGTGCCAGGCCCGCCGGTGCTTGACGATCATCCTGAACGACTTCGTGAGGATCCGCTTCTGGCCGCTGGAGCCCCTTGTTCAGGCCGAACCGGTCCGGCGGGTGCGAGCCCCAGCCGAGCTCGGTGATCCACAGGGGGGTTCGCTTGTCGCGGTGCCGGCTTCATCACCCCGCGGATCCGCTTGATCTTCGCCCCGACCTGCGTGACGCTCGGGGCGTAGGGGTTGACGGCGACCGCGTCGAAGGACCGCTTGATCCGTCGCTGGCGATAGAAGCGGTTGAGGAACTTCTTGTCGGAGGGATGGCCCTCGCCCGACATCCCCGCGAGGATCACGTTTGCCTTGTGGTCGGCGCCGTGGATCGCGCGGTGCGCGCTGCGCACCAGGGTGGCGTACTTGTGGCACCGACGGACGGGGCGCGAAGAACTTCTTCGAGGTTCGGCTCGTTCCAGATCTGCCAGTTCGTCGATCGGCCGCGGCCGCTTGCCGGGATGCTGGCGGCGGTAGAGCTTCGGCGCGGTCCAGTAGATGCCGCCCTTTCCGTAGCGCTTCACCGCCTGGGCGAGGAACTTGCGCAACAGCTTGCGCTTGTGCGCGGAGCCGACCGGGGGAATGTTCGGCTGCTTGGCGACGTAACGGGGCGACCCGTAGACGACCGGCAGCATCGCGATGCCGCTGGCTCGCCAGGTTGCCGACGAGCGGCGTCGGTCGTCGCCCACGTGAACTTCCCCTTTTGGGGCTCGATCGAGTTCCAGTAGAGAACCTGCGAACGGTGCCGACCCCGCCCTTGTCCATCCGGTTCAGGTTCCTCTTCTGCGAGCGTGCCGGCCCGCGTAGTGGACGCCGAAGAAGCCGCGCTTGGCGAGCGCGGGTGAGGCGCCCTGGGTCGCGAGGGCGACCAGGGCAACGAGAACTGCAAGTGTCCAGGCTCGGCGCATCGATGGTGAAGGTGTCCCGCCTCGACGACTTCCGCCGGGCGGGGCACACGATACAGACACGGCCGATGCGCTCCCGGAGCCGTCGGCCGCACTAGAATCCGGCCGTCCGTAGAATCGGCCGTCGAGCCGGTGATCAGGTCCGCGGCCTTCACAAGTCCTACGGCGACGCTGGAGGCGGTTCGAGGCATCGATCTCGAGGTCGCGCAGCGGCGAGGTCTTCGCGTTCCTGGGGCCGAACGGGGCGGGGAAGACGACCACGGTCGAGATCCTCGAGGGCTACCGTCGGCGCGACGCCGGCGAGGTCGACGGTGCTCGGCGTCGACCCGGCGAGCGCCGGAGCGCCGCTGGCGCCAGCGAATCGGGATCGTGCTCCAGGAATGCAACATGCAGCCGGAGCTCACCGTTCGAGAGTCGCTCGAGCTCTACGCCGGCTACTACGAGGCGCCGCGCTCGGTGGCGGAGACGATCGAGCTCGTGGGGCTTGAAGAGGCCGCCGAACAGCGAGCCGGGCGACTGTCCGGCGGCCAGCAGCGTCGCCTCGACGTCGCTCTTGGCGCTGGTCGGCGACCCTGAGCTCCTGTTCCTCGACGAGCCGACCACGGGTTTCGACCCTTCCGCGCGACGGCAGGCGTGGGAGGTGATCGGCGGCCTTCGCGACCTCGGGAAGACCGTCTTCCTGACCACCCACTACATGGACGAGGCGCAGGCGCTGGCCGACCGCGTCGCGATCATCGCCGACGGGGAGATCGTCGCCGAGGGCGCGCCCGGCGAGCTCGGCGGGCGGGGCGGGCGCCACCGCGTCGATCAGCTTCCGCCTTCCGGTGGGGATCGTCGCGGCCGACCTCCCCGGCGAGGTCGCCGAGCGCGCTCGGCGCCGCCGGCTTCCCGCGAACGGCGAGGTCGAGCTTCGCACCGAGCAGCCGGTCGCGATCCTGAACGCGCTGACCGGCTGGGCGCTCGCCCGCGACCTCGAGCTGGCCGATCTCGAGGTGCGCCGGCCGAGTCTCGAGGACGTCTACCTGGAGCTGACCGAATGAGCGGGTCGCGCTCGCGCTGCACCAGTTCCGCTACGACCAGAAGATCTTCTGGCGCAACCCGGCCTCGGTGTTCTTCACCGTGATGTTCCCGGTCATGTTCCTCGTCCTGCTCGGCGTGATCGTCAACGGCCAGACCATCCACGCGCAGGGCGGAATCGACGCCACCACCTACTTCGTTCCGGCCGTGATCACGCTCGCGGTCGTCTCGGCGACGATGGTCAACCTGGCGATGAACCTGACGATCCTGCGCGAGGGCGGGATCCTGAAGCGCCTCCGCGGGACGCCGCTCCCGAGCTGGGTGTTCATCGCGGGGAGGATCGGCAACGCGTTCGTCACCTCGCTTCTGATGTTCGTCCTGGTCACGGCTCTGGGCCGGGTCCTGTTCGGCGTGCCGGTCCCCTGGTCGCGGCTCGCCGCGCTGCTCGCGGTGCTGGTCGTCGGCTCGGCGTCGTTCTGCGCGCTTGGGGGTGGCCCTGACCTCGATCATCCCCTCGCGGGAGGCGGCTCCGGCGATCACCAACCTGGTCGTCTTCCCGCTGTACTTCCTCTCCGGCGTCTTCATCCCGGAGAGCGAGATACCGAGCGGCGTCCTCGCACGTCGCCGACCTGTTCCCGATCCGCCACCTCTTCGATGCCCTGCTCGCCGGCTTCGATCCCTCGACCGCCGCCGGCGGGGTTCGAGCTGGGCCACCTCGCGATCGTCGCCGCGTGGGGCCTCGTCGGGCTGGCGGTCGCCCTGCGACGATTTCGGTGGGAGCCCCGTATGTAGGCTTGACGGGTGATCGATCGGGCTGGCGCGGGTGCGCGCGGCGGCGCTTTCCTCACCGGCCCTCGGTATGGTCCAAATCGCCGTCCGGTCCGCTCGATCGCGCGTACGGACCTCGAATCGAGGTGGCGGTGGGCACGACCCAGGCACGATGAGCAAGGAGGGAAGATGGCGCCGGTGAGAGTCGGGATCAACGGGTTCGGGAGGATCGGGCGAAACCTGTTTCGAGCTGCTCACGAGGCCGGCTCCGAGCTCGAGTTCGTCGCCGTGAACGACATCACCGACCCGGCGACGCTGGCCCACCTGCTCAAGTACGACTCGATCCTCGGCCGGTTTCTCGGATTCAGTCGAACCGGGTGACGGGTCGATCAGCGTCGACGGACGCGAGATCAAGGTGCTCGCCGAGCGGGATCCTGCGGCGCTCCCGTGGGGCGATCTGGGGGTCGACGTGGTGATCGAGTCCACCGGCCTGTTCACGAAGCGCGACGACGCCGCCAAGCATCTCGACGCCGGAGCCCGGAAGGTGATCATCTCGGCACCCGCGACCGATCCCGACGTCACCGTCGCGCTGGGCGTCAACTTCGAGCGCGACTACGACCCGGAGAGCCACCACATCATCTCCAACGCCTCCTGCACCACCAACTGCCTGGCGCCCGCTCGCCAAGGTGCTGCACGAGGCGGTCGGCATCGAGCGCGGCCTGATGACGACGATTCACGCCTACACGGCCGACCAGCGGCTTCAGGACATGCCGCACAAGGACCTGCGCCGGGCCCGGGCGGCGGCCATCAACCTGATCCCGACGACCACCGGCGCGGCGCGGGCGGTCGGCCTGGTGCTCCCGGAGCTCCAGGGAAAGCTGAACGGCATCGCGGTCCGAGCCCCGGTCGCGACCGGCTCGGTCGTCGACCTCGTGTGCGAGGTCGGCCGAGCCACCACCGTCGAAGAGGTCAACGACGCGGTGAGGGAGGCCGCCGAGGGCCCACTGGAGGGAATCCTCGCCTACACCGAGGATCCGATCGTCTCGACCGACATCGTCCGGGACCCCCACTCGTCGATCTTCGACGCAGACCAGACGATGGTCATCGAGGGCAGATGGTCAAGGTCGTCGTCTGGTACGACAACGAGTGGGGCTACTCGAACCGCTGCGTCGAGCTGGCGGCCAAGATCCTCGAGCCGAAGCCCGCGATGGCGACGACGCGGGCGGCTGAGCGCCGCCGCGCCGTCCGGAGGATCGCTTGAGCTTCGCCAAGGCGAGCGTTCGCGAGGCGCCGGTCGAGGGTCGCCGGGTCCTGGTCCGGGTCGACTTCAACGTGCCGCTGAACGACGGTCGGATCGATGACGATTCGCGAATCCGCGGCGCGCTGCCCACCATCGAGCTGCTGCGCGAGCGCGGCGCGGCAGTGGTGCTGGTCTCCCATCTGGACCGGCCCGAGGGCCTCGACCCGGCGCTCTCGATGGCCCCGGTCGCTTCGCGGCTCGCCGACCTTCTCGCGACCCCGGTGACCCTGGCCCCCGGGGTGGTCGGGCCCGAGGTCGAGGCGCTTGCCGCGGACCTCGAGTCGGGCGAGGTCCTGTTGCTCGAGAACAGCCGCTTCGAGCCCGGCGAGACGGCAAACGACCCGCAGCTCGCCCGCGGGCTCGCCGCGCTCGCCGACCTCTATGTGGACGACGCGTTCGGGACCGCGCACCGCGCCCACGCGACGACCGAGGGCGTGGCGCGCCTGCTTCCCGCCTACGCGGGGCTCCTGCTCGAGCGCGAGGTCCGTGAGCTGATCGCCGTGCGCGACGACCCCGCCCGGCCCCTCTGCGTCGTGCTGGGGGGCGCCAAGGTGACCGACAAGGTTCGCGTCATCGAGCGGTTCCTGGAGTCCGCCGACCGGCTCCTGATCGGCGGTGCGATGTGCTTCAGCTTCTTCAGTGCCCAGGGGATCGCCACCGGCGACTCCCTGGTCGAGTCCGACGGCGTCGAGCTGGCGCGCGACGTTCTACGCCTCGCGCGCGAGCGCGGTTGCGACCTCGAGCTGCCCGTCGACCTGGTGCTCGGGAAGTCGTTCGACGCCGACACTGAGGTCGAACAGCTCGACGGGGTGGTGGTGCCGGAGGGCTGGATGGGGCTCGACATCGGCCCTCGAACGTCCTCCGGGTTTGCGGAGCGGATCGAGGCGGCCGGCACCGTGTTCTGGAACGGGCCGATGGGGGCGTTCGAGCTCGAGCCGTTCGCCGCCGGTACCCGGGCGATCGCCGAAGCCGTGGCGTCGGCTCCCGGCACCACGGTGGTCGGCGGCGGCGACTCGGCAGCTGCGATGGCGGCGTTCGGCCTCGCGGAGCGAGTGGACTGGCTGTCGACCGGAGGCGGGGCATCGCTGGAGCTGATGGAGGGTTGTGACCTCCCCGGTGTCGAGGTCCTGATGGATGCCGACCAGGTCGGAAGCCGAAGCTAGTCGCGCGAGGGAAGGTTCCGATGCCTGCCAGAACCCCGGTGATCGCCGCCAACTGGAAGATGCACAAGACGCGACCCGAAACGGCGGCCTTCATCGACCTCTTCGCGGCGGCCGCGGCCGAGCGGCTGACCGGCGTGGAGCTCGTCGTCTGCCCTCCGTTCACCTCCCTCGAAACAGCGGTCGAGCGCTGTGCCGGGACCGAGATCCGCGTCGCGGCGCAGAACATGCACTTCGAGTCCCATGGAGCATTCACCGGTGAGCTCTCGGCCGAGATGCTGGTCGAGGTCGGCGTCGACGCGGTGGTCCTGGGCCACTCGGAGCGACGCCAGCTCTTCGCCGAGACGGACGAGGCGTTGGCGCGCAAGGTGCCGGCGGCGCTAAGGGCGGGGATGGTCCCGATCCTCTGCGTGGGCGAGACCCTCGCCGACCGCGAGGGGGAGCGAACAGAGGAGGTCCTGCGAGGCCAGGTCGAGGAGGACCTCGCCGAGCTGGCAGACGGCGACCTGGCCAGGATCTTGATCGCTTATGAGCCGGTCTGGGCGATCGGCACCGGCAGGAATGCCACCGCCGATCAGGCCGCCGAGGCGATCACGTTCATACGCTCGCTGGTCGCGTCCCGCGATCAGGCTGCGGCCGAGGAGGTTCGGATCCTCTACGGAGGATCGGTCAAGCCCGCCAACGCGGCGGACCTGCTCGCAGCGGAGGCGGTGGATGGCGCGCTGGTCGGCGGAGCGAGCCTCGTACCGGGCGATTTCCTAGAAATCGCCCTTGCAACCGCCGACTCCTCGTCGGAGTCGGCGGGTTCGGGCGCAAACGGGGCGGCAGGCCCAAGCTCGTGAACCGCGACTTCGTCGCTAGTTCGGGCGAGGCTCCGGGATGATTCCACCCGGCCCGGCTGCCGTGCCTGTGCCCGCTTTGGCGTTGATCGTTCTCGACGGGTGGGGCCTTGCGCCGGCCGGACCGGGCAACGCGATCAGCCAGGCCGATACGCCGGTCTTCGACGGGCTGTGGGACCGATATCCGCACACCACCCTCTCAGCAAGCGGGCGGGATGTCGGCCTGCCGGATGGCCAGATGGGAAACTCCGAGGTCGGGCATCTGAACCTCGGGGCAGGGTCGGTCGTGATGCAGGACCTGACCAGGATCGACGATGCGATCGCCGACGGGAGCTTCTTCGAGAACCCGGCCTTGAAGGCCGCCTGCGAGGCCGCGCGCCGCGGCCCTCGGGGCAGGCTCCACCTGATGGGCTTGGTTTCGGACGGCGGGGTCCACTCGGGCTGGGAGCACATCGAGGCGTGCATCGAGCTCGCCGCCCAGGAGGGCGTGCCCGACCTGGTCGTTCACGCGTTCACCGACGGGCGCGACACCCCGCCGACCGGCGGCGCCGGGTACGTTCGGGAGCTCGAGCGGTGGCTGCGCCACGCCGGCAGCGTCGGGACGGTCAGCGGCCGCTACTACGCGATGGACCGCGACCGTCGCTGGGATCGCACCAAGCTCGCCTACGACGCAATCGCGCACGCGGAGGGCCCTCGCGCCCCCGGCGCCCTCGAGGCCGTCGAGGCCTCGTACGCCGGCGGAGTGACCGACGAGTTCGTGCGACCGACGGTGATCGGCGACTACGACGGGATGGCGGACGGCGACGTCGCGATCCACTTCAACTTCCGTCCCGACCGGGCCCGGCAGCTCGTCCAGGCGCTCGGCGAGCGGGAGTTCGACGAGTTCGCCCGCGGCAAGGCGCCCGTGATCAGCCTCACCGCGCTGACCGAGTACCGCGAGGGCTGGGACTACCCGGTGGCCTTCCCGTCCCGCGTGCTGAGCGAGACGCTCGCCGAGGTGATCGCGAAGGGCGGCGGGCGCCAGCTCCACGTGGCCGAGACCGAGAAATACGCTCATGTCACCTACTTCTTCAACGGCGGCCGCGAGCGGGAGTGGGAGGGGGAGGAGCGGCGCCTCGTCCCCTCACCCCGGGACGTCGCCACCTACGACCAGCGGCCTGAGATGAGCGCCGAGGGCGCGGCCGACGCGTTCGCCGCGAGCTGGGCCGGGGACGGCTACAGGTTCGGGGTCATCAACTTCGCCAACGCGGACATGGTCGGCCACACCGGCGACATCCCAGCCGCTGTGACGGCCGTCGAGACCGTCGACCGCTGCCTGGGCGAGGTCATCGCCGCGGTCCATGGCTCGGGCGGCGCCTGCGTGGTCACGGCCGACCACGGCAACGCGGACCACATGCTCGAGCCGGACGGGTCGCCCAACACCGCCCACTCGACCAACCCGGTCCCGCTCGTGGTCACTGTCGAGGGGCTTGCACTGGCCGATCACGGGATCCTCGCCGACATCGCCCCGACGGCACTGAGGCTGCTCGGGATCGACCAGCCGGCGGAGATGACGGGCCGCTCCCTGGTCGTCTGATCGGGTTCGGCCTAGGCTTCGGCCCGTGCGCAGCGATCCCGAGCGGCTTCGATTCGAGATCACGGCGCGGGACGGGAAGGCCCGAACCGGACGCCTGCACACCGCCTCCGGCACGGTCGAGACCCCTGCGTTCATCCCGCTGGCGACCCGCGGGAGCGTTCGCTCGCTGACCTCCGCCGATGTCAGCGAGCTCGGGTACGAGATGGTGCTCGGGAACACCTTCCACCTGCTCCTGTCACCGGGCCCGGATCGAATCGCCGCGCTCGGCGGCCTCCACGAGTTCATGGGATGGAACCGCTCGATCATCACCGACTCGGGTGGCTTCCAGGTCTTCTCGCTCGCTCACGGCAACGTCGCCGACGAGGTCAAGGGCCGACGCGGCGCGCCGCCGAGCCGGGGAATGGTCCTCGGGATCGACGAGGACGGGGTTCGGTTTCGCTCCTACCTCGACGGGTCCGAGCACTTCCTCGGGCCCGAGGACTCGATGGGCGTCCAGGCGGCGCTCGGCTCCGACCTGGCGCTGGCCTTCGACGAGTGCACGCCGTACCACGCCGACCGCGACTACACCGAGCGCTCGATGGAGCGAACCCACCGCTGGCTCGACCGCTGCGTCGCGTGGCACGAGCGCGAGGGGCCCCGACGCCAGGCCGTGTTCGGGATCGTCCAGGGTGGCGTCCACGAGGACCTGCGGCGGGTATCGGCCGAGCGGGTCTCGGCGGCGGCGATCGACGGGATAGCGATCGGCGGCACCCTGGGCCGAGACAAGGACGAGATGCGAGACGTCGTCGCGATGACCACTCGACATCTGGCCCCGGACGCCCCGTGCCACCTGCTGGGGATCGGCGAGCCCGACGACCTCGTCGAGGGGATCGCTCTCGGGATCGACATCTTCGACTGCGCGGTGCCGACCCGCCTCGCGCGACACGGCATCGCGCTCGCCCCGCTGCCGGCGGCCAGGTTTCGGCTCGACGTGCGCCACCGCGCGCGGCGCTTGACCGAGGCCCGCTGGTCGACGGCTGTCCCTGCCCGACCTGCGAGGTGCACACGCGGGCGTACGTCCACTACCTGTCGCGTGCGCAGGAGCTGACCGGCGTTCGGCTTCTCGCGATCCACAACCTGGCCTACCTCGAGCGCCTGATGTGCGGAGCGCGCGAGGCGATCACCGCAGGGCGGTTCGACGACTACCGGCGCGGGACCTTGGGGGGCGAGGCCCCGTGGGAGCTCGCCAAGCAGACGCCCCCGCACTGACTTCGCTGCCTCCGTGCCGGGTTCACTGCGTGTGGTCGTTGATGAACTGCTTGAGCTGGTCGACCTGGTCGGGGATCGTGTGCTTGATGAGCTCGGTGTTCTGACCCGCGTTGGTGGTCAACAGGACGATCCCGGCGACCACCGCCGCGAGGATCGCGATCACCAGCAGGATGCCGATGGCAGCCCTGATCCGCTTCGCCGCCGAGCGCTTGGGCTTGCCCGCCGGGGCACGCGCGGCGGGGCGTGACCTCGCGGCTTGACGCGGCCGTCGGGTGGGGGCCGTCGGCTCGGCCGGCAGGCGGCGAGTTGCCTCGGTCGGCTCGCGTGACAGCATGCGCGTCGCCTCCGTCCCGCCGCCGTCCGGGGCGGGCGGCTCCCGTCCCGCCCCGCCGGCGAGGAGCGCGGCCGACAGCTCGCGTGCGGTCGAGTAGCGAAGCGCCGGGTCCCCGTCGAGCGAGCGGAGCACCGCGGTCGACAGGGTCTCGGGGACCTCGGCGTCATAGGAGCTGGGCGGTAGCGGGCGCTCGCTCTCGCGCCGCATCGCGAGCTCGGCCAGCGTCGCGCCCTCCCAGGGGAGGCGCCCGGTCAGGAGCTGGTAGATGACCACGCCCAGCGCGTAGACGTCCGACGCCGGCGTGGCCTCCTCGCCGCGTGCCTGCTCCGGCGCCAGGTAGGCCGCGGTCCCGACCACCGAGCCGACCTGTGTCAGGCGCGTCTGCTCGGCCGCCCGCGCGATCCCGAAGTCGGTCAGCTTCACCGTCATCTCGCCGGTCGGCGGCTCGTGGGCGGTCGAGTCGGAGTTGGTGCGCTCCGAGGCGCTCCCGATCACCATCAGGTTGCCGGGCTTGACGTCGCGGTGGATGATCCCCTGGCGGTGGGCGTAGTCGAGCCCGGCGCACGCCTGGGTGCCGATCTCGACGGCGATCTCGGGCCCCAGCGCCCCGCGGGACTGAAGCAGCTGCGCCCCGGAGCGTCCCTCGACGTACTCCATGACGATGTAGTGGCGACCGTCGTCGACACCCGTGTCGTAGACCTGGACGATGTGTGGGTGGATCAGCTTCGCCACCGCGAGCGCCTCGCGGCGGAATCGGGCCACGAACTTGTCGTCGTCGGAGAGGTGCTCGGCGAGGATCTTGACGGCGACGGTCCGCTCCAGCACCCGGTCGGTCGCCTTGTAGACGCTCGACATCCCGCCGGAGCCGAGTCGGTCGGCGAGCTGATACCGGCCGGAGATCAGCGTAGTGCCCATCTCAGTCGCTCCCGACGCCGGTGCCGCCGGTGCCGCCCGTGCCGCCCGGACGAGCCGCCCCCGGCGTTGCCATTCCCCTGGCTGTTGCCGCCTCCGCTGCCCTGACCGTTGCCGCCCTGGTTGGAGGGCGGGGAGGCCTGGTTACCGGCGCCGCCCCCGTTGCTCCCCGATGGTGAGGTCTCCGGCGTCTCCGGCGCCGGAGTGGTGGTCGGGGTCGTGGTCGGAGTCGTCGTAGTGTCGGTCGTCGTCGTCTCTCCCTGGGCGCCATCGGGCCCGGTGGCGCCGGAGGGCTCGCACCCGGCCAGCGTCTTCAGATTGGTGCCCGCGTCGCGGAGGGCGTTCTTGAGCTCGATCCCCGGTTCGCGGGAAGGCTGTTGACGGTGGTCACAAACCGGTCCGCGCTGGCGGCAGCCGCTTCACAATTGCCGGCGTCGGCATCCCTTTGGACCGCGTCCAGGTCGGCAAGCAGCGGGTCGGCCTGATCGGTCGGGATCGTGCCGTTGACCTCGTTCGAGCCGCAGCCGGTGGCGGCGATCGCCACTGCGGCGACGGCGAGCAGGGCGGCGAGCCGCGTCCATCCGCGGCATCGTGGCGAGTCTAGTGCGGGCATCCCCCGGTCCGGGCGATCGGCTCATCCGGCGTCATTGGCCGACGTACAGCCGCCTCGCCAGATGCTCCGGCAGGTCGGTCGCCGTGATCGCCTCGGCGGCCCGATCGATCTCGTAGTCGACCCGGTGGTAGGTGGCCTCCCACGAGTCGGTGTCGAGCTCGAGCCAGGCCGCCCGGGGATCGCCGTCGCGCGGCTGGCCGACGCTGCCGGGGTTCAGCAGCCACCGGCCCTCCGAGAGATCCAGCTGGGTGCCGCCGCCGGCCTGGGCGCCTCGTGCCGCGTCCGGTACCTCGATCGCCTCGCCCGGCACCTCGGGCGGCAGACGGTTCTCCGGCATGACGAAGAACAGGGCGACGTGCGAGTGTCCGACGAGGCTGACGCGTGCCGCCTGGATCCCGATGCACTCGGCGGCCTGGTCCGGCCACAGCACGTACTCCCACACGGGGTCGCGAGGGGAAGCGTGGTAGAGGGCGACCTCGTGGCTCTCGTCGGCGGGCTCCAGCCCGCGCAGGAAGTCGAGCGTCGCCTTCTTGGCCGTCTCCTGCGTCCAGCGGACCGCCGCCGCGGCGGCCGGCGAGAAGGCCGAGACGTCGAGCTCGTCCAGAACCGCCAGGTCGTGGTTTCCGACCAGGCAGAGCGAGCAGCGCTCCGCGACCAGGGCGGCGCACTCGTCCGGCTGGGCGCCGTATCCGACCACGTCGCCGAGGCACCAGAGCTCGTCGACGCCCGCGTCGCTCGATCGACGTCGAGCACCGCCTCGAGAGCCGGCAGATTGGCGTGGATGTCGCTGATGATCGCCAGTCGCAAGCGGACTATCGTAGGCGCATGGCCATCCGCCACGGCTTGAGTGGGCGAGGAGGCCCACGAGCCGCGCTCTGCGGATCGGCGTGGCGGCGGTGGCGATGGTGCTGGTGGCCGAGGGGGCGGTGTGGCTGCTTCGTCCGGCGACCGGCCGATCCAGCCGGTCTCCGGTGCCCGAGGGCCGCTACTTCACCGCGGCCGAGATCGAGCGGGGCCGCTCGTTCAGCGACGGCCAGCTATGGCTGTTCGTCGCCGCGCTCGGCGCCCAGGGCGTCGTGCTCGTGACCTTCGCGCTCGGCCAGGCCGACGGCGGTTCGCCGTCGCCTCGAGCGCCTCGGGCGCCCGACCGGTGCTCGGAGCCGGCGGCGGCGGGTGCCGGCCTGTCGGTGCCCTGGGCGTCGCCGCCCTGCCGGCGAGCATCGCCGCACACGAGCGCGCGGTCGACTACGGCATCTCGACCCAGGCGTCTCGGCTCGTGGCTCGGCGACGTCGGGAAGTCGGCCGCGATCGGCGCGGTGCTGGCGGCGGCGGGAGCGGCCCTGCTGATCGCGCTGGTGCGGCGCTTCGGCGGCCGGTGGTGGCTTCCCGGGACGGTCGCGGTCGCCGCCATCGCCACGGTCTTCGTCTGGCTCGCGCCGGTGGTGCTTGGCGCCGGTCTTCAACAAGTTCACCGCGCTGGCCGCCGAACAGCCCGGCCCGGGCCGAAGTGCTGGCCCTCGCGCGACGCGCGGGGGTCGACGTCGGGCAGGTCTACCGCGTCGAACGCGAGCCGCCGGGTGCGCTCGCTCAACGCGTACGTCGACGGGATCGGTTCGACGAAGCGGGTGGTCCTCTACGACAACCTGCTTCGCCGGGCCAACCGGCCCGAGCTGCGAGAGCATCGTCGCTCACGAGCTCGGCCACGTGAAGCACGACGACGTGCTTCGGGGGCTCGCCTTTCTGGTCATCGTCACGCCGCTGGGCCTTCTGTTCGCCGGCCGAGCTCGGAGCGGCGCTGGCGGGTCGAGCCGAGGTGGACCACCGTGGGCCGGCGGCGCTGCCCGCCTACTTCCTCGGGCTCGCCGTCGCCGCGCTCGTCCTGGGCGTCCCCGGCAACCAGCTCTCCCGTCAGGTCGAGGCGAGCGCCGACACCTTCGCCCTCCAGCTCACGCACGATCCCCGGGCGCCCTGATCGCAGGTCCAGCGTCGGCTCGCCCTCTCGAGCGTCTCCGACCCCGATCCCCCCGGCGTGGTCACGGCGCTGATCGGCACCCATCCATCGACCATGGACCGCATCGGCGCCGCCGTGGCCTACCGCCGCGAAGCCACGGCGCGACCATCGCGCTGACCCGCCCGCCAACGGCCGCGATGACACCCCTTCCCGCCGGACCATCCCTCCCGCAATCCCGGCGTTGGCGCTTTTCGGTCGCGTACCAACAAGAGACGGGTCGGGGCCATCCGCCCCGTGGCGGGGTGGCGGGCTCTAGTAGTTTCGCCACATGGCCGACCCGCTCAGGAGCTTCACGCGGCGATCCGCTCGGCGGCCGAGGCCCTCCGCGACGGCGTCGCCCGAGTCGCTCGCGCCCACGCTGGAGCGCCCGCCGAAGCCCGAGCTCGGCGACTACTCGACCAACGCCGCGATGCTGCTCGCGCCGGCCCGCGGTCAGCCGGCCCGGGAGATCGCCGGGCTGCTCCGCGATGAGCTCGGAGCGCGCCTCGGTCCGAGCGCCGAGCGGCATCGAGGTCGCGGGCCCGGGCTTCGTCAACGTCTTCCTCGCCGACCGCTGGCACCGGGAGAGTCTGCGGCGCCTGCTCGACGCGGGCGATGAGTTCGGCCCGGCTCGCCCGAAGCCGCCCGAGCGGGTGCTGGTGGAGTTCGTCTCGGCCAATCCGACGGGCCCGCTGACGGTGGCGAGCGGAAGCGGGCGCCGCGTACGGGGACTCACTCGCCCGGCTCCTGGAGCTCGCCGGGCACGACGGTCGAGCGGGAGTACCTGCTCAACGACGTCGGCGGCCAGGTGCGCCGGTTCGCCGAGTCGATCGCCGCCCGGATGGAGGGACGCGAGCCGCCCGAGGACGGCTACCGAGGCGAGTACGTCGCCGAGCTGGCCGGCGAGCTGGCCGCCGCCGGGGCGGACTCCAGCCGACCTGGACGAGCTGGCCAGGCGGGGCACGGCTGCGATGCGGGACCGGATCGATCGGACCCTGACCGCTTCGGCGTCCGCTTCGACACCTGGTTCTCGGAGCGGTCGCTCCACGATGCGGGCAAGGTGGAGGGCGCCGTCGAGGCTCTGCGGGCCCGCGGCCACGTGTACGACAGCGAGGGCGCCGTGTGGCTGCGGACCACGACCTTCGGCGACGACAAGGATCGGGTCCTGATCCGCTCCGACGGCGAGCCCACCTACTTCGCCGCCGACATCGCCTACCACCTCGACAAGTTCGAGCGCGGGGCTGAGCGGCTGATCGATCCGGTCGGCGCCGATCACCACGGCTACGTGCCTCGAATGCGGGCCGCCGATCGAGGCGCTCGGGCGCGACCCCGAGAGCTACGAGGCGCCGCTCATCCAGCTCGTCCGCCTGGTCGAGGGCGGCGAGCGGGCGCGGATGTCGAAGCGAAAGGGCGAGTTCGCCACGCTCGACGAGCTGATCGACGACATCGGCGTGGATGCGGCGCGCTTCTTCATGCTCCAGCGCAGCCACGAGACCACGGTGGATCTCGACCTGGACCTCGCCCGGCGCCAGATCGCAGGACAACCCGGTCTACTACGTCCAGTACGCGCACGCCCGCATCGCGAGCATCCTGCGCAAGGCGGTCGCCGAGGGCAGCGCCCCGGGGCTGGCGGGCGACGCCGAGTCGCCGACGAGGCTGCGCCTGGCCGCGAGGCGGCCGCGAGGGGATGCGGCCGTGCTGCGCCGCGGCCGAGCCGACCGAGCGCGCCCTCGTCAAGAGGTTGTTCGAGTTCCCGGCCGAGGCGGGGGCGTCCGCCGAGCGCCGAGCGCCGCACCGGCTCGCGGCCTACGCGACCGCGACGGCCGCCGACTTCCACGCCTTCTATCGCGATTGCCAGGTCGTCGGGGCGCGGCGAGGGCCTCGAGGAGGCTCGGCTGGCGCATCTGCGTGGCGGCGAAGCGCGTGATCGCCCGTACCCTCGCCCTGCTCGGGGTCAGCGCGCCCGACCGCATGTAGGCGGCCGCGTCGCGCGTCCCGGCGACGCAGGCCGGCTTGCACGGCCTGGCGTCGCTGTTAGATTCCGCCCGGCTCCTGCACCCGACGAGGAGGTCACATTGACCAAGGCTGAGTTCGTCGATCGGCTGGCCGCGCGACGGCCGGATCGGCAGCAAGAAGCAGGCAGGCGAGGTGGTCGAGGCGATGCTCGACGGCATCGCCGACGCGCTCGCCGAGGGCGATTCGGTCAACTTCACGGGCTTCGGCAAGTTCAGCGTCGCCGAGCGCGGGCCTCGCCAGGGCGTCAACCCGCGGACCGGCGAGCGAATCACGATCGCGGGCGGCCGCGTGCCCAAGTTCTCGGCCGGCGCGGGGCTGAAGTCCAAGGTCAAGGGCTGAGTGGACTGAGGGCGCCGTTCGCCGACCGGCTGGTCGCCCTCGTCGAGGAGCGGCAGAGCCAGCTCTGCCTGGGCCTCGACCCGGATCCGTCGAAGCTCGACCCCGAGGCCGCGTCGGCCGAGCGGGACCCGCGCCGAGCGAGCCGCCGAGGGGGTCGTCGAGCGCTGCCGCTCGCTGATCGAGCGTGCGGGGCCCGCCTGCGTCGCGGCCAAGCTCCAGCTGGCCTGCTTCGAGCGCCTCGGCGCGCCGGGCTGGGAGGCGCTCGAGCGCACCGCCTCGGCGGCGCGCGACGCCGGACTGCTGGTGATCGCCGACGGCAAGCGCGGCGACGTGCCGGTGAGCGCAGCGGCCTACGGGCAGGCGCTGTTCGGATCGACGCCCACCCCCTGGGGGGACGTCGCGGGCCTCCGGGCCGACGCCGCCACGGTCAACCCGATGCTCGGCGCGGACGCGCTCGAGCCGCTGCTCGACGCAGCCCAGGCCGCCGGTGCCGGGCTGTTCTGCCTCGTGCGCACGTCCAATCCGGGCGCCGCGGACCTGCTCGACCTTCCGCGCCCCCGAGGCGCCGCTGTTCGAGCGGCTGGCGAAGCTGGTCGCCGAGCGCGCGGATCGCCTTGCGCTCCGAGTCCGGCCTCTCCGGCGTGGGGGCCGTCGTCGGGGCCACGGAGCCGCGGCATCTCGCCCGCCTGCGCGAGCTGATGCCGCGCTCGATCTTCCTGATGCCGGGGGTGGGGGCGCAGGGGGGCCGGGCGGCGCGACCTGGCGCCCGCCCTCGGCGGTCATCCGGCCTCGATCCTGGTCACCGCGTCGCGGTCGATCGCCGACGCCCCGGATCCGGCCGGCCCAGGCGGACGAGCTTCGCGCCGCGCTCTGGGACCTCGCTCGCTGACGCGGCGATTGGGAGAGCGATTGCCAATCGACCGCGGGGCGTCACCTTGGCGGCTCGTCCCCGGGCTACCATCGCCACACGAGAGCCTGACCGCGGTTGCGTCGCCGGAGCACGAACCGGCACCCGGTCTCACCCCGCGCGCGGAGAGATGGAGCCACAAGCCACGCAGATGAGCTCGAGCGCGGGTCCCACCGCGAGGATCCTCGCCGTGATCGCGCTCATTGCCGCGGCGATCGTCGTCGTGGTGGTCGTGGCCGAGCTCGGTGGGTGGGTCGGGAGACGGCTCATCGGGCGGCCGGCGACACGAACGGGGGCGGCGAAGCCGGACCAGAAGTACTACGTGGTCCAGCCCGGGGACACGTTCGCCGGGATCGCGCACAAGGAGGGCGTCTCGGTGTCCAGGCTCGAGGAGCTGAATCCCAACCTCGACACCCAGCTCCTGCCCGAGAAGGGCTGCGTGGACCTGGTGCCGAAGGGCTGCAAGGTGCTCGCGAACGGGGGCTGAGCGGGCGCCTCGGCGCGAAGCGCTGCGCCTGCATCTCTCGCCGCGTTGGCCGCTCGCCTGGTCCCGGCGGCTGCCGCGGCCTCCGGCGCCGCCCCGGATCCCGGCCCGCGCCTGGATTCTGGTCGACGCCGGCGACGGGACCCGCTTGGCCGCTTCAAGCCCCGATCGCTCGCTGCCGATGGCGAGCACCACGAAGCTGATGACCGCCTATCTCGCCCTGCACGAGCTGCCGCTCGGCAAGCGCCTGGTCGCGCCTGCCGTACCACCCGATACCCGGCGAATCGCTTCTGGGCCTCGATGCCGGGGGAGCGGATGTCGGTTCGCGACCTCCTGTACGGGCTGCTGCTGCCCAGCGGTAACGACGCCGCGGCCACCCTCGCGACCGGGCGCCGCGGGCTCGACCTCGGCCTTCGTGGGCGAGATGAATCGGGCCGCCCGGCGGCTCGGCCTTCGCAACACCAGCTACGCGAACCCGATCGGCCTGGACGAGCCGGGCAACTACTCGAGCCCGAGCGACCTGGCGACGCTCGCGCTGCGACCTCCGCCGGCGAGCGCTCTTCAGGCGGATCGTCGACACGCCGCGGGCCACGCTCCCACCGGTGACCATCCGCGGACGGTCGTCAACCACAACGACCTGGTCTGACAGGGTGCCGTGGATCAACGGCGTGAAGACCGGATACACGCTGGACGCGGGATACGTCCTCGTCGGCTCCGGCACCCGCAAGGGCGTCACGCTGCTGTCCGTCGTCATGGGAGCGCCCAGCATTCGCGCCCGCGACGACGACACCCTCGCCCTGCTGCGCTACGGGTTCTCGCTCTACCGGGTGGAGGCCGCGTGATCCGGCTCGGACGAGACGCTCGCGCACGTGCGGGTGCCGAACGGCGAGCGCGACCTCGGCGCTGGTCGCGGATCACGCCGGTCGCACGCGACCGTCAGGCGCGGGGCAGCGGATCCACGTCGCGGTGGACGTCGCCCGCCTCCGCGTCGGCCCCGATCCGGCGCGGGGAGCCGGCTCGGGCGCGCGATCGTCACCGTCGACGGCGAGCGGGTCGGGCCGCGCGCCGCTGCTCGCGCGGTACTCGGTTCGCGTCGCGACCGGCGAGTCGCTCGCTGCGCGGGCCGACGACGCGCTCCCGGGCCCGCGCGCTGTCGTCTGGGCGCTCGGCCGGCGGCGGTGTCGCGGCGATCGCGATCGCGGTTGGCGCGATGGTCACCCGTCGTCGGCCCGGCTAGTCTCAAGGTCAAGGGAGTCGAGACGTGATCCTCACCGTCACCCTCAATGCCGCCATCGACCGCACGGTCGCCGTGCCCAACTTCCGGCTCGGGCAGCGCCACCGCGCGGTCGAGTCGCGCACGGTCGCCGGCGGCAAGGGCGTCAACGTCGCGCGCGCCCTGAAGCTGCTCGGGCGCCCCGTGATCGCCACCGGGCTGGCGGGCGGCGGCACGGGCTCGCGAATCCTCGAGCGTCTGGCGGAGGAGTCCATCCTCAACGACTTCACCCAGATCGAGGGCGATTCGCGCACCAACCTCGTGGTCGTCGACCCCACCTCCGGGCGAGCAGACCGAGATCAACGAGCGAGGCCCCGAGGTCCGACCCGACGAGGTCGACCGCTTCATCGAGAAGCTCCTCTACCTGGCCCAGGGCGCGAGCCTCTGCGTGCTCGCCGGAAGCGTCCCGCCCGGCGTCGACACCGCGGTCTATGCCCGGCTGATCGGTGAGCTCGAGCGCCTCGGGGTGCCGACCGTGCTGGACACCGACGGCGAGCCGATGCGCCTCGGCCTGCGCGCCGAGCCCGCGGTCGTCGCCCCGAACGTCGCCGAGGCCGAGGAGGCCGTCGGCCACGAGTTCAACGACGCCGACGACGTCGCGATGGGTCTCGCCGGCCTGCTCGAGATGGGCGCCCGCGAGGCGGTCATCACCCGCGAGGCCGGATGCGTCGCGATCGTCGACGACGAGGGTCGCCGCCGCTACGAGGTGGAGATCGAGCGCGCTCGAGCCGGTCTCGGGCGTCGGCTCGGGCGACTGCTTCCTGGCCGGTTACGTCGCCGCCCGCTACGAGGGGGGATCGCCGCGCGAGTGTCTCGCCTACGGGCGTCGCCTGCGGGGCTGAGTCGACCCAGCACTTCGGCGCGGGCAACCTCAACCCGCACGAGGTCGAACGGCTGCTGCCTCGGGTCGAGGTCAGGGAGCTGGACGTCCCCGCCGGCGTGAGCTGAGCCCCGGGCCTACGGCCCCGACGTAGTTGACGTGCCACCACTCGCTGCGGGGCCTCGGTCTTCGCCCATCCGTACTGCGCGCCGATCTGGTCGATGACGGTTGCCATCGACGGGATCGGCGAGATCGATCGCGGTCCCGTACTCGTGGGACGAGGTGCCCGGCGGCGCCGCGAGGCTGCCCTGGCCCGAGAGGTACAGGTCGTAGAGGTAGAGCTGCTGCGCGTAGGAGCGGTACGCGGACAGCGGTCCCGCCGGGTAGAGGTCGATCCCGTATAGGCTGCAGCGACTCCTGGCGCATCGCGTTCCAGTTGGCGGCGGCGTTCGACGCACAGGTAGGCCTGGCCCGACGGGCAGGACGGGCAGTAGATCGGCGACGTCCAGTACGGGGGCGACTCTGGCGGGGGCGCTGTCGGCGGGGTGGAGCCGGCGGTCGGCGTGCTCGTCGTCGTAGTAGTCGTGGCGGTCGAGGTCGAGGTCGCCGGTGTCCGCAGGCCCACGTGCCCAGCGCGGCGGCCCCCTCGGCCTCGGTCGGGATCTCCGAGCGTCTCGCCCGTGTAGACGGAGCTGTCCTCGGAGAGGCCGTTGTAGGCGGCGACGGTCCGGGTCGTGAAGTTGTTGGCGGCGGCGATCGACCACAGCGTCTCGCCCGGGCTGCACGGTGTGGGGTACGGCGGCGTAGCTCGGGGTCGCGGCGACCACGCGCACGCGACGCCAGCGATCAGCTTGCGAGCTCGGCGAGGCACTCGTGCCTCCTTCCTGCTGCGACGTGCCATCGACTCGACTCGGGCCCTCCCGCACCGTCGACCTCCCCTTTGAGGCGCGGCCGGGGCCTCCTTCCCGGTGAAGGGCGTCATGCAGGCGCTGCTAACATCGCCTGGGCCTTGGAAACGCCGGGCCGAGAGCCGCAGATAGCGCGTTTTTTCGCCTCGCTCGACGAGGCTTTTTTCGTCCGCGGCCGCACATAGCCTGGCTTCTTTACCGCCAGAGGGGAGCTGAGCTAGGCGATGGAACTCGAGATCGGACGCGGGAAGAAGGGCAGGCAGGCGTACGGGTTCGACGACATCGCGATCGTCCCGTCTCGACGCACTCGCGACCCCGACGACGTCGACATCAGCTGGACCCTGGGCCCGTACCGGTTCGAGCTGCCGCTGCTCGCGGCCGCGATGGACGGCGTCGTCAGCCCGGCGACCGCGGTGGAGATCGGCCGCCGGGGCGGGCTCGCGGTCCTCAACCTCGAGGGCATCTGGTCGCGCTACGAGGACGCCGAGGAGCAGCTCGAGCGAATCGCCGCCGCGCCGCCCGAGGTCGCGACGCAGGACGATGCAGGAGATCTATCGCGAGCCGGTCAAGCCCGAGCTGATCGCCCAGCGCGTCGAGGAGGTGAAGGCCGAGGGCGTCGTGGCCGCCGGCTCGCTCACCCCGCAGCGAGTCACCTCCCACTACGAGCTCGCGCTGGAGGCCGGCCTGGACATCCTGGTGATCCAGGGCACCGTGATCTCGGCCGAGCACGTCTCCTCGAAGTCCGAGCCGCTCAACCTGAAGAAGTTCATCGCCGAGGTCCCGGTGCCGTGCATCGTCGGCGGATGCGCCTCCTTCTCGACCGGCCTCCACCTGATGCGCACCGGTGCGGTGGGCGTCCTCGCGGGAGTCGGCCCGGGGGCCGCCTGCACGACCCGGGGCGTGCTCGGGATCGGCGTGCCGCAGGCGACGGCGATCGCGGACGTCGCGGCGGCGCGCTCCCAGCACATGCTCGAGACCGGGGAGTACTGCAACGTGATCGCCGACGGAGGCATGCGGACCGGCGGCGACGTCTCGAAGGCGATCGCCTGCGGCGCCGACGCGGTGATGATCGGCTCTCCGCTGGCGCGCGCCAAGGAGGCGCCCGGACGCGGCTTCCACTGGGGCATGGCGACCTTCCATCCGTCGCTGCCCGCGCGGCACCCGGGTGGCCACGACGCAGGACGGGACGCTCGAGGAGATCCTCCTCGGCCCTGCGCAGGAGAACGACGGCACCTTCAACCTGATGGGCGCGCTCCGCACCTCGATGGCGACCTGCGGCTACGAGGACATCCGCGACTTCCAGCGCGCCGAGGTGATGGTCGCCCCGGCGCTGCAGACGGAGGGCAAGCAGCTCCAGCGCCAGCAGTCGGTGGGCATGGGGTCGAACGGGCGGGCGGCCGTCGCCACGGGAGTAGCCGTCTCGGATGACTGAGGAGGTACTGGTCCTCGATTTCGGGGGTCAGTACTCCCAGCTGATCGCCCGGCGGATTCGCGAGTGCGGCGTGTTCGCCGAGCTCCTTCCGCACGACACCGACCTCGGCCGGATCCGGGAGCGCGAGCCCGCCGCTCTGGTGCTGTCCGGGCGGCCCGCGTCGGTCTACTCGGACGGGGCTCCGGAGCTGCGTACCGAGCTGCTCGAGCTCGGGGTCCCGGTGCTGGGCATCTGCTACGGGATGCAGGCCATGGTCCGGGTCCTCGGTGGTCGCGTGGAGGGCGCCGAGGCCGGCGAGTTCGGCCGCACGCCGCTCTCGCTCGCCGACGGCGGCGGGCGTCTGATGTCCGGGCTTCCCCACGAGCAGCAGTGCTGGATGAGCCACCGCGACGCCGTGTTCGAGCCTCCGCCCGGCTTCGTAGCCCTGGCCTCGAGCCCCGGCTCGCCGGTTGCCGCCTGCGAGAGCCCGGACCGCGGCCTGTACGGAATCCAGTTCCACCCGGAGGTCGTCCACACGCCCTACGGCACCCAGATCCTCGACCGATTCCTCCGCGACCTCGCCGGGCTCGAGCAGCGCTGGTCGCCGGCCTCGGTGATCAGCGAGCAGGTCGAGCGCGTGCGGGCCCAGGTCGGCGACGGCGGCGTCCTCTGCGGCCTCTCCGGGGGCGTGGACTCGGCCGCCGCGGCGGCCCTGGTTCACCGCGCGGTGGGTGATCAGCTCACCTGCGTGCTCGTCGATCACGGCCTGCTGCGCAAGAACGAGGCCGAGCAGGTGGTGGAGACCTTCCGCGACCGCGGCATCAGGCTCATCCACGTCGCCGCCCAGGACCGCTTCCTCGACCGCCTCGCCGGCGTGGTCGAGCCGGAGAGCCAAGCGAAAGATCATCGGCGAGGAGTTCATCCGCGTGTTCGAGGAGGAGGCCGAGAAGCTCGCGACGTCCGGTTCCTGGTCCAGGGCACGCTGTACTCGGACGTGATCGAGTCCGGTGGCGACGGGCGGGCGGGCGCCGCCACGATCAAGTCGCACCACAACGTCGGCGGCCTTCCCGAGGACCTCGGTCTCGAGCTCGTCGAGCCGCTGAGGATGCTGTTCAAGGACGAGGTGCGGGCCGTCGCAACCGAGCTCGGCCTGCCGGACCGGATCGTCTGGCGCCAGCCGTTCCCGGGCCCGGGTCTCGGCATCCGCGTGGTCGGTGGCGAGGTGACCGCCGAGCGGCTCGAACATCCTCCGCGAGGCCGACGCGATCCTGCAGGAGGAGATCCGCGCCGCCGGCCTCTACCGGGAGCTGTGGCAGTCGTTCTGCGTGCTGCCCGGTCGTCCGCTCGGTCGGCGTGCAGGGCGACGGGCGCAGCTACGCGTACCCGATCGTCGATCCGGGCGGTGACCTCGGCGGACGCGATGACGGCGGACTGGGCCCGGCTGCCCTACGAGCTGCTCGAGCGCGTGTCGGGCCGGATCATCAACGAGGTGCCCGGCGTGAACCGCGTCGCGCTCGACATCAGCTCGAAGCCGCCGGCGACGATCGAGTGGGAGTGAGAATAACTCCGACGACATCCTCGGCTTCGCCTCCGGTCTCGGCGGGTTAGGGCGCGTTACCGGGCGGCAGGTCGTACTCGCTCGACCCGGGACTTCGTCGCTAGCGCCAACGGGCGGCTCCTTGGGCCGAGGACTTCGTCCTAGCGCCGACGGGCGGCTCCTTGAGCCGAGGACTTCGGCGGGGCAGTCCGGCGCCGAGCTGGCTAGCTCCAGCGGTCCCAGCGCTTGAGGATCGGGAGCGGGTCGATGGGGTGGCCACGCTCCCAGCCCCGCGGCCAGACCTCGAAGTGGAGCTGGCACCCCACCGTGCGGGCGTTGCCCGTCTTGCCGATGCGGCCGATCGGCTCCCCGGTCCTGACGCGCTCGCCGTCGTGGACGGAGGCCGGGTGCAGGAAGTGCGCGTACCGGTAGTCGGTCTTCGTGCCGCGAGCGTCGATCACCACCCAGTTGCCGTAGAGCACGGGGTCCGAGCCTCGAGCCTGCACCGTCCCGCCACGCGCCGCGACCACCGGGTGCCGCAGGAGGCGAACACGTCCTGTCCCTGGTGGACCCGCCCTCCGCTGCGGGGCGCGCCGAAGCGCTGCACCGGCGCCGCCGTAGTCCGTGTGGCTCCGCGGACCGGGAACATGCCGTCGTAGAAGCGGAACGCCGGTGACGGATGGGCGCGGTGGCCGGGCTCGCTGGACGCTTGAAGCGGTAGCGGCCGGCGCGGGCTGCCCGGCCGTGCGCCGGAGGCGCATTCCGTCCCAGGCAGGCGGTGGAGCCGGTAGGGGATGCTTGAGCGCCGCGGCTCCAGGCTCCGTCTTCGACATCGCCGCCGTGGACGAGCTTCACCCTGACGTCGACCGAGGCCCGGGCCCGGAAGCGAAAGCTGAGCGTCACTCCTCGCCGCGCGGTCGAAGAACGCGCGTCGCGGCTTGCACCTTGGCGTCGAGGAGATCGAAGCCGCCGGGTGGGGGGAGCCGCTCGGGACGACGATCCGCAGCGCCTCCGTCGCCGGATACCGGTGGCCGCCCGAGTCGACGAGGCGTGGTCGTCCGGTGCGGGCGTGCCGGGGCACGACCACCACGAGCCCGTGGGCGCGCGACGACCGCCGGCGTCGCCGGCACGAACCCCGACCGGACCGGGAAGTCGACCTCCTCGACTCGGGCCAGCCGGCGCCCCGTGATCGCGACCTTCGCCGCCGACGGCCGCCTTGTGGCCGGCCGCGCAGCGCTCGAGGCACGCGATGCCGCCGTTCCGCGCGGCTGGACCGCGCAGGCGGCGCCCCCCGCCGCCAGTGCCGCGAATACCGGCAGGCCGGCGGCGAGGCCCAGTGCGAACGTGAGGCGAGGCCGGAGGTCAGGGACGCGCTCAGGCTAGCGAGCCGTTAGCTCCACGTGTCCCACTGCTTGAGGTGCTTCGTGACGACCTCAGGAAGTGCCCGCCCTGATACCAGCCCGGGCCCGACCATTCCTCGAAGTGCAGGTGGCAGCCGGTGGCGTCGCCCGGTTGCGCCGACGATGCCGATCTTCTGGCCGGTCCTGACCCGCTCGCCCTTGTGGAGGGGCGACGGCTTCTTCAGATGCATGTAGACGTAGTCATGGCTCGTCTTCTTGCCGTCGATCACGACGTAGTTGCCGGCGCCGCCGTCGATAGGCCTTCCACTGGACGCGGCCGCCGCGCGCCGCCACCAGCTTCGTGCCGCAGGCCGGCGAGCACGTCCTGGCCCTGGTGCGTGTGGCCGACGCGCGGGGCGCCGACGCCGTCGCCATAGCTGTGCCGGCCGCGGACCGGGAACTCGAAGCGGTGGTAGGCGAACTTGGCCTTGGTGGTCGAGTCCATCGTCCCGCTCTCGGGGCCGATGCGGAACCGGTAGCTCGCCGTTGTAGGCCGGCTTGCTCGTGCCCTGCTTCACGCCCTTCCAGGTCGCCGTGTGGATGGTGTTCGGCTCCTGGGCATGCTGGATCCAGCTGTCGACGACCGTGCCGTCGCTTGCGCCTCACGACGTCGATCCGCACGTCGGTCGGCTCGCTGTTGGTGAACATGTACGTGACCTTGCGGCTTCTTGACCCCGTAGTAGTAGGACTTGTGAGGCTTCACGCTCAGCGGTCTTGAGCTTGAAGCTGCCCGAGTCCGGGATCTGGTCTCGCCGGGATGATCCGCAGCTTGGCGCGAGGTCGTGGAGCTGTTGTCGTAGGAGTCGGTGACCTTCGGGCCGCCCGGTGGCGGCGCTCGTCGGGCACCTTCGCGGTCACCGTGCGGCTCGGTGGCCGAGACGGGCTGGACCGCGATTCGCCCGCCCTGGCGAGCGCTGAACTGGACCTTCGAGACGTGCTTCAGATGGTGGCCGGTGATCTGGACCTTCGAGTTGGTGGTCGCCTTGTGGACGCCGCCGCAGGTGGAGATGCAGACGACGTCCGCCGGCCTTCGGGCGCGCTCGGAGGCGTGACGCCGCCGCCCTCGGCGAGCGCGGCGCGCGACCCCCACCGCCAGAGCGACGCCACGGCGATCGCCGCGGCTACCGCTGTTCGCAATCCGCGCCCTCGTGGCGGGGTTCCGCTGGGCCTCATCTTCGCTCTTTCTCTGGCCTGCGGGGTTAGCTGTCGGGCTCGCGCCGAAAGAGCGGCGCTACGGACCGAGTGGTCCGATTCGCCCCCGGGACGGCTTTCGACGCCGCCCCTCTGGTTCCCCCGCTCCGCGGCGGCGTACCGCAGCGGATTCGGCAGGTTGACTGGGCGGCGGCAGTATAGCCGCCGCACCCGGCGCGCCGAGCGAGGGTCGCGCGGACGTGCGCCGCGCCCGCTCAACTATCATCCGCCGGCCGCGCCCGCTTGGACGGGGGCGGCTTTTCGTGGTCACGTGCGCACCGTCGGCGCGGGCCGCTCACCCGAGATGAAGACCTACGTTGCGACACCCGAGAACCGCCAGCGAGACTGGTACGTGGTCGACGCCGAGGGCAAGACCCTGGGCCGGCTCGCGACCCGCATCGCCGACGCCCTGCGCGGCAAGCGCAAGCCCGAGTACACGCCCCACTGCGACACCGGGGACTTCGTGGTCGTCGTCAACGCGGCCAAGATCCGCGTCACCGGCAACAAGCTGAACGACAAGCTCTACCACCGCCACAGCGGCTACCCGGGTGGCCTGCGCTCGCGGACCCTCGGCGAGATGCTCGAGCGGCGGCCCGAGGAGGTCGTCCGGCAAGGCGGTCAAGGGGATGCTCCCGCGGAACCGCCTGGCGCGCCAGCAGCTCACCAAGCTGAAGGTCTACGCCGGTCCCGAGCATCCCCACGAGGCGCAGACAGCCGAAGCAGCTGGAGGTCGAGGCCTGATGGCCGACGACGAGCGCCGCGACGAGCAGCCCGAGCAGCCGCGAGGAGCGCCGACGGCCGCCGGACAGCCGCAGGCCGAGGACAGCGCGCCGAGGAGCCCGGGCCGAGGTCAGCAGAGCCGAGGCCCCGGCGCCCGAGGAGCCGCAGGCCGAGGAGCCACCGAGGAGCCCGATGAGGCCGAGCCGAGGAGCCTCCGAGGCGAGCCGCGGCTCCGAGGAGGCCGCCAAAGGAGTCCGGCCGAGACGGCCGCCGAAAGGGCTCCAAGCGCGACGACTCCGAGGACAAGATCCCGCCGGGCGCCGAGCTCGAGCCGATCAAGATCGAGCCTCAGCGCGAGCTGAGCGCCGAGGAGCGCGCCCGCCTCGAGGCCGAGGCCGAGGAGCGCGCCCGGGCCGAGGCGGAGGCGACCGCCGAGGCGGGCGAGGAGCCGGCGCCGACGCGCGAGCCGGCCGTCGAGCTCGCGAGCGAGGCGCGGATCCAGGCCACCGGCAAGCGCAAGAGCTCGATCGCCCGCGTCGTCCTGCGAGCCGGCAGCGGCAGCTTCGAGATCAACCGCCGCGGGCCTCGAGGAATACTTCCCCCGCCACCAGCACCAGACCTTCGTGCGGCAGCCGCTGGTCACCTCCGGCTACGAGGGCAAGGTCGACGTGCGAGTCCGCGTCCACGGCGGCGGAATCGCCGGACAGGCGGGCGCGGTGCGCCACGGCATCGCCCGGGCGCTCACCGAGATCGACCCCGAGCTGCGCGGCGAGCTCAAGCGCCGCGGGCTGCTGACCCGGGACGCGCGGGCCAAGGAGCGGCGCAAGGCGGGGCTGAAGAAGGCCCGCAAGCGCCCCCAGTTCTCCAAGCGCTGAGAGCGCTGCAAACCGTCGTCTGGCTGTGTCCTCGGTCGGGCGCCTCGCTCACGTAGATTTCGACTACGCTCGCTCGGCGCCCTCCCTGCGTCCTCGCCAGACTTCGGTTTTCGCGCTCTCGAGCCGACCTCGATCGCTCGATCACCCCGGTGACCGGCCCTCAATGACTCACCCTCACAAGCTCTTCGGCACGGACGGCGTCCGCGGGGTCGCCGGCACCGAGCTGACCGCCGAGCTGGCGCTGGCGCTTGGGCGCGCGGCGGCGCTCCAGGCATCCGTCCGAGCGGCCCCAGGTGCTGATCGTGCGCGACACGCGCGAGTCGGGGCCGATGCTCGAGGCGGCGCTGGCGTCCGGGCGTGGCCGAGGGCGGGGGCGACGCGTGGCTGGCCGGGGTCCTGCCGACCCCCGGCGCGTCGATCCTGGTCCGGCGCCACGGGCTCGACCTCGCCGCGGTCGTCTCGGCCTCCCACAACCCCTGGCAGCACAACGGGATCAAGTTCTTCGGCCCGGACGGGCGAAAGCTCGACGACGAGCTCGAGGAGCGGATCGAGGCGCTGGCGCGCGATGCCGGCGCCCCGGAGCCGGCGGTCGGGCGGGTGCGCACAGCTCGACGGCGCGCTCGACGACTACCTGCGCGCGCTGCTCTCGGCCTTCCAGCTCGACCTCGCCGGGCGTGCGGGTGCTGCTCGATTGCGCCAACGGCGCGACCTATCGCGTCGGCGCCCGTCGGCCTTCGAGCGCCTCGGCG
Source organism: uncultured bacterium (assembly GCA_963696945.1). Taxonomy (GTDB): domain Bacteria; phylum Actinomycetota; class Thermoleophilia; order Solirubrobacterales; family 70-9; genus AC-56. The sequence goes on along the minus strand of CAVOME010000003.1, from coordinate 332,271 downwards.
CGACGGTCGGAGCGATCGGCGATCGAGCCGGACGGGCGGAACATCAACGAGGGCTGCGGCTCGACGTTCACCCGAGCGCCTGGCGGAGCTGGTCGCGGACGGCGACGCCGAGATCGGATTCGCCTTCGACGGCGACGGCGACCGCGTGATCGCGGTCGACGGCGAGGGCGGGATTCGCGACGGCGACGAGCTGATCGCCCTCTGCGCCCGCCACCTCGCCGACGCGGGGCGCCTCGACGGAGGGGTGGTCGTGACCGTGATGAGCAACTACGGCTTTCACCGGGCGATGGCGGATGCGGGGATCGAGGTGGCGACGACGCCGGTCGGCGACCGCCACGTCGCCGCCGAGCTCGAGCGCCGCGGCTGGACGCTCGGCGGCGAGCAGTCGGGCCACATCATCTGGGAGGAGCTCGGGCCGACCGGCGACGGCATCGCCGCGTCGCTCTGCTGGCCATGCGCGCGCTCGGCGGAGCCGACGCTCGCCGAGGCGATCCCGATGCAAAAGCTCCCGCAGGTGCTCGAGAACGTCGAGATCGCGCGATCGTGGCGCCGTAGGGCGCTCGGAGCGCGGTTTGGGAGGCGGTCGAGCGCGAGAGCGCGGCGCTCGAGGGGCGCGGCCGCGTCCTCGTCCGGCCATCGGGAACCGAGCCTCTGGTCCGGGTGATGGTCGAGGCCCCGACCGAGGAGGAGTGCAGGGAAGTCGCGACCGGCTCGACGGCTCATCGACAGAACTCCGATAGCCGCGAAGGCTCGCATGGCTCTACCCTTTCGTCCCCAGTGTGCGGAATCGTCGGATACGTCGGCAAGCGCCCGTGCCGAGACCTGCTGATCGCGGGGCTCGAGAAGCTCGAGTACCGCGGCTACGACTCGGCCGGCATCTCGCTGCTCGAGAACGGGCGCATCGACTCGGTGCGTGCGGTGGGCAACCTCGCCAACCTTCGCGAGCCGCCGTGGGTCTCGACGCAGCGGGCGGCGAACGGCGACGGAGGCGTAGCGGTCGCGGCCCCGCCGGCCACGATCGGCCTCGCGCACACACGCTGGGCCACCCACGGGCGGGTCACCGAGGAGAACGCCCACCCGCACGGCGACTGCGACGACGACGTCCAGATCGTCGCCAACGGGATCGTCGAGAACCACGCCGAGCTGCGCCGCGAGCTCGAGCTCGAGGGCCACCGGTTCAGCTCCGAGACCGACGCCGAGATCGTCGCCCACCTGATCGAGCGCCACTACGACGGCGATCTGACCGACGCGGTTCGCGCCGCCTTCGGCGAGCTCCGGGGCCACTACGCGTTCGCGGCCATGCACCGCGCCCACCCGGACACGCTGGTCGCAGCGCGCCAGGAGTGCCCGCTGGTGGTCGGGATCGGCGACGGCGAAGCGTTCCTGGCATCGGCGATCCCGGCGTTCCTCGCCGAGACGAGGCGCGTGCTCCAGATCGAGAACGGGGAGATCGTCACGGTGACGGGGGGCGCCGCGAACGTGGTCGACGCATCGGGACGGCCGGCGGATCGCGCGATCGAGGAGGTGAGCTGGGACGAGGAGGCCGCCGAGAAGGGCGGCTATGAGACCTTCATGCTGAAGGAGATCCACGAGCAGCCGGACGCGGTGGCCGAGACGATCGCCGACCGGCTGCCCTCGATCGATCGAGTCGACCTGTCCGAGGTCGAGCTGTCGGACGACTTCATCGCCGCATGCGGCGGATCGTGATCGTCGCCTGCGGCACGAGCTATCACGCCGGCCTGGTCGGCCGCTACGCGATCGAGCAGTGGGCGCGGGTCCCGGTGGAGATGGACATCGCCTCCGAGTACCGCTATCGCGACCCGGTGGTCGGCCCCGACGACCTCGTCATCGGGCTCACCCAGTCGGGCGAGACGGCCGACACGCTGGCGGCGATGCGGCTCGCCAAGGAGCGCGGCGCGACGGTCATGGCGCTGACCAACATCATGGGCAGCCAGGCGACCCGCGACGCGGACACGATCCTGTTCACGCGCGCGGGGCTCGAGATCGGCGTCGCGGCGACCAAGACCTTCACCGCGCAGGTCGCCGCGATGTACCTGCTCGGCCTCTGGCTCGCGCAGGTCCGCGGCACCCTGCCCCGGGAGCGCCTCGAGGCCCTGATCGCCGAGCTGAAGGGGATCCCGTCGAAGATCGACCACACCCTCGAGTCGGTGGAGGACGCCGTCCAGGAGATCGCCGCCGCCGAGCACCAGGGGCCGCTTCTTCCTCTACCTGGGCCGGAACATCGGCCTCCCCGTGTGTCTCGAGGGGGCGCTTGAAGATGAAGGAGATCTCCTACATCCCGAGCGACGCCTACGCCGCCGGCGAGATGAAGCACGGCCCGATCGCCCTGCTCGACGAGTCGACCCCGGTGGTCTGCGTTGCGCACCGAGAGCCCGCGTCCTCGACAAGGTGCTCTCGAACGTCGCCGAGGTGAGGGCCCGGGGCGCCGACGTGATCGCGATCGCGACCGAAGGCTCGGACCGAGTGGCCGACGTCACCGACCAGGTCGTCTACGTCGAGCCGACCGACTGGGTGCTCCAGCCGATCCTGGCGATCCTCCCGCTCCAGCTGCTCGCCTACCACGTGGCCCGCCTGCGGGGCCTGAACGTCGACCAGCCGCGCAACCTCGCCAAGACGGTGACCGTCGAGTGAATGCGCGCGAGCCGCGGCTCGCGCTGGCCGCCTGCGCGGCCTTGCTCGTCGCGGGCTGCGGAGGGGGCGGGGGAACAACCGCCTCGTTCACCGGTCCCGACCCCGCGAGCGTCACGCCCGCCGACGCGCCGATCTTCGCCGAGGCGCGTGGTCCGTCCCGAGGGCGATCAAAAGGACGCGGTCGACTCGGCGCTCTCAAAGCTTCTGGCGACCGACGACCCCGGTTCGCTGATCACCGACCAGCTCGATCAGGCGCTCGAGGCGCAGTCCAAGGGCTTCACCTACGAGGCCGACGTCGCACCATGGCTCGGACCGAGGGCGGGCGTCTTCTTCAACAGCCTCGCCGGTCAGGCTGACGGCGCGATCGTCCTGTCGGTCACCGACACCGGCGCCGGCCGAGCAGGCGATAGCCAAGGCGGCCTCCGCGAAGCGCTCCTCGCACCAGGGCACCTACAAGGGCGTGGGCTACACGCAGACGGGCGGCCGTTCGGTCGCCGGACTGATCGGCGACCTGCTTGTCAGCGGGCCCAAGGCGGCCTTCGAGGCGGCGGTCGACGCGTCGCAGGGCTCGTCGCTGGCCGAGTCGAGCGACTTCAATGCCCAGCTCGACTCAGAGCCCTCCGACCAGCTCGCGTTTGCCTACCTCAGCCCGCGAGCGATCGTCGATCAGCTCGAGCAGGAGGGCCAGCTGAGCGCCGATCAGGTAGCCGCGGCCGGCCCCCAGCTCCAGACCCTGCTCTCGCAGCCGGTGACCATGTCGGCTTCGGCGACCGACGATCAGGTGTCGCTCGACACCTCAGCTGCGACCAGCTCGTCAACCCCGGCTCCCGAGGAGTCCTCGCTGCTGCGCGACTTCCCGTCCGACTCCTGGCTTGCGTTCGGGGCCAGTCAGCGCCGGACGGGCCTACGGACAGGCGCTCGCGGAGGGTGGCCAGGCGGCGATCCCCTCGACATTCGGGCTGGATGTCAGCCAGATCAGCAAGTGGGCGGGCGACCTGGGCGGGTACGTGCGAGGAACCTCGCTGTTCGGCCTCGGTGGCGCGCTGGTGGTGGAGACGAGCGACGAGCAGGCCTCGGCCGAGACCTTGGACCAGCTCCGTCGGGCGCTCTCGCGGAAGCAGCTCGCTGAGCGTCTCGCCGCTGTCGGAGAACGGGGAGCAGGGCTTCACGATCACGCCCCGGGGGGCGCCGATCCAGATCCAGTTCGTTCAGCGTGACGGCAAAGTGGTGGTCGGCCTCGGGTCGGACTCCGTGAATCAGGTCTTCTCGCCGAGCTCAACCCTCGGTGACTCGGATGTGTTCAAGAGCGCCACCGACGCCCTCGGCTCGGACTTCTCTCCGGTGGCGTTGATCGACTTCGTTCCGCTCTTCCAGCTCGTCGACAGCTTCCCGCAGGCGGCCCAGGACCCAAGCTATCTGCAGGCAAAGCCCTATCTCGACCACCTCGACTATCTGATCCTGGGCGGGCGCTCGGAGGGTGGCCGGGGCTCGGTCCGCACGGTGCTCGGCCTGCGCGACGCGCCCTCGCAGGGCGACACCGTCTCGACAGCCAGCCCGCCCGCCGCGATCGGCGCCTCCTCGCCTTGACCGGCCTCGGCATCGACCTGATCGAGATCGAGCGCCTGGAGAGCGCCCTGGAGCGCCACCCCAGGCTCGCCGAGCGCCTGTTCACGGATGCCGAGCTGGCCCATGCCCGACCACGCTTTCGCCCGGGCACGCATCTCGCCGCCCGCTTCGCCGCCAAGGAGGCAACGATCAAGGCGCTGGGCGAAGCGGTCCCTGCCCGCGAGATCGAGGTCGAGGGGGGCGGGCTCGAGGCTCCTCGCCTGCGACTCCACGGACGCGCCGCCGCGCTGCTCGCGGAGCACGCGGGTGGAGCTGCGCCTCTCCCTCACCCACTCGCGCCAGGTCGCCGGGGCGGTCGTCGTCGCCTCGCCGTGCGCGCCGTGATTTGCGGCTGATCGGTTTCTGACACCCTCCCCGCATGGAGGCCTGGCTTCGCCCTCTCTACGACGCCGACGGGATGCGCGCCGTCGACTCGTGGGCGATCGAGGAGCAGGGAACGCCCTCACTCGAGCTCATGGAGGCCGCGGGGGCGGCGGTCGCCGAAGCCGCGCGCGAGGTGGCGGGCACCGGGCCTGCCCGGGTGGTATGCGGGAAGGGCAACAATGGTGGCGATGGCCTGGTGGCGGCCCGCCATCTGTCCGCGATCGGGTACGAGGTCGAGGCGCTGCTGCTGTGGCCGGCCGCCGAGCTTTCGCCCGACGCCCGGTCCAACCTCTCGCGCTTCGGGGGCCGGATCGCGGAAGTGGCGCCCGACGAGATCGCCGACGCGCTGGCCGGATCAGGCGTCGTCGTCGATGCGGTCTTCGGCACCGGCTTTGAGGGCGCACCGCGAGCCCCGGCGGATGCCGCCATCGAAGCGATCAACGCATGCGGCGCGCCGGTCATCGCAGCCGACATCGCTTCCGGCGTCGACGCTTCCACCGGCGAGACCGAAGGCGTCGCCGTGGAGGCGCGCCTCACGGTCGGCTTTCACGCCGCGAAGCTGGGCCACTTCGTGGCGCCGGGCAAGGCGCGAACCGGAGAGCTCCGGGTGGTCGAGATCGGCATTCCCGCCGATCCGCCGAGCGCTCCGGTGGCCGGGCTGATCGGCGACGAGGTTCTCGCCCTGGCGCCGCGGCGCGAGCCCAACTCGAACAAGTTCGATTCGGGGGAGGTCGTCGTCATCGGCGGTTCGAGGGGCTTGACCGGGGCGGTGTGCATGGCCTCCGAGGCCGCGATCAGAGTCGGAGCCGGCTATGCGACCGTCGCCGTCCCGGCCGACCTCGAGCCGATCTTCGAGGTCAAGCTGACCGAGGTGATGTCGCGCGGGTTCGCCGGCGGCGAGGGACGGCTGGCGAGTGCGTCGACGAGTGCGATCCTCGAGGCGACGGCCCGCGCGGCGGCGATCGTTCTCGGGCCGGGGCTGGGGCGCGACGACGACTCCCTCGAACTGGCGAGGGCGGTGGCGCGCGACGTCCCATCGCCTCTGCTCCTGGACGCCGATGGTCTGAATGCCCATGCGGGGCAGCTCGAGTCGCTCGCCGGCCGCGCGGCGCCTACCGTGCTGACGCCGCACGAAGGCGAGCTGGGCCGCCTGCTCGGGTCCGACTCCAGCGAGGTGGCGACACATCGGCTCGCCAGCTCGCGACGCGCGGCTGAGCGGAGTCGGTGCGATCGTCGTCCTCAAGGGGGATGACACGATCGTCGTCGAGGGCGAGCGGGTCGCGGTCAGCGCCGGGCGGCGCGCCCGCCCTGGCGACCGCCGGCACGGGGGACGTCCTCTCCGGAACGATCGGGGCCCTGCTGGCCCGCGGGATGGAGCCGTTCACGGCGGTATGCGCCGGCGTTCACGCCCATCAGCGTGCCGGGAGGATCGCCGCCAAGCGGCTCGGGTCGGTCGAGTCGGTTGTCGCGACCGACGTGATCGCCGCGCTGCCGGCGGCGCTCGCGGGGTGAGCGAGATCCCCCTCCAGCGTGCCGTCGCAGCGGTCGATGACGCCGCAGTCGAGCGCAACGCCGCCCGCCTGGTGAGCGAGCTCTCCAGCGGCGGTCAGCTGTGCGCGGTCGTCAAGGCGGACGGATACGGGCACGGGGCGCTCGAGTGCGCGAGAGCGGCACTGGCGGGAGGCGCACAGTGGCTGGCGGTGGCTGCGTCCGCCGAGGCTGCCGCCCTGCGCACCGACCTGCCGAGCGCGCGGATCATGACCATGGGGGCGCTGACTGCCGACGAGCTCGACGTTTCCCTCAGGGCCGACTCCGATGTCGGGGTGTGGAGACCGGGATTTGCCGAGCTCGCTGCCGAGCGTGGGATCGAGCTCGGGGTGCGGCCCCGCCTACACGTGAAGTACGACACGGGCATGGGCCGTCTGGGCGAGCGCGACAGTGCTTCGGTCCTCGACCTCCTCGACCGGGTAGCGGCCGACGAGCGGGTTGAGCTGACCGGGCTGTGGACCCATTTCGCCACCGCGGACGAGCTCGACTCGTCGTTCTTCGACGAGCAGCTCGAGCGGTTCGGCGCCGTGGTGGAGCTGGCGCGCGCGGCCCACCCCGGGATCCTCGTCCATGCCGCCAACAGCGCCGCCACCCTGCGCGACTCGAACTCGCATTTCGACATGGTCCGCTGCGGAATTGCGATCTACGGGCTCGACCCGTTCCAGAGGGATCCCTTCGAGCGCCGCCTCGAGCCGGCCCTCGAGCTCCACTCCTACGTGGCGGACGTGAAGCGCTTTCCGGCCGGGGCAAGCGCCGGATACGGGCAGCGCTGGCGGGCGGCGAGCGACACGTGGGTGGGCGTGCTGCCGATCGGCTACGGCGACGGGGTGCGGCGGGGACTGAGCAACAACGGTGAGGTGCTGGTCGACGGTCGTCGACACCCGTTGGTAGGCACGGTGTCGATGGACAACGTGACGATCGAGATCGGCGACCGATCGGACTGTCGAGCCGAGCGCTCCAGCGGTGTTGATCGGCGCACAGGGGGACGAGCGGATCCTCTGCGAGGAGGTGGCGCGCAGGCTCGAGACGATCAACTACGAGGTGACCTGCGGGATCTCGGCCCGAGTGCCGCGCGTCCATCTTCGATCAGAGGCGCCGTGAGCCGGTCGATCACCGATCTGCTCGCCGAGGCGCCGGCGGTCCGCGCCTGCCGCGACGCGCTGGGCGACGCGGCCGGCGTGTGGATCGTGGGCGGCGCGGTTCGCGACGCGGCGCTGGGGCGGACGGTGACCGACCTCGACTTGGCGGTCAGTGGCGACCCGCGCGAGGTTGCCGCGGCGATCGCCCGGGGCGGCGGCAAGATGTTCCAGCTCTCCGAGGAGTTCGCGACCTGGCGGGCGATCGGCCCTGACGACGCGTGGCAGGTCGACGCCGCCGGCCTTCGCGCCGAGGAGATCGAGGCGGACCTGGCGCTCCGCGACTTCACCATCAATGCGGTGGCAGTGCCACTCTCGCCCGCCGGCGCCGCGCCGCTCGATCCTCGCGGCGGGCTCACCGACCTCCGCGATCGCATCTTGCGGGCGGTCTCCGAGCAGAGCTTCGGCGACGATCCCATCCGCATCCTTCGCGCTGCCCGGATCGCCGCCGACCTCGACCTCGAGATCGATCCCGCGACGGTCGAGCTCGCACGGGCGGACGCTGACGAAGCCGCGCGGCCCGCCGGCGAGCGCCAGCTCGCCGAGCTTCGGATGCTGCTCACCGGGGCCGACCCGATCGAGGCCCTCGCCCTCCTGGACCAGCTGGGGGCGACCAGCGCCGTGCTGCCCGAGGTCGAAGCCCTTCGCGGCGTCGAGCAGAACCCCTACCACCACCTCGACGTCCACGGGCACACCCTCGAGGTGCTCGGGCGCCTAATCGCGGTCGAGGACGACCTGACCAGCGTGGTGGGGGAGTCCGCGGACGAGCTCAGCAGCGTCCTCGCCGAGCCCCTCGCCGACGGGCTGACCCGCGGGGGCGCGCTTCGGTTCGCCGCCCTGTTCCACGACCTGGGCAAGCCCGAGACCCGTGCGCAGGCCGAGGGAGGGAGAGTCCTGTTCATCGGTCACGACCGCGCCGGTGCCCGGATCGTTCGCGATCTGTGTCGGCGGCTTCGAGCGAGCCGACGGCTCGGTGAGTACCTCGCAAACTTGACCCTCAACCACCTGCGCCTTGGCTTCCTGGTCCACGAGCGGCCGCTCTCACGCCGCCAGGTCTATGACTACCTCCGTGCGACCGATCCGGATTCGGCGGACGTCACCCTGTTGACCGTCGCGGATCGGCTGGCCACCCAAGGGGAGCGGACCAGGCAGGACGCGATCGACGCCCACCTCGAGCTCGCCGGCGAGATGATCGGCGAGTCCCTGGCGTGGCGGCGCGGGGGACCTCCGCGCTCACCTGTTCGCGGCGATGACCTCGCCACCGAGCTCGGGATCGAGCCGGGGCCCGAGCTCGGCCGCCTGATCGGCGAGGTCGAGGCGGCCGTGTTCGAGGGCCGGGTGGGGAAGTCGCGACGAGGCGATAGAGCTCGCCCGGGGACTCATCTGAGGCGCTTTCGACCGTGCGAAACCGTCTAGGCTGCCCGATCGGTGGCTGAGGACTGTCTGTTCTGCGGGATCGTGGCCGGGGACGTCCCGGCGCAGGTCGTCGACTCGGACCCGTACACGGTGGCGTTCATGGACATCAACCCGGCCACGCCCGGCCATGCGTTGGTGGTGCCGCGGGCGCACAGCGCCGACCTGATGGAGATCTCCGAGTCCGACCTCGAGCGAACCGCGGTAGCGGCGCAACGCCTCGCGAAGCGGATCAGGGGGGCGCTCGAGCCACGAGGATTCAACATCCTCAACTCGTGCGGGTCCGCCGCCTGGCAGACGATCTTTCACTTCCACCTACACGTGATCCCGCGCTACGAGGATGACCCGCTGAAGCTCCCCTGGATCCCGGGACCCGGCGAGGCGGGGGAGATCGAGGCGATCGCCGACCGAATTCGGGGTGCGAGCGCGTGAGCGATCGCCCGGTGCGAGTCGAGCGCGACGGAGCCCTCTCGGCGCTGGTGCTCGATGACCCGCCGCTCAACCTGTTCGGGGCAGCGACCACGGAGGCGCTGAGCGCCTGCCTCGACGAAATCGAGGGCTCCGATGCCAGGGCCCTTGTCTGGCGCGCCGAGGGCGAGGTGTTCACGGGCGGAGCCGACGTGAACGGATTCCAGGCCGTCGTCGACGCCGGCGGGAGCATAGGGTCGTTCCAGCCGTTGCTCGACATCGTTCAGCGGATCGAGTCCCTGCCGATCCCGACCCTGGCGCTCGTCCACGGCCTCTGCCTGACCGCCGGGCTCGAGGTCTCGCTCGGCTGCGACATGATCTGGGCATCGGAGTCGGCACGCTTCGGCCTGGTCGAGGCTGTAGTCGGGCTGAGCCCGGGGGCGGGGGGGACCCAGCGGATGGCCGAGCGCGCGGGACCGGCACGGGCCCGCGAGTTCGTGATGTCACAGGGCGTCTACGACGCGGCGACCCTGGAGCGCTGGAACGTCGTCAACCGGGTGCTGCCGGACGATCAGTTGCACGAGAAGGGGATGCGGTTCGCCCAGCGGCTGGCCGCCGGGCCGACCAGGGCGCATGCGGTGACCAAGGGCATCGTCCGGGCCTACCTCAAAGGTGGCGTCGATCGCGCGGACGAGGTGACCGACGAGCTGGTGGGCTCGTTGTTCGAGACGGACGATCTGAAGGGCGCCGTGAAGTCGTTCCTGGCCGACGGCCCCGGCAACGCAACGTTCGAGGGACGCTAGGGGGGTCCGCTACCCTCTCCCGCGCGCATGCCGAAGGAGGAGAAGATCGAGATGGAGGGGGAGGTCACCGAGGCCCTGCCCAACACGATGTTCAAGGTCAAGCTCGACAATGACCACGAGGTCCTCGGCCACATCTCGGGCAAGATGCGCCGCCACTACATCCGGATCCTTCCCGGCGACCGCGTCAAGATCGAGCTCTCCCCCTACGACCTCGACCGCGGCCGCATCACCTACCGCTACAAGTAGCGCGGTCTCGGGGCGCGCCCGGGCCGTTTTGGCCCCCACTACAGGTAGCTCTGCGCGGCCTGCGGGTCCGGATCGGCCATCTCGACCGCGAGTGCGGTCCAGGCGAAGTCGGTGGCGCCCAGGCCGGCGCCGCTCAGTGGGTGGTAGTACTCGCGTAGGCCCTCGCGGCAGATCACCTCGGTGAGCGTTCCGGCCATCCGCGCGGCTTCCTCCCGGTAGCCGAGGCGGTTCATCCCGATCCACAGGAGCCAGGCGGCGTTGACCCATGTCGGTCCGCGCCAGTAGCGGCGGACCAGTCCCCGTCCGCGCCCGGGCTCGAAGCTCGGCTCCGCCGCCGAGACCGAAGGTGGAGCAACGGGGAGCCAGAAGCGACCAGGGTCGAGCAGGTGCTCCTCGACCAGGCGGCGCCCGATCGACTCGGGGAGGTCCGGCAGGGCGAGAGGCGCCAGGGCTGCCCACGTCTCGACGGCGGGCCGCAGACCCCCCAACCCGCTCCCGCCGCGACCAGCGCCCTGCGCCTCGTCGCAGAACATCCCCAGCCGCTCGTCCCAGAGGCGACCGACCAGTGCCGGCGTGATCGACGGCTCGCCCATCGCCAGGCGTGCCAGTCCCCACAGCACGTTGGTCACCACCTCGCACAGCACCGGGCCGCCGGCGTCGCGGACCCGGCGTGCGTTCCATCCAAGCCGCCGGTTGCGCGTCACGAGCAGCGGGAAGCCCACCTTTGCGTGCGCCCGCAATCCCCACACCGGCTCGAACTTCGGCGAGGAGTCGAGCCCCGATTCGTCCGGCTGGACGAGCCACAGCAGGCCATCGCCCTCGAGGTCACGGTTGTCACGCAGCCAGCGGTGGTGGGCGACGATCCGGGGCTCGGCGGCCGGGTTGCCGACCGCGATTCGCCACGCCCAGGCCAGGAGCGGCGGCTGGATGGTCGAGGTCATCGTCGCCCGCCTCGATTCGACGTTGTAGAACAGCCTCCGGGTCAGCGAGACCGGGTGATCCCAGAAGATCGTGTGCCCGACGAATCCGTCGTCGCGGCACGCGCTGAGGAGGCTCTCGAGCTCGGTCCGCGAGCGGCCGGGGTCGAAGCGTCGCCACACGATCGCCGCAAAGCACGAGTCCCAGTACCACTGCCACGGGTACCGTCCGGGGCTCGGCCGGGTGTACGCGTATGGGACGGAGCCCCGCGTTCCCTGCGTCCAGTTGGCCGACAACACCCGCTCCGCCATCGGCGCAAGCTCGTCTGAGCTAGCGACGTAGTCGCGGGTCGAGCGAGTCACCCTGCCGCCCCGATGGCGCCCAACCCTACGGCTCCGCAGGCGTAGCCGAGGAGTCGTAGGAGTGGGTTATCGCGGGGCATCGAGACTACGACCTGCCGCCACGTAACGCGCCCGAACCCGCCGGCAGCGGACGCGATCAGCGGAGCAGTCGGCGGAGTTGTTCAGGTCAAATCGCCGTGCGGCGCATGCCGCGAAGCGCGAATGCCGCGAGCACGGCAAGGAGCCCGGCCAGCGCCAGAAGGCCGGGCCAGGTGTCGCCCCAGCTCACTCCGCCGACGAACCCCTGCCGCGCCGCCTCGACGATCTGAGTGGCCGGGTTGTACTCGGCGACCGTGTGGAGCCAGCCGCTGAGCAGGGCGAGTGGCGCGTAGGCCGTGGTGGTGAGGATGAGAACGAACATCCCCGCCTGCATCAGCGGGGCGGCCGACTGGGACCGGAATTTGAGCGCCAGCGCGCATCCCCATAGGGCGGCCAGCGTTCCCATGCCCATGACGATCACGACCGCCATCGCCAGCCCCCCGGCCCCCGGCCAGCTCACTCCGAGCGCGAAACCGACGAGCAGCAGGACCGCGGCCGGGATCAGCGATCGAAGGCTGGCCGAGATCACGAGCCCGGCGAGCAGGACCGGTCGGGGGGCGGGGGAGACCAGCAGGCGATCGAACCAGCCGAGCTCGATGTCGCGGGCGAGGTTCACCCCCGTCGCGGCGCCCGTGAACCCGGCGCCCTGCATGAGGCTGATCGGGATCAGGAAGCTCTGGTAGCTCGAGGTGTCAAAGCCCGGAAGCAGGGTCAGGTGTCCGAACACCGAGGTGAGGCCAAGAAAGAAGATCGTCGGGGCGAGAACCCCCGGGATCGCCGCCCCGGGGACCCGAAGCAGCTCGTTGGCGGCGCGGCGCACGAGCGCCGCGACCATCTCGAGGTCGGCCCGCCAGCCCACGCTCACCCGCCCGTCCGCAGTCGCTGCCGCAGCGCGAGGGCGCTCAGCCCGACGCTGACCCCGCCGATCAAGGCGATCGACCCGATCGCCTTGGCGACCGCGTCGAGCGACAGCGAGGAGATCACGGGATCGCGCACGCCCTCGACGATGAAGCTGAGCGGGTTGTACTTGGCGATCGTCCCGGCCGGCTCGAGCATCAGGTTGGAGGGAAAGAAGGCCGAGGACAGGAACAGCACCACGAACACCAGCGGGAAGAGGCCCTGTACGACCGACGCCTTTCCGGTCCGCAGGGCCACCGCGGCGCCGATCCCGCCGAAGGCGACCGCGGAGAGCGACACGAAGACGATCATCACCAGTGCGCCGGGAACGCCTTCGTCGATGCGCATCCCGAAGATCAGCCCGATGGCGATGAACCAGATCGCCGAGAAGGCTCCCAGGACCGCCGTCCCGGCGAGCCGCCCGAGCACGATCGCGTAGCGCGAGATCGGCGCCGCCAGAAGCCGGTCGGTGAACCCCATCTCGATGTCGACCGCGAGAGCGATCCCGCCGCTGTTGGCCGCCAGCAGGGTCGACTGGATCATCGCGCCGGCCATGATGAAGTCGAGGAAGCTGTTGACCGGCGGGAACCCGGGCAGGTCGACGCCGCGCCCGGCGCCACCGGTCTGGATCGCCAGCAACAGGGTCGGGAAGATCAGGATCGGCGAGAAGAGCTGGGGTCGACGGATCGTCTGCAGAATCGCGCGCGCGCCCAGCGCACCAATTACGCGTAAGTTGTTCACGGGCTAGCGACGAAGTCGCGGGTCACGGCAGTCACCCTGCCGTCCCGGTGGCGCCCGAGCCCGACGACTCCGCAGGCGGAGCCGAGGAGTCGTCGGTTGATTCCTCGGGCTCGAGGTGATGGCCGGTCTTGGCGAGGAAGACGTCGTCGAGGCTCGGCTCGGCCAGATCGAGCGCCTCCACGTTCAGCCCGGCCTCGTCGAGGGCGCGAACCACGGGGGCGATGCCGGCCGCCCCGCGCTCGAGCTCGACCATCACCGTGCCGTCGCGAACGGGAAGCGGCCTGCCGAACCGCGACACGACCTCTTGGGCTTGTTCGACGCCGCCATCGGTGAGCCTGACCTCGAGGCGGGGGTTGCCCATCTGAGCCTTGAGAGCCCGGGGAGTGTCCTCGGCCACCAGGCGGCCGGCGTCGATGATCCCGACCCGGTTGGCGAGCTGGTCGGCCTCCTCCAGGTACTGAGTGGTCAGGAAGACGGTGGTGCCGTCGGAGTTCAGCTTCTCGACCTCGACCCAGATCGTCTTGCGGCTCGCCGGGTCGAGCCCCGTGGTCGGCTCGTCCAGGAACAGCACCGGTGGCTGATGGACGAGGGCCGAGGCGAGGTCCAGGCGCCGCTTCATGCCTCCCGAGTAGGTCCCCACCTGGCGATCCGCGGCGTCGACCAGGTCGACCCGCTCGAGCAGGGCATCGGCCCTTCGGCGTCCCTCCTCGCGCGGGAGGCCATGAAGCGTCGCCTGGAGCCTGATCAGCTCCCGCCCGGTCATCAGCGGGTCGAGCGCCGCCTCCTGGAGGGCCACGCCGATCGTGCGACGCACCTGGGCGGCCTCAGAGACGACGTCGAAGCCGGCCACCCGCGCGCTTCCTGCGGTCGGCCGCAGCAGCGTGGTGAGGATTCGAACCGTGGTCGTCTTGCCGGCGCCGTTTGGCCCCAGGAAGGCGTAGATCTCACCCTCCGCGACATCCAGGTCGACACCCGCCACGGCGCGAATCTCACCCGAGAACGTTCGCTCCAGGCCTCTTGCCTCGATCGCCGGCACGGTCCGGAGAATAGACCGGGCGTGCCGTGAGGAGCTCTAATTCCGGAACTGGCGCGTCAGAGCGCCGAAGGCGCCCGCAAGTTGTTTTCTCCCTCAGCTCGCGAGCGGCGGCGCGGCATCCACCCAGGTGCGACCGGTGGCGCCCTCGAGCGCCTCGGCGGCGTCGAGAAGCAGCTCGTCACGGCCCCATGGGGCGATCAGCTGGAGGGCGAGGGGCAGGCCCTCGGAGCTTTGGCCGACCGGGACGCTGATCGCGGGCACGCCGGCGAGGTTGGCCAGCCCTCCCTGGCGCGGATTGACGTAATCGGCCGGATATGCGCCCGAGGGAAGCTCGACGGTGGGGTTCTCGAGCAGGGGTGCCGGCGCTGCGATGGTCGGCCAGGCGAGCAGGTCAAGCCGCGAGAACAGGTCCGCCAGCGAGCGACGCACCAGGGTCCGAATCCGTGCCGCCTTGGAGATCGCGATCGCCGGGATCAGAAGGCGGTAGCGAAGCAGGGCCCGCGCCACCAGGCTGACATCGGTGCCGAGCGCGCCGATCCGCTCCGGCGTTGAGTCGGCGAGCTCCTCCGTCTGCCCGACCAGGATCGACGCCATCAGGACGTGTGCGCGCCCGTCGAAATCGACCTCGGTGATGGTGCCGCCCGTCGCCTCGCGAAGTGCCTCCAGCGCGTCGCGGCAGGACGCGATGACCTCGGCGTCGCAGTCATCCCAGAGCTCGCCTGAAACGACGCCGATCCGCAGTCCGTTGGTGTCTGCGGCGGAGAGCTCCTCGCCGAACAAGACGCCGCCCAGCAGCCGGCAGTCGGCGGCGTCGCGGCACAGTGGCCCGGAGACGATCGTCGTCGTCTGGGGGACGTGGTGCCCCGCCATCGTTGCGCGTCCGAAGGTGGGTTTCAGCCCGGTCAGCCCGCAGTAGGCGGCCGGGTAGCGGATCGACCCGACCCCGTCGGCACCCACCGCCCCGCCGACCAGCCGGGCGGCGACCGCAGCGCCTGGGCCGCTCGACGATCCGCCGGGACAGCGGTCCGTGTCCCAGGGGTTGCGGGCCGGGCCGTACGCCGAGACGTGGCCAGTGCTGCCGGCGCCGTACTCGTGCATGTTCGCCACCCCGACGATCACCGCCCCGGCGTCTCGGAGAGCCCGGTAGGGCCCCGACTCGCCGGCCACCGGCGCCGGTCCGACGTACTCGGCCGCCGCCAGTTGCTCCGCGCGCCATGGAAGCGGCCACTCGTCCTTGATCGCGACCGGCACGCCGTACAGCGGGCCGCGCGGGGCCTCGGCGAGCATCCGCCGCGACTCGGCCGGGAAGGTGTCGACGATCGCATTGACCGCCGGGTTGCGCTCCTCGATCCGCGCCAGCGTGCCCTCGAGCAGCTCGGCGGGATCGGCATCGCCGTTGGCCACCGCCGACGCCTGCTCGCGAATTGGCGCGTCGAGCAGGCTCATCGGGAGTCCACGCTGCGGGGGCCGCGCGATAGATCCTCGCCCGGCTCGGGCTCGATCCCATCCAAATCAGCCTCGATCAGCGCGTCCACCAGGGGCCGGTAGATGCCGTCGACCGCCTCGATCACGGCCAGCTCGGCCTCGTCGGCAGACACTCCAAGAAGCTCCAATCCGGCGCTGACGAACGGCTCCGACCCGCCCCCCTCAGGCATTACGAGCGAACCGGCGTGCCGCGGCCATCGGATGTGGACCCTATAGCCCGCCCGGACCCGACGCCCGTCGACTTCCGAGGTACACGCCGTCGCAACTCGGCCCCGGACGCCGTTTGGTGCCCCGTTCGGCGGCCGCGCGCCGTTCGCCGGCCGCGCTCCCTAACCTATGCGCCCACATCGCACGCGCCACCCCCGGGAAGCATGACTCGATGCCGAAACCGGGCCAGGCGCGCGGTGTTCAGATATCGAATGACCGGAACGAACCCCTCGACAACCGGCCCGCGCCGACGCGCCCGTCCCCTGCTCGTATTCGGGGCCCTGTGCGCGATCCTCATCGCCGCGGTCGCGGTGTCATCCGCTGGCGCCAGGCCCGCCAAGGTGCTGGGCAAGACCAAGCACACGCCCAAGCCGTCATGTCCGAACAAGTCCCATCCAGGGCGTTGCCAAGGCGTTGGCCGGGTGACCGGATTCCCGCTTTTTGCCGACGGTGTCAAGCGTCCCTTCAGGGTTCCGAAGAACGGAAAGCTGGTCGCCTTCGCGATCGACTTGTCGAGGCCGAAGAAGAACCAGCGCGCATTCTTCGGCACGATCTTCAAGGGCAAGAAGTTCGGCAAGGCGCCATCGGTCCGGATCGCTGTGCTGAGGCAGAACCCCAAGCATCGGCGCAAGTACAAGCTCCTGCGCCAGAGCGCCACGGTGAACCTGTCCGACGCTCTGGGTCGCAAGGTTGTCTTCACGCTCGACAAGCCGCTCCGGATACAGAAGGGTCAGACCGTTGCGCTGTCGTATCCGAGCTGGGCCACGAACTTCGCTCATAGCCACCTGAAAGCCCATGACAATCAGTGGCGGGCTAGTCGTTCGAAGAGGAAGTGCGGCCCGCCGAGCAGCGATGCGACCGCGGTCAAGCGCTGGGCGCGCAACAGCAAGTCCCAGCAAAAGGTCGGCTCGACTCGCACGTACGGCTGCGACTACGCGGGCGGTCGACTCCTCTACTGGGCCTACTACGTGCCCAGATAGCTCTCTCGGCCCTCAGCCACTAGTCGCAGGAGTTGCCGGGACATAGTGGCGGGCCGCCCTGGCCCGGGTGCCCGGAGCCGTTGCCACCGTGGTGCCCGCCCGTGCCGGTCCCGCCGCTGCCATTCCCGTTGTCGTCTCCAGCCTCGCCGGTCGTCGTGGAGGTCGTGGTGGTCGGTGTGGTTGTCGACGAGCTCGTGGTGGTGGTCGACGTGGTGCTTTGGGTGGTGCTCTGCGTGGTCGTCGATGAGCTGGTCGTCGTCGGCGGCACGGTCACCGTCGATGTGGTGTCCCCGCCGCAGCCGACCGTCAGAGCGCCGGCCGCCAGGACGGCGGCGAGCGTGACGCCGTCGCTCGCCTCACGACTCGCCGTCGAGGGCCGGCTGGCGCAGCCCGCAGTACGGGCAGTCGCTGACGTCGATGCCGATCAGCTGGTCGCAGCGGCGGCAGATCGTCAGGTTCTCCGGGGTCCGCAGAAGCGCGGAATCCGACGGCGCGAGCGGCAGCGTTCGGGTGATCGGGCGCATCTCCTCGCCGGTCTCCCGGTCGACGTAGGCGGTGCCGGGCTCGATCGGTGCGAGTGCCTCGCGCCCCGATGCCGGTGCCCGCAGCCTGTAGACCTGGCGGACGGTTCATGGGCGCCGACACGATAAAGGTTGCCGCAGGCCCGCTCGGCGACGCCGGAGCGGGCGATTAGCCTGTCGACATTAAGGTCCTGATCTTCCACGGCTACCTGCTTCGGGGCACCGGCAGCAACGTCTACAACGCGAGCCTCGCGCGGGCGCTGGCGCGGCCTCGGACACGAGGTCCATCTTCTGTGCCAGGACCGCGAGGCGGGTTCGCTGGACTGGATCGATCGAGTCGGGCGCTGGTCACCGGAGGCGGCTTGAGCTCAGCCCCACGACGGCGCGCTCGGGGCCGGGGACCGTGAGCGCCTACGTCCCGGACATCAACGGGCCTCCTTCCCGTCTACGTGGCCGACCGTTACCAGGGCTTTCGCGTCAAGACGTTCTCCGACCTGACCGACGCGGAGCTGGCGACCTACCTCGAGGCCAACGTGGCCGCGGTCCGCAACGTCGCAGAAGCGGCGGGCGGCATCGACGCGGCGCTGTCCAACCACCTGGTCATGGGGCCGGTGATCCTGGCCCGCGCCGGGCTTCGATTCGCCGCCGTGATTCATGGCTCGGCGCTCGAGTACACGGTCAAGCCCGAGCCCGAGCGATTCCTGCCCTATGCCCGCGAGGGCGTCGACGCGGCCTCGGGGGTGCTGGTCGGCTCTCGCCACACCGCCGAGAGTCTTTGGGCCGCGCTCGCCGACCCGAGCCTGCCCGGCAGGACACGCCTCGGTCCCCCGGGGGTCGACACCGACCTCTTCTCCCCGATCCCTCGGGACGGTGCGCGGGCAAGGCTCGAGGAGTTGGCTGGGCGGGTAGGGAGCCAGAGCCAGGGCGATGCCGCGACAGGACCCGCGGACAAGGCTGTTACAGGACCCGCGCACCCTCCACGTGGGACAAGGACCCCGAGCGGGCCGCCGCGGCGATCGAGTGGTTCGCCGAGGCCGAGGGCCCACGCGTCGTGATGGTCGGCAAGCTGATCGTCTCCAAGGGCGTCGACCTGCTGCTCGCCTGCTGGCCGCTGGTCCACGCGGCGAACCCCGGCGCCCGGCTGCTGATCGTCGGGTTCGGCGAGTACGACGGAGGCGCTTCGGCGCCTCTGGGCGTCGCTGACCGCCGCGGAGATCGCCGAGGCCCGCGAGATCGCGGCGCGCGGTCGCGGCCTGGAGGGAGGAGAGGAACGCCCGCTTCGAATCCTCGGTGGCTTTCTCGAGGCGCTCGCCCCCTGGGTACGAGGCGGCAGCGCGCGAGGCGGCGGACAGCGTCGCGTTCTCGGGTCGCCTCGAGCACGACGAGGTCGGCCGCCTGGTGCCGGCGACTGACGCATTGGTCTTTCCCAGCACCTTCCCCGAGGCGTTCGGCATGGTGGCGGCCGAGGCCGCGGCGGCCGGCGTGCTCCCGGTCTCCGCCGGGCACTCGGGCGCCGCCGAGGTGAGCCGTGCCCTCGCCGCCTCGCTGCCCGCCCGAGGTCGCGAAGCTGGTCTCGTTTTCGGTCGACGACGGCGCCGTGACGGCGATCGCCGAGCGCCTCAACGCCTGGTTCGCGCTCGATCGGGCGGCCCGCGAGCAAGCTCGCGGCGCCCTCGCCGAGACGGCGGCGCGACTTTGGAGCTGGGAGGGGGTGGCGCGTGGCGTCCTCGCGGCCTCGGCCGGCCGGCTCGACGGCCTGCCCCGCGTCCCCGAGGACTGACCGCGAGCCGTTAGTGCCGCCTGCGACTAGGTCCTAGTACCGCCTGCGACGAGGTCGGGACGAGCGGGAAGCGGCGTCCAGGCAAGGAATAGAATGCCGCGCGGTGAATCGGGCCACCCTTGTCAGGCTGTTCGCTTTCGTCGTCGTCTTGACGGCCGTGATCGCGGTTCCGATGACCCAGATCCACTGGGACGGGACGCAGGCCTCGGCCCAGGCCGGGCAGATCGACACGCTGCTGAACGTGATGATCATCCTCTCGTCGTTCGTGTTCGCGGTCGTCCTCGTGATGCTCGGCTACTGCGTCTGGAAGTACCGGGCCAAGCCGGGGGACGAGTCCGACGGTGAGCCGATCCACGGCAACACCAAGCTCGAGATCACCTGGACAGTGATCCCGACCGTGATCGTCCTGTTCGGCGCCATCTACAGCTGGATCGTGCTCGGCGACATCGAGAGCAAGGCGGCCGACGACCTGCCGATCAACGTCACCGCTCAGCAGTACAAGTGGACCTTCAACTATCCGCTCGGCAACGGCAAGGAGGTGAGCTCGAACGAGCTGGTCGTTCCGGACGGCCGCCAACTCGACCTGCACCTGACCGCGCTCGACGTGATCCACTCCTTCTGGGTGCCCGAGTGGCGGATCAAGCGCGACCTCGTTCCGAGCGGCCCCGGCGGCAACGACGTCGACAACGACGTGGTGGTCACCCCCGACCGCGTCGGCACCTACAACGTGGTCTGCACCGAGCTCTGCGGCTTCGGGCACGCGACCATGCGCGCCCTGGTGCGGGTGGTGCCGCCTGACGAGTTCGCGACCTGGCTCGCCAAGCAGCCCCGCGTGAAGCCTGTCGCAGGGCACCGAAACCGGATCGGACACCGGGTCACCGTCCGAGTTCAACAACGGATCGCCGACCGGAGGGCCCTAGGCAATGGATAGCCTTCCGAGGAGAGGTAGGACTTGGTAGCGGCTCTGAAGAGACCCGGGCTGGGGCGCGCCGCGCTGGGCGCGTTGATCGGATTCGGCTTCGGGTACGGCCTGGTCATCGTCCTGCGCCTGCTCTCGGGCCTGCCGGCGACCGAGACCTCCGCAGACCGGCTACCCGCAGCTGATCGTCGGCATGATCACCGGGCCGCTCGGCTTCCTGATCGGCCTCGGCGCCTTCGACTACTGGTTCCGGTGGGCGGTCGGCCGGCCCGACCTACCCGGCCGACCTGGAGCACAAGGACCACGGGGCGAACTCGTGGCGCGACTACTTCAAGTTCAACACCGATCACAAGGTGATCGGGATCCAGTACATCTGCACCACCTTCATCTTCTTCTTCATCGGCGGGCCTGATGGCGATGGTGATGCGGGCCGAGCTCGCCCAGCCGGGCACCCAGATCGTCGAGCCGGGGACCTTCAACAGCCTCTTCTCGGCCCACGCGGCGATCATGATCTTCGTCTTCGTGATCCCGGTCTTCGCCGGGATCGCCAACTACGTCCTGCCGCTGATGATCGGGGCGCCCGGACATGGCGTTCCCGCGGCTGAACGCGCTCAGCTTCTGGATGCTGCCGATCGCCGGCCTGCTCTTCGTGGGCAGCTTCCTCGCGCCGGGCGGCGGCTTCGACGCCGGCTGGACCGGCTACGCGCCCGCTGTCCACCGGGGCGCCGCTGGGGCAGTCGTTCTTCAACCTCGGCGTCCAGTTCGCCGGCGCCTCATCGGTCGCGACCGCGCTCAACTTCCTGGTCACGATCATCACCATGCGTGCGCCGGGGATGAACTTCTGGCGCATGCCGCTCCTGGTCTGGGCCAACCTGTCGACCTCGCTCCTGGTCGTCGCGGCGACGCCGTTCATCGCCGGGGTGCAGTTCATGGTCCTGTTCGACCGCGTCCTGCACACGAACTTCTTCCAGTCCCTGAACGGCGGCGACGTGCTGAGCTACCAGCACATCTTCTGGTTCTACTCGCACCCGCCGTCTACATCATGATGCTGCCGGGGTTCGGGATCATCTCGGAGGTCATCACTACCCACGCCCGCAAGCCGATCTTCGGCTACCGGCTGATGGCCCTGGCCCTGATCGGGATCGTGGTCCTCAGCTACACGGTCTGGGCGCACCACATGTTCGTCTCCGGGATGTTCGCCTGGCTGCGGATCCCGATGATGATCACCACGCTCCTGATCGCGGTACCGACCGGGATCAAGATCTTCTCCTGGCTGGGGACCCTGTTCGGCAGCGTGCTGCACCTGCGCTCCACCGCGATGTTGTTCGCGCTTGCCTTCATCGTCACGTTCACGATCGGCGGGATCAGCGGCGTGATGCTTGGCATGGTGCCGATCGACATCCACGTCTCCGACACCTACTTCATCGTCGCCCACATCCACTTCGTCCTGTTCGGCGGCTCGGTGTTCACGATCTTCGCCGGCATCTACCACTGGTTCCCGAAGATGACCGGGCGAATGTACGACGAGCGGCTCGGGCGGGTCCACTTCTGGCTTACGTTCGTCGGCATGTGGGGGACCTTCCTGCCGATGCACTGGATCGGGATGGAGGGGATGCCGCGCCGGGTCGCCGACTACTCGGCCCAGTTCGGCGACTGGAACCTGCTGATCTCGTGCTTCTCGTTCCTGTTCGGGGCCGCGCAGCTCGTCTTCCTCTACAACATGATCGTCAGCTGGCGTTGGGGGCCCCTCGCGGGCGACAACCCGTGGCGCGCCAAGACGATCGAGTGGCTGGTCACCTCGCCGCCACCGACCTTCAACTTCGATCAGATCCCCCGCGTCGTCGGCGGCCCCTACGAATACGGGGTCCCAGGCGCCCGTCACGCGATCCTCGGTCCGGCCGACTCCGATGTGAGCGCGCCCGAGCCCGCCGTCGCCGGGACGGCCGGGGCGAGTTCGCCATGACCGAGGCTGACGCCGCCACCCGTGCGCCCGCGAACGGTGCCGGGGGCACCGTGCTGGCGTTCCTGAACGAGGTCGCGGGCGGCCGCAGGCTGCTCGAGGCGGTCCGCGAGCGGGTGAGCGCCGGCGTCGAGCAGGTCGCCGTGGTCGCGCCGCAAAACCAGCCGATGGCGGGCCAGATCGTCGACCGCGACGAGGTGCGCGACGCGGCGCTGAGCCGCGTCGAGGTGACGCAGGCGGTGCTTGCGGAGTTCGGGATCGAGTCGGTGGGGGCGGTCATGGACCCCGACCCGCCGCTGGCACTCGACGACGCGATCCGCGCTTTCACCCCCGAAGAGGTGCTGCTTTCGTGCCTTTACGACACCAGGTTCGGGCTGACCCGAAAGGACCTCGTGGAGTGGGCAAGGCAGCGCTTCGACGTGCCGATCACGCACATCCAGGTGAGGATCGAGGACGACGCCGTCCGCTGGGACGTCACCCACACCCTGGTGGTCGCGACCCGCACGGTCGCGAGCGGCGACCTGATCGCCCACCTGAAGCGAAAGGCCGCCGAGCACCCGCACCGCTACACGATCATCAGCCCGCCGTCGGGCGAGATGACGCGCGAGGAGGTGTGCGAGCGTCTCGCGCGGACGCTGGCCGAGCTCTACCGATCCGAGGTCGACGCGACCGGCCAGCCGATGAGCCCGGCGCCGCTGACCGCGGTGCAGAACGCGATCGAGCACTACCGGATCGACGAGGTCCTGATCTCGACCCTGGCCGGCGAGCAGTCGAAGTGGCTCGAGGAGGGTCTGATCGATGACGTGCGCGGCCTCACCGACAAGCCCGTCGAGCACGTCGAGTCCGGCGAGCGGCGAGCAGGCGCCGACGCCCCAGCCGGCCGCGGTGACGGAGGCCTAGCGATGGAGAGCGCTTCAGTCGCGGTAGAGCATGGCCACGGCCACCATGGGCCCCCGGAGGCTCATCAGAGCTCGCGGATCGACCGCCAGACGCTCGGGATCATGCTGTTCATCGTCTCCGAGGTGATGCTGTTCGGCGCCTTCTTCGCCTCCTACTTCTTCCTCCGGGTCGTCGCCAACGTCGGTCCGTGGCCGCCGGCCGGCTTCGACCTCCCGAAGGTCGTCGCCGGGGTAAACACGGCGATCCTGATCTCATCGAGCTTCACGATCCACTACGCGCTGGTGTCGATCCAGCGCGGCAACCGGCGCGGCCTGATCACCGGACTCGGCGCCACCTGGCTGCTCGGCTTCACATTCCTGTTCATCCAATTCAACGAGTACTGGCACATCGGGTTCAGCGCCCGCGACGGCGCCTTCGGGTCGATCTTCTACGGGCTCACGGGGCTCCACGGGGCCCATGTGACCGTCGGGCTGATCCTGCTGGGGATTGCCAACGTCCGCGCCTGGAGGGGCCACTTCTCTTCCGAGCCCAAGAAGCACCTGGGCGTCGAGGTGCCGGGAATCTACTGGCACTTCGTGGACGTGATGTGGATCGTCGTCTTCACCACCGTCTACATCCTCTGACGCGGCTGCAAAGCGTCGGATTTCGGCGTCCTTGGTCGGTCGACTCCCGCCCTTGATCGCGTCCCACTACGCGGGATAATCCGTCGCAGCGACTGAAAGGGGCCGAGATGCACAATCCGCTTCGCTCAGAGGGAGACGTCTTTCGGGCGGTGGTGATCGTCGGCATCGGGGCGGCCGCGGTGATCGCGGTGACGCTTCTGACCCGCCCGGCCGTCGGGGCGGCGCTCCTCGCAGCCGAGGTGGGGCTCGGGGTCGGTCTGCTGTGGCGCGGTGCGCAGGGCGGCATGCCCCACCGCGCCGAGGTGGCCCACCGCGACGACCCGACGTACCGCGTCCTCGTGCTGGCTAACGAGACTGTGGGTGGGCAGGCCCTGCTGGCGGAGATCCAGAATCGGTGCAAGGGGCGAACCAGCGAGATCTTCGTCGTCGTCCCGGCTCTGACCAGCTCGCGGATGGAGCACTGGACGTCGGACGTGGACGGAGCGGTCGAGGAGGCGACGGCGCGCCTGGACGAGTCGTTGCGACGGATGGATGCCGCTGGCATCAATGCCCGGGGCCACGTGGGCGACCACCATGAGCCGAACGCCGCGCTCGAGGACGCGCTTCGCACCTTCCCGGCAGACGAGGTGATCATCTCCACTCACCCCGCGGAGCGGTCGAAGTGGCTGGAACGGGGGGTGGTCGCGAAGGCGCGCGAGGAGGTCCCGCTACCGGTCACCCACGTGGTCGTCGACCTGGACGCGGAGGCCGGCGCTCCCGCCGCCGCGGCCCGCTCGACGGCCTGATCAACTCCGTTCCTCGGCCTACTTGCCGTTTCCCGCGCTCTGCTGAAGGAACTTGATCAGCGTGTTCAGATCCTGCGCGCTGATCGTCTGCCCGAAGTTCTGGGGCATCGTCCCTGACGGGTAGCCGGGAGTGGTCTTTGCGTTCGGGTCGACGATCGACTGCTTGATCTCGGCCGTGCTCATGCCCGCCAGGACCTTGTCGAGGTCGGGGCCGACCGTACCGGTGGCGCCCGCGGCCTTCATCGTGTGGCAGCTGCCACAGCCGTTCTGGCCGAACACTTGGCCGCCGGGTCCGCCCGCGAAGGTCGGCGGCTTGATCCCTGGGACGCCCGCCACCCTGGAGACGTACGTGGCTACGTCGTCCAGGTCGGTGCCCTCCACCAGGTGGGCCGGCATCGAGGTGCTCGGATTGCTGGTCGTGGGGCGGGGGTTGTCCACCTGGGCCTTGACCACGCCTGCGATCGTGTCCGGGTCCATGCCGACTGCGCGCGCCTGTGAGAAGGCGGCGTCGAGGTTGGGGCCCTGGGTGCCGGTGGTCGCCGCCTGGGCCATCGTGTGGCAGGTGCCGCACTTGCTGATGAACAGCTGGCGCCCGCGGTCGGCGCTGCCGCTCTCCGACACGCCGCATCCGGCTCCGACCAGGACCGAGATCCCGGCGAGGGCGAGCGCCGCACGCAACACGGCTCCCTGGGGGCTGAGGATCCGTCTCGCCACGAGGGCCGAATCCTATCGACGGCGCCCGGCGGTCGACCGAGCCCACTTGGCGCTCGTCCGCCTTTTGGATACGCTTGCCTCAATAGGCACTTGCTCCACCCGAGCGGTGGCGATCAGGGGAGCATTGAATGGAAGTTCGCGAAGGCATGTCACACGTCGTCTTGACCGTCGGCCCGGGTCACACCCTGCGTGATGCCGCCAGGCTGATGACCGAAAAATCGGTTGGCGCCGCGGTCGTGATCGACGAGGAGTCCCAGGGGCCCAGGATCATCAGCGAGCGCGACCTGCTGAACTCGCTCGGCCGCGGTGAGGATCCCGACTCAGAGCGGGTTGCCGACCACCTGAGTGACACGCTGATCGCGGCCGCACCCGACTGGAGCCTGGAGCGTGCGGCGATGGAGATGGCGAGGAGGCACATCCGTCACCTGGTCGTGATCGACGCCGGTGAGCTGAAGGGCATGCTCTCGATGCGCGACATCGTCCGCGTCTGGACCAGCGAGGGTGCCACCTCCAGCATGACCTCGCCGGACTCCGAGGCGTCCGCGGTCTAGGGCCTATTCGCCGGATCCGTTTCGGCGCAGCGGCAACGGCGGCAGGACCGCCGTGCTGAGTCCCTGATGGCGAGGGAGGCGGCCGATCTGATCGCCGGTCTCCCGAATCCAGGCACGGAGCGCGAGCAGCCCGAGGACCGCGCCTGCGATCGCATACGGCAATCCGGCGAACAAACCGACCAGGACGGACGCAAGGCCGACGGCGACCAACACGGGCGTCCACGAGGGCGCCGGCGCATAGACCAACTCGGAAGGGTCCGGCGGATGGTGCCGCTCGCTCATGTGATGTAGATCACCGCGATGAAGAAGCTGAGCCCGAAGAAGGCCAGCGCGAGCCCCGCCGCGACCAGCCCCGACCTCACGTTTCGCTGCGCCAGCCTTCGATCCATTCCGGGGTCTTCTATCACAACACCTGCGGACGGCCAGGGTGGGATGATGTCGCCGGGCTCGGCCGATGGCAGGGTCTTGATACGTCCAGAACCGGCGTCAACAGGAGGTGAGCGATGGCCACGGCATCGAAGCCCGCATCCGGAACGGCTGCCCGGCGCCGAGCCGAAGGCGCGCCACCGGCTGACGTTTTAGTCATCTTCGGCATCACCGGCGACCTGGCCAAGGTGATGACCTTCAACTCGCTCTACCGGCTCGAGGCCCGGGGCCTGCTGAACTGCCCGATAGTCGGCGTCGCCTTCGACGACTGGTCGGACAAGGACCTCCGCGAGCACGCCCGGAAGGCGATCCAGACCTCCTCCGGCCAGAAGCCCAACGCGAAGGTGTTCAACCGGCTCGCGAAGCGCTTCTCCTACGTCCAGGGCGACTTCTCCGACGATGCCACCTACGAGCGGCTCGCGCGCCAGATCAAGGGCGCCAAGAGCCCGGTCTTCTACCTCGAGATCCCCCCGTCGCTCTTCGGCATGACGATCAAGGGGCTCTCGGAGGCTGGCCTGACCAAGACCGCGAGGGTCGTGGTGGAGAAGCCGTTCGGCCACGATCTCAAGTCCGCTCGCGAGCTAGCCGCCGAGATCTACCAATACATCCGTGAGGACCAGCTCTACCGGATCGACCACTTCCTCGGCGAGATGGGCCTGGCCGAGATTCTCTATCTGCGGTTCGCGAACGCGATGTTCGAGCCCGTCTGGGACCGCAACAGCGTCGCCTGCGTCCAGATCACGATGGCGGAGGACTTCGGGGTGGCGGACCGGGGCAGCTTCTACGACCCGGTCGGCGCGCTCCAGGACGTGGTGGTCAACCACCTGATGCAGGTGGTTGCGATGGCTGCGATGGAACCCCCCGCCAGGCGCGACGCCCGGGCGTTGAAGGACGCGATGTTCGGTGTCTTCTCGGCGATGCCGAAGGCCGACCCGAAGCATTACGTGCGAGGGCAATACGAGGGCTACAAGCAGGTCAAGGGCGTGGCCAGGGGCTCGAGCACGGAGACCTACGTCGCGGCGCGCTTCGAGATTGACAACTGGCGCTGGAGCGGCGTCCCGTTCTTCATCCGGACGGGGAAGGAACTCCCGGTGGAGCAGTGGGAGTTCAGGCTGATCTTCAAGGAGCCGCCGCGCCTCGGCTACAGCGCGAACAGCCGGCGGCGGGCCGAGCCCGACCAGCTCGTCGTCAGGATCCACCCGACCACCGGGATTCGGCTGCTGGTCGACGCACAGCGCAGTGGCGAAACCACACCCGAGCAGATCAACCTCGACATGGAGTTCGCCCAGGAGGGTGGCGAGGGCCCGACCCCATACGAGGTTCTCCTGCACGCCGCGATGGTCGGCAACAGCACGCGCTTCACCCGGCAGGACAACATTGAGGAGACCTGGCGGATCTGCGGCCCGCTGATTGAGAAGCCCCCGAGGGTCCACCCGTACAAACGGGGTACCTGGGGACCCAAGGCCGCTGACAAGCTCGTCGCGGACTACGGCGGTTGGCACGAGCCGTGGACCGGGTCATGAGTCCCGCGAAGCAGAAGAGCGCCGGAAAGAGCCGCTCCAGCGGCAAGGACGCGGCGAGCGGAGACGGCAAGGCGCCCGCGGTCGGCAAGGAGAAGGGAATGCCTCAGAGCGCCGCGATGCCGTCGCCGTTCCCGCCGATTGCGGACTACGCCTTCCTCTCCAACTGCCACACGGGCGCTCTGGTCGCGCCCGACGGAACGATCGAGTGGCTCTGCGTTCCGCGCTTCGACTCGCCCAGCGTCTTCGGGACACTGCTCGACCGCGAGGCCGGTTCGACCCGCTTCGGGCCCTTCGGGATCAACGTCCCAAGCGCGCGGATCTACGAGCCTGGGACGAACATCCTGAACACCACGTGGCACACCCCGACGGGCTGGGCCATGGTCCGGGACGCGCTGACCATCGGCCCCACTCAGCACAAGGATAAGGTCACCCCCCACACGCGGGCGCCCGCGGATGAGGACGCCCACCACCTGCTCGTGAGAACGGTCCTCTGCATGGACGGCTCGGTGGACATGGAGTTGCTCAACGAGCCCGACCTCGATTACGGGCGCACGCCGGTCGATTGGACCCTGCAGGGAGACCACACCGCCGACGCCAGCGCGGCCGGGGTCACCGTCAGGCTTCGCAGCAGCATCCCGTTGGGGGCCGAGGGTCATGTGGCGCAGGCGCGGCACACGCTTCATAAGGGCGAGCAGGCGTTCTGCTCCCTCTCCTGGGCGGAGGAGCTCGCCTCGCCGGAGGACATGGATGAGGCCAACGCGCGCATGGCCGAGACCGCCAACTACTGGCGCACCTGGATCTCGAAGGCCCGTATCCCGGATCACCGCTTCCGGGGGGCGATCAACCGCTCGGCGCTCGCGATCAAGGGGCTCACCTACATGCCCACGGGGGCGACCGTCGCGGCGCTGACGACCTCATTGCCCGAGACCCCCGGTGGAGAGCGCAACTGGGACTACCGCTTCACCTGGATCAGGGACTCGACCTTCACGCTCCAAGCCCTTCACTACTTGGACCTGGACTGGGAGGCCAACGAATTCATGCAGTTCGTCGGCGAGCTCGAGCCGAACGATGACGGGGGCCTGCAGATCATGTACGGGATCGACGGCCGGCGGGACCTCCCCGAGACGACCCGGGATGACCTCTCGGGATACGCGGGAGCATCGCCGGTGCGGGTCGGAAACGGCGCCTACGACCAGCGCCAGAACGACGTCTATGGCGCCGCCCTCGACTCGATCCTCCTCCACAGTCGCCGGAGCCAGCGGCTGCCTCGCGGGCTCTGGCCGGTGGTCCAGGCTCAGGCGGACTGCGCGACGAAGATCTGGAAGAAGCCGGACCAGGGAATCTGGGAGGCGCGCGGCAAGCCGCAGCAGTACGTCTCCTCCAAGCTGATGTGCTGGGTCGCCATGGACAGGGCTTCGAAGCTCGCTGAGATCCGAGGGGACTCGAAGCTCAAGGAGACATGGGGTGCCACGGCCGAGGAGATCCGCAAGGACATCCTCGAGAACGGCGTCCGGGACGGGGTCCTGCGGCAGCACTACGACACCGACGCCCTCGACGCCTCGACTCTGCTGGCCGCCATGTTCGGCTTCCTGCCGGGCGACGACGAGGTGCTCCACAAGAGCGTGCTCGCCATCGCGGACGACCTCACCGAGGATGGCTTCGTTCTCCGCTACGTCACCGGTCAGACCGACGATGGGCTGTCCGGCAAGGAGGGCAGCTTCCTGATCTGCTCCTTCTGGCTGGTCTCGGGCCTTTCGGTCGTCGGCGAGCACCAGCGCGCGCGGGATCTGATGGACCGGCTGCTTCCCATCGCCTCGCCGCTCGGCCTCTATGCGGAGGAATTCGACCCGAGCACGGGCCGCCACCTGGGGAATTTCCCCCAGGCCTTCTCGCACCTCGCGCTGATCGAGGCCGCGGCGCGAATCATCATGAGCGAGCGCCTCGAGGAGTTCGGAGTCAGCCAATGAGCGACTACGACGTGATCGTGATCGGCAGCGGAGCGGGGGGTGGGACGCTCGTCCACAGGCTCGCCGGGTCCGGCAAGAAGATCCTTTTGCTGGAGCGAGGTGACTTCCTGACTCGCGAGCCGCAGAACTGGCGGGCCGAGGACGTCTTTGTCGACGGCCGCTACCAGTCGGAGGACACCTGGTACGACAAGAAGGACAAGGAGTTCGCGCCGCAGGTGCACTACTTCGTCGGCGGCGCGACCAAGATGTTCGGCGCGGCGCTCTACCGCCTGCGCGCCGAGGACTTCGGCGAGGTCCGCTACGAGGATGGCGTCTCGCCGGCCTGGCCCATCTCCTACGACGAGATGGAGCCCCACTACACGCAGGCGGAGCAGCTCTACCAGGTGCACGGTGCTCGAGGGGAGGACCCCACGGAGCCCCCGGCAAGCGCTCCCTATCCCTTCCCGGCCGTCTCCCACGAGCCGCGCATCCAGCAGCTCTCGGACGATCTCGCCGCCGCCGGCTACCGGCCCTTCCACGCTCCCTGCGGGGTGATGTTGGACGAGGCGAACATGCCCTACAGCGCCTGCGTCCGCTGCGACGCGATGGATGGCTGGCCCTGCCTCGTGCACGGGAAGTCCGACGCCGAGGTGATCGCGGTGCGGCCGGCGCTCGAGCACGCGAACGTCACGCTGCTGACCAACTCGGAGGCGGTCGCCCTCAACACCGACGCCGGTGGTGAGGCGGTGACGGAGGTCGTGGTCGAGCGCGACGGCGAGCGGGAGACCTACTCAGCCGACATCGTCGCGGTCTCCTGCGGTGCGGCCAACTCCGCCAAGCTGCTGCTCGCCTCCGCGACCGACAAGCATCCGAATGGCCTGGCGAACGGCTCCGACCAGGTGGGCCGCAACTACATGTTCCACAACAGCCAGGCCGTCCTGGCCCTGTCGAAGGAGCCGAACCCGACCGTCTTCCAGAAGACGCTCGGGCTCAATGACTTCTACTTCGCCTCGAAGGAGTTCGATCACCCGCTCGGCAACATCCAGATGATTGGCAAGTCCCAGGCTCCGATGTACCGGGGCGAGAAATCGCGATCGACGAAGCTGGCCCCCGGCTGGTAGCCTCGAGGAGATCGCTGACCACGCGGTCGACTTCTGGCTCTCGACCGAGGACCTGCCGAGGCCGGACAACAGGGTGACGCTCAGGGACGATGGGGCAATCAGGCTCAGCTACTCCCACTCCAACGAGAAGCCGAAGAAGGAGCTCTACGACAAGCTCAAGTCCATCCTCGGCCACATCGGCATGCACGAGGGCCACCTTCTCCCACATCACGCCTACCTGAAGAACGAGATCGGGGTGGCGGGGGTAGCGCATCAGGCCGGGACCTGCCGCTTCGGCACCGATCCCGCCAACTCGGTGCTCGACACGAACTGCAAGGCCCACGAGCTCGACAACCTCTACGTCGTCGACACCAGCTTCGTTCCCGAGCATCGGCGCCGTCAATCCGGCGCTCACCGCAATGGCGAACGCGCTCCGAGTCGGCGATCACCTGCTGGACCGGCTGGGGACCGCGGCACGTACCTGACCATCGGGTGGGCCTACTAGGCTCGCGGCCATGATCCAGCTCGAGGTGTTCGGGGAGTCGGCGACCATGGCGGCGGTCGCAGAGTCGATTGAACGGCTCGACGGGGTCAGCCGCGTCCGATCCGTGAGCGCGACCCGGCCCGGGCACGTCTTGGTGGCGGGCCTGGTGCGCCCGCGCGCCGTCGATCCGCTCCTGGACGAGCTCGACCGTCTGGGCGTACCAGCCTCTGAGATCACGCTGAGCCGGGTCGAGGCCGTGGGCCAGACGGTCGGCGGGGCGGCCGAGACGACCCTGGTCTGGGCGGACGTGCTGAGCGCCGCGTGGCACCACGCCCGCCCGATCGGTCGCTACTTCGCCTTGATGCTGATCGCCGGGGTGATCGCCGCCTACGGCGTCACCGAGCAAAACGCAATCCTGATCGTGGGCGCGATGGCCGTCAGCCCCGACCTCCTGCCGATCACCGCGATCGGCGTCGGCGTCGTGGGCCGAAGCCCTCGGCTCGTGGGAGAGGCCTTCGTCACCCTCATCCTGGGGCTGGTCGGGACCTGCGCGGCAGCCGCCGTGGTCGCCTTCTGCCAGGACAAGCTCGATCTGCTTCCATCCGGCTTCAGCCTGGACGCTGCGGCCACCGCATTGGGGGGCCTCGCGACCGTCAACCACGAGACGATCGCCGTCGCCCTGGTCGCCGGCATCGCCGGGATGCTGGCGCTCGAGACCCGTGCCAGCGCGGCGGTGGGGGTGGCGGTGTCGGTGACCACGATCCCAGCCGCCGCCTACCTCGGCGTCGCGGCCGGGATCGGCGAGCTCGGGACGGCCCTCGGTGCCCTCGGGGTGCTTGGGCATGAACGTGCTGATGATGGTGGTCGGGGCCTCGGGCACCCTCGCGGTTCAGCGGGCTTTGAATCGCCGGCGCCGCCGCATCGTCGAGCGCCAGCGCGCACTCACTGGCTAGGTGCGAGTCCCCCGTCGGCGCGGCTTCTCCGAGGTGAGACTCATGAGGAACGGCCGTCCCCCGGCCTCCTCGATCGCCACCCTGCCGACAACCTGCTGGAACGTGAGGGTTCGCTGGCTGCGCTCCCTGCCCAGGAAGCTGAAAGTCCACCCGAGGATCGTCGTGAACCTGTTCCTGAAGCCGGTCATGAACGTCAGGTGGACGAACAGCCACATCAGCCATCCGAGTAATCCGGCCACGCGGATTCCCTTGAAGCTCACCACAGCCCGGAAGCGCGAGACCATCGCCATGCTGCCGAGGTCGCGGTAGCGGAACGGCGTCGAGTCCTCGCCCTCGAGACGCCGCTTGATCGTCCTCGAGGCGTGGATCCCCTGCTGCATGGCAACCTCGGCGACCCCGGGCAACCCGTCGAGCGCGGCCATGTCGCCGATCGCGAACACCTCCGGATGTCCCGGCAGCGAGCAGTCCGGCTGCACCGCCACGCGGCCAGCCCGGTCGCAGTCCGCGCCGGTGGCGTCGGCGAGCAACTTGGCGAGCGGCGACGCCTGCACTCCGGCCGCCCAGATCTTCGTCCGCGCCGCCACGCGCTGGACCTCGCCGTCCGGCCCCTTCACGTCGACCCCGTGACGGTCGACGTTCGTGACGATGCTGCCCGTGTGTATCTCCACGCCCAAGGGCTCAAGCTCCTTCGCCGCCTTCGAGGACAGCCGATCGCCGAAGCCGGCGAGGATCTCCTTGCCCCCGTCGAAGAGCAGCACGCGAGCGCTCTGTGAGTCGATCGTGTGGAAGTCCTCGGGCAGGACCCGTCTCGACAGCTCTCCGATCTGGCCGGCGATCTCCACCCCGGTCGGGCCACCCCCGACGACCACGAACGTGAGCCATTCCCGCCGCTTCTCGGGATCCTCCTCCAGGACCGCCATCTCGAACGCGCCGAGGATGCGCCCGCGGATCTCCAGGGCGTCGTCGATCGTCTTCATCCCCGGGGCCCAGTGGGAGTACTCGTCGTGACCGAAGTAGGACTGGCCGGCACCGGCGCCGACGATCAAGCTGTCGTAGAGCATCGTGACGTGGTCCCCGTCCGGGCGCATGGCCGTCACCGTCCTCGCCTCGAGGTCGAAACCGGTCACCTCGGCGAGCTCGACCTGGACGTTGCGCTGGCGGCGAAGGACGTTGCGGATGGGCGGAGCGATCTGTCCCTCGGAGAGAATGCCGGTGGCGACCTGGTAGAGGAGCGGCTGGAACAGGTGGTGATTGACGCCGATCCACGAGGGTCACCTGGACCGGGGCGCGCCTCAGGAAGCGGGTGGCAAAGAGCCCCCCGAAGCCGCCTCCGACGACGACAACCCTGTGAGGGCTTGGTGCGCCGTCGGTGTCTGATGGATGGGCGGCGTTGCTTTCCATGCTCTGGCCCCTCGATGGTACGCGGCCGGAAAGCATGATTAGATCACGATTCCGGGTGATTACCGAGGACGCCTGCTAAGTGCCCGATCTTCCCACCCTGCTCGCCGTCTCCTCCCAGCTGGCTCCGGCGCGGAGCCAGATGGCGTTCACGCTCGGGTTCCACATCATCCTGGCCTCGCTCGGCGTCGCGTTCCCGGCGCTGATGCTGATCGCCAACTACAAGGGTCTGCGGCACAAGGACCCCGTGGCGCTCGAGCTGGCGCAGCGCTGGTCGAAGGTCGCAGCCGTGACTGATCGCCGTGGGCGCCGTCACCGGCACCGTGCTGTCGTTCGAGTTCGGCCTTCTGTGGCCGGCGTTCACGGGCCGCTTCGGGGAGGTCTTCGGGGTCGCGTTCGCGATCGAGGGCATCTTCTTCTTCACCGAGGCGATCTTCATGGCGATCTACATCTACGGCTGGAAGCGCCTCTCCGGGTGGGCGCACTTCTGGACCGGCGTCCCGGTCGTGATCGCGGGGCTCGGGGGCGCGTTCTCGGTCGTCGCCGTCAACTCGTGGATGAACCAGCCGGACGGCTTCAAGATCGCCTCCAACGGGCAGGTCACCGACGTGGCGCCGCTCGACGCGATCTTCAATCGGGCGACCGCGTATGAGGTGCCGCACATGATCCTCGCCGCGTACCTGGTCACCGGGTTCCTCGTCGCGTCGGTCTACGCGGTGGGGATGCTGCGGGGACGGCGGGACCGTCACCACCGGCTCGGGCTGTTGATCCCGCTCACCGTCGCCGCGATCGTGACGCCGATCCAGTTCGCCGTCGGCGACACCGCGGCCCGCGCGATCGCCGACGACCAGCCGGTCAAGTTCGCGGCGATGGAGTGCGTGCAGCACACCCATCGGGACGTGACCGAGTACCTGGGTGGTCGCTGCACGTCCGACGGCGTCAAGGGAGGGATCGGGATCCCCGGCCTCGACTCGTTCCTGGTCGGCTTCAGCACCAACACCAAGGTCACCGGGCTCGACACGGTGCCGCCCAGCGACCGGCCGCCGGCCAACACGATGCTCCACTTGGCCTTCGACGCGATGGTGGGCATCTGCTACGGTGCTCATCTTGCTGGGGCTCTGGCTGGGCTGGGCCTGGTGGCGCCGGCGCGACATCCCACGCACGCCGTGGTTCCTGCGCGCCGCAGCCGCCTCGGGAGTGGCCGCGATCGTTGCGCTCGAGTGCGGCTGGATCGTGACCGAGGTCGGTCGCCAACCATGGGTCGTCTACAACGTCATGCGCACCAAGGACGCCGTGACCGGAGCCAGCGGGGTCTGGGTCACCTTCTCGGCCACCTTGGTCCTTTACACGGCACTCGGGGTCGCCACCGTGCTCATCCTGCGCACGATGGCTCACCGCTGGCGGACCGAGGAGATCGGCGAAGCCGAGGTGCCTTATGGGCCCAGCGAGCCCGTGCCGCCGCCAGAGCCCGCGCCGCCGGTCGGGAGGGCGGAATGAGCACCGCCGACGCCGTCGCGGGCGTGCTGTGGATCGGCGCGACGCTCTACGCCGTCTTCGGCGGCGCCGACTTCGGCGCGGGGGTCTGGTCGCTGCTCGCCGGCAGTGACGAACGAGGCGCGCGGGCGCGGGGTCTGGTCGACTGGGCGATCGGCCCGGTCTGGGAGGCGAACCACGTCTGGCTGATCTTCGTCCTGGTCGTGCTGTGGACGGCGTTCTCGGTGGCCTTCGAGTCGATCATGTCCACGCTGTTCATCCCGCTGAGCCTCGCGGCCCTCGGGATCGTGCTCCGGGGCTCCGGATTCGCCTTCCACAAGCTCGCCCGCCAGGCTCCGCTACCGGCGCCTCGCGGAGCGGCCTTCGGGCTCTTCTCGCTGCTGACGCCCTTCTTCATGGGCACCGTGGTCGGCGCGATCGCCTCCGGGTCGGGTGCCGGTGGGCAACGCCGACGGGCGACGCCGTCACCAGCTGGCTGAACGGGGTATCCCTGCTCACCGGCGCGCTGTTCGTCGCCACCGGCGCCTACCTCTCGGCCGTGTTCCTGGTCAGCGACGCCCGACGAGCGAAGCGATCCCGGACCTCGAGCGCTACTTCGCGACCCGCGCGCTGATCGCGGCGCTTGGTCGACGGGTGCGATCGCGGTCGCCGGGATCTTCGTCTACCGGGCCGACGCGCGCTTCATCTACGACGGCCTGACGAGCGAGGGCCTGCCGCTGGTGATCGCCTCGGCGCTGTGCGGGCTCGGGGTGCTGGCGCTGCTGTGGCGGGGCGAGCGCCGCGGCACGCGTCCACTCGCCGTCGGCGCCGTGGTCGCGGTGATCTGGGGCTGGGGCGTGGCCCAGTACCCGTACCTGCTGCCGCAGACGCTGACGATCAACGAGGGCGC
The DNA here is from genome assembly GCA_963696945.1 of uncultured bacterium. Taxonomy (GTDB): domain Bacteria; phylum Actinomycetota; class Thermoleophilia; order Solirubrobacterales; family 70-9; genus AC-56. Next base: position 296,406 of record CAVOME010000003.1, on the reverse strand, counting down.
CGGCCTCGAGCGCAACGCTGACCGCGGTCCTGATCGTGTTCGGCGTCGCGGTGGTCGTGGTGCTGCCCGCGCTCGGTTTCCTGTACACGCTTGACCAGCGCAGCGTGCTCGAGGGGGAGGGGCAGGCTCCGCCGGGCGCGATGATCGGCAAGCCGGACCGTAGAGGGACTCGAGGCCCTGACGCTGGCGAGCCGCGGCGAGGGCGGGCTCGAGGCCGCGTTCGTCCCAGGGGCCGGAATGGTCGGCTGCTCCCTTCGTCACCGAGGCGAAGAGCTCCTGGGCCAGCGTGGCGGCCTGCAGCACCTACGTCGCCGAGCGAGGCACGATGGGGATCCCGCTGCTTTACCCTGGGCGAACCGGCGTGGCCAAGCGCCGCTTCTCGGTGGCCGGTCGCGACGTCGACCTCGAGCCGCCGGCCCCGTTCAGCGTCGGATCCGAACGGGCTGCCGATCCACGGCCTCCTGTCGGCGGCCCGGGGGCTGGCGGGTCGAGACGACACGAGGCCGCGGCGGACGGGGCGCTGCTCGCCGCCCGATTCGACTTCGGGGCCGACCCGGCGCTGATCGCAGCGTTTCCGTTCCCGCACCAGGTGCTGTTCGAGGCGCGCCTCGCGGGCGCAGCCCTGACGATCACGACGGTCGTCCGCGCGAGCGGCGACGCCCCGGTGCCGATCGCCTTCGGGTACCACCCCTACCTTCGGCTCCCGGGCGTCGAGCCGGGCCGAGTGGCAGGTCCAGATACCGGTCGCCGAGCGGCTGCTGCTCGACGAGCAGATGATCCCGACCGGCGAGCGCGAGCGCGGTGGACGCGGTCGAGGGTCCGCTGGGTTCGCGGACCTTCGACGACGCGCTACCTCGCCCCGCCCGGATCCGCCCCGTTCATCGTCTCCGGCGGCGGGCGCCGGATCGAGGTCCGCTTCGACCACGCCTATCCCGTTCGCTCAGGTCTACGCGCCCGCGGATGACGACGTGATCGCGATCGAGCCGATGACGGCGCCCACCAACGCGCTCGTCGACCGGTGGTGCGGAGCTGCCGATCGTCGAGCCGGGCGACGAGTACCGGGCGAGCTTCTCGATCACGGTCAACGCCGCCGGCGGTGCGTGACGCGGATGAAGCTCGCGGTGGTGGGACATGTCGAGTGGGTCGACTTCGCCGTGGTGGAGCGGGTACCCGAGCCCGGCGAGATCGTGCACGTCCTAGAAGCGTGGGAGGAGCCGGCGGGGGTGGAGCGGTGGCCGCGGTGCAGCTGGCGAGGCTCTCCGGCGGCTGTCTGTTCGTCACCGCGCTCGGCGACGATGACCGCGGGCACGCGGCGAAGCGCGAGCTGGAGGCGATGGGCGTCGAGGTCCGCGCCGCCTGGCGCTCGGAGCCCCAGCGCCGCGCATTCGTCTACCTCGACGCGAGCGGCGAGCGGACGATCACGGTGATCGGCGAGCGCCTCACTCCCCGGGCCGAGGACCCGCTCCCGTGGCCCGAGCTCGAGCGCTGCGACGGGATCTACCTGACCGCCGGCGACCGCGATGCGGTCCGAGCGGCGAGGGGCGCCCGGAGCCTGGTCGCGACGGTCCGCGCGCTGCCCGAGCTGAACGAGGCCGGCGTCGAGATCGACGCGCTGGTGTCGAGCGCCAACGACGAGGGCGAGCGCTACATCGCGGGCGACCTGGATCCCGCGCCTCGGCTGGTTGTCGCGAACCGACGGCGCCGACGGCGGCGAGCTGCTCGCAGCGGCGGACGGCACCAGCACTCGATGGGCTCCCGCACCGCCGCCCGGGCCGGCTGTGGACACCTACGGCGCCGGAGACTCGTTCGCGGCCGGCCTCACCTATGGGCTCGCGGAGCGGGCCTGCGCTCCGGAGGAGGCGGTGGCGCTGGGCGCGCGCTGCGGCGCGGCCTGCGTGACGGGGCGAGGGCCCTACGGGGCACAGCTCATCGGCGACCCCGACCGATGGGCGGCCGTTGTGAGACCCTCGGCTCGGCGATGATGAAGCGCGAGACGACCCGCCCGAGCCGACCGCGAGCGTCGACCTGAGCGCGAGCCGATTTCGAGGCGCTCTTCGACGCCGTCTCCAACTGGGGGCGATGGGGAGAGGACGATCAGCGGGGCGCCCTCAACTACCTGACCGCCGACCGTGTCGCCGCTGCCGCGCGGCTGGTGCGCAGCGGGCGAGACGATCACCCTGAGCCTTCCGCTGAACACCCGTCACGCGCTCGACAACCCCGAGCCCGCGGACCACTGGATGACGATGCTGAGCGACGTCGACATCGGCTCGGGGACGCTCCGCTTCGCCAAGGACTACATCGGGGTCGACTACCACAACGACGGACACAGCCACATCGACGCGCTCTGCCACGTCGCCTTCGACGGGGCCCTCTACAACGGCAAGTCGAGCGCCTCCGTGACCTCGCGAGGTGCGAGCGTCGAGGCGATCGAGGTCCTCAAGGACGGCCTGGTCGGCCGGGGCGTGCTGCTCGACGTGCCGCGGCTGCGGGACGTGCCCTGGCTCGAGCCCGGAGAGCACGTCTTCGCCGACGACCTCGAGGGCGCCGAGCGAGAGCAGGGGGTCGAGGTCGCCGAAGGGCGACATCCTCCTGGTGCGCACCGGCCACGCGCGCCGCTGCGCCGAGCTCGAGCCATGGGACACGGCGAAGGCCAAGGCGGGCCTGCACCCGACCGCAGCTCGCTTCCTGGCCGACCGGCGGGTCGCGGCGCTGGGATCGGACGGCAACAGCGACACCGCACCCAGCACCACCGAGGGCATCGACTTCCCGATCCACGCGCTGGCGCTCAACGCGATGGGCGTCCACCTGCTCGACTACCTGCAGTTCGAGGACCTCGTGGCAGCCTGCGAGCGCGAGGGGCGCTGGGAGTTCCTGTTCGCCGGGCGCGCCGCTTCGGGTCGTCGACGGGACCGGGTCGCCGCTCAACCCGATCGCGATCCTCTGATCGTCGCCCGTTTCGGGCGATGCTTTATGAGTCTATGGTTGGATCAGCGCACGTACTATTGGTTCAACCAGCCAGGAGGAGTGAGTCATGAAGGACACCGCCGCCACGGCAGAGGAGCGCGCAGAGGCGGGCAAGGCGGCGCGCGAGAAGGTTCCGCGCTCGAGCCACGGCGAATGGAAGCCACCGGCCCGCCGGCGAGATCCGGTCAAGGTGCTCGAGGACCAGGCCAAGAGCCGGGTGCCCGAGCTGGTCCCGATCCGCTACGGGCGGATGCTCGCCTCGGCGTTCACGTTCTATCGCGGCGCCGCGGCGATCATGGCGATGGACCTCGCGAAGACCCCCGAGTCCGGGCTGCGCGTCCAGGCATGCGGCGATGCCCACCTCTCGAACTTCGGCGTCTTCGCCGCCCCCGACCGCAGCCTGGTGATGGACGTCAACGACTTCGACGAGACCCTGCCGGGGCCCTGGGAGTGGGACCTGAAGCGCCTCGCGGCGAGCTTCGCGATCGCCGGGCGCGACCGCGACTTCACCCCCAAGGAGACCCGCGACGCGGTCCTGACCACGGCCCGCTCCTACCGCGAGGCGATGCGCCAGTTCGCGACGATGAAAAACCTCGACGTCTGGTACGCGCGCCTCGACATCGACACCCTGCTCGCCGACCTGGCCAAGGTGGCCGACAAAAAGCAGATGAAGGCGGTCCACAAGAACGTCGAGAAGGCCCACAAGAAGAACAGCATGAAGGCCTTCGACCGCCTCGTCCGGGTGGTCGACGGCGAGCCCGAGATCATCAGCGATCCGCCGCTTCTGGTCCCCGCCCGAGAGCTCGTCTCCAAGGATCAGCGCCATGAGCTCGAGGAGCGGATCCAGGTGATGCTCGGCCGCTACCGCGAGAGCCTCAAGGGCGACCGCCGACACCTCTTCGACAGCTATCGGTTCGTCGAGATGGCCCGCAAGGTGGTCGGGGTCGGAAGCGTCGGAACGCGTGCCTGGGTCTTGCTGATGATGGGCCGCGACGGACAGGACCCGCTCTTCATGCAGGCCAAGGAGGCCGAGGCCTCGGTGCTCGAGCCCTACGTCGGCAAGAGCGAGTTCGAAAACCACGGCGAGCGGGTGGTCGAGGGCCAGTGGCTGATGCAGGCCGCCAGCGACATCCTGCTCGGCTGGCTGCCGGCGAACGGGATGGACGACCAAGAGCGCGACTTCTACGTCCGCCAGCTCTGGGACGGCAAGCGATCGGTCGACGTCGACGCCCTGCCGCCCGAGGGCCTTGCGATCTACGGGCGGGTCTGCGGCTGGACCCTGGCCCGAGCCCACGCACGATCCGGCGACCGGATCGCGATCGCCTCATACCTCGGCAAGGGCGAGACGTTCGATCAGGCGATCGCCGACTTCTCCGAGCTCTACGCGGACCAGAACGAGCTCGACTACGACGCGCTCGCCGACGCGGCCAAGTCGGGGCGGATCGAGGTTGAGACGGACCTGGACTGAGATCGGTTCCTGGCCTCGACAGGAGTGGCGGGTCAGGCGGCGAAGCTCACGGGATGGAGCAGCAGACGCCGGCGGGTCGGCTCGGCCAACGCATGCAGCGACGGGTTCAGCGAAAGGGCTTTCGTCCCCGTAACGCCGCCTTTGTGATCGTCGCCTCCTGGGGGGTGGGCGTAGTCGTGTTCGGCGTCGTCGAGCGGCTCGTCGACCCCGGGACGTTCGACAACGTCTGGCTCGGCATGTGGTGGGCGATCCAGACCGTGACCACGGTGGGGTACGGGGACGTGGTGCCCGGCGCGACGGCCGGGAAGCTGATCGCCTCCGTCTCGATGCTCGGCGGCCTGTCGCTCTACGCGGTCGTGACGGGGGTGATCACCAGCGCCCTGGTGGCACGGGCACAGGCCGACGCCGCCATCGGCCAGACAGACCCGGTGATGGAGAAGCTCGACGGGCTGGATCGACGCCTCGACGAGATCAAGTCGGACGTGGCGCGCCTCGGGCCGACGAGCGGCTGACGGGTCGGGCAGTGTCGTCGGGGGCTGGCGCCTCGGGCCCCATGAGCGGCGAGAGCGCCACGACCGTGAGCTGGGCGACGACCACACCGAGGATGATCAGCGGCCCGCTCGCCGATGCCGGACTTCGAGGTGAGGACCACGCGCGAGGACGATGGCCGACAGGGGAAGCCTGAGGACGGCAACCACGCGCGGCGCCGATCCCGACCGCGACGGCCGGTGTGAGGTCGAACCCGGGCAGTTGGGCGGCCATCAGGCCGGCGGCCGCTCCGATCAGCATCGCGGGGAAGGTGGGGCCTCCTCGGAAGCCCGCCAGCGAGATCGCGTAGGCCAGCCCCTTGAACGCGATCAGGAGCGCGAGCGCGCCGAGCGACCACGCCCCCGCCCCGGCGACGAGCCCTCCAGAGTGCGTCCTGGCCCGAGAACAGAACCTCGTTCGCGTCCTTGCCGGTCGTCTCCGTGGAAGGCGATCGCCAGGCCCGCGATCGCGACCCGCGATCGCGGGAAGCGCGAGGTAGGGGCGCGGCCTGGTGAGGGGGACGGTCTCGCGTGCGATGCGGAACACCACCAGGGTGATCACGGCGACGGCGATCGCGAACGGGATCGTCCAGGCGAAGTCGGCCGCGTCCGGCCGATCGAACGGTGGCAGCGGCAGAACTCCGATCGCGATTTGGCTGGTGTTGAGGCCGGTCCACGCCCCCATCCCGATCGAGACCAGGGACCCGATCCCTGCCGCCAGCAGCCCCGGTACGCAGCACCAGCTTCAGCTTCGGTCCGCCGATCCCCGTCGCCTCGATCAGGAGCACCGCCGCGATCAGCGGCGAGCCGAACAGGAACGAGACCGCCGCGAACGTTCCCGCGGCCGCCGAGAAGCTCGCCGATCTCGGGCGACGCGTTGCCTCCGGATCAGGCTCGACGCCGAGCAGCCCGAGCCCGCCGCCGAGGGCGATCAACGGCGCCTCCGGCCCGAGCACCGTGCCCAGCCCGATCGACGCGAGCGCCGCGAGGATGACCCCCGGGAGCTCGATTGGAAGGGTGGTCGCCGGCGTTGAGGCCGTTGGCGGGCAGGTGCCCGCCCGTTCCGGGCAGGCCGGACGATCGCGAAGGCGGTGACCAGGCCGGCGAGCGCCAGCACCGGGATCGACCACCACACGGGGACGCTGTCGAACCCGAGCTCGTCCGGGAGGTGGGTGGAAGACCCCCTGCTGGATCTGGTAGATCAGCTCCAAGAAGCCCCAGGCGGCAAGCGACGCGACGACGCCGATCACTGCGGCGAGCGCCAGGAGCACGACGAAGCGCTTGCTGCGCATCGCCGCGTCCGGGTCGATCGGCGGTGCGCCGGCGCCGGCCATCGCTCAGGCGGCCTGTGGCCGACTTGCCCGATCAGCGACGCTGGTCACTCAGCCGGCGATCACGCGGTCGGCGGCCATCGCGCAGAAGAGCAGCGCCAGGTAGGCGAGCGAGGCGAGGTGGAGGCGGACCGCGGCGGCCCGCGACGGGCGCAGCCAAAGGTCGGCGGAGAGGCCGACGAAGGCCGACGCCCGAGCGCCAGCGCGGCGACCAGGTACGGCGCCCCGAACAGGCCGGTGAGGAACGGGGCAGCACCGTGAACGCCACCAGGGCCACGGCGTAGGCGAGGATCTGGCGCCGCGTCACCAGCTCGCCGCGGGCGACCGGGAGCATCGGGATGCCGGCGCGCTCGTAGTCGTCCTTGACCAGCAGGGACAGCGCCCAGAAGTGGGGCGGCGTCCACAGGAAGACGATCGCGAACGGGTACAGGGCGTCGAGCGTCAGCCCGCCGGTGGCCGCGGCCCAGCCGACCAGCGGCGGCACGGCGCCGGCGGCGCCGCCGATGACGATGTTCTGCGGCGTGAGCGGCTTCAGCCACAGCGTGTAGACGAACACGTATCCGAGCAGCCCGGCGAGGGCGAGGGCCGCGGCCAAGCGGGTTCACGGCGATCGCCAGCTCGCAGCGTCGCGAGCACGCCGAGCGCGATCCCGAAGAGCGAGGCCGTGGAGCGGCTCGATCCGCCCCGCGACCAGCGGACGGGCGCAGGTGCGGGCCATCCGGGCGTCGCGGTCGCGCTCGAGGTAGTGGTTGATCGCGCCGGCGCCGCCGGCGGCGAGGTAGCCGCCGAGCACCGTCCACAGGATCGTCGTCAGGGCCGGGCCGGACGGGTCGGCGACGAACATCGTCGCCGACCGTGGTCACCAGGAGCAGCGAGATGATCCGCGGCTTGGTCAGCGCGAGGTAGTCGCGCAGCACGCTCCGCGAGCGGGCGCCGCGAGCGGCGACGGGGCAGGCGCGGCTCGGCGGAGCGTCGGCGCGCCCTCCGCGGCGCCCTCGATCGCCGGGCCCGCACCAGGTCGCCCGTGTTGGTCGCGCTCTCCATGATCGTCAGGCCGTGACCGCCTGCGTGTCGGTCGCTCCGGGGTCCTGCAGTCGCTCGCCGGGCGCCCGCGGGCACCTCGACCAGCGAGGCGGCCGCGTAGACGACGGTCGCCCAGAGAATAGTCGCCAGGGTCAGGTGGGCGACGATCAGCGCAGGGGTGCTTGCCGAGCCACACGTTCAGCGCCCCGAGCAGGATCTGGCAGGCGCGAGCAGCAGCGGGATGACCGACGAAGGCGCGGCTGGGGACGCGCCGCCGCCAGGCCACCGCGGTCATCGCCACGACCGCGATCGTGGTCAGGTACATGAGCAGCCGGTGGGTGAGCTGGATGTCGACCAGGCGCCCGTACTGGAACGGCATGAACTTGTCGAGGCAGGTCGGGAACTGCTCGCCGCAGGCGAGGTGCGCGCCGAGCACCGGCTGATCCGGCGTGCCCTCGCCCTCGGTGCCGGCCACGTAGCCGCCGGCGACGATGGTCGCGAACAGGAGCACGGTCGCCGCCGCCGCGGTCGCGCGCAGCGCGCGCGAGCCGTCGACCGGCGCGCGCGCTCGGTCGCCGGCTGCGGCGATCCGGCGAAGCGCGATCAGCAGGCCGAGGAGGAGCATCGCCAGGCCGAGGTGGGCGGCGACCAGGGCCGTGTGGAGGCCGTGCTCGACCGTCAGGCCGCCGAGCGCCGCCTGCGCGAGGACCAGGACCCCGGCGGCGATCGTCCCGCGCACCAGCCAGCGCCGGTCGCGAAGTCGCCGGAAGGCCTGAATCGCGAGCGCGACGATCAGCACCACGACCAGCGTCGCCACGACGCGGTGGCTGAACTCGATCACCTGGTGCTCCTGGAGGAAGGGCAGCAGGCGGCCGCCGCACAGCGGCCAGCCCGTGGGTGCCGCTGCCGGCGGCGCCGCAGCCGAGCCCGGAGTCGCTGACGCGGACGACCCCGCCGATCACGATCAGCGCGAAGGTGGCGAGGATGGTCGCGTTCAGGAGGCGGCGGAAGCGGAGCAGCTCGTCCGCCTCGCCGCGAGGGGCGACGCGGTGCATCACGGTCAGGCTACCGGGGCGCCGTCGGAGGCTCCTCGCTGCCGGTCTCCTCGCCGCCGGCCTCGACCGGCTCGGGCTCGGACCGGCGGCTTCGGGGCCTCGGGCGGCGGAGGCGGTCGCCAGCTCTCGGTGCGATCGCGGATCGCCCGGCGAATGTCGTGCAGCGGCTCGGCGCTCCGGACGTCGGGGACGGCGTCGAAGTTGTGCTCCGGCGGCGGCGAGAGCGCGAACCACTCGAGCGTGGCGCCGCCCCAGGGGTCGTGTCCGACGCGAACCCCGTTGCGGTAGCTGTAGGCGGCGTTGCCGAGCTCGAGCAGGATCCCGATCGCGACCACGAAGGCGGCGATCGAGGCGACGAGGTTGAAGCCGTCCACGCCGGTGTCGCCGAAGAACTTGTAGATGTCGACCGGCTGGGCCTTGACCCCGGCGAGGAACGCCATCAGCACGTAGACGTAGAGGCCGAGCGAGGATCGTCGCCAGGCTGGCCTTCCCGAGGCCCTCGCCCATCATCCGCCCGGTGAGCTTCGGGAACCAGTAGTGGAGCGCCGCGAATCCGCCGAGCACCATCGCCGCCGACGAACACCGCGATCGTGGCCGCCCTGGGCCGCGGTCGTGTTGTCGAGCTGCCAGCCGACCGCGATCACCGAGCAGGCGAGCTCGACCGCGAGGCCGATGGTCAGCGCGCTGATCGCGCCCGATCGCGAACAGCGGCGCCGCGCGCAGTGTGGAGCGTTCCGCCCCACAGCGTCGCGATCCAGTTGAAGATCAGCAGCCCGATCGGGACCGTGAGGGCGAGCGCGAACAGCATCGCGAAGGTCTCGAAGCTGAACGCGATCGGCGCCGTGTACATGTTCTGCATCCAGGCCAGGGGCCCGAGCACGGCGATCGCCAGCAGGCAGAGCATCGCCGCCGCGGTGGCTGAACAGCGGCTTGCGAGCGAAGGTCGGGAGGACGTCGGAGATCACCCCGCCGGCGAACACCAGCACGAGCATGTAGGCGCCCGTGAAGAAGAACCAGGCGAGGTGCTCGTAGAGCAGCGGCGCGCCGCCCTCGCCCGCGTTGAAGAACACGCCCGCCGTAGTGGCGGTCGATGAACAGCATGGTCAGCGCCGCGAGCATCACGGGGCCGATGACCAGCAGCAGGTAGCCGCTCACCGCCGGCGCCCACGAGAACAGCGGCACGCGCCGCCACGCCATGCCGGGCGCGCGCATGTTGCGCAGCGTGACCACGAGGTTGACCGCGAAGCAGACGAAGCCGAGGACCGCCAGCGCCGTGCCGACGACCCAGGCGTCGACGCCGCGCGTGTTCAGGAAGACGTTCTCCGAGAGCGGCGGCAGCGCCGCGAGACCCGGCCTCCGAGGGCCGGTAGAGGAAGCTCCCGTAGATCGGTCGCCCGCCCACGAGGTAGAGCCAGAACGAGAGCAGGTTGAGGCGCGGGAAGGCGACCCCCCGCGAGCCGATCTGGAGCGGCACGACGTAGGAGATCAACCCGAGGGCGAGCGGGATCGCGAACAGGACCACCGCCGTGACCCCGAAGGTCGACAGCACGCGGTCGAAGATCTGTGGCTGGATCGCGGTGTTCTCGGGGACGATCAGCTGCACCCGCATGCAGCACGAACTCGACCACCGCGAGCGCCGAGGAAGCACAGCGACGGCGCCGAGGTAGAGCAGCCCCACCGACTTGTGGTCGGTGGCGGTGGCGCGCTCGACCCACGCCGGCCGGCGCCGCGGGGCCTCCTCGGTGACGACCTCGGGGCGGGCCGGGGCCACGGCGGTGGGCGGGCTCATGGCGCTTGCCGCTCCCGGGGCCGCGTTCTTGTTGACCGCCGTTCTGGACGAAGTGCTGCGCGGCCGCGATCTGCTGCTGCTTCTGGCTCACGAACTGCCGGTACTGCTGCGGGGCTGACGACCTTGACCCAGGCGCGCATGACGGCGTACGAGGTCCCCGAGTAGAGCGGTCGACTGGCCCCTGTAGATGCCCTCGCGGTCGGCCCGGAACCAGGTGTCGGACGTCGTGGCCCGGGATCGCGTCGACCTGGCCGCCGAGCGCCGGGACGAACCAGCGATGGTCGACGTCGGTCGAGGTGATGTGGAGGATCACGGTGCGTGTCGACCGGCACGACCAGCTCGTTGTAGGAGAAGGTCGAGTAGGGCGGCTGGTTCAGCTGCTGCGGATAGTCGAAGCGCCACAGCCAGCGCTGGCCGACGACGTTGATCTCGAGCGGCTTGGCGTCCGGCGGGCACGTTGAGGCCGCCGGCCTGGGCGACCAGGCTCGACTGGACGCGCCCAGGCCCTCGGCTCGCGGTCGGCTGGACGTCGCGGGTCTCGCTGGTGATCACGATCCCGAACACGAACAGGCCGATCGCGATCGCCGCCAGCGGCACGCGCGGGCCGCAGGAATGCCCCGGGCCCGGCCGTGAGCGCGCTCGGCGTCCGCCCCCGGCGAGCCCGGAAGCGGACCAGCGCGGCGACGAGGAACGCGTGGATCACGACGATCAGCAGCGCGGCGACCACGATCGCGACCCAGTAGGCGGTGCGGATGTCGTCGGCGTTGGGCGAGTGGCCCGCTCGCGGGCCGAGCACGCGTGGCCGTCGGCGCGGGACCGCGCAAGCGCGGCGAGCGCCAGGGCGACGGCGAGCGCCAGCGGGCAGTGCGAGGCGGCGAACCGGATGGTCCAGGGCGCCAAGGCGCGAGCATTCTAATCGGACCCCGCCCCGCGCCTGGCGGACGCCCGCTGCCGCGCGCCGGATCGGCGCCTGGCGAAGCCGCGCCGGCAACCCCGCGCGCGCCCCGACGCGGGCTGACCCTATACTCGCCGCGCCTTGAGGCCCTTCGCGCCGCTCGCGAAGCTCGCCGCTGAAGCCGCTCGTGCGTGCGGGCGCCGCTGGCGGCGCTCGCGTGCGCGGTCGTCGTTCCCTTCGCCCGGCGCCGCGCTTCGGCGCTCCGGCGCCGGTCACCGCGGCCGCCGTCGGGGCGGGCCCGCTGGCGCTCGCGGTGCTGCTTCCCCGCACGAAGGCGCGCGACGCGGCGATGTTCGCGCTTCAGATGTGGGCGTTCACGGTGATCCACGAGCTGCCCTACGACGATCCGGAGCGGCTTCGACGCCGGCTCCGGGTCCGCTACCCGATCCGCGCCGATCGCGCGCTCGGCCGCGGCCGAGCTCCCCAACATCCGCCTGCAGCGCGCCCTCTCGCGCCCCGGCGAGGTGACGGCGCTCGACCGCGTCCTCGCGATCGCCCACTGGGCGTGGTTCGTCGAGCCGCACCTGGCGCTGACCTGGATCCTTCGGCGCCGCAACGATCGCTTCGCCGCGCGCCGCGCGGCAGATGGCCGCCGCCTTCGACCTCGGCTGCGCCGTCTACTTCGCCGTGCCGACCGCGCCACCCTGGTGGGCGGCCGAGCAGGGCGTGATGGCCGAGGAGCTGACGGCGCCGAGGGCCGAGCGGCGCGCTGAGCCGCCGGTGTCCGCCGGGTGATGGTCGAGGTCGGCGAGGGGACCTGGGGGCGCGCGTGGCCGAAGCTCTATCAGTCGCTCGGGGGCAACCCGTGGGCGGCGATGCCGTCGCTTCACTTCGCCACCTCGTTGCTCGCGGCGATCCTGCTCGCCGAGACCGGCCCGGTCGCCGGGCGCCGCGGGCTGGGGCTACGCGGTCACGCTCGGGCTTCGCGCTCGTGTACCTGGGCGAGCACTACGCGATCGACCTGATCGCGGGGGCGGCGCTGGTCGCGCTGGTGCGGCGTGGCGAGCCGCTTGGCCGAGCCGCTGGCGCTGCGGTCAGCGAGCTGATCCAGCGCCTCGAGCGGGTCGCCAACGGCTGACGCGCCTGCCAGTATTAGGGGAGGATGGGGAGCGACCCGGAGGTGGTCGATCGAGACCTCGTCGATGCAGGAGGACGGCGAGGACAAACGAGCCATCGTTCTTCGCCGACCCGAAGCGGCTCGCGCAGACGGCTCGTCGTGGTCCTCCTCCTGGTCGCGGCGATCTACATCCTGCTGCCGAAGATCGTCGGCATCCAGGGCGCGGTCGCGAAGCTCGGCGATGCGACGCCGATCTGGATCGCGGTGGCGGTCGCCTTCGACGTGCTCGCCTTCTTCTCCTACGTCGCCCTCTTTCGGGGCGTCGTCGGCGAGCGCGTCCTGCACCTCGAGTGGCGCGAGTCGTACCAGATCACCATGGCCGGGCTGGCGGCGACGCGGCTCTTCTCGGCGGGCGGGGCCGGCGGCATCGTGCTCACCTACTGGGCGCTTCGCAAGGCCGGGATGCCGCGACGCCAGACCGCGTGCCGCATGGTCGCCTTCCTGGTCCTGCTCTACGCCGTCTACATGGTGGCCCTGGTGCGTCTTCGGCGTCCTGCTGCGCACCGGTGTCCTCGAGCGGCCCAGCCCGGTCGGCCTGACGATCGTCCCGGCCGGCGATCGCCGGGGCGCTGATCGTGGCGTCTTCCTGCCTGATCGCGCTGATCCCCGATGACGTCGAGCGCCGCCTCGCGGGCTTCTGCCCAGGGATACCGCTTCAGGCGGATCGCGCAGCGGATCGCCAGCGCCCCGGCGACCCTGGCCAGCGGCACCCGGACGGCGATCGACTTCGTGCGAAATCCCTCGCGCGGCGGCCTCGCGATGCTGGGGGCGGTCGGGTTCTGGGCGGCCAACATCGGCATCCTGTGGGCCTCGTTCCACGCCTACGACGTGCACGTCCCGCTCGGGGTCGTGGTCCAGGGCTTCTTCGTCGGGATGGTCGCCAACCTGTTCCCGTTCGCCCCGGGCGGGGTCGGCGCGGTGGACGCGGGGCTGATCGGGACCTTCGTCCTGTTCGACCTGCCGAGCTCCGCGGTCTTCGCGGCGGTGCTGACCTACCGGCTGATCGCGTTCTGGCTGCCGATCCCGCCCGGCATCGTCGCCTTCATCCAGCTCCGCAAGACCGTCGCGCGGTGGGAGGAGCAGCGGGCGAGCCTGCCGGTCGGGGACACGGTCGCCGAGTCGCTGCCCGGGAGCGGAAGCCCCATTACTTCAGAAAGTGAAGTATCATGATGTCAGTGAGGATTTGATGAGATGGTGGTCAAACGGAGAGGCTTAGACCGAGAAGCGGAGCGGTCCGAAGGGAGACTGAGGGCTAGTGAGCGATAAACGAGTCGAGAACGTGATCATCGTCGGCGGCGCCCCCGCCGGCTACACGGCCGCTCTGTACACGGCGCGTGCCGAGCTCGAGCCGCTCGTCATCGAGGGCTTCCAGTGGGGCGGCCAGCTCCAGAACACGACCGACGTCGAGAACTATCCGGGCTTCCCCGACGGGATCATGGGGCCCGGAGCTGATGCAGAAGTTCCGCGACCAGGCCGAGCGATTCGGCACCCGCTTCATCACCGACGACGCGACCCGCGATCGAGCTCTCACCGACGGCGGCCTTCATCAGCGTCTGGGTCGGCGACGACGAGCATCTGGCCAAGAGCGTGATCCTGGCGATGGGCGCCGAGCCGAAGCGCCTCGGGCATCCCGGGCGAGGCCGAGCTCGCCGGCCGCGGCGTCTCCACCTGCGGGGTCTGCGACGGGGCCTTCTTCAAGGGCGAGAAGGTGGTCGTGATCGGCGGCGGCGACTCGGCGATGGAGGACTCGATCTTCATCTCGAAGTTCGCCTCCGAGCTGGCCATCGTCCACCGCCGCGACGAGTTCCGCGCCTCGAAGATCATGCTCGAGCGCGCGCGCGAGCAGGACGAACATCAGCTTCAAGACGCCGTACGTGCCGGAGGAGTTCATCGCCGGCGACGACGGGAAGATCGCGACGCTACGGCTTCGACACGCCGAGACCGGCGAGGTCGAGGAGCTCGAGATCGGCGGCGCTTTCGTGGCGATCGGCCACACTCCGCGCTCCGAGCTGGTTCGCGAGCAGGTCGAGGTCGACGATGGCGGCTACGTCGTCACCCACGACGGGTCCACCCGCACCAACCTGGCCGGCGTGTTCGCGGTCGGCGACCTCGTGGATCACACCTATCGCCAGGCGGTCACCGCGGCGGGCACCGGCTGCATGGGCGCGCTCGACGCGGAGTGGTACCTGCGCGACGTGCCTCCCTCGCCCGAGGCGCACTGGGCCGGCGTGGCGGGTCAGGCGCAGCTCGAGGAGCGGGCCGAGCCCGCACCCGCACCCTCCGCCAGCTGATCGATTCCCGGATCGACGCCGTCGCGGGGTGCGGCGAGCACGCTGTCCCGCGCCCGACCTGATCGCTGTCGGCGACCGCGTGCGGTGCCTCGGTACAGTTGCGCCAGGTCCCTCAACGACCGCAGAAAAGAGGATCGCGATGGCCGTAGCCGAGGTTCCCAGGGTCAAGGTCGAGAAGATCGGACTGAGCCCGTTCAGCGAGTTCGACGACGCGAACCAGACCTGGCCGCGGGGCGACCGGCCGGCGGCGATCCGCGAGGCCGCCGCCGAGTTCCGGGCCCGCTTCGCCACCCCGGACAACCGAGTTCGCGCCGTCCGCACGATCGACATCGCCTCGGCCGGGTACCCGCTCAAGTTCGCGTTCGGCGGCGCGGCCAAGGGGCCGAACCCGTACGTCAACATCATCAACCGGCTCCAGGTCGTCCAGTTCGAGGGCTTCGACGGCGAGCTGAAGACGCTCGCCTACGAGCCGACCGTCCCCGAGGGGCCGGCCGAGGCGCCGTACTACGCCCAGCAGATCGAGAAGCTCGGCGAGTTCCTCTCCTACAAGGTGCTCGCGACGATCTGGAACCACCCCGACGAGGCGCTCGCCAAGGCCGGGCTGCGCCCCGAGGACGTCGACTACGTCAGCTTCGACCACCTGCACGTCCAGGACCTGCGCTTCGTGCTCGGGACCACCGAGCCGATTCCCGGCGAGGCCGCGCCGCGCCCGCCGCTGTTCCCGAACGCGAAGCTGATCGCGCAGCGCAAGGAGTGGGACACCTTCGCGTCGCTGCATCCGATGCAGTGGGCCTGGTACGTCGAGGACGGGACGAAGGACCTGATCACCGACAACGTCGTCCTGATCGACGGCGACGTCGAGCTCGGCAAGGGCGTGGCCCTCGTCTGGACCCCCGGCCATACGGACGGCAACCACTCGCTGTGCATCAACACCGACGACGGCGTGTGGGTGTCCTCCGAGAACGGCGTCGCCGCCGACTCCTGGCATCCGCACCTCTCGAAGATCCCCGGCGTCCGCAAGACGGCGGAGTTCTTCGGCCGCGAGGTGATCCTCAACTCGAACACGCTCGAGGACTCGATCGACCAGTACGACTCGATGATCAAGGAGAAGGCGCTCGCCGATCCGAACCCGCGCGATCCGCGGTACCTGAACGTCTTCCCGTCGTCGGAGATGGCGAGCTGGAAGCGGCAGTGGCCGGTCGTGCCGACCTTCGTCTATGGCGGCATCGACTACGGGATCGATCGAGCGTCCCGTCTCCGGGAACGGGGCCGCGCCTGAGCTGACGGCGCCGACCGCCGCAGAACGTGTTCGGGCCGGCCCGATCGGCAATCCCAGATGGACGCGGCGCGAAGTCCGGTGCCACCCGATAGCGCTCCTCGCCGAGCTCGGCGCGGAGCGCGTCGAGGCACGCGACCACGCGGATCGGGCCGATCGCCTCGGCCCCACTCGAACGGGCCCGCGGGGCCAGTTGAAGCCGAGGCGCATCGCCGTGTCGACGTCGCCGGGAGTCGCGACGCCCTCCTCGACCGCGAAATGGGCCTCGTTGACGATCTGGCAGAGGATCCGTCCGAGGACCAGGCCCGGAGTGGCGATCGCGACGGCTCCACGTGCTTTCCGAGCTCGGCCGAAGTGTCGCTTCGCGGCCCCGAGCGCGTCCTCGCTCGTCGCCGGGCCAGCGACGATCTCCACGAGCCGCGACTCGGCCGAGCGTCGGGAGCGCCACGTAGCCGATCGCGTCACCCGCCGGATCGAGCCGGCGAGGCCTGCACGCTCCAGAGGCTGACGGCCCTGAAGCCGTGGCCCTCGATCTGACTTCGGGGTCGGGTCGCCGCCGCCTCGCGAGCCTCGAGCTCGGCGAGGATCGTCGGGGCGGTGTGGCCCGTCGCCGTACTCGTAGTAGCCGCGCCCGGCCTTTCGACCCACTCGGCCCGCGGCCACCATCCGCTGCCTGGATCGGATGCGGCTGCCAGCGCGGCTCGTGGAAGCTCTGCTCCCAGAACGACTTCGCGACCTCGAGGTTGACGTCGACCCCGATCAGGTCCATGAGCTCGAACGGTCCCATCCGAAAGCCGCCGCCGAGGCGCACGATGCGATCGATCTGGTCGTGGGGAGCGACGCGCTGGCCCAGCAACCGCAGCGCCTCGAGCGTGAAGGGCCGAGCGACGCGGTTGGCGACGAAGCCGATCCGGTCGGCTGCGCGGATCGGCTCGCGGCCCATCGTCCGAGCGACGTCGTCGACCGTGGCCAGCGTCTCCTCGGGATGTCTCGATCGCCCGCCACCACCTCGACCAGGCGCATCGCCGGCGGGGGGTTGAAGAAGTGCATGCCGCAGACGCGCTCGGGCTGCTCGACCCCGGCGGCGATCGCGGTCACCGACAGGGAGGAGGTGTTGGTGGCGAGGATCGCGTCCGGGCCGCACAGCTCGGCCAGGCGGGCCAAGAGGCTCTCGCTTCAGCGCCAGATCCTCGGGTGCGGCCTCGATCACGAGCTCGCAGTCGGCCAGGTCGTCCGCGCTGCGGCGCCTCGCGAAGCCGCGCGGCCGCCGCCTCGTGCCGCGTCGGCGCTCCAGCGACCTCGCTCGGTGCCTCGGGCGAGCGCCTCGCGGAGTTGCGCGGCGCCGGCGGCCAGAGCGCGTCGGATCCGGGTCGTGGAGGTAGGTCTCGAACCGGCCCATGCAGGCCAGCTGGGCGATCCCGGCGCCCATCGTCCCGGCTCCCGCGACGCCGATCCGGCCGATGCTCACGCCGCCGCCTGATGTTCGACCGCGGCCACAAAGCTGATTATCTCCGTCCGGCGATGCCGGGGCGGCTCGCCCGGCCGCCGCCCGACGAGTGCCCTTTAGAGTGCCGGTACGGCGATGAGTGGGAGGATCCGCATCGCTCGGCTTGGATCGGCTGCTCGCGTTGACCGTCCTCGTCTCGCTGTGCGTCGTCGCGCCCGCCGGCGCCAGGGATCGGGTCGTCGCGATGAGGGCACCCGATGCGGCCGGTCCGGCGAGGTTCAACCGCGTGTTCGTCCACGAGTTCGGATCCGCGCCACGGCCGACAAGGTGCTCGTCCTGATGCCGGGGACCCAGGGCGGTGCCGGCGACTTCACGCTGATCGCGCGCAATCTCGATCCGGCGGGTCGACGGGCTCCAGGTCTGGGCGATCGACCGGCGCACCCAGGCACTCGAGGACACCAGGGTCTTCACGACAGGCTCTCGAAGGGCAAGGTCGAGCCTCCAGGACAGCCTTCGACTACTACCTCGGCTGGATCACGAACGGCGGAACCCCGGCGGACCACTTCCAGTTCCTGGAATCCGCCGATTACCCGTATGCGCGTCAGTGGGGAATGAAGGTCGCCCTGCGAGACGCCCATTCGGTCGTCCGGAGGCGCGAAGCAAGGCGGGCGCTCGCGTGGTGCTCGGCGGGCATTCACTCGGCGCGTCGCTGACCGTTGCTTATGCCGCATGGGACTTCAACGGCAAGCCGGGCTACAGGGACCTCGACGGCCTGGTCCTGATCGACGGAGGACTGCTCGGGACGCTTCGACGCCTTCGATCTCGACCAGGCCAAGAAGGCGATCGCCGAGCTCGCGAACGGCGAACCCGTTCTCACAGCTGTCTCGCGAGTCTGCCTCCCGAGACCGCGGGGCTGTTCGCCGAGATCGCCGGGATGTTCGCCCGGCTGGCGCCCCGAGATGCGGCGACCACCCTCCAGGGCTACCCGCTGATCCCGCATGAGCTGAATCCTCCGTTCCCGGTCACCGACAGCGCGCTCCTGGGCTACGCCTTCGATCGCGACACCTCGCCGCTCGGGCGCGACCTGCGGGTGAACGCCGGCGGCCTGCGCCGGCATGGAGACCCGCGCGACTGGGCAGACGGTGGCGTGACCCCGGTTCGACGGATCGCCGAAACCTTCGGACAGGAGCCCTCGAACTCGATCGAGTGGTACTTCCCCAAGCGCCTCACCATCGACACCAACGGCGCCGATCAGCTGCGCGACAACGCTGTCGCCCGTTATCTGGGCCTCCGGCTGTTCCACGCCAAGCATGTCGACCTGCCGCTCTACGCGCTTCAGACGGCGCTCACCGGCGGCGGCGTGTTCGAGGGGCGCGCGGGCCTTCATCCGGCGCACCGCGACGACCCGCGCCGAGGCCCTCCTGGTCAACGCCGAGCCCCGCGAGAGCCACCTAGACCCGCTGATGGCCTCCCCGCGACGAAACGCCTTTTTGAAGACGATCGTTCCCTTCCTCCACCGGCAGGTGTTCGCGCCTCCGGCGATCCCGTCACCACTGACGATCACCTCCCCTTGAACTCGGGCTGTCGCTTCTCGAGGAAGGCGTCCATGCCTTCGATGCGATCCTCGGTCGCCATCGCCAGCTCGTAGAGTCGGCGCTCATGATCGAGGCCGGCGCTCAGCCCGGTCTCATCGGCCGCGAGCACCGCCTGCTTGGCAAGGCGGGCCGCGATCGGTGGCCGGGCGGCGACGCGCCGGGCGAGCTCCATGGCCCGCTCCAGCCACTCGCTCCGGCCCTGCCACCTCGTTGACCAGCCCCAGCCGCTCGGCCTCCCGGGCGTCGATCCGGCGTCCGGTCAGGACCAGCTCCATCGCCCGCTGCTTTCCGATCACCCGCGTCAGCCGCTGCGTCCCGCCACCGCCGGGGATGATCCCGAGGGTGATCTCCGGCTGGCCCAGCTGCGCGGTCTCGGAGGCGACGATCAGGTCGCAGAGGAGCGCCAGCTCGCAGCCTCCGCCCAGGGCGAACCCGGAAACGGCGGCCACCAGCGGCGTCCGGCATGCGGCCAGCCGGCGCCAGAACGCGTTCGCCGGATGTCGCAGTGCCTCCTCGAAGGTCCGATCCCGAAGCGAGGCGATGTCGGCGCCGGCCGCGAACGCTTCGTCGGATCCCGCGATCACGACGCAGCGGACGTCAGGATCAGCGATCGAAGGCTTCCACCGCCGTCGCGAGCTCCTCCATCAGGTCGGGCGAGAGCGCGTTGCGCGCCTCGGGCCGGTCGAGCCGGCACAGGCCGACGCCTCGGTCGACGCTGGTCTGGACGAGCGGGCTCAAGGGGCGCGAAGGGGGAGCATCGCGTTGATTCCGGTCGCCTCTCGCCCGATGATCAGCTTCTGGATCTGCGAGGTTCCCTCGTAGAGGGTCGTCACGCGGGCATCTCGCAGGTAGCGCTCCACCGGGTAGTCGTCGACGTACCCGGAGCCGCCGTGCACCTGGATCGCCAGGTTCGCGCACTCGACCGCCGACTCGGTGGCATAGAGCTTGGCGATCGACGTCTCGGCCGTATTGGGCCGGCCCTGATCCTTGAGGATCCCAGCCCGCCGGACCAGCAGCCTGGCCGCGTCACGACGCACGATCATCTCCGCGATCATCTCCTGGACCAGCTGGAAGCTGGCGATCGCGACGCCGAACTGGCGTCGCTCCTTCGCGTAGCTGGTCGAGGCCTGCACGCATCCCTCGCAGATTCCGACGCACCCTGCCGCCACCGAGTAGCGGCCGGAATCGAGGGCCGTCATCGCGATCTTGAACCCGTCGCCGACCTCGCCCAACAGCGCGTCCTCGGCCACCTCGAGGTCGTCGAACGCCAGTGACGCGGTGTCGGAGGCCCGCAGTCCGAGCTTGCCGTGGATCTCCTGGGAGGAGAACCCCTCGGTCGACGTTGGCACCAGGAAGCAGGCGATGCCCTTGTGGCGCTTCTCGGGGTCGGTCTGCGCGAACACCATCGCCACCTCGGCGACGTTCCCGAGCGAGATCCACATCTTCTGGCCGCTGATCCGCCAGACGCCGCCCTCCAGCCGGGCCCGCGTGCGCATGCCGGAGGGGTCCGACCCGGCGTCGGGCTCGGTAAGGCCGAAGCAGCCGAGGGCCTCGCCCGAGCACAGTCGTGGCAGCCAGCGGCGTTTCTGCTCCTCGCTGCCCCAGCGCTCGATCGACCCGCAGACGAGCGATGTCTGAACCGAGACGACGGTGCGGGCCGAGGAGTCGCCGCGGCCCACCTCCTCGACGATCAGCCCGTAGCTCAGGTAGTCGAGGCCCCGACCGCCGTACTCCTCGGCGACCGGCGCGCCGAGGTATCCCATGTCCCCGAGCCGGGTGGCGAGCTCTCGGTCGAATCGGGCGGCGCGGTCGTTGTCGCGGGCCCGCGGGACGACCTCGTTGTCGACGAAGTCGCGCGCCGTCTCGGAGATCAGACGCTGCTCGTCGCTGAGGTCGAGGTCCACGGCTGCAGACTACGGGGCGAGGGTCTGCGTCCAACGAGCGCCTGAAGGCCGCCGCCGCCTCCGCGGTCCGCGGCCCCGGGGTCTCCAGCTCGCGTCCGTCGATCACGGCCACGGGCTGCACCTCGCGAACGGTCGAGGCGAGGAACGCCTCGTGCGCGGCGAGCAGATCGTCGACGCGAAACGCCCCTTCCTCCACGTGCAGCGAGCGGACGATCTGGGCCCGGGTGATCGACTCGAGGATGCCCGTCGAGATCGCCGGCGTTCTCAAGCCGCCCGCTGGTGACACCCAGAAGATCGAGGACGTCGGCGCCTCGAGGACGATCCCGTCGGGCCGCACCAGCACCGCCTCGTCCGCGCCGCGTCCCTGGGCGATGCGCGTTGCCTGCATGTTCGCCCCATAGGAGAGCGACTTGACCCCGGTCAGGATCACGCGTGGGCGAGTAGCTCACGCTGGCGAGCCTTACCGAGCTTCCACGATCGGGAAGCGCTTCGGTGAGGAGGATCCGGCGTCCACCGCGGGTCAGCAGGATTCGAAGCTGGGCCTCCTCGGTCCCGAAGGCCGCCAGGCAGCGCTTCCAGCTCGCGCTCGATCGCCGCGCGCTCGACCGGCAGCTCGATGGCCGCCGCCGATCGCTCCAACCGATCCAGGTGCTCGCCGAGCGCGAAGGGCTCGCCGCCGTAGAGACGGATCACCTCGAACACCCCGTCGCCCCGATAGAGCCCGTCGTCGCGCAGCGGGATCGTCGCCGCGTCGGTCGCCGTGATCTCCCCGTCGACGCTCGCGAGTTCGGTGGCGGCCATCGCCACGAGGCTATCTGAGCGGCGGATGGTGGCTCCGGCCGGGTTGCAAAAACCTGTCAACTGTTGTGAGAAGCACCTGCACCTGAGCACATTTTCTCCACCGCGTACCTGAATCGTGGTACAGGTATCCGACGCCCGGCAAAGGCGCCTCCAAAGCGCCGGCCGGACGACCCCGGGATGCTCGGCTTTCGCGACAAGAACCGCGCCGTACCCGACTCGGATCCAGGCGTTGGGGGATTGGATGGCCTCGGCCCCCTCCCGCGCTCCGCGGACGCGCCGCTGCCCGCGCTCTACACGCGCCGGCCCCCGATCACCTGGGGGCGACGCGCGCGAGCGCGCGAAACGGCAGAGCGTGCCGCACGCGGTGGCGAGCCCGCGGACCGCCACCCGCGCGCCAAGATCCGCGGCTGACGCTCAGTCGGCGGCCGGGTTCTCGACCAGGGTCGCGACGCCCTGGCCGACTCCGACGCAGAGCGCCGCGATGCCGCGCCGGGCGCCCCGGCGACGCATCTCCCAGATCAGCGTGGTGAGGATCCTGGCGCCCGAGCAGCCGAGGGGGTGCCCGAGTGCGATTGCGCCGCCGTTCACGTTCAGCCGCTCCTCCTCGATCCCGAGCTCGGAAGCGCAGGCGAGCACCTGGGCGGCGAACGCCTCGTTGATCTCGACCAGGTCGACGTCGTCGAGGGTCACCCCGGCTGCATCGAGCGCTCGCCGGATCGCCGGCACCGGGCCGATTCCCATGTAGGCCGGGTCGACGCCCGCGACGCCGATCGACACGATCCGGGCCAGCGGGTCGGCCCCGAGCGCCTCGGCCCGCGCCGGCGTCGGCGAGCACCAGGCACGCGGCGCCGTCGTTGAGCGTCGAGGCGTTGCCGGCGGTCACGGTGCCCGGGTCGCGGAACGCCGGCCGAAGCCGGGCGAGCTTCTCGAGCGAGGTGTCGGCACGCGGTCCCTCGTCCGCCTCGACCCGGACGGTCGCGGCGCCCCGGCCGGGGCCCGGCGCGTCCACGGCGACGATCTCGTCGGCGAACCGCCCCTCGGCGCCCGCGGCGATCGCCCGGGCGTGGCTTTGAAGCGCGAACCTGTCCTGTTCGGAGCGGGTGACCCCGTAGCGCTCGGCGACGTTCTCGGCGGTCTCGCCCATCGCCTCGGTCGAGTAGCGCTCGGCCATCCGCGGGTTGACGAGGCGCCAGCCCAGCGACGTGTCGTGCATCGTCTGCGGCCCGCGTGGCCAGCCCGGCGTCGGGCTTCGGCACCACCCATGGGGCGCGGCTCATCGACTCGGCGCCGCCCGCCAGATAGAGGTCTCCCTCGCCGAGCCGCAGCGCGCGCGAAGCCTGGTTCACGGCCTCGAGCCCCGATGCGCAGAGCCGGTTCACCGTCACCCCCGGGATCTCCACCGGAAGCCCCGCGAGCAGTGACGCCATCCGGGCGGCGTCGCGGTTGTCCTCGCCCGCCTGGTTCGCCGCGCCGAGGTACACGTCGCAGACGCCCGCGGGGTCGATGCCGGTTCGCTCCACCGCCGCGCCGATCGCGTGAGCGGCGAGGTCGTCGGGGCGGACTCCCGCCAGCGCGCCGCGGTAGCGCCCCATCGGAGTCCGGACGGCGTCGATGATCGAAAGCGTCTATGGTGTTCGCGGGCCCGATGGACTTCATTCTCCTAAGCCTGGCGATGGTCGGCTTCATCGTCCTCGTCCTCGTCCTGGTGGCTCGGGCCTATCCGGGCAGCGGCGCCGATCTGGTCGACTGGCGGCCGACCCGCTCCTTCGAGGACGAGGCGCGGCTCGAGACCGAGGACGTCCAGCAGATGATCGAGGCCCAGAACGAGATGCGCCGCCGGCGCGGAAAGCCCGACCTGACCCGTTCCGACGCCTCGCGGATGGCGCGAGAGGACGAGGCGATCCGCGAGCGCCAGCGCCGCTCCTACGACGACCGGCTCGACGAGCTCGAGGACGAGCTCGGCGTCTAGCCCGCCGGCGGTCCTCGCGGGACGACGGGCTGGCCGGGCGCTGATCGTCGGCTGCGGCTGCCGGGGCCGGGCGCTGGGGCGTCGCCTGGTCGTCGGCAGGCTGGCTGGTCCGCGGCACGACGCGCGACCCGGCGGCGACCGCGGACATCCTGGCTGCGGGTCTCGAGGCGGCGGTCGCCGACCCCGATCGGGCCGGCTCGATCCTCGAGCAGGTCGGCGACGTGACGCTGGTCTTCTGGCTGCTCGGCTCGGCGCGTCGGGGATCCGGACGCTGGTCGGCCGCGATCCACGGCCCGCGGCTCGAGCGGGTGCTCGAGAAGCTGGTCGACACGCCCGTGCGCGGGTTCGTCTACGAGGCCGTCGGGAGCGTCGAGCGCCCGGCACCTTCGAGCGAGGGACGCGAGATCGTCCGGGCGGCCGGGGAGAGGTGGCGGATCCCGGTCGTGCTCGGTCGACCGCGACCCCGGCGACTGGGAGGCATGGGTCGAGGCGATGCTCGGCGCCGCCGAGCGACTCGTCGGAGGAGCGGACTGAGCCTCGCGGCCGACTGCCAAGCGCGAATACCGTAAACTCGGATAGGGATTAAGGTCAATCTGACGGAGGTAGCGCAGATGGCCGACTACGCGAAGGACGTGCTCGTGGACACCGACTGGGTCGCCGAGCACCTCGACGACGACTCGATCCGGATCGTCGAGGTCGACGAGAACCCGGCGCTCTACGCGGAGGCCCACATCCCGGGGGCGATCGGCTTCGACTGGAAGGCCGACCTCCAGGACCAGGTCAAGCGCGACTTCCTGAGCCCGGAGGACTTCGGCCGCCTGATGGGCTGGCGGGGCATCTCCAACGATCACACCGTCGTGCTGTACGGCGATCGCAACAACTGGTTCGCCGCCTACACCTACTGGTACTTCCTCTACTACGGTCACGACAAGGTGAAGCTGGTGAACGGCCCGCGCGAGAAGTGGATCTCCGAGGGCCGCGACACGACCACCGAGGTGCCGAGCTATCCGGCGGCGACCTTCGAGGCGAAGCCCGGCGACGAGTCGATTCGCGCCCGGCGCGAGGAGGTGCTCGAGGCGCTCGACAGCGAGACCAGCCTGGTCGACGTCCGCAGCCCGCAGGAGTACTCGGGCGAGCTGATCGCGATGGCCGGCTACGAGCAGGAGGGCGCGCAGCGCTCCGGCCACATCCCCGGCGCCGATCTCGGTGCCCTGGGCCCAGGCGGTGAACGAGGACGGGACCTTCAAGTCCGCCGACGAGCTGCGCGAGCTCTACACGTCCAAGGGCGTGATCGCCGACGGAACGCCGGTGATCGCCTACTGCCGGATCGGCGAGCGCTCGGCGCACACCTGGTTCGTGCTCCACGAGCTGCTCGGGCTTGGACGACGTCGAGAACTACGACGGCTCGTGGACCGAGTGGGGCAACCTGGTCAACGTCCCGATCGAGAAGGACGTCTAGCGCGCGCGTCGCGAGCACGCCGTCGATTCGCTCCAGCAGCTCGGCGAGGATCCGCGCCGTGGCGCCCCAGATCAGGTGCTCGCCCGACCACGTAGGTGGGAGTGCGGATCGGCACCCCGCGTCGGACCAGGCGCCGCATCGCGAAGCCGCCGCGCAGCTCGTCGAGCCGGAAGAGCAGCACGGCGGCGACCTCGTCGGGATTCGGCTCGAAGCGCAGGCCCTCGGGGATCAGGCCGACGAACGGGTGGACCTTGTAGCCGGTGACGAAGGTCCCGACCGGGGGGAGCGCGCCGATCACCTCGACGTCGGACGGGTCGAGGCCGATCTCCTCGTGGGCCTCGCGCAGCGGCGGTCTCGACCAGGCCCTCCTCGGGCGAGTCCTGGCGGCCGCCCGGGAAACGAGATCTCGCCCGCCGTGGCGACGCAGGTCGCGCCGCCGCTCGGTGAACACCAGCCCGGGGCGTCGCCGGATGGCCGAACATCGCCAGCGAGCACCGCGGCGTCGGTTCCGCCCGGGGCCTGCATCGTCCCGGGCTTCCTCGGGGGTCAGCAGGGCGCGGCTCAGCGAGCCGGCGAGCTCATCCACTCGGCGCAGTATCGCGCTCGGCGGTGAATGCCTCGGGGTTGCGGATGCGCCCGAACGACCAGATCGCGACCGCCGTCACGATCAGACCCTCCGACACCGCCGATCACCAGCACGGTGCGCGGGGAGGTGAGGTCGAGCAGGATGCCCCCGAGAAGGGCGGCGACGCTGGCGCCGGCGTTGGCGGCCGTGCCGGTCAGCCCGAACACCCGGCCCAGCATCGGCCCGGGCACACGCTGCTGGATCAGCGTCTCGCTGGCGACGTTGTCGACTCCGTTTCCCGCTCCGGCCAGAACCTGGAAGGGGATCACGAAGCCCACGGCGGGAGCGAGGCCGGTGAACAGCGTCCCGGCGCCCGTCATCCCAAGCCCCCGAGGTAGAGCGTCACCGGCGAGAAGCGCCGGTGACCGAGCAGGGCGAGCGCGCCGACGATCATCCCGACGCCGAACGCGGTCGAGGCGAGGCCGAAGGCCGCGGCGCCGCCGCCGAGGGTGTCGCGAACCAGGAAGACGAGTGCGATGTTGTCCATCGCGAGGAAGATCAGCCCGAAGAGCAGCGTCAAGATGACCACCCTGGTGAAGGGGTTGTGCATCGCATAGGAGAAGCCCTCGCGCGTTTCCTGGGCGACGCTCGCACGCTCCTTCGGGTCCGTCCTCGCCTGCGCATCCCGCGGGATCAGCGCGGTGAGGAGTGCGGAGGCGGCGAAGGTGGCCGCGTTCACCGACAGAGCGAGGGTCGCCCCGCCGGCGGCGAACAGGAGTCCTCCGATCAGGGGCCCGGCGGCGATCTGCATGTTGAAGGCGGTGCCGATCAGCGAATTGGCGCTCATCAGCTCGTCGCGCTTGACGAGGACCGGGACGAAGGCGGGGCGGGCCGGCGAGTACACGGTGGTCAGGAGCGTGGCGGTCGCGGTCAGTGCGATCACAACCCCGAACGGCGGAAGCAGGGCGATCACTGCGTAGAGCCCGACCTGCCCCAGATCGCACCCGACCATCAGCCGCCGCAGGTCCCAGCGGTCAGCGAGGGTGCCGGCCACCGGCCCGAGTAGCCGGGGGATCGTCAGCGCCACCAGGATCGCCGCGACCGCGATGCCCGTGCCCTGAGTCTGCTGCGCGTACAGGATCAGGGCCGTCAGCGAGGCGCCCGAGCCGGTGTAAGAGAGGGTCAGCGCGAGCCATAGGTTGCGGAACCCGGGTCGTTCCCGGAGCAGGCCGAGCGGCTTGACCCTCCCCGGCGCGGGAGGGGTTCGCCGCTCAGGCAATCGCCGCGCCGCGTGATGGCTCGGTCGAGTCGGTGGACCGAGCCATCAGATGATCACCTGCACGGTGCCACCGTCGACGCTCCATGCCGCCCCGGCCACGTAGGAGGCCCGCTCCGAGCACAGGAAGACGATCGCGTCCGCGATCTCGCGGACCTCGGCGAGGCGGCCGATCGGGCGGCCCGCACCTGCCGCGGCCAGCGCCTCATCGCGACCCTGGCCGGCGAGCTCGGCCGATTGGTCCAGGAGGCCTCCGGGCTCCATCCACAGCTCCGACTTGGTGGGTCCCGGACAGATCGCGTTTACCAGCACCCCTTGGCTCGCGTGCGCGTCGGCGAACACTCGCGACAGAGAGAGCTCCGCCGCCTTGGTCACCGCGTACTCGGGCGTCAGCCCCGACGGGCGCTTGGCCGCCGAGGAGCACACGTTGACCACCCGCCCCCAGCCGCGGGAGGCCATGCCGGGAACCGCGGCGCGCATCGCGCGAAGCGGCGCGATCACGTTCAGCTCCCAGGCCGCCTGCCAATCGGCGTCGGGAACCTCGTCGAGGGAGCGGCGCGTTGCGGTGCCCGCGTTGTTGACCAGCACGTCGAGCTCGCCGAAGCGCTCGGCGGCCGCGGCGACCATCAGCTCGCCGGCGTCGGGGTCGGTGACGTCGAGGGCCAGGGCCTCGGCGGCGCCGCCCGCCGCCCCGCACTCGGATGCCGCCTCTGCCACGGCGGCCTCCGTACGCGCGACGAGGAGGACGTTGGCGCCCTCCGCGCAGAGGAGCCGCGCAACCTCGCGGCCGATCCCGCGGCTGGCGCCGGTGACCGCGCACGTCCGGCCGTCGAGCCCGAGATCCATCAACGACGCCGGGTCAAGCCGCTAGACCAGCTCGACCCGGTCGGTCACCGTCACCTCGCGCTCGTGGCTGAGCGCACGGTGAATCGGGCACTTGCCGGCGATCACCCGCAGACGCTCGACCTGCTCGGGCGACAGCGAGTGGGGCAGTCGCAGGGCGACCACGAAGGCGCTCGGAACGCTCGACGGGCCGTACTCCATCTCGACCCGGACCTCGAGGGCGCCGAGGTCCCAGCCCTTCCGCTCCGCGTACATCTCGGTCGTGATCGCGGTGCAGGCGGCGAGCGCCGCGGCGAGCGTCCGGGTGGGAGAGGGACCCTGGTCGGTGCCTCCCGCCTCGCGGGGCTCGTCGAACACCAGGGTGTGGTGGCCGTCGATCTCGACGTCGTGGGTGTATCCGTCCCGCCGCCGCGCGATCGCCTCAACCATCTCCGGCCTTTCCTCGCCCTTCGAACAGCTCCGGCTCGTCCTCGTCGGCGACCCGTGCCATCGCGAAGGCCAGGTCCGAAGCCCTGTTGAGGTAGCGGAGCACCGCCTCCGATGCCAGCCCCACTTCCTCCTTGAGCGCCACGACGCGACGTTCTGCGCGGCGGATCGCGGTGCGGGCGACGTCGAGCTCGGCCGAGAGCGTCGTGCCCCCGGCGATCACGAAGTTCGGGGGGAGCTCGACCCGGCCCATGTAGCGATCGATGATCGGCTCCAGTGCCTCGACCATCGCGTCGGTCACCCGGCTCACCCCGTCCTCGAGCCGTCCCTCGGCCTCGGGCGCCGTGGCCAGCTCGGCGCCGGCCACGAACAGCTCGCGCTGGAGACGCAGGATGTCGGCGGCCAGCTCGGCGTGGTCGGGGCCGCACAGCGATCGGGCGACGCCGAGAGCCGCCCCCGCCTCGTCGATCGACCCATAGGCCTCCGTTCGCGGGTTCGTCTTTACGACCCTGCCGCCGTACCACAGGGTGGTGGTTCCGTCGTCGCCCTTGCGCGTATAGATGCGAGTCACGTCGCGCGACCCTAACGGAAGACCCGGGCGGCTCAGCGCAGTGGGTTGAAGACGATCCCGGTCAGGAGCTTGGGAAAGAAATAGGTCGATTTCGGGGGCATCGTCTCTCCAGCGTCCGCAACCTCGCGGACCTGCTCGACGGGCGTCGGGCGAAGCAGGAAGGCGGCCTCGTACTCGCCGGCGTCGAGTTGATGCAAGGCGCGGTTGGACGCGCTCGTATAGCCGAGCCCGCGCTTGTCCGCGATGTCCTGGTTGGTCATTCCAAGTGCGGCCTTCAGGATCAGCTCCTCCAGGATCGCGGCGTCGAGCTGCCGGTAGGCGCGCGAGCGGTCCGGGAGCGGGACATCGAGCGCGCCGGGATCCTTGAGTCGCAGGCGCAGGAAGCGTCCGCTCTGGGCGTCCGCGAAGCCGAAGACGCCGACTCCCTCGGCGCCCGCCGGGTCGACGCCGCCGCGGTCGACCTCCTCCGCATCGAACCGGTCGGCGATCGCCGCCTCGAGTCGCCCGCGTGCGTCGGAGTCGAGGTCGCGCAGCATCCGGTGGGTCCCGAAGATGGTGAGCCCGGGTCTTCGAGCGAGACGAGGCAGACGAGCGTGTAGCGGTGCGGGCCCTCGCCGCCGACCTCGTCGGCGTAGACACGTGCCGTCTCGTAGCGATGGTGGCCGTCGGCGATCAGCAGCTCGTCGTCGGCCAGGGCCGAGCTCACCGCCTCGTGGATGGACGGGTCGGTGAGCCGCCACGCGCGGTGCACCGTGCCCTCGTCGTCGGCAACCTCGGCCCACGGCTCGGGTCCGAGTTCTGGGTCGAGCAGGTCCCAGACGCTCGTCGGGTGGAGGGCGAAGATGGGGGAGAGGTTGTGCCGGGTCGCGCGGGTGAGCTTGAGGCGATCCTCCTTGGGGCCGGGCTGGGTGCGTTCGTGGGGCGGATCAGGCCGGGTCCGTAGTCGGTGACCCGCACTCGGGCGAGGAACCCGCGACGGGTGCGCGGGAGGCCGTCGGGTCCCGTGTAGTCCTGGGTCAGCGCCCAGATCGAGGGCCCGCTGTCGGCGGTGAGGATGCCCCGCGAGGTCCATTGCGTCGAGCGTCGCCGCCGCGTGCTCGTAGGGATCATCACCCTGAGGCGCCCGCGGGAGGTCGAGCTCGACCACGTTGAAGGGCGAGCGGGCGAGGAGCTCGGCGCGCCGCTCAGCGTCGATCACGTCGTAGGGAGGCGCGGTGACGTCGCCCAGCGCCGAAACCTGGTCCAGGTCGTAATGCAGTGCCCTGAGCGGCTTGACTTCTGCCATGGCGGCACCCTATGCAACTGCCGTTGGCTTCTCGCCCTGCGGGAGCTGCCGACCGCTCGAAGCACGTCGGCCGGCCGGGCCGTGCGTCGGCGCCCGCCCCCGTCGCTGGTCCATCGGGGTGCCGGGATTTGAACCCGGGGTCTTCCGGCCCCAAACCGGATGCGATACCAGACTTCGCCACACCCCGGCGCCCGGCGAGTCTAGAGCAGGCCCTAGGCCCCGGCGGCGTCGAGTGGACTCGGAAAGTCCGCAATTCGGGGCATGCGAATTCCGACTACCCTCAAACGGAAAGCCAGAGATCCGGAGGGATAATGGACCTGAAGAGACTCACCAACCGAGCCAAGGACATCGTCGAGAAGCGTGGCGGCACCGACAGCCTGAAGGAGGACGCCGGCGAGCTCAAGGACATCGCGAGCGGCAAGGGTGCCCTGAAGGACAAGGCCAAGTCCGCGGCCGAGGCGATCAAGGAGCCGGGCGCTCCCTCGGGCCCCGATAAGGCCGACGGCGGCGCGGATACCGGCGGCGCCTGAGTCTTACCGGGACGCCCTCGTCCGGTCGTGGGGCGCCGCTACGCTGCGGCGCGAGCCCCCGTAGCTCAGCGGACAGAGCGTCGGACTTCTAATCCGAGGGTCGCAGGTTCGAATCCTGCCGGGGGCGCTTGACCAAGCGGTTTCTGGCCCTTCGAGCTAGAAGCATGTCCCCAATGTGTCCCCGGAGATTGAGTCGTCGCGGTCGGTACCAAAGTGGTACGACGACGCTCCAGGACCAGGTGACGCCTAGCCTGACCTGACCGCGGCCTAGCGCGGCTCTCTACGACCTGCGGCGCCTGAACTCCGGACCCGTGATGGGATCACCGCCCCAACGGCCACCAGCCCGAGGCCCACTAGGAGCAGAAATGTCTGCGCCCAGCCGAAGCCGCTCTTGCCGATTCCAAGTGGATTGGCCAGCAAGGCGAGCAACACGGCGACGACGCCCACGACGACCAACGCAAAGGCTGCTTGTCTAGTGGCAGTCGGAGTCATGTGGGGAGAGGCTACTCCCGCTGGAACAGCCAACTCCGAGTTGCTAGCGGCGGATCTCGAAGCCGCCGGGCTGCGGGAGTAGGGCGCTCACCACACCGAGTCCCCGAATATCCCGCGCGGAGATGGGATGGGTGAATGGCTCGGAGGGCATGACGCGGCGGTCTTCACCGGTTCGGGTTGCCCCCCTCCCGGCCATCGGGAATACTGACGCCCCACGTAGCCACTGAAAAAAGGAGAGTCCATGGCTGAATTTGCCTTCGCGATACCGGTCCTTCCGGGACAGGAGGAGCTCGACCGCAAGACGCTTGGCGAAATGAGCGGAGCACGTCGGGACGAGTACGAGGCGGCGGCACAACGGGCAGGCATCACGAGGCAAATTGTCTGGCATCAGCAGACGCCTGAAGGAACCGTCGCGGTGGTATACGTCGAGGCCGATGACCCGTTGGCGGCGCTGGGCGAGTTCGGGGCATCGGACGAACCGTTCAACAGCTGGTTCCGAGCCCAGATGCAGGAAGTACACGGCGTCGATATCTCTGAACCGGGCCCCCCGTCAGAAAAGGTCTTTGACGCCACGACGAGCTGAGTCACCCCTCGAAGCCGCCGGGCTGTCGGAGTAGGCGATGTCGCAGGAGAACGTGGACCCGATGTTCGCATTCCGGGGTCGCGGGCCTACCGGCAAGGCAAGAGAAATGCAATCCGCAAGACCACTCGACGCACGGTCAACCCCCGCCGAGGTCACGATCGGCCTGATCGCCGCCCCGGGCCTTGCCGCGGATCTCGCCAAAGGCGTGGCCACGGACCTCGTTCGGACGCTGGCGGCGCACTATCCCGACGCCAACTGGCGCACGCGGATCGTGGTCGACGGGTTGGTCCCCGCGAGCGCACCGACCACGGAGCTCGTCGACGCCGCCCACAGGCGGCTGCTGGCCGAGGACTGGGAGATGGCGATCTGCCTCACGGACATGCCGTTACGAATCGGCCGCCGCCCGCTGGCGGGTCACGCGAGCCCGACCCACCGGGTGGCCCTGGTGTCGGTCCCGGCGCTCGGGCCAAGGAACGTCGGCGAGCGCGCGGCGCAGACCGCGCTCGGCATGCTCCAGGTGCTCCTCGACCTGCCGCCCGACCTGCCCGCGGACGGCCGCACGAGCGATCCGCATCTCCGCCAGCGACTGGTCGACCTCTCGGAGCTCGCCGATGAGGATCCCGAGCATGGGCCGACCGGGCTGGCGGCGCTGGCAAGTGGCGGGCGCCTTCGCCTGCTTGGCGGGATGCTCCGCGCCAACCGGCCTTGGCGGCTTGCGACCCGTCTCTACCGGGCACTGATCGCCGCCCTGGCGACGGCGGCGTTCGCCCTCGTCACCAGCGACGTCTGGATCATCGCCGAGAGTCTCAACATCGGACGCCTGGCCCTGGTCGCCGCGCTCTCAGTCGGCGTGACGGTCGCCTCCCTGATCGCCGTCCACGGGCTCTGGGAGCGCGGCCGGCCCGGAACAGCTCAGGATCAGATCCTGCTCTTCAACGCGACCACAACCGCAACCGTCCTCGTCGGCATCGCATCCCTCTACGCGGTCCTCTTCGTCCTCTCCCTCACCGCCGCTGGCCTCCTGATCACGACGGACGTGCTCTCCAAGGCGGTCGGGACGAGCGTCGGCTGGGAGGACTACCTGAAGCTTGCCTGGCTGACGAGCTCGCTGGCCACGGTCGGCGGGGCGCTGGGCGCCGGCTTGGAGAGCGATAACGCGATCCGTGAGGCGGCGTACGGGTACCGTCCGGAGATCGAGCCGGCGTGGTCGGAGGCGGCCGACCGGTGAGCTCCGGAAAGCGACCGTCAGACGGTTCGGAGCGCCAGGCACCTCACGCACCCGGGGAGGCCGCGGAGGTTTGCGTTCGTCTCTTCTCCGACCACCCAAGTGGCACAAGGCCCCCACCCAGCGTCGCTAAGGCAATTTGTCGGTCGAGATGTGCGTCGCTAGGCACGAGATGTCGCGATCTGATGCGAAACGATGCGCGACCAGCCGAAACCGATCCTTGATGGCGGGCTGCAACTTGATCGCCGCAGATGTATGCAATCTTGAGCGCCGGCCGACCTTTTCCGCTGTTCAAGCGGTGTCGGTGATGCCCGTGCCGCACATGCGCCAGTTATTTGCGCCAGCTGGGCGGAGATTGGATGCAAGAGGAGAAGGGAGGAACCATGCGCCGCATCCGCGACCACTTGACCTACGCATGAAGGGCTTCACGGTGACCTGCCGGGGCGCGATCAGTCGGGAGGCGGCGAGATGCTGAAGGCCATGTATGGGGACCGAACGTGAACGAGGACGGCCCAACCTATCTCTACGTCCTGATGGCCCTCGCGGTCTTCGGAACCCTCGTCTGGGCGGTGCTCCACGCGATGGGATTGGTCTGAATCCCCCCGGGTGCGGTCGGCATCGCCTTCGATGGGGACCCAGTAGTAGGCCATAGCGCCGAACCTAGCCGACGCCTACGACGGCCCCTCCCAAGCGTCCGAGCGAAGCCAGACCTCCACGATCCGGCGATAGCGGGCGCTCCAGGGGCGGTTCTTTTCGCCGGGAGTCGCCCGAAGGTCTTCCAAGGCGTCGAAGGGGTCATCCCCCGCCCCCGGGGTATAGGAAAGGTGCATGCCCCGATACGAATGGCGACGCAGAGTGATTCCCAGCTGTGCTGGGCAGGCCCAGGAGGCCGTGGCGCAGTTACGGGCGCGAGGCATCCGCGTGAACCTCGAGCGTGACTGGATCGTCTTCGATCTTCTGCTCGATGGGGAAGAACCGGAGGTTGAGGCCGCAGCCGTCAGGCTGCTCGACCGCGTCTGGCCCGCCTGGCGGCAGTGTGTGGCCGAGTAGGACGGCACCAGGCGCGAGATACTGCGCGGGCGATGTCGCAGGAGAACGTCGAGATCGTGAAGGCGGCCTATGAGGCGTTTGCCCGCGGTGGGCTTGATCGGTACATGGACTACTTCACCGACGATGTCGACTATCGGGCCGACGACACCGGTCCGATCCACGGCAAGCACGCCCTCCGGGCGTTTTTCCAGGACTGGGTCGACACCTTCGACAGCTTCCGGATGGAACCGGTGGAACTGATCGACGCGGGTCAGGCCACGGTGGTCGCGGTGGAGCCGATTTGGCGGACGCGCCAAGCTGAGCGGCGTCGAAACGGATCAGACCGCCGGAGAGGTGTTCATGGTCCGTGACGGAAAGATCGCGCGAGGACGCGAGTACCTGACTCGTGAAGAGGCCTTGCAGGCCGCTGCGTGGCCGAAGATCGCGCAGGAGAACGTGGAGACACTCGTGCGGGGCTACCGGGCCTTCACTCGAGGCGACAGGGCCGCGGTCACTCACCTCGCCACTCCCGATGTGGAGTGGGGTGCCACTCCCTTTCCGGGCATCGAGAGCGTGTATCGAGGCCCCGACGCGATGCAGCGCTGGATTGACGCCATTCGCTCTGCGTGGGCGAAGTTTGAGGTCAAGCTCGACGAGGTCCTCCACGATGAAGGCGATTTGGTCGTGGTTGCCGAACGAGTTCGCGGGCGAGGGCGAGAAAGCGACGCGGAGGTGGAGATGTGCGTCTTCTCGGCCTACTGGTTCGAAGAAGGGAAGCGTTCGGAAGCGGAGCGTCTTCGCTGACGGTAAAGCTGCCCTCGAGGCCGCCGGGCTCTCGGAGTAGGCGATGTCGCAGGAGAACGTGGAGCGGCGAGACTCCCGGATAGAGTTCTCCCCAACCAGCGACAGAAGGAGGCATTCATGCACGCAGTCGTCACTAAGGTGACCATCAACGACCGCGAGGCCGCCACAAGCCACTTGCGCGATAACGTTGTATCTGGCGTGTCGCAGGCCCCAGGATTCGTAGCGGGGTACTGGACACGGGGGGATGCCGGCACGGGGCTGGCGATGGTCGTCTTCGAGTCCGAGGAAGCTGCCACGAACATGAGCGAAAGGGTGCCGTCGCTGCTTACCGACGCAGTCACGCTTGAAAACGTCGAGGTGCGCGAGGTCGTAGCGAACGCCTGATCCTCTTGGTCAGGTGCACCGCCCTCGAAGCCGCCGGGCTGCGGAGGAGTAGGGCGCTCACTTCAGGCCTCCGCATCTCGTCGATACCAAATGTTCTGAGAGCGCCGCTCGGCGGTCAGCCAGGCACGGGATCGGTCCCCGACACCCTCCCACTGGGCGCGGGATGCTGCGCGGGCGTCTCTGGTCAAGTGTGCGGACCTGCACAGACCCCGCGAGCCAGGCGGGGATAGGGTCGCTACGAGTCGTCCAACCTAGGGAGGAAGCATGCGCCGCATCTACCGCCACCTGACCTACGCCAACGTCCTGTCGTCCATCGCCCTCTTTCTCGTCCTCGGGGGTGGCACCGCTGTCGCCCTGAACGGGTCGAACACGGTCTTCTCCGACGACATCGTCGACCACCAGGTCAAGTCCCAGGACCTGGCGAAGCTCAGCTTCACGCCGGTGAAGCCCAATCCGCAGCTGGCCACCGACCCCTGTCAGTCGGGACAGGTCGGGATCTTTTGCGCCTTCGTGGGCTCCGCGGGCTACCGAGGATCGAAGAACCTCGGTCAGGGCTACGCCACAGCGGCCTATGCCCGCGACGGGCTGGGCATCGTTCACCTCCAGGGGACGGTGGTGAACCCAGGTCCCCCGCACAGCCCGATCTTCGTCTTGCCGCCCGGGTACCGCCCCGCCGCAACGCGCGAGTTCGCCGTCGCCTTCGGGCAGACGAACAGCATCGACTCCGATGAGAGCCTGGCGACGGTGCAGGTGTGATACGAACGGCAGCCGTCGATTTCATCGAAAACCAACCGGGCTCCGGCGGGCACGGGTACGAGGGCGTGTCGCTCGACGGCGTGGAGTTCAAGGCAAAGTAGGGCGTCTTCTCGAACGGAGGCGACAGCTCGCGAGATACTGCGCGGGCGATGTCGCAGGAGAACGTGGAGGTCGTCCGGGGATGGTTCGAGCGCTTCGAGCGTGGTGACTGGGATGCGATGAGCGAGACCGCAGACCCCGGCTTCGAGATGGTCCTCGATGTCGGGGGGTTCCCCGATCCGGGCACCTATCGGGGCCTGGAAGCCGCCCGGCGAGCGTGGGATGGGGTTTTGGAGGCTTGGGAGGAGTTCGGGCCCGAGGACGAGCGTTACATCGACGCCGGCGAGCACGTCGTCGTCCTGTTTCGGCTTCGTGGTCGCGGCAGGGGAAGCGGCATCGAGGTGACTCGGGATGCTTCCAACGTGTTCACGTTTCGCGGCTCCAAGCTGGTGCGCCTGTCCTTGTACGGCTCGTGGGATGAAGCCCTCGAGGCCGCCGGGCTTTCGGAGTAGCGAGGTCGTCCACCGCTTTGTCGACGCCTTCCAGGCCCACGACATCGCGTCGCTGATCGAGTTGTTCAGCCTTGACTGTGAGGTCATCGCGCTGCGTTCCGCATTCGAGGGAACATTCCGCGGCCGCGATGGCGTTCGCCGATGGGCTGAGAGCGTCTACGAAGCCGCTCCGGACTCCGGGTTCGCAGCCGAACGGGTGATAGCCGCCCCCTGATGACGAGCACGTGGTTGCGCGTGTCCATGTCGAACCTACACCCGGCCTCCCACTGAGCGCAAGGCGACCCCGGTCCTGGCTCACTTGCCCCACTGACCGGCGCGCGCCGACGCGAGATACTGCGCGGGCGATGTCGCAGGAGAACGTGGAGAGAATGCGGGCCGTGATGGAGGCGTTCAACCGGGGGGATGGCGAAGCATTCGACGACTCCCTCGCGGGTGACGCGGAAATTGTGCCTGTGCGGGCGGCCTTGGAAGGGACCACCTATCGCGGCGCCGACGCCGGCACACAGTACTGCGCCGCCGTCGATCAGAGTTGGGAGAACCTCCGATGGGAGGTGGAGGAAATCCGCGATGGCGACGATTGGACCCTTGCCTTGGGCCGCATTCGTGGCGAGGGACGCGATAGTGGCGCTGCGATCGACGCTAAAGCCGGATGGCTCGCCAACTTCAGCGAGGGGCGCATCACCAGGTTCCAAACATTCGCCAACCGCGACGAGGCCCTCGAAGCCGCCGGGCTTTCGGAGTAGGCGATGTCGCAGGAGAACGTGGAGATCGTGCGTCAGGTTTATGGCGCTTGGCCAGTCGCTGGGATGCGGTCTTCGCGACACGCACCCAGACTTCGCCATCGAGACGCGGCTCCAGGGCTCCCATCGGGGTCGAGATGCGGCCCAGCGGTTCATCGAGGATCGATCGACACCCTTGAGGGCTGGACCGCCGAACCGGAAGAGTTCTTCGACGGCGAGGATCAGGTAGTGGTCTCGGTCAAGGTTCGTGCCCAGCCCAAAGGCAGCAGCGCCGCGATTGAGGTCAAGAACGGCCACCTGTGGACCGTCCAAGACGGCTCGATCTTGCTGCTGTCCACCTTCCCGAAGCCGGGCGAAGCCCTCGAAGCCGCCGGGCTGCGGGAGTAGCGAGATACTGCGCGGGCGATGTCGCAGGAGAACGTGGAGCTGGCCGCGCGTTTCTACGGGCTGGCAATGACCAAGGCGGAGATCTTGGCGGCCTTCCCGTGGACGATGGACCTCTGCCATCCGGAGATCGAGTGGATCGCACCTGAAGACGGAGCGACCTATCGAGGCCGTGAGGGCGTCAGACAGCGGCTCGAGGAGTGGCTCGAAAGCTTCGACGATTACCGGTACGAGGTTCAGCGGATAGTCGATTGCGGAGGCGATCAGGTTCTGGTCGAGGCAACCGAGCTGGGCCGCGGCGCAAAGAGTGGTGCCGAGGTTCGCACGACTGAGTACGAGTTGCTCACGATCCAGCACGGAATGATCGTGCGGATTCGCGAGTTCTACGACGAGAGCGCAGCCCTCGAGGCCGCCGGACTCGCGGAGTAGGCGATGTCGCAGGAGAACGTTGAAATCGTGCGCGCCATCTACAGGGCATGGAATGGCGGCACGCCATCTTTCGACTTCGCGAGCGTCTTTCGGGGCGATATCGAATTCGTGAACCCGCCTGAGGCGATCGACTCTGGGACGAGACATGGCCTTGAGGGCTTTTCGGCCGCCGGCCAGGCGGTGTGGGAAGCCTTTGGCTCCCTCGCTCACGAAGTCCAGGAACTGAGGGATGCTGGGGAGCACGTGGTTGCATGCGTGATCTTCAGGGCGCAGGGAACGGGCAGCGGTGTAACCGTCGAACAGTCCGAGTTCCACGTGTGGACCTTCCGGGACGCCAAGGTCAGCCGGTTCGCCTGGTTTCGAAGCCTGGAGCAAGCCCTCGAAGCCGCCGGGCTCTCGGAGTAGGCGATGTCGCAGGAGAACGTGGAAGTCGTGCGGAGGTTCATCGACGAATACGGCGACGCCCCGCCCGACATGCAGAGATTTGTCGCCGACCGCTACGAGCCTGATGCCGACTACTACCCGGTGCGGAAGTTTCCCGAGGCCCGGCCATGTCACGGCGTCGAGGAGATTGCCCGCTTCTGGGCCGAGTACAGGGACGCGTGGGACCGCTACGAGGTCGCGGTCAAGGAGTTGATCCCCGTGGGCGATGATCGCGTCCTTGTTCACTCCTCACTCCAGGCCGAGGGGCGCGGGAGCGGCGTGAAGCTGGAGGGCGACTTCTACCAATGCGTGTGGCTGCGCCATGGACGGTTCTTCCGCTGGGAGGACCACCTGACCGCGAAGGGCGCCCTTCGCGCACTCGGCCTGAGCGCCGAGACTCTTGAAACCGCCGGGCTACGGGAGTAGCCGATGTCGCTGGAGAACTGACGTGCCGTGACAACTGGAGGAGAGAAGATGAGCGAGCTTGACGACTTTCGTGGGGGCATCCTCGCCGAGCAGGCGGAGGCCGAGGCGGCCCTGGTTCAGGGCGATCTGGAGCCGCGGCTGGCGCTTTGGTCCCGGCGTGACCCCGTCAGCGTTTGGGGGGCCTGGGGGCCGTGTAAGACCGGTTGGGACGAGGTCAGCCGGATCTTTCGCTGGGTCGCGTCCCGCTTCTCGGACGACGGGACCATCCGCAGCGACTTTCATTACGACATCGAGGTCGCCGACGTCGTCGGAGACATGGCCTATACGGTCGGCTTCGAGCGCTTCAATGCCACTCTCGAGGACGGCAAAGTCGAGCCGGTCACCGTCCGGGTCACCCATGTCTACCGTCGCGAGGATGGCGAGTGGAGAATCGTCCACCGTCACGGCGACCTGGCACCCGTGGACCAGAGCCCGCCCAAGCAGTAGCGCGGCGCGATGGGCGAAGCCCTCGAAGCCGCCGGGCTGCGGGAGTAGGGACACCCGGACGCGCGCACGGAACGCTCGCGTTAGGGTCCGACGCGACCGGCCCCGTTGACTGAGCAATCGATTAAGGAGACTTTGCATGGCCCTGAAGGCGCTGTTCTTGAACTGCACCCTTAAGAAGTCACCTGAGACCTCCCACACGCAGGCGCTCATCGACAAGGTCATTGATCTCATGGTCCCGATGGACGTCGAGTGCGAGACGGTCCGGCTGGTCGACTACAAGATCGCCTTCGGGACCGAATCCGACATGGGAGACGGCGACGAGTGGCCAAAGATCTACGACAAGATCAAGGCTGCGGACATCCTCGTGCCCTCGATGCCCATATGGATGGGCGCACGGTCATCGCTCTGCCAGCTCATGGCCGAGCGGCTCGACGGCTCCTATCGGGACCTCGACCCCGACACGGGGCAATACCCCCTCTACAACAAGGTCGTCGGGGTGATCGTGACCGGGAACGAGGACGGCGCGCACGACTGCTGCGCGACCACTCTCTACAACTTCACCCACTACGGCTGCACCGTCCCACCGAACGCGGACTGCTACTGGGTCGGGGACGCCGGACCAGGGCCCAGCTACATCGACGAGGGCCAAGGCCATCTCTATACGAATCGGACGGCTCGCTTTCTTGCAAGCGGCTGCGTCTGGATGGCCCGGATGCTGAAGGAGCACGGACCCGTCGACACAAATCTGACCAAACTCACCGAAGAGGCCCAGAAGGTCAGCACCGACACCGCACCAGCTGGCTAGCGGTGGCAGCGACGCGCTGAGACACGTCAATCATTCCTGCGCCGCCTCGAGCCGAGCCGAGCCGCGGACGGGCCCCTCGAAGCCGCCGGGCTCCGGGGTCGGCCACTCAACCGTCCGTAGGCTGCTCGGGCTGGACCTCGCCCACCTCGAAGTCTCCGCTCCCCAGGGAGGCCAGGACGCGAACGCGGGCTTTCTCGGGGTCCGGCGCTGCTAGGCGAGCGACCAGCCCACCGTCCTCTCCCGCCAGGTCCTCGATGCCGTTCAGCGCCAGCAACCCAGCCGCTCGGGCTCGGTCGCCGGCGACTGGGACGAGGTAATAGCCCACGCGACGAGGGACCCTACTCCCACACCTGGCGGCTTTCCCGCACTACCCCCCTATGGGCGCAAAAAGAGGGACGACCCGATCCAGAGGTCGCAGCGCAGGGCCGTCAGCATGGACCGTGCGTGCGTGGGGCCGTCCCTCTTTGCTCTCCCTATGCAGCGGCGCACGTACCCGGCCTGGCTCCCCCCAAACAGAGCCGGACGGATGGCTGAAGTACGGTGCTCTCATAGCGTGACCATGGATGGCACCTCGCAAGAGACACGTCCTGTCGTCTTGGCGATCGACGACGACGACGCCGCGTTGAGCCGCGTCGAGCGTGAGCTGACCGGCCGCTACGCGACGCACTATCGCGTCCTATGCGAGCGCTCACCACGCTCCGCATTGGACGCGCTGCGAGCGATGCAAGGTGATGGGACCGAGGTTGTGGTCGTCCTCGCTGCCGTCTGGATGGCCCAAATGCCGGGAGCAACCCTCCTGGCCGAAGCCGGCAAGCTGCACCCCCACGCCAAGAGGGGGCTGATGATCGACTGGGGCGCGTGGGGCGATCCACCGACCGCGGCGGCGATTCTCGACGCGATGGCGCAGCGCCACATGGACTACTACCTGATGAAGCCCCTCCAGGCGCCGGATGAGCAGTTTCATCGGACGGTCGCCGAGTTCCTCCAGGAGTGGTCGCGCGCCCGGGCACCAAGCGCGAGCGAGATGACGCTGGTTGCCCGCGATTGGTCCCAGCGTGGCTACGAGCTCCGGGATCTGCTCGCCCGCAACGGCGTCCCGCACGTATTTCTCTCCAGCGATTCCGAGGCCGGGCGCCACGCCCTTCGGGAGGCAGAGACGGAAGCCACGGATGCGCCGGTGGCGATCATGCACGACGGCCGCGTGCTGGTCGATCCGACAAAGCCCGAGCTCGCGGCCGCCTTTGGTGTGGACACCGAGCTCAGCGGCGAGCGCCATTTCGATCTCGTTGTGGTCGGCGCAGGGCCCGCAGGCCTGACGACCGCCGTGTACGGCTCCTCGGAGGGATTGCGAACCCTCGTCGTCGAGCGCGAGGCGATCGGCGGACAGGCTGGATCGAGCTCGCTGATCAGGAACTATCTCGGCTTCGCGAGAGGCGTGACGGGGTCTGAGCTCGCCCAGCGTGCCTATCAGCAGGCCTGGGTCTTCGGGGCCAACTTTCTGTTGATGCGAGAAGCCACGGAGCTTGACAGCCAGGATGGGTCAGTCACGCTTTCGATCGCCGATATCGGTGAAGTGACGGCGAGCGCCGTGGTCCTGGCGCCGGGCGTGACCTACAGACGGATCGGAATCCCCGCCCTGGAGGAGCTGGTCGGCGCGGGGGTCTTCTACGGCGCATCTGTCTCGGAGGCGCAGCACCTGGCGGGTGAGCACGCGTACGTCGTGGGGGGCGGCAACTCCGCCGGCCAGGCCGTGATACATCTGTCCCGCTACGCGCGACTCGTAACCCTGGTGGTCCGTAGCCCATCACTCGACCGCATGTCGCAGTATCTGAGAGACGAGCTCGATGCCACGGAGAACGTGGCTGTTCGCCTCGGCACAGAGGTCATCGGGGGCGGTGGAGAACAGCGCTTGGAGCGCCTCGTCCTTCTCGATCGCGATTCCGGGGTCCAAGAGGAGGTCAGCGCCGGCGCCCTCTTCCTGATGATCGGAGGCGTGCCACTCACCGCTTGGCTTCCGGATGCCGTCGAGCGGGATCGCGGCGGCTATCTGCTCACGGGTCTGGACCTGGTGAAAGACGGCCGCGTGGTTGAGTGCTGGCCGCTCGATCGCCCACCCCAGGTGCTCGAGACCAGCATGCCCCGCGTGTTCGCCGCGGGGGACGTGCGGCACGGATCGAGCAATCGCGTGGCCTCGGCGGTCGGCGATGGTTCGGTGGTGATCGCACAGATTCATCGGCTGATGGACGATCCTCGCCCGAGCCACCGAGTTCCCTGACAAACCTTGCTGGAGCGCTCTGGAGCGCGTCACCCGCAGGTAGCGCGATACTTGGCGGCGATGTCGCAGGAGAACGTGGAGGTCGTGCGCGCCATCTGGCAAGCCTTCGCCAGGTTCGAGTTCCCGGCCGAGGCGTTCGCCGAGGACGTCGAATGGCACACGGCAAGCGACCTGCCCGATCCGGAGACGTGCAGGGGCGTGGCAGCCGTCCAGCGGATGCCTGCCGAGGGGTGGGCGATGGTGGTCGACCCCGCATGCGAGGCCGAGGAGCTCGTGGACGCCGGGCAGAGCGTCGTCGTGCGATGGCGCGGCTGGGGTCGGGGTCGCGCCAGCCAGATCCCGATCGAGTGGCGCGAAGCCCACACTTACGTCGTGCGCGACGGCAAGGTCGCCGAGGTCCGCGAGTTCCGCAGCTGGCCGGGCGCCCTCGAAGCCGCTGGGCTCACCGAGTAGCTCGCGTGAGGAGGCTCCCGCTCGCTGCGATGGTCCTGGCCTTGGTCGTGCCGGTCACACTCGCCGACGCCCGCCCACACGCCCCGCGATGCATGGGTCACCGGGCGACGATCAGCGGCCCGAACACCGACCTGCACGCCCGGGGCCACCGGCGGGTGATCGTCGGCACCGATCACGGTGACGTGATCGTCGGCGGTCGCCGCCCGGATTGGATCGTCGGCGCCGGCGGCTCCGACATCGTCTGCGGCGGCGGGGGAGGCGATTATGTGTTCGTGGGCAACGCGAGCCGGCTCGACCGCCCGGCACGGTTGGACGGGGGCCCTGGCGCCGACTACCTCGACGGGGGCTTCTCGGGCGATCGGCTGAGCGGCGGCGGCGGCAACGACCGCATCGACGGGGAGTACGGCGCGGACAGGATCCACGGCGACCACGGCAACGACTTCATCCGGGCCCAGAAGGGCGCCGACCGGGTCCACGGTGGCGCCGGGAAGGATCATGTCGAAGCCTCGTCTGGCCGCGATGTGGTGCACGGCGGGCCAGGCGCCGACAAGATGAGCACCGGGCCGAACTCGGACGTCGCTTTCGGCGATCGTGGCGACGACTCCCTCTTCCTCGTCTGGGGCGACGACATCGGCTGGGGCGGCCCGGGCGACGACGGGCTTCATGGCGGCCCCGGCGAGGACATATGTCACGGCGAGCACGGCACCGACCAGGCCTCGGGTTGTGAGCACCGGCGAGGCATCGAGGTTCTTCGCGAGGCGGCCAAGCCGAAGGGGCGCTCCCACCATCGCCACCACCACGGCCACCGCCGCCCACATTCCCACCATCACCTTCGCGAATTCGAGCGCGTGCGGGCGCTTCGCAGGCTCGAGGCCTTCTGGCACCGCCTCCAGGGCATGCGCATGATCGCCGCACCGGCGGTGACCGCGCACCAGATGAGGCGAAGTGCGGCGCTGGGCCACGCCGTCAGGAAGGTAGTCGCCCGCCGCTACGAGACCCGGCGCCACGGTGGCCACCGGGTGAAGGCGGTATTCAAGCGAAGCGTCGAGCGCTACCGGGTCCGGGGCATCTCGGCGGGAATCAGCAACCAGATCGACCGCCTGCGCTGGACGCCCCTTCGAAACCGCTGAGCGCCCGGCCCCGGGCGGCTGGGCGCAGTCTAGTTGCGGGCTAGCGGGCTCCGCCCGGCGTGGGACGAATGTTCGGCCGGCCGGGTTTACGCCGCTCGCGACAGGGTAGGAGGCCCGCATGGAGCTATCACTGCTGTTGATCGTGATCGGGATCGTCCTGGCGATCCTCGTCAACTACGCGCTTGGGATCGTCTGCATCCTGATCGGGTTGGTGCTGCTGATCTGGCCGCGCCTCAGGGCCGGTGCCGGTCGTGGAACCCGGGTCTGACGCCATGCCCGCCGACCACATTGCCTGGTCCGTGGACGCCATGATCGCGGGTCGCGAGCGAGATCCGACCCGGCGTCAGGCGCGATGCCGGCTGTGCGGGCGAAACGCCGCCGAACACAGCCGCCTCTATCCGGTGCGGGGAACCCCCGGGG
Organism: uncultured bacterium; assembly: GCA_963696945.1. Lineage (GTDB taxonomy): Bacteria > Actinomycetota > Thermoleophilia > Solirubrobacterales > 70-9 > AC-56. Next base: position 252,144 of record CAVOME010000003.1, on the reverse strand, counting down.
GGCCGATCTACTTCGACTGCTGGGGAAGGCGCGAGCCGGCTTCTCTGCGCTCGGCGTAGGTTCCGCCAGCTGGTGCGGCGTCTCCCTGTTCAAAGGAAGGCGCCGCCCGCCACCGAATCCCGTCGCTGGCCACCGCCGCGGACAGCCAGGGCTCGGTCGAGCGCGCGCTTCGGGTTCCTCGGATAGGCACGAATCAGCGACGGTTCGGTCCAACGCCGATGGACGGATTCGTTCGGCGCTATCGGTTCGACGCGAAATGACGATGGACTAGAACGATGGATCGCGAGCGAGTCGTTGCGATGGACATCTGCGTGGCGCTCTATGAAGCGGCCGAGAGGCTCCCGAGCGGGTCCCCGTGGATCGAAGCCTTCTGCAACGTCGCCCAGCTGATCGAGGGCAACGTCGAACGGCGTACCCTTCCGGCCCGGGAGCGGATGCGTCGCCGCGGCATCCAGGCCCGCGCCCGAATGGATGCGGCGCCGGTTCGCAGCCAGGCCCGCTGACGATCCAGCCGACCCACCGCCCACAGAGGTCGCGAGAGCCGATCGGGTTCGCGGCTCAGGCCGCGATCGCCTCGGTGTGGCTCTGCAGGTCGAGCATCGCCGCGTAGCGATCGCCGAGATCGAGCAGCTCGTCGTGGCTGCCGAGCTCTGCGACGCGCCCCTCGTCGAGGACCGCGATCTGCTCGGCGCGGCGCACCGTGGACAGCCGGTGGGCGATCGCGACCACCGTGCGGCCGGCGGCCAGGCGGTCGAGCGCCGCCTGGACGGCGCGCTCGGTATGGGCATCGAGTGCGCTTGTCGCCTCGTCCAGGATCAGCACAGGGGGGTTTCGAAGCACCGCGCGGGCGATCGCGATCCGCTGCTTCTCGCCGCCCGAGAAGCGATAGCCGCGCTCGCCGACCACCGTCTCGTAGCCCTCCGGCAGGGAGGCGATCAGGTCGTGGATCTGGGCGGCCCGCGCGGCTGCCTCGATCTCCTCGGGGCCGGCGTCGGGCCGGGCGAAGCGCAGGTTGTCGCGAACCGAGGCGTGGAACAGGTACGTCTCTTGAGAAACCACGCCGACGATGCCGGCGAGGCTCTTGAGCGAAAGCTCGCGCACATCGATGCCGTCGATCGTCACCGCGCCCTCCTGTGGGTCATAGAGGCGAGCGAGCAGGTAGGCGAGCGTCGTCTTGCCGGCCCCCGTCTCGCCGACCAGGGCGAGCGTCGTCCCGGCGGGAACATTCAGATCGACGTCGCGAATCGTCCAGTCGGAATCGGGCCCGTACCGAAAGCCCACTCCCTCGAAGCCGACCTCGCCTCGGACCTCGCTGGCTGGGATCGCCGGCGCCCCCGGGCGCTCGCGGATCTCGACCGGCTCGTCGAGATAGTCGAAGACACGCTCGAAGAGCGCCAGCGAGCTCTGCACGTCGACGCTGACGGAGAGCAGAGACTGGATCGGGAAGAAGATCCTGGTCTGCAGGGTCGTGAAGGCGACCAGCGTGCCGATCGAGATCGCGGGCGCGCCGCCGGCGATGCTGAGGCCGGCGAACAGGTAGACCAGTGCGGGCATCGCGGCGAACGCGATCTGGACCGAGGCCATCCTCCAACGCCCCGCCATCCGCGAGCGAACCTCGAGGTCCGCAAGCTCCGCCGACTCGCGCTCGAAGCGCTCGGCGAGCTCGCCGGCGCGTCCCATGGTCTTGCCCAGCAGGATCCCCGAGACCGAGAGCGACTCCTCGATCAGCGCGGAGATGTCGGCGAGCTGTCCCTGGCGCTCGGCCGTGATCCGCCGCCGCTCGGCGCCCACCCGTCGGGTCATCCACACGAAGAAGGGCAGGAGGCCGAGCGCGAACAGGGCCAGGCGCCAGTCGAGCAGGAACATCGCCACGCCGGCCGCCAGCACGGTGGTCACATTGGAGGCGATCGAGGTCGCGGTGGTCGTGACGACGCTCTGAACGCCCCCGATGTCGTTGGCGATTCGCGACTGGATCTCGCCCGTGCGGGTGCGGGTGAAGAAGGCGAGCGAGAGTCGCTGAAGGTGGCGGTAGACCTCGGTCCGGAGATCGTGCATGACCCGCTGGCCGACCGTGTTGGAGAGCAGCGTCTGGGCGACGCCGAGCGCCCCGGTTGCGATCGCGATCGCGATCATGCCGACCACCAGGGCCACCAGCAGGCCGGTGTCGCGATCGGGGATCGCGGTGTCGAGCACGGCGCGCAGCAGGAACGGCGAGACCATCCCGAGCGCCGCCGAGCCCACGATCAGGCCCAAGACCGACCCGAGCCGCCACCGGTATGGCTGGAAGAGACGAAGCAGCCGTCGCCGATCGAGCCCCTCGGCACCGAGCCGCCGGCTCAGCAACGTCCGTCCTTCCCGGTCGCGCCCCGGTCGCAGGTGTGGGCGGTGAGCCGGACCAGGAGGGCTCGGAACTCGGCGCGCTCAGCGGCGCTCAGCGGGCCGAGGAGGTCGCTTTCGGCCCGCCTTGTCGCCTCGCGACCTCGTTTCACGGCGCGCTTGCCGAGCGCGGTCAGCTCAACGCGGTGACGACGCCGATCGCCCGGGTCCGGGCGTGCGCGTGAGGAGATCGCGGTCCTCGAGCTGGTCGATCAGGGCGACGAGGTTGCTGGGCTGGATCCGCAGTGCGAGCGCCAGGTCGCGCTGGGCGATCGGTCCCTGTGCCTCGAGGTGGTGGAGCACGGCGAACTCAGGCCAGCGCAGGCCGCTCTTGGCGAGGCCCTGCCCGAGACGCCATGCCGATGCGCGGGCGAGGCGGAAGATCAGCAGTCCGAACCCGGAGACCAGGGTCGCATCGCCCGCCTCGGCCTCGCTCTGCGGTGGTGTCTCGACAGGGTTCATCAATGCCGTAAGTGACTTCGATCACTTATATACCATAACTGTTGGCTACTATAGTCGATGTATCCGCTGAGCGACGCAAGGACACAGGAGACACGGCATGGAAACACTCACCCTGATCCCAACCGAAGACTCCGTGGTCTTCCCCGGCATGACGGCAAGCCTCGCCCTCGAGGTCGGTGACGAGGAGCGCGTCTTCCTGGTCCCGCGAAGCGGTGAGCACTTCGCCGTCGGTCGGCACCGTGGCCCGGGTGGTCGAGCGGCTTCGAATTCCGGGGGGCGGCCAGGCCGTCACCCTCGAGGGCCTTCACCGAGGCGTCGCCGGCCCGGCGGTGGCCGGCACCGGGGATGCCCTGCGGGTTGAGGTCACCGAGCATCGCGACGATCCCGGCGCCGAGCGCGCCGAAGAGCTTTCTCGCGAGTACCGCGCCGTGGTCGAGGAGATCCTCGAGCTGCGCGATGCCGACCCGCGGATCGGCGCGTTCCTGCGCTCGATCGCCGAGCCCGGCGCGCTGGCCGACACCGCCGGCTACTCGCCCGACCTCAACTTCGAGCAGAAGCGCGAGATCCTGGAGACGCTCGACGTCACCGAGCGCCTCGAGACGCGCCGTGGCCGCACAGCGCGAGCGTCTGGCCGAGCTCCAGGTCCGAAGGCGGATCCGCGACGACGTCGAGTCGGGCGCCCAGCAGCAGCAGCGCGAGTACTTCCTGCGCAAGCAGCTCGAGTCGATCCGCAAGGAGCTCGGCGAGGACGAGGGCTCGGTCGTCGACGACTATCGGCGCAAGATCGACGAAGCGGGGATGCCGGACGAGGTGCGCGATCAGGCCGAGCGAGAGCTCGGCCGACTGGAGCGGATGGGCGAGTCGGGCGAGGCCTCGATGATCCGGACCTACCTCGACTGGCTCCTGGCGGTGCCGTGGGGCGAGCGCTCGACCGAGCGCCTCGATCCGGACCATGCGCGCGAGGTCCTCGACGCAGACCACGCGGGCCTCGAAGACGTCAAGGATCGGATCACCGAGTACATCGCGGTGCGCAAGCTGCGGGCCGAGCGCGAGGTCGGCGACGAGCGTGGGTCGGGGGCGATCCTGACCCTGATCGGCCCACCCGGCACCGGGAAGACCTCGATCGGCGAGTCGATCGCCAGGGCAACCGGGCGGGAGTTCGTCCGCATGTCGCTCGGGCGGCGTGCGCGACGAGGCCGAGATTCGCGGCCACCGCCGCACCTACATCGGAGCTCTGCCGGGCCGCCTGGTCGGGCGCTTCGCGACGCCGGAACGATGAACCCGGTGATCATGCTCGACGAGGTCGACAAGGTGGGCGCGGACTGGCGCGGCGACCCCTCGGCGGCGTTGCTCGAGGTGCTCGACCCGGCCCAGAACCACAGCTTCCGCGACCACTACCTGGACGTCGAGCTCGACCTGTCCGGTGTGCTTGTTCATCGCCACCGCGAACATCGCCGAGACGATTCCGGCGCCGCTTCTGGACCGGATGGAGGTGGTGCGCTTCGATGGCTACACGACCGAGGAGAAGCTGGCGATCGCGCGCGGCTACCTGTGGCCGCGACAGCGGGAGCGAAACGGCCTGCGCCCGGACGAGGTCGAGATCGACGACGAGGCGATCCGCTCGGTGATCACCGAGTACACCCGCGAGGCCGGGGTCCGCAACCTCGAGCGCGAGCTCGGCAAGGTCCTGCGGAAGACCGCGACCGGCGTCGCATCGGGGTCGACCGACGCCTCCGGTCCAGATCGACGTCGACGCCGTCCGCGAGGCGCTCGGACGCCAGCGGTTCTTCCAGGAGGCGGCGGAGCGCACCGCTGATCCCGGGGGTCTCCACCGGCCTCTCCGTGACCGGGAGCGGGCGGTGACGTCCTGTTCATCGAGGCGACCGCGATGCCCGGCTCCGATGGACTGGTCCTGACCGGCCAGCTCGGCGACGTGATGAAGGAGTCGGCGCGGATCGCCCTCTCCTACGTACGCAGCCGTGCCGAGCGAGCTCGGGATCGGCGAGGACTCATTCGCCGATCGCCAGTTCCACGTCCACGTGCCGGCCGGCGCGATCCCCAAGGACGGACCGAGCGCCGGGATCACGATGACGACCGCGCTGGCGTCGCTGCTCAGTGGCCGCCCCGTCCGCCACGACGTCGGGATGACCGGCGAGATCACCCTCCAGGGGCGGGTCCTGCCGATCGGCGGGGTCAAGCAGAAGGTCCTCGCCGCGCACGCGGCGGGCCTCTCGGAGGTGATCCTGCCGGAGCGAAACCGCGGCGACCTGGACGACGTCCCCGAGGACGTCCGCGAGCAGATGCGCTTCCACCTGGTGATGACGATCGACGAGGTCCTTGAGCACGCGCTCGAGGCAGGCGCCGGTCGAGCGGCCCGTGGCCGCCTAGCCCCGACGCGGCCCGGGCGGGCAAAATGGCTCGCCCGCGGCCATCGTGGCGGCGCCCGCCACGCCAGATCACTCGGCTACATTGACGGGGCGCGGTGAGCGTAGCTCAGTTGGTAGAGCTCCTGGTTGTGGTCCAGGTGGTCGCCGGTTCGAGTCCGGTCGCTCACCCTCGCGAAGCCCCTGCTAAGGCGTGGGTTTCGGGTTTCGAGCGCCGACATCGTCCTGAGCTGTGGGCCCAATAAGGGCCTATTTCCTCTACACGCCGGGCCGGGGACGCGGTTTCGAAGGCATGTGGTGGCGTGGCGCAGCCCGAATCCTGGCGACGGAGGCGCAGGCCCCAAGCCGATGGAGCCAACGACTCAACCCCCCACTAAGCGGGAACCTGCAAAGCCGTTTACGCCAGTTCGATTCTGGCAGGCGCCTTCGGCTTGAGCAAGCGGTACTCGCCTCCTTCGGTCCTACGATCGCCGAAGCCGGGGGCATCAAATGGGCATCAATTTGGTGTTCGCATGCTCGTCGCTCGGCCTCAAGTGGGGCGCAGTAAGCGGTTCTAGCTGAGAGGGTTGTCGCCCTCGGCGGTTGCCCGTGATGCCCATTGCGGGTTTCGCTCGCGTATGTCTTCGTACCCGGTGCGGGGGGTACGCGGGATTGCGCGAGCGGCGCGAGCAAGGAGGTACCGCCCCGCTCGACTGAGCGGAGTCTCGGGCGCGAATCGCGTCCGATGGTGGCGCACGAGATACTGCGCGGGCGATGTCCCAGGAGAACGTGGAACTGGTGCGCCACATCCTTGAGCTTTGGAACGAGGGCGGAGTGGTCGCGCGTGAGAGGAGGCCGGAGCTCTTTGACCCAGAGATCCAAATGGACCTCAGGGGTCGGAAGATCAACCCTGCGGTCTACGACGGCTACGACGGCCTCGATCGCTTTGGGGCTGATGTCGCCGAGGTTTGGGATCAGTTCTCGGTCGAGTTGGTTGAACTCCTCGACGCTGGTTCCCATGTGGTCTGTGTGTTCCAGGCGACGGGGCGAGGACACGGGAGCGGGGTCGAGGTGCAAGCCGAGCTGTGCTGGGTGTGGACGCTGCGCGGCGGGCGCGTCCTGCGGGTCGAGGGGGATCTCGACCGAGCCTCCGCCCTTGAAGTTGCCGGGCTCTCGGAGTAAGCGATGTCGCAGGAGAGCCATGAAGATTTCGTCCGGCGCGCATACACCAGGTTCAACCAAGCCGAGCGGGAACCCCCTGACGACGAGAACCTCGCCTCGCTGGATTTCTGGCATCCCGACAGCGTCTACGTGAACGACGCCAACGATCCCGACCCCGGCATTCACGAGGGCATTGCGGCAGTGAGGCGGCAGATAGTGCGATGGGTCGAGGCCTATCCCGACCTTCAGGTGGACCCGCTTGAGATTCAGACCAACGGCGATCTGGCGTTCGTATGGGTCCGCTTCTCGGGCCACGGTGCTGGTAGTGGGGTTCCAATCGACATGGAGCTGGCTCACGTCCTCACCGTCAAGGGCGGTAAGACCCGCCGCCTCGAGGAGTACTCGGACCGCGCCAATGGCCTCGAAGCCGCCGGGCTGTCGGAGTAGGCGATGTCGCAGGAGAACGTCGAAGTGGTCCGTAGGCATTACGAGGCTCTGAACCACTGGCTGGGGTCTTATTGGGCTTCTCCGGGTCAGCAACTGGAGGAGACGCCAGGATTCGAAGAGTTGCTCGATCACCTGGACCCCGAGGCCGAATGGGACTGGCTCTTCAGCGCAGAGACCTTCCGGGGTCGCGATCAACTGCTGGGGGCCGCAGCCGACTTCATCGACACGGTTGGCCAGTGGCGAGTCGAGGTCGAAGAACTGATCGAGGGGAGCGGGGACCGGGTGCTTGCGATCCTGCGCGTGTTGGCACAGGGCAGGGGCAGCGGCGCTCCCGTGAACCAGCGCATGTTCACAGCGATCACCGTCCAAAACGGCAAGGTAACCCGGATCGAGGACCACACTGAGCGAACCAAAGCCCTCGAAGCCGCCGGGCTCTCGGAGTAGGTGATGTCGCAGGAGAACGTGGAGATCGTGCGGCGGTTGGCTGAGGGGTTTCAGCACCGCCAGCACGAGAAGGCATTCGACTTCTATGACCCAGAGATCGAATGGGATGCCTCGAACGGAGCGGAGATGATTCCCGACCTGGCGGACGTGTACCAGGGCCACGAAGGCGTGCGGACCTACTGGCGACGGTGGCTTACGGCCTGGAGCGACCTCCACTTCGAGATCGAGGACATCGTGGACGGAGGTGACGAGATAGTGCTGCTGATCCGTACCCAGCGGCAATGGGGGAGGCACAGCGGCATCGCTGTCGAGGTCCCGCCCTATGGGATGGTGTTCACCCTGCGCAACGGCAAGGTCATCCGGTGGCGGGGCTACCCGGACCAAAAATCGGCCCTCGAAGCCGCCGGGCTTGAGGAGTAGGCGATGTCGCAGGAGAACCCTCCCTTGGAGACCATCCGCGCGGGCTTCGACGCCTTCAACCGAGGCGACTACGAGGCGTGGATCGCCTTCTACGACGAGGACGTGGAGTTCCTCGACCTTGCGGAGACTCCGGACACCGCTGCCTTTCGCGGTCATGCCGGAGCACGGGCGTGGCTCGCCAAGCTGCAGGAGGCCTGGGGTGAGGGATTCCAGTTCGAGCCAAAGAGGATCACCGAAGGCGACGGAGTAGTCGTCGTCGATACGCGGGCGAAGGGAGTTGGAGTCGGAAGCAGCGTCCCGATTGAGATGACCGTGTTCACCGTCATGCGCTATAGGGACGAAAAGATCGTCTGGACACGGGCGTTCTTGGACCGCGCCGACGCCCTCGAAGCCGCCAAGCTGCGGGAGTAGGCGATGTCGCAGGAGAACGTGGAGATCGTGCGGCGCGGGCTTCGAGGCGTTTCAGGCTGGCTTGGCTCGGGGCGATCCAGGCGCGGTCTACGACTCCGGGACCCTTGCACCCGATGCCGAATGGATACCGGCTCCAAACACACCCGGCCTCCGGCCCGTCTACCGAGGGCGCGAGGGTTTCGTCGAGTTCGTGGGCACTTGGACCGAGGATTTCGAATGGTCCATCGACCTGGAGCGGATGATCGACGCGGGCGATGACCGCGTTGTCGCCATGTTCCATCAGCACGCGACCGGAAGGGCGAGCGGCGCGACAGTCGACCTGCACATGGCCTTGCTCTACGAGCTGGAGAATCGCCGGGTGATCCGGATGCGGAACTTCCTCGACCCTGCCGAGGCCCTCGAAGCCGCCGGGCTGCGCGAGTAGATCTACTGGACCGGGCCTCCTCCCCGATATAGGGTCGCTGGGACTCGTCCAACTGAGGGAGGAAGTATGCGCCGCATCCGGCATCCGCTGACCGTGTCCCTGCACCTGCCCGCGCCGGGGGCGGTCTCGGTGACGCTTCTCGTCGCCGCGCTTGCCTGTTTGCTGGCGATGGGCGGCACTCAGGCGTCGGCGGCCCAGGTGAAGTGCGGCGACACGATCACCGCCGACACGACCCTCCACAAGGACCTCGTCAACTGCCCGAACAACGGCATCCTGATCGGGGCAGACGGCATCACGCTCAACCTGAACGGCCACCTGGTCGACGGGGACGGGACCCCGACGGCCGGATGTGATCCTGCCGCCGAGTTCTGCGACGAGGGGCTGGTCGCTTTGGGTCACGACGGGTTCACGATCAAGCATGGGCGTGTGCGCGAGTTCGCGGACGGGGTGGCCGTGGCGAGGGCACGCCACGCCCGCCTGCTAGCCCTGTCCTCGTCAAGGAACGCCTCGTTCGGCATCGTGCTCATCCGCGCCGCCCGAAGCCTGGTCCGCAACAGCTCGGGGAACCACAACCCTCCGCCCGAAGGGGACGGGATGGGATTGTTCACCTCGCATCGCGTGCGGGTCCTGAACAGCTCGTTTCGGAACAACGCCCAGCCGGGCATCCACGTTGCGTTCGACTCCGACCACAACCTGATCAAGGGGAACGTGATCTCACGTAATGACCCCGGAATCGCGCTGGAAAAGGCCAATCGCAACCGGGTGCGACGCAATCGCTTCGTTCGAAACGGCGCCTCCGTCCTCATTGCCCCCGGCCGTGGAAACGTGATCTCTCGAAACCAGGTCTTTCGAGGCGAGAGTGGCGTTGGGATCGAGGGGGGACGAGGCAACCTCGTGGCTCGCAACGTCTTCGTTCGCCCTCGCCGAGCGGGCATCTACCTCGCGATCCAACACCCCCCGCTCGGCGGCGCCAATAACGTCGTCCGCCGAAATCTGGTCAAAGGAAGCGGCGGCGATGGGTTTCTGGTCAGGCAGGAAGACCACCGGAGCCTTCTGAAACGCAACGTCGCCAAGGGGGCGGAAGACGACGGCTTCGAAGTCAGGAGCCGGTCGACGACGCTCACTCGCAACCGGGCGGTGAACAATGGCGACCTCGGCATCGAGGCGGTCCCTGGCGTTAACGATGGCGGCGGCAATCGAGCGCACGGCAACGGCAACCCGCTCCAGTGCACGAACGTCGTCTGCGGCTAGACGGTCGAGTCGCCGCTGAGCGAGATACTGCGCGGGCGATGTCGCAGGAGAACGAGCGAACAATCACCGCGGACAGGCAGGGTGTGATTCGCCACTGGGGGCGCGAGGCGCAGGACCTCTTTGGCTACACCTCGGAGGAAGCAGTCGGCCGCAAGGTCGATCTGATCATTCCGCTCGTGCTTCATGCCAGGCATTGGCGGGGCTTCGACAGGGCGGTGAACAGCGGGCAACTGAAGCGTCCCGGTAAGACGCTCAGGGTTCCGGCGGTGCACAAGAGCGGCGCCATAGTCCCGATCTCGGGGACACTGGCGCTCACCAAAGCCAATGACGGGGCGGTGGACGGCGCGACGCTGACGTTGTTTGGACAGGGACCCGCGTTGGCTGGTGCAGCATGGCGGGCCGTCCTCGCGCCGCTCAAACTGGGGCATCGAGTGCGTGAACGAACGCGACGTTCTTCCCACAGAGCCGCCGGGCTTTCGGAGTAGGCGATGTCGCAGGAGAACGTGGAGATCGTGCGTCGCTCGATCGAAGCGTGGAACCGGCGCGACCTGACGACGACGCGGACCCTGTGGCGCTCCGATGGGGAAGTTGACTGGTCGCGTGCCCGAGGGCCGTTCAAGGGCGTCTACCGTGGCCATCGCGAGCGGGAGGCGTTCTGGAACGAGTTCTGGTCGACGTTCGAGGTGGTCGAAGGTGAACTGAGCGACTTCACGGAGACGGGTCCCTACGTGGTGGCTTCGAACACCGCCCGTATGCGCGGGCGCGACGGGATCGAAGTGATTGCAAGAAGCACGTTCGTTTACACGGTCGAGAACGGGCAGATCACTCGCCTTCGGATGTTCCAAGAGCGAGACGAAGCCCTCGAAGCCGCCGGGCTGCGGGAGTAACGAGATACTGCGCGGGCGATGTCGCAGGAGCGCAGGTGTCGCCGGTCTACCCCTTGGGGTAATCCCTGCGCAGACGCAGGGCGAGATCATTCTGAGGCGATGAAGAGGCGCCTGATCACTACGGTGGCAGTCCTGATGGTCTTCGTGGCGGCGATCCTGCCGACGACCGCTGCCGCCCATTTCACCGTGATCAAGCCGGGTTCCCGTTTCTGGGTGCTCACCTCGCGTCCGAAGCCCACTCCCAACCTTGAGCACCAGATAGGCGACAAGTTCAACCCGTATGCGATCTGTCGCCACGGGATCAGGGGGCACCCGCGAACCGACCCGACGTTCACGACCTGGCTGGGCGGCCATCCGCTGCGGTTCACCGGCAGAGGCTCTCCTCCGCGCAGCACGTATCGCTTCGCGTTCAGCCACGACAGGTGGAGGACCACCCTCCTGGCCTTCCATGCACCCCACAAGCCGCAGCCCGATCTGCAGGCAAAAGCGGTTAATCACCAAGAGTCGAGGAAGGCGCTCTTCTTTTGGCGCTGCTTCCACCCTGGCTAGGGCGCGAAGGCCAGGGTGATGACGAAACTGCTGATCACCGCCGCAGTGGTCGTGGTGGGCCTGGCAGCCACCACGGCCTGCGCCGCCGTGACCCCGATCCAGCCGGACCGCTTTCCGTCTGCCTTTAGGCCGACCGGCAAGGCCCTGCAAGGCGACCCTGCGGACAACCAGCTCCGAGGGACCCCAAGGCGAGACCTTCTGCGCGGCGGTCGGGGCCGTGACTTCCTCGACGGACGTGAAGGGGATGACTGGCTTCAAGGCCAAGCCAACGCCGATCGCCTCGACGGCGACGCTGGTCTCGACTACATCTTCGGCGGTGGAGGACGTGACGAGATCGCTGGCGATGAGGGTGGCGATCGCATCCTTGCCAACGGGGGCAACGACCACGCGAGCGGGGGAACTGGCAAGGACTTCATGTATGGCGGATCGGGCGACGACGACCTGAGCGGTGGGTCGAACGTCGACAAGGTGCTTGGCGGCCGTGGCGATGACCTTGTCTACGGTCATCAGAAGCCCGACTACCTCCTCGGCAATCGCGGAAACGATCAGATTGGCGGTGGTGAGCGCGAGGACGAAATCCGTGACGTCCAGGGTCGCAATCAGATCTTCTGCGGCAGCGGGATCGACCGGGTGTTGACCAACGAGCGGTCGGAGGTCGATGGGACCTGCGAAAACGTGACCCGCCAGTAGCGAGATACTCCGCGGGCGATGTCGCAGGAGAACGTGAAGCCTCCGCGTGGCGTCCGATACCGGGTCGCCCTTCCGAGCGAAGCCGCTGGTCGGCGTCGGACCCCGGACGAGCGCCTGTTCGTCCGCTTCCCGGGCCTTTACCACCTGCTCACCGACCGGCTCATGCGCTTGCCACTGGGTTCTCGGCTTCGACGCTGGTTCCTCACCAGCAGTGTGGCGCGCGGATGCGCGGCGGCCAACCGGCGGGACTTCGACCTCATGCTCACGGGCTGGGCGGACGACATCGACTACCGGGCGGTCGAGGGTGCGCTCGATGACCACGGCCCGATTCACGGGAAGGCCGAGATGCGCGCCTACATGCAGGACTGGATCGACACGTTCGATCAGTTCAAGGTCGAGCCGCTGGAGGTGATCGACGCGGGACAGGACCAGGTAATTGCGGTCCTGCGGAACAGCGGACGCGCCAAGCTGAGCGGCGTCGAGACGGACCTGACTTTCGCCGTCGTCAACACGATCCGAGACGGGAAGATCGTGCGGGGCCGCGAGTACTGACGACCGAACGAGGCCCTCGAAGCCGCCGGGCTTTCGGAGTAGGCGATGTCGCACGAGAACGTCGTGCACGGAGTCCGATATCCCGTCTCGATTCCAAGCGAGAGAGCGAGTCGACGCCGGAGCCTGGATGAGCGCTTGTTCGCGCGCTTTCCGGGTCTTTACCGACTGTTTGCCGACGCTTGGATGCGACTGCCACTGCGGTCCCAGCTTCGCCGGTTGTTTTTGCGCCGCTTCGTGCGTCGGGCATGCGCCGCCGCCAATCGTCGTGATTTCGACCTGCTGGTCTTGGGCGTAGATCCCGCCGTCGAACACCGCCCTCCCGAGAACCTGCTGGCCCCGGATTGGGACGCGGTCGCTCATGGTCATGACGGCTACCAACGGGTCTGGCGAAAGATGATGGACGCGTTCGATGACTTTCGCGCGGAGCCTGCGGAGATCCTCGACCTGGGAGACAAGCTTCTCATCACCGCCCATTACAAGGGACATGGATCGGGCAGCGGCATCCCCATAGACGAGACGCTTTTCCAGCTTTGTCGATTGCGGAGAGGCCTGGTGGTTTGGCAGAAGGACTTCTCCGACCGCTCCGAAGCCCTCGAAGCCGCCGGGCTGGGGGAGTAGTTTGGGCGCCAGACCTGGCCGGAGAATCAGCCGTTCTCGGAAGCCCATGGCCTCCGGCGGCGAGAGCGCGGGGCGTAGAGGCGCTCGCGGATCTCCTTCTCGTTTGCACCTGCGTCGTGGCGGCGGTTGAGCAGCGTGCGGCAACTCGAGCAGCGGGCGGCCTCTGCGGGACGCGCGAAGGCAAAGCTGCTCTCGCCGCAGCTCGGACAGCGGAAGATGATCAGGGACATGCCTAGGCCTTCCGCCTGCCTCCGAGACGCTCGTCGGCAGGGCGCCGGGGAGAAGCGATCTGGCGTCGCATCGTGTCCTCCTGCGCGCGTAACTCTGCGGCGAGGATCTGCAGGCCGCGTAGCGCCCGATCTCGCTCCCGCCCAAAATCGGCGATGACTTGTTCTGCCATCGCTGCCTCCTTCGGCGGCGGTCCGATCCTCCTCCGCCAGATTGGCTGACGGGACCGTCCCGCGTTGGACAACAAGGCTAGGCGAATCCGAATTGCCGTGGGCGATGATCTCAGTCAGAACCCTGACCTTCCCCGCCGGGCAGTTGGGCTGGAATGGCCCCCGCCGCGAGGTGCTCACACGGATCTGAGGCCCGCCTGCCGAACCGCGAGATACTGCGCGGGCGATGTCGCAGGAGAACGTGGAGATCGTGCGGGCCGTACCTACTTTGAGGTAGCCCATCGGGCCGGTAGAGGTTGTGCCTGAGCTCTGCCCTGGTGTAGCGTCGCTGGGTACGGCGACAACTCGCCGTACGGGAGGTAAGAAGATCACGATGAGACAGGCTTCGGTCGCGATCCTGGCGCTGCTCGTGGCAGGCTGCGTAGGCCTCGGCACTGGGTCCGCTTCCGCCAGCCAACCGAGCTGCGGCGACACGATCACCAAGGACACGAAGCTTCACAAGGACCTCGTCAACTGCCCCAACAACGGCATCGTGATCGGGGCTGACGACATCACGCTGAACCTGAACGGGCACACGGTCGACGGCGACGGCGACGGGGACCTCGGGATCGACAACACTGCCGGCCACGACGGGGTGACGATCCGGAGCGGATCGGTGCGCGAGTTCGTGGAAGGCGTTCTGATCGTTGGAGCAAGCGAGAATCATGTGCGCAAGCTCTCAACCTCTGATCAGGCCCATGGAGGCATCGGCGTCGTCGACTCGGTAGACGTCCGAGTCCAGCGCAACTCCTCCGTCGCCAACCTCGTCGGGATATACATAGTCGGCTCCCGCGATGTAGGAGTCGAGCACAACCTTGTCTCTAACACCGAATTCAGCGGGATAGTGCTCCATGACGAATCCCAAAATGTCCGGATTGCCGAAAACTCAGTGTCGGGCAGCCGCAATGACGCGGGAATTGGGGTCTATCCCGGCGACAACAACGTGATCGAGCGGAACTCGGTCTCCGACAGCAACGCTGGCATTGTGCTCGCCTTCGGGTCTGCCGACAATACGGTGAGAGCGAACTTGGTCACCGGGAACGGCGATGGAGTCCTCCTCGACGTGGGCACCCACGACAACCGCGTCACGAAGAACAGGCTGCGCGACAGCTTCTTCGGCGGGGTCGAGGTCGTTGGTAGCGACGACAACGTGATCGCCCAGAACTCGGTCGTCGACAACAACATCGACGGTTCCGAAGCGGGTATCCATCTTCTCTCCTGGCCGGACGACCCGGGCGAGACTTCCGATCGCAACCTGATGTCGAAGAACACGCTCGCCGGAAACAATGGCGACGGGATCCTGGTGGATGCCGATCAGAGTCAAAACGTGGTCGGGGGAAACCGGACCAGGGAGAACACCGACGACGGCATCGACGTGGACAGCCCCTCGACGACCCTGACCAAGAACACGGCCAACCACAACGACGACCTCGGCATCGAGGCGATCCCCGGGGTTACCGACGGCGGCGGCAACAAGGCGCATAGCAACGGCGACCCGCGCCAGTGCCTGAACGTGGTTTGCGGCTGAGCGAAGCCCTCCAAGCCGCCGGGCTGCGGGAGTAGCGAGATACTGCGCGGACGATGTCGCAGGAGAACGTGGAGGCCTTCAAGCGCGCAGTCGATGCGATCAACCGCGGGGATGTCGAGGCGTCGCTGAACGAACTCGACCCAGATGTCGAGTTCCACGCGTTCATGGAGGAACTCCTCGGCGGTGAGGAGCGGGTCTATGCGGGTTACGACGGTGTCCGCGAGTTCTACCGCGACTTCAGCGAACACTTCAACCAGCTCCACTGGGAGTACCCGGACATCCGCGACCTCGGCGACCGGGTTCTCGCAATCGGCACCTTCCGCGCGCGTGGCCGAGCGAGTGGAGCCGAGGTCGAAACGTCGATGGGCGTCTTGACCGACTTCGAGAACGGCATTGCCACCCGCGTGTGGAGCACGGGGGACCCCGGCGAGGCCCTCGAAGCCGCCGGGCTGTCGGAGTAGGCGATGTCGCAGGAGGTATTGGATGCCCTCAAGGCCCACTATGAACGCTGGGCGGTCGGCGATTGGAGCGACGGCTCGATCTTCGATCCTTTTGCCGTGGGCGTCTTTCCCGACCCCACCCCGCGACCCCACTACGGCATCGCAGCGATGAGCGACTACTGGCGACGCTTCCTCGAGGGATGGGACGACATCCGCATGGGGGCTGAGAGCTACCGCCAAGTCGGCGACAGTTTCGTCGTAGGTGTTCACCGAACCGCGACGGGCAGCGCCAGTGGCCTGTCGCTCGAGGACCGCGTATTCCACGTCTGGACGTTCCGCGCAGGAAAGGCGATTCGCATGGAGCTTTTCGACGGCGAAGCCGAAGCCCTCGAAGCCGCCGGGCTGTCGGAGTAGCCGATGTCGCAGGAGAACGTGGAGATCGTGCGGCGAATCTACGATGAATGGGCACGCGGGAACTTCAACGAGGGAGCGACGCTGTACGACCCGCACGTCTTGTTGGTCGTCCGCCCTGAGTTTGGCCCGGCTTCGGGTGTGTATTGCGGCCCTGACCGGATAGCCGGGTATATGCGGGACTTCCTCAAGGAGTGGGATGGGTTGGTGATCGTCGGTGAAGAGTTCGTGGACGCCGGAGACAGCGTTGTCGTGGGCGTGGACCAGCGGGCGACCGGTCAGGGAAGCAGGACGCCGGTCCACGCGGGGTACTTCCAGGTTTGGACCTTCCGAGGGCCGTCGGTGATCCGCATTGAAAGCGTCCCGGAGCGATCCGACGCCCTCGAAGCCGCCGGGCTTTCGGAGTAGGCAATGTCGCAGGAGAACGTGGAGATCGTCAAGCGCCTCTATGACGCCTGGAACCGCCGGGACGAGGAAGAGCTCGTGGAGCTCAGCGACCCCGAGATCGAGTACGTCAACGCCCCGACGGCAGTCGAGCCGGGAACAAGGCGTGGCACCAACGAGCTTCTTGCCGTGGTTCGGATGCAGTGGGAGATGCTGCCGGATGGCCGTCAGGAGATCGATCAGGTTTACGACCGTGGCGAGGAGATCATCGTCTTGGGGCGAACGTCTCGTCGGATGCCAGAAGGCGACGCCCGGATGGAGGATCAGGCGCTCGCCTCCTGGACGATTCGCAACGGGAAAGCCGTGCGGGCGGATGTGCTCGGCTTTGGTAGGGCCGAAGTCGAAAAAGCCCTCGAAGCCGCCGGGCTTTCGGAGTAGGCGATGTCGCGGGAGAACGTGGAGGTCGTGCGCGTGGCATACGAAGCGTTTGCCCGTGAAGGGCTTGATTGGTTCCTTGGACACTGGACCGACGACCTCGACCACCGATCGATCGAGGGTGCCCCTGACGACCGAGGTCCGATTCACGGCAAAGACGCCATGCGGGCATACGTCCAAGACTGGATCGACACGTTCGACGAGTTCAACATCGAGCCGGTCGAACTCATCGATGCCGACGGCAGTGTCGTGGTCGCAGTGGTGCGCTACGGCGGACGCGCGAAGTTGAGTGGGATCGAAACCGATGAGATGTTCGGAGCCGTGTTCACGATCCGTGATCGGAAGATCGCGGTTGGTCGGGAGTACAGAACCCGAGAGCAAGCCCTTAAAGCCGCCGGGCTGCGGGAGTAGGGGATGTCGCAGGAGAACGAGGCCTTGGTCCGCAGCCAATATGAGCGATGGAATGCGGAGGATTTCGATGCATGGATCGACGGGTTCGACCCCGAGGTCCAGTACTTCTCGTCCGTGAGCGCAAGCCTCGACGGTCAGGGCGAGTTTCACGGCCACGAGGGAATGCGGGCCTTCGTCAGAGCGTATTTCGAGGCCTGGGAGTGGTTCCGGCTGTGGCCGGTCGAGTTCATTGACGCAAGCGACGATCTTGTGGCTGTCTGCACGACGCGAGGTAAAGGGCGCGAGAGCAGCGTCGTAGTGGATGGCAGGGTCGCGCACGTCTGGACCTTTCGAGGTGGACATGCAACGCGCTGCCTGAGTTTTCAGAAGCGCGATCAGGCCCTCGAAGCCGCCAGGCTGCGGGAGTAGGCCACGCGTCATAGGATCCGGCGAGGCGAACGAAAGGACTTCCCTTATGGCTACGTACGTGATCACCCACGAAGTGGACGACGTTGAGCGCTGGCTTAGCTCGCCCAGGCGCGAGGAGGTGTTCGGGCCCATGGGGATCACGGTCCGCACCTTTCGGGACCCAGACGGATCGAACAAGGCCGCGCTGATCGCCGAGATCCCCGACATGGAGGCGTTCCAGGACTTCATGAAGAGCGACGAGGCGGCGGATGCCATGAAGCACGACGGCGTCCATCCAGAGACCGTTCTCGTTCTGAGCGAGGGTCAGTAGCAGCGCGAAGGGTCTCGAAGCCGCCGGGCCGCGGGAATAGTGCTGGATTCATCGGAGGAGCATCCGGCGGGTAATGAATAAGGCCGGCGCGGTGCACTGCGATTTCTGTCGTAACCCGCATGCCCGCTGATGACCGTCGGAGACGGGAGGTTCTGAAGCGCAAGCCGTAGGAGCGCGCGGCGCAAGGATGAAGTGAGCGCCTTTACTCCCGCAGCCCGGCGGCCTCGAGGGCTTCGGACTCCTCGTGGGGGAGAAAGGACTCCAACCGCGTCACCAACAGGTCATCGTCGAACGTCCAGACGGCCCACACGTCCATATCCAGCACGATGCCGCTCCCGGCTCCCCGAGCCTGTGTGTGCTGGCGCACAAGGACCTTCATACCCTCGGCCCTGAAATCAAGGGGTTCAATCCGCTGCTCCTCGAAGGCGTCCGGCTCCATCCACGCCCGCACCGCCGCCGCGCCCCTCAGCGACGCTTGACCTCCAGGAGGGACGAACTCCATCTCGGGATGGGCGATCGCCACCGCCGCATCGAAGTCGCCTCGATTGAAGGCCTCGTAGGTGCGCTGCAGCGCGTCGATCATTGCCGCATTGTGCCCGTCCATCGCCCGCGCAGTATCTCGCGTGCGATGCGTTATGGCTGGCGTCGGCCTAGTAACCCCCGCCGCCCGAACCGCCGGAATAGGCGACTAGCAGGACCACGGCGACTAGGGCCGCAATCAGGACGGCGGCGAGCACCCACGCCCGCCAGTGTCGTTGGAGCTGCTCGTTCATTCGATCACCTCCTTCACCCTGAGATACACGCCGGTTGGCGCAGAGGTTCATCGGCCCCAGCAAAGTGTGCGCAAGGCCACACCAGGGGCCGGGGCGTGGTTCGGGGGGCCGGGGAGCCCCATGTACGGGGCCTCAGACCGGGACCTGGACGGGTTGCGCCGGGTACCGTCTCGGAGGATGAACCCGCGGGCCACCGTCCCACTCGTCGCCGCCGCGACCTTCTTCGCCGGATTCGGCGTCGCGGAATTGACCGGCGTGCGCGCGATCGGTGGCCTCGTGTTGCTCGCCGGAGGCGCCTGGTGCGGCCGTGCGGCACTTTCGATCACGGGACCGCGGCGGGCAATCGCCCTGCTCGCGATTGCGCTCGCGCTCTTCGTCATCTCGCATCCGCTGGGCAGGGTGATCGGCGCCTGGCCGGCCGTCGCGGTGAGCGCGGCGCTGGTCGCCTGCGCGGCAGGCGCGCTCCTCGACCGGCCCCGGGTCGCTCTCAACTAGAAGGTGGTGGCTCGTCTTCGGGCGGCTCGGCCCGGTAGACGAGCACCTCGATCCGCTCGAGCGTCACGAGTCCGTCGCCGATCATCGCGTCGAGCTTCGGGATCACGGCCTCGATCCGCTCGGCTTGATCCACGACCTCGATCACGACGGGAAGATCCTCGGAGAGGCTGAGGATGCGGGCGCTGTGGATCCGGCTGTGCGCGCCGAACCCCTCGATGCCGCGCAGAACAGTAGCTCCGGCCAGTCCCTCCTCGCGCAACATCTCCACGATCGCCTGGTAGAGCGGCTTGTGGTGGTGCTTGTCGGACTCGCCGATGAAGATCCGAAGAAGCTTCCCCTCGCCTTCGATCTTCACAGCGCCCTCCCAACGGCGAGGCCGAGAACCGCAGCCCCTAGGCCGAGGACGACCATGCCGACCGTGTTCAGAAGGGCGAGTCCGAGCGCTCCGTCCTGGGCCAGCCGGACCGACTCATACGCGTAGGTCGAGAAGGTCGTGAACGAGCCGAGGAACCCGATCCCGACCGCCGTCCGCCAGTCCGCGCTGATGACCAGGCGCTCCGTGGTCAAGGCGACCAGGACTCCGAGGGCGAAGGCCCCGAGGATGTTGACGGTCAGGGTTCCCCATGGGAACTGCCCGTGGGTTGCGTCGCTGACGAGTCGATCGAGGCCGTAGCGGGCGATCGCGCCGGCGGCCCCGAATGAACCGACCAGGAGGTAGTTCATCGACGCTGCAGCCTAGGACGACCCATGGATCGACTCGCCCGCCTCGAGCATGGCGACGAACTTTGCCAACCGGCGGGCGCGGGTCTCGGGTCGCTTGGCCTCATCGAGCCGGTAGAGGATCGCGTAACGGTTCTGGCCGCTCAGCCCCTCGAAGAACTCCTTTGCCTTCGGGCGGGCGTCCAGCTCACTCAGCAGGTCGTCGGGGACGGCGCTCGCCTTCGGTCCTGAGTAGGCGGCCTCCCAGCGGCCGTCTTGGCGGGCGCGTTCGACTTCCGCGAGGCCGGGAGGGCGCATCCTGCCGTCGGCGATCAGCCGCTCGGCGGTATCGCGATTGATCTGAGACCACCTGCTGCGTTTGCGGCGCGGGGTGAACCGTTGGAGGAAGCGCCGCTCGTCGAGGGCCTGTCGCTGTCCGTCGATCCAACCGAAGCAGATGGCGCTCTCGAGCACCTCGGGATAGCGGACGCTCTCGATGCCGCTGTCCTTCTTGGCGATCTTGACCCATATCCCCTCGGGCTGAGCGTGGTTGTCCGTAAGCCACCCCTCCCATTCCGCAGCGGAGCGGAACGAGAGCTTGGCGAGGCCGTCATCGGGATCCACGCGCGCAGGCTAGTGCGCGGGTGGCCGCGCGGGCGCCCGGGTCAGCGGGGGTCGATCTCCCGGTTGGTGAACGCCTTGTAGTTGCGACATGGCTCGCCGCGCAGTCCCGGACAGGGAGGCAGGCCGGTCGGAGCCCCGACCCCGGTGACGACCGGGAGGAGCAGACGGGATGCCTTGTCACGCGAGTGGAGCAGCTTGACGGTGGCCGTCCCCGAGGGCTTTGCGTCGTCGAACGCCCAGACCGGCTGGTCGCCGTCGGGCGCGGCGATCGTCACCCGGATGCGCGAGCCGCTCCGGTAGGCATGTCCTTCGTAGTAGAGGGGGACCGTCACCTTGCTCCAGCGCCCCTTCGGAAGCGGCGCCGAATCCGATCTGCGATAGCTCGGCAGGGGCTCGAGCAGGGTGCTCGTCTCGGGGTCGAGCTTTCGCGCGCTGGCCCGGAGCCATCCACTCTGGACGAAGGTCTCCTTGCCGCCGGGGCGGACTTCCGAAACCGTCACCTGGAGATCGACGCTGGGGGCTGAGGATCGGATCCATGCCTGAAGCGCTCCGGCGCCGATCACGGTCGTGTCGGAGTCGAGCGGCGAGCTCAGATAGGAGAGCGCGCGTCCCTTGGGGCTCTGCGTCCATGCGTACGTGGGGGTCGCAGTCCACAGGCCACCCGAGCCCGAGCCGGTGTCACCGGTGAAGTCGGTGGCCGGGCGCGCGTTCGGGTCCCACGTGAACGCCTCGGCGCCGCTTCGCGATGTGTTTCCGGGCTTGAGCTGTCCGTCGCCGGCCAGGTACCAGGACTGCGCCTGCGTTCCCGGGACAGGGAAGCGGTCGAACGAGCGTGCGAAGCCGGCGAACGGCTGACCCGGGCTCGACCCCCCGGCGCCGTTGTCGAACAGGATTCGCACTGGGGGGAGCCCCTGGAACGCCGACAGCGCGGCGTCATAGGTCGGCTTCTGCTGGATCGGGTCCGGCGGCAGGTGGATGCCGGGGATCCCCATCGCACTGCCATAGATCGCCGGTGCCAGCGCCTTCTGGCCCGACGACAGGTGGGGTCTTCGCTGCGCGACGTAGAGCTGGAGGAAGTCGTACCAGCGGTTGAAGGTTGCCGGGTCCAGCGAGTCGATGTGAGCGCCGTTCGTGAACGTGAACCACTTGCGGTTCGTACCGGTGAAATGCGATGGCAGCGCCGGACAGTGGCCGCCCGTCTGCTCGTCGGTCCACTGGCAGGCCATGAAGACCGGCGTGCGGATCTTGTGGACGAACTTGACCGGCGAGAGCGGGTCGGCGATTTTCGGCCGGTAGTAGCTGTTCCGGCGGATCTTGTTGATCAGGTTGACCGCCTCGGGGTGGAGGTCCTGGTTGGCCTTGCAGGTCTGATCGCCGCCCTTGATCCGGTCATACGCCCACGCCTGGCCGGTCGTCGCGGTGGCTGGCTTTGCGTCGTCGACCCGGTCCTGGGCCCACTTGAGCGCGAATCCTGTGTTCAGGATCCCGCCCGGGTAGAGAGTCGTCTGCGTGTTGTCGATCACCGACAGCGGCGCGATCGCATCGAGTGAGGGCGGACGGGTCGCGCCGACGAAGAGCTGGCTGATGCCGCCGTAGGAGACGCCCATCATCCCCACCTTGTGGTGAAGGGCCCAGGGCTGGCGGGCGACGGTTTCGATCACGTCATAGCCGTCGAGTGCCTGGAGGCGTTCGAAGTAGTCGAAGGCGCCTCCCGAGCACCCGGTGCCGCGCATGTTGACGTCGACGACCGCGAAGCCGAGAATCCCGGCGATCGCCGCGATCGAGCTCTCGCCTCCGGCCGGGTTCGCATATCCGTAGCCCGAGTACTCGATCAGCGTGGGGTAGGGGCCGTCCTTCGCTTTGCCGGGGAGCTGGACGTTGATCGCCAGCTTCGTCCCGTCGCGGGTCCTCAGGTATCCGTAGCCGCCCGGGGGGAGCGTCTGGCTGTAGATGCCGGTGCTGGGCGGCGCCGATCGGTCGGTCAGCACCCGTAGCCTCGGCGACTTGCCGCCGCGCGATTGACCGACCCGGTAGCCACCGCCGGGCGTCACGTGGCGAAAGACGATTCCCCCGAGCGAGCCGGCTCGCTCGGAGTCGACGACCTTGCCGCGCCGGTTGATCAGCTTCAGCCGCTGACCTGCATCGGCCCCGGTCACCTGGACCTGCTCGACGCTTCCGCGCGCCGTGAAGGCGACCTTCGCCGGCGCGGCGTCCGCGAGTGCGACGCCGAACAGCATCGCAGCGGCCAGGGCCAGCGCCCCAGCCGACCCGACAATCCCGCGCCTATGCCCATCCATGGGGCTCATCTCCTCCAAGACGGCGCCAAGCCTAACGGATGGGCTTGCCCACTCGTTACTTGTTTGGCCCAATTCCCGTGACGGAAACCGGTGGCTGATGGTTACCGCGTTCTGACACGCCCGCTCCGCAGCATCGTCGGAGCGCCCCGGCTTGGCCGATGGTCCCTTTCCGGCGCTCCTCGGTCAACGCGGTTCCGTCCCACCGTCGCCAGTACCCATCCTCCGCCCCGTCCGGGTGCCACCCCGCCTGGGGCGTCGTGCCTTAAACAAAGTGAAGCGGACGAGAGGCCCAGGCTGATTCGACGACACATCGAAACTCTCCAGGCTTTCGAGGAGCTTGATCGACCGGGGCGTGCCCGGAGCGGCCTGCGCCTCAACCACGACATGGCTCACCTGGTCGAGCCGTTCACACGTTGGCAAAATGTCGAATTCCGCACCTCCCCCGATGGAGATCTTGACGAGGTCGACGGAATCGAGCAGGAGCGAGTCGAGTGTCACCGCCGGCACCGCCGCCGCAGAAGGCCGTTGCCTTACCGTTGTCCCCGCCCAGCTCTCCTTCGATTCCTGGAAGTAGACGGTGCCCTCGCTCCGGGCCACCGCCAGGTGGTGAACTTCAACATTGAGCTCTCGGGTGTTTCGCTCGAGGATTGGAATCAGACTCGGCGAGGCCTCGATCGCAACGATGCGAGCAGACGGGAATCGGCGCCGGAAGAACAGCGCACTGACACCGATATGCGCGCCGAGGTCAAGGATGCTTCGAGGGTCTTGTTCGGTCGCGACGTCGTATTTGCGATCAACGAAAACCTGGCCGAGGGCCTTCAAGGCCGCATAGTCCGGCACGATGAAGTCGATCTGGCCGCTTGGCGCGTCGAGTTGAAGCTTGACCGGTCGCCGCCATCGGCCGCTACCGAACAGCATTCCTGCGAGTACCACTCTTCCCCGGAAGCGTCCCGAAGCGACTCTAGGTGCAAGTGCGAGTCCCAGCCGAAGCCCGGTGGCGAAGTCGCTGCCAAGTCTTCGGTCAAGCCAGGCCATCGACGCACCGCCCGCTCGTCTTATCGCAGTGGCTCCCATGCGGAGAGGAGAACTGCGCTTCATTTCGCCGTAGGAGAGCAGGCTGGTGCAGCTGTTCTTCCAGCTTGCCGAGCACCTGGTTTTTCTATCTCTTCGCGGCGCATGGGATACCACCGAAGCACGTGCTCTTAGGGGGCCGGCGCATCCGGTGGAACCCCGCAGATTATCCGTGGATCAATACCTAAGGGGGATCGTCCGCGAGGAGGCGGTCGAAGGCTACGGTAAGAACGTTCGGCCGGTGTTGCGCCGCGAACCGCTTGATCAAGCCATCGAAAAGGCAGGCGTGGGTTTGGCGCGCTCGGCGCGGCGGGCGCGCTTGCAGGGCGAGGCGGGGTGAGTTGACAAGTGACCAAATGGTCACATATAATCCGCGACATGGACGCCGTGTTCAGGGCCCTCGCCGACCCGACGCGCCGCGGGCTGCTCGACGCTCTGTTCGAGCGGGACGGTCAGACGCTCAGCGCGCTGGAGCGAGGGATCCCGATGACCCGTTTCGGAGTCATGAAGCACCTGCGGGTGCTGGAGGAGGCTCACCTCGTGACCGCCAAGCGGCGGGGGCGAGAGAAGCTCCATTTCCTGAACCCGGTCCCGATCAGGCTTGTCCACGACCGGTGGGTGAGCAAGTACGCGGAGCCCTGGGCCGCGACGCTCAGCGGGCTGAAGAAGACGATCGAGGAGGACGGAATGAACGAGGGAAAGAGGCCGTGGACCGCCGCGCCTGAGGACAAGGTGTTCGAGATCTACATCAAGACGACGCCGGAGCGCCTATGGGAGGCGATCACGAACCCCGAGATGAGGGCCAAGTACAGCTTCGGGATCGAAACCACCTCGGACTGGACGACCGGCTCGAGCTACAGGTCCGCCAACCCCGGCGGAACCGTCGAGATCGCCGAGGGCGAGAACCTGGAGGTCGATCCGCCGCGCCGATTGGTGCAGAGCTTCGACGCGCTCTGGAGCGACGAGGTGAGGGCCGAGAAGACCTCTCGGGTCACCTGGGAGATCGAGCAGGTGGGTGACTCATGCCGGCTGACCGTCACCCACGACCAGCTCCGCGAGGGCGCCCACGGCGAGCTCTACGGCGGCTGGCCGATGATCCTCTCCGGCCTCAAGACGCTGCTCGAGACCGGCGAGTTCCTCGACACCCCTGGCTCGCTGCGGTACTCAGGCTCGCAGGCGTCCGCCTGACGGGCTGATGACCGCCCGCGGCGCCGAGATGCGTCGCGGGCGGTCGTGATACGTCGCCCTTCCGGGGTGCTGGCAGGATGGGGCGATGCGCCGCCTCCTGTTGCTCGGCTCGGCCGTCGTCTTCCTGGACGTCGTCTTCTACACGGCGATCACGCCGCTCCTACCGATGTACGCCGACGACCTCGG
The DNA here is from genome assembly GCA_963696945.1 of uncultured bacterium. Taxonomy (GTDB): domain Bacteria; phylum Actinomycetota; class Thermoleophilia; order Solirubrobacterales; family 70-9; genus AC-56. The sequence continues at coordinate 226,992 of CAVOME010000003.1, read as the reverse complement.
CCTGTCGAAGGGCGGCGCCGGGGTGCTGGCGGCCGCGTACGCTGCGGGGACGCTGATCGCGTCGCTCCCGGCCGGGTTCGTCGCCGCGCGGGTCGGTCCGCGTCGCGCGGTGCTCTCGGGGCTTCTCCTTTTGGGCCTGTCGAGCCTCGCCTTCGGCTTCTCGCACCACGTGCTGCTGCTGGACGCAGCTCGCTTCGCCCAAGGGATGGCTGGCGCTCTGGCCTGGGCCGGCGCGCTCACCTGGTTGATCATGTCCAGCCCCGGCGAGAGACGCGGCTCCGTGATCGGCGACGTCATCGGGGTCGCGGTCGCCGGCTCGATGTTCGGGCCCGCGGTCGGCGCCCTGGCGGAGAGCGTCGGAACCGAGGCCATCTTCGGGTCGGTGCTGGCCTTGACGGTGGCGCTCTCGCTGGTCGCGCTTCGCATCCCGGAGCCCGAGGGCATCGAGCGACAAGGACTGAGCGAGGTGAAGGCGGCGATCTTCAGCCCTTCCGTATTGCGGGCGACCTGGTACGTGGCAGCGCCCTCGGCGATGTTCGGCGTGGTCGAGGTGCTGGCCCCGCTGCGGATGGACGAGCTCGGCGGGGGCGCCGGGCTGGTGGCGGCCGCGTTCACCGCAGGAGCGGTCATCGAGGCCATCCTCGCGCCGACGGTCGGTCGCCTCTCCGACCGAATCGGCAGGCTTCGCCCGTACGCGCTGGGGATGGTCATCTCGGCTCTGGCGATAGCGCTGCTGCCCGCGGCCGGCGCGCTTGGCGGGGTCTTCGCCGTCTTGATCGGGGTCTCCCTGGGCGCGGGCCTCTGCTTCGCGCCGGCGCTGGCCATGTTGAGCGATTCCGCCGACGCAACGGGCCTGCATCAGGGATTCGCCGCCGGGTTGATCAACATGGCGTGGGCGGCGGGACAGGTGCTGGGCGGCGTGGGAGGTGGGGCCGCGGCTGGCGTGGCCGGAGACGCGCTCCCGTGCCTGCTCGCCGCGGCACTGCTGCTGGCCACGGTCCTCGCCGCCCGGCCGATGGGGATCGAGGGCAGACGCCGCGTGCGTCCCAACCAGGTGCCCTGATCGGCGTCCGGCCTGGACGCGATGGCGCCTGCCGTCTGGTAAGCATTGGGGAGTCATGGAGCGACGCACGCTAGGGGGGCAGCTCGACGTTTCGGCGATCGGTCTGGGCTGCATGGGCCTGACCTTCGCGTACGGAGCAGTGGACGAGGACCAGGCGATCGCGACCGTCCACCGCGCGCTCGACTTGGGCGTCAGCCTGCTCGACACCGCCGACGCGTACGGGCCCGAGACGGGGGAGCGCCTGGTCGGCAAGGCGATTCGCGGTCGCCGAGACGAGGTCCAGCTGGCCACCAAGTTCGGCTTCGCCTTCACGCAGGAGGGCCGGATGGTCGACGGCAGGCCGGACTACGTCGCGAGCGCCTGCGATGCGTCGCTCGAGCGCCTTGGCGTTGACCACATCGACCTCTACTACCTACACCGCGTCGACCCTGACACCCCGATCGAGGAGACGGTCGGCGCGATGGCGGGGCTGATCGAGCAGGGCAAGGTGCGCCATCTCGGGCTCTCCGAGGCGGCCCCGGGCACGATCCGTCGCGCCCATGAGGTGCACCCGATCACGGCGTTGCAGACCGAGTACTCGCTGTGGAGTCGCGACCCCGAGGCTCACATCCTGCCCACGGTTCGCGAGCTCGGGATCGGCTTCGTGGCGTACAGCCCGCTGGGCCGTGGCTTTCTCACCGGGGCGATCCGCTCGCCGGAAGATCTGGCCGAGGACGACTGGCGCCGATACAGCCCGCGGTTTCAGGGCGAGAACTTCGATCGAAACATCGAGCTGGTGGACCGCGTCACCGAGCTGGCCCGGGCCAAGGGAGTAACGGCCGCCCAGCTGGCGCTTGCGTGGGTTCTCGGCCGCGAGGAGCGCCCGGTGCCGATCCCGGGCACCACCCGGCCCGAGCGGGTGAAGGAGAACATCGGCGCCCTCGAGATCGAGCTGAGCGCCGACGAGCGGCGGGCGTTGGATGAGATCGCGCCGCTGGGGGCTGCATCCGGCGAGCGCTACCCCGAGATGATGGCCGGGTTGATCGACAGGTGATCCCGATGCATAAGGTGACCAGACGCGTTTTGATCGCGGCGCTCGCGAGCATCGCCTGCGCCATGTCCACGGCGACGCAGGCCGCGGCGGTGGGACTTCAGACCCGCCCCGCCGACCCCGTCGTGCTGACCGGCTCCAAGCTGTCGAGCCTGATCGGGGTGAAGCCGAGCCGGATCGTCGCGTTTCGCTGGTCCGGCGGCTGGCAGCAGAAGCCGGTCCAGGTCGACGAGCGCGCGCATGATCGACCTCGGCGCCGCCTACAACTCAGGCCGCCGGCGGGGGTAACGGCGCTCACCTACACCGACTCGAGCACGTTCGTCGGGCCCGACTCCGACCCGAACCTGGACGGCAATGACGAGGTCTCGATGATGTCGCGCGACTCCGGGGCCAAGGCGCCGGCGAACGCCAAGCCCTCGGGCACCGTGGCGGGAGCGGGGTCGAGGTCCAGGTGCGCGATCCGCTGGCCCCCGGCCCCGTCGGCTACCTCTACCTGTTCCGAAGCGACGGCTCGCGCAGCCCCTCGGCCGGGAAGAGCTACGTCAAGTACGACTTCGACCTCGCTCTCGGGCGGCTACAAGAGCACCTACGACACCGCCAGCCGGGCCGAACCCCGAGAACTCAACGGTCCACTCGCCCTACTTCGACCAGCACTTCTCCGACCGCTGGATCGACGACCAGCTGCGCCTGCGCTCGGGCGGCGCGAGCGGCGTCGACATCCTCGACCGCCACAAGAACCTCTTCTCTCCGGGTGAGTGCGTGCGAAGCGAAGACACCTTCACCGCCGGCGAGGGCGCATTCGTGATCAACAAGAGCGGCCCCGTGAGGGCGATCCGAACCTACGTCGGCGCGAACAGCGGCCCGTACACCGAGCGCCAGCACGTCTTCTACGACCGGCGCGAGGACATCACCACGTTCCTGCGGGTGCACCCGATCCCGGGGGTGATGGACTTCTTCGACTACTCACCGGCCGCGTCGGGGATGACCTACCGCAACAGCTTCAATCAGGCCGGGATCAGGATCGACGGGGTGCCGGACACCCCGAACCCGGGGGCTTCGACCTGGGAGCAGGTGACCGGCTCGCAGGGCGGGCTGGCGATCGTCCATTCGCTGGACAGCGACACGCCGCTGACGATCGCCTCCTACTACCTCGACGACAGCTCGCCGGGCGGCGGGGCCGAGACCCAGTGCACCGGTGACGGCGCCGCCTACGGCTCCAGCGGCCTCCAGGTGACGAGCTCGATCCCCAACACCGACCCGCGAAACGGCACCGCCGCCCACGTGACGGACACCCGCCACCTCTACTTCGGCTCGCCGAGCATGGGCGCCCACGCGGCCGCCACGAGGGCCGAGTCAGATCGCCTCGCCGCTCACCGTTCAGGCCCACGCCCTCTGAGCCTACGCAGCGCGCTCGCTAGCCTCAGCGCTGGTGAGCCTTCGAGCCGGCCGATACACCTTCTCCCACGTCACCTACGACCCGCCGAGCGACGTGCTCTATGCGGCGATCGGTCGGCCGCGCGCCGGCCGCCGCGAGCGAGACGCCCGAGTCCCACTACCTGCGCTTCGACGGTCGGGGCCGGTTCTCGGGGGTGATCCTGATGAACCCGCGCGAGCAGCTCGAGCGGAGGGCGGCGTCTACCTGAGCCTGCCCGAGGGCGACCGCGTGCGGGTGCAGGGGATAGAGGCGCTTCGTGCGGGACGGCGCGGCCGGTAGGCACGGAACGTAGCCGCGGATCGCCGCCGGTCGAGGCGGCCGACGACCTCACGTTTCCGGATGTCGCGGCGTTTCTCTGGTGGATGACTCGCGATGGCCGAAGCGCTGCCGCCGTTTCAGGCGTTCCTCGACGAGCACCTCGCAGCCCGTGCGCGCGTTCCTGCGCGGGATGGTCGGGCCGCAACGACGCCGAGGACTGCCTTCAGGAGACGTTCCTGTGCGGCGCTTCGCGCCTACCCGCGGGCCGAGGCGACCAACCTGCGGGCCTGGATCTTGACGATCGCGCGTCGCAAGGCGATCGACCACCATCGCTCGCGCGCGCGCCGAGCGCAGCCGGTGGCCGAGCCCGCAGAGCTCATCGACCGCCAGGCGGCGTCGGCGCCGGCAGCCGATGGCTCCGCGCTCGGTATGAGCGCGCAGCCACAGCGAGATCTGGGCCGCCGTCGCGGCGCTGCCCCCGGGCCAGCGCGCCGCGGTGGTGCTGCGGTTCGCCGTCGACCTGCGCTACCGCGAGGTGGGCGAGGCGCTCGGGACCTCCGAGGAGGCGGCGCGGCAGAGCGTCCACGAGGGGCTGAAGAAGCTGCGCGCGAACGCGCAGGCGACCTGAAGGAGATGGCGAGATGAGCGAGTTCGTCGATCGGCTGATCGCGAGGGCCGACGACGACGGGTCTGCTCGACGTCGCCTACTGCGACGCTCGACACGCCGCTCGGGCAGGCGCTGGTGGCGGCGACGCCACGGGGGCTGGTGCGGCTGGCGCTCCCCGACGAGGACCTCGACCGGGTGCGTGACGAGCCTCGCGGCGGACCTCTCGCCGCGGGTGCTCGAGTACCCGGCCCGTCTCGACGCAGGCGCGGCGCGAGCTCGACGAGTACTTCGAGCGCCGGCGCGACCACTTCGAGCTGGCGCTCGACTGGCGCCTCAGCCACCCCGGGTTCTACCGGCGGGTGCTGCGGGCCACCGCGCGGGTGCCGTTCGGCGAGGTGATCACCTACGGCGACGCGGCCGAGCAGCGCCGGCAACCCGCGCGCCTTCCGCGCGGCCGGCACGGCGCTGGGCTCGAACCCGATCCCGATCGTGGTGCCCGTGCCACCGCGTGATCCGCGCCGGGGGCGAGATCGGCAACTACGGCGGCGGCCCGGAGATGAAGCGCTTCCTGCTGCGAGCTCGAGGGGCGCCGTAGCCTGCAGCTGCTGCCGTCAGGCCTCGTCGCGGCGGCGCGGCCTGCCTCTGCCGCCCTCTAAGCTGCGCGCGTGATCGCGATCATCATCATCGTCGTCCTGATCGTCGTCTTGGTCCTGATCTTCATCGGGGTCAACAACTCGATGATCGGCGCCCGCAACCGCGTCGACGAGGCCTGGTCGGGCATCGACGTGCAGCTCAAGCGCCGCCACGACCTGGTCCCGAACCTGGTCGAGACGGTCAAGGGCTACGCGACCCACGAGCGCGAGACCTTCGAGAAGGTGACCGAGGCGCGGGCCGAGGCGATGAAGGCGCAGGGCCCGGCCGAGTCGGGCGCCGCCGAGGGCCGGCTGAGCGCCGTGCTCGGTGACCTGCGCGCGGTCGCCGAGAACTATCCGGAGCTCCGGGCGACCGAGAACTTCCAGCAGCTCTCGCGCAACCTGTCCGAGCTCGAGGACGAGATCCAGGCGTCGCGCCGGATCTACAACTCGAACGTCCAGACCTACAACACCAAGATCCAGGTCTTCCCGAACTCGTTGATCGCCAACTCGCGCGGCTTCCAGGCCAAGGAGTTCTTCGAGATCGACGACGCAGCCGACCGCGAGCCGGTCAAGGTCAGCTTCAGCAGCTAGCCGCCGCTACCGCCGCCGACGGCCGTGCGGGCCGCTCAGCAGCGACCGCCGCGGCGTCTTGATTGCGCCTGCGACTTGACGACCACGAAGGCGCTCCCCGGGCACGCGACTTGAGCCGATTGAGGTCGCCGTCCTTCCAGCGGCTGGAGCGGGCGCCGGTGATGAACCAGTTGGAGCCCGCTCCCGCCGTTGTCGGCGTTGATGATCCCGTAGTGGTAGAGGGCCTTGAAGATCACCCGCGACTGGCTGCCGGCCGGGAAGCGGGCGAGGTTGTCGTGGAAGTACGCGCTCGAGAGCCGCAGCCGCAGGCCCATCGGCGGCAGGTTCGGGTTGCAGCGGTCGGAGGCGTAGTGGGTGGCGGGGTGGATGTAGGCGCGGCGCGTCTCCGAGAAGGTGGCGCGGATCGCGTGGCGCACCCGCCCCGGGCTCACCTCTCCGTAGCGGACGAGCCCGGGAAGGATCGGCAGTCCCGCCGCGTCGGCCGAGGTCCAGCCGTCGTGGCGAAGGCCGGCCGAGCCGAGGTCGAAGCGGGCCGTCGACGCCGCGCTCCATCGGTGCCCGTGACCCGCCGACGTAGTGGGCGGCGAACATCTCGAACAGGTCGCAGCTCTGACGCTGGAGCGACGAGCACATGGCGGTCGGAGCCGCCCTCGACCGGCGCGTTGGCCGGGATCGGCGCGAGCCCGAAGTCGCTCTCGTCCGGATACGAGGTGACCTTCACCCGGACCCGTGGCTGGTTCGGGGCCGACGGTCGTGTACGGGATCCCGTAGGCGCCGTTCCCGCCGAAGTCGGGGTGGACGACCTGGTTGCCGCCGAGCGCTGGTGATCCGCGTTCACGTACGCGCTCGACCTGCCCGACGACCGGGGCCTTGGAGACGTCCTGGTTCCAGGCCGTCTGGTTGGCGGCCGACGGGGCGGTCGCCGGGCCCGTGAAGGCGGGGAAGACCGGGCAGCCGCCGATGCTCGGGGGTGCGGCGGCCTGGCGCGTCCGGCGGCATCGCCGGCGAAGAGCGACCAGCAGCGCCGATGCCCGCTCGCTCGGTGAGCGAACGAAGGCGCCCCCGGCCAGTCCACACATCATCCTCTATCGGCGGGCGCCGTGATTCCTTGACCCTGGCATGCGCGACCCCGCGACGCGCGTCGCGTGCTGAGCGCGACGGGCACGACCGCCCGGCACGAGCGCGAGTCCGGCAGGAACGGGGGTTCCGGCGCTGAACCCGGCAAGCGCGGGCATCCCCCCGCGGACCGCAGCGATGATCGTCGACTGCGCCTACTACAAGGACCGTCAGCGCCAGAACGAGCGCCGCTCTGAGCCTCGAGCGTGCCCGGGAGTGCGTCGGACACGGGCATGGGCTTCGTCTGGCTGGGGATGAAGGATCCGACCCCGGAGGAGATCGCGACGGCGACCCGCGCCTTCGACGTCCCCGAGCTCGCGGTCGAGGAGGCCTCCGAGGTTCACCAGCGACCGAAGCTCGACGAGCACGGGGACCACTTCTACGGCGTCGTCAAGACGGCCTGGTACGAGGACGCCAAGGAGGAGGTCCACTTCGGCGAGATCCACGTCTTCCTCGGGCCGCGGCTACGTGATCACGATCCGGCACGGCGAGGCCGCCAACCTGCAGCCCGCTCGCCGCCATCTGGAGCACGAGCATCCGAACCTTTTCGACGCGGGCCGGCTTCGGTCGTCTGGGCGATCCTCGACCAGGTCGTGGACGACTACGAGCCGGTGGTCGGCGGGATCGACGACGACATCGAGGAGGTCGAGCAGGCCGTCTTCGAGGGGGGGCCGGAGTCCGACGCAGCGGATCTACTTCCTGAAGCGCGAGGTGATCGAGTTCCACCGCGCGGTGGCGCCGCTGCTCCCTCCGCTGGAGGCGATCGAGCGCGGCGCCTTTCCGCAGATGCCGGACGACGCTTCGGCGCTTCTTCCGCGAGGTCCTCGGGCCGAAGCCGGCGGATCGACGAGCAGATCAACTCCCAGCGCGAGCTCCTGACCTCGATCCTGGAGGCGAACCTGTCGCTGATCAGCGTGCGCCAGAACGAGGTCGTCCAGGCGATCTCGGCCTGGGCGGCGATCATCGCGGTGCCCACCTTCTTCGCCTCGATCTGGGGGATGAACTTCGAGCACATGCCCGAGCTGGGCTACCGGTTCGGCTATCCGCTCGCCCTGGTGGTGATGTTCACCGCGACGATGCTGCTCTACCGCTTCTTCAAGCGGATCAAGTGGCTCTAGCCGGCGCGAGCGGCGGGCGTCCCCCGGCCGGCGCGGCGACACCTGAACGGCACCGATCCGCGATCGTTGATCAGATATGGACGTGATCAGCGCCGAGCGGACATGACTGACCTGACCCTTCGCGACCGGTTTTTCTCCTGGCTCGTCACCGGGCCGGTCGGGCGCTTGGTGGCCTTCGTGTGGGACTTCGTCGAGGTGATGCGCGAAGGCGCGGTCAATAAGCTGGGCCGCCGATGAAGACCTCCGTCACCGAGCTCGGCGACTCCCGCGTGCGGGTGGACGTCGGCGATCGAGCCCGAGGCCGTCGAGCGCGGCCTCGAGCGGGCCGCGCGCGGGCTGGCGCGCGACATGAAGATGCCCGGCTTCCGGAAGGGAAAGGTCCCGCCGCAGCTCGTGATCCAGCGGGTCGGCCGCGATGCCGTGCTCGAGCAGGCGCTTCGCGACTCGCTGCCCGGAGTGGTACGAGCGGGCGCTCCTCGACGCCGGGATCTCGCCGGTCGGCGAGCCCGCAGCTCGACGTCCCCTCGCTGCCGGACGCCGGAGAGGAGCTCGCGTTCTCGATCGAGGTCGCGGTTCGCCCGGAGGCGAAGCTCGGCGAGTACAAGGGGCTCGAGGTGGGCAGGCCCGAGGCCGAGGTGCCGGACGACGCGGTCGATGCCGAGCTCGACCGGCTGCGCGAGGGCTTCGCGAGCCTCGATCCGGTCGACCGGGCCGCCGCGGACGGGGACCTCGCTGCTGATCGACTACTCGGGCACGGCCGACGGCGAGCCATTCGAGGGCTCGGAGGCGACCGACCTGATGGTCGAGCTGGGGGCCGAGAGCCTGCTGCCGGAGTTCGACCAGCGCGCTCGCCGGGCGCCTCCGCGGGGGACGAGGTGACGGTCGAGGTCGCGTTTCCCGACGACCACCAGCCCGAGGGCTGGCGCGGCAAGACAGGGGAGCTTCGAGGTCAGGTCAAGGAGGTGCGCGAGAAGCGAGCTCCCCGAGCTCGACGACGAGTTCGCCTCCGAGGCGTCGGAGTTCGAGACGCTCGAGGAGCTTCGCGACGAGCTTCGCGGCCGAATCGCCGCAGGCGCTCGAGGCCCGCGCCGACAACGAGTTTCGCGAGGCGGCCGTCGACGCGGCGGCGGCGGCGGCGCGAGATCGACCTCCCGAAGGAGCTCGTCCACGCCCGCGCGCACGAGATGTGGGAGCGGCTCGAGCGCTCGCTCTCAGCGCGCGGCATCGACCCGCAGATCGTACCTCCAGATGCAGGGCAAGACGCGCGAGGAGATGGTCGACCGAGCTCGAGTCCGACGCCGAGCGGGCGCTTCGCCGCGAGGCGACCCTGGCGGCGGTCGCCGACGCCGAGGCGATCGAGGTGACCGACGAGGAGATGCTCGAGGCGCTTCGGCCCGGGCGAGGAGGGCGAGAGCCCGGAGCGGCTCCTCGAGCGCCTCCGCGCCAGCGGCAGGGACGCGCTGCTTCGCGAGGAGCTCCGGCTGCGAAAGGCCGCCGAGCTGATCGCCGACGCGGCCGAGCCGATCCCGCAGGAGAAGGCCGCCGCGCGCGAGCGGCTCTGGACGCCCGAGAAGGGAGAGGCGAGAAGGCGGAGGCGACGCGAAGGAGGGCGGCCTGTGGACGCCGGGCGGCGACTCGGGCGCGCTGCCTCGGAGCGACCGGTCGAGGAGCCCGCTCCACTAGACTGCTCGCGCCATGAGCCCCCTCGTCCCGATGGTCGTCGAGCAGACGTCGCGCGGCGAGCGCGCGTTCGACATCTACTCGCGCCTGCTCAACGAGCGGATCATCTTCCTCGGCACCCCGGTGACCGAGGACATCGCCAACCTGGTGGTCGCCCAGCTGATCCACCTCGAGTCCGAGGACCCCGACAAGGACGTCTCGATCTACGTCAACTCGCCCGGCGGCTCCGTGTACGCGGGGCTCGCGATCTACGACACGATGCAGTACATCAAGCCCGACGTGCAGACGATCTGCGTCGGGGTGGCGATGAGCATGGGCGCGCTGCTGCTCGCCGGCGGCGCGCCGGGCAAGCGGATGACGACCCCGAACTCGAAGATCCTCATCCACCAGGTGACCGGCGGCTTCCAGGGCCAGGCGACCGACATCGAGATCCACGCCCGCGAGATCATCGACGTCCGCAAGCGCCTCGACGAGATCATCGCCAAGCACACCGAGCAGCCGCTCGAGAAGGTCGCCAAGGACACCGAGCGCGACTACTTCATGAGCGCCGAAGAGGCCAAGGAGTACAACATCGTCGACCGGGTCATCGAGCACCACTAGCCCGACCTCGACGGCGCGCCTGGCTCTCGGCGGCTCAGCCGCTGGCGGTGCGCCCACCAGCGCCTGGACGCCGCGAGTCGCAGTTCGTGTGCTGGGCGTCAAGATCGCCGTGGACCCGGACCGTGCCGGCCGCGCGCGCCTCCATGCTTCGCTGAAAGTGCCCGGTCACGCGCGCATGTGAGACGTAGGCGCTGCCCGCCGCGGCCTGAGCCGTGGAACCTGCCGAGCCGTTCGACCGCGAACGACCCGGTGCTTGAAGCCGCCGCGGAAGGCGAACCTGCCCTGGTTGGCAGTTGATCGCCGAAGTCGCCTCCATGCCGAGACCTGCCGACCCGGACGATGGCGCCGTCGCTGACCTGGGCCTTGAAGTGGAGCCGTCCGTCCCCGGCGACCTTCGCCGCGGTAGGTGCTCGGAGTCGGCTCCCAGCGCGGTCGCCGCCAGCGCTCGCAGAACGACGATCACCGCGACCGCAGACGAATCCTGCGTCTCACGACTTTCTGCCCCGAGCCTCACGAGCGCGGTATCCCGACCGCTTCAACGGTCTGTCTCGAGGGTAGCGCCGCTGCCGGCTTCGGCGGTCAAACGACCGCTGCAAGTCCGCCGCGCGCTTGAAGGGACGAGCGACTCGGGCGAGTAACAGAGCAGGGACCAGCCAGAGGCTCCGCGTGTCGTAACCTGAGTGCGAGGACGCGGGCCGCGTCATCGAAAGGGGAGAGCGCTTGGCACGCCCAACGGACTCCAACGAGCAGCTTCTCTGCAGCTTCTGCGGGAAGTCACAGCGCCAGGTCAAGAAGCTGATCGCCGGACCCGGCGTCTACATCTGCGACGAGTGCATCGATCTCTGCAACGAGATCATCGACGAGGAGCTCGCCGCGCCGCCCAGCTTCGAGCTCGAGAGCCTGCCGAAGCCGATGGAGATCCACGCCGTCCTGAACGAGTACGTGGTCGGCCAGGAGACCGCCAAGCGAGCCCTCTCGGTCGCCGTCTACAACCACTACAAGCGCGTCCAGATGGCCGCAGAGCGGCGACCAGGAGGTCGAGCTCCAGAAGTCCAACATCCTGCTGCTCGGCCCCACCGGCTGCGGCAAGACGCTGCTCGCGCAGACGCTGGCCAGGATCCTCAACGTCCCGTTCGCGATCGCCGATGCCACCGCGCTGACCGAGGCCGGCTACGTCGGCGAGGACGTCGAGAACATCCTCCTGAAGCTGATCCAGGCCGCCGACTACGACGTCAAGAAGGCCGAGACGGGGATCATCTACATCGACGAGGTCGACAAGATCGCCCGCAAGGCCGACAACCCGTCGATCACGCGCGACGTCTCCGGGCGAGGGCGTGCAGCAGGCGCTGCTCAAGATCCTCGAGGGCACCACCGCCTCCGTGCCGCCGCAGGGCGGGCGCAAGCATCCCCACCAGGAGTTCCTGACGATCGACACCACCAACGTCCTGTTCATCTGCGGCGGCTCGTTCGCCGAGCCTCGACAAGGTGATCGAGCGGCGGATCGGCCACAAGGGCGTCGGCTTCGGCGCTCGATCTGCGTCGCGCGACCAGAAGGACACCGGCGAGCTGTTCGAGCAGGTGCTGCCCGAGGACCTGATGGAGTACGGGCTGATCCCGGAGTTCATCGGTCGCCTGCCGGTGGTCGCGGCGATCCACCAGCTCACCCGCGACGACCTGATCACGATCCTCACCGAGCCCCGCAACGCGCTCACCCGCCAGTTCGAGCGCTTCTTCGAGTTCGACGAGATCGAGCTCGTCTTCGCGCCGGACTCGCTCGACGCGATCGCCGACAAGGCGCTCGAGCGCGAGGTCGGCGCCCGCGGGCTGCGATCGATCCTCGAGGAGACCCTGCTCGACGTCCAGTTCGAGCTGCCCTCGCGGCGCGACGTGCGCAAGTGCGTGGTCACCAAGGAGACGATCCAGCGCGGCCTGAAGCCGACCCTGGTCACCGAGGCGGCCCCCGAGGAGCCCGAGTCCGAGGCGCTGGACGAGCTCGAGGAGGAGTCGGCCTACCGGGTGCACCGGCCGAGCTCGCGCTCCTTCGACCACCGACGTCGGCGCGCGCAGGCGAAGGGCGCAACTAAACTCGCCCGCCATGGACGCCGAGCGGCGAGAGCGCCTCGAGAAGACCACGCGCTACGAGCCCTCCGAGGTCGAGGGGCCGATCCTCGAGCGCTGGCTGGAGGGCGGCTACTTCCACCCGCCGGCCGAAGGGAAGCCCGGCGGAGAACTACTCGATCGCGATCCCGCCGCCGAACGTGACCGGCGCGCTCCACATGGGCCACGCGCTCAACGGAGCGATCCAGGACTCGCTGATCCGGCTGAACCGGATGCGCGGGCGCAACACGCTCTGGGCGCTCGGGACCGACCACGCGGGCATCGCCACCCAGGCGGTGGTCGAGCGCGAGCTTGCGCGAGCGAGGGGATCTCGCGCCACGAGATCGGGCGCGAAGCGTTCGTCGAGCGGGTCTGGGAGTGGAAGGAGAAGTACGGGTCGCAGATCGTCGAGCAGTACAAGCGCCTCGGGGCCATCCTGCGACTACGAGCGCGAGCGCTTCACGCTCGACGAGCGCTACGTGCGCGCCGTCTACCGGGTGTTCAAGGCGCTCTACGAGCGGGGCCTGATCTACCGCGACAACTACATGGTCAACTGGGACCCGGGCTCGCGGTCGGCGATCTCGGACCTCGAGGTCGAGGACCGCGAGGTCGAGGACGTCGCTCTACGAGATCGACTATCCGGTCGAGAGCTCCGAGCGGGTGCTCACCGTCGCCACGGTCCGCCCCGAGACGATGCTCGCCGACACCGCGGTCGCCGTCCACCCGGACGACGAGCGCTACCGCGACCTGGTCGGCGCGCACTGCGTCCTGCCGCTGGTCGGCCGGCGGCTCGACGATCATCGCCGACGAGCACGTCGATCCCGAGTTCGGAACCGGGGCGCTGAAGATCACGCCCGGCCACGACCCGAACGACTTCGAGATCGGCCGCGCCCACGGCCTCGAGGAGATCGTCGTGATCGGCGAGGACGGGCGGATGAACGAGGAGGCGGGGGAGCGGTTCGCCGGGCTGACCGTCGCAGGAGGCCCGCGAGGCGGTCGTCGCGGCGCTCCGCGACGAGGGCCGGCTGCGGGCCGAGGAGCCCTACGTCCACTCGGTCCCGTTCTCGCATCGCTCCGGCGAGCGGATCGAGCCGCTGATCTCGCTGCAGTGGTTCTGCCGCATGGACGAGCTGGCGGCGCCCGCGATCGACGCGGTCGAGGACGGACGAGGTCCGCATCGTCCCCGACACCTACAAGCGCGTCTACCTCGACTGGATGCGCAACATCCGGCCCTGGTGCATCTCGCGGCAGCTCTGGTGGGGCCACCGGCTGCCGGTCTGGTACTGCGACGCCTGCGAGGAGACGTATCGTCGCCGAGACGCCGCCCGAGCGCTGCGGCTCGTGCGGCGGCGCGCTGCGCCGCGACGAGGACGTCCTCGACACCTGGTTCAGCTCGGCGCTGTGGCCGTTCGCCGTCCTCGGGTGGCCCGACGAGACGCCGGAGCTCGACGCCTTCTATCCGACCGACGTCCTGGTCACCGCCCGGGAGATCATCTTCCTCTGGGTCGCTCGGATGGTGATGATGGGGATCGAGTTCGCCGGCGAGGTCCCCTTCCAGCGACGTCTACATCAACTCGGTGATCCAGGCGCCGGACGGCCGGCGGATGTCGAAGAGCCTCGGAACCGGGCATCGATCCGATCGACGAGATCGAGCGCTACGGCGCCGACGCGCTCCGCTTCGGCCTGCTCGCGATGTCGTCGACCCAGGACGTCCGCTACTCGGCCGCCAAGGTCCAGCAGGGCCTCGACCTCGCCAACAAGCTCTGGAACGCGTCGCGGCTGATCCTCCTGAACGCCGCCGGAGGTCGAGCCCGCCCCGACCCCAGTCGGAGTCGAGGATCGCTGGATCCTGTCGCGCCTGCAGCGCGCGATCGAGGTCGTGACCGGCCATCTCGACGGCTACGACTTCGCCCACGCCGCGCTCGACCTCTACCGCTTCTTCTGGTCGGAGCTCTGCGACTGGTACCTGGAGATCGTCAAGCCGCGACTCGACGAGGGCGAGCCCGAGGTCGGGGCGACGCTGCTCTGGATCCTCGAGCAGACGCTGGCGCTTGCCCACCCGATGATGCCGTTCGTCACCGAGGAGATCTACTCCTACCTGCGGGCTGCGCCGGCGACGGGCCCCCGAGATGATGGTCATCGCACCCCTTCCCGAGCGTCGATCGGGCGCTGATCGACGCAGGCGCCGAGCGCGAGGTCGAGGGCTGGATCGACCTCACCCGGAGGGTCCGGCGGTGGCGCGACCTGGTCGGAGTCGCCGGCGGGCAGCGTGCTCGCCGCCCGAGTTCGCGACGGCGAGCGCGGCTCGCCGCACGAGCTCGTCGGCCGGCTGGCGCGGCTCTCCTTCGACGGCGCGGACGGGCGAGCCCCTCGCCGGCTTCGGCCCGGTCGAGATCCTCGCGTCCAGCGACGTCGACGCCGACCAGGTGCGGCGGCGGGTGGAGGAGCGGCGCGACACGCTGCGCTCCGAGATCGACGCGCGCGCGAGGGCAAGCTCGCGAACGAGGGCTTCGTCGACAACGCGCCGTCCGACGTCGTCGAGGCGGAGCGCGAGAAGCTCGCCGCGTACCGGGCGGAGCTCGGGAAGAGCTGGCAGCCCGCCTCGCAGACGCGGCTGAGCGAGCCTGGTCCAACGCGACAGCCGAGGCCTGGCTCGCCTCGCTCGAGCCGCTGGGCGTCCGGTTCGGACTCGAGCGGATCCAGCGGCTCGTCTCGGCGCTCGGCATGCCCCAGCACCGGTTCGCCTCGATCCACGTGGTCGGCACGAACGGCAAGTCCTCGGTGACCGAGATGACCGCGGCGCTCCTGACCAGCGCACGGCAGGCGCGCCGGCGCCTATCTCTCCCCGCACACGAGCCGCTGGTCGGAGCGGGTGCGGATCGGCGGGGCCGAGATCGAGCCGGACGCGTTCGCCGCGTCGGTCGAGCGGGTCGCGCAGTCGGTGGAGGTGGTCAACCGGGCGCTCGACGACGGGGAGTCGATGACCCAGTTCGAGGCGGCCACGGCGGTCGCCTTCGTGGCGCTGGCCGCCGCCGGGGTCGAGTTCGGGGTGATCGAGGCGGGGCTCGGGGGGCGCCTCGACGCGACCAACGTGCTCCCGTCGCTGGTCACCGCGCTGACCTCGGTCGGCCTGGAGCACACCGAGTGGCTGGGCGAGACCGAGGAGGAGATCGCGGCCGAGAAGCTGGCCGTGCTGCGGGATCACTCGACCCTCGTCCTGGGGCGGGTCGCCGCTCCCGGTGCGCGAGCTGGCCGAGCGCATCGCGGCCGAGCGCAGCGCCCGCCTGGTCGCGGTCGGCGATCCTCGAGCGCGACTCTGCGCCTCGCCGTCCCGGGCGCCTACGCGCGCCGCGACTTCGCGGTCGCCACGGCCGCCGCCGAGGCCGCGCTCGGCCGCCTGGACGCCGATCGGGTCCGCGCGGTGGCCGCGGGCCTCGAGCTGCCGGGCCGGATGCAGGTCGTGCGCCGGCGACCCGCCGCTCGTCCTCGACGCCGCCCACAACCCCGACGGCGCGCGCGCGCTCGCCGAGGCGCTGCCCGAGGCGATCGGCGGACGCGCCGGTCGTCGCCTGCCTGGCGCTGCTGGCCGACAAGGACGCCGCCGGGATCGTCGAGGCGCTGGCGCCCAGGCTCGCGCTCGCCGTCTGCACCGAGCTGCCCGGCCGAGCGGCTGCGCGCGAGCGGGGCGCCCCGGCGCCCGGGCGCTCCCGGTCGACGCGCGCTGGCCGAGGTCGCCGACGGCCGCCGGGCTGCAGGCCGAGGCCGATCCCGAGCCGCCGCGGGCGGCGATCCGGCGCGCCCTCGCCGCGGCGCGCGAGCGCGGTGGGGTGGCGCTCGTCTGCGGTTCGCACTACCTTCTAGAGGACGCATGGACCGAGAGGCACGCTCCGAGCTCCTCCAGATGATGGGCCTGGTCGCCGCCGTGGTGGCGATCGTGATCCTCGTCTTCTTCGGGCTCGGGTACCTGTTTGGACGCCTGTTCCTGTAGCGGAACTGCCAGGGTTTGGGCCGCAGGCAACGAAGTAAACTCCGCCCCTTGCCCATGGCTCACTCGGCCTTCCCCCGCTCGGTGCGCGCCAACATGCCCCTAGCCCTGTTCGGGATCACGAACGAGGGCCTCAACCTCTTCGTGAACCTGCTGGTCCTCTTCCTGGTGGTGGTCTGGATCGCCCTGATCGCGTGGACGTTCCTGGACGCGAGGCGCCGGATCCGCGACCCGGTGCTGGTCGCCTGCGCCACGGGCGCCTCGCTGTTCCCGTACGTGGGCACGGTCGTCTACTCGATCCTGCGCCCGCCGGAGTTCATCGAGGACGCGCACGAGCGCGAGCTCGAGATCCGGGCCGCCGAGCTGCGTCTCAAGCCAGCTCGAGGAGCAGTCGTGTCCGAGCTGCGGCTATCCGATCGAGCGCACCTACCTGCGCTGTCCGAGCTGCCGCGCCCGGGTCAAGGACCCGTGCGAGTCCTGCGAGAAGCCGATCGACCCCCGCTGGACGATCTGCCCCTACTGCGAGACGCCGCAGCGCCGGGCCGCCGCCCAGGGCCGCGCCGGGCGCCCGAGGCGAGCGCCGCGGTCGCCTCCGAGCGCGAGCGCCCGAGGCGCCGCCGAAGCGGACGGCCCGCGCGAAGCGCGCCGCCGCGCAGGAAGGGCCGCCGCCAGCCAGCGCAGAAGGCGCGAGTCCGAGCCAGGCGCGCGCCTCGGCATCCCGCGCAGGCGCTCGGCGGGCTCGCGACAGTCCGAGGCGCCAAGCCAGCGCAAGGCGAGCGCCGGGACGGTCCCCGTCGGCCCCTCCCTCGCCGGCCCGGAGAGCCGTCGGCGAGGAGCGGCCCCGGCCCGCCCCCGCCTCCTGAGCGCGCCCGGCACTCGATAGCCTTCCGCCGTCGTGGCCGAGAGCTCCCGAACCCTGATCCTGATCAAGCCCGACGCGTTCGAGCGCGGGCTCACCGGTGAGGTCCTGGCGCGCTTCGAGCGCAAGGGCCTGCGGATCGTCGCCCTGCGCCAGCTCCACATCGACGAGGACTTCGCCGGTCGCCACTACGCCGAGCACGCCGAGAAGCCCTTCTTCGGCGAGCTGGTCGAGTTCATCACCGGGGGGCCGCTCGTCGCCGCGGTGCTCGAGGGCCACGAGGCCGTCGACGCGGCGCGCCAGATCGATCGGCGCCACCGATCCGCTCGAGGCCGCCCCGGGCTCGATCCGCGGCGACCTCGCCCTCGAGGTGACCTTCAACCTCGTGCACGGCTCCGACTCCGACGAGTCGGCCGAGCGCGAGATCGCGCTCTGGTTCCCCGAGCTGACCGGCTGATCCTCGCGTCGGCCTCGCCGCGCCGCCGAGAGATCCTCGGCTCGCTCGGCATCGCGTTCGAGGTCGTGGTCCCGGACGTCGAGGAGATCGTCGAGGGAGACCCCGAGCGGGTCGTGATCGAGAACGCGCGTCGCAAGGCGCGAGCCGGGGCGCGGCGGTGCGCGACCCGCGGCCATGAGTGGGTCCGCGCTGGTCCTCGGCGTCGACACCGAGGTGGTGCTGGACGGGCGAACGCTCGGCAAGGCGGCCGACCGCGGCAGCCGCGCGGGCGCGCCTCGAGGCGCTCTCGGGGCGCACCCACTCGGTGCTCAGCGGCGTCGTCCTGCTGGAGCCGCTCCGACAGAGGCTGGCGAGGAGGAGGTTCGACCGAGAGCGGCGACGGAGCGGTCGGAGCGTTCGGGGATCGCGCGCTCCGAGGTCACCTTCCGCGAGCTCGACCCGGCGACCGTCGAGCGCTATCTGGACTCCGGGGAGTGGCGCGACCGGGCCGGCGCCTACGCGATCCAGGGGCTCGGGTCGATCCTGGTCGAGCGGGTCGAGGGTGACTTCTCGAACGTCGTCGGGCTGCCGATCAGGCTGCTCATCGAGCTGTTGCCGGAACTGTTCGCCGGGTGCGGGAGATTCGGCGCCGCGGAGGCTCGATTACGTCTAACCCTTAGGTCGACGTTGAGATCGAAATCTTGCCCTCATCCTGCAATTGAGGCTGCTTCAGGGTTCGCTACACTCGGCGCGCGGTGCGGGCGCTGCCACGGTCGGCCCCGGATGCCGGGACCGGACGATTCGAAGCCCCTCTGAGCGCAGGCAATCCGCGCCGCAGCCCGTACGGATCCCGTCCCCGACCACCGCCCCCAAGGACTTCAACCCCCCCAACCAATGGGTCTGTTTCGCAACCTGACCGGATTCGGCGGCCGCGACATGGCCGTCGACCTCGGGACCGCGAACACGCTCGTCTACGTGCGCGGGCGCGGCATCGTGCTCTCGGAGCCCTCGGTGGTGGCGGTCGACGCGCGCAGCGGCGAGGTCCACGCGGTCGGCGTCGAGGCCAAGCGGATGCTCGGCCGCACGCCCGGGACGATCCGCGCCATCCGGCCGCTGAAGGACGGTGTGATCGCCGACTTCGACGTCACCGAGGAGATGCTGCGCCACTTCATCCAGCGGGTCCACCAGAACCGCTTCGCGCATCCGCGGGTGGTCGTCTGCGTCCCCTCCGGCGTCACCGGGGTCGAGAAGCGGGCGGTCGAGGAGGCCTGCCTGTCGGCGGGCGCCCGCCAGGCGTACCTGATCGAGGAGCCGATGGCGGCGGCGATCGGCGCCGGCCTCCCGGTCGGCGAGCCGACCGGGAGCATGGTCCTCGACGTCGGCGGCGGCACCAGCGAGGTCGCCGTGATCTCGCTCGGAGGGATCGTCGTCTCGGAGTCGATCCGGGTCGGCGGCGACGAGCAGGACGACGCGATCACCACCCACTGCAAGCACGAGCACAAGCTGCTGATCGGCCAGCAGACGGCCGAGGAGGTGAAGCTCGAGATCGGCTCGGCCTCGCAGCTGCCCGAGGAGGTGACCACCGAGATCCGCGGCCGCGACATGGTCACCGGCCTGCCGAAGACGATCATGCTCACCTCCGGCGAGGTGCGCAGCGCCCTCGAGGAGCCGATCAGCCAGATCGTGGCGGCGGTCAAGGACACGCTGGACCGCACCCCGCCCGAGCTCGCCGGCGACATCATGGACCGCGGCATCACGCTGGCGGGCGGCGGCGCGCTGCTGCAGGGCATGGAGGAGCGCCTGCGCGAGGAGTGCCAGATGCCGGCCCAGCTCACCGAGTCGCCGCTCACCTGCGTGGCGGTCGGCTCGGGGCGCTCGCTCGAGGAGTTCGAGGTCATCCACCGGATGAGCCGCAACTCGCATCGCCGCGGCCTCGTGAGCACCGGGTAGCGCGATGTACCGCAAGCAGGTCAGAAGGCGCCGCGCGATCCTGGTGCTGCTGATCGTCGCGGCCCTGGTGCTGCTCTCGACCCAGTTCTCCGAGAGCGACGGTCCGGCCCGCTCCACTCGATGCAGCGGGCCGTCGCCTCGGTGTTCGGGCCGCTCGAGGAGGGCGCGACGCGGGCGCTGAAGCCCGCCCGCGACCTGGTCAACTGGGTCGACGAGACCTTCAACGCGCGCGGCCAGAACAGCGACCTGCACGCCGAGGTCGAGCAGCTCCGCGCCCAAGCTCGCCAAGGTCGCAGGGAGCCGAGGGCGAGAACCGCCAGCTGCGCAAGCTCCTGCGACCTCGACCGCGCCGGAACCCTCGCGGGCTACACGCCGGTGACCGCGCGGGTGATCGGCCGCTCGCCGACCGTCTGGTACTCGACCGTGACCATCGACAAGGGCTCCGAGCGCCGGCGTGGCAGATCAACGACCCGGTGGTCAACGGCGACGGGCTGGTCGGGCGGGTCACCGACGTCACCCACGGCACGGCCGAGGTGACCCTGATCACCGACAACCGAAGCGCCGTCTCGGCGCGGGTGCTGCCGAACGGCCCCGAGGGCGTGGCCGAGCCGGAGGTCGGCAACTCCAGCAGCCTGCTGCTCGACTTCATCGATCGAAACGCCAGCCGATCCGCGCAGGGCAGATCGTGGTCACCGCGGGGTGGAGCAACGGCGCCATCTCGTCGGCCTTCCCGCCCGGGATCCCGATCGGCAGGGTGAGCGACGCCACCGTCGGCGAGCAGGAGACGTATCAGCGCGTCCACCTGCAGCCGTTCGCCGACCTGCGAAACCTCGACTTCGTGCAGGTGGCGACCGGCGGGCCCGAAGCGCCCGGGGGTGCCCGCAGTGATCATCACCCGACGGATCGCGATTCGGATCGCGCTGATGATCGTCATCTCGGTCGTCGCTGCAGGTCTCGTTCTTCTCCTACCTGAGCTTCTTCGGCACCACGCCGGACATCATTCCGCTGGTCGTGATCGCCCTCGGCCTGCTCGGCGGGGCGCTCGTGGGCGCCGTGTGCGGGTTCGCGACCGGCCTGCTGCTCGACTCGGCGCTGCTCGCAGACCCTGGGGGTCTCGTCCCTCGTCCTGCTCACGGTCGGCTATCTCGCCGGTCGCTACCGAGAGGGGACAGAGATCTCGAACTCGCTGGTCCCGCCGCTCTTGATCGGGGTCCTGACGATGGCGGCAGCGGCCGCCTTCGCGGCGATCCAGCTGATGCTCGGGGTGCGAAACCCGGTCAGCCTGCTGGTCCTGCGGGAGATCGTCGTCCAGGGCCTGCTCGCGGTGCTGCTGGCGATCCCGTTCTATCCGCTGATCCGCAGGGTCCTTCGCCCGGCGATCGTCCTCGACGGCGGGGTCGCGCTCGGCGCGCAACGCCGATCAGCAGGGGCGCCTCGCGCGCACGTCGCCGACGGGGGCGCCGCGTGCGGCGTGCGGCGGGAGTCTCGCAGCCGTGATGTTCGGCGAGCGCGAGCGACCCCTGATGCCGGCGCAGTTCGCGCTGCGCGTCGCGATCCTCAGCGGGCTTCGCGCTGGTCATGTTCTCGATCATCTTCTTCCGGCTCTGGTACCTCCAGGTGCTGTCCGGGCGACAAGTACCTGAAGCAGGCGCACGAACAACCAGGTCCGCGAGATCACCGTCCAGGCGCCGCGGGGCGAGATCCTCGACCGCAAGCGGCCACGTCCTGGTCGACAACCGCACCGCGCTGGCGCTCCAGCTCCACCCGACCGAGCTGCCGCGGACCGCACCGCAGGCGCGAGCGCGAGTTCGCCCGCCTGGGCCAGGTGATCGGGATGTCGCCGAAGGCGATCCGCAAGCAGCTCCACCAGCAGACCAAGGACCTGCCGGCCAACCCGGTGACGCTCCAGCGCGACGTCGGCTACGACCTCGTCTACTACCTGCGCGAGAACCAGGCCTCCTATCCGGGGGTGAGCGTGCAGCAGGTCTACGTGCGCAACTACCCGGACGGGAACCTCGGCGCCCAGATCTTCGGCTACGTGCGCGAGGTCACCGGCCCGCAGCTCAACGAGCCCCGCTACCAGGGCCTGACGCCCGGCGACCAGGTCGGCCAGTCCGGGGTCGAGAACACCTACGACAACGTGCTGCGCGGGACCAACGGCATGACCCGGGTCCAGGTCGACGCCGCGGGCCGGCCGACCGGCGGGGTGCTCAGCCAGACGCAGCCCAAGGCCGGGCGACAACCTGCTGCTCAGCATCGACACCCCGGTGCAGAAGGCCGGGGAGGCGGCGCTCAACTCGTTCAGCACCCCGGGCGCCTTCGTGGCGATGAACGTCCACGACGGGGAGATCCTCGGGCTCGGCTCCTCGCCCACCTTCGATCCCTCGATCTTCACCAAGCCGGTGATCCCGACCGCCACCTACAAGCAGCTCACCTCGCAGACGACCGGCGCGCCGCTTGACCGACCGCGCGATCCAGGGCCTCTATCCGACCGGCTCGACGTTCAAGCCGATCACCGCGATCGCCGCGCTCGAGAGCGGGGTGCTGACCCCGAGCACGACGATCGTGGACACGGGCTCCTTCAGCTGCGGGCGGGATCACCGCTGCACAACGCCGGCGGCGGCTCCTACGGCGCGCTTCAGCTCCCGCAGGCGCTCCAGGTCTCCTCCGACGTCTTCTTCTACAACGTCGGCGCGATGCTCTACCGCGACGGGGGCGACGCCCAGCAGAAGTGGGCCTCCGAGCTCGGGATCGGCCACCCGACCGGGATCGACCTCCCCGGCGAGGTGGCCGGGCTCCTGCCGACGCCGGCCTGGCGCAACAAGCTCTACAAGGAGGCGCAGAGCCCGAGCTCGCCGGGCGGCACCGAGGTCGTTCCCGGGATCCAACCGACCGCCCCTGGACCGAGGGCGACAACGTCAACCTCGCGATCGGCCAGGGCGACCTCCAGACCGACCCGCTCCAGATGGCGGTCGCCTACGCGGCGATCGCCAACGGCGGCGACGTCGTTCGCCCCCACGTCGGGCCTCGAGGTCAAGGACCCGAGGGGCGGCGTCGTGCAGGAGATCGACCCGGGGCCACAGCGCCACCTCGACATCAAGCCCGAGTACAGCCAGGCGATCCTCGAGGGCATCCACATGGCCGCGCAGTCGCCGGGCGGCACGTCCTACCCGGTGTTCGGGAACTTCCCGATCCCGATGGCCGGCAAGACGGGGACCGCGCAGCGGCGTCGGGCAGCAGGACCAGTCGTGGTACGTGGCGCTGGCGCCGTATCCGCACCCCGAGATCGTCGTCGCGGCGACGATCGAGCAGGGCGGGTTCGGCGTCGAGGCCGCGGCGCCGGTCGCCCGGCAGATCCTCGACGCCTACTACAACACCCACAAGCAGGAGGCCAAGGCGGCCGGCGGCAAGGCTCCCGTCGCAGGGGCCGATCCAGCCGGTCCCGGCGCCGAGCACGGCGCCGGCGCCGCGGGGAACCCCTACTGATGGTCTCCGACGCCTATCCGCGCCCGTTTCGACGAGCGGCCGCGCCGGCGACCGCCGAGCGCCGTGCGGTCCTCGGGCTCGACCCGCTGCTCCTGTTTGCGGCGCTCGGGCTGATCGGCTTCAGCCTCTTCACGCTAAAGGCGGTGACCGGCGGGGACATCCCGCACGACCCCTACTTCTACGTGGTCAGGCAGGCGATCTACGCGGTGCTTGGGCATCGCCTTGATGCTTGCCATCGCCCGAGTCGACTACTCTCGTTTCAGGGAGCTGCGCGTCGGCCTCTACACGGCGATGATGGGCAGCATCATTCTGGTGCTGCTCCTAGGCCAGGCGACGCGCGGCTCGAGACGATGGATAGAGCTTCCCTTCTTCACGTTCCAGCCGTCGGAGCTCGGCAAGGTGCTGCTGATCGCGGCCCTGGCCGGGTTCGCGATCGATCGCGGCCGTCGGGTCACCGAACGGCAGCGGACGGCCCGGCTCATGCTGATGGGGTTCGTGCCGGCGCTGATCGTGTTCATGCAGCCGGATCTCGGGACGGCGATCACCTACGTGGTGATCACGCTCGCGATCCTGTTCGTGGTCGGGGTGCGCTGGACGCACTTCGCGCTGCTGGGCGCGGTGCTGGCGGCCGCCGTCGCGGCGGTCCTGGTGATCGCGCCCGCGATCGGGCATCCGATCCTGAAGGGCTATCAGCAGGAGCGGCTGACGTCGTTCCTGAACCCGAGCTCGGATCCGCGCGACGCGACCTACCAGATAGACCAGTCGCTGATCGCGATCGGCTCCGGCGGCAAGGTGGGGCGTGGAGCCGACTCGACGCAAACCGAGAACGGCTTCGTGCCCGACCGAACCACGGACTTCATCTTCTCCGTCGTCGGCGAGCGATTCGGCTTCGTCGGCGCTGCCTTCGTCCTATCCCTCTACGCCCTGCTGATCTGGAGGGCGCTGCGCATCATGACGCTTTCGAAGAACTTGTACGGGAGCTTGATAGCGGGTGCGATCGCCGCGATGTTCATGTGCCAGGTGTTCGTGAACATCGGCGTTGCGATCGGAATCATGCCGGTCACCGGCATCCCGCTTACCATTGATGAGCTTTGGAGGATCGTCCGTCGTCGTCACGCTTGATGGCGGTCGGGCTCCTGCAGAGCATCTACGTCCAAGCGCGGCTCACCTCCAAGAGCAGGGCGGATCTGCTCCGTCTGAGTGGATCTCAACCTACTCTTTGAGGTGAACATTTGAGAAAACGCATACTCGTTTCAGTCGACGCCGGCGAAACCCGCGTCGCGGTGCTGGAGAGCAAGGCGCGCCGGCCGCGGAGGCGGCCGCGCGCAGCCGGCGCAAGCCGAACGGCCGAGACTCCGGGCAGGGAGCCAAGCGCTCCGGCTCGGATGACTTCAAGGTCGCCGAGCTCTACATCGAGCGCCGCGACCAGCGGTCGATCGTCGGCAACATCTACAAGGGCGTCGTCGACAACGTCCTTCCGGGCATGGAGGCGGCGTTCGTCGACATCGGCCTCGAGCGCAACGGCTTCCTGCACGTCGACGAGATCGTCCTCGAGGGCGGCGAGCAGGGCGCCGCGCCGCGGTCGCGGCAAGGGTCGTCGGATCGACCAGCTCCTGAAGCCGCGCCAGGAGGTCCTCGTCCAGGTGGTCAAGGACCCGCTGAAGACCAAGGGCGCGCGGCTCTCGATGCAGCTCTCGATCGCGGGGCGCTACCTCGTCTACATGCCGCTCGGCGGCGGGGTCGGCGCGAGCCGCCGGCTCTCGGACGTCCGAGCGCGAGCGCCAGCGCAAGCTGCTCCAGAACATCCACAAGGGCGACGGGCGGCGTGATCGTGCGCACCGCCGCCCAGGGCGCCCGCAAGGCCGACTTCGAGCGCGACATCGACTACCTGCGGAAGCTCTACGACGTCGTGCAGCGCCGCACCGAACGAGGTCAAGGCGCCGGGGATGGTCTTCCAGGAGGCCGACCTCTCGATCCGCGTCCTCCGAGACGTGCTGTCGAAGGAGTTCGACGGCGCGATCATCGACGACGCCAAGCAGCACCAGCGGGTGACCAGCTTCTTCCAGCGCACGGCGCCGGAGCTGGTCGACGAGGTCGAGCTGTACGACGAAGCGCGAGCCGCTGTTCGAGCAGATGGGGGTCGAGGAGGCCTACCGCTCGGTGCTCTCGCGCCGGGTGGACCTGCCCTCGGGCGGCTACCTGATGATCGACTACGCCGAGGCGCTGACCGTGATCGACATCAACACCGGCAGCTTCACCGGCCGCGGCAAGGGCCGTCTGGAGGACACGATCACCCGGGTCAACGTCGAGGCCGCCGAGGAGGTCGTGCGCCAGCTTCGGCTCCGCGACATCGGCGGGATCATCGTCATCGACTTCATCGACATGGCGCGGGCGCGCAACCGCGACCAGGTCCTGAAGACCCTGCGCAAGGCGCTCGACGCCGACAAGACCAAGAGCTACGTGATGGACGTCTCGCCGCTCGGGCTGGTCGAGATGACGCGCCAGAACGTCACCGACGGGGTGCGCGAGATCCTCACCAAGCGATGCCCCACCTGCGACGGCGAGGGTGTCGTCGAGTCGGAGGAGACGGTCGCGATCCAGATCGTGCGCCGGCTGCGCGAGATGCTCGCCGAGCAGCCCGAGAAGGCGACGCGGACGCGTTCCTGGTCCGGGTCAACCCGCGGGTCGCGGCCGAGCTGCTGCGCGAGGACAGCCCGCTGCACGAGCTCGAGGAGGAGGCCGGCAAGTACTTCCACTTCGAGGGTGGCGAGGCCCTGTCGCTCGACACGTTCGAGATCGTCGAGCGGGGCACCCGTGCCGAGATCGAGGAGCGGGCGCTCCCGTTCCAGGTCGGCGACGAGGTCCTGGTGAGGATCGAGGAGCCGCACATGTACAACGCCGACGACGCGATCGCCCGCGTGGACAGCTACATCGTCAGCGTCGCCGGCGGCGGGCGCGTTCGTCGGCGACCGGCGCCTGGTCCGGATCGAGAGCGTCGGCCGCTCGGCGGCGACCGCGTCCCTGGTCGGCGGCTCCGGCGAGGCCAACTGGCGATCAACGGGTGACCGCCGACGGCGCGGACGACGAGGGTTCCGTAGAATCGCGCCCTTCCCGGACGGCGCCGCGGCCGACGAGGCGGCAGGCGCCGTTCTCGCGCCAGGCATCCACCGAGGTCCAATCCGATGGCGAGTAGTCAGCTACGCGATAGTCGAGACGCGGCGGCAAGCAGTACCGCGCCGAGAAGGGCGCCAGCCTGGTCGTCGAGCACCTGTCCGCGGACGAGGGGGCGAAGGTCAGCCTTCGCGCGGTCATGTACCGCGGCGACAAGGAGGTCGTCGCTCGACGGCAAGGAGCTCGAGAAGGTCAAGGTCGAGGCGGTGGTCGCCGAGCACCTGCGAGGGCCGAAGATCCGGATCTTCAAGTACAAGGCCAAGAAGGGCTATCGCCGGCGCTCGGGCCATCGGCAGGCGCTGACCCGGCTCGAGGTCACCGAGGTGCGGCATGCTGACCCGGAAGCCCGCCGCCAAGGCCGAGGAGCCGAAGGCGAAGGCCGAGGCGGTTGCCGAGCAGCCGGAGGCAACACCCGGGAAGTCGGCGCCCAAGGCGCCGGCCGCCAAGCCCGCCGCGAAGAAGCCGGCCCCGAAGGCGAAGCCCAAGCCCGCGGCGAAGAAGCCGGCAGCAAGGAAGCCGGCGGCGGCGAAGCCCGCCGCGAAGCGCAAGGCACCGAGCTCCGGCAAGTCCTCGCCCGAGCCCGGCTCGTCGTCTGCTAAGAAGAGTAGTCATGGCGCACAAGAAGGGACTCGGCTCGAGCCGGAACGGACGTGACTCGAACCCCAAGTACCTCGGGGTGAAGGTGTTCGCCGGCCAGAAGGTGGGCGGCGGCGAGATCATCGTCCGCCAGCGCGGCACGCGCTTTCGCCCCGGCGACGGCACCGGCCTCGGCCGCGATCACACGATCTTTGCCACGCGCGCTGGCGTGGTCGAGTTCGCGAGCGGCCACAAGGGCCGCACGGTCTCCGTCGCCGAAGGCGACTAGCCGACCCTCGGGCGATCAGGGCCTCCGGCCTTCGCGGGCCGCGGCCTCGGGTCCACTCACCGCTCCTTAGGCTCGCTGCGTGCTCCACGGCGCCGACATCCGCTCGTCGCGTCATCTCGCTCGTTGTCTGGCTCGCAGTGGCGACGCTCGTCGCCTGGGCGGTCGTTAGGGCCTTCGGGCTCGAGAACGGGTTTCCGCTCGTCCCGCTGATCGCCTACACGCCGCTGGCCGGTCTGGCCGCCGTGTTGGTGATGCTGGTCGCCGGCGTGCTGCGCCTCTGGGCGGCGGCCGGAGTCGCAGGCGCCGTCGCCCTTCTGATCGCGGTTCTCGTTCTCCCACGCGCCTTTCCGGCGGACCAGTCCGGCCTCCCCTCCGATGGACCCGAGCTGCGGGTGATGACGGCCAACCTGTTTCTCGGCCAAGCCGAGCCCGAGGCGGTAGTCCAGCTGGTGCGCGATCAGGCGGTCGACGTGCTGAGCCTTCAGGAGCTGACGCCGGCGGAGAATCGTGCGCTGCTCGAGGCGGGGCTCGACCGTCTGCTGCCGAGCGGGCGGTGTTCCCTGCGCCGGGATCCTCGGGCGCCGGGCTCTTCTCCCGCTGGTCGCTCGAGGACGTCGCGCTCATCCCCGGCTCAACCGCGCGGCTCTCGATGCCGCAAGCGCTGTTGCGCGTCCCGCGGGCGGCGCGGGTGGAGGTCGTCGACGCCCACCCACCTCCGCCCACGGGCTCGCAACAGGTGTCCGACTGGGAGCGGGGCCTGCGCAGCCTCCCTTCGGCCGATCCCGAAGGGGTGGTGCGGATTCTCCTCGGGGACTTCAACGCGACGCTCGACCATCAGGCGCTGCGTGACGTCCTCGATCGCGGCTATGTCGACGCGGCCGACGCCGTCGGGAAGGGGCTCACACCGACCTGGCCGCGTCAGCGGCTGCTGCCCCCGACCGTGACGATCGACCACGTGCTCGTCGACGAGCGGGTCCGGGTGAGCGACGTGGGCATTCACGAGCTACCTGGCTCGGACCATCGCGCGGTCACCGCGGATCTCGTGCTGCCGTAACCCGGCGCCCGACGACTCGCCAGCGCGTCACGGCATTCGGAAACCGCCTGCAGAACGCCCTGGGCACCGGCCTGCGCAGCCAATTTCACGCCCAGCCCACCCAGTGGTCCGTAAGCTCGCCACGATGCTCTACGACAAGGCAAAGATTCAGGTCGAGGGGGGGCGCGGCGGGGACGGCTGCGTGAGCTTTCGGCGCGAAGCCCACGTCCCGCGCGGCGGGCCCGATGGCGGCGACGGCGGTCGCGGGGGGGATGTGGTGCTCGTCTGCGATCCCTCGCGCCGGGATCTTTCGTCGCTTCACCGGGCCCGCCATTTCCGCGCCGGCCGTGGCGGTCACGGGAGCGGCAACCAGCGCCACGGCGCTCGTGGCGCGGACGAGGTCCTGCTGGTCGCGCCCGGCACCCAGGTCGAGGGTCTCGAGGGGAGCCGCTTCGACCTCGTGCGCCCTGGACAGCGCGCAGTCGTCGCGTCGGGCGGCCAGGGCGGTCACGGCAACAAGCGGTTCGCCAATTCCACGCGCCAGACCCCGAGGTTCGCCGAGAAGGGCCTGGAGGGCGAGTCGGGATGGATCGAGCTGCGGTTGAAGCTGCTCGCCGACGCGGGACTGATCGGACAGCCGAACGCCGGCAAGTCATCCCTCTTGCGCAGCCTGACGCGGGCAGCCCCGAAGGTCGCCGAGTATCCGTTCACGACCCTGGAGCCGGTGCTCGGAACGCTCGACTCCGACCAGCGACAGCTCGTGATCGCCGACATCCCGGGCTTGATCGAGGGTGCGGCGCGGGGAGTCGGATTGGGCCACGAGTTCCTCGCCCACGTCGAGCGGTGCAGTCTCCTCATCCACCTGGTGGACGTCGGCGGCGATGATCCGCAGGCCGCGTACGCGTCGGTGCGCGCCGAGCTCGCCGAGTACGGCGGTGGTCTTGAGCGCCTGCCCGAGCTCGTCGTGCTCTCGAAGGCCGACCTGGTGCCCGATCGCGACGCTTCGGCCGCCGCCGAGGGATGGGCGAGGCGGCTCGGGCCCGAGAGCCTCGGGGTCCTGGCTGTCTCCTCGGTCAGCGGCGCGGGGATCGAGGACCTCCGGCGAGCGATCCTCGCCGCAGCGCCGGCGCCCGCGACCGAGCGCGAAGCCGGCTCGGGGGATGATCAGCCCGCCTTCGAGGCCGACCACATGACCTACCGGCCGGCCGGGGATCAGGGCTTCGACGTGAAGCGGGTCGGCGAAGGGACATTCGAGGTCCGCGGACGCGGGATCGAGCTTCTCGTCCGTCGCCATGACATGGACAACCCGGAGGCCCTGGCGTATCTGGAGCAGCGCCTGAGCGAGATCGGCGTGATCGCGGCATTGCGCTCGGCCGGCTTCGAGCCCGGCGATGAGGTGCGCATCGCCGAGCGGGCGTTCGACCTCGACCCTGCTGTCTAGATGGCCGCTCTCCCGTGGTAAGAAGGGGACGATGACCGTGATCGCAAAACTCGGCTCGTCGATCGTCGCCGACGACGACGGCGCGCTGCGCGCGGCCGTCCTGGACGGAGTCTGCACGCAGGTCGCCGAGCTTCACCACGGGGGCGAGAGCGTCGTGCTCGTGACCTCGGGCGCGATCGCGCAGGGAATGCGGGTCATGGGCCTGGGGCGGCGTCCGAGCGCAATCGACGAGATGCAGGCGGCGTCGGCGGTCGGGCAGGGCCCACTGTTTCGCGCCTACGAGGAGCGACTCGCAGCGCAGGGAGTCCACGCGGCGCAGGTCCTCTTGACCTCGCCCGACATGTCCGCGCGCACCAACTACCTGAACGCCCGCCAGACGCTTCGACGGCTGCTCGACTGGCGCGCGGTCCCGGTCATCAACGAGAACGACACCACGGCGACCGACGAGATCACGTTCGGCGACAACGACTTCCTCTCGGCCCAGGTCGCGATCCTGCTCGAGGCGCGCCTGCTCGTCCTGCTGACCGACACCGCCGGGCTCCACACCGCCGATCCGAGGGTGGACGCAGGCGCGGAGCTGGTCGAGGAGGTTCGGTCCTTCGAGGAGCTGGAGCGGTACGAGATCGGCGATCGGACCTCGGCGTTCGGCTCGGGCGGCATGAGGAGCAAGGTCGCAGCCGCCGAGATGGCGAGCGCGGCGGGGATCCCGGCCGTGGTCTGTGACGGCAAGAGCCACGAGAGCCTGCTGGCTGCGGCGCGGGCGAGCGCGGGTAGGCACCAGCTTCGTTCCCCACGCCGAGCGCACCCCCAGCTTCAAGCTCTGGCTTCGATACGCCAAGCCGACCCGGGGTGCCGTCGTGGTTGACGGGGGGGCGGCGCGAGTCCTCCGGGAGCAAGGCTCCAGCCTGCTCCCGGTGGGGATCACCGATGTCGACGGGGAATTCGCCGCCGGCGATGCGATCGAGGTCCTCTGCGACGGTGAGGTGGTCGGCAAGGGGATCGTCAACTATTCAGCCGCGGAGCTGGGGCGAATCAAGGGCCTGCGGTCGGATGACGTGCGGGAGCGAATGCCGAATGCCTCCGAGGAGGCGGTGCACCGCGATCACTTCGTGTTGACGTAGGGAGGGCGCCCCATCCGTTCGCGGCTTGGGTCAGGCCGGCCGGCGGGCCAGGCAGGAACCTCCATCAGGGATCCGACGCCGGGGTCCTACGAAGGCGTCGTGCCGGGCGGGATGGGGCTCGGAAGGGGCTCCAGGCCCTCGTCGAGCTGGACGTCGAGAGCGTTGAGCGCGAACGCGACCATGTGGTATTGGCCGACCAGCATCGTCGCCTCGATCAGCTGGGCATCCGAGTAGCCTCGCGCCAGCGTCGCCCAGGTGTCGTCGGAGAGATGGGCGGCGTCATGGAGCTCGTCGACAGCGCTCATGAGCGCCGCCTCGTGCTCGGTCCATCCGCCGGCCTGCGGACCATCGATCACCCGGTCGACCGACTCCCGGTCCATGTCCAGCCCGAGCGCGATGCGGACGTGCTGGCCCCACTCATAGGACGAGCGGCAGCGCACGGCGGTACGAAGGATCAGCAGCTCGCGATCGCGTGGCGGGAGCGTCCCGGCGGTCAGCAGGTAGCCGCCGAATGGCACCCAGCTGCGGAAGAGGTCGGGATGGCGCGCCAGGGTGCGGAAGATGTTGTAGCTGCCAAGCGGCGCCTCGGCGCCCTGGGGCAGCGCCTCGAGGATCCGCGCGATGTCACCCTCCCAGTCACCCTCCGGCAGCGGGGGGATCCGGGGCGCGCTCACATCGACACTCCGCTCGCTCGGGATTGGGGCCGACAATTGAGGATCACGTTCAAAGCTGGTATGTCACCAGGGCGACGGCCACGTCCGCGCCGTCATCCGCCGACACCTTCACCTCGCAGAAGCACAGCCCGGTGGAGCCGCGGCGAACGACGCGGGCATCGGCGGCGATCCCCTGACCCCGTGCCGGCGACAGGAAGTCGACGGTCAGACCGACGGTCGAGGCACGCGGGCGCTCCGGTACGTCGGCGCCGGCCCATACGGCCGTTGCGGCCGCCGTGTCCACCAGCGAGCTGATCGCACCTCCGTGAACGACGTTTCCCATGGTGGGCAGCGCGTCGCTGAACGGCATCGCGAGCCGCGCCCGCCCCGGCTCTATCTCCTCCAGGCGGATCCCGAGGTGGGCGATGAAGGGGGAGTTGTCGAGCCATCCACGTGCAAGCGCGGCCCCGTCGGCCGGTGCCGTTTCGCCGTTGGTCTGGCCTGAGTCCGCCATGGTGGAGGCCACCCTGCAAGCTACCCTGTCACGCATGGCCACCGCGACCCGCACCGTGGAGGACGCATGCAGGTCCGCGAAGCGCGCTTCACGAGAGCTCGCCCGCGCCGACGAGGCGTCACGCAACGCCGCATTGGCGCGGCTGGCGGAGCTCTTGGGCAAGCGGGACTCCGAGATTCTCGAGGCGAACGCCGGTGACCTCGCCGACGAGCGCGCTGCGACGCTGACACCGTCGCTCCGCGACCGCCTGACCCTGAGCACGGACCGGATCGCGGCGATGGCCGAGGGGGTACGCGCAGTCGCCGCGCTGGAGGACCCGATCGGCGAGCTGATCGAGGAGCGCCGGCTTGCAAATGGCCTCGAGCTCAGGAAGGTCAGGGTCCCGCTCGGTGTCGTGGGCGTGATCTATGAGGCGCGCCCCAACGTGACCGTCGACTGCGCGGCGCTGATGCTCAAGAGCGGGAACGCGACGGTGCTCCGCGGGTCGAGCTACGCCGCAAGATCCAACGCGGCCCTCGCCGCGCTGGTCGGTGAGGCGGTCGGCGAGGCGGGCCTCCCCGAGGGATCCGTGGAGCTCCTCGACGGTACGGATCGCTCCGAGCTCGACGAGCTGGCAGGCGCGGAAGGGCTCGTTGACCTGATCATCCCGCGCGGAGGCGAGGGGCTGAAGCAGGCCCTGAAGTCGGTTGCCAAGGTGCCGGTGATCTACGCGGCGGCGGGAAACAACCACGTCTACGTCCACGCAGACGCCGATCTCGAGATGGCTCGGCGAGTCGCCTACAACGCCAAGGTCCAGCGGCCGGGGGTATGCAATGCCGCCGAGACCCTGCTGGTGGACGCAGCGGTGGCCGACGAGCTGCTGCCCGAGGTGCTCGCTGACCTCCACGCCGCCGGCGTCGAGCTGGTGGGCGACGAACGGGTTCGTCGCGCGGCGGGCGGGACGCCTGTTGGCGAGGCGACCGAGGCGGATTGGGACACCGAGTATCTCGGGATGAGGATGGTGGTCGGCGTCGTGGACTCGATCGACGAGGCGATCGCACACGTGAACCTGCACGGATCCGGACACTCCGAGGCGATCGTCACGGGCTCTGACGCGGTCGCGGACGCGTTCACCGAAGCGGTCGACGCCGCGGTCGTCTACGTCAACGCGTCGACCCGGTTCACCGACGGCTTCGAGTTCGGGATGGGGGCCGAGATCGGAAACTCGACCCAGAAGCTGCATGCCCGGGGCCCGATCGGCCTCCGCGAGCTGACAACGTTCAAGTACGTCGTCCACGGGGACGGCCAGGTCCGCGAGTAGGGGAATCCGGTCGCCGCGGTCGGCGTTCTCGGGGGCGCTTTCAACCCGCCGCACATCGGGCACCTGGTGCTCGCGCAGGAGGCAGCCTTCCAGCTCCGGCTCGATCGCGTCCTGCTGATGCCGGTCGGCCAGGCCCCGCACAAGCGAGTGGATCCGGAGCCGGGCGCCGAGGTGCGGCTCGAGATGACCCGCCGCGCCGCGAGCGCCGATCCGCTGGTTGAAGCCTCGGACCTGGAGACGAGCCGCGACGGGCCGTCGTTCACGTTCCGTACCCTGGAGCTGTTGACTGAAGCGACGCCCGCGGATCAGCTCGTCTTCCTGTTGGGAGCCGACGTCGCCGCGGGGCTCGAGGGATGGATGGAGCCTCGACGGGTGATCGAGCTTGCGCGGCTCGGCGTCGCCGGGCGCTCCGGCACCGCCGCCGAAGAGGCGGAGGCCGCGATCGAGCGCCTGGGCGGGAGCGATCGGGCCGAGATCGTGAGAATGCCCGAGCTCGGGATCTCCTCCACCGGGATCCGCCGGCGCGTCGCCGCCGGACGGCCGATCCGGCATCTGGTCCCCGACCCGGTCGTGAGCCTGATCGCCGAGCTCGGGCTCTACGCGTGAGCGAGGCTCGCGACAAGGATTCGCCGAGGCCGGAGTCGTCCGAGCTCGCGCGCCGCATCGCGGGCATCATCGACGCCAAGCAGGCCGAGGACGTGGTCGCGCTCGACATGCGCGAGCTGGTGGGCTACACGGACTACCTGATCATCGGCACGGCTCGCAACGAGCGTCATGCGAAGGCGATCCACGAGGAGGTCCGTCTGGCCTTGAAGCACGAGCAGGGCCTGGTGCCTGCGAACGCCGAAGGACATGGCGAGGGAGGGTGGGTTCTGGTCGACTACCTGGACTGCGTCCTACACCTGTTCGTCCCCGAGCTTCGCGAGCGCTACCGGATGGACGTCCTGTGGGGCGAGGCGCCGCGCCTCGAGCTCGAAGCTCGCTGGGCTGCGCGACAGCGCCTGACCGACATCCTTGCCGTCCGGTGGCGCTCCTAGCCTGGGCGGATCGGCGAGGGTCGTTTCAAGAGGTCCCTGCTCGGATACCGCCCGCGTGAGGTCGACGAGGCGATCGCGCTGCGCGATCGGACGCTTGCCGAGGTGGGCGCCGAGCTGGCTGCGAAAGGCGGCCTGGTGGGCGAGCTCGAGATCGAGCTGGCCTCGCGCAGCGAGGCGATCGAGCGGGGAACGCGGCGGATCGGCGAACTCGAGCGTGTGGCCACCCGTCTCGCCGAGCGGGTGGTCGAGCGTGAGCGAGACCTGCGTGAGGTGAGGGACGAAGTCGCCAACTTGCGTGTCCAGGGCGATCAGGGGACCCGGGCGCTGGCTGCGCTCGCCGACGAGCTCGAGATGGTGCGGCGCCAAGCCCGCGGGCAGGCCACCAGGATCCGGCTGCGTGCGCTTCGCGAGGCCGCGGAGCTCACCCGGGCCGTCGACGAGCTGGCCCGCGAACCGGATCGAGCGGGCGAGCGTCTCACCGACTCCCTGCGGGACGCGATCGAGCGAATCGCCGCGGCGGGCACCGACGACGACGCCGGCGACGAGCTCGCCGAAGCCAACGGCCATGTCGAGCAGGCGCCCGGCGAGCTCTTCGATGGCCTGGTCGAGGTCGAGGTGGGCCCGTTGAGCGATTTCTCGCAGCTGGTCGGGTTCGAGGACGCCGCCGCGGGGATCGGTGCCAGCTCCGAGATCTCGGTGAAGCGGTTCACGCAGGGCCGAGCGACGCTCGCGATCCGGTTCAAGCAACCCGTCGAGCTGCTCCGCGAGCTCGAGGAGCGCGCGCCGTTCGTATTCAGGGTGCGCGACATGCGCGCCGATCGCATCGTGCTCGACGTCGGCGAGTAGCGCGAGGAAAAGCGGGCTGGCGGCCCGGCACCGGATGTTCTAGCTTCCTGATCGTGCCCGAAGAGACGGCGCCTGCGAACGGAATCGAGATCGTCTTCGAGGAGTTCGGCGATCGATCCGACCCCACGATGCTGCTGATCATGGGCCTCGGCGTTCAAATGCTCGGGTGGGACGAGGAGCTCTGCCGGATGCTCGCGGCGCGCGGCTTCCGGGTCGTTCGCTTCGACAACCGCGACGTGGGCCGCTCGACGATGTTCGATTCAGGCCCCCGGGCGAACGTGATGGCCGCGATCGCCGGCGACCTGAGCTCGGCCGGCTACACGCTCGAGGACATGGCCGACGACTCGGCGGGCCTTCTGGATCACCTCGGGGTCGCCTCCGCTCACGTGGTGGGCGCCTCCCAGGGCGGCATGATCGGCCAGACCCTGGCGATCACCCGCCCCGAGCGGGTCCTGTCGCTCACGTCGATCATGTCGACCACCGGAGACAGGCGCGTGGGCCAACCCCACGCCCAGGCGCTGCCGGCGCTCCTGCAATCGCCGCCGCGGGACCGGGACGGCTTCGAGAATTTCGTCGTGCGCGCCTGGGGGGTGATCGGCTCTCCGGGATTCGATCGCGACGAGGAGGCGCTGCGAGCTAGGGCCCGGGCGAGCTACGACAGGGGCATCCACCCCGACGGCACGGCCCGTCAGCTGCTGGCGATCCTCGCCTCCGGCGACCGAACCCCGGCGCTCGCCGAGCTCGATCTCCCGACCCTGGTCATTCACGGGACCGACGACGTCCTGATCGACGTCTCCGGGGGTGAGGCGACGGCAGCGGCCATTCCGGGCGCCGAGCTGGTGCTGATCGACGGGATGGGCCACGACCTGCCGCGCAAGCTGTGGCCGCGATTCGTCGAGCTGATCGTCGCCAATGCGGCACGCGCGGGCTCGCTGGAAAGATCTGGCTGAAGGCGCTCGCCGGGGCGCCGGTTTCACCGCCGGTCGGAACCCTCGCGATTCAGAGGGCACTCGAACTACAATCCGGGGCAACCCGGGGCTGTAGCTCAGTTGGGAGAGCGTCGCGCTGGCAGCGCGAAGGTCAGGGGTTCGAGCCCCCTCAGCTCCATGAGTGGTCTAGCCGGGTTCACCCTCTGGTCGACGCCGACGAGGTCGAGCGCCGAACGGCGTCGGCAGGGCTCCGGGCACGCAAGGCGCGGCCGGCGGGGCGCAGGTCGCCCGTTGCCCAGACTCGTGAGCGACGATGAACGACGGTGAGGGTCCACTCGCTATGAGTGGGTTATGCGCACGAGCACGAAGCGCTCGAGGTTTCCCTTCACCACCTGCTCCTTGACCACGCCGACGCCCGGGGCGTTGAACTTCTGCTCGGCCGCGCCAGGCTCGAGGGCGCTCGTCTCGACCGTTACCAAGGGGCGTTTGTAGGCGCCAGCCGGCACGTTGACGGTGCCCTTGGCCCCCACGACCCGCGCCTGGTCGAGGGCGTGACCCGGGTAGTACTCCTGACGATAGGCGTCTCCGGGATGCGGGTCGCCGGGCATGATGATTCCAGGCTGCGCGCCGTTGACGCCAGCCTGCCACGAGTCGGGCGCCTTCACGAACTTGCCGTGGTGGAATTCCCTCGCGTCCTCGCCCATGTACCACACGTTGCCCGCCTTGGTCCTGGGCGTACCAGTCGAAGGTCTTCTCGATCGGCGTCCCGTGCTCGGAGACGACGTCGCGGACGACTGTGGCGTTGACACCGAGGATTCGCTTCGTCTGGTGCGTGACGACCTCGTCGTCCGTCTGCGGCGTCTTGCCATCCTCGGCGACGCCCTTGTAGTGGAGGCCGGTCCCCGGCTTGAACGGTAGGTACCGGTTGTCAACCTCGGCGACGAAGTTCGCGGGATCGATCGAGGGGTGGTACGTGCCGTGAACCGGCGCCAGGCTCGCGGCCGACCCCGACTGCACGCTCGTCGTCGAGGCTGTGCCGGTCGTCGGAGGAGCCGTGGTACTGGTCGAGTCGCTCGAGGAGCCGCAACCCCCGGCGATCAAGGAAGCCACGACAACTACTCCCAGGATGAGCATTCTTCATGGGCATCTCCTTGGTGGCCGACAATTCGCCGGCACAACGATCACCCGTGCACATGAAAGGGCCATGACAGCGCGGCCTGTCATCTTCCTGTCATCTGTTCGGGGCAGTCTCCGGGTTCGAGCGAATGCGAGTCCTGATCGTCGAAGATCACGTCAAGATGGCCGGCCTGATCAGGCGCGGCCTTCGCAAGGAGGGCATGGCGGTCGACGTGGCGGTCGACGGCGAGGACGCGCCTGGCGCGGGCCGAGGCGACCGAGTACGACGCGATCATCCTCGACGTGATGCTGCCCGGGATCGACGGCTTCGAGGTCTGTCGCCGCCTGCGCGCAGACGGCGTCTGGACCCCGATCCTGATGCTGACCGCGCGCGACGCCGTCCGAGATCGGGTCGCGGGACTCGACGAGGGAGCCGACGACTACCTGACCAAGCCCTTCTCCTACGCGGAGCTCCTGGCCCGCCTGCGAGCCCTGGTGCGCCGCGGCGCGGTGGAGCGTCCGCCGGAGCTTCGAGTCGGCGACCTCCGCCTCGACCCGGCGCGCCGGCAGGCCTGGCGCGGGGAGCACCGAGATCGCCCTGTCGGCCAAGGAGTTCTCGATCCTCGAGACGTTCATGCGGCGGCCGGGCGAGGTGCTCTCGCGATTCCAGCTCCTGGAGCACGCCTGGGACTACGACTACGAGAACCGCTCCAACGTCGTCGACTCCTACATCCGGCTGCTGCGCCGCAAGATCGATCGCCCGTTCGGCGTCGAGAGCATCGAGACGGTGCGGGGGCGCGGGCTACCGCCTCCGCGAGGAGACCGGACGCTGAGCCGACTGCCCATCAGGCTCCGGGTGACCCTGGTATTCGCCGGCATCATGGCGGTGGTGCTGGCGGCGACCGGGCTCTTCCTGCGCCTTCGCCTCGAGCACAACCTCGACCAGTCGATCAACCAGGACCTCCAATCGCGCAGCGACGGCCTGGTCTCGCTGATCCGCACCGGCGAGCTCCACCTCGGCGAGCCGGTCCGAAGCGCCCTGAAGGCGCGCGGCGCGAGCTTCGCGCAGGTCCTGACGCCCGCCGGGAAGCTCTATCGAGCCCCATGCCCAGCAAGGGGCCCGGCCGCTGCTCGGCTCGGCCGAGGCCCGGCGTCACCGCACAAATGCCGACCTTCGTCGAGCGCTCCGGCGCTCCGGGACTCGTCAACGAGCCGGTTCGCCTCCTGGCCACCCCGATTCCGTTCGAGCGCCAGCAGCTGATCGTCGTCGTGGGCACATCACTCGCCGCGCGCCGCGACGCCCTGAAGAGCCTCACCACGCTGCTCTTGATCGGCGGGCCGGTCGCGCTCCTGTTGGCGTCGCTGGCGGCGTACTGGACCGTCGGGGCGGCCCTGCGTCCGGTCGAGGCCATGCGTGCGCCGCGCGACCGAGATCTCGGCGGCCGAGTCCGAGCAGCGCCTTCCCGTGCCGAGGGCCCACGACGAGCTCCGTCGCCTCGGCGAGACGCTGAACGAGATGCTCGACCGGCTCGAAGCGGCCCTGGAGCGCGAGCGAGCGTTCGTCGACGACGCCAGTCACGAGCTGCGCACTCCGCTCGCCCTGCACAAGAGAGAGCTCGAGCTGGCGCTGCGCTACGGGGGCAGCAGGGAGGAGCTTCGCGCGGCGATCGCGTCGGCGATCGAGGAGGCGGACCGCCTCTCCGAGCTGGCGGAGAACCTGCTCGTGATCGCACGCGCCGACAAGGGCGATTCTGCAGGTTCAGCCAGAGCGGCTCGAGGTATCGCGGGCTGTTCGCCACCGTCGTCGAGAGGTTGGGCGACCGCGCTCGCGAAGCGGACCGGGCGCTGAACGTCGATGACCCCGACGGACTCGTGATCGAGGCCGATCGCCTCCGGGTCGAGCAGGCGCTCACGAACCTGGTCGAGAACGCGCTGCGCCACGGGGACGGCGCGGTGCGGCTCTGGGCACGGGCGGGCGACGCAGCGGTCGAGCTCCACGTCAGCGACGCCGGCCCGGGCTTTCCGCCCGAGTTCCTCCCTCACGCCTTCGAGCGCTTCAGGCGCGCCGGCGCGGCCAGGTCGGAAGGGGGAGTCGGTCTCGGGCTGTCGATCGTCGACGCCATCGCACAGGCGCACGGCGGCCACGCCGAGGCTCGGAACGACCCCGCAGGGTGGCGCCGACGTCTGGATCGAGCTCGGCCGGGCTCCGAGCGGCTAGCTCGCAGGCTCGCCGGGGCAGGTCGCGTACCCGCCGGGTGCGGCGCCGACCTCAATCGCCGGCCCGCCGAGTCACCTCCAGGTCGTCGACCCGCAGCCGGCCGACCTCCAGATCCTCGATCCGCAGCCTCTTCATGTCCCCTCGCCCGATCGCGAGCCGCCCGATCGCCAGTCGCCCGATCGCCAGCGCGCCGACGGCCCCGGCGCCGAGCGCGAGCGCGCCCACCGCCACTGCCCCCACGGCACCCGCGCCGGCGCTCGCGGTCCCCGCCGAGGCGCTCTCGAGCTCGACCGCGTCGCTCGGCTTGGTGCGCAGCCACCCGGCCCGCCGATTTCGCTTGCTTCCTGGTCTCATCCGAGCCTCCTTCGAACGCCGGCATTGGCGGCGGATCGGTTGCGGTGCGAGTCACCGAGATCGGCCTCTGCCAATCCTGTCACGCCGCTCGCCCGGCCTGGGATACGCTGCGCCGCTTGAAGCAGCTAGCCGACGGGGTCTGGCACCTCAACACCTTCTTCCTCCCGAACGCGATCAACGCCTACCTGGTCGATGACGTCCTGGTCGATTCCGGAACCCGGCAGTCCGGGGCCAAGATCCTCAAGCAGCTCCAGGGCCACAAGGTGAACGCCCATGCCCTGACCCACGCGCATCCGGACCACCAGGGCTCGAGCCACGAGGCTCTGTGAGGGCCTCGGGGTGCCGTTCTGGGTTGGCGAGGCCGACGCCGACGCTGCCGAGAACCCCGGGCTGATCCGCGAGCGCCAGCCGGCGAGCGCGATGGCGCGCTTCTACATCCGCATGTTCATGGGGCCCGGCCATCCGGTCGATCGGATGCTCCATGCGGGCGACGAGGTGGCCGGGTTCGAGGTGCTCGATGTTCCCGGCCACTCGGCCGGCCACGTCGCCTTCTGGCGCGAATCCGACCGGGTGCTGATCCTCGGGGACGTGCTCACCAACATGGACCAGCTCACCGGTCTTCCGGGCCTCCACGAGCCCAAGCCGTACCTGACCCCCGATCCGCCGCGAAACCGCGATTCGGCCCGCAAGCTCGCTGCTCTGGAGCCGAAGCTGGTCCTGTTCGGCCATGGCGCCCCGCTTCGCGACACGAAGAAGTTCGTCGACTTCGTCGACGCCCTGCCCTCCTGACGGCGCGGTCGCCCGTGTGGCGACCGGCTGCCCCTAGAAGCCGGCGCCGCGCCAGGTGCGCTCATCGAGCCGATCGCGGACCGTCCGGATGTACTGCCTCGCTGGATCCGTCCACCACCTTCCGGCAAACCAGGCGCCGACGCTCCCCCAGAGGTCGCCGGCCCGGTAGTCGCGGCCGCGCTCGACGGTGTTCAGCCAGGCCATCTTTCCGTCGTAGTAGGCACGCAGGATCCCCCCGTAGTAGTCGGCGTTGAACGCGGTCGAGTCGCGGGCGATTCGGCATTCGCCCCAGCAGTGGTATGGCCGCCGGACCTGGAAGAGGCCGAACGAGTCGCCGTTGTCGCCGACCGCCGACTGGTGCCACCAGGACTCGACCGTGGCGACCGCCCGAAGGATCGCGGGCCGAAATCCCCATTTGTAGGACGCCCACTGGATGATCTCGTCGGTGGTGCCGCGAAAGCGTCCGTCGACGAAACGGGCGTAGGGCATGTCGCTTCGCTCGCGCCAGGCTCGCAGCCGATCCTTGGCGGGAACGGCGTGGTTGGCCGTCCGGTTGTCGGGTCGGGGCTCCCACGGCGAGCGCCGCACGCGATTGGCCGCCTGCTCGCTCCTCAGCGGCTCCCAGCCGACTGGCTTGGTGACCGGATGACCCGCGATCGCGGCGGGCGCCGCGGACCCGAGGGCGATCAGCGCCCCGCAGAGCGGCGCGAGGATCGAAAGCTTCCAGCACACACCGTCTATCGACAGCCGAGTGGAGGCGCTTAGCCTTCGTAAACTCACGCGCGATGGATCGCTACGACCCGCAGGAGATCGAGCGCCGCTGGCAGGAGGTCTGGGAGCGGGAGCGGACCTGGGAGGTCCCGAACCCCGGCCAGCCGGGCTTCGATGGGGAGAAGCCAAAGAGCTACGTCCTGGAGATGCTCCCCTATCCCTCGGGCGAGCCCCACGTCGGCCATCTGAAGATCTACTCGGTGGGCGATGCGGTGGCCCACTACGCCCGGCGCTCGGGCTACCGGGTCATCCACCCGATGGGCTACGACGCCTTCGGGCTGCCTGCCGAGAATCACGCGATCAAGACGGGCGAGCCGCCCCGGGAATCGACCGATGCGGCGATCGCCGAGTTCCGGCGCCAGTTCCGGCGCTGGGGGATCTCGATCGACTGGAGCCGCGAGATCGCCACCCACGAGCCGTCCTACTACCGCTGGACGCAGTGGATCTTTCTGAAGCTGCTCGAGCGCGACCTGGCCTACCGCCGTGAGGCGGCGGTCAAGTGGTGCCCGAAGGACGCCACCGTGCTGGCCAACGAGCAGGTGATAGATGGACGGTGCGAGCGTTGCGGCACCCGGGTCGAGGTCCGACAGCTCGAGCAGTGGTTCCTGCGGATCACCGACTACGCCGACCGGCTGCTCGAGGACCTCGAGACGATCGACTGGCCCGAGCACGTCAAGACGATGCAGCGCAACTGGATCGGACGCTCGGAGGGGGCGGAGGTCGTGTTCCGCTGCGAGGAGCTGGGACTCGACTACCCGGTCTTCACGACCCGCCCGGACACCCTGTTCGGGGCCACGTTCTTCGTCGTCGCGCCGGAGCATCCCGACGTCCATCGCCTTGCGGCCGGGACCGCCGAGGAGGCCCGGGTGCGCGAGTACGTGAACCAGGCGATGACCGAGTCGACGGAGGAGCGCGCCGCCGAGGAGCGCGACAAGACCGGCGTCCCGCTGGGCCGGACGGTGACCAATCCCGTCAACGGGGAGGAGATCCCCGTGTTCGTGGCCGACTACGTGCTGATGGAGTACGGCACGGGCGCGATCATGGCCGTTCCGGCCCACGACCAGCGCGACTACGACTTCGCGCAGGCCTTCGGCTTGGAGATCCGGCCGGTGGTGGAGCCCGCGGATGGAGACCTGCCCGAGGGCCGGGCGTTCGCCGAGCACTCCGAGGGGGAGCGCCTGATCAACTCGGGGCGTTTCAGCGGGATGCCTTCGTCAGAGGCGATCGGCGAGATCACTGACTGGCTGGGCGCGGAAGGCCGGGGAAAGCCCGCCGTGAACTACCGGCTCCGGGACTGGCTGATATCCCGCCAGCGATACTGGGGTGCCCCGATCCCGGTCGTCTACTGCGAGAAGGACGGCATGGTCGCGGTCCCGGAGGACCAGCTTCCGGTGCTTCTGCCCGAGGTCGCCGACTACGCGCCGAAGGGACGCTCCCCGCTGGCCGCGGTCGAGGAGTGGGTCTCGACCGAATGCCCGCGCTGCGGCGGGCCGGCCCGTCGCGAGACCGACACCATGGACACCTTCGTCGACTCCTCGTGGTACTTCCTGCGCTACTGCGACCCGCGCAACGACGGCGCGCCATGGGATCGCGAGGTGCTCGAGAGCTGGATGCCCGTCGACCAGTACATCGGCGGGATCGAGCACGCGATTCTGCATCTGCTGTACGCGCGCTTCTTCGTCAAGGCGCTGGCCGACGTCGGGCTGCTCGGCTTTCAGGAGCCGTTCGACGCGCTCTTCTTGATCGGGATGATCACCCGGGATGGGGCCAAGATGTCGAAGTCGAAGGGAAACGTGGTCGACCCGAGCGCGTACGTGGAGCGCTACGGCGCCGACACCGCTCGCAGCTACGTGCTGTTCATCGGCGCCGCCGACCAGGACGCCGACTGGACCGACGAGGCGCTGGAGGGGGTGCACCGTTTTCTGTCGCGCCTGTGGCGCCTTTCGCACGAGCTGACCGAGCGCTCCGGCACGACGGCCCCGACGGCGAGCCCGACCGACTCGGCGGCGGAAGGGGCGCGCCTGAAGCTGCTCCGAAAGACGCATTGGGCGATCGACAAGGTGACCCGCGACATCGAGCGCGACTTCCAGTTCAACACCGCCATCGCGGCGATAATGGAGCTGGTCAACGACGCCTATCGGCTCAAGGACGAGCTCTACGGCCAGCCCGGCGGCGTCGATGCGCTTCGGGATGCGACGGCCACCGCCGCCTCGCTTCTCTTCCCGTTCGCTCCGCACGTCGCGTCCGAGGTCTACGAGGCGATCGACGGGGCCCGGGTCTGGGAGCAGCCATGGCCGAAGGCGGATCCGGCGCTGCTCGAAAGCGACACGTTCACGCTGGTGGTGCAGGTGAACGGCAAGCTCAGAGCCCGAGTCGAGGCCGACGTCGACGCTTCGAAGGACGACCTCTTGGCGCTCGCCCGCAGCGCCGATGGCGTCGTCAGAGCAGCTCGACGGCAAGGAGGTCGTGAAGGAGATCGTGGTGCCGGGGAAGCTCGTCAACCTCGTCGTGCGATGAGGGATAACACGCTGGAGCGGCAGGTCTGGTAGAAAGGCGAGCGGATGCTTGTCAGACGGTTCTCGGACGCCGCGGTCACCGAGTGGCACCGGCTCAGGCCGCACATCCTCATGGACGCGGGGGAGCTCGGGTCGAGGAACGTGTCCGTCAACTGGCTTGAGGTTCCGGCGGGCGCGTCCGAGGAGCTGCGCTCCCACGAGGAGGCCGAGCAGGTATACGTGGTGGTGGGTGGCGCCGGAACGATGTCCGCGACCGGTGACACTCAGCAGCTCGAGGTCGGAGATCTCGTGCTGATCCCGCCGGCGACTGACCACTCCGTGGCCAACGACGGCATCGATCCGCTGGCGCTGGTCTCGGTCCAATCCCCGCCGGTGTCAGCGGACGAGCTGTACAGCCGCCGGCTTGCAGCCCAGGCGACCAATTACGACGACTACGACGAGGAACGGTAGAGGCACTCCTCTAAACGGGTCGTGATCCGCCGCAGGGTCATCGTCCACGGCCGGGTCCAGGGGGTCTTCTTTCGCGCTACGACGCGGCGCGCGGCGGATTCGCGCGGGGTCGCGGGCTGGGTTCGCAATACGCGGGAGGGAACCGTCGAGGCGGTCTTCGAAGGCGACCCGGATGGCGTCGAGTCCCTGGTTCGGTTCGCACACGAAGGGCCGCGCGGCGCCGAGGTGGAGCGAGTCGAGGTC
This sequence comes from uncultured bacterium, assembly GCA_963696945.1. Taxonomy (GTDB): domain Bacteria; phylum Actinomycetota; class Thermoleophilia; order Solirubrobacterales; family 70-9; genus AC-56. The sequence continues at coordinate 182,679 of CAVOME010000003.1, read as the reverse complement.
ACAGAGGAGGAGCCGGAGGGCCTGACCGGGTTCCGAATCTCCTAGTCGCGCGGAGCCTCGACCGCATTGCACCGCGCGCGGGACTCGTGGGGTAGGCGGGAACTCAGCGTTGCTGATTCGGCCCATTTCCGCTTGCGATTGCTGACCTGGCGGGCGTCACGAACGCGAGGCGCCGGCCCAGGATCTGCGGGATGGGCTCGCTGAGCCGCTCGCAGCTCCTGGTTTACGGCGCCGTAGGCGCGGCACTGCTGCTGGTGGGCGCCAGGTGGATTCGCTCGACCGACTCCACCGGGGAGCAGGGCGCGGTCAGCTACTCGTCGGGGTCGGGCTCGCCCTCGGACTCCGGCGGCTCGCTGGCGATCGATTCGAACGGGGGCGGCGACGTGGTCGTGGACGTCGCGGGCGAGGTCGCGAGCCCGGGCGTCTACAGGCTCCCGGCGGGATCCCGGGTCGACGACGCCGTCGAGCGGGCTGGAGGCGCAACCGGTCGGGCCGATCCGGAGTTGATCAACCTCGCCGCGCGCCTTGCCGACGGTCAGCAGGTAGTAATGCCCAGCAGGGCTCAAGAGCCCTGCTGGGGTCGCCGGGGGCGCGGCGGGCGCGGATTCCGCGGCCGCGAGCGGGCCGATCAGCCTTGGCACGGCGACGGTCGAGGACCTCGACACGATCGAAGGGATCGGTCCGGTCACCGCCCAGGACATCGTCGACTTCCGCGCTCAGCATGGGGGCGTCTCGTCGGTCGACCAGCTCGATCAGATCTCTGGGATCGGGCCGGCGACCATGGATGCGCTGCGCGACCGGCTGCAACCCTGAGCCTCGCGACCCCAAGCGCCTGGCGCTTCGCGGTTCTCGGAGGAGCGACGGCTGGTCTGGCGCTTTCCCCCGTTGCGCCCTCCGCCTCGGGGCCGGCGTCGCTGATGGTCGTGGTCGTGTGCGCGGCCTCGATCGGGGTCGCCCGCCCGCGCGGCGGTGGGGCTGCGGGTTGGCCTTGGGTCGTTCTCGGCGCGCTCGCCGCTGTCCTGGCGGGGGCCGAGCTCGGGGCCCTTCGGCTCGGGGCGATCGAGCGGGGCGCCTTCGATGGGCCGGTGGGCAGGTCCGCGACCGTCAAGGGGTTCGTTACCGCCGTCCCGCGCCGCTCGAGCGGCCGTGTGACTGTCCGGATCCAGACGGGCGCCGGCCGGCTCGCCGTCGAGGCGGTCGAGCCGGTGCCAGACCTTCCGATCGGCCGCGAGGTGGTCGCGTTCGGGACCACCAGGGCGCCGGCTCCATGGGAAGCGGGCTATCTGGAGCGCTACGGCATCCGCGAGATCCTCGAGGCGCGGCGGGTGGAACTGACCGGCGGTAGGCGCGGCGGGCTCGCCGCGATCGCCGATCATGTGCGCGATCGTGCGGAGGTCGCTCTGGGACGCGGGACCCGGGGCTCCGAGGAAGCGCTCCTGCGCGGGTTCCTGCTCGGCGAGGACGACCGAATCGACCCCGCCACGGTCGAGGACTTCAAGCGCTCGGGGCTGGCGCACCTGCTGGCGGTCTCGGGAGACACGGTGATGCTCCTGGGCCTGCTGGCCGTCGCCGTGCTCTCACTGATCGGGGTGCCGCTGACGACGCGCCTGATCTGCGTGCTGGCGCTGATCGCCCTCTACGTCCCGGTGACCGGGGCCGGGCCGTCGATCCAGCGCGCCGGGATCATGGGCGCCACGGGCGTGGTCGCGGCCCTCGCCGGGCGTCCGCGCTCGCGCTGGTATGCGGTCGCGGTCGCGGCGTTCCTCACCCTCGGCCTGAACCCCCGAGCGAGCGGCGACATTGGCTGGCAACTCAGCTTCGCGGCCGTGATCGGGATCCTGCTGTGGGCCTCGCGGTTTCGCGACCTCCTGCTCGAGCCAGGGCACTCTCGGGTCAGTGGCGCGCGCCGCCTGCTCGCCGAGGGCACCGGGGTGACGATCTCGGCCACCCTGGCGACCGCTCCGCTGATGGCGAGCGCGTTCGACTCGATCTCGATTGCCTCGCTGCCGGCCAATATCCTGGCTCTGCCCGCGGTGGCGCCGATGATGTGGCTGGGGATGCTCTCCTGCATCGCGGGCCAGGTGCCCGCGATCCCGGTCGAGCCGCTCACCTGGCTGGCCGGCCTCCTGGCGGCCTACGTCGCCCAGGTCGCGCACTGGCTCGGCTCACCCTCCTGGGCGCGCCTCAACCTCGCGCTCCACGGGGCGCCGGCGATGACCGGGGCCTATCTGGCGGTCGGGCTGGGGGTGTCGGTGGGGCTAGCCTGGGTCGCCAGGCGGCGCGAGCTGCGGGGATCCGCGCGCGCCTCGAGGACGGTCCTCGCCGCCACCGCGGTCGCTGTGCTCGGCATCGGGCTCGCTCCGCTCCTGGGGCCGGGGTCGGATCCGACCCGAGCGGCGCCGGGCCTGCGAGTGACAGTCCTCGACGTTGGCCAGGGCGACGCGATCCTGCTCGACCCCCTTGACGGCGACCCCGTGCTCGTCGACGGAGGCCCTCCCGGCGACGAGCTGCGGGCCAAGCTCGACCGCAACGGCGTGGCGCGAATCGCAGCGGCAATCGTCACCCACGACCAGGCCGATCACGTGGGGGGCATCGAGGAGCTCCTCGGCGCACTCCCGATCCACCGGCTGCTCTACGCCGAGCCGAGCCGCGACTTCCTGGGACCCGCGCGGGCCGCGGGTGTCCCCGCGAGGCAAATCGCCGAGGGGTCGGGCGTCGACTCGGGGACCCTTCGGCTACAGGTCCTGTGGCCGCCTCGCTCGCTGCTCGGCGGCCCGGCGCCTGACGATCCCAACCGCGAGGCTGTGGTGCTGGTCGCGCGGTGGCATCGGTTCTCGATCCTGCTCACCGCCGACGCCGAGGCGGAGGCCGTGCCGATCGACCCCGGCCCCGTCGACGTGCTGAAGGTCGCCCATCACGGATCCGACGACGCCGGCCTCGGCCCGCTCCTCGATCGCGTCTCGCCCCGCCTGGCGGTGATCTCGGTCGGCGACGACAACCCCTACGGGCATCCGACTCCGGAGACCATCTCCACGCTCGCCGAGCACCGGGTGCCCACGCTTCGCACCGATTCCGACGGTGAGGTGGTCATCGACGTCACGCGCCGAGGCTGGTCGGCGAGCGCGGGCGACTGAGTACCGGCCGGGCGTTGGAGCTTCGTCGGTAGGCGAGGATCGCGTCTCCAGGCCGTGGTCCGGCCGATGCAGCGTGGTCTGACGCTTCGAGTACGCTGATCGGCCTTGTCGAGCAACCGCGAAGGAGAGCGATGAAGCGTCTGGCGACCGTCACGACGGCAATTGCCCTGGGAGTCGGGGCGGGAATCGGGATCTCCGCATGCGGTGGCGGCAGCACCACCACCGTTTCCGTCACGACTCCGAGCGGACCGGCGACGGTGACGACCCCAACGACGACCACCAAGCCGACCACGTCGACGAGCACGAGCACGACGTCGACCAGCACCAACGGCAGCGGCGGCACCGGCTACTGAGCGCTCCCGCCTTGCCGCGTGATCGAGTCGTGATCCGGACGGCCGCAGCCGTGGCTGCGACTAGACTCGCCTGCCGATGAATGCCGGGGCAACCGCCAGTTCAAGCGCATCGGAGGCAATGAAGCCGGCCTACCTGGTCGTCGGCGCCGACGAGGGAAAGATAGATGCCGTCCTGACGCGGCTACGGGGCCGCGGCGAGCGCGAGGGTGGGGCCGGCGCGCTGGAGAGCTTCGGGGCCGCGAACGGCGCAGGACCTCCCGAGATCGACGCTCTCCTGGCCGCGGTTCCGGCGATGTCGCTGACCGCCCCCCGCCGCTACCTCCTGGCGGAAGGGGTGGAGCGTTGGAGCGCCAAGCAGGCGGCGCCGGTGATCGAGGTCCTGGATGACCTGCCCCCCGACCTGACCGTGGTCCTCGTGGCCCGCGAGACGGGTCCCAAGGCCCGCGCCCCGAAGGGCCTCGCCAAGGCGGTCGAGGCCGCCGGGGGTGAGGTGCTCACCTACGCCGCTCCGAAAGCCCGCGACCTTCCCGCCCGACTGATCGAGGAGGCCGGCAGGCGCGGCTTTCGACTCGAGGCCGGGGCGGCTCGACTGCTCGTCGAGCGGATGGGGGAGGGCACCCTGCGGCTCATGAACGAACTCGACCGCCTTGCCTTGTGGGCGGGGCCCAACGGGGAGGTCGAGGCCTCAGACCTCGAGGCGATGGTCGCCGACACCTCCGAGGAGGCCGCGTGGACGCTGTCCGACTCGATCGTGGCCCGCGACCCGGCCGGTGCCGTCGCGGCCGCCGAGCGTCTGGTCGATCAGGGCGAGGCGATCACGCCCCTCGTCTACCAGGCAGCTCGGCGCCTGCGCGACGCGAACGCCGCGCTCGTCGCCCTCGCGGCGGGCGTCCCGCGCAAGAAGGTGGTCGAGGGACTCGCCATGCACCCCTATGCGGCACGGATGCTGGTCCAACGGCTCGAGGGCGCCTCCGTCTCGGACGTCCGCGCCGCCACCTGCGCGATCGCCGATCTCGAGTGGTGGACCAGAGGGGGCTCGGAGTATTCAGATGACGTCGCTTTGACCCTCGCCGTGCGGCGGGCGGCCGGCGCCGGCGCGGGTGCGGGCTGAGCGGGCCGTCGCGCCGGGCGGAGGGAGCCTGCGCGAGCGGCGCCCGCTACGCGGCGGAACGGCTAAGAAGCCGGGCGGCGCGAGACTTCTTGCGGGCGCCGTTGTTGGGATGGAGCGCGCCCTTCTGGACTGCCTTGTCGATTCGCGAGACGAGCTCGCGATGCTCGTCGCCGATCGCCGTCGACTCGCCCGAGCCCAGGGCCTGCTCCAGCCGCCTGAAGTGGGTCTTGACGGCGCTCTGCAGGCGCCGGTTCTCGAGCCGCTCTCGCTCGGAGCGGTGGATTCGCTTGACCTGTGAACGGATGTTGGCCATCTGGCGACCGGCCATGATAGCGGCGCGGTGATGGCGGGCTCGGATCGCGAACGGCGCGAGAAGGACGAACGGCGAGCCCACGAGCGCCTGTACGGCGATGATCGGCGCCCCCGGCTGGACCCGGGGCCGATCGACGTGGTGGCGACCGAGGAGCCCGGAACCGAGGCGCTCGCGGTTGCCGCCGAGTCGTCGCGGGCGCGTGCGGGACGGATCGCCCGCTCGACCGCGTTCTTCTCCGTCGCCACGTCGCTCTCGCGGGTGGCCGGCCTCGTGCGAGAGGTGTTCGCCGCCTACTACTTCGGGGTCAGCGGGGCGATGTCGGCCTTCACGATCGCCTTCCAGGTCCCCAACCTCGTCCGCAGCCTGTTCGCCGATGCCGCCATCCAGGCGGCCTTCGTCCCGGTCTTCACAGAGCACCTCGAGCGCGGCAACAAGCGGGAGGCATTTCGGCTCGCCTCGACCCTGATCTTCCTGGTCACGCTGGTCCTCACCGCCCTCACCGCGCTGTTCATCCTCATCGCCCCCGTGCTGATGCCCTTGTTCGTGGGCTCCGATGTCCCACAGGGCCTCACCGTCAGCCTCTCGCAGGTGCTGTTCCCGATCCTCGTCCTGCTCGGGACCACGGGGATGGTCGTCGGGATCCTCAACAGCTACGACCGCTTCGGTGCCTTCGCGCTCTCGCCCTTCTTCTGGAACGTCGCGATCATCGGCGTCCTGGTGGGGATGGCGCCGCTCTTCCACGGCGACGACAGGATCTACGCCTACGCGATCGGCGTCCTCGTGGGAACGGTGATCCAGCTCGCGATCCCCACCTGGGACCTGCGCCACACGCCCTTCCGGCTGATGAGGGTTTTCGACTGGCGAAGCCTCGACGTGCGGCGGGTGCTGCTCCTGATGCTGCCGGTGACCCTGAGCCTCGGGTTGATCAACTTCAACCTGTTGATCAACAGCATCTTCGGCTCGCTGGTCTCCGAGCAAGCGCCGGCGGCGATCGACAAGGCATTCCGCATCTACATGCTCCCCCAGGGGATCTTCTCGGTCGCGGTGACGACTGTGCTGTTCCCGACCCTGGCGCGGCTCGCCGCGCGTCGAGAGTACGCGGACCTCAGAGCGACGATGGCGAACGGCATGCGACAGATCGTGCTCCTGCTCGTCCCGGCGGCCGCGGCGATCCTGGTGCTCTCGGTGCCCATGATTCGGCTCGTCTACCAGCGCGGCGAGTTCAGTCCCCAGGACACCGACCTCGTCGCCACGGCCCTCTTCTGGTTCGCGTTTTCGCTTCCCTTCAACGGGCTCTTCCTGCTCCTCACGCGCACCTTCTTCAGCCTCCAGCGCCCCTGGGTCCCGACCGCGATCTCAGGCGTCAATCTCGCGATCACCGCGGTCGCGGCGCTGCTCCTCTACTCGCCCTTCGGCGTCGGCGGAATCGTCGCCGCGACGGTGCTCGCCACCGCGGTCAGCGTGCTGGCTCAGACCGTGGTGCTTCGCCGCCAGCTCGGGCGCCTCGAGCTCGGCAGGCTGACCTGGACGACCTTGCGCGTCACCCTCGCATCCGCGGCCCTGGCGGGGGCGAGCTACGGAGTCTGGTACGCGCTCGACCAGGCGCTCGGCCGGGGACTCGGGGGCCAAGTGGTCTCGCTGGGAGCCGGCCTTGCGGCCGGCGCGGCGGTATATGCGGTGGCGATCACGGCGCTTCGGATCCCCGAGGCGAACCAGATTCGGCGACTGCTGCCCGGTGCCCGGGGCCGAGGGGACGGGACAGGCAGGTAGGAGGGAACCCGAGCGGCAACGCTCGGTGGGTCGAGTTGACCACCGTATGGGTGGTGAACACGACCCACCCCGGGTGGGGTGGCTCCCCTCGCCATACTTGCGATCTCCTCGCGACCACCGCTCGAACCCTCATGGACCGAATCCGGAACTTCTCGATCATCGCGCACATCGACCACGGCAAGTCGACCCTCGCCGACCGGCTGCTCGAGTTGACCGGGACGGTGGGCTCCGAGCACCGGCCCCAGCTCCTCGACTCGATGGAGCTCGAGCGCGAGCGGGGGATCACGATCAAGGCGCAGGCGGTGCGGGTCGCCTACGTGGCCTCCGACGGCCAGACCTACCACCTCCATCTGATCGACACGCCCGGCCACGTCGACTTCTCTTACGAGGTCTCGCGAAGCCTTGCCGCCTGCGAGGGGGCGCTGCTGGTCGTCGACGCCGCCCAGGGTGTCGAGGCCCAGACGGTCGCCAACACGTACGCGGCCGTCGAGGCGGGCCTCGAGCTGATCCCGGTCCTCAACAAGGTGGACCTGCCGAGCGCCGAGCCCGACCGCGTGGCCGCCGAGATCGTCGACCTGGTGGGCGGAGATCCCGACCATGTGCTGCGAATCTCGGCCAAGACGGGCGAGGGCGTGGAGGACGTGCTGGAGGCGATCGTCGAACGGGTCCCTCCTCCGGAGGGCCAGCCGGAAGCGCCACCGCGGGCGCTGATCTTCGATTCCGAGTTCGACCAGTACCGGGGCGTCGTCGCCTACGTCCGTCTAATCGACGGCGCGTTTCGAACCCGCGAGCCGATCGTCGCCATGCAGGCGGGGACCGAGGCAGAGATCGACCAGCTCGGCTACTTCGAGCCCGAGATGCGCCCCGCAGACGCAATGGCCGCAGGAGAGGTCGGCTACGTGATCACGGGGATCAAGGACGTCGCCCGTCTGCGGGTAGGCGACACGCTCACCGCCCGGCACGAGCCGGCGACGGAGCCGCTGCCCGGGTACCGCGAGGTCAAGCCGATGGTCTTCTGCGGGCTGTTCCCGCTCGACACCGATCGCTATGAGGACCTGCGAGATGCGCTCGAGCGCTTGGCGCTCAACGACGCCGCGCTCTCATACGAGCCCGAGACCTCGCAGGCGCTCGGGTTCGGGTTTCGCTGTGGCTTCCTCGGTCTCCTCCACATGGACATCGTGCGAGAGCGGCTGGAGCGCGAATACGACCTCGAGCTCCTGGCCACCACCCCCAACGTGCGCTACGACGTCGAGCTTCACGGCGGTGAGCGGGTCGAGGTGAGAAGTCCGGTCGAGCTGCCCGACCCGGGAACGATCGAGCGCATCCTCGAGCCCTACATCCGAGCCACGGTGATCACCCCGGCCGGTTACGTCGGAGCCGTGATGGAGCTGTGCCAGGGCCGGCGGGGAACGCACGTAGACATGCACTACCTCTCGCCGGAGCGGGTGCAGCTTGGATATGACCTGCCCCTGGCCGAGATCGTGCTCGACTTCTACGACCAGCTCAAGTCGCGGACCGCGGGCTACGCGTCGCTCGACTACGAGCAGATCGGCAACCGGGCATCGGATCTGGTCAAGCTCGACATCCTGCTCGCCGGCGATCGGGTCGATGCGCTCTCGGTGATCGTCCACTCCGACGAGGCCTACCCGGTCGGCAAGGCGCTCGTCGAGCGGCTCTCCAAGACGATTCCGAGACAGCTCTTCGACGTGCCGGTACAGGCCGCGATCGGAGCCCGCGTGCTGGCGCGCGAGACGGTCAAGGCGCTTCGTAAGGACGTCACGGCAAAGCTCTACGGGGGCGATGTGACCCGCAAGCAGAAGCTTCTCTCCAAGCAGAAGGCGGGTAAGAAACGAATGAAACAGGTCGGCAAGGTGGAGGTGCCGCAGGAGGCTTTCCTCTCCGTTCTGGAGATCGATGACTAGCCTCGAAGAGCTCCAGCAACGCAACGTGGAGGCGATCAAGGGTGGCGTCGAAGCCTTTCGGCGCGGCGACCTCGATGCGGTCTTGGAGCTGCTCGACCCCGAGATCGAGGTCTACATGCCGAGCGAGCTGGCCAACTCCGGCACCTATCGGGGCCACGACGGATACCGGCAATGGCTCGCGCAATGGCTCGAGGCGTGGGACGACTTCGACCTGGAGCTCGATGACTTCGAGGCGGTCGGGCGCACCCACGTGGTCTCGCGCGCCCATCAGACGGCGCGCGGGCGGGGGAGCGGGATCCCGGTCGAGATGTGGATCGCGTACCTGTGGGACGTCCGCGACGGCCAGGCGACCGCGCTTCACCTGTATCCGACCCGGGACGAGGCCGTTGAGGTCGCCGAGCGCCGCGAGCGCGACACGTCCGAATAGAATCGCGCCCGATGAGCGTCAACACGGAGGCGATCGGAAAGACCTGGCCCGCGGCCAGCTTCGAGGTCGAGGCCCCCCGGATCGACCAGTACGCGCACGCGGTCGGCGAGACGAACCCCGTCTATCACGATCCCGAGGCGGCCCGAGACGCGGGGTTTCGAGACCAGGTCGCCCCACCCATGTTCTGCGTCGTCTACAGCGCACCGGCGCTGGGACCGGCGATCATCGACCCGGAGGTCGGGATCAACTTGACCGCCATGGTGCACGGAGGCCAGGAGTTCGAATGGGGCGAGCCTGTCTGCGCCGGCGACCAGATCACCACGGTCGGAACCTGCAGCGAGATCTACGAGAAGGACGGCAAGGGGTTCTACGTGTTCGAGTCGGTGTCGACCAACCAGGACGGCGCCGAGACCGTGCGAGGAACGTGGACCAACATCGTCCGGGGGGTCTGAGCGGATGACCCGGTACGAACAGGGCGATTCGCTCCCGGAGCTGCGAGTCACCCCGGACGCCGGCCTCACCAAGCGCTACGCGGAGGCGTCAGGCGATCCCAACCCGATTCACACCGACCCGGAGTTCGCGAAGTCGGTGGGGTTGCCGGGGGTGATCCTCCACGGCCTCTACTCGATGGCGCAGGTCGCCCGTGCGCACACCCAGGCGGCCGGAGGCGACCCGCGGGCCCTGCGGCGGCTCTCGGTCCAGTTTCGCGGCATGGGTTTCCCCGAGCAGGAGATACTTGTCACGAGCACGATCGCCGAGGCCTCGAACGGCCACGTGGTCACCGACACCGTCGCCGCGCAGGGCGACAATCAGATCATCAGGAATGCAAGGGCGGAGCTCGACACGACTCCGGCGAAGTAGCGCCGCCTAAGTAACTCCGCCGAAAGCCTCGGCTTCGCCTACGTAACTCCGCCGAAAGCCTCGGCTTCGCCTACGTAACTCCGCCGAAAGCCTCGGCTTCGCCTAGTACTCCGCCGGCTCGGCTGCCACCGGCCGGTCAGATGGCCTCGTAATCGCCCAGGGTGACTTCGTCACTCGCTCGGCGGCACCCACTCCTAGAATTGGGCGGGCTCATGCTCTCAGAACGCCAGCAGCGCATCCTTAGCCTCGTGGTGGACTCCTACCTCGAGTCCGGCAAGCCGGTGAGCTCGAAGTATCTCGCGGGCCGCAAGGATGTCCCGTGGAGCGCATCGACGGTGCGCGCCGAGCTCGCCGAGCTCGAAGGTGCCGGATACCTGTCCCATCCGCACACTTCGGCGGGGCGGATTCCGACCGACGCGGGATATCGTTTCTACGCAGACTCACTTCTCGCCTCGGGCCTTCGCCACGAGACGCCCACCGGCGAGCGCCTCGATCTCGGCGAGGTCCGGCGTGAGGTCGACGCAGCGATGCGCGAGACCACGTCCGAGCTTTCGCGAATCACCGATCTCCTCGCCCTCGCGACTGCTCCGCCGCCCAGCACGGCTCGGATTCACCGGGTCGAGGTCCTGTTGCTTCAGCCCCGGGTTGTGATGGTGGTCGTGATCGCCTCCAATGGCGCGGTGACAAAGCGGATCTTCACCTTCTCCGAAGCGCTTGACCCCGGCCTGGTCGAATGGGCATCGAGCTACCTGAACGAGCGGTTGCCGGGGCTCGGACTCGGCGCCCGGATGATCGCTGGGCGCTTGGCCGACCCCGGCCTCGACAATGCCGAAACCGGGTTCCTGGCCGAGATCGACGACGCGTTCTCGGCCCTCGAAGAGCGAGCCGAGGCGGATCTCTACGTCGAGGGCGCGGCGCGGCTTCTCTCCGAGGACCACGCCGCCGACCTCCCTCGCGTCGACGGTCTGATGCGGGCCCTGGAACGTCGGGCGGGCCTGCTGCGGACCCTGCGCTCCGCCATCGACGAGCGCTCCGTGTTCGTCTGGATCGGGGATGAGAACCCGGCCCCCGAGCTTCGTTCGGTGAGCGTGGTCGGCGCCAACTACGGGCTCGGATACCGCAACCTCGGGACCGTCGGGGTGCTGGGGCCCCTCCGGATGGACTACGCGACGGCGATCGTCTCGGTACGTGACGCGGCGGGGCAACTGTCGCGCTTCTTCGAAACGGTCTACGAAGGGTGATCAAACGCGACTACTACGAGGTCCTCGGTGTCGACCGGGGAGCCGGCGACGTGGAGGTCAAGAAGGCCTTCCGGCGGCTGGCGCGGGAGCTCCATCCCGACGTGAACAAGCACGATCCCGAAGCCGAGGAGAAGTTCAAGGAGGCGGCCGAGGCCTATGAGGTGCTCTCCGATCCCGACCGTCGCGGCACATACGACAGGTTCGGGCACGAGGGCCTTCGCTCAGGCGGCTGGTCTCCGCAGACCGACGGGTTCGGGAGCTTCGAGGACGTCCTGTCGGCATTCTTCGGTCGCGGCGACCCGATGTTCGGCGACATGTTCGGCTTCGGGAGGTCGGGCCCCGCGAGCGGAGGGGACGTGGGTGCGCGGGTCGAGCTCAGCCTGCGGGAGGTGCTGGTGGGCGCAAAACGCGAGGTCGCGTTCGAGGCAGTTTCGACCTGCGAGCGCTGCCGGGGGAACGGCGCCGAGCCCGAGACGCCGATCCGAACCTGCGAGACGTGTGGCGGGAGCGGCGAGCTCCGCCAGGTTGCGAGCACCGCGTTCGGTCAGGTGGTGCGCTCCGGCGCCTGCCCGAACTGCGGCGGCCAGGGCCGCATTCCCGAGAAGCCGTGCCGAGAGTGCCGAGGCGAGGGCCGGACCGTCCGCACCCGGACCTGGGATGTCGAGGTCCCTGCCGGGATCGAGTCGGGTCAGCGAATCCGGATCTCCGGAGCCGGGCATGCCGGCGAGGTCGCGGGGCGCGCCGGCGATCTCTACGTCGAGGTCGTGGTGGCCGAGGACGAGCGGTTCGAGAGACATGGACGGGACCTTGTCGCGGTGGTCGAGGTGCCCGCGACCCGGGCGATGCTGGGCGGCACCGCCACGGTTCCGACCCTGGATGGCGAACGCGAGGTCGACGTTCCCGCGGGTGCCCAGCCCGGCGAGCGCGTCGTTCTGCGGGGCCTCGGCCTTCCGTCGCTTCGGGGCGGGCGGCGCGGCGATGAGCACGTCGTCCTCGACGTTCAGGTGCCCGCCGACTTGAGTGCCGAGGAGCGAGAGCTGGTCGAGCGGCTCGATCAGTCGCTCGGTTCGACGGACCGACGCCGGGGCGGCCGGTCGCGCTGGCGCCGCCGAACGGCCCGGGGTTGATCCGCCTCGCCGTTCGCTGTCGCCCGGACCTGGCCGAGCGGGTGCTCGCCGAGCTCGTCTTGCTGGCGCCTCAGGGGGTTGAGGAGGATCACGGCGCCGGGTACGTCGAGTACGCGATCTACGGTGCGCCGGGGGAGGTGCCGGCGCTGCCGGACCTCGAGGCGGTTGCCGGCGACGCGCGGATCGAGGTCAGCACGACCGAGGTGCCCGATGATTGGGCCGATCGCTGGCAGGACTTCCACCGGCCACTCCTGGTCGGCGAACGCCTCTGGGTGCGGCCGTCCTGGGAGGAGCCGAGGGCGAGCACGGTCGACATCGTGGTCGACCCGGGACAGGCGTTCGGCACCGGCGCCCATCCCACCACGAGGATGTGCCTCGAGCTGCTGCTCGAGCTTGCCGACGCTGACCATGCGCGTGGACCGCTGGCCGACTGGGGAACCGGCTCAGGGCTCCTGGCGATCGCAGCGGCGAAGCTGGGCTTCGGCCCCGTCGTCGCATGCGACCACGAGCCGGCAGCGCTCGACGCCACGGCTGCCAACGCTGAGGCGAACGGGGTCGATGTCCAGCTCGAGCGGGTCAACCTGCGCCAGGACGCAGCGCCGTTCGCTCCGACCGCCGTCGCAAACCTGACCGCGCCATTGCTGCGCGAAGTCGCCGGCCTGCTGGGCCGCGTGCCGGACCGGCTCGTCTGCTCGGGGCTGCTGGTGGCGGAGGTCGACGGGGTGCTTGCCGCCTTCGCGTCACGAGGTCTGTCGGAGGGCGCTCGCCGTGGCGACGGAGAATGGGCGGCGGTCACGCTGTCGGCAGCCGGTGACCGATGAGCGATGACCGCTCAACACTGCCGATCGCGGTCTTCGACTCGGGCATCGGCGGGCTCACGGTCCTTCACGAGCTGCTCGTCTCGCTGCCCGCGGAGGACTACCTATATCTCGGCGACACCGACGGCTTCCCGTATGGGACCAAGTCGGTGCAATGGCTTCGCCCTCGGATCGAGAGCCTGGTGCGCTTCGTCGTGGACCGCGGAGCAAAGCTTCTCGTGATCGCATGCAACTCCGCTACCGCGGCGGGCTCCGACCTGGCCGGCGAAGTCGCCGCCGAGCATGGAGTCGAGGTGCTCACGGTGGTGGATCCCGAGGCCGAGATAGCCGCCGCGATCACCGAGTCGGGCCGGATCGGCGTGCTGGCGACGCCGACGACGGTCGAGGGCGGCGCCTACCGCCGCGCCCTCGATCGTTACGCGTCCGGTCACGAGCTCGAGGTGGTGGAGGTCGCGGCGCCGGACCTGGCACCGATCATCCAGAGCGGCTTTCCGTTCGACCAGCGGGTGATCGACACCGTGCGCTCCTATTGCGAGCCGTTCAGGCGCGCACACACCGACACCCTGATCCTCGGCTGCACCCACTACCCGCTCGTCGCCCCGATGCTGCAGCGAATCCTGGGCCGCGACGTGCGGCTCGTGACCGCGGGGCACGCGGTGGCGGCAACCGCGCAACGCGAGCTCGAAGCCCGCGGCCTCGAGGCGCGGAGCGGGACCGAGGGCGAGTATCGCTTCCTGTGCACGGGCGAGGTGGAGTCATTCCGCGAGCTCGGAACGCGTTTCCTCCAGATGCCGCTCGGAGAGGTCGAGCACGTGGAGCTCGGTGCCTAGTGCTACAACGGCGGCGAGCCCATCACCGCGCGGTCAGGTCGGGCGTCAATCCCCCGGCTACCCTCTAGCTGTGAGCATCCTCGAACGGGTCCAAACAGACGCCCGTACGGCATTGAAAGCCCGCGAGCGCGACCGGGTGGGCGCCCTGCGCCTGCTTGCCAGCGCGCTCCAGCAGGAGGCGAAGCTCGGCGACGCCGATGAGATCGCGGTTCTGCAGCGCGAGCGCAAGAAGCGGCTCGAGGCCGCCGAGGCGTTCGAGCACGGGGGGAGTGAGGAGCGAGCCGCCGCGGAGCGCGCGGAGGCCGCGTTGATCGAGGAATATCTCCCCGCCCAGCTGTCCGACACCGAGCTGGCCGAGCTGGTTGACGCCGCGGTCGCGGAGTCGGGAGCCTCGGAGCCGCGTGACATGGGCAAGGTGATGTCGGTCCTGGTCCCGAGGCTCGATGGCCGCGCCGACGGCAAGCGCGCCAGCGCGGTTGTACGAGAGCGCTTGGCGGGATAGCGCTGGCACCCGAGTGGCTCGAAGGCGCCTCACGCTCGACAACACGATCGCCGCGGGATTGGCGGGCTCGGAGGACTCCGTGCTTCGCGAGCTCGAGGGCGCCGTGGACTGCGAGCTTCGGCTGCGCGGCAACGTCCTCACCCTCGACGGCGAGGAGGGTGAGGTCCGCGACGCCGCGGCGGTTGTCGAGGAGCTCGTGGATCTGATCGAGCGCGGACACGATCTCGCTCCGGCGACGATCGGCCAGGTTGCGGGCGCGATGGGGGCCACCGAGCGGCCCGCGGAGATCCTTGACGACGTGATCTGGCGCCATCGGAGCGCCAAGGTCGCACCGAGGACGGTGAACCAGAAGCGCTACGTGGACTCGATCCGTGGGCACACGGTGACCTTCGGGATCGGCCCGGCGGGAACGGGCAAGACCTTCCTGGCGGTCGCCATGGCGGTCGCGGCACTTGATGCGCGCGAGGTCAACCGGATCATCCTCACGCGCCCCGCGGTCGAGGCCGGCGAGCGGCTCGGCTTCCTGCCCGGCGACATCCAGGCCAAGGTGGATCCCTACCTTCGCCCGCTCTTCGACGCCCTCTACGACATGCTCGACCCCGAGCGGGTCAGCACCTACTTCGACCGCGGCATCATCGAGGTGGCGCCGCTGGCCTTCATGCGCGGCCGGACCCTGAACGACTCGTTCGTGATCCTCGATGAGGCCCAGAACACGAGCCCTGAGCAGATGAAGATGTTCCTCACGCGGCTCGGCTTCGGCTCCAAGATGGTGGTCACCGGAGATGTCACCCAGATCGACCTGGGGCGCGACCAGCGGTCGGGGCTGGTGGTGATCGGCGAGATCCTCGCCGACGTTGCGGACATCTCGTTCATCCGGTTTGGGGGCGAGGACGTCGTCCGCCATCAGCTCGTGCAGAGGATCGTCGCGGCGTATGGCGAGTACGAGCGCGAGAGCCCAAGCGGCGATTGACCGCGGACCTGACCGACGTCCCCGAGGCACTTCGGCCCGCCGCCGCCGCGGCTCTCCGCGTCGCCGGCGTCGACGAGGGGCACCTCTCGATTGAACTGGTCGGGCGGCGACGAATCCGCGATCTCAATCGCGAGCACCGGGGGCTCGACGAACCGACCGACGTGCTGTCGTTTCCGATCGACGGGGCCGGGCGAGTGACTGGACCCCGCGAGCTCGGGGACGTGGCGATCTGCGCCGAGTTGACCGACGACGTGATCGAGGCGACCGTGCACGGCGTGCTCCACCTCTGCGGCTACGACCACGAGGTCGACGGGGGCGAGATGCTGGAGCTCCAGGCCGCGGCCATCTCGACGCTCGAGCCACCGCATGGCGGCGAGTTGCCGCGATGACCCGTTCCGGCTTCGTCGGCATCGCCGGGCGCCCGAACGTGGGCAAGTCCACGCTCGTCAACGCGATCGTCGGTACGAAGGTGGCGATCGTCTCCGATCGTCCCCAGACCACGCGACGTGCGATCCGGGGGATCGCGACCGATCCCGCCGAGGATTGGCAGATGGTGCTCGTCGACCTGCCCGGGGTCCAGCGCCCTCGGGACTCGCTGACGGAGCGCATGCAGCGACGTGTGGAGCTCGAGCTGTCCCACGCCGACGCCGCGCTCCTCGTCATCGACGGGGTCCAGGGCGTCGGGCCGGGAGACAGGTTCGTCGCCAAGGCGTTGCTCGGCGCCCGGGGCGAGACACCGGTGATCTGCGCGGTCAACAAGTGTGACCGGCTGGGCCCTCCCGCGACCGTTGCGGCGCTCGCGGCGGCGGCCGAGCTCGAGGCGGTGGACGAGGTGTTCCCGCTCAGCGCCAAGACGGGACGAGGCCTCGAGCCGCTGATCGGCCACCTCGCTGCCCTGCTGCCGGACGGCCCGCTGCTCTACCCGCCCGAGGACCGCTCCGACCTGCCCAGCGAGGTGCACCTCGCCGAGCTGATCCGCGAGCAGGTGCTTCTGCGAACCCGCCACGAGGTCCCGCACGCGGTCGAGGTGATCGTCTCCGAGGTCGAGCGGCGCGATGACGGCCTGGTCGAGGTCGTCGCCCAGGTCTGGGTCGAGACCCAGTCACAGAAGGGCATCCTGGTGGGAAAGGGGGGGCGGATGGTGCGTGAGGTCGGCACCGCCGCCCGTCACGAGCTGGAGCGGGACCTCGGGCGACGGGTCTTCCTGGATCTCCGGGTCAGGGTGCGCGAGCACTGGCGTCGCGACGATGGCCTGCTCGACCGAATCGGGATCTAGGGGGAATGACTCCGCCGGGAACCTGGCCTGAATAACTCCGCCGACATCCTCGGCTTCGCCTCCGGTGCCGTCGGGTTCGGGCGCGTTACGGGGCGGCAGGCCGTAGGGCTTGCACCGCGACTTCGTCGCTAGTGCGAGCGGGTCGCGGGGGGCGCTCGTAGACTGGTTCGAATGAACGTCTCGACCGAGCGATCCGCCGAGTCGATCCGGTTCGACGAGCGCGGGCTGGTCGCGTGCGTGATGCAGGACTGGCTGACCGGGGAGGTTCTGACCCTCGCGTACATGAACGAGGAGGCGCTGCGCCTGACGCGAGAGACGGGGGAGATCCACTTCTACAGCCGCTCCCGGGAGGAGATATGGCACAAGGGCGCCAGCTCGGGGAACCGGCAGCTGGTGCGCCAGATTCGCTTCGACTGCGACGGAGATGCCCTCGTCGTGCTGGTGGAGCCCACCGGCCCCGCCTGCCACACGGGGAAGCGGTCATGCTTCCATCGAGGCCTGGACGTCCCCGCCGCCGAACAGGAGCGCGTGGAGGATGAGCCCGCGCCCGCCGTCCACGAGGCGTCGGCCATCCTGGAGCGCACGATCCTCGACCGCCAGCGAGCCCGCCCGCCCGGCTCCTACACGGTCGAGCTGCTCGACGACCCAGCGCGAGTCGGCGACAAGGTGCGCGAGGAAGCCGACGAGGTGGCGCGAGCCGCCGCCTCGGAGTCAGACGTCCGACTGGCGGAGGAGGCGGCCGATCTGATCTACCACCTGCAGGTGCTCCTCGCCTCGCGCGGGATCTCGGTGACGGCGGCCCTGGAGACGCTCAATGGCCGTCGCGGCTAGGCCGAGCCTGGACCTCGATCCAAGCCTGGAGCGCGCCCGAGAGCTGGCGCAACAGGGCAACGCGATCCCAATCCGGATCTCGTTCGTCGACGACTGCGAGACGCCGGTTTCGGCCTTCCTGAAGCTCCGGGACGGCGGCCCGTGCTTTCTGCTCGAGTCGGCCGAGCAGGGACGCCTCGGCCGCTATTCGTTCCTGGGGTTCAGTCCACGCTCCGTTCTCAGATGGAGCGACGGGGTGCTCAGCGAGTGGCCAGGCGATCGCTCATCCGGCGATCCTGAGCGGCGGCTCGACGCCCCGGATCCCTACGCGGCGGTCAGCGAGTACCTCGGCGGTCATCGACTCCCCCCGATCGACGGGCTGCCGCCGTTCGCCGGCGGCGCTGTCGGGTTCTTCGGCTACGACCTGGTGCGGACCGTGGAGCCGCTCGGCGAGCCCAACCCGGACCCGATCGGGCTGCCCGACATGGCGCTGATGGTCAGCGATCTTCTGGTCGTTTTCGACCATATGCGCCATGAGCTCACCCTGATGGCGTATGCGTTTCTCGACCGCGAGTCGGATGTCGACGCCGCGTATGCGCGCGCCGTCGAGGCGATCGCGGGCGCCCGCGAGCGGCTCCGCGGTCCCGTCCCCTCGCAGGCGCCGTCCGCCGTCGCGCGAGGACGCGGCGGCCCCCGAGTTCACATCGAATATGACCCGCGCGGAGTTCGAGGCGAACGTGCGTCGTATCGTCGAGTACATCCACGCCGGCGATGCCTTCCAGGTGGTGCCGTCACAACGGTTCTCTGCCGAGTCGCCCGTCGAGGCTTTCTCGATCTATCGCGGCCTGCGGACCGTCAACCCGTCGCCGTACATGTACTTCCTCGACTTCGGCGACTTCCAGCTCGCGGGTGCATCGCCCGAGCCGCTCGTCAAGGTGACCGGGCGACGGGTCGAGACCCGCCCGATCGCCGGGACATACCCGCGAGGGGCGAGCGAGGAGGAAGACCGGCGACAGGCCGAGGACCTGCTTCGCGACCCCAAGGAACGGGCCGAGCACGTGATGCTCGTCGACCTGGGCCGAAACGACCTCGGCCGAGTCTGCGAGTTCGGGTCCGTTGAGGTCGACGAGCTGATGATCGTGGAGGCCTACTCCCACGTCCTCCATATCGTCAGCCAGGTTTCGGGCCGGCTTCGGCCCGAGGTCACGGCGATGGACGCGCTGCGGGCCGTGCTGCCGGCGGGCACCCTGTCCGGCGCGCCCAAGGTACGCGCGATGCAGATCATCGACGAGCTCGAGCCCCACAAGCGCGGCTCCTACGGCGGCGCAATCGGCTATTTCGGGTTCACCGGCGACCTCGACACCGCGATCCACATCCGCACAGTGGTGGTCAAGGACGGCCAAGTCCATGTACAGGCCGGGGGCGGGACCGTCGCAGACGCCAAGCCGGACTACGAATACGAGGAGAGCGTCAACAAGGCCCAGGCCGTATTCCAGGCGGTCGAGCTCGCCGCTCGCCATCCGGATTGGCGGTGACGGGCATGCGGGTGCTCGTGATCGACAACTACGACTCGTTCACGTACAACCTGGTCCAGTACCTGGGCGAGCTCGGGGCCGAGCCCGACGTGGTGCGAAACGACCGCGCGACGGTGGCGGAGCTGATCGAGCGTCGGCCCGACAGGCTCGTGATCTCGCCGGGCCCGTGCACGCCGTCCGAAGCAGGCGTCTCGACCGATGCCGCGCGGGCCTTCGCCGAGGCAGGAATCCCGACCCTCGGTGTTTGTCTGGGGCACCAGTCCCTGGTTGAGGCGTTCGGAGGCCGGACGGTCCGGGGCGAGCCGATCCACGGCAAGGACGCCGAGGTCGAGCACGACGGCGCGGGAGTGCTTCGCGGGCTCGAGAGCCCCTTGAGGGTCGGCAGGTATCACTCGCTGGTCGCCGACCCGGACCTGCCCCCGGAGCTGGAGCTGAGCGCCTCGCTCGACGGGGTGGTGATGGGGGTTCGCCATCGCGAGCTGCCGGCTGAGGGTGTCCAGTTCCACCCGGAGTCAGTGCTCACGCCGCGCGGCAAGGACATGCTCCGAAACTTCCTCGATGCCTAACGACGTCCTCACGCGCGCGATTGACGCAGCCGCTTCTGGCACCCACCTGACCGCGGATCATGCATCGGCGGTGCTCGAGGAGATCATGAGCGGACGGGCCGGCGAGGTCCAGACCGCTGCCTTTCTGATCGCCCTGCGGACCAAGGGCGAGACTGTCGCCGAGCTGGTCGGGCTGGCCCGGACCATGCGCGGCCTGGCGGCCGGCGTGACCGCCAGCCGCCCCGACCTCGTGGACACGGCGGGGACGGGCGGCGGGCCCTCGACGTTCAACATCTCGACCGCAGCCGCGCTGGTCGCCGCGGGGGCCGGATGCGCGGTGGCCAAGCACGGCAATCGCTCGGCCACGAGCCGGAGCGGCTCGGCCGATCTGCTCGAGGCCCTGGGAGTGGCGATCGATCTCGGGCCCGACCAGGTGGCACATTGCATCGACGAGATCGGGTTCGGCTTCATGTTCGCCCCCCGGCACCATGCCGCGATGAAGCACGTGGTAGCGGTGCGCCAGGAGCTCGCGGTGCGGACGATCTTCAACTTCCTCGGTCCGCTCACCAATCCCGCCGGCGCGACGCGACAGCTCCTGGGCGTTTCCGACCCCGTCTATCAGGAGGTGATCGCCGAGGCGCTGATCGGGCTCGGCTGCGAGCGCGCGATGGTGGTCCGGGCGGTGGACGGGATCGACGAGATAAGCGTCGCGGCCGAGACCCGCGTGATCGAGGTCAGGGACGGTCGCACCGAGGAGTGGTTCCTCCGACCCGACGAGCTCGGGGTACCGCTCGCCCGGGAGGCGGAGGTGATCGCCGGCGGCTCCCCGGAAGAGAACGCCGCCACGGTGACCGCGGTCCTGTCCGGCGAGCGCGGGCCGGCCCGCGACGTCGTGGCTCTGAACGCGGCCGCGGCGATCCTGGTCGGCGGTGGAGCCGACGGACTCCCCGGCGCGATCGACCTGGCCGGCGAAGCCATCGACTCCGGCGCCGCGCGCGAGGTCCTCGCCCGGCTGGTCGAGACCAGCGGCCGCCTTGCGGGCGCAGAGCAGGATTGACCGCATCTGGACCGGAGAATCAATCGCCTCCAAACGATCATCTAGCCTGTCCCGAGTATGAGCTGGCTCGATGAGCTGGTCGCCGGAGCGCGGGAGGACTCGGGCCGCCGCCAACAGGAGGTCCCGCTCGAAACCCTTCGTGCGAAGGTCGGCACGCGTGAGGGCGCTCGCCCCTTCAACGAGGCGCTGGTGCGCCCCGGCCTTTCGCTGATCGCGGAGTTCAAGCGGTGCTCGCCGAGCGTCGGGGAGATCCGGCCCGGCGCGGGAGTCGCCGACTTGGTCGGCGCCTACGAGCGCGGCGGCGCTGCCGCCCTGTCGATCCTGACCGAGGAGCGCCACTTCGCGGGGTCGCTCGACGATCTGCGCGCTGCCCGTGGGGCGTCGGGCCTGCCGATCCTGCGCAAGGACTTCATCGTCGATCGCTACCAGCTATACGAGGCCGCGGCGAATGGCGCCGATGCTGTGCTGCTGATCGTCGCCGGCCTCGGGGACGATCAGCTCGAGGGTCTCTATGCCGAGGCGCACGAGCTCGACCTCGACTGCCTGATCGAAGTTCACGACGAGACGGATCTCGAGCGCGCCCTCGCGGCGGACGCCGATGTGATCGGAATCAACAACCGCAACCTTGGCGACTTCACGGTCGACGTCGAGACGACAGCGAAGCTCATGACCGACGTTCCGGCCGGCAAGACGGTCGTCTCCGAGTCCGGGTACGCGAGCCGGGAGCAACTCGATGAGCTGGATCGGATCGGCGTCGACGCGGTACTGATGGGCGAGACCCTGATGAGGGCCGAGGACCCCGAGGTGGTGGTGCGGGAGCTGACCCTCGATGATGCGGCAACTCGCGAGCACTATCTCGAGCGGGCGTCCGGAAGCGGGGAGGTCGCTTCCCCCGACGGGCATTCTTAGCTCCCCTGAAGGGTCCGCTTAGAAGGGGTTAAGCGACATCGCCGATTCTGTTCGGCGATGAGCGCGGTTAAGAGAGTCGCACGAACCTCGTTTGGGTCCGCCCTGATCGGTGGGCTGGTGGTCGGGATCTTCGGCTGGATCGCGATCGCGGCCGGCTGGATCGACTCGAACGACAACGCCGGCCAGAGCACCGCGCTCAGCGCAACGCCCCTCCCCGAGCCCGCCGCTCAGCAGAGCACGGGCAACGGCTCGACCGTGAACCAGATCTACCGGACCGACTCTCCAGGGGTCGCCTTCATCCAGGCGCAGACGGCCCCCAAGGCTTCGTCGTTCAACCCGTTCGGCAGCAGCGGCGGAGGAACCGCGACGGGCTCGGGCTTCGTGATCGACCATGAAGGTCATGTGCTCACGAACGCGCACGTCGTCGACGGGGCTCAGAAGATCGAGGTGACCCTCGGCAACACGGACAACTCGCAGCCGGTCAGCGCTCAGGTGGTCGGCAAGGACCCCTCGACCGACGTCGCTCTTCTCAAGGTCAACGCCCCCGCCGACGAACTGCATCCGCTCCAGCTCGGCGATTCGTCGGCCCTCAGCGTCGGCGATCCGGTCGTGGCGATCGGCAACCCGTTCGGGCTCGACCGCACCGCAACCGCCGGAATCGTCTCGGCGCTCCAGCGCCAGATCAAGTCGCCCAACGGGTTCACGATCGACAACGTGATCCAAACTGACGCGGCGATCAACCCCGGCAACTCCGGAGGGCCGCTGCTGGACGGCAATGGCCGGGTGATCGGGATCAACTCCCAGATCGAGTCGCCGAACGGCGGCGGCAACGTCGGGATCGGCTTCGCGGTACCGATCAACACCGTTCGCCAGGTCGCCAACCAGCTGCTCGCCAACGGCAAGGTCGAGCACGCGTTCCTCGGGATCAGCGGCACCAACGTCACGTCTCAGCTCTCCGACGTCCTCAACCTCGGCGTGCAACAGGGCGCCCTGGTCCAGACCGTGGTGCCGGACGGCCCCGCGGCCAAGGCCGGAATCAAGGGCGGTGACGCGACAGCATCGGTCGATGGCCAGCAGGTTCGCGCCGGCGGCGACGTGATCACGGCGCTCGACGGCAAGACGGTGACCGGCATGGACGAGCTCGCCCAGATGATCAGCCAAAAGCAGCCCGGCGACCAGGTTCAGGTCAGCCTGCTGCACGGCGGGCAGAAGCGCACCGTGACCGTGACCCTGGGCGATCAGCCCGCAACGGCTACGGCAAAGCCGTAGCAAGCAACTCCGCCGGGAGCCTCGCCTCCGGCTCCTGAAGAACTCCGCCGGGAGCCTCGCCTCGCTGAACAACTCCGGCGGCTGCTCGCCTTCGGCTCCGCTGCCGCCGGGTATGGGCCAGTTGCCGGGCGGCAGGACGTAGCCGCCGAACCGCGACTTCGTCGCTAGTGGCGACAGGTGGCTCTGGAGGGGCTCGAGGTCGTTGCCGATCCGGCGCGTCGTATCTTTGTTCGGGTGAAGGTCAAGTTCTGCGGCGTGACCAATCTGGCGGACGCACAAGAGGCCGTGCGGCTCGGCGCCTGGGCGATCGGGCTCAACCACCATTCAGAGAGCCCTCGATTTGTGGGCGCGGAGGCTGCTGCCGAGATCGCCGCCGAGCTTAGGCGACGAATCGAGCTCGTCGGGGTCTTCGTCGATCCGACCCTGGACCAGCTCGCCCGGGCGGCCGAGAACGAGTTCTTGAGCATGGTCCAGCTCCACGGCAACGAGGGTCCCGCCTTCTGTCGGGAGGCGGCGCGCCGCACGGGTTGCAAGGTGATCAAGGCTCTGCGGGTTCGAAGCACGGCGGACATTCGGCGAGCCGAGGCGTATCGCACCGACTTCCACCTGTTCGACTCCCATCGGCCCGACAGGGCCGGCGGGACCGGTGAGAGCTTCGACTGGGAGCTTCTTGCCGCCCGCCGCTCGCAAGTGCCGCTGATCCTTGCGGGTGGGCTGAATCCCGACAACGTCGTCGAGGCCGCGAGGGCGGCGCGACCGTTTGCGGTCGACGTAGCGTCGGGAGTCGAGGTGAGCCCGGGCGTCAAGGACCATGCGCTGATGGCCACGTTCTTCGAGCGAGCGCGGCTCGCGATCCACGCATCCGGCGCCGAGCTCACCGCCGGTGTCAACGACGAGCCGGGACGATGACCGTCGCCAGAGGTGAGCAGGCCGTCGAGGAGCGTTTTGGTCCGTACGGGGGCCGCTACGTGCCCGAGGTCCTGATCCCTGCCCTCGACGAGCTCTCGGCTGCATGGGCACAGGCGCGAAGCGACCCCGAGTTCCGGGGCGAGCTCGAGAAGCTCCTGGGGAGCTACGTCGGGCGGCCGACGCCGCTCTATCGCGCGGAGCGACTTGGCGAGCGGGTCGGGCGCACGGTCTATCTGAAGCGCGAGGATCTCGCGCACACGGGTGCCCACAAGATCAACAACGCCGTCGGACAGGCGCTGCTGGCCAAGCGGATGCGCAAGCAGCGGGTCATCGCGGAGACCGGTGCGGGCCAGCACGGAGTCGCGACGGCCACCGCATGCGCGCTGCTCGGCCTCGAGTGCGTCGTCTACATGGGGGTCGAGGACATGCGCCGCCAGGCGCCCAACGTGGAGAGGATGCGGCTGCTCGGCGCCGAGCTGGCGCCCGTCGACGCCGGAGCGCAGACTCTCAAGGAGGCGGTCAGCGCCGCGATCCGCGACTGGGTGGCGAACGTTCGCACCACCCACTACATCATCGGCTCGGCCGTGGGCCCCGCCCCCTATCCCGCGCTGGTTCGGGATCTCCAGCGGGTGATCGGTGACGAGGCCCGTGAGCAGGCGCTCGCCGCCGAGGGTGCGTTGCCTGACCGGGTGATCGCATGCGTCGGTGGGGGCTCGAACGCGATCGGCGCCTTCTACGCCTTCATCGCCGACGCCGGCGTGGAGCTGATCGGCGTCGAGGCGGCCGGCGAGGGCCTCGAGGGACGCCACGGAGCGTCCCTGGCCGCCGGGCGCCCCGGGATCCTCCACGGGACGCTCTCGTCCGTGCTTGCCGATGATCAGGGGCAGATCCTCGAGGCTCATTCGGTGTCCGCCGGACTCGACTACCCGGGGGTGGGGCCAGAGCACGCTCAGCTGCGCGACAGCGGCAGGGCGCGATACGAGGCGGTGACCGACGACGATGCGCTGCGTGCATTCCGCGAGCTGGCCAGGCTGGAGGGAATCGTCCCGGCGCTCGAGCCATCCCATGCGATCGCCTGGCTCTTGGAGGCCGGGGCCCCGGACGGCGTCGCTGCGGGCGGCTTCGACGTGGTCTGCCTGAGCGGCAGGGGCGACAAGGACATGAGCGAGGCGCTCGCGCGCCTACAGGCACTGGATGGCTGAAGCGCCCGTCCTCGGCGTCGAACGGATCGGCGCGGCCTTCGCCGCAGCGCGCGCCGACGGCAGGTCGGCGCTGATGCCCTATCTGATGGCCGGGTTCCCTGACCTGGAGACGTCGATCTCGGTGGCGGAGGCCTATGTCGGAGCGGGCGCCGACTTGGTCGAGCTCGGAGTTCCCTTCTCGGACCCGCTCGCCGACGGCCCGACCATTCACGCAGCCGCGACCGCCGCGCTTCGGGCCGGAACGACTCTCGAGGCTGGCCTGGAGGTCTGCGAACGGATTGCCGCTTCGGTTCCGGTCGTTCCGATGGTGTACGCCAACATGGTGCTGGCTCGGGGAGCGCGCGAGTTCGCCGAGCTGCTGGTCGGCGCGGGGGCAGCGGGCACGATCGTCCCGGACCTGCCGCTGGACGAGGCGGGGGCGATCGGAGAGGCGCTCGAGGAGGTGGGCGTGCCCCTGATCCCGTTGGTTGCTCCGACGACGCCTGCGGAGCGGCGGCGGCAGATATGCGCTCGCGCTGAGGGCTTCGTCTATGTCGTCTCCGACACCCGGGTGACCGGCGAGCGCGAAGGTCTGCCCGACGGCCTCGGCCAGCTTGTCGCTGCAGTGCGCCGCGAGGCGTCGGTGCCGGCAGCGGTCGGATTCGGGATCAGCACCCCCGAGCAGGCGGCAGCGGTGGGTCGGATCGCCGATGGAGTGATCATCGGCACCAGGCTCGTGCGCGCGGTCGCCGAGGCGCCCGATGCCCCCGGCGCGGCGGACGCCGTCGGCGAGCTGATCGGGGCGGCGCGGGCCTCGATCGCTGAGGCCGGTCGCCCCGTCGGGTAGATTCTGCGCCGTGCAGCTCTTGGTCTTCACGGCGGTCGGCCTCAGCGCGATGCTGGTCGCCTACGCATTCGCCCTCGGTGGGGCGGTCGCGTTCATGATCTTCCTCGCCATCCTCTTGATCGGGGTCTGCGCTCGCGTCTCGCAGCCGCTGATTGAGCGAATTCGTCCCTAGGGGGCCGGTGAAGGCGCTGCCGGACTCGTTCGCGTCCACCCGCGAGGCGCTGCACCGCGTCGCCGAGGAGGTCGTCGCGCCGGCTCGAAAGCCCCACAACGAGATCGCCCTTCGCCAGACGCCGAACGGTTTCGGGACGCCCGAGTTCGAGCTCGACGGAGAGCGCGTCCAGGTCCGGGTCGAGGGGACAGACTTGGTGCTGCAACGAGGGGATCACACGATCCGGGCCCCCCTTACCAGTCTCGCTGACGCCGGCGCGCTGCTCGGGACCAAGCTGCTTCCCGACGGGTTGCCCACCGACAGCTCCCCCCTGGACATCGACCCGGCCGCGGCCGCCGCCCTCGCCCACTTCTATCAGCTCGCGAGCCGGGCGCTGGCGCGGCTTGCGGTCGTCGCTGCCCGACGATGCGGACGTCTCGGAGATCAACCTGTGGCCGGAGCACTTCGACATCGCTTTCGAGGCGGGCGCCGAGGAGGCGGGTCGGCGCGCCAACTACGGCGGCTCGCCCGGTGACGAAGAACACGAGCAGCCCTACCTCTACGTCGGTCCCTGGACCGCCGAGGTCGAGGGCGAGCTGTGGAACGCGACGGGTTTCACGGGCGCGGAGCTTGTGTATTCGGATCTGCTCGACGCGGAGGACGCCGAGCGCGCGGCGCTGGACTTCTTCCGCACCCGATTCGACGGAATCGCATCGGCGGCTTGAGCGGCGCCCCTGCGTCCCAGCCGTCCGGTGCGGGTATCGTCCGACCGGTGCGGATCGGCGTGCTCACAGGAGGCGGTGACTGCCCCGGCCTGAACGCCGCGATCCGCGCCATCGTTCGCAAGGGGATCGACTTCCACGGCCACGCCATGGTGGGTTTCAGGGATGGCTGGCGGGGCCCGCTTGAGGGCCTGTACGAGGATCTTACGATCGAGTCGACCCGCGGGATCCTGCCTCGCGGCGGGACCATCCTCGGGACGTCGCGCACCAACCCGCTGAAGGCGGACGACGGACCCGCGCGTGTGCTCGAGACGATGGCCGGCCTGCACCTCGACGGGCTGATCGCGATCGGGGGCGAGGACACGTTGGGCGCGGCCGCCAGGCTCCATGGTGACCACGGAGTCCCGGTGCTCGGCGTTCCGAAGACGATCGACAACGATCTCGCGGCCACGGACTTCACGTTCGGCTTCGACACCGCCCTCCAGGTGGCGACCGAGGCGATCGACCGCCTGCACACGACGGCCGAGTCCCATCACCGGGTCATGGTGGTCGAGGTGATGGGCCGCCACGCCGGCTGGATCGCCCTGCACTCAGGATTGGCCGGCGGCGGGGATGTGATCCTGATTCCCGAGCGGCCGTTCGACATCGACGAGGTCTGTGGGCTGATCTCCCGCCGCCACGCCCGGGGCCGAAACTTCTCGATCGTGGTCGTGGCGGAGGGGGCGCTCCCGGCGTCGGGAACGATGGAGCTCGCCGCCTCCGAGATCGACGAGTTCGGCCACCCGCGTCTCGGGGGCATCGGGCATCGACTCGAGCGCGAGATCGAGGGCCGGACGGGGTTCGAGACCCGGGCGGTGGTCCTCGGCCACATTCAGCGGGGTGGGACGCCGACGGCGTTCGACCGCGTCCTCGCCACCCGGCTCGGCGTCGCGGCGATCGACGCGGCCCACGACCGGCGGTGGGGGACGATGCCCGCGCTGCGCGGAACGCGCATCGAGTTGGTGGCCTTGAGCGAGGCGGTGGAGAGCCTCAGGACCGTGCCGCCCGAGGACTACGAGGTCGCCGCGCCGTTCTTCGGCTAGGCCCAACGGCTCGTGCCCGCGGCGTTGCCCGCGTCGCGGCGGCGATCGCAGCGGCCCTCGGCGCCTTGCTCTCGGGCTGTGCCTCGCCCGGCTCGGGGATCCAGGCGGGCGAGCACGTGACCGTCTACGTCAGCATGCCGATGCACGGCGTGACCGGGGCCGACGGTCGCGATGCGGCGGACGCCGCTCGGCTCGCGCTGGCTCGAGCCGGGGGCCGGGTCGGCGAGCTGGCCGTACGGGCCACGTACCTCGATGACACCACGGGTCGAGGGGCGCTCGCCCGATGGAGCGGCGCCCGAGCAGCGGCGAATGCCAGGCGCGCCGCCCAGGACTCGACCGCGATCGCCTATCTCGGCGACTTCGAGTCCGGGGCAACGCGCTCGTCGCTGCCCGTTACGAATCAGGCCCGCATCCTTCAGGTGTCCCCGGCGAGCTCCGCGATCGACCTCGTACAGCCATATCTCGGGGCGGGCGATCAGGTTCCGAGCGACAGGCAGCCGACCGGCGAGCGCACCTTCGGACGGGTGATTCCCAGTGACCAGGTGCAGGCACAGGCTGCCGCCCGATGGGCGATGCGCCTCGGGGCTCGGCGGGTGGCGGCGGTCTCGGACGGCTCCGCGTTCGGCAAGACGATGGTCGAGGCCTTCAGGGAGGCCAGCCCGCGCTCCACCCGCGACCCCGCTGATCAAGCCGACCTCCTGTACTACGGCGGCACTGCCGACCATCTGCCGGCGCCGGTCGAACGGGACCTGGCGCCGTGTCCGCGCCAGACCCTGATCACGACCGACGCGCTGATCGGCTCGCCCCTCCTGAGCCGGATCGGTGCCGGGACCTTCGCCTGTCCGGCAATTGGAGCCGGCGCATCTCCGCCGCGAGGCGTGCTGCTGACCTCCGCCGCGCAGGACCCAGCACAGCTCCCGGCGGCGGGCCAGAGGTTCGTCCGGGCGTTCAGACAGCGGTACCAGCGTCCGCCCGGGCGCTATGCCGCTTATGGCTACGAGGCGATGGCGGTCGTCCTCGACTCGATTCGTCGGGCCGGGGACGCCGGTGACGACCGCGACGCCGTCGTGAGCGCCTTCTTCGACACCGGCGATCGCCGCTCGATCCTCGGGACGTACTCGATCGACGAGGTTGGCAACACGACGCTCAACCGGCTCGCGGGTTACCGGGTCCGGGAGGGCCGGACGGTGTTCTCGACGTCTCTGAAGGGGTCCTAGGACCGAGGCGGCGGGCCCGCGCTCAGTCCTTCAGCAGGTCCCGCAGCGCCGGCTCGAGCTCGGGGTGGGCGAACTCGAAGCCCGCATCGAGTGCGCGGCGTGGCATCGCGCGCTGGCCGCCCACCAGGACCTCGCCGAGCTCGGCGCCGAACCTCGCCCTGAGGGCGAGCTTGGGTAGCGGCAGGATCGCGGGGCGTCCCAGCACCTGGCCGAGCGTCTTCGAGAACTCGCGATTCGTGACCGGGTTCGGCGCGGTCGCGTTGTAGGCGCCGGACGCGTCCTCGGTGTCGAGGGCCCAGATCAGCATCCTCACCTCGTCGTCGACATGGATCCAGGGCATGTACTGGTCGCCGCTGTGCGATCGGACCGCCGAGCCCAAGCTTGAAGGGCAGGAGCAGCTGGTGAAGGAGGCCGCTCCCCGCGTCGAGGACCAGGCCCGTCCGGGTGATGGCGATCCGCACCCCGAGCTTCTCGGCGGCGCGGGCGGCCGATTCCCACGCCACGCATACGCGGGCGTCGAACGAGTCACCGGCGGGCGCCGACTCGTCGACCAGCGCGTCGCCGCGATCGCCGTAGAAGCCGACCCCCGACTGGCTCACCATCGTTCGGGGCGCTGGCTCGGCCGCGCTCAGCGCGTCGACCAGATTCTTGGTCGCTCGCTCGCGACTTTCGAGGATCCTGACCTTCGCGTCGTCGGTCCACCGCTGGTCGATCGGCTCCCCGATCAGGTTGACCACGCCGTCGATGCCCTTGAGCGCCTCGGCCGGCGGACGCTCGGTCGTGGCCCGCCACGGGTGCCATGACAGGGTCGGGTTGGTGCTTCGGGCGCGGTCAGGATCGCGGGTCAGCCCCACTACCTCGTCCCCGCGGGCCAGGAGCCCGTCGCAAAGGCGCGAGCCCAGGAAGCCGCTCGCGCCGGTCACCAGGACGCGCATCGCCCTCCGCTTCCAGGCTTCGAGGCGGTCTCCCTGCGAGCTGCAGAGCCGCGCATCATCCGCGGCTCCTCATTCCAGGGTCGAGAATGTTCCGGTCTCCTCGGAGACCCGCGCGATCCCGTCGCGGCGCGCCTCCTCGACCACGGCCGCGGCGACCGCCGGCGCGACATCGCGGTCGAACACGCTCGGGATGATGTAGTCCTCGCTCAGGTCCTCGTCGCCCACCACCTCGGCGATTCCCATCGCCGCAGCGAGCTTCATCTCCTCGGTGATTCGCGGGGCGCCGGCGTCGAGCGCCCCGCGGAAGATCCCGGGGAAGCAGAGCACGTTGTTGATCTGGTTCGGATAGTCGGAGCGGCCCGTGGCCATGATCCGAACGTAGGGGTCGGCATCCTCGGGCATCACCTCCGGGTTCGGGTTGGCCATCGCGAACACGATTGCGTCGTCGGCCATCTTGCCGAGCGCCTCGGGAGGGATGATCCCCGGCCCGGAGACGCCGATGAAGAGGTCGCAGCCCTCGATCACCTCGGCGGGAGCCCCGGCCAGGCGGTCGGGGTTTGAGTTCTCCGCGTACCAGCGCTTGATCTCGCTCATCTCGCCCGAGGCATAGTCCTCGCGCTCGGTGGACAGCGCGCCGTGTCGGTCACATCCGATCACATGGCTCACGCCTGAGGCGAGCATCATCTTGGTCACCGCGACGCCGGCGGCCCCGAGTCCCACCACCAGGACCCGGAGGTCCTCGAGGCGCTTGTCGACGATCTTCAGCGAGTTGAAGAGGGCCGCCATCGTGACCACCGCTGTTCCGTGCTGGTCGTCGTGGAAGACGGGAATGTCGACCTCGTCCTTGAGCCGTGCCTCGATCTCGAAGCAGCGCGGAGCCGAGATGTCCTCCAGGTTGATCCCGCCGAAGGTGGGCGCCATCAGCTTCACGGCTTGGACGATCTGCCCGGGATCGTTGGTGTCGAGGCAGATCGGGAACGCGTCGACGTCGGCGAACTCCTTGAACAGCATCGCCTTGCCCTCCATGACCGGCATCGCGGCCTCGGGACCGATGTCGCCCAGCCCCAACACCGCGCTCCCGTCGGAGACGACCGCCACGGTGTTTCGCTTGATCGTGTACTCGAACGCCTTCGAGCGGTCCGCGGCGATCTCCTGGCAGACTCGCGCCACCCCGGGCGTGTAGGCCATCGAGAGGTCGTCGCGGGTCTTGAGCGGGTACTTGTTGTGCTGCTCGATCTTGCCTCCCTGGTGCATCTGGAGGGTCCGGTCGACGTAGCCGATCACCCGCGCCCCCCGAGTCGACCCGATCGCCCGCAGGATCTCCTCCCAATGGGCCTGGTCGCGGGCGTCGATCGTGAACTCGCGCACGCGCCTTCCCTCGCCGCCCGCGCCCGGGACGAGGTCCACCCCCTGAAGCGCTCCACCCGCCTCCGCGATCTGCGCGGTCAGCTTGCCGAGCGGCTCCTGGCGCGCGTCGAGCTCGACCCGCACCGTGACCGAGAACTGAGCGCTGACGGAGTGGACGGCGGGCATGGGCCGCGGATCTTATGCAGGTGGCGCCACGGGTAGGCATGGCCGCTGCGCGCGACCACCTCATGGAACGGAAGCCCTCGCGTGCAACCCGTCGGGGGGCCGGTGAGCAGCGCAGGGCCGGGCGCGGTCCTAGGATGGGATGCGTGCCCGCGACGAAGCCGAAGTCGAAGGGGAGCGCTGCGCCGGCCGAGACCGACGGCGAGCTGTTCCTGATCGACGGAAACAGCCTCGCCTACCGCGCGTTCTTCGCCCTCCCGGAGTCGATCGCCACGGCGGACGGTCGCCCCACGAACGCGATCTACGGCTTCGCCTCGATGATGGCGAAGATCCTGATCGAGCACCGGCCGCAGTCCGTGATCGTCGCCTGGGACGCCGGCATGTCCGGGCGCGAGCAGGAATTTCCGCAGTACAAGGCCCAGCGCCCGTCGCGGCCCGACCTGCTCTCCGAGCAATGGCCGCACCTCGCGCCGCTGGCCGAGGCATTCGGGTTCGAGAACGTCAAGGTGTCCGGCTGGGAGGCCGACGACGTGATCGCCACCCTCGCCGACCAGGCCCGCGACGCCGGGATTCCGGTGATGGTCGTGTCGGGCGACCGCGACGTGTACCAGCTGGTCTCGGATGGGGTGCGGGTGATGACCACCTCGCGGGGCGTCACCGACACGAAGGTCTACGACCGTCAGGGGGTGATCGACCGCTACGGAGTCCCGCCCGAGCTGGTCCCCGACCTGATCGGCTTGAAGGGCGACACGTCGGACAACATCCCCGGCGTTCCCGGGATCGGCGACAAGACGGCGGCCCAGCTCCTGCAGCGGTTCGAGTCGCTCGAGGCGGTGCTGGACAGCGTCGACGAGATCTCGGGGGCGAAGCGAAAGCAGAACCTGATCGAGCATGCCGACGACGCCAGGCTCTCGAAGCGGATCGCCACGCTGCGCTACGACGTCGAGGTGCCGATCGACGTTCGCGAGGTGGCGCGCGCCAGGCCCGACCGCAGCCGGTTGCGGGAGGTGGCGGCGGAGTTCGAGCTGCGCGCCGTGGTGCAGCGTCTCGACGAGGAGTTCACCGAGGACGTGCCCGAGCGATTCACCGAGCAGACGCTCGTCGTCGAGGCCGTCGAGGGATCGCCGGCCGACCTGCCTCCCGGGCCGGTGGCGATCGCGGTCGCCGGGGGGACCTGGGCGGCCAGCGACGGCGACAGCGTGGTCAAGGGCGAAGCTCAGGACCTGGTCCAGCTGGCCGAGAGCCTTCGCGGGCGGCCGCTGCTCGCGCATGACGCCAAGTCGCAGGGGGGCGGAGGCCGGACCGGCCTGCTCGCCGTCGCGCCTCCCGGAAGCCTCGAGCTCGAGCACGACACGATGGTCGCCGCCTACCTCATCGACCCCGCAAGGCGCGTCTACGAGCTCCGCGAGTTGGCCGCCGACGCCGGGCTGGCGGCCGCCGCGACCACGGCCGGCGAGCCGGACCAGGCCCCGCCCGATGCCGAGCAGCTGGCGCTGGACGCCGATGCCGAGCCGATGAGGGACCCGCCGACCGAGGCCCGCCTGGTCGTCGAGCTGGCCGCCGGGCAGCGCGATCGGCTCGCCGAGTTCGGGCTCGAGCGTCTGATGCGCGAGGTCGAGATGCCGCTGATCGAGGTCCTCGCGGCCATGGAGCGCGCGGGCATGAAGCTCGACGCGAAGCGTCTGGCCGAGATCGGCGAGGGAATGGCCGAGCGGATCGCCGAGCTCGAGGCCGAGATCTTCGAGCTCGCCGGTCACGAGTTCACGATCGGCTCGCCGCAGCAGCTCGGATCGGTCCTGTTCGAGGAGCTCGGACTGACCAAGAAGCGGCGCGGCAAGACGGGCTTCTCGACAGACGCCCGGGTGCTCGCCCAGATCCGCGACGAGCACGAGATCATCGCCAGGGTCGAGAGCTGGCGGGAGCTCACCAAGCTCAAGAACACCTACCTGGACTCTCTCCCGAGCCTGATCGACCCGAAGAGCGGCCGGATCCACACGACGTTCAACCAGGTCGCCACGACGACCGGGCGCCTGTCCAGCACGAACCCGAACCTGCAGAACATCCCGATCCGCTCGGAGATCGGCCGGCCGGTAAGGGCCTGCTTCGTCGCCGAGCCGGGAATGCGGCTGCTGTCGGCCGACTACAACCAGGTCGAGCTGCGGGTTCTCGCCCACGTCGCCGACGAGGATGTGCTGCGCGAGATCTTCGCCTCGGGCGAGGACGTGCACCGCGAGACCGCCGCCGAGGTGCTCGCGATCTCGCCCGAGGAGGTCGGTCCCGCCGAGCGCTCGAAGGCGAAGATGGTCAACTACGGGATCGCTTACGGCCTTTCGGCCTTCGGGCTCGCGGATCGGCTTCAGATCTCACGCGACGAGGCGGCGCTCTACATCGAGCGCTACTTCGAACGGTTCCCGGCGGTGAAGGTGTTCATCGACGAGACGATCGCCAAGGCAGAGCGCGACGGGTTCGTGTTCACGCTCCTCGGCCGCCGTCGCGCGATCCCGGAGCTTCGCTCCGGGCAGCGCCAGCGCCGCTCGCTCGGCGAGCGGCTCGCCGTCAACACGGTGATCCAGGGCACGGCCGCCGACATCATCAAGCTGGCGATGGTCCGCTGCCACGCGGCGCTCGCCGAGTCGGGGCTCGAGACCCGCCTCGTGCTCCAGATCCACGACGAGCTCCTGTTCGAGGGCCCCGCGTCAGAGCTCGACTCCGCGACGACGCTGGTCAACCGCGAGATGTGCGAGGCCTTCGAGCTCGACCCGCCGCTGGCGGTCGACATCGGCACCGGCGAGGACTGGCTGGCCGCAAAGTAGAGGGGCGCCGAACGTCGGCGCCCCTCTGGTGTCCCGATGGAAACTGCGCGATGCCTGAATCAGGTCACTTGAGGTTCGCGGCGCGCGTCCCGACTCCTACTCGGAGAGTTCGACTTCCTCGAACGTCGCATGGCCGCTCGAGCTCGAGCTCGGACCCCCAGATAGCATCCGCGGCATGGATCGAGGCCTCGCTGTTCTGCTGACCGCCGTGGTCGGCGGCGTCTTGGCCCTTCAGGCGCCGATCAACGCGGGGCTCGGCCGGGCCACGGGGCAGCTCCCGGCGGCACTGATCTCGTTCACGGTCGGGACTGTCCTGCTCGCCGCCGTGGTCGCCTTGGCGGGGACGCCGGCGGGCTTCGCTCGACGTTCGACGTCCACTGGTACTACCTGCTCGGTGGAGCGCTGGGCGCCGCGTACGTGACGGTGGCGCTGATCGCCGTCAGGTCGATCGGCGCGGGCGGCGTGGCCGCGGCGACGATCGCCGGCCAGCTGACCACCGCGGTGGTCATCGATCGGCTGGGGATCCTGGGCCTCGAGCGGACGCCGATCACCGGCGACCCGGATGCTCGGGGTGGCGTTGCTGCTGGTCGGCACCTACCTGGTGATCCGCTAGAGCCGTCCGGGGTCCGCGTCGGCCGCCCGGCGACTATGCCGCCCTTGCGAGGACCCGTGGCCTCGCGCCGTTGCGGCTACCGACTCCCTCGCGTACGAAGGGTGGGCGATCCGCAGGTAGTGGCCGAAGGACCAGCGCACGAACTCGTCGTGGCTCATGCCCCGAAGGGCCAGCGCCAAGAGCCGGGGTGGTACCCGCGGGACGAGCCGCTGGACCCGAAGCAGCCACTCGAAGTGCCACCGGTGGCGCGCGGAGAAGGCCCCGTAGCGGTCGAGCGCCGCGTCGCGCGTCGCCCGGCCCTCGACCACGCGCCGGATCTCGCGCCCGCAGGCGATCCCGAAGTAGAACGCGGTGCGGATTCCCTCGGCGGTCAGCGGCAGGCAGTGCCCGGCCGAGTCGCCGACGAAGAAGACCCCGCCCTCGGTCGCGTCGCGAAGCCGGTGCGGGATCCAGTTGCCCTGGTAGCGAACCGCGTCGCGGTCCAGGTCTCCCGCCAGCCGGACCGTCGGGTCCTTGACGTGGAAGCGGGGGTCGAAGGAGCCGACCCCGACCCGGACCTCGTCAGCGGCCGGAAAGCTCCAGCTGTAACCGGCGGGGACGTAGGAGCGGTCGATCCAGATCTCGAGGTCGCCGGCGTCTCCGCCGGGGTGGACCTCGAGCCCGCGCGACAGCGGCGCATCGGGCGGCTGGAAGCCGCCTGACCCGAGAACCCGCCGCCATCCGAGCGCGTCGACGACCAGCGGGGCGCGAACCTCGCCGCGGTCGGTCCGAACGGCATGAAGGCCCCCGTATGCGCCGGGGCGCCGCGCCCCTCGACGGTGGCGGTCTCGAACTCGGCGTCGCATTGCTCGAACAGCGCCGCGCAGAGAGTCGGGTAGTCGAAGGTGGAGAAGGTCCAGGGCAGCCGCATCCGGGTCGTCCCGTGCGGGGTGTGGATCACCAGGTCCCCGAACGTCTGCCTGATCGATTCGCCGGCTCCCATCGCGGTCAGCCACTCGGTTGGCGCGGCGCACGCCGAGGTCTGGCGCTCGCCGATCTCGTACCGGTCGACGATCAGCACCTTCGCTCCCGATCCCGGCGAGCTCCCGCGCCACCGCGAGACCCGCGAAGCTCGCTCCGCAGACCAGGACGTCGCATTCGCCGTCGAGAGGGGTCCGATCCGCCCCGCGCTTGGTCCGCCTGGTTGGCATCGGCGCCGAGGGTACCCGAGCTCGCTCGGCGCGGCCGCGATGCGGCCCGGGGTTGCGGTCCAGCAGGTGCAAGCCTGCGGGCATTGGCTTCGCGGGATTGCCGGCCAGCGGCTTTTTGCCATAGTTAGCCGCCGTGTCCGCGACAGACACAACGACCGAGGCTGCCCGCGAGAGCGCTCCGGAGGTCACCCCGCCGCCCGCCGAACGACCTGATGATCGAGGTCGACGGGAAGCTGGTCCCCAACTACGACGCGACGATCAAGCCCTTCGAGGAGGGCGACGTCGTCAGCGGCGAGGTGGTGCGGATCGACAAGGACGAGGTCCTGGTCGACATCGGCTACAAGTCGGAGGGCGTCATCCCATCGACCGAGCTCTCGATCCGGCGCTCGGTGGATCCGGCCGAGGAGGTCTCGCTGGGCGAGCGCGTCGACGCCCTCGTGCTCACCAAGGAGGACCAGGAGGGGCGCCTGCTGCTGTCCAAGAAGCGCGCCCGGTTCGAGAAGGCATGGCGCAAGATCGAGGCGGCCGCCGAGTCCGGCGAGCCGGTCGAGGGCACCGTGATCGAGGTCGTCAAGGGCGGCCTGATCCTCGACCTCGGCGTGCGGGGCTTCCTGCCCGCTTCGCTGGTCGACATCCGCCGGGTCCACAACCTCGACGAGTTCAAGGGCCAGACGCTCGAGTGCAAGGTGATCGAGCTCAACCGCAGCCGCAACAACGTCGTCCTGTCGCGCCGCGCCGTCCTCGAGGAGGAGCGCAAGGAGGTTCGCGAGCAGATCCTCGGTCGCCTCCAGCCGGGCATGGTGGTCGAGGGCAAGATCTCCAACATCGTCGACTTCGGAGCCTTCGTCGACCTGGACGGGATCGACGGCCTGATCCACATCTCGGAGCTCTCCTGGAGCCACGTCAACCATCCCTCCGAGGTGCTCTCGGTGGGCGAGACGGTGCGCGTCAAGGTGCTCGACATCGACCGCGAGCGCCAGCGAATCTCGCTCGGCCTGAAGCAGACCCAGGAGGACCCGTGGCGGAAGGTCCTCGACGAGTATCGGCAGG
Organism: uncultured bacterium; assembly: GCA_963696945.1. Taxonomy (GTDB): domain Bacteria; phylum Actinomycetota; class Thermoleophilia; order Solirubrobacterales; family 70-9; genus AC-56. The sequence continues at coordinate 145,659 of CAVOME010000003.1, read as the reverse complement.
GCGACGTCCTCGAGGGCAAGGTGACCAAGGTGGTCGCGTTCGGCGCCTTCGTCGAGATCATCCCCGGCGTCGAGGGGCTGGTCCACATCTCCGAGCTCGCCGAGCATCACGTCGAGAATCCCGAGCGAGGTGGTCTCGCCCGGGCGACCAGGTCTGGGTGCGGATCCTCGAGATCGACGAGAGCCGCCGGCGAATCTCGCTCAGCGTGAAGCGCGCCGAGTCCCAGAACCTGCCGCTCAAGGACCTGATGCCGCCCGAGCTGACCGGGGAGGCTGAGCCGGAGGCCGCGTCGGATGAGGTCCCGGACCTCGACGTCTCCGAGGAGCGCTCTCCGAGGCGGCGTCAGAGGCGCCGGCCCGGAGGCCGAGGCGCCAGGCGACCAGCCCGAGGCGGCCGAGGCGGCCGCTGACGAGACCGACGAGCCCGAGGCTACGGCCGACGAGCCGGAAGCGGCCGAGGCGCCCGCTGACGAGACCGACGAGCCCGAGGCTACGGCCGACGAGCCGGAAGTGGCGGAGGCGCCCGCTGACGCCGCTGACGAGGCCGCGGCAGGCGACGAGCCCGAGGCGGCGAGCCGTCCCCGGAAGCCAGCGACTCCTGATGCCAGACTTCGGCTGGTGGATGCGCCGCCGAACCAACGCCGACCCGATCAGCTCGCTCCAGAGCCCGATCGCGGCTCACCGCCCTTCGTTGGCCTGACCGGCGGGATCGCCGCCGGCAAGTCGGAGGCCCTGGCCGCCTTCGCGCGGCTCGGCGCGGCGACGCTGTCGACCGACGCCGCTCGTCCACGAGCTGCTCGACGACCCGGAGATCCGCGAGCGGCTGGTCGAGCGCTGGGGCGAGGGGGTGCTCGCCGACGGCCGCGTCTCGACCGGGACCGGGTCGGTGAGATCGTCTTCGAGCGCCCCGAGGAGCTCGCGCTGGCTCGAGTCGGTCCTTCATCCGCTGGTCGGCGAGCGGGTCGCCGAGTGGCGCGTCGCGCTTCCGCCCGACGACGCCGCTCGCCGTCGTCGAGGTGCCGCTGCTGTTCGAGACCGGGCTGGACGACGCCTTCGACGCCACCGTGTGCGTGGTCGCCGACGACGACGACTCGGGCACGGCGGGCCGGGGACCGTGGAACCGAGCTGCTCGAGGGCTCGAAGCTCCGCCAGCTCTCCCAGGAGGAGAAGGCGGCGCGCGCCACCCACGTGATCTCGCAACGACGGCTCCCTGGAGGAGCTCGAGCGCGAGATCACGCGCCTGATGCCGCTGCTGGCCGCGGGAGCGGAGTCGTGAGCCCTGCTCGGACCGCCACCGGAAGGGCGAGTGCGGCTCAGCGTGCCAGCGGGCAGGCCGAAGTCGCGCCGCGCCGGCGGCTGTTGATCGCCGCGGCGGCGTTGCTCGGGGTCGGCGTGGCCATCGCGGTCAGCCGGATCGACTTCGAGAGGGCGATCCGCGAGATCACCCTGCCGCTCCGGCACGACGACATCATTCGCCAGCAGGCGGCCGAGAAGCACCTCGATCCGGCGCTGATCGCGGCGGTGATCTACGCGGAGTCGCGGTTTCGCGACCAGAAGTCGCACGCGGGCGCGCTCGGGCTGATGCAGATCACCCCGGAGACGGCGCGCGGAGATCGCCCACCTGCAGCGGTGGAACCCAGTTCGTCACCGGCGACCTCTCCGACCCGGAGATCAACATCAGCTACGGCTCCTACTACCTGCGCTACCTGCTCGACCGCTACGACGGCAACGAGGTCGCGGCGCTGGCCGCCTACAACGCGGGAACCGGCAACGTCGACCGCTGGGGCGGCGCGGAGCTCGACCTCGACGCGATCCGGTTCCCGGAGACGCGCGCCTACGTGCGAGGAGGTGCTCGACAAGCGCACGGAGTACCGCGACAAGTACGCCGACGACCTGGGGCTCGCCCGCTAGGCGGCAGGCGCCGGGTCGGCGGGCTGAGGCAACCGATGAACCTCGCGATCGCCTGGGTGCTGTTCCCGCTCGTCCTTGGCGGCCTGTGTGGCGGGTGCGGGCTGGTGGTCGAGCGGCTGACGGCGACCCGGACTCCCGGGCGCCCTGGTGCCCGCGGTCGGGTTCGCGACGATCATCGTCGTGGCGCAGGTCCTGACCCTTTGGGACTGCGACGGCGGAGCTCGTCACCCCGATCGTGGTCGCGTTGGCGCATCGTCGGCCTTCGCGCTGTCGTGGGGCTGGTGGCGGCGCCGTCGAGCCCTGGGCCGTCGCGGTCGTCGTCGGCGTGTTCGCGGCTCTACGCGGCGCCCGATCGTCCTCTCCGGGCAGGCCACCTTCGCCGGCTACATCCGGCTCGACGACACCGCGACGTGGATGGCGCTCACCGACCGGGTCATGGAGCACGGACGCAGCCTCGTCCGGGCTGGCGCCGTCGACCTACGAGGCGACCCTCGCCTTCAACCTCGGCGTCGGGTACCCGATCGGCGTCTTCCTGCCGCTGGGCATCGCGCGCGACGCTGGTCGGCCAGGACGTCGCCTGGGTGATCCAGCCCTACATGGCCTTCGTGCGCGGCTGCTCGCCGCCTGGCGCTATGGCAGCTCGCGGGCCCCGTGGTCCGCTCCGCGCTCCGCGCCGGCGTTGTCGCGTTCCTCGCCGCGCAGTCGGCCCTCCTGGTCGGCTACTACCTGTGGGGCGGCATCAAGGAGGTCGCCGGGCGCGGCCCTCCTCGCGAGCCGCCGCCGGGCTGGCGGGAGTCGGCGATCCGGGCGCGCTTCGTGCCTCCGGTGCGCTGATCCCGCTGGCGGTCGTCGGCGCGGCGCTGATCGGGGTGCTGAGTGGCGGTGGCGGCATCTGGCTGGCCGGTGTGCTGGTCGCCGCGCTCCTCGCCGGCGGTGCGGGCGATCGGCGTGCGCAGCGGCGCTGCTCGAGGCCGCCGGCGCTGATCGCCTTGACGCGTCCTCCTGTGCGTGCCGGTCCTCGCGCCGGGCGGGTTCCTGCCGCCCACCTCGGCGTCGCTCACAGCGCGACGGCGCTCGGCAACCTCCTCCATCCGCTGAACGAGCTTCAGCTGTTCGGCATCTGGCCGGCCGGTGACTTCCGGCTCGACGCAGTGGACCCGGGGGCGGCGTACGCCTTGATCGCTGTCGCCGGCGTGGCCGCGCTGGTCGGGCTCGGCGTCGCCTGGCGGCGCCGCGCCTGGTCGATGCTGATCTACGTGGGCGGCGGCGCTCGCGGCCTGCGCGGTGATCGTCCTGATCGGCTCGCCATGGATCGACGGCAAGGCGATGGCGATCGCCTCCCCCGCCATCCTCCTGATGGCCGGCGCCGGGGCCGCTGCGCTCTGGGCCGGGCGTGGCGGTAGGACGCGACTGGTCGAGCGGGCGACTGGAGCGGCTCTTCTGGCGGCGATCGGGGTCGGGGTCCTCTGGTCGGGCGCGCTCGCCTACCGCGACGTCAACCTCGCGCCGCGCGACCAGCTCGCGGAGCTCGAGACGATCGGCCACCGGATCGCCGGGCAGGGCCCGACCCTGATGACCGAGTACCAGCCATACGGCGTCCGCCACTTCCTGCGCGACGCCGACCCGGAGGGAGCGTCCGAGCTGCGCCGCCGCCAGGTGCCCCTGCGGGGCGGCGGAACGCTGCACAAGGGGAGCCACCGCCGACACCGATCGCTTCCGGCTCGACGGCCTACTGGTCTACCGGACCCTCGTGCTGCGCCGCTCGCCCACCCAGAGTCGCCCTCCGTCGCCCTACCGGCTGACCTGGCGCGGCCACTACTACGAGGTCTGGCAGCGACCCGAGGGTCTGGAGTCATCGGTGATCGACCATCTCGGGCTCGGCTCCACGAAGGACCCGACGGGAATGCCCGAGTGCTCGGCCGTGCGTCCAGCTCGCCCGCGAGGCGGGCCCCGTCGGGACCCTCGTCGCGGCCCGGCGCGCGCCGGTCGAGGCCATCCCGCTGCAGCGCACCTCGCACCCGAGCACCTGGCACTGGGCCGGACTATCCCCGCACGCTTCTGCCGGTGACTGCCGGGACGATCCGGTCGCGAGTGCGGGTGCCGCACTCCGGCCGTTACGAGGTCTGGCTCGGTGGCTCGGTTCGCCCGCAGGTCGACCTGTCGGTCGACGGACGCGAGGTCGGCCAGGTCCGGCACCAGCTCAACAACGAGGGCGAGTACGTGCTGCTGGGGAAGGCCCGGCTGGACGTGGGGCGATCACGAGCTCGATGATCCGGTTCGGTGGATCGGACCTCCATCCGGGAAGCGGCGGGGCCCCGAGCCCGATCGGTCCGCTCGAGCTCAGCCGCGGCGGACCCCGCCTCCGAGCGCCTGAGTCGAGTGCCAGCCGATCAGGCATCGAGCTCTGCGGCCGGCGCCTGGACTGGATAGAGGCCCTCGCCCCGGGGGGGTCGGCGGCGACTAGCAGTCAGCCTCTGCTGGCGGCCCGCTCGACCTCGGGGATCGTCTCGCTCGACCCCTCGTAGATGCGGAAGCGGTCGCGCCCGGCGGACTTTGCCTCGTAGACCGCGATGTCCGCCTCGACCATCAGATCCTCTGCAGTCTGGGTCCCCGGCTCCGAGATCAGCGCCAGCCCGATGCTCGTGGTCACCCGCAGGTCCGCTCCCCTGAAGGTCGCCCGGTGGCTGCGAACGGTCTCGACCAGCTTGCCCGCCACCAGCCTCGCCTGCTCGCGATCGGCGCGCGGAAGCAGGACGGCGAGCTCGTCGCCGCCCAGGCGCGCAAGCACGTCGGTCTCGCGCACCTGCTCGCGCAGCAGGCTCGGCGATGCTGCCGATCACGGCGTCGCCCGTCGGGTGGCCGAGGCTGTCGTTGACGAGCTTGAAGTCGTCGATGTCGAGCAGCAGCACGGCCCCGCCCTCGCCGTAGCGAGCGGCATGCGCGATCCGGTCGGCGAGCTCCTCCTCGAATCGCCGCCGGTTCAGCAGCCCGGTCAGCGGGTCGTGGTCGGCGAGGTGACGGAGGCGCGCCTGTATCCGCTCGCGCTCGGTGACGTCCCTGAAGCTCCAGACGCGACCGTGAATCTCGCCGTCGATCCCCGCGCTGGGGACGTGAGTAGCGCTCCACCACCCGGTCGTCCTTGAAATGGAGCACGTCGTGGCTCTCGGCCTCGGAGCGGCCGTACAGCTGCTCCACCCGGCGCACGAAGCTCTCGGGATCGATCAGCTGGTCGCGCGCACACGCGATCGCTTGTGCGTCGTCTCCGGAGTCGAGCACCTCGTCGGGGATCCGCCACATCTCCTTGAATCGTCGGTTGAAGCGGACGATGTGGCCGTCGCCGTCGACCACCAGGATTCCGTCGGCGGTCGACTCGAGGGTCGCGCGCTGTAGCGAGAGGGTGGCTTCGAGCTCCCGCTCCGAGCGCTCCTTGTCGGCCAGGCGGCGGTCGAGCAGCTCCTTGAGGTAGCCGAACAGCAAGGCCGTGACTGCCAGCGAGCCCATCGTGATCACCCAGCGAGCGGCCCCCTGCCCGGTGCTGTGCCCGAAAGAGAGCACCGCCGCGTAGCAGACGCCCACGAAGCCGAGCTGGAGCGCCGCCTCCCGGCGCTCGAAGAAGTAGGCGGCGTAGAGCGCCACCCAGATGTAGAACATCTCCCCGTCGTAGGGCCCGTCGCTGGCGAAGTAGGTCGCCGAGCGAGATCACCACCGTGCCGAGCGCGAGCAGGAGCTGGAAAGCGGGTCGCGAGAGGCGCTGCCACCGGACCCCGATCACGACGCAGGCGATCGCCGCCAAATCGCGAGACGACGAGCTCGCCCAGCTTCTCGGTTCGGCCGAGGCCGCTGGAGAGCGGGATCGAGGCGAGCCTGAGGAAGGTGCCCGCCGCGAACAGGAGCAGCATCACCGATGCCATCGCGACACGGCTGTCGCCCCCGTCGCTGAGGCTTTGGCGCCCGGCCTCCAGGCGCTGCCTGATCGAGCTCACGAGTCCCATCTGGGCCCTCGCTTTCGCATCGGTACGCGGACCGTTGCGCTTTAGCGAAACCGTGCCCCGTCCGTGCGTTGATCGTGCCTGGGGAGCGGAGCGGCCGCATCCCGGGCCGCTATCTTGGCCTCGTGGGTGATTTCCGGCTCAACCCGGCCTATACGCCGACGGCCGACCAGCCGCAGGCGATCGACTCCGCTCGCCGAGGGCCTCGCAAGCGATGAGCGGTTCAGCTGCCTGCTCGGCGCGACCGGGACCGGCAAGACGTTCACGATGGCCGGCGTGATCGAGCGGCTCCAGCGTCCGGCGCTGGTCATCGCTCACAACAAGACCCTCGCCGCGCAGCTCTGCAACGAGTTCCGCGAGTTCTTCCCCGACAACGCCGTCGAGTACTTCGTCAGCTACTACGACTACTACCAGCCCGAGGCCTACGTGCCGGCGCAGGACCTCTACATCGAGAAGGACTCGTCGATCAACGACGAGATCGATCGCCTCCGCCACTCGGCCACCGCGGCGCTGCTGGCTCGTCGCGACGTGGTGATCGTCGCCTCGGTCTCGTGCATCTACGGGATCGGGTCGCCCGAGCTCTACCGCGAGCAGATGCAGCTGTTCAAGGTCGGCGAGTGGGTCGACCGCGACGAGCTGTTCCGGAAGCTGATCGGAATGCAGTACGGGCGCAACGACACCAACCTGACCCGGGGCACGTTCCGGGTCAAGGGCGAGCTGCTCGAGGTGTTCCCGGCCTACGCCGAGACCGCGTACCGGATCGCGCTGTTCGGCGACGAGGTGGAGGGGATCCAGCACTTCGACCCGCTGACCGGCGAGGTGCTCGACCAGATCGACCACGTCGCCGTCTGGCCCGCGACCCACTACGTGACCAAGGAGGAGACGATCGAGCGCGCGCGTCGGCGAGATCAAGCAGCGAGCTGAACGAGCGGGTCGCCTGGTTCGAGGAGCGCGGCAAGCTGCTCGAGGCGCACCGGCTGCGTCAGCGCACCGAGTACGACATCGAGCTGCTCAAGGAGCTCGGCTTCGCACCGGGGATCGAGAACTACTCGCGGATCATCGACGGCCGTGCCGAGGGGAGCCCGCCGCACACCCTGATCGACTACTTCCCCGACGACTTCGTGGTCTTCGTCGACGAGTCGCATCAGACGGTGCCGCAGCTCGGCGGGATGTACGAGGGCGACCGCTCGCGCAAGCAGACCCTGGTCGACCACGGCTTTCGGCTTCCCTCGGCGCTCGACAACCGGCCGCTTCGGTTCGAGGAGTTCCTCGACCGGGTCGGGCAGCTGGTGATGGTCTCGGCGACCCCGGGTGAGTTCGAGCGGACGTCGTCGTCGCGGATCGTCGAGCAGATCGTGCGGCCGACCGGGATCGTCGACCCGGAGGTCGAGGTCCGCGAGACGCGCAACCAGATCGACGATCTGATGAACGAGGTGCGGCGGCGCGCGGAGGCGGGGGAGCGGACCCTCGTCACCACGCTGACCAAGAAGATGGCCGAGGACCTGACCGCCTATCTGCTGGAGCACGGCTTCAGGGTCCGCTACCTGCACTCCGAGATCGACACCCTGGAGCGGATCCAGATCGTCCGCGACCTGCGGCTCGGCGAATACGACGTGCTGGTGGGCGTCAACCTGCTGCGCGAGGGCCTCGACCTGCCCGAGGTCTCGCTGGTGGCGATCCTGGACGCCGACAAGGAGGGATTCCTTCGCGGCGAGACCAGCCTCATCCAGACGATCGGGAGGGCGGCGCGAAACGTCCGCGGCCGGGTCCTGATGTACGCGGACCGCGAGACCGAGGCGATGCGCACGGCGATCGAGGAGACCGATCGTCGGCGCGAGATCCAGCTCGCCTACAACCGCGAGCACGGGATCACGCCGGAGACGGTTCAGAAGGGGATCTCCGAGATCAGCGACTTCCTGGCGATGGAGTCGCGAACAACCCCGGCGACGGCGCCGTCGCGGCCGGCGCGACGGCGAGGTGATCCAGACCCGGACGAGCTCGAGAAGCTGATCGTCGAGCTCGAGGAGGAGATGGTGGCCGCCGCCGAGGACCTGCGCTTCGAGGAGGCCGCCCGGATCCGCGACGAGATCAAGGAGCTGCGGCGGGACCTCGAGGCGCTGCGAGCCTAGGCTTGCAGCGCGTACACCTGCGTTGGTCGGGCCGGATCGGCTAGCGGTACCCTCGCCCGATGGACGCCGAGGAGCTGATCCGCCAGGCGGCCGACAGCGTGAGGTCGGCTCTCGACGAAGCGCAGCGCCGCGCCCAGGAGATCCTCGCGCAGGCCGAGAGCGAGGCGCAGGCGATCCGCGCAGAGGCCGAGGCCGCCGCGAGCAGGATCCGGGCCGAAGCCGACGATGCCGCGGGTCGGATCCGCGGCGAGGCCGAGGGTCAGGCACAGCGCCGCCTCGAGGAGGTTCGGGGGGCGCTCGACGAGCTCCGGGGAAGGCTCTCCGCCGAGGGCGAGCCGCCGGAGGCGCCCAAACATGCGGATCCCGACGCCCCGCTCCACGCGCAGGCGGCTCCCGAAACCCGTCCCCAGACCCAGGCAGCTCCTGAGTCCAAGCCGAAGCCGGAGCCGGGCGGCGACCAGGCGCCGACCGGCGCCGGCGCCCCCTCCACCGACGAGTTGATGGTGCAGCTGAAGGCGGGGTCCGGCGATGAGCCGTCGGGGTCCTCGCCCCAGGGACCCAGCCCCTCACCCGAGGATCATGGGTCCGGCGGCGACGCGGCGGCGCGGCTTGTGGCCATGAAGCTCGCGCTGGACGGCACCCCGCGCGACGAGGCTCGCACGCGGCTGGCTGCCGACTACGACGTCGACGACCTCGACGGCCTGCTCGACGAGGTGTACGCAAAAGCCGCCGGGTAGCCGCCCCGCCGCCTGACAACCTGGCCCCTGGTGCTCCCGACGCCGTACAAGCGCCTGCTCGCGCTGCGCGACGCGAGACTGCCGCTGCTCGGCGCGCTGATCGGCCGCCTGCCCGATCGCCGCCCTGTCGCTTTCGACGATCCTCCTGATTCGCCACGAGACGGGGTCGTTCGCGATCGCCGGCGCCGTCGAGGCCTCCGTCACGGTGGCGGTCGCGGTGTCCTTTCCGGTCCAGGGGCGGCTCGTGGATCGGCTCGGCCAGACCGCCGTCCTCGTGCCGGTTGCCGCTGGCCAACCCGTTGGCGCTGATCGCCCTCGTTCTCGCGGCCCAGAGCGGCGCCGGCCTCGCGGTGCTGATGCCGATCGGCGTCGTCTGCGGGGCCACGATCCCGGCGCTTTCATCCTGCATGCGGACGCTGTGGTCCGACCTGGTGCCCGATCGACGTCCTTCGCCAGAGCGCGTTCGCGCTCGATGCGGTGCTGCTCGAGGTGTGCTTCATCGTCGGGCCCCTGATCACGGGCGCCCTGGTGGCGATCGGCTCGACGGCCGCCGCCGTGCTCGCCAACGCCGCCTTCTCCACGATCGGCACGCTCGTCTTCGCCGCCTCGCGCGCCTCGCGCGCCTGGCGCGGGACGCCGTTCGACGGGCCATTGGAGCGGCCCGCTTCGCGCCCCGGGGGTCCTCGTCCTGCTGCTCACCGAGCTGCGGGTTCGGGATGGCGATCGGCGCGATGGAGATCTCGATCACGGCGTTCGCGACCCAACTCGGCTCGCCGGGACTTGCGGGGACCCTGATCGCCGTTCAGGCGGCCGCGAGCATGGCCGGCGGGCTCTGGTACGGGTCGCGGCGAGCACCACACTCGGGCGGGAGAGCGCTATCCGCGACTCTGCCTCCTGATCGCGCTCGGCTTCGCGCCGCTCTTCCTGATCGGCTCGATGGCGAGCGCGCTTCCCCTGATGGCGCTGAGCGGCTTCGCGTTCGCCCCCGCGGGCGCCGTCCTCTACATCCTGATCGACGATCTGGCCCCGGCCGGTGGCGCCACCGAGACCTCGACCTGGCTGATCACAGCCGTGGTCACCGGCGTTGCCGCCGGAACCGCGATCGGGGGAGCCGCGGTCAGCGGCGGGCACGCCTCGCGGGGATTCGCCGCCGCCGCCGTGGCGGCCGCGCTGTCGTGGCTCGTGGCCTTTGGGGGGCGCCGGGCGCTCAGGGCGTCGCCCGAGCCCGCCTGAGCCGCTGACCACGGGAACGCCCGTTCGCCCCCGTAGAATCGGAATCGTGCTCTCAGTGGAGGGACCAGGTACGACCAAGGCCGGTTTCGAGCCGGGATCGCGGCGATCGTGATGGCGCGCTCGGAGCGCATCGCGATCTCCGGGGCTCGCGCCCACAATCTCAAGGGGATCGACCTCGAGCTTCCGCGTGACGCGCTGATCGTGGTCACGGGGCTCTCCGGCTCCGGGAAGTCGAGCCTCGCCTTCGACACCATCTACGCCGAGGGCCAGCGCCGCTACGTCGAGTCGCTGTCCGCGTATGCGCGCCAGTTCCTCGGCCAGATGGAGAAGCCGGATGTCGACTCGATCGAGGGGCTCTCGCCGGCGATCTCGATCGACCAGAAGACCACCTCGCGCAACCCTCGCTCGACGGTCGGCACCGTGACCGAGATCTACGACTACCTGCGCCTGCTCTGGTCGCGGATCGGCAAGCCGCACTGCCACCAGTGCGGCGCGCCGATCCAGGGGCAGTCGCTCGAGCAGATCACCGACCGAGTCCTGACGATCGAGGACGGCACTCGGTTCATGGTCATGGCGCCGGTGGTGCGCGGGCGCAAGGGCGAGTACGGGCGGATGCTCGAGGAGATGCGCGCCCAGGGATACGCGCGAGCCCGGATCGACGGCGAGATTCGGCGGCTGGACGAGCCGATCGAGCTCGACAAGAAGCTCAAGCACGACATCTCGGTGGTCGTCGATCGGCTGGTCATGAAGGAGGGAGTCCGCAAGCGCCTCTCGGAATCGGTCGAGGCGGCGTCCCAGCTCGCCGACGGGCTGGTGGAGATACAGCTGATGGATGCCCGTCCCGGAACCGACCCCGACGGCGCGGAGTCGGGAGCAGATGGGAAACGCGCGAGCCGTAGGCGAGCGCAAGGTGTTCTGGCGGGAGATGAGCAGCCGGCGGGCAATTGGTTCTTCTCCGAGCGCTTCGCATGTCTGGAATGCGGCACCTCGATGCCCGAGCTCGAGCCGCGGATCTTCTCGTTCAACTCACCGCACGGGTGCTGCCAGCGCTGCCACGGCCTGGGCTTCCAGCGCGTGATCGACCCGGAGCTGATCGTCCCCGACCCGACCCTGTCGATCTCGCAGGGCGCGCTCGAGCCGTGGACCAAGGCCGCCTCCCTGTATCACCGGCGCCTGCTCGAGGCGGTCGCCGAAACCAACGGGATCGACATCGACACTCCGTGGCGAGACCTCTCGCAGGCCGACAGGGACCTGCTTCTCGATGGCACCGGGGAACGAGCGGCACACCGTCTCGTATCGCAACCGATTCGGCCGCCGTCGGGTCTACACGGTGCGGTTCGACGGCATGCTGGCGAGCCTCGAGCGCCGCTATGAGAACACCGACTCCGAGAACACCCGCGAGCGGATCGAGGGACTGATGGCGCTACAACCCTGCCCGGCGTGCGGCGGGGCTCGGCTTCGCCCGGAGAGCCTCGCGGTCACCGTGGGCGGGCTCAACATCCACGAGTACACAACCCATTCCGCGCGGGCCGCGCTCGACTGGATCGAAGCGCTCGAGCTGACCGAGACGGAGCGCGCGATCGCACGCCTCGTGGTTCGCGAGATCGCCGAGCGGCTGCGCTTCCTGGACAGCGTCGGGATCGGCTACCTATCGCTCGAGCGGGCCGCAGCCACTCTCTCGGGCGGCGAGGCGCAGCGGATCCGCCTCGCCACCCAGATCGGCTCGTCGCTGGTCGGCGTCCTGTACATCCTCGACGAGCCGTCGATCGGGCTTCACCAGCGCGACAACGAGAAGCTGATCGACACCCTGCAGCGACTTCGCGACCTCGGCAACACCGTGATCGTGGTCGAGCACGACGAGGGGACGATCCGAGCCGCCGACCACGTCGTCGACCTCGGGCCCGGGGCCGGCGAGCACGGGGGAGAGGTGGTCGCCGAGGGAACCCCGGCCCGGATCGCCCGCCGTGCCTCCTCGCTGACCGGCCAGTATCTGAGCGGCAAGCTGGCGATTCCGGTTCCCGCGGCCAGGCGCACACCGAGCGGCCGGCTGATGATCCGCGGCGCCCGCCAGCACAATCTCAAGGGCATCGACGTCGACATCCCGCTCGGGGTGCTCTGCTGCGTGACCGGCGTCTCGGGGTCGGGAAAGTCGACGCTGGTCAACGAGATCCTCTACCGCGCGGTCGCAAACCGGCTCCACCGGGCCCGTCTGCGGCCCGGCGCGCACGACGCCATCGAGGGTGTCGAGCAGGTCGACAAGATCATCAGCATCGACCAGTCGCCGATCGGTCGCACGCCGCGGTCGAACCCGGCGACCTACACCGGCGTCTTCGATCACATCCGCGATCTCTTCTCCCGCACCAAGGAGGCGAGGGCCCGCGGCTACAAGCCCGGACGGTTCAGCTTCAACGTCAAGGGCGGTCGCTGCGAGGTCTGCCGCGGCGACGGGCAGATCAAGATCGAGATGCACTTCCTGCCCGACGTCTACGTTCCCTGCGAGCAGTGCCACGGACGCCGCTACAACCGTGAGACGCTCGAGGTCCGATTCAAGGGCAAGTCGATCGCCGACGTGCTCGAGATGTCGATCGAGGAGGCGGTCGAGTTCTTCTCCCACATCCCGAAGATCCACCGCCGCCTCAAGACCCTGCACGACGTGGGCCTCGACTACGTGCGGCTCGGCCAGCCGGCGACCACGCTGTCGGGCGGCGAAGCGCAGCGCGTCAAGCTGGCGACCGAGCTCTCCAAGGTGGCGACCGGCGACACCCTCTACATCCTCGACGAGCCCACCACCGGCCTTCACTTCGCCGACGTTCAGCGTCTCCTCGAGGTGCTCGACCGATTGGTCGAGGCGGGAAACTCCGTGGTCGTGATCGAGCACAACCTCGACGTGATCAAGTCCGCCGACCGGATCATCGACCTCGGCCCCGAGGGTGGCGAGGCCGGGGGAGAGATCGTCGCCGACGGCACCCCGGAGCAGGTGGCGGCCGAAGTGGGCTCGCACACAGGCGAGTTCCTGCGAAGCTTGGTCGTCGTCGCGAGCCGCCCTTCTCGCGCTCCGGCGCGACGCCGGGAGCCGGTCGCCGCGTAGGCTGAGCCTCGTGCTCAGCGACCAATTGATCGGCGTCGACGTGGGCGGGACGAAGGTCGCGGTGGCAACGCTTCACCAGGAGCGGCTGAGTGAATCCGCCATCCGGCCGACCGAGGCCTCGAATGCCGGCGAGCTGGTCGATGAGGTCGTCTCGGCCGTGAGCTCGGTACGCGCCGCAGACACGGCGGGCGTCGGGGTGGGCGTTCCGTCGGTGGTCGAGTTCGCGACCGGTCGGGTGCGTTCGAGCGTCAACCTCCACATGGAGGACCTCGATCTGCACCGGGTGCTCGAGGACCGGCTGGACCTGCCGGTGTTCGTCGACAACGACGCGACCGTCGCGGCGCTCGGCGAGGCCTTTGATGATGCCGGCACGGCGATCGTGCAGAACCTGGTCATGTTCACCGTGGGCACCGGGATCGGTGGGGGGCTGGTGCTCGGGGGCCGCGTCTATCGTGGCGCCACCGGCGCGGCCGGTGAGCTGGGGCACACGCTGATCGGGGCCGACCTCTCCCAGGAGGCGCCGACGTCCGGCGGGTTCCCGCGGCGCGGGTCGCTCGAGTCGCTGGCCGCCGGGCGGGTCCTGGACCGGCTGGCGCGAGAGGTGGCGCGAGCTTCACCCCGAATCGGCGTTGGGCCGCGTCGCGGCCGCCACCGGAGCGGTGGACGGCCACGACGCCGTCGAGGCCGCGCAGGCGGGCGACGCCGACGCCGTGGGGGCGCTCCGCACGCTCGGCGAACGCCTCGGGATCGGGATCGCCAACGCGATCAACACGTTCGATCCGGACGTCGTGGCGGTCGGCGGGGGCGTATCGGTCGCCGAGGAGCTGCTGCTGGGCCCGGCTCGCGAGGCGGCGATGCGCTACGTACTGCCCGGGGTCGGCGAGAGGACCGAGATCCGGCTGGCCCGACACGGGAGCCGTGCTGGCGTTCGAGGGGCGGCGCTGCTCGCCGGCCTCGAGCTCGCCGGAGTGGACGCGATCACCCCGGCACACGGACGGACGGGTGGGGCATGAGCGCCGTCTCGGCGCCCGAAAATCCCTTCACGCAGGACGTCGAGCAGCCACTCCCGGCGCCGACCACCCTCGTGATCTTCGGCGCCACCGGAGACCTGGCGGCCCGAAAGCTCCTCCCGGCGATCTACAACCTGGGGCTCGGGGGCCTGTTGCCGGAGCGTTTCCAGGTGATCGGGATCGGAAGGAGCGCCGACGACCGCGAGGCCTTTCGCGACGCTGCCCGCGAGGCGATCGCCAGTCACTCGCGGACGGGGATCGAGGCGGACGCCTGGGAGGCGCTCGAGCCGCGGCTCGACTTCCTGCACGGCGACTTCGACGATCCGCAGCTGTTCCAGGCGCTCAGCGAGCGACTCCGGGAGACCGAGCGCGACGGACCGACCCAGCGCGTCTTCTACCTGGCCGTCTCGCCGCGTTTCTTCGCGCCGATCGCCAGGGCGCTCGCGGACGCCGGTCTGGGCGCCGGAGCGGACCCGCCGACCCGACTGATGATCGAGAAGCCGTTCGGGCGCGACCTCGCTTCGGCGCTCGAGCTGAACTCCGAGATGTCCTCCGCGTTCGACGAATCTCAGGTGTTTCGCATCGACCACTACCTCGGCAAGGAGACGGTTCAGAACCTCCAGGTGCTCAGATTCGCGAACGGCATTCTCGAGCCGGTGTGGAATCGCCGCTACGTCGAGCACATCCAGATCACCATGGCCGAGGACATCGGAATCGGGCGGCGAGCCGCGTACTACGACTCGGTGGGCGCGATCCGCGACGTGATCCAGAACCATCTGATGCAGCTCCTCGCGCTGGTGGGGATGGAGGCCCCCGTGCGTTTCGACGCCGACACGATCCGGGACGAAAAGGTCAAGCTCCTGAACTCCGTGCGGCGCTACGACCCCGACCAGGTCCCCGACTATGTGGTTCGCGGCCAGTACGGCGCCGGGTGGATCGGCGGCGAGGAGGTCCCCGCGTATCGAGACGAGGAGGGGGTTCCGGACGATTCGCGAACGGACACCTACGTCGCCATGCGGGTGGAGGTCGACAACTGGCGATGGGCGGGCACTCCCTTCTACCTGCGCGCCGGGAAACGCCTGCCCCGCCGTGTGACCGAGATCGCAGTGCGCTTTCGGCCGGTGCCGCACCTGCCGTTCGCACGCTCGGACATCGGCGATGCCGAGCCCAACGAGATGGTGCTATCGGTGCAGCCGGACGAGGGAGTGTCGCTGCGGCTGGTCGCCAAGACCCCGGGCCAGACGATGAGCGTCCGGCCGGTACTGATGGAGTTCAACTACGGGACCTCCTTCCTGGGCGATTCGCCGGAGGCCTACGAGCGGCTGCTCCACGACGCCCTGCTGGGCGACGCGACCCTGTTCACCCGGGCAGACGAGGTCGAGGCGGAGTGGCGAATCGTGGACCCGATCCTCGAGGCCTGGAAATCCGCCCCCGCGCCACCGATCTACGAGGCGGGCAGCCAGGGTCCACCGGAGGCTGACGAGCTGCTGGCCGTTCGCGGGAGAAGCTGGAGGCAGATCTGACGGCGACCGGTCGAATGCCGGGCTCACGCGCTGGCGTGGCAAGGCGGTCAGCCTTGACCAGATCGTCGCCGCGGTGAATGACCTGCACCGCGCCCACCAGCGCGACGGTGCCCGCCATGCGCTCGCCCGGACGCTCAACCTCATCGTCGCTCCATCGAGCGGGGGCGGCGCCGGAATCGATGCGGCCTTGGTGGCCCTCGAAGCTCACAGCCCGTCAAGGACCCTCGTCTTGTGCAGTCACGGATCCGATCGGCTCGATGCCGAGGCGATCCTCGAGTGCCGGCTCGCCGACGCGGCCGGAACGGTTGGCGTCTGTCATGACCGGGTGGTCCTGACGGCCGACGACGCCCGGCTCAAGCACGCCGCGTCCCTGGTTGCGCCGCTGTTGCTCAGCGACCTGCCGACCGTCCTGTGGCTCCCGGAGCCCGCCTCGCCGATCCCCGATCCCCGCCTGCTCGAGCGAGCCCAGCACGTGCTGGTCGACTCCGCCGATGACGGCGCGCCCCTGTGGCGCATGGCTGAGCTGGCGCGCCGAGTTCGCGTCCACGACCTGGCCTGGGGGCGGCTCGAGTTCTGGCGGGCCGCCACGGCGGCGGCGTTCGAGCCCGCTGAGCGACGTCGCCTGCTGCCGCGGCTCACGAGCCTCGAGGTCGGGTACGAGGGAAACGGTCGATCGGCGGCGCTGCTGCTTGCCGGTTGGATCGCGGCCCGCGTGGGGTGGCGGCCCGAGCCGATCGAGCGCGACGGCGGCCGGATGCTGGGCAGGGCCGTCCGGCCCGACGGCGGCGAGGTTGGCCTCTCGCTGTCGGACGATCCCGAGGCGCGCGGTTGCGGGGGCATCGAGACGCTGACATTTCGGGCTGGCTCCGACGACGTCCAGTTGAGCCGGGGGGCAGCGACCAGCCGGCTGAGGGACCTGTTCGCTGAGGCGCTGCAGCCGTTGCCGTCGTTCGCTCGCGGCTACCTCGATGCGCTCACCGCCGCCGCCACCCTGGAGGGGCGTGCGGGTCACGAGGCCGGGGCGAGCGGCTAACGCTTCGTCTGGAGGGCGGCGCCGATCGCGCCGCCGAGGTCGCCCAGCGAGGCGACGAGCACCTTGGGCGGCGTGTCGTCATTGAACAGGTGGGGTTGCATGGCCTTGGCGATTCGCTTCGCGTATGGCTCACCGAGGCGCGTGCCGAGCCCACCGCCGATGATCACCGCCTCGACGTCGAGCAGGTTGACCGCGGAGGCGACTCCGGCGCCGAGCGCCTCCACCGCCCGATCGATCAGGTGGGTCGGCAAGCTCGTCCTCGTCCTCGAGCGCCCGTGCCCAAACGCCGCTCGTCAGCCGGTCGCGCCCACGCTTCTTCATGATCTTGAACAGGTCGGTGTGCTTGCCGGCGTCGTGCTCGCTGCGCGCCTTGTGCTCCATCGCGGCGCGCCCCGCATAGGCCTCCAGGCATCCGCGCCGACCGCACGGACACCGCGCGCCGCCCTGCTTCACGACCATGTGGCCGATCTCGCCGGCGCTGCCGCGGCCGAGCCACGGCTTGCCGTCGAGGATGATCCCGCCGCCGACGCCGGTTCCCCAGAACACCCCCAGCAACGACTTGTAGGGCCGGCCGGCGCCCAGGTGGAACTCGCCCTCGGTGGCAACCTGAACGTCGTTGCCAAGGCGCACCTTGGCGCCCAGGCTCTTGGTGAGCCATGGGCCGAGCTCGAACGCCCCGTCCCAGCCGGGGAGGTTCCGCGCCTGGGAAACCGTTCCGGTGCCCCCATCGACGTCGCCCGGGGAACCAACCCCGACCGCCTGGAGCGCGTCGGGTTCCAGGCCGGCGTCCTTGACGGCATCGCGCATTGCCTCCGCCATCTGCTCCGCTACGTCCTCGGGCCCGCCCTCGGTCGGGGTTGGCCGACGCGCCTCGCCCAGCACCTTCCATCTGCCGTTCACGACGACCGTCTGGATCTTGGTGCCGCCCAGGTCGATGCCCCCGCGGGCGACCATGTCGCTCATGCTAGTTGCTCGTCTCGGTGGTCAGCCGTCGCGCGCGGCCCGGTAGCGGCGGATCAGGGCGTTGGTCGAGCTGTCGTGGGTGAGCTCCGGCTCCGCCTCGGCCTGGAGCTCGGGCACGATCCGCTTCGCCAGCGCCTTGCCGAGCTCGACGCCCCACTGGTCGAAGGAGTCGATGCCCCAGACCGCGCCCTGGGTGAAGACGCTGTGCTCGTACAGAGCCACCAGCGAGCCGAGGCTGCGGGGGGTGAGCCGGTCGACCAGGATCGTGTTCGAGGGCCGGTTGCCCTCCATCACTCGGTGCGGAACGACCTGCTCTGGCGTTCCCTCGGCGCGCACCTCTTCCGCGGTCATGCCGAACGCCAGCGCCTCGGCCTGCGCGAAGACGTTCGAGACCAGCAGGTCGTGGTGTTCGCCCAGCGGGTTGAGCGACTGCATGAAGCCGATGAAGTCGCACGGAATCAGCCTCGTCCCCTGGTGGATCAGCTGGTAGAAGGAGTGCTGGCCGTTGGTCCCCGGCTCGCCCCAGAAGATGGCCCCCGTGTCGTAGTCGACGCGAGCGCCGTCCAGCGTCACGTGCTTTCCGTTCGATTCCATCGTCAGCTGCTGCAGGTAGGCGGGGAAGCGGTGCAGGTACTGGTCGTACGGGAACACGCCCGCAGTCTGGGCGCCGAAGAAGTCTCCGTACCAGACGGCGAGCAGGCCCATCAGGACGGGCAGGTTGCGCTCCAACGGCGTCTCGCGGAAGTGCTCGTCGACCGCGTGGAAGCCGGCCAGCATCTCGGCGAAGCGGTCGGGCCCGATCGCGAGCATGGTCGAGAGGCCGATGGCCGAGTCCATCGAGTAGCGGCCGCCGACCCACTCCCAGAACCCGAACATGTTCTCGGTGTCGATCCCGAACGCGCGACACCTGCTCGGCGTTCGTCGACACCGCGACGAAGTGCTTGGCGACCGCCTCCTCCGAGCCGAGACGCGGCGAGCGCCCAGTCGCGCGCCGTGTGGGCGTTGGTCATCGTCTCGAGCGTCGTGAAGGTCTTCGAGGAGACGATGAACAGCGTCTCGGCGGGATCGAGGTCGCGCGTGGCCTCGGTGAAGTCCGTCCCGTCGACGTTGGAGACGAATCGGAAGGTCAGGTCCCGGTTCGAGTAGTGGCGCAGCGCCTCGTAGGCCATCACCGGCCCGAGGTCGGAGCCTCCGATTCCGATGTTGACGACGTTTCGGATCGGCTTTCCCGTGTGCCCGATCCACGCACCGGAGCGGACCCGCTCGGCGAAAGCCGCCATTCGGTCGAGAACCTCGTGGACCTCCTTGACGACGTCGACGCCGTCGACCACGAGCGAGCGCTCGCGCGGCATCCGCAGCGCGACGTGGAGCACCGCGCGGTCCTCGGAGACGTTGATGTGCTCGCCGCGGAACATCGCCTCGCGCCGCTCCGGCATCGCCGGACTCCTTCGCCAGATCGATCAGGAGGCGGACGGTCTCATCGGTGATCCGGTTCTTGGAGTAGTCGAGGAAGAGACCGGCCGCCTCGACCGTGAGCCGGTCGCCGCGGCCGGCGTCCTCGGCGAACAGCTCGCGAAGGTGCCGCTCGCCGATCTCGGAGAAGTGACGCTCCAGGGCGGTCCATGCGGCGCGCTCCCTCAGCTCGCTCATGCGGTTCCGGTGGGGGCGTGCCAGGACTCGGCGCCCTTGATCAGCGCGTCCGCCTCGGGTGGCCCCCAGGTCCCGGGGTCATATGGGTGCACCGGGGTCGCGTCGCCGAGCACCGGGTCGACCACCTCCCACGCGGCCAGGACGCCGTCCTCCCGCGCGAAGAACGTCGGGTTCCCTCGCATCGCATCCCCCAGCAGGCGTTCGTAAGGGGGCATCTCGTCGGGATGGTGGTGGCGGGCCAGGAGCTCGATCTCCTCGCCCTTCAGCTGCTCGCCCGGAAGCTTCGCCCGCGCTCGCAGGGCGATCACGACGTCGGGGCTGAGCGCGAACCGGAACGAGTTGGCCCCGCCCGGCGGCGGCTCGTCGAACACGATCTGGGGAGGGCGGCGCAGCTCGACCAGGACCTCGGTGGCGGTGACCGGCAGGCACTTGCCGGCGCGGATGAGGAACGGGACTCCGGACCAGCGCCAGCTGTTGACGTGAAGCCGGACCGCGGCGAAGGTCTCGACGGTCGAGTCCTTGGCCACGCCATCCTCGTCGTGATACCCCCGAAACTGGCCGCGCACGATCCGCTTGGACGTCAGAGGGGAGATCGACTTCAGCAGGCGAGCCTTCTCGTCTCGAAGCGCCTCCGGATCGAGCCCGGCGGGCGGGTTCATGGTCACGATCGCCAGCACCTGGAGCATGTGGTTCTGGATCACGTCGCGGATCGCCCCGGCCTCCTCGTAGAACCGGCCCCTCCCGGCCACGCCGAAGTTCTCCGCCATCGTGATCTGCACGCTGCGGACGTGGACGCGGTTCCAGAGTCGGCTCCAGAAACGAGTTCGCGAACCGGAAGTACAGGAGGTTCTCGACGGCCTCCTTGCCGAGGTAGTGATCGATTCGGAAGATCGACCGCTCGTCGAACACCTCGCGGATCGTTCGGCTGAGAGCGCGAGCCGACTCGAGGTCGTGGCCGAACGGCTTCTCGACGACGACCTTGGCGCCGTCGGCGGAACCCGACCGGGCGAGCTCGGAGATCACGGTGGCGAAGAGGCTCGGGGGGATGGCGAGGTAGTGGAGGGGGTGCTTGGCCGTGCCGAGCTCCTTCTTCAGCGCGTCGAACGTGGCCGGGTCGGCGTAGTCGCCGTCGATGTAACGGAGCAGCGACGACAGCTTCTCGAACGCCTTGCGGTCAACGCCGCCGTGCTCGGAGAGGCTGTCGTGGGCGCGCTTTCGGAGGTCGTCGAGGTTCCACCCCGACTTCGCCACGCCGATCACCGGAATGTCCAGATCACCGCGCTTGATCATCGACTGAAGCGCCGGAAAGATCTGCTTATACGCGAGGTCGCCGGTCGCTCCGAAGAACACCAGCGCGTCCGAGCGAGGCGAGGCCTGTGTCACGCTCGGGCCTGCGCGGGGATCTCTCGTGCAGCCGCATCGTCGAGGATCAGCTCGAGAGGCCCGTCGACCAGCAGGCTGGCGGGCACGTCGGGGCTAGGGCCGTGAAGCGCGGCCGCCGCCGGAGCGGCCTTCCCCTCGCCGACGGCCAGGATCGCGGAAGAGCGCGCCGCCCGAAGCACGTCGAGCGTCAGCGTCACGCGATCGGGCGGCGGCTTGGGCGAGTCGTGGACGGCGACGCAGACCTCGCCGGTCGCCTCGAGGGCGGGGGCGCGGGGGAACAGCGAGGCGGTGTGGCCATCCTCGCCGAGACCGAGGAGGGCGAAGTCGAGTCTCGGGACGCCGTCGGACGAGGCCGGGACCCGCTCAGCGAGCAGCTCGCTCCGTACTGATCCGCGGCTTCCTCGGCCGAGCCGGCGGTCGGGACCGGGTGGGCGACGGCGCCGGTTCGCTCCAGCAGGCGTCTCGGTGAGCATCCGGTAGTTCGACTCTCGGGATCGGCCGGGAGGAACCATCCGCTCGTCCCCCAGCCACAGCTCGACTCCGCTCCCAGTCCTCGACCAGGCTGGCGAGACGCTCATAGGTGGCGGCGGGGCGTGTGGCCCCCGGCGAGCGAGAGGTGCAGCGGGGCGCTCCTCGCGTCGGGCCGGCGGCGATCGCGTCGGCGAGGCGCTCCGCGGCGAGGTCGGCCGCCTGCGCCGCCGTGCTCGGTCACCGTGAGGCGCGCCATCGACTAGGAAGCGCCCTTCTCGGCGTGGCCGCCGAACTGCTTGCGCATCGCGGACAGCACCTTGTCCGCGAAGTCGTCGAGGCCCCGTGAGGCGAAGCGCGAGTAGAGCGCCGAGCTCAGGACAGGCGCCGGAACGCCCTCCTCGATTGCCGCGATCGAGGTCCAGCGTCCCTCCCCCGAGTCGGAGACCCGGCCCGGCATAGTCGGCGAGCTCGGGGGACGCGCTGGAGCGCCTCGGCGGTCAGGTCCAGCAGCCAGGACCCGATCACGCTGCCCCGTCGCCACACCTCGGCGACCTCGGGGAGGTCGAGGTCGTACTGGTAGTACTCGGGATGCTCGAGCGGTGCGGTCTCCGCGTCGACCTCGCGCTGGGCCTTGCCGGCGTTCGCGTTTCGAAGGATGTTCAGGCCCTCCGCGTAGGCGGCCATGACCCCGTACTCGATCCCGTTGTGGACCATCTTCACGAAGTGGCCCGCTCCGCTCGGCCCGCAATGGAGGTAGCCCTGCTCGGACGGGGTCGGCTCGCCGTCTCGGCCGGGGGTCCGCGGCGCCGAGTCGACGCCGGGGGCCAGCGCGGCGAAGATCGGGTCCAGCCGCTTCACGGCTTCGTCGGGCCCGCCGATCATCAGGCAGTAGCCGCGGTCGAGCCCCCAGACGCCGCCGCTCGTCCCGGTGTCCACGTAGTCGAGGTCCTGCTCGGCCACCTGGGCGGCTCGCCGAATGTCGTCGCGGTAATAGGAGTTGCCCCCGTCGATCACCGCGTCACCCCGCTCGAGCGCAGGGACGAGCGACTCGAGCGTCTTGTCCACGACCGCCGCCGGAACCATCAGCCAGACCGAGCGCGGGGGGTCGAGCTTGGCCACCATGTCCTCGACCGATTGGGCGCCGACGGCGCCCTCTTCGGCGAGCTGCTCGACCGCGTGCGAGTCGAGGTCGAACACCACGCACTCGTGGTCGGCGCGAATCAGGCGCCGAACCATGTTGGCGCCCATGCGCCCCAGTCCGATCATTCCAAGTTGCATTCGCGGCGCTCCTGTCTCGGGTTTCGGGGGTGGCGGAGCGCCCGGGCTCAGCCGGCGGCTGCGAGCTCTCGGCCCTTCTCCTCGATCGACTGCAAGAGGTCGCTTCCACGAGGCGTCGAACGCCTGGGCGCCCTCGCGCTGAAGCCGCACGCCCAGCTCGGCGACTTCGATGCCGGCGGCCTCGAACTCGTCGAGCACCTGGTCAGCGTCGCCGCCGTCGACGGGGAGGGGGTCGCCGACCTTCCCGTGGTCCGCGAAGGCGAGAAGCGTCTTGTCGGGCATCGTGTTGATGGTCTACGGAGCCGCCAGCGCCTCGACGTAGAGGACGTCGGAGGCATCCGGGTCCTTGGTGCCGGTGCTCGCGAACAGCATTCGCTGGGGCCTCGCGCCCTGAGTCGGCGAGCCCCTGCCAGCGGTCCGAGTCCGAGCAGCTCGCGGTAGGCCCGGTAGGCGCGCGTCGCGACCGCGATGCCGAGCCGGTTTCGAAGCTCCGGCGGCGCCTGGTCGGCGACCGCCACGTCCCAGCGGCTGATGAAGACCGAGGCCACGGACTCGACCGTCGGGTTCGAGTCCCGCCTCGATCCGCCGCTCGAGCCCCGCGCATGTACGCCTCGGCCGCGCCGAGGTACTGCTCGGGTCGAGAAGAGGAGCGTCACGTTGACCGGGATGCCGGCGAAGATCGACTCCTCGATCGCCTCGCGGCCCGCGTCGGTTCCAGGAATCTTGATCAGCGTGTTGTGGGCGGCCCTTGCGTGCAGGTCCGCGACCTGTGCGATCGTCGCCTTCGCGTCGTTGGCGAGCAGCGGTGAGACCTCGAGCGAGACCCATCCGTCGACCCCGTCGGTGCGCTCGTGGACGGGCTCGAACAGGCGCGCCGCGTCGCGCAGGTCGGCCAGGGCCAGCTCGAAGAAGACCTGTTCGGGATCGAGGCCGCGCTCCCCGAGCTCCGCGATGTGCTCGGTCGTAGGAGTCGCCTCCGCTGATCGCCTTGTCGAAGATCGTCGGGTTCGACGTCAGCCCCGTGATCGACAGCTCGTCGATGTAGCCCTTCAGGGTCCCATCGCCCAGCATGTCGCGGGTGATGTTGTCCAGCCACAGGCTCTGGCCGAGCTCGTGAAGTTGCTGGGTCGGCTTCATGCGTTCACCTCGCTTCGATCATCTCAATAGGTCTCGCGCGGCGTCGGCCACGCGATCCGGCGTAAAGCCGAACTTTCGCTGCACCGCCTTGAGCGGCGCCGAGGCACCGAAGGTGTGCATGCCGACGATCCGGCCGCGGGACCCAACGTAGCGATCCCAGCCGAGAGTGGATGCCTGCTCCACCGCGACCCGCGCTTCGACGCTCGGGGGCAGGACCGCTTCGCGGTAATCGTCGGGCTGAAGATCGAACAGGTACCACGATGGCAGGCTGACGACCCGCGCCGAGATCCCGTCGGCGCGTCAGCTCCTCGTAGGCGTCGACCGCGAGCGAGACCTCGCTTCCGGTGGCGATCAGGATCACGTCCGGCGGCCCGTCGGAGTCCGCGAGCACGTAGCCGCCTCGCCGGAGCCCATCGGCCGGCGCGTACCGCGACCGGTCGAGGACCGGGACATTCTGGCGGGTCAGGACGAGGGCGCTCGGCTGGTGCTTCTGCGCCATCATCACCCGCCACGCCTCGGCCACCTCGTTGGCGTCGCAGGGGCGGACCACGTTGAGGCCCGGCATCGCCCGCAGCGAGGCGAGCTGCTCGACCGGCTGATGCGTCGGGCCGTCCTCGCCGAGGCCGATCGAGTCGTGGCTGAACCAATGGATCACCGGCAGCTCCATCAGCGCCGAGAGCCGGATCGCAGGCCGGGCGTAATCCGAGAAGATCAGGTAGGTCGACCACACCGGCCGGAGCTTGGAGAGGGCCAGCCCGTTCGAGATCGCCGCCGACTCGTGCTCGCGGATCCCGAGGTGGAGCTGGCGCCCCAGCCGCGTAGACGGCTCGAACGGCTCGGTGGCCTCGGGGTCGAGCTGGGCGGAGGTGGAGCCCGTCAGGTCCGCCGACCCGACCAGGAGCCACGGGACCCGGGGCGCGATCGCATTCAGGACCTGGTTTGACGCCTTGCGGGTGGCGATGCCCTCGGGGTCCGGGGCGAAGCGCGGGATCTCGGCGTCCCAGCCGTCGGGAAGATCGCGGCGCTGCATCTGGTCGATCTCGCCGGCCAGGGCCGGGTCCGCGTCGGCAACTCGCAGGTTCCACTCGGCGCGCAGCCGGCGCCCACGCTCCCCGACCCCGTCGCGGAAGTGCTCATAGACGCCGTCGGGGACCAGGAACTGGGCTTCCTCGGGCCACCCATAGGCGCGCTTGGTGGCCCGCACCTCCTCTTCGCCGAGCGGCTCCCCGTGCGCCGCGGCCGTGTCCTGCTTGTGAGGCGACCCGTAGCCGATGTGGCTGTCGACGATGATCAGGGTGGGGCGGCCCTCCTCTTTCTTGAACGCCTCGAAGGCGCGCCCGAGCAGCTCGAGGTCGTTCGCGTCGCCCACCCGGGTGACGTTCCACCCGTAACCCATGAAGCGGGCAGCGACGTCGTCGGTGTAGGTGATCTCGGTTCGGCCGTCGATCGTGATGTGGTTGTTGTCGTAGATCCAGCAGAGGTTGTCGAGGCGCTCGTGCCCGGCCAGCGATCCAGCCTCGCTGGACACCCCCTCCATCAGGCAGCCGTCGCCGCAGATCGCGTAGACGTCGAAGTCGAAGAGCGCCTCGCCGAAGCGGGCCTTCATCCACTGCCCGGCGATCGCCATCCCGACGCTGGTCGCGATCCCCTGGCCGAGGGGGCCGGTGGTCGTCTCGACCCCCGAGGTCAGGTGGTACTCGGGATGGCCGGCGGCGTGGGAGTCGAGCTGGCGAAACGACTCGATGTCGTCCAGGCTGACCGACGGCTCGCCGAGCGTCTCGTATTCGGGGTCGACGGCGCGAACGTCGGCGAGGTGAAGCAGCGCAGTAGAGCAGCATCGAGGCGTGCCCGGCGGAGAGCACGAAGCGGTCCCGGTTGGGCCAGATCGGATCCGAGGGGTCGAACCTCAAGAAGCGCTGCCAGAGCGTGTAGGCGACCGGGGCCATCGCCATCGGCGTGCCGGGATGGCCGGAGTTGGCCTTCTGGATGGCGTCGATCGACAGCGTCCGAATCGTGTTGATGCACAGCGTGTCGATGTCGGTCGCTGTGGGCTGAGCGATCGTCGCCATCTGGCGGCCGATCCTAGAGGATTGATTCGGTGGCCCTGAGCGGAGCACGAGGCTCGTCCGGGTGAGCCGCGTAGATTCCCGGCCGTGGCACCGGGGCCCTACGTCGATCGCGAGAAGCGTGCCGCCGCGGAGGCCGCCGCGGAGCTGGTCGAGGACGGCATGACGGTTGGACTGGGCACCGGGTCGACGGTCGCCCACCTGCTGCCCCCGCTGGCCGACCGCGGCCTGTCGATCCGCTGCGTCGCCACGTCGCCGGCCACCGAGCGGGCCGCGCTCGAGCTGGGGCTCTCGGTCGAGCCCTTCGATGGCCTCGACCGCCTCGACATCGCGATCGATGGAGCCGACCAGGTCGCCCCCGACGGCTGGCTCGTCAAGGGCGGCGGCGGCGCACACGTCCGCGAGAAGATCGTCGCCGCGGCGGCTGAGCGCTTCGTGGTCATCGTCGACTCCGGAAAGACCGTCGACGAGCTCGTCCCGCCGGTGCCGCTCGAGCTGTCGTCGTTCGGGCTCGCGCCACGCTGCGGGCGCTTGGCGCGGCTGAGCTGCGAGATGCGCCGCCGAGCCCGGACGGCGGAGTGCTCGCCGACTACCTCGCGCCCTTCGATGACCCCGGCCGCGCTCGCAGCGCGGCTCGCGGCGACGCCGGGGGTGGTCGGGCACGGGCTTTTCGCGGCCGAGATGGTCAGCGACGTGTCTGGTCGGCCGGGGCAGCGGGCGGAGGCGCTCGAGCTGAAGGCATAGGCGCCCGCAACCGCCTCGTCGGTGGTCGCGGCACTCTGCGAGTCTTCCGAGCCGTGGGAGATCCGAGCGGCTGGCGGCTCTGGTGGACTGAAGCGGCGCTGGTATGAGCGCAATCGGCGGCTTGTCCGGCGCTGGCGGATCAACCGCCACATGGCTCGAGCGGGAGCCTTCATCCGCTTCCCGGTCGAGGGCGAGGTGCTCGAGGCGCTGGACGAGGGGCGCCTGGTGATCGGCGCCGACACGCTGCTCGAGCCGGGCTGCTGGCTCACGCTCTCGCCTGAGGCGCGGATCGAGATCGGCGAGGGCTGCTTCCTGAACCGAAACGTGATGCTCGCCGCGCTCGAGCGGATCGAGATCGGCGACCACGTGATGTTCGCCAACGGCTGCTTCGTCGGCGACGCCGACCATCGATTCGACGACCCGGACCTGCCGGTCACCTGGCAGGGCTTCTCGTCCAAGGGCCCGGTGCGGATCGGCGTCCAACTGCTGGTTCGGGGTCAACTGCGTGGTCACCAGCGGGGTGTCGATCGGCGAGCGCTGCGTGATCGGCGCCAACTCGGTGGTCACCGAGGACCTGCCCCCGGGGGTGATCGCGGCGGGCATCGCCGGCGAAGGTGATCCGCGAGATCGACTTCAGGCACGGTGAAGGGGAGGAGTAGGGTGAACCGGGATGTGCCTGGCGGATCTAGACATGGCGTTCCTGATGGCTCGCGAGCGGGTGCGGTCGCACGTTCGCGCGACGGGCCGTCCGTGGCGCCATCGGCGCCGCCGCCCTCGCCAGCGTTGTCCTGGCTGGGTGCGGGGGAGGGGATGGAGGCTCGACGCACGGCGAGCGCGCTCCGCTCCCGCGCTCGACCGGCTCGAGTACCGCGACCCAAACGACGAGCAGCGGCGCAGGCGACGCCGAAGGGCTCTCGCCGAGCACTCGGCTCGTCCAGCGCCGTTCGGGTCAGCCGTCGAGGCGGTGCTCGCCTCCACCGACCCTGCCGAGAGCTGCGGCAAGTACGTCACCGAGCATTACCTGAAGTTCGCCTACGGTGGGAAGCAGGGCTGCGTTCAGGCCCAGCGACCTGGCAGCGCCGCGAGGTCGCTGAGCGCCTTCCGGATCGACGCGGGAGAGGGGCCAAGGGAGGTGGTCAGCGCCTCGGCCGTACCGGACGGAGGTCCGTACGATGGCACCGTCAAGGTGGGGATTCGAGGCCTCGTCTTCGACTCACGACCACTATCGAGTCGATCAGGCTCGCACGCTCGCACATCCCGGTTCGGGCCGTGACGGTTGGCGCCTCGGCGGAGGCCCTCAGCTCACCACCTGGACACGATCGTGCGGTCGCGAGGGCGATCGTCGAAGTCGATCAAGACCAGCTGCTGCCAGGTCCCGAGCGCGAGCCGCCCGGCCACGACCGGGACCGCCTCGGACGCAGCCGACAGCGACGCGCGCTGGTGTGCGTGCGAGTTCGTGTCGTGGTTGAGCCGATTGTGCTCGTAGTCGCCGTCGACGCGGGATCAGCCGGTCGAGCAGCGCCTGAAGGTCGCTGACGCCGCCCGGCTCGTATTCCATCGTCGTGATCGCGGCGGTCGAGCCCCGCACGAAGGCGCTCGCCTGTCCCTCGTCGGCGCCGGACTCGGCGACCGCCGCCCGGACGCGATCGGTGATGTCGACGATCTCGGAGTCGCCTCGCGTCGACAGCCTGGATCTCCGAGGTGCGGACCGCCATGGGGCAACCTAACAAGCACGGGCCGGTCGTCGGGCGAGCCGGCTACCAGTCCCAGGGCGAGGTGGCGAGGCTCTCGGAGTCGAGGTAGCGCTTCAGCTCCTCGACCTCGTCCGGGTCGACCGAATAGACGTGCTCGGCGTCGGGGAAGCGGCGGGCGCGAACCTCGCTCGGCGTAGGCCCTCACGCCCTCGACCATCTGGTCGTGGATCTCCGCGTAGCGCTTTACGAACCGCGGATTGTGCGGCCCGGTCGTGATCCCGAGCAGGTCGTGGAAGACGAGCACCTGGCCGTCGGTGGCGAGCCCGGCGCCGATCCCGATCACCGGCATCTCCGATCCGGGGCATCAGCGCCTCGGTCACCGCCGCGGGGACCGCCTCGAAGACGATCGCGAAGCACCCCGCCGCCTGCAGGGCGAACGCGTCGCGCGCGATCTGCGCCGCCGACTCCGCGGTGCGGCCCTGGGTCTTGAAGCCGCCCGAGGGCGCTCGCGGTCTGAGGCGTCAGTCCCACGTGTCCCATGACCGGGATGCCCGACGCGGACGATGGCCCGCGCCCGCTCCACGGACGGGCCCGCCGCGCTCGAGCTTGACGGCGTCGCAGCCGGCCTCCCTGACGAACCGCTGCGCGTTGTCGATCGCATGCTCGTTGGAGCGCTCATACGAGCCGAAGGGCAGGTCGCCGATCAGCAGCGGGGCTGCGCAGCCCCCGCCGGACGGCGGCGGCCATGGTCACCATCTCGTCCATGCCGACCGGCGTGGTGGCGTCGTAGCCGAGCACCACCATCGCCGCGGTGTCGCCGACCAGCACCACGTCGACGCCGGCCTCCTCGGCCACCTGCGCGGAGGGGAAGTCGTACGCCGTGACCATCACGATCGGCTCGCCGCGGCGCTTCATCTCGGCCAAGGCGGGGATCGTGACCCGGCTTCGCTCCGGCCTCGTCCTGTGCTCGATTCGCCGCATCTAGCCTCCGATCACGAGGTTGTCGATCAGGCGGGCCCTCCCGAACCGCGCCGCCACGGCCACGAGAACGGGCCGTCCGTTCAAGCTCTCCACCGGCGCGAGGCTCTCGGCGTCGCGCGCCTCGAGGTACTCCGGCTCGATCCCTGCCCGCTCGAGCTCGGCGGCGGCGGCGGCGAGCGCCGCGCTCGATCCGCGTCTCCCCCGCCTCGCGGCGGCCTGGGCCGCGCGCAGGGCGCGGCTCAAGCGACGCCGCCCGGCGGCGCTCGTCCGGCTCCAGGTAGGCGTTTCGCGAGCTCATCGCCAGCCCATCCGCTTCACGAACGGTGGGCAGGACCTCGATCTTCACCGGGAAGTCGAGGTCGTCGACCATGCGGCGGATCACGATCGCCTGCTGGGCGTCCTTCTGGCCGAAGAAGGCGACCTGCGGGCTCGACCGAGTTCAGCAGCTTCGCGACCACCGTCGTGACCGCCTCGGAAATGGCCGGGGCCGCGTTGATCACGGCTCCCTCGAGCACCTCCGTCAGCGCGCCCTCCGACCTCGACCCAGGTCGAGAAGCCCTCCGGGTACACCTCCTCGATCGTCGGGCGCGTAGAGGAGGTCGACCCCGGCGCTCGGCCGCAAGCTCGGTGTCGCGGGCCTGGTCGCGGGGATAGGCGCCAGATCCTCGCCGGGCCCGAACTGGGCCGGGTTGACGAACGGGCTCATCACGACCACCTCGCAGCGCTCGCGGGCGGCCCGAATCAGCGACAGGTGGCCCGTCGTGAAGGTAGCCCATGGTGGGCACGAGGCCGATCGTGCGCCCGGCGCGACGGGTCGGCTCGAGCGCGTTCCGAAGCTCGGCCTTGGTGCGACGATCCTCACGCTGGCGCCTGGCGCGCCCGCGTCGAGTGCGGCCTTGTCGGGAAGATCCCGTTCCAGTTCCCGCATCGGAGATACCAGACGGCGGTCGGTGCGTTCGCTTTGATGCCAATCGCCGGTCGATCCGGCCGGTCCGTGCTCCAGGGTCACGGCCAACCGGAGTATAGGTTGGCCGTTGATGACCGCGGGTGCGCTGCGACGATCGTGCCTGGCACAGGCGGGAGCCACGGAAGAGTTCCCGTTCGGCGAGCGAGCCTCGGTGTTCAAGGTCGCGGGCAAGATGTTCGCGCTCAGCTCGCTGGACGCCGCCCGCTCGAGGTGAGCGTCAAGTGCGATCCGGAGCTCGCCGAGGGCCTCCGGGCCACGCTACGAATCCGTTCGAGCCGGATACCACCTCAACGAGCGGCATTGGATCACCATCACCCTCGACGGCTCCGTTCGCGGACAACGACGGTCCGCGAGCTGATCCAGGACAGCTACGACCTGTGGTCTCGGGCTCACGTCGAAGCGGCGCGCCGAGCTGCGCGCCCCGAATGACTCGACCCGGCGGGCGCCACGGCTACCATCGGGCTCGTGCCGATCTACGAGTTCGTGTGCGAGCGCTGCGGAGGCCGCTTCGAGGAGCTCGTCGAGGCCGGCACGGAGACGGTCGCCTGCCCGAGCTGCGGCGCGGAGCGGACGCGGCGGGTCTACTCGGCGCAGGGTGCGCCGTTCAAGCTCGTCAAGACGCCGGGCGAGACCCGCAGGCAGGAGCGTCGCAATTCAGAGCTGCGCGAGCGCGCGAAGGCGGCGCTCAGGCGGCACGGGCGTCGGGAACCGGACG
Source organism: uncultured bacterium (assembly GCA_963696945.1). Classification (GTDB taxonomy): domain Bacteria; phylum Actinomycetota; class Thermoleophilia; order Solirubrobacterales; family 70-9; genus AC-56. The sequence goes on along the minus strand of CAVOME010000003.1, from coordinate 114,958 downwards.
CCGGGAGGGCGACGGCTGAGCGACCCGGAGCCGACGGCGCGAGCGCCTGGTCGAGGTCTACCGCGAGGCCTCCGAGTGCACCAAGTGCCCGCTCTCCGAGACGCGCACCAACGTCGTCTTCGGCGCCGGCAACTCCGACGCCGACCTGATCTTCGTGGGCGAGGCCCCCGGCGCCGAGGAGGACCGCCAGGGGCTTCCGTTCGTCGGGCGCGCCGGCGGCCTGCTGACCGAACTGCTGGCCGGGATCGGGATGGAGCGCGACGACGTATGGATCTGCAACGTGCTTGAAGTGCCGCCCGCCCGGCAACCGCGACCCGCAGCCGATCGAGATCGAGTCATGTGAGCCGTACCTGTTCCGCCAGGTGGAGCTGATCGAGCCTCGGGTCGTCGCGACGCTCGGCAACTTCGCCACCAAGCTGCTGACCGGAAGCCGGGTCGGGATCACCCGCGTGCGCGGCACGCCTCAGGTGCACGAGATCGGGGGTCGCACCGTGTTCGTCCTGCCGCTGCTGCACCCGGCCGCGGCGCTGCGAACGCCCTCGCTCGTCGACACGCTTCGCGAGGACTTCGCCAAGCTCCCAGAGCTGATCGAGGGCCCGCCGCCCGAGGAGGAACGGCGCCCTCCGACGCCGTGGAGCTCGCGGCAGCGCCGGCCGAGCCCCCGGCGGACCAGCTCGACCTGTTCGGTTGACGATCCCGGAAGCGAGCGCGAAGCGACTGGCGCCGCCGACACCGAGGCGATCGGCGCCCGGCTCGCGGCGGCCCTCGGCCCGGCGACGTCGTCCTGATCAGCGGCGAACTGGGCGCCGGCAAGACGACGTTGATCCGGGGGGCGTGCCGCGCGCTCGGCGTCGAGCGAGCCGGTGGTCTCGCCGACGTTCACGATCGGGCGGCGGTACTCGCGGGCGGGTGCCGGTCTCACACCTCGACCTCTTTCGCCTCGACGACCTCGAGGGCGAGGACCCGGGGCTGCTGGACGACTACCTGACGCCGAGGCCGTGATCGCTTCGTCGAGTGGCCGATGCCGCGGAGCCGGCCCTGTCCAATCGAGCACGGGAGCGGTGATACGCGTAGCGCTCCGCCACGAGGGGGAGATCGCCGGCGCGTGACCATCTCGGGGCCGGCGAGCGGCCCGGTTGATTGCCGGTCGGCGGCGCTCACGCGGCGATCCGGTGCGCGATCCTCTCCAGGTGAGCCGACTCCTTTCACGGCCGCGCTCAGGGCCGCCGCTCAAGCCGTGGCAACCATGATCGTCGGCTGGGACACGGCGACGCCGGACCTGGTCGTCGCCGTGACGCGCGACGGCAGCCTGGTGGAAGAGCGAACGCTCGGTCCCGCCGCCGGTGAGCGTCCGCGGCACGCCACCGAGCTGCTGGCCGAGGTCGAGGCGATCGGTGGAGCGGGCCGGCGGTTGGCGGGAGGTCGACGCGATCGCGGTCGGGATCGGCCCCGGATCCTTCACGGGCCTGCGGATCGGCCTGGCGACGGCCCGGGCGCTGGCGCAGGCGCTGGCGAAGCCGATCGTCCCGGTCGGCACGCTGGCGGCGCTGGGGCGCGGGATGTGGGACGAGGTCGGGCCGAGGCGGGGCGGGGCGCTGGCGGTGCTCGACGCGCGCCGGGGACAGGTCGTTCGCCGCCCTCTACGGGCCGGACGGGACGAGCTCTGGCCGCCGTTCGTCGCCTCCCCCGGGCAGCTCGCCGGGCGAGTTGGGTCGCTGGCTACGCCGCCGGTGGCCGCCGGTTCGGGGGCGCTACGATTTCGAGCTGAGCTGGAGGCCGCGGGCGCCGAGATCCTCCGCGGATCAGGGTCGGCGCACCGGGTCTCGGGGCGACAGGTCTGTCTGCTCGCCGAGGCCGGGGCCCCGGTTCCGGCCGATGTCGATTCGACCGATCTATCTGAGACCACCCGACGCGGAGCTTTGGCGTGAGCGAGATGCACGTTAGGCGACTGGTCTACAGCGACCTGCCGGCCGTCCTCGCGATCGAGCGCCGCGCGTTCGACACCCCCTGGTCACTGGCGATGTTCGTGCTCGAGCTCTCGAAGCCCTGGGAATCTGCCTCGCCGTTCACGGACCGCGAGGCGGCCTCGTCGGCTACCTGGTCTGCTCTCGAGTATGCGGACGTCTGGCACCTGATGAACATCGCCGTGACGCCGGAGCGGCGCCGCGAGGGGATCGCGCGCCGGCTGCTCGAGCGGCTGTTCGACGAGGCCGGCGAGGACGCGCGGTACACGCTCGAGGTCCGCACGTCGAACCACGGGGCGATCGCGATGTACGAGCAGCTCGGGTTTCGCCGCGCCGGACACCGTCGTCGCTACTACCACGACAACGGCGAGGACGCCCTGATCATGTGGCTCGAGTCTCCGCGGCCGCGGTCCGGCCTGAGCGCTCACGGCTCGGGCTTGATCCTCGCGATCGAGACCTCCTGCGACGACACCTGCGCCGCGGTCGCCGATGGCGGCATGTCCGCTCCAACGTGATCTCCTCGCAGGCCGCGCTCCACGCGCGCTTCGGCGGGGTGGTCCCGGAGGTCGCCTCGCGGCATCACCTCGAGCTCGTCAACCCGGTGGTCGACGCGGCGCTCGCCGAGGCGGAGGTCGAGCTCGGCGACATCGAGTCCCTCGCCGTCACCCGCGGTCCGGGTCTGATCGGCGCGCTCCTGGTCGGCTGTCGCCACCGCGAAGTCGCTGGCGGCGGCTACGCGAAAGCCCCTCGCGGGCGTCGACCACCTGCACGGGCACGTCGCCGCCAACTTCCTCGAGCCCGACCCGCTCGAGCCGCCGTTCCTGTGCCTGATCGCGAGCGGTGGCCACACTCTGCTGGCGGGCGTGCGGGAGCCGGGGACGTACGAGGTGCTCGGGCAGACCGCTCGACGACGCGGCCGGAGAGGCGCTCGACAAGGGCGCCCGGCTGCTCGGCCTCGGCTACCCGGGTGGCCCGGCGATCGAGCGGGCGGCCGCCGATGGCGATCCGAGCCGCGTTCGCCTTTCCCGGTCGGCATGGCCCGCGACCCGGGCCTCGACTTCAGCTTCAGCGGCCTGAAGACCGCGCTCCTCTACGCGACCCGCGAGCTCGCCCGACGGCGAGGTCGCAGCGGCGACGCGCCGACCTGGCCGCGAGCTACCAGGCGGCCGTGGTCGGCCAGCTGACCGCCAAGCTCGAGCGGGCCCTCGCCGGTGGGGAGTGGGAGCGCCGTGGCGCTCGGCGGCGGCGTCGCCGCGAACTCGCTCGCTGCGCGAGAGGACCGCCGCCATCTGCGAGGAGCGCGGGCTGCGCCTCAAGCTCGTCCCCGGCGAGCTGTGCACCGACAACGCGGCGATGATCGCCTCGGCGGCGCGCTTCCTGGAGCCCGCCCGTACCCCGAGTACCTCGACCTGGGACGCGCTGGCGTGAGGACGCGTGACCCTGTACACCGAGGCCCGGCTGCCACCTGTGCGACGAGGCCAGGGCACGCGATCGTCGCTCCGCGCCGAGCTGCCGCCGTTCGCGCTCCGGAGGTCGACATCGACCGCGACGACGCCCTCCACGCGCGCTACCTGGAGCGGATTCCGGTGGTCGAGGTGGACGGCGAGGTGGTCTCCGAGCTGGTCTTCGAGCCGAGCCGGTTGCTGCGCCAGTCTCGATACTGTCCGGCCATGATCACGCCCGCGCGGGCCGCCGCCCGATGACCGACGAATCAGCTTTGGCGGAGGAGGCACTCCTCTCGCTGGCCGAGGGCGACCGCCTCTCGCTCGGCGTCGCGGCGCGCCTCTCCCGCTACCTCCAGGTCCTGATCCAGGCGCGCAAGATGGGCAAGGAGACGATCTCCTCGCAGGAGCTCGCCGAGTACACGCACATCAACTCGACCCAGATCCGTCGGGACCTCTCGGGCTTCGGCAAGTTCGGAAAGCGGGGAGTCGGCTACCGCGTCGACTCGCTGGTCGACCAGATCCGCAAGATCCTGCGCAGCTCCGGCCAGCACAACATCGTCCTGTTCGGGGCCGGAAACCTCGGGCAGGCGATCGCCAGCTCGGACGTGTTCGCGGACCACGGGTTCCAGATCGTCGCCATCTTCGACGTCGACCCGCAAGCTGGTCGGAAAGCAGTCTCGGCGACGTCGACGGTCCACGGCGTGGACGACCTCGCGGCGGTGGTCGCCGATCAGGACGTGGTCGTCGGCGTGCTGGCGGTGCCGTCGTCGGCCGCCCAGGACGCCGCGGACCGCCTGGTGAGCGCGGGCGTGCGGATCATCTTCAACTACTCCGAGCAGCTCCTCCAGGTGCCGCCGGACGTCACCGTCCACACCTCGAGCCCCGCGGTCGACCTGCTCTACGCGCTCTACTTCTATTTGACCTGACCGCCGCAGTGGATGGCGGCGGCGAGCGCCAAGATGAGGGCCCTGATCCCCGGCGAGGTGCGAGCATCACGGTGATGGACAGCGGAGGCCGCAGCGGACTCCAGGGCCGCCGGCCATCTCGACCTCGCGCGCACGCGCGAGGTGTTCGACGCGTCGACCGACTTCACGATCGGGCTCGAGGAGGAGTTCGCGATCGTCGACCCGGAGACGCTCGAGCTTCGAGCACCGCTTCGAGGACCTCTACGCCGCCTGTCTCGACGGACGAGCTGCTCGCCGAGTCAGCGGCGGCGAGCTGATCGACATCCGAGATCGAGATCCGCTCCGGCAAGGCCGCGACGCTTCGGCGAGGCGATGGAGCGCCAGCGCGAGCGTCGGGTGCGGCTGTTCGGGCTCGCCGATGGACATGGGGCTGGCGCTGGCCGCCATGGGCACCCATCCGTGGGCGGACTACCTCGACCAGCGGATCATCGACACGCCCCACTATGCGCGGCTGCGCGAGGAGCTGCGGTGGGTGGCGCAGCGGAACAACACCTGGAGCCTTCACGTCCACGTCGGCGTGCGAGACGTGGACCGGGCGATCGCCGTCTGCGATCACCTGCGCGGCCTGCTGCCCGCCCTGCTCGCGGTCTCGGCGAACTCGCCGTTCCTCGATCGCCGCGACACCGGCCTGCACTCGGTGCGCACCGAGATCTTCACCCGCGTCTTTCCGCGCTGCGGCGTGCACGAGCCGTTCGGTGACCTGGGACGCCTACGCGGACTTCGTGGAGCTCCTGGTCCGGACGAGCTCGATCGTCGAGGCGACGCAGCTCTGGTGGAGCGTTCGCCCCCACCACGAGTTCGGCACCGTCGAGCTGCGCATCTGCGACGCGCAGACCCGGGGCGAGGAGTCGTTCGGGCTCGCCGCGCTGATCGCGGCCTGCATCGCTCAGAGCGCGCTCGACTACGACGACGGGCGGCTGCGGCGAGCCGATGCGCCAGCGCGAGATCGAGGAGAACCTCTGGCGGGCGATTCGCCACGGGATGGACGGCAAGCTGATCGACTTCGACCGCGGCGAGGAGGTGCCGACGGCCGGCCGCGGTGGAGCGGCATCGTGGAGTGGACGGCGCCGGCCCGCGATGCGCTCGGCCTGGAGGTTGCGATCCCGGAGGCGAACGGGGCCCAGCGAGCGCCGGGCGGCGCTCGAGGGGGGCGCCTCGATCGAGGAGATCTACCGCGGGGCGGTCGAGGAGACGAAGCGCACGTATGCTCCAGAGCGAGTGAACTACTGAGCGCCCGATGCCCGAAGCCGAGAGCCCAACCCCACCGCCCGAGGGCAGCAGCCGCCGCAGAGCGAGGAGGAGCTTCGCGCGCGGATCGAGGAGCAGCTCCGCACGGTCCGCGTCCAGGACCTGCTGCTCGAGAGCGTCGTCAGCGTGCTCAACCTCACGGCCCGGCGGATCGCCAAGGAGGACGAGCGCGACCTCGAGCAGGCGAGGGTCGGGATCGAGGCCGTGCGGGCGCTGGTCGACCTGCTCGATCGCGAGCCGGCGGAGCAGGTTCGAAGCGCCCTCTCCGAGGTGCAGGTGCTCTACGCGAAGCACGCGGGCGGCGGCGAGCCCGAGCGCCGGGAGGGAGACGGCGAGCCGCGCCGGCCCGAGGCGAACCGCCCGGCGCGGCCAGCCCGAGAGGCCGGCCCGGCCCAGCGCGCGCTGGCCGCAGAGGCCCCCGTCGAAGCTCTGGACGCCGCCGGGGACGTGAGCGCGCGGCATCATCTAGACTCCCCGCGCTTTCGCCGGCCCGCGACGCGGGCCCACAGACCACCAGCATCCGCTACCGGAGGATTGAGACTTGACGAAGTTCCTGACCGATTACGGCGTGGTGATCGCGCTCGCCTGCGCCGGCGCCGCGGTCGTCTACGGCGCGGCTCGTCACCCAGCGGCTGCTCGCCCGCTCGCCCGGCAACGAGCGCATGCAGGAGATCTCGAGCGCCGTCCAGGAGGGCGCCACGGCCTACCTGACCCGCCAGTACACGATCATCGCCGGCGTCGCGGTGGTGCTGGCGGTGCTGCTGATCGTCCTGCGGAACGTCGACACCGCGATCGGCTTCGTGATCGGGGGCGCGTTCTCCGGCGCGGCCGGGTTCATCGGCATGAACCTCTCGGTGCGCGCCAACGCGCGCGTCGCCGAGGCGGCGCGTGGAGGCGTCCCGCCGGCGCTCGACGTCGCCTTCAAGGGCGGCTCGGTGACCGGGCTGCTGGTGGTCGGCCTGGCGCTGCTGGGCGTCGCCGGCTACTTCGGGATCCTGATCCTCGCCAACAAGACCGACAAGGAGGCGGTCGACGCGCTCGTCGGGCTCGGGTTCGGCGGCTCGCTGATCTCGGTCTTCGCCCGGCTCGGCGGCGGGATCTTCACCAAGGCCGCCGACGTCGGCGCCGACCTGGTCGGCAAGGTCGAGGCCGGGATCCCCGAGGACGACCCGCGCAACCCGGCCGTGATCGCCGACAACGTCGGCGACAACGTCGGCGACTGCGCCGGCATGGCGGCCGACCTGTTCGAGACCTACGCGGTCACCTCGGTCGCCGTGATGCTGCTCGGCGTCCTGACCTTCTCGGAGTCGCGCGAGGTCGCGATCTACCCGCTGGTGATCGGGCGCCGTCGCGATCATCGCGTCGATCATCGGGGCGCTCTCGGTGCGCACCAGGACCGGCAACGTCGAGGCGGCGCTCTACCGGGGGCTGGCGGTCTCGGCGGTGCTCTCGGCGGCCGCCTTCTACCCGATCACCAAGTGGCTGATGGACGACATCAGCTTCAAGGCGGCCAGCCTGAGCAGACGCCCCGGCGTAACCGACCTGTGGCTCTGCGGCCTGATCGGCGTGGCGGTGACGGCGGGGCTGTTCGTGATCACCGACTACTACACGTCGACCCGGTTCCGCCCCGTGAAGACGATCAGCCGCGCCTCGGTCACCGGGCACGCGACCAACATCATCCAGGGGCTCGCGCAGGGCTTCCAGTCGACCGCCGCGCCGGCGCTCCTGATCGCGCTGGCGATCCTCGGCGCCAACCAGCTCGCGGGCGTCTACGGGATCGGGATCGCGGTGATGGCGCAGCTCTCGCTGACCGGGCTGATCGTCGCGCTCGACGCCTTCGGCCCGATCACCGACAACGCCGGCGGGATCGCCGAGATGGCCGACCTGCCCGAGGAGGTCCGCAACGTCACCGACCCGCTCGACGCGGTCGGCAACACGACCAAGGCGGTGACCAAGGGATACGCGATCGGCTCCGCGGCGCTCGCCGCGCTGGTCCTGTTCAGCGCCTTCAAGATCGAGCTGCGCTGACGAGGCGCCGACCGGGCTTCGACCTCGACGGGCTCTTCCACCTGACGACGCCCGCGGTGCTGATCGGGCTGCTGATCGGCGGCATGATGGTCTACCTGTTCGCGGCGCTCGCGATCGAGGCGGTCGGGCGCGCCGGCGGCCAGGTGGTCGAGGAGGTCCGCCGCCAGTTCCGCGAGCACCCGGGGATCATGGAGGGCACCGAGAAGCCCGAGTACGGGGGCACGGTGAGGATCGTCACCGCGGCGGCGCAGCGGGAGATGATCCTGCCGTCGCTGATCCCGATCCTGGTGCCACTCGTCGTGGGCCTGATCAGCGTCGACGCGCTGGGCGGCCTGCTGATCGGGGTGATCGTCGTCGGCCTGTTCGCGGCGCTCTCGATGACCGCCGGCGGCGGCGCGTGGGACAACGCCAAGAAGCTGATCGAGGACGGCGCCTACGGCGGCAAGGGATCGGAGGCCCACGCCGCCGCGGTCACCGGCGACACCGTGGGCGACCCCTACAAGGACACCGCGGGCCCCGCGATCAACCCGATGATCAAGGTGGCCAACATCGTCGCCATCCTGATCATCCCGATCGTCCACTTCTAGGAGAACCGCTCCGCCGGAGCCGCCTGGCCGTCCCCGTACCCAGCTCGTGCCACCGGCGGTGGATGGCCGGCGGCGGGCCTATATTCGGGTCTGATGGCTGAGCGGATTCCGAGGGAAGAGTCGCTGCGGCGGGTGCACGGCGTCGGGCGCGCTGTTCTCGGCGGCGTACGGGAACGTCGGCTCGTCGATCTACTACGCGCTCGGCGTCACGGCCGCGTTCGCGCTCGGGCTGACCCCGGTCGCCTTCGTGATCGCGGGGCTGATCTTCATGTTCACCGCGGCCTCCTACGCCGAGGCGACGGTGATGTACCCGGAGGCCGGCGGCTCCTCGAGCTTCGCCCGCCACGCCTTCAACGAGCTGGCCTCGTTCTTCGCCGCCTGGGCGCAGATGCTCAACTACGTGATCACGGTCGCGATCTCGGCCTTCTTCGTGCCCCACTACCTGAGCGTGTTCTGGGCGCCGCTCAAGCACGGGCCCGGCGACGTGATCGGCGGCGTCGATCCTGGTCGCCCTGCTGGCGGCGCTGAACATCAAGGGGACCAAGGAGTCGTCGCGCCTCAACCTGGTGCTGGCGATCGGCGACCTGTGCACGCAGATCGTGCTGGTCGGGATCGGCGTCGCGCTGGTGCTCAGCCCGGACATCCTGGTCAACAACGTCCACCTCGGCACCGCGCCGACCTGGGGCGACTTCGCGCTGGGGATCGCGGTCGGGATGATCGCCTACACCGGGATCGAGACGATCTCGAACATGGCCGAGGAGGCGCGCGACGCTCCCCGGACGATCCCGCGAGGGGTCGGCCTCGTGGTGCTCGCGGTGCTCGGGCTCTACGTGCTGATCCCGATCGTCGCGCTGTCGGCGATGCCGGTGACGCAGGACGCCGCCGGCCACTACACGACCGCCCTCGGGACGAAGTTCGCCGGCGACCCGGTGCTCGGGATCGTCGAGAACCTCGGGCTGGGCGCGGGCCTGACGCACGCCCTCCGCCTCTACGTCGGGGTCCTCGCCGCGGTGATCCTGCTGATCGCCACCAACGCGGGGCTGATCGGCGTCTCGCGGCTCACCTACTCGATGGGCCAGCACCGCCAGCTTCCGGAGGGGCTGCGGCAGGTGCACCCGCGCTTCCACACTCCCTACGTCGCGATCCTCGCCTTCTCCGCGATCGCCGCGCTGACGATCCTCCCGGGCAAGACCGACTTCCTGGCGACGATGTACTCGTTCGGCGCGATGCTCTCGTTCACGATCGCCCACGTCTCGGTGATCCGGCTGCGGCAGCGGCGTCCGGAGTGAAACGCGAGTGGAAGGCGCCGCTCAACTTCCGGGCCTTCGGGTTCGAGGTGCCTGCGTTGGCGGTGCTCGGAGGGCTGGGAACGTTCGCCGCCTGGGTGATCGTGCTCGTGCTTCACCGAGAGACGGGCCTGGTCGGGGCCGGGTGGATGCTGTTCGGCATCGCTCCTCTACGTGGGCTACCGGCGCCGCCAGCAGCTGCCGCTCACCGCAGACGGTGAAGGTGGTGACGCCCGAGCCGCTCGGGGTCGAGGAGGTCGAGTACAAGAGCGTCCTGGTCGCGTTCGAGAACGAGCCATTCTCCGAGGAGGCGGTGGCGACGGCGGCGCGGCTGGCGGCGCGCCGGCGGCGCGGGATCCACGTCCACGCGATCGTCACGGTTCCCACCGCCCTGCCGATGGACGCCCCGCTCGAGCGCGAGGAGGAGGAGGCGCACAGCAAGATCGAGCGCGCGAAGCTGATCGGCGGGCTCCGGGTCACGGGCCACGTGGAGCGGGTCCGGCCGGGCCAGGCGGGCCAGGCGATCGTCGACGAGGCGCGCGAGATCAAGGCGGCGGCGATCGTGATGCCGCTGCGGTACCGGAACGGCAGGCCCGCTGTACGGCAAGACGCTGCAGACGGTGCTGGCCAAGCGGCCCTGCCGGGTGATCGTCGCGGCTGAGCCGGGCGAGAAGGTCCGCGTCGCGGCCTGAGCCGCGGGCGCTTGAGCGGCAGCCTCGCGCCGGCCTAGAATCGCTGGCGATGGCAGCGCCCGACCAGCTCTATCGCGGGGTCACGCGCATCTTCTCGGTGGTGATCATCGGGTTCGGCGTGGCGATCCTCGTCGTCACGCTCGTCAACGGCGGCGGCGCTGGCCTCGTCGGGCCTGTGGCTGGGGCTCCTGTTCACCGCGATCGGGGTCGCTCGCCTCTACATCGCCCTGCGGTCGCGGAGTTGAGCGAGGACAAGCCAAGCGAGTCGCCTCCCGCGGGCGAGGACGGCGCGACCCGGCTCGAGGCGGCGCGTCCGGCACGGCGGCGCCTGCCGCGCGTGCGGGTGGGCCCGGGCCCGCTGACGCGGACGCTTCCTCGGCGTCCCGCTGCAGATCGCGGTGGCCTACGCGGCGGTTGGCTTCTCGCTCTACTTCTCGATCGGGGTCGTGGCCGACTTCGGGCTCGGGCTGACGCCGGTGATCTTCCTCGCCGCCGGGCTGCTGCTCCTGGTGCTCGCGACCCTCACCTACGTCGAGGGGGGCGCGATGTTCGCCGAGCGCGGCGGGTCGGCGTCGTTCGCGCGCCACGCGTTCAACGAGCTGGTCAGCTTCATCGCCGGCTGGGCGATCCTGATCGACTACATCATCGTCGTCTCGTTCGCGGCGATCTCGGTCGCCCACTACCTGGGGCCGATCTGGGGGGGATTCACGCACGGCTGGGCGGAGATCGCCGTCGCCGTCGGCGGTGATCGCCTTCGCCGCGGCGATCAACATCGGGGGCTTCACGCGCTACGTCCGCCAGCGGCCGCTGATCGTGCTGGCGCTGGCCGACGTCCTGCTCCAGATCGCGGGTGATCGTCGCCGGGCTCGTCGTCGCCTTCCACCCCGATCGGCTGACCGCTCACGTCGAGCTGTTCACGACGCCGTCGTCCGGCACATCCTCGAGGCGCTGGCGGTGGCGACGCTGGCGTTCGCGGGCGATCGAGGCCGCGTCCGACCTGGCGCCGGACTTCAGCTGGCGGCGACGGGACCTGCGGACGGTGGTCGGCGCGAGCGCGGTCGCGCTGCCGGTGATCTACGCGGGCATGGCGGCGATCGCGCTGATGGCGGTGCCGGTCGTGTCGGGGCCCGGGCGGGCCGCACACGGCGCTCGGCGGGCGCTACATCGAGGAGCCGGTGCTCGGGGTGGTGATGAGCTACCAGCCGGACTGGCTGTCGACGCTGCTGCAGATCGGGGTGGTGGCGATCGCGCCGATCGTGCTGACGTGGGCGGCGAGCACCTCGATGCTCGGCCTGTCGCGGCACGTCTACGTCCTGGCCAGGAACCGCCAGGTCCCGAGCTGGCTCGGCAAGCTGGGCCCGCGGTCGACCCCCTACATCGCGATCCTGTCGCGGCGGTGATCGCGCTGGCGCTGGCGATTCCGACGGACGTGCGGCTGCTGGCGGAGATCTACGCGTTCGGGGCGACGCTCGCGATCGCGATCGCGCACCTGTCGATCGTCCGGCTGCGGTGGACGGAGCCGGACCGCGAGCGCCCGTACCGGATGCCGTTCGACCTGCGGATCGCCGGGTCGGCGGCTGCCCGTGCCGGCGCTGCTCGGGGCGCTGCTGATGTCGCTGCTGTGGCTGGCGGTGCTCGTCTTCCACGCCCGCGCCCGCTGGGTCGGGCGGCGGCTGGATGGTGTTCGGGCTGGTCGCCTACGTCGTCTACCGCCGGTTCGTCGAGCACACGTCGCTGACCAAGCGCGGTCTCGGTGCCGGAGGAGGCGCTGCGAAAGGAGGTGCGCGAGGCGGAGTACGGGAACATCCTGGTGCCGATCTTCGGCTCGAAGCTCGACGACGACATCGTCAGCACGGCGGGGCGACTGGCCGACGCGGCCGACGAGCCGGAGGAGGAACGCCCCAAGCTCGAGGTGATCTACGTGCTCGAGCTGCCGCTGACGGTGCCGCTCGACGCGCCGCCGCCGAAGGAGCGGATGGAGGTCGCCGAGGCGGCGCTGCGGCGGGCGAAGGAGGTGGGGGAGGAGTACGAGACGGTCGAGGTCGAGACCGACCTGGTGCGGCGCGCGACGTCGGGCGCCGGGATCGTCGCAGGAGGCGCGGCGAGCGGAACGTCGAGCTGATCGTGATGGGCGGCGAGCCGCCGAGCCGCGTGCGCGGCGGTCCGGTGCTCGGGGGCGTCGGGGGGCTCGCGTCCGCCCGAGATCGGGCCGAGGTCACCGAGTACGTGCTCAAGAAGGCGCCGTGCCGCGTGCTGCTGACGGCGCCGCCGGAGGGTTAGTCCGGGCGTCGATCGAGCGTGCGGCGTTCGCCTGAGCGGCGCCCGGGTGCGGGTAGCATCCGGCCGATGTTCATCCTGATCGTCTGGAGGGGGCCGCGTGGGCTCGTCGCTGGCGCGGGCGATGCTCCGCGGACGGCCACAGCGTTTCCTGCCTGGACGAGGACTCCGAGGCCCATGCTCGCCTCGAGATCGGGCTCGAGACGTCGTGGGAGGACGCGGGCGGTCAGTTCACCGTCGGCACGGCGCTCGAGATCGAGGCGCTCCAGGAGGCCGGGATCGAGCAGGCGGACGCGTTCGTCGCCGCCACCGACGGCGACAACACCAACATCGTGATCGCCCAGATCGCCAAGCAGCGCTTCAACGTGCCCACGGTCATCGCGCGGATCCTCGACCCGTACCGGGCCGAGTGGTACGAGCAGCAGGGGATGCGGACGATCTGCCCGACGCGGGTGGCGATCGAGATGCTCGAGACCGAGGTCAAGGAGGCGGCGAGCCGCGCCGCCGGGTCCGAGGTTAGCGGCACATGTACGTGATCGTCGTCGGAGCGGGGAAGGTCGGCTGGAACCTGGGCCGCGAGCTGCTCGACAAGGAGCCACGAGGTGACCCTGATCGAGAAGGACAGGAACCGCTATCTGGCGGTCGAGCAGGAGCTCGAGCACAACGTCCAGTACGGGGACGCGTCGGAGCTCTGGGTGCTGGAGCGGGCCGGGATCGGCGCGGGCGGACATGGTGATCGCGGTCACCGGCGACGACGAGGACAACATGCTGATCTGCCAGGTCGCCAAGGAGAAGTACATGGTCGATCAGATCATCGCGCGGGTGAACAACCCGCGGAACAAGCAGTGGTTCGAGCTGCTGGGGATCAGCCCGGTGGTCTCGGCGACCGACCTGATCCTGCGGCTGATCGAGCACGAGGTGCCGAAGTACGGGCTCGTCCACCTGCTCGACCTGCCGCAGGAGCGGCTGGAGATCATCGAGCTGCTGCTCGGCGAGGCGTCGCCGGTCGACGGGTCAGCGGGTCGGGGACCTCGAGCTGCCGGAGGGGAGCCTGCTGATCTCGGTGCTGCGCGACGGGACGGGGTTCGTGCCGGGGCCGGAGACGGTGCTGGAGCCCGGCGACGAGGTGCTCGCCGTCCTCGATCCGGGGATGGAGGAGGAGCTGAAGGCGTACTTCGGCCCCGACGGCTCGGGCGACTGAGCGATGGCCGACCGCAGGGTCGACTCACCTGCTGGTCGGCGGGTTCGCCGCCGCGCACTGCGCGGCGGAGCTGCGGAAGCGGCGGGGCCGACGGGTCGATCCTGCTGGTCGGGCGCGAGCCGCACGCGCCGTACGAGCGGCCGCCGCTCTCGAAGGAGTACCTGCGGGGCGAGAGCGCGGAGGAGGACGCGCTCGTCAACCGCTGGACTGGTACGAGGCAGAACGGCGTCGAGCTGCTGACCGAGACGAGCGTCATGTCGCTCGACGTCGGCGGCGCGGACGGCGAAGCTGCAGACCAAGGAGGAGGTGGAGTTCGGGGAGGCGCTGATCGCCACGGGGGCGCGGGTGAACATCCTCCACCACCTCGAGGGAGCGCGGCTGGAGGGGATCCACTACCTGCGGGTGCTCGGCAACTCGGACGCGATCCGCGGCGGAGGCGGCGGACGCGGACCACGTGGTGCTGATCGGCGGCAGCTACATCGCCAGCGAGGTCGCGGCGTCGCTGACGGCGAAGGGGACGCGGTGCACGATGGTGATGCTCGAGGACGTCGCGATGTCGCGAGCCTTCGGCGAGGAGGTGGGGAGGTACTTCCACGAGCTGCTCGCGTCGCACGGCGTCGAGCTCGGTGACCGGCGACGAGCTCGAGGCGTTCCTCGGAGACGGGCGGGTGAGGGCGATCCGGACCAAGAGCGGCCGCGAGATCGAGGGCGACGTCGTCGTGGTCGGGGCGGGGGTGCACCCGGAGACGATGCTCGCCGAGCGGGCCGGGCTGGAGGTGGACAACGGGATCGTCTGCGACTCGCGGCTCGAGACGTCGGTCGGAAGGGGTCTTCGCCGCGGGCGACGCGTGCTCATACGACAGCGTCGTGCACGGGCGGCGGCTGCGAGTCGAGCACTGGGACGTGGCGCTGCAGCAGGGCCAGCACGCCGCGCGCGGGCTGATGGGGGAGGCCGAGCCGTACCGGGTCGTGCCCTACTTCTTCAGCGACCTTGCGGACTGGACGAGCCTCGAGTACGTGGGGCCGGCGGAGCGGTGGGACGAGGTGGTGTGGCGCGGCGACCGCGACGCCGGCGAGTTCAGCGTCTGGTACCTGGACGGGGGGCGGGTGGCGGCCGCGCTCTCGGTGGGGCGCTCGGAGGACCTGGCGCACGCGCGGCCGCTGATCGAGTCCGGGGCGGACGTGTCGGCGCCAAGGATGCGCTGGCGGACCCTGACAGCGATCTGGAAGGCATCGGATCAGGCTAGGCTCTGCCTGTCGCGCTTCGGGACGGGCTGCGAGGTGCCATTCGAACGCGCGGTGCGGGCTGGTGTAATGGCAACACGTCTGCCTCTGGAGCAGAAATTCGGGGTTCGAGTCCCTGGCCCGCAGTCAGCGCCCTTGCTACCTTGATCCCGCAATGTGGGGTAGGTGCGCATACCTCCCGCTTGCCGGGGTCCTCGTGGCGGCGGCGCTCGGCGCCGCCGGCTGCGGCGGCGACTCAGCCCTGCGCCGGTCGTCACCGTGCAGGGCGCGAGCGGCGCAAGCGGCGCCGGGGGCGCGCGGCGCTCAGCAAGTCCGAGTTCATCGACCAGGCGAACTCGATCTGCCAGGAGACGAACCCGGCGCTCTCGAGCCTCGACAGCGGGACCGTCAGCATCGGATCGCCAAGGTGCAGGCGACCCAGGAGCTGCAGATCACCCGAGCCAGCTCGACTCGCTGCGCATCGCTGACTCGCCGCCCAGCCCGACCGCACCACGCTGAAGAGCTACCTCTCGGCGCTGAGCGACGAGGTCAAGCGCCCTGATGAGCAAGCAGACGCCGCTCGAGCAGGGCGGCGACACCTCGCCGCCGAGGCCGAGGCGCAGAACGCCCGCTCCAGCGCCGCCGTCCGCCGCCCAGGACTACGGGATCAAGGCCTGCGCGAACGGGAGCCAGGCGGGCGCCACCGCCGAGCGGGACCGGCGCCACGACGACGACCCCCGCCACGCCCGTCCCGACCACGACCACCCCCGTGCCGACCACTCCGGCAGCCCCCGTCGCGCCCCCCGCCCCGGCGCCCCCCTCCGGCGGCACCGGCGGGCGGCGGCACAGCCGGGGGAGGTACCGGCGGAGGACGAGCAGCGGAGGAACGAGCGGAAGCGGCTCCGGCGGCGTCTCCCCCTAGCGCCGAGCCCCGGCGCGCCTCGACGCCTGGCCTACGCCGCCTGCTCGGCCCAGGCGCCGTACAGCTGCGAATACGGGCCCCCGGCCTCGATCAATTCTTCGTGTGTGCCTGACTCGACGATGCGCCCGTGCTCCAGGACCACGATCCTCCCCGCCCGTCTGATGGTGGACAACCGATGCGCGATCACGATCGCCGTCCTCCCGATGAGCAGTCGCTCGAGTCCGCGCTCGATGGTGCGCTCGGTCCGCACATCGACGTTCGACGTGGCCTCGTCGAGGATCAGGATCCGCGGCTCGGCCAGCAGCGCGCGCGCGAAGGCCACCAGCTGCCGCTGGCCCGCCGACAGGCTGACGCCTCGCTCTCCGATCTCGGTCTCGTACCCGTCCCTCAGTCGCTCGATGAACGCATCGGCACCGACCGTCTTGGCCGCGGCGCGAATCTCCTCGTCGCTCGCGGACGGGCAGCCGAAGGCGATGTTCTCGCGCACCGTGCCCGAGAACAGGAAACCCTCCTGGGGGACGATCCCGAGCTGGCTGCGCAACGCCTTCGAGCTCAGCTCCCGCAGGTCGTGCCCGTCGACCAGCACCTGACCGCGCTGGGGGTCGTAGAAGCGCGCCACCAGCTTCGCGAACGTCGACTTGCCCGCGCCGGTTTCGCCCACGAGCGCCACGGTCTGCCCCGCCGGTATGTGCAGGTCCACCTCGCGCAGCGCCCAGTCGCCGCTGTCGCCGTAGGAGAACGAGACCTCGGCCAGCTCGATCTCGCCGCGCAGGCGCCCAGGGTCGAGCGCGTCCGGGCGGTCGGTCATGTCGGGCTCTGTCTCCAGCAGATCGAAGATCTTGTCCAGCGCCGCCATTCCCTGCTGGTAGGTGGTGTAGAGCTGGGAGATCTGCTGAATCGGATCGAAGAACGCGTTCAGGTACCCGACGAAGGCGACCAGGATGCCGACCTGGATGTTGCCGTCGATCACCTGGTAGCCGCCGTAGAGGAGGATCACCGTCGTGCCGATCGCCGACAGCAGCTCGACCGCCGGGAAGTAGGCGGCGTTCAGGTAGACCGTCCGCATGTTGGCGACCCGGTTCTCCTCGTTGAGGACCGCCATCCGCGCCAGGTGCCTCGGCTCCTGGGCGAAGCTCCGCACCACCCGCACCCCGGACAGCGTCTCCTGCAGGTAGGCGGTGATGTTGGCGATCTTCTCCCGCGTCAGCCGGTACGCGCCCGCCGCGGCGATCCGGAACGCCACGCTGCCGATCGCGAGCAGCGGGAAGGTGACGAAGGTCACCAGAGCCAGCTGCAGGTCGAGCAGCAGCAGGATCACCACCACGCCGACGAGCGTGAGCGTGCTCGAGATCAGGGTCACCACGCCGTCCGTGACCAGGGTGTCCAGCGCCTCGACGTCGTTCGTGAGCCGGGAGATCAGCACCCCGGGCCGGTTCCTGGTGAAGAAGCCGATCGACATCCCCTGAAGGTGCGTGTAGATCCGCTCGCGCAGGTCCTGAAGCGCCCGCTGGCCGACCCAGCCCACCAGGTACGTCTGTGTGTACGTCGCCGCCCAATAGAGGAGGGCGGAAAGCAGGAAGAGGGCCACGATCAGATCCAGCGCGCCCACGTCGCCGTTGGCGATGCCGTTGTCGATGGCCCGTCCGGCGAGGTAGGGGGGAGCAAGCCCGGCGGCCGTGGCGACGAGCAGGGCGACGAGCGTGACCGCCACCCGCACCCGGTAGGGGCGAAGGAGGCTGAACAGCCATCGCAGCTTCCTGGTGCGCTGGCGCTCGCCCCGAATCAGCCGCCAAAGCTCCCGCGCCAGCAGCAGGGTGCCCATCAGGCGCCCCGGCTGGTTCGCCTGATCCTCGGTCTCCTCGGCGACGTCGGACCCCTGCGTCTCCGGATCGAGCTCCGTGATCGGCTCGCTCGGGCGCCCGTCGCGGCCGGCCTCACGGGTTGCCGGCTCGTTGCGCGCTCTTCGGCGCTCGCCGCTCACAGCCTCGCCGTCTCCTCACGCCGCTCGAGGTCTCGCTGCAGGAAGACCGAGTCCTCCATGCCGTGCTCGGCGATCTCGGCGTACAGCGGGCAGCGCTCGATCAGCTCGTCGTGCGTGCCCCGGTCGACGATTCGCCCACCGTCCATCACCACCACCTCGTCGGCGAGCGAGATCGTCGACATCCGGTGGGCGACGATGAACGTGGTCCTGCCCGCCATCGCCTCGCGCAGGCCGCGCTTGATCGCCGCCTCCGTCTGCGCGTCCACCGACGACGTCGCGTCGTCGAGGATCAGGATCCGGGGGTCGGCCACAAGGGCCCGCGCGATCGCCACCCGCTGGCGCTGGCCACCCGAGAGCGTCAGGCCGCGCTCGCCGATCCGCGTCTCATAGCCGTCGGGGAAGCGCTCGATGAAGCCGTGCGCCTGAGCGCGCCGCGCGGCCAGCTCGATCTCCTCGCGGCTGGCGTCCGGCCGGGCGTACGCGATGTTCTCCGCGACCGTGGCGGAGAACAGGAAGCTGTCGTCGGCGACGAACGCAACCTGGGATCGAAGCGAACGGACGTCCACGGAGCGCAGGTCGGCCCCGTCGATCAGGACCGCGCCCCGGCTCGGGTCGTACAGGCGCGCCATCAGCGCCACCAGGCTCGTCTTGCCCGACCCGGTTGGGCCCACGAGCGCCACCGTCCGTCCGGCTTCCACCAGCAGCTCGATGTCCTCCAGCGCGGGCGCACCGCCGTTGTAGGCGAGCGAGACGCCGCGCAGCTCGACCCGCCCGGGGCCCTCCGGAAGCGGCGGCGCGCCCGGAGGACTCTCGATCCGTGCGTCGCGATCGAGGATCTCGAACAGCCGGTTGCCCGAGGCGACGGCCCGCTGAGCCATTCCCAGGGCGATGCCGAGTATGCGCATCGGTGACGTGAGCATGATCAGGTAGGCGTAGAACGCCGTGAAGTCGCCCAGCGACAGGGTGTTGTGGATCACCTGCCTGCCGCCGACCAGGAGCACCACCGCCAACCCGAGGCTCGGCAGGAACCCGATCAACGGCGAGTAGAAGGCCTGCAGGCGGGTGGAGAAGATCTCCTGGTCGAACACCCGGCCCACCGAGCGGCGGAAGCGTTCGAGCATGAAGCCCTCGCGGGAGAACGCCTTCACGATCCGAATCCCGGAGATTCCCTCCTCGACCTCCCCGGTGAGCTCGGCGAGCCGCTGCTGCACCTCCTGGACTGCCGGTCGCGAGCGCCGGCTGTACCGCATCGCCGACAGGACCACGAACGGGACCGGCAGCAGCGCCAGGGCGGCGAGGTCGGGCTTGAGCGCGAACATCACCGCGCTGGCGAGCAGCAGCGTGAGCGCGTTCTGCGTCAGGAAGACCAGCCCGTAGCCGAGGAAGAAGCGGATCGCCTGGAGGTCGACCGTCGCCCGGGACATCAGCTGGCCCGTCTGCTGGGAGTCGAAGAAGCCGAGCTCGAGCGCCTGCAGGTGACCGTAGAGTCGCTCCCGGAGGTCGAACTCGACTGCAACCGAGACCCTCCCGGCGATGAGGCGCCGGACCACGGTCAGGCCCAGGCGCAGAACCCCCGCGCCGACGATCGCCAGCGCCAACGGCGCGATGTCGGAGCGCCGGTGCTCCTCGATCGCGTTCACCGTGCTGCCGACCAGCCACGGGATCCCCACCGTCATCACCATCGCCCCCGAGGCGAAGACCAGCGATCCGATCACCGCACGGCGGTAGGGACGCAGGAATCCGAGCAACCGCCTGAAGGTGGACACGGCCCTCGACTATACAAAGTGAAGTATGGAGGCGGGGATACTGCGACGATGGCCCGCCAGCCCGCCGGCCTCTGCGACTCCTGCGCTCACCAGCGGATCGTCCGCAACACCCGCGGCTCGAGCTTCTCGCTCTGCGAGCGCTCGCGCGACCGACCCCGCCTTCCCGCGCTACCCGCGCCTTCCGGTCGGCTCCTGCCGCGGCCACGAGCCGCGCGAGCCCGGGGCGGTCGACGGGCCGGCGTAGAGCCCTTCGCGCACCCCGACCCGCGACGAGGCGATCTCGTCGTCGCCGGCTGCGACGCGACACGCAACCACTCATGCGCGGCGTTTGCTCAGGCCTCGACCGGCGTTGGCGCCCGGGCGGTTCCCAGGCGCGCCGGCGCTGGCCACCGACCACCAGCGCGATCGCGACCACCTCGGTCGTCGCCAGTCCCTGGCCGAGCACCACCAGCCCGACCAGCGCGGCCACTGCCGGGCTCGAGGCTCATCAGCACGCCGAAGGTCCCCTTGCGGAGCCGCCGCAGCGCCTCGAGCTCCAGCGAGTAGGGGATCGCCGAGCTCAGCACCGCCACGGCGAGTCCCGACCGCCGAGCAGCCCCGGCCGCACCAGCGCGCCCCCGCCCTCGAGCACCCCGATGCGGGATCAGGAGCGCCGTCGCCACGACCATCGCCAGGGCGAGCCCCCGGCCGCCGGCGAACGCTCTGCCCGACCCGGGCCGCCAGCACGATGTAGGCGGCCCAGAAGCCCCCCGCGACCAGCGCGAGACGCCGCGCCCAGCCCGTCGAGCGAGCCGTGCGAGCGGGCGACAGGAGGAGGATGCCCGCCGGCGGCGAGCGCGACCCAGACGAGATCGTCTGCCGGCGCCGCGATCCGGCCACCGCCACCGCGAACGGTCCCGTGAACTCGAGCGTCACCGCGATCCCGAGCGGGATCCGGTCGAGCGCCGCGTAGAAGCTCAGGTTCATCGCGGCCAACGTCAGCCCCGAGCAGGACCGCGTCCCGAAGCGGCGTCGCTGGCTCCGACGGGGCACCGCGGGACGCCAGATCGGCGACGAGGATGACCGCCGCGAACCCGGTTCGCAGCAGCACCGCCCCGGCCGGCCCGAGCGTCGTCGAACAGGGTCGTGGCGAGCGCGGCGCCCAGCTGGACCGAGGCGACCGCCCCGATCACCAGCCCGATCGACGTTGCCCGCTCCGTCCGGCTCAAGCGACCGAGCCTAGAGGTTGGCGGGCGCGTGGATCAGCCGCTCGCGGACGACGCGTCCGCGAGGGCGCCGCGAAAGGTGGCGGGCGTCTGAGGGCCGCGCAGGGTGCGAACGATCCGCCCATCCGAATCGAGCACGAAGCGTGGTCGGCAACCCGGTCAGGCCGAAGCGCTCCCCCACGGCGCTCGACCCGTCCCTGAGGATCGGGTAGGTGAGGTGATGCTGCTTGATGAATTCGTCGGCGTTGGCCGTCGTGTCGTTCCAGTCCACTCCCACGACCCGAGCCTGGCCGTTCACGCTACGGGCCAGGCGGGCGAGAGCCGGCGCCTCCTGCCTGCAGGGCGTGCACCAGCTCGCCCAGAAGTTGATCAGCGCCGGCCTCCCCCGCAGGGACGCGAGGTCCGTCCTTGGGCCCGTGAAGCACCTGCGAGGGCAGTGCGGGCGCGGCGCGGGAGCTCTGATCCGAGCCGCTGGTCGCCAGCTCGGCGACGACCAGACCCGCGATCACGGCGAGCGTCAGGACCGCGAGCACCAGGCGCCGCGCCATCGCCGTCAGGTGGACCCCAGGATGGACCTCGACACGCTCAGCCCGACGGCAGCCGGCCCAGCAGGACATTCGCGATCAGTATCACCGCCATCCCGAGGGCCAAAGCCGTGACCACGCCCAACTCGCCGGTCAAGCTGACCGAGAGCACCGCCGTCCCGCCGACTATCGCCAGATCCGCTTGGCGCGGATGGCTGCGAAGCCATTTGAGCACAAGGTCACGATAACGAGTCGCCCTCGTCGGCCTGGGCGGGTGGGGCCGCACTCAGAACAGGATGCCTCGTGCGTCGAGGCGGCACCTTGACGCTTCAGTCGCCGGCTTCCAGGCGTGACCAGAACCGGACGTATTCGCGCTCGTGTCCGACCCCCGACTCCACCGACAAGCGCACGCCGGTCGGCATGTCCTCGCCGGCGAGCATCTCCTCATACGCGGATAGGCGGGCTCGGTGGCGCTCGAGCTGCGTCTTCGCGAGGGCGCTCGGGTCGGCGCCGAAGAACAGCTTCAGGAGCCCCGGGTCGCGCAGCTCATAGAGCTCGGCCTGGGCGTCGGCCCGCCACCGCTCGAGCGCCTCTCGGCCCGGCGCGGAGAGGCTGTAGACCCGCCTCCGCCGTCCGCGCTCCTCGCGGCGCTCGTCCAACAGCCCCTCCTGGGCGAGGCGCGCGCACTCCGTATAGAGCTGCGTGTGGGGGATCGACCAGAAGTGGAAGATGCTCACCTGGGCTGCCTGCTTTAGCCGGTACGGGGTCGATGGTCCGCAGGCGTCGAGCAGGCCCAGCACCGCATAGGACGTGTCGCTGAGTCGAGGGGATGTCATGTCGGCCATGATACAGTTCAACACGAACGGTACGAACTGAACTATCAGGAGGCACCATGAGCACGCTCGCCCACGCCCCCGCCGCCACCGGCGCCCGCCACGGCTTCGATTCGCTCGAGGACGAGACCCACATCGACTCGCTCCCGGTCGAAGGCCAGGTCCCATCGTGGCTCGCGGGTTCTCTGCTCAGGACCGGTCCGGCGAAGTGGGAGGTGGGCGATCGTTCGATGAACCACTGGTTCGACGGCTTTGCGATGCTCCATCGCTTCTCGTTCGTCGGCGGCGAGGTCTCCTACGCGAGCCGATTCCTGGAGAGCCGCGCCTATCGCGCCGCCCGCGCCACGGGCGAGATCGCCTATTCGGAGTTCGCGACCGATCCTTGCCGCTCGCTGTTCGCGCGGGTCACCGCGATGTTCTCCCCGAAGCTGACCGATAACGCGAACGTCAACCTCGCCAAGCTCGGTGAGCGATTCATCTCCATGACCGAGACCCCGATCCCGGTTCAGTTCGACCCCGACACCCTGGCGGCCGCCGGCGTCGCCTATCGGCCGCCGGGACAGCTGACGACTGCCCATCCGCATCTCGATCGCGAGACCAAGGGGATGCTCAACTACGCCGCCAAGCTCGGACCCCGAAACAGCTACCGCTTCTTCCGGCTTCGGCCCGGAAGGCTCCAAGCCCGAAGTGATCGGCGCGGCGCCGGTGCGCGAGCCGGCCTACGTGCACTCGTTCGGGCTCACCGAACGCTGGCTCGTGCTTGCCGAGTTCCCGTTCGTGGTCAATCCCCTGCGACTTGCCTTCAGCGGCAGGCCGTACATCGAGAACTACCGTTGGAAGCCCGAGCTCGGCACGCGATTCCGTCTGTTCGATCGCCGGACCGGCGAGGTCGTCGGCCCGTTCGAGACCGAGGCGCGCTTCGGCTTTCACCACGTGAACGCATACGAGGACTCGGACGAGGTCGTGGTCGACATCTGCACCACCCGTGACGCCGGGGTCGTCGAGGACCTGTACCTCGAGAGGCTTCGGGCCGGAAAGCCGGTCGCGCCCTCCCACCTGGAGCGGTTCCGGATCTCGCCGGGTGCCGGCACGGTCGGCGCCGAGCGCCTGATCGACGAGTCGATCGAGCTGCCGAGGATCAACTACGGGCGCTGCAACGAGCGGCCGTACCGCTATGCCTGGGGTGTCGGTACTGGAGAGCGGATGGATCGACCGGATCGTCAAGGCCGACGTCGCCGAGCGCACCTCGACGGAGTGGTTCGAGGAGGGAAGCTTCCCGGGTGAGCCGGTCTTCGTCGCAGACTCCGGGGTCCGAGGACGAGGACGACGGGGTTCTGCTCTCGGTCGTTCTCGACGGCCGCCGCGGGAACTCATTCCTGCTGGTCCTCGACGCGCGCTCGCTCGGCGAGCTGGCCCGGGCGGAGGTTCCCCACCACATCCCGTACGGGTTTCACGGGCAGTTCGCCCGCGACTGATCCCTCGGTCACCGCTTCGGCTGCCAGAAGGCAACCTCTCCGCCCGCCGGCGTGGCCACCACGCTGCGCCAGCCGGCCGGGCCTTCGCGTGGCGAAACGAGCACTGAGGCCCCGAGCCGCCGTGCCCGTTCGGTCACCTCGGCGGCATCCGCGACCTCGACGTAGGGGAGCCACAGCGGATGCTCGATCGGGCACTCCACGATGCCGCCGCCGAGCTCCCGCGCCAGCTCGAGGGCGAGGTAGGAGCTGCCTCGCTGCCTCGATTTGCTCCGATGCGCCAGCCGAAAAGCCGTGCATAGAACGCCTGGGCACCGCGAAGATCCCCTGTGTGAAGCTCCAGGTGGACGAGGTGGTGGGAGGGCTCTTGGTTCATGCCCTGCCATCTAGACCGGCGCCGGCACCCAGACTCATCGGGGCGATGACTCTGGCCCGCCTCACCCGTCTACCCTGATAGGGCGATGAGCTCTCCCCCGACAGGATCGACCGCTCAGCGAAGAGCTGCTCGAGGCTGCGAAGGGCGGTGACCAGAACGCGTTCGGCAGTCTTGTCGAGCCGCACCGCTCCGAGCTCCAGGCCCATTGCTACCGGATGCTCGGGTCGGTTCACGACGCCGAGGACGCGCTTCAGGACGCAATGCTCCGAGCGTGGCGCGGGCTGCGGTGGATTCGAGGCTCGAAGCTCGCTGCGCTCGTGGCTCTACCGGATCGCGACCAACGCCTGTCTCGACGCGATTGGGCGCCGGCCGAAGCGCGTGCTCCCGGTCGACTACGGGCCGCCGATCGATCCTCACGACGGGCCCCGGACGCCGCTCGTCGAGTCGGTCTGGATCGAGCCGTATCCGGATGAGAAGCTCGGCCTCGAGGACGGCTACGCCGCCCCCGAGGCCCGCTACGAGCAGCGCGAGGCCGTGGAGCTCGCGTTCATCGCCGCGCTTCAGCACCTGCCGGCCAACCAACGCGCGGTGCTGATCCTTCGCGAGGTGCTCGGCTTCTCGGCCCGCGAGGTCGCGGAGACGCTCGAGACGACGGTCGCTTCGGTCAACAGCGCGCTGCAGCGCGCCCGCGCCGCCGCCGACGAGCGGCTCCCCGAGCAGAGCCAGCAGGCCACCCTGCGCTCGCTCGGCGACGACGGCGTGCGCGAGGTCGTGGAGAGCTACATGGACGCGTGGGACCGGGAGGACATCGACGCGGTGGTCGCGATGCTGACCGAGGACGCATCGTTCTCGATGCCTCCAGCGCCGAGCTGGCATCGGGGCCGCGAGGCGCTGATCGCCTTCCTCGGCGTCGGACCGCTATCCGGCGATTGGCGCTGGCGCCACGTTCTGGTGCAGCGCGAACGGGCAGCCGGCGCTCGCCTTCTACAGCTGGGACGAGGAGAAGCGGGCCTACCTTCCGTTCGCGCTCAACGTGCTCACCATTCGAGGCGGGTTGATCGAGGACGTCACAGCGTTCATCGTCCGGTCGACGAAGTCGTCTGACCCCGAGACCTACAGGCGCTGGCCGGAGGAGCCCATCGTCCACCAGAGATTCGTCGACTTCTTCGAGCGCTTCGATCTGCCGGACGCGCTGCCAGCGTAGGCGATCTGACATAACTGGCCCGGCGAGGAATTCTTCGCCGGCGGCGATGAGTTCAGGATTGCCGGCCGGTCGTATGGGTAAACCGAACAGGAAGGAGGCGCAGGACGATGACGACGCAGGTAGTGGAACAGCTCGATACGGGACAGGCGACAGACGACCGCTCGCGCTGGATCGCGCTCTACGTCCTGTGCGCGGGGATGCTGATGATCGTCCTCGACGTCACCGTCGTCAACGTCGCGCTGCCGACGATCCAGGACGATCTGGGCTTCTCGACGTCCAACCTCGCCTGGGTCGTCAACGCCTACCTGATCTCCTTCGGCGGGCTGCTGCTGCTCGCGGGCCGGCTCGGCGACCTGATCGGACGACGGACCATCCTGATGGCCGGCCTCGGCGTGTTCACGATCGCCTCGCTGATCTGTGGGCTCGCTGAGAGCCAGGAGGTGTTGGTCGGCGCGCGCTTCGTCCAGGGGGTCGGCGGAGCGATGACCTCGGCGGTCATCCTGGGCATGATCGTCACGATGTTCCCGGAGCCTCGCGAGCAGGCGAAGGCGATCGGCGTCTACGCGTTCGTGGCCTCGGCCGGCGGCTCGGTGGGCCTGCTCGCCGGTGGCGTCCTCACCCAGACGATCAACTGGCACTGGATCTTCTTCGTCAACATCCCGATCGGCATCGCGACGGCGCTCCTGGCCCGGCGCCTGCTCGACCGAGACCCGGGTATCGGGTTCGGTGAGGGGGCGGATATTCCCGGCGCGGTCCTGATCACGAGCTCCCTGATGCTCGGCGTCTACACGATCGTCAAGCCGGCCGCCGACTACGGCTGGGGCTCCGGCCGCACGCTCGGCCTCGGCGCCGGCGCGCTCGCCCTGCTGGCCCTTTTCATCGCGCGGGAGGCGACCGCGCGCAACCCGCTGATCCCGCTTCGGATCTTCCGCTCGCGCAACGTGACGGGTGCGAACCTGGTCCAGATCCTGACCGTCGCCGGGATGTTCGGGATGTTCTTCCTGGGGTCGCTGTACCTGCAGCGGATCATGGGGTATGACGCCCTGCAGATCGGCCTCGCGTTCCTGCCGGTCACGATCGTCATGGGGACCCTCTCGGTCCGCTACTCCGAGCCGCTGATCACCCGCTTCGGCGCGAGGACCCTGCTCTTCCCGGGCCTCACGCTGGTCACGGCGGGGCTCGTGCTCTTCACGCAGGCGCCGGTGGACGGCAGCTACGTCGTCCACGTCCTGCCGGTGATGATCCTGCTCGGAACCGGTGTCGGCGTCTGCTTCCCCGCGCTGATGACGATCGCGATGTCGGGCGCCACGAAGGCCGACGCGGGGCT
Source organism: uncultured bacterium (assembly GCA_963696945.1). Taxonomy (GTDB): domain Bacteria; phylum Actinomycetota; class Thermoleophilia; order Solirubrobacterales; family 70-9; genus AC-56. Next base: position 88,431 of record CAVOME010000003.1, on the reverse strand, counting down.
CGCCTCTGGCCTCGTCAACACGAGCGCCCAGGTGGGCGGCGCGCTCGGCCTGGCGGTGCTGGCGACCCTCTCGGCGTCGCGCACCGACACCCTGATCGGTCGCGGGGAGTCCACCGCGGAGGCATTGACGGGCGGCTACCACCTGGCATTCTGGATCGCGGCCGCGCTGGTCGTGGCGGCGATCGTGGTCGCGCTGACGGTGTTGCAACCGGAGGCCAAGGCAGCCGAGGGGCTCGAGGCGGAGCAGGAGCCGGTCCGAGAGCCGGCGGATCCCGAGGCGGCGTGCTCAGAGGCGGCCTGAAGAGCGACGAAACGGCGATCGCGAACTGCTCTGAGCACCCCTAGAAGGACTTCGGCGAAACGAGGAAGGAGCCACAATGCTCGCGAACAGCAAGGCCTATAGCGGCTTCGCGGTCGACGATCTCGACGCGGCCCAGCGGTTCTACGGCGAGACGCTCGGGCTGAAGACGTCCGTTCTGGATGTTGAGAACGGTCTCCTGTCGCTTCACCTCGCCGGGGATCGGGACACCCTCGTCTACCGCAAGCCCGACCACGCGCCGGCCACCTACACGGTCCTCAACTTTCCCGTCGATGACATCGACGAGGCGGTCGAAGAGCTCGCGTCTCGCGGCGTCGAGTTCGAACGCTACGAGCCATTCGAGCAGGACGACAAGGGCATCGCCCGTGGCCCGGGGCCCGAGATCGCGTGGTTCAAGGACCCGGCCGGGAACATCCTGTCGGTGCTCGAGGAGTAGGCAGCGCCGCCGCGACCGACCGCGGGGGGCGCGCCTAGGCGCCCAGCACCCGCAGCACCTCGGGAACCGAAGTGGTCCCGCTGCGGACCTTCGTCGAGGCCATCGTCTCGAAGTCGCCGCATTCCGTCGGCCATCGCGGCGGCGCTGATCTCGTCGGCCGAGGCCTTTCGAAGGATCAGGGCGCGGATCTCGTCGGAGAGCACCATGACCTCGTACAAGCCGACCCGTCCGCGATAGCCCATTCCGCCGCATCGAACACAGCCCCCGGGCTCGAAGGCATCGATCGTCTCGTCGGCCTCCGCGAACCCGTTCTGGCGAAGCACCTCGGCGGTCACCGACGCCGGCCGGCGGCACTCCTCGCAGAGCCGGCGCGCGAGGCGCTGCGCGATCACGCACTCGAGGCCGGTGGCGACCAGGAACGGCTCGATTCCCATCTCGACCAGTCGAGCAGCGGCCATTGGGGCGTCCGTGGTGTGAAGCGTGGAGAGAACCAGGTGCCCGGTGAGCGCCGACTCGATCGCGATCTGAGCGGTCTCGCCGTCGCGGATCTCGCCCACCATCAGCACGTCGGGGTCGTTTCGGATCATCGAGCGCAGCCCGCGCGCGAACGTGACTCCCGCCGCGGGGTTGACCTGGACCTGCTTGACGCCGGCGAGCTCGTACTCGACCGGATCCTCAATCGTGATCAGGGTTCGCTCTGGGGTGTTGATCGCTCTCAGCGCCGCGTAGAGGGTGGTCGTCTTGCCGGCGCCCGTCGGGCCGGTGGCAAGCACGGCGCCGTGCAGTTGGCCGATCGAGTGCTCGAGAAGCTCGCGGTCCGCGGTCTGCATCCCGAGGCGATCGAGATCGGTGACGACGCGCTCGCGGTCCAGGATCCGCATCACCACGGACTCTCCGGAGGTGATCGGCAGGGTCGCGACCCTGAGGTCGACGCGGTGGTCGCCGACGTTGAGGCCGACGCGGCCGTCCTGAGGCGCGCGCCGCTCGGCGATATCCAGCTCGGCCATGATCTTGATCCGGGAGACGAGACCCGGAGCGAGCCTTTGGGGGACCGTGGCGGAGTCGACCACCATTCCGTCGATTCGAAACCTGACCCGCATGTCGCCGTGCTGAGGGTCGAAGTGGATGTCGGAGGCGCCTCGGGTCACCGCGTCGGCGATCACGGAGTGGACGAGCTTGACGACCGGCGCCTCCTCGGCGGATTCGCGAAGCTCGATCACCTCGGCGCCGAAGTGCCCCTCGCGGGTTTCCTCGTCGACCTCCTGCACCGACTCCTCGAGGTTCGAGAGCCGACTCATGACCGCCTCGATCTCCTCGGGGGAGGCGACCGCACGCCTCACCTGGTACCCGGTGGTCATCGCGACGTCGTCGAGCCCGAGCACGTTCGCCGGGTTGGAGGTGGCGACGAGGATCGTGTCGCGATCCAGAAACGCGATCGGGATCGCCTGGAAGCGCCGGGCCTCACCGGCGCTGATCAGGTTGGCCGCTCCGTTGTCGACCTGGAACGCGTTCAGGTCGACGAAGGCGATCCCGTTTCGGTCGGCGAGCGCGTGCGCAAGCTGTGGGGAGCTGAGGGTCCCGCGCTCGACCAGCACCTCACCGATCCAGCGTCGCTGGTCGCGGGCGTCGCGGCCCGCCTGCTCGACCGTTTCGCGATCTGCGAAACCGAGCGCGACGATGACGTCGCCGAGTCGCCGCCGCTCGTCGGTATAGCTGGTCGGCGGAACGAGGCCGGGGACCTCCTTGATTGCAAGCGGAGCGCCGCCTCCATCGGTCACGATCTCCTTATCGAACGCCGAGGCCTCGAACATGAGGGGCGCGTGGTAGGGTCCATCACGTGGTGGGAGGTCGCGCATGGACGCGTAGTGAGGACGCGGGGGTTGCCGGAGGAATTGTGAGCGGCCCCCGCGACGCGTGGCGCTTTCCGGGCTTCAGGGCGTGCGTTCTCGGCCTCGTCCTCGCGGGAGTCGCAGCCGCGTTGATGGTCGCGTCGTCGAGCGCCCAGGCGGCCAGCTGCCCGCCGATCAAGAACAAGCCGAACCAGACCCCGCACGTGTCGTACGACGGCGTGCGCCATCTGACCTTCTGCTACGGGCCGATCACGATCAAGCCGGGGCAGAACATCATCCGCCTCAACCAGACGAACCTGCTCCCGAAGGCGCCGGGTTACATAACCAGGTTCGACCCGGATCTGGTCTACACGAGCGGCAAGGTCCCCCGCGTCGACGTGCTCCACCTGCACCACGCGGTGTGGGCCGTGAACGGCGCTCCGCAGTTCGCCACCGGCGAGGAGAAGTCGATCATCCAGATGCCGAAGGGGTTCGGCTGGCACTCCAAGCCGACCGACAGCTGGTTCGTGAACGACATGATCCACGACCTGGTCGGTCAGTCGGCGAAGGTCTACATCGTGTGGCGAATGGACTTCGTGCCCGACACGGCTCCTTCGGCCGCCGTCGATTCACACCGTGCACACCAAGTGGATGGACGTCAGCGGCCCCAGCCCGCGGACCGGCATCTCGAGTCCGATCTATCCCGTCTTCAACGCTCTGCGGGGAATGGGCCAGAACGGCAAGTACACGTTCCCCGACCAGGCCAGCCCCGCCCAGAAGAGCTTCGTCGGGCAGAGCCAGACCTGGACCCCCGACCACCCGGTCACCCTGATCAGCACGGTCGGGCACCTGCACCCCGGTGGGCTGGATACGAGCTTGACGGTGCGCCGCGCAAGCCAGAAGACCACGGTGTTCGACTCCAAGGCGCACTACTACGAGCCCGCCGGTGAGGTGTCGTGGGACGTCGCGATGGGGGCGACGCCCGCAGATTGGCGAGTCAAGATGCAGGCCGGCGACACCCTGGGCGTGCACGCGACCTACGACGTGAGCCGGGCGAGCTGGTACGAGGTGATGGGGATCATGCCCGTCGCCGTATATGACGGGACCAACGCCGGCGGCGTCGACGCGTTCAGCGGCAACATCGACAAGACGGGGGTGCTGACCCACAGCCACCTCGACGAGAATCGAAACCACGGCGGGACGACGACCGGCCTGCCCGATCCGAGGTTCCTGACCGGGTATCCCAACCCGCCGAACCCGATCGGGATCCAGAACTACAACTACCTGCAGGGCGATCTGGCCGGCGGAGGTGGCAATGCCAGGCCGCCGGAGGTCACGGCGGGACAGAGCCTGACCTTCAAGAACCTGGACGCCAGCCAGTCCGTGAACACTTTCCACACCCTGACCGCGTGCAAGGCTCCCTGCAATCGCTCCACGGGGATCGCCTATCCAATCGCGAACGGGGCGCACTCCTTCGATTCCGGCCAGCTCGGCTTCAACTACGCGGGCTTCAACGCCCCCGCCGTCGAGCGCGACACATGGAAGACGCCCAAGAACCTCAAGCCCGGCACCTACACGTACTTCTGCCGGGTGCACCCGTTCATGCGCGGCAGCTTCCGCGTCGTCGACCACTAGCAGCCCGCGCCGAGTCGATCGGACCGATGAATACCCGGACGGCAACCGGTTCTTGGTCGTAGAGCGAAACTGAACTGCAAGCGGCGAGTGGCCGCGCATGAGGCCGTCCCAGACAGGGTCGGTGAGCAGACGGTTGCCGAATGACCGCGGCCGTCACCGCCGGGGCGGGCTTCCTGCTCGCCGTGCTCTGGTTCGACCTGATGTTCGACGTCCAGGCGTTTCGGAGCGGTGGCGGCGATCGGGGCCCCTCCGAGGCGACGCTCGCATCGATAGCGGCCTACTACGCCCGGGTGACGACGGGCGCGCGCCCGATGAACCGGCTGATCGGCGTGGTCATGGTCGCGACGCTCGCGACGAGCGGCATCCAGCTGGCCGGCGGTGAAGCGCCCACCTGGGCGAGCGTCGTTTCGCTGACCCTGCTGGTCGTGGCGGTTCTCCTCGCCGCGACGACCACGGTGCCGAACGCCGTGCGGTTGGGGGCGCGCAGCGACCCGGCGGAGGTGCAGCGCCGCCTCGCGAGATCGATCCTGCGCGACCACCTGATCTGTCTCGGCGCCATTTCGGCGCTGATCGTCATCCAGCTCTCGTTCGCGACCTAGCGTCGGGCCGGCTGGACGTGGGGGCGAGCGGCTAGTCTGGGTCAGTGGGCGAGATCGAACACGGCTTCAAGGAGGGACAGCCGGTCTGGGTCGAGGACGGCGACGGGAAGCATCATCCCGGCGTGTTCGTGGGCGACAACGAGAGCTCAGGTTGGTTCGGTGGTGGCCCCAGCGCCTATGTCGTCCACCCCGAGGCCCACCAGGCCGAGGTCGTCTCGGTCTTCCGCATCACCCCTCGAGACGAGTAGTTCCGGGCGGATGGCCTCCATGCGAGCCGTCGTGATCCACGAGACGGGCGATCCCGATGTCCTTCGACTCGAGGAGGTGGACCGTCCCGAACCGGGCGAAGGCGAGGTGCTGATCAGGGTCCACGCCGCATCGATAAACCCGATCGACACGAAGTATCGGCGCGGAATCGCCGAAGCTCCCCTGCCCATGATCCTGGGCAGCGACGTCGCGGGGGTCGTCGAGGCCTCGCGCTCGGACGGATTCGCCGAGGGCGACCAGGTGTTCGGAATGTCGGAAAGCGGCGCCTATGCCGAGTACGCGACGGCCCCGGCCGCTGTGCTGGCGCGAAAGCCGACCGATGTGAGCTTCATCGAAGCGGCGGCGATCCCGGTGGCTGGCATGACCGCCTGGCAGGCACTGCTGGGCACGGGGGGACTCGAGAGCGGGCAGACGGCGCTCGTGGCGGGCGCCGCCGGAGGCGTCGGACACTTCGCGGTCCAGTTCGCAAAGCTGGCGGGCGCGCGGGTGATCGGCACCGGCTCGGATCGAAATCGCGAGTTCGTCTCATCGCTCGGCGCCGACGATTACGTGGACTACACGCGCCAGGAGGTCGCCGGGGCAGTCAGCGATGTCGATCTCGCGTTCGACACGGTCGGTGGCGAGACGACAGCATCCCTGGTCGGGGCGATCCGCGACGGCGGGATGCTGGTCACGATTGCGGGGGCTCCTCCCGAAGAGGCTGCAAGGGCGCGCGGTATCCGCGCCGAGGGTTTGGTGATGAATCCCAGCGCCGATCAGATGGCGCAGATCGCCCAGTTGATCTCAGACCGGGATGTTCGTGTGGAGATCGCCGAGGCGATCCCGTTCTCCGAGGTGGGACGGGCCCACGCGCTGAGCGAGGGCGGCCACGTACGCGGGAAGCTCGTCCTGTCGCTGGCCTGATCGGTCGCGCGTGTCTCACGATGGGCCGGTGAGTCGCCTCCCGGCTGCGTCACCGACCAGTATCGTCGCGTCGGGTGGCCAAGACCGTGTTCATCACCGGAGCGAGCTCGGGGATCGGGCGGGCGCTCGCTGCGGAGTTCGCTCGGCGAGGCTGCGATTTGTTCCTGACCGCCCGCCGGCTCGACGCCCTGGAGCAGGTGCGCGCTGAGATCGCCGGCTCCGATTCGAAGCGCAGGGTCGAGGTCCGCCGGCTCGACGTGACCGATGTCCCGGACGTCGCTTTGGCGATCTCCGAGGCGGCTGAGGCATTCGGCAGGATCGACATCGTGGTCGCAAACGCGGGCCTGGGCAGCTCGGGGCCGGTCGGCGAGGGGCGCATGGCGCGTGAGCGCCAGGTGATCGAGACCAATGTGATCGGAGCGATGGCGACGATCGACGCGGCGATTGCCCAGTTTCGCCGCCAGGGCGGCGGCCAGGTGGTCGGAATCGGATCGGTGGCCGGGGCTCGCGGGCTCCCCACATCGGGCTCGTACAGCGCCTCGAAAGCGGCGATCGCGACCTACCTGGATTCGGTTCGCGTCGAAACCCACCGCGAGCCGATAACGGTGACCACGATCGCGCCGGGCTACATCGACACGCCGATCAACCAGGACATGAAGAGCAGGCCGTTCCTGATCAGCGCCGACGAGGGGGCCAAGCAGACCGCGGACCTGATCGAACGAGGCGTCGGTTACGCGACCGTGCCGCGATTCCCGTGGACCGTCGCTGTCCGCCTTCTGCGGATACTGCCAACCTCGCTGCTCGCTCGGGCGATGCCCGAGCGCGAGTTCGCGGCCGCCACTCCTCCCGAGCCGTCGGACACGGACTCGGCATAGAAGCCGTTTCGATCCGGCCGCCCGTTGCGCTCAGCGGTGTGCCCCGCCGTCGCCGAGGTCCACCGCGACGCCGATCGGCAGCCACCGAAACATCCGCGAGATCTCCCCGGGAGCCGCCTCGAGCTCCCGCTCGACGTCGTCGCGGCCCTGTCGGAAGTGCTTCCAGCCCTCGTAGTGGATCGGGATAACGGTGCGGGGGTTGACTCGTGAACAGAGCTCCACGGCCTGCGCGGCCGTCATCGTGTAATGAAGCGGTCCGCTGACCGGAAACCGGACCCCGCCCAGATGGACGAGCGCGGTGTCGACGCTCAGCCTGTCGGCGACCTTGAGGAGGCCGTCGTAGAGCACGGTGTCTCCGGTGATCCACAGCTGCCCGTGGGCCTGGCCCTCCCACCGGAGCGCGAAGCCGACCACCTCGCCGACAATCGGATGGCTGAGGGGAGGGCCGTGGCGGCACGGCGTCGCGGTGATTTCGATCGGCGGCCGATTCCCGGCCTCGAGTCGCGTGGTGCCCCAGGGCCTGAGCCCGCGGGCGCCGTCGCCGAGGCGCCCTGCTCCGGGAGCCGTGGTGATCACGACGCCCGCCGACGGAAGAAGCGCGCGACCGGCCGAATCCAGGTTGTCCTCGTGGTGGTCGTGGGAGAGAAGCACGGCGTCTATCGGTCCGAGGTCGGCAGCCTCGATTGCCGGGCCGGTGAGCTTCGACGACCCGGTTCCCCAGCCGAACCGGTAGCGGCCGCCTGCCGGGTCGAATGTCGGGTCGGTCAAGATCCGCCAGCCACCGACCTCGATCAGGGCCGTCGGCCCGCCGATGTGGGTCACCCTCACGCCGTCCATGAGCGGCGATCGTTTCAGGTTCCTCCCCGTGGGCGCCGGTGGTCGATCCGGGCCGTGCGCCCCGGCGCTCGGTCAGCCGAGGCGCACGGCCAGGTCGCATGAACCGTTGGCGGGCGTCCCCATTACGCCCTTGCTGCGCGCCCTTGCGCTGCGCTCTGGTTGGGTGTTAGGGTCGCCACAGGCACGCCACCCGAACGAGGGGGGAGCATGGAAGCAAAGAGCGGCGTCCCGAACGGCTCACCGAGATCTTTCAGGCGACTCCGACGTCGACGGGCGGCGATGCTCACCCTGATGGGCGTGACGTTCCTCGCGGTCACCGCGACCGCGCTTGCGGTGACCGGCGACCTCACCCAACCCGCCGGGACCGCCGGTTGCATCAGCGACACGGGGTCAGGGGGCACCTGCGCCGACGGCCACGGGCTGTTCGGCGCCCGGGGTGTCGCGGTGAGCCCGGACGGAAAGAGCGTCTACGCCGCGGCGTTCACGGCCAACGGGTCCGTGGCGACACTCGACCGCGACACGATCACCGGGGCGATCACCCAACCCGCCGGGACCGCCGGCTGCGTGAGCAACACGGGGGCCGGGCCGTGCGCAGATGGCCATGGGCTGGGCCAGCCGAACGAGGTGGCGGTAAGCGCGGACGGAAAGAGCGTCTACGCCGCATCGATCATGAGCGACGACGTGGTGCGCCTCGACCGCGACACGATCACCGGGGCGATCACCCAACCCGTCGGGACCACCGGCTGCGTGAGCAACACGGGGGCCGGGGGGTGCGCCGACGGGCACGGGCTCGACGCCCCCTACGGGGTGGCGATCAGCCCGGACGGAAAGAACGTCTACGTGGCCGCGGCCGGCACCAGCGCCGTGGCCCGCTTCGACCGCAACACCACCACGGGGGATCTCACCCAGCCCGCCGGAACCGCCGGCTGCGTGAGTGACTCGGGGTCGGGTCAATGCGTTAACGGGCATGGGCTCAAGGGCGCCCGCTCGGTGGCGGTGAGCCCGGACGGAAAGAGCGTGTACGTCGCCGCCTCAGACGGCTTTGTGGCCCGCTTCAACCGCAACACCACTACCGGAGCGATCACCCAGCCCGCCGGGAGCGCCGGGTGCGTGAGCAACACCGGGGGGGGAGCGTGCGCCGACGGGCACGGGCTTGGCTCCGCGGAAGGTGTGGCTATCAGCCCGAATGGAAGGAGCGTCTACGTCGCCTCGTTCTCCGGCGACTCGGTGGTCCGCTTCAACCGCAACACGACCAACGGGTCTCTCACCCAGCCCGCCGGGACTGCCGGGTGCATCAGCAACACCGGTACGGGCCCGTGCGCCGACGGCCACGCGCTCGACGGGGCGGACACGGTGGTGGTGAGCTCGGACGGAAAGAACGTCTATGTCACCTCCAACGGCGGCTCCGCCGCACAGAGTGGTGCCGTGGTGCGCCTCGACCGAAACACGGTCACCGGGGCGATCACCGAGCCCGCAGGACACACCGCCTGCAGAAGCGTGGGCGGGAGTGGGGGGTGCGGCGGCGGCCGTGGGCTCCAGGGCGCGATCGGCGTGACCGTCAGCCCGGATGGGACCAGCGTCTATGTCGGCTCACAGTCCAGCGGCGCCGTGGCTCGTTTCACCCGGACGCCTTAGAGGGACGGGGACGGAGGCCACGTGGTGCCGCGACGGTCGTACCTTGCTGTTGGCGCCATCGCTGCGGTCTCGGACGCATCCCGCGGCATGGTCACTACCCGGTAGGCGTGAGCCCCTCCGGCCCCGAAGCCTGGCCCCTCCTGGCGGCGATCAGTGCCTCAGCGTAATGTCCGCACCGGCCATCACCAAGCTATGCCGGGTCGTTGACGAGAGCGCAGAAGCCGGCTCACCGAGAGGAGATTGACCATGGACGTTGCGATCTTGACCGACCTGCTGAAGGAAACGGAGGAGCACCGCGTGAAGGGTTCCCTGGCCGGGCAGAAAGCGAACGGATGAGCAGCGACTACGACGTCATCGTCGTCGGCGGCGGCTCGCCGGGCGAGCACTGCGCGGGCGCGCTGGCCGAAGGCGGCCTGCGCGTCGCCGTGGTCGAGCGCGAGCTGGTCGGGGGCGAGTGCTCCTACTGGGCGTGCATCCCGTCGAAGACGCTGCTGCGCCCCGGCGAGGCCGTGCATGCGGCCCGCGACGCCGCTGGGAGCGCGGAGATCGACGTCGAGGCAGCGCTGGCGTGGCGCGATTTCATGGTCTCCGATTACTCCGACGCCGGTCAGGAGCGCTGGCTGGCGGAGGCGGGCATCGACCTGCTGCGCGGCAGCGGCCGGCTCGCGGGGCCTGGCGTCGTCGAGGTCGACGGCGCGCGCCACACCGCCGAGCACGTCGTCCTGGCGAATGGCGCCGACCCGATCGTGCCGCCGGTTCCCGGCCTGCGCGAGCTCGAGGGCGTCTGGACCAACCGCGAAGTGACCGGCATGAAGACGGTTCCCCGCCGCCTGCTCGTTCTCGGTGGCGGGCCCGTCGGCGTCGAGATGGCGCAGGCCGTGCGTCGTCTCGGCGGCGAGGTGGCACTCGTCGACGGCGGAGAGCACGTGCTTGCCCGCGAGCCGGCGCCGCTGGGCGATGCCCTCGGCGAGGTCCTTCGCCGGGACGGGGTTGAGCTCGTCCTCGGCGTGCAAGCGTCTGCGGCGAGGCACGAGGGCGAGGGCTTCGTGATGGAGTTCGAGGACGGCCGCGAGCTGCGCGGCGATCGCCTGCTCGTCGCCACCGGCCGGCGACCTCGCGTCGAGGGGCTCGGCCTGGAGACGGTTGGCGTCGAGGCCGACCCCCACGGGATCCCGGTCGACGCCCACCTTCGAGCGGCCGAGCGCGTCTGGGCGATCGGCGACGTCAACGGCGCCTGGCCGCTGACCCACGTCGGCAAGTATGAAGGCGAGGTCGTCGCGGCGAACATCCTCGGCGAGCCGCGCGAGGCCAACTACGAGGCGGTCCCGCGCGTCGTCTACACCGACCCTCAGGCCGCCGCGGTCGGCGCCGGCGAGGCGCGGTTCAGCGCCACCACCCCGGTGTCCGAGGTGGCCAAGACGGCCACCTACACCCGCGCCTACGCCGAATCCAACGGATTCCTGACCCTGCTCAGCGATGGCGAGCGGCTGACCGGCGCCTACGCACTCGGCCCCGAGGCGGGCGAGTGGCTTCAGCAGGCCACCCTCGCCATCCGGGCCCGCGTGTCGCTCGAGGTGCTGGGCGACACGATCCAGCCCTTTCCGACCTTCTCGGAGATCTACGTGGCCGCGCTGAAAGCACTCGACGGCGAGATCACCGCGGCACGCCAGACGGCCTAGAGCGGCTTCGCCAAAAACGCGGAAAATGGCGCTTTCCAGCGGGTTTCTTCGATGCCGGAGGCAGGACTCGAACCTGCGACACGCGGATTATGATTCCGCTGCTCTAACCAGCTGAGCTACTCCGGCGGGGCGCTGAATCGTAGCGACGCCGATCGGCGCTCCCGGGGCACTAGTCGTCGGCCCGTTCGGCGCGACGCGTCCACGTGTAGGGACCGGCTGCGCCGGCGCGTCCCGCGGTCAACTCCGCTCACCGCGATGTCGCCCGATCGCAGCCTCTAGGCTCCGCCCGATGAGCGACCTCGACCGGGCGGTGAGGGCGGTGACCGACGACTGTCTCGCGGTAGGAGACGCCGAGGACGTGCTGGTCGTCTGCAACCCGGCCACACAGGGGATCGGCGAGCGGCTTCGGGATGCGGCGCAAGACGCGGGGGCCGAGGCGGTCCTGACGGTGATGGCGGAGCGCACCTCGCATGCCGAGGAGCCCCCCGCGACGATCTCCGCGGCGATGCTCGGCTCCGATGTGATCCTCGCCCCGACCGTTCAATCCCTGTCGCACACCGCCGCGCGTAAGGCTGCCACCGACGCCGGCGCCCGCGCCGCGACCCTCCCCGGCGTCACCGAGGCAATGCTCGCCAGGGCGATGAGCGCCGACATGCCTGAGCTACGGCGCCGCGGCCATGCCCTCGCCGACCTCCTGACCGCGGGCAGCGAGGCCCGGATCACATGTCCGAATGGATCCGACCTGCGGCTCAGTCTCGAGGGCAGGATGGGCATCCCGGACGCCGGCGAGCTGAGCGAGCCGGGTGCGTTCGGAAACCTGCCCTGCGGCGAGGGCTTCATCTCGCCCCAGGAGCGGGTCGGCGACGGCAGGCTGGTCGTGGACGGCACGATCGCCGCGATCGGCATCCCGAGCGAACCGGTCGCACTCGAGATCGAGGAGGGGGTCCTGGTCTCGGCCAGTGGCGAGGATGGCGAGCGGCTGCTCGAGCTGCTTCGGGTGCATGGTCCTGACGCCACCCGTGTGGCCGAGCTCGGGATCGGGACCAACGAGCGGGCGGTCCTGAGCGGCGAGCTGCTGGAGGATGAGAAGCTTCTCGGCACCGTCCACGTCGCGTTCGGCGCCTCGGCTGGGATAGGCGGCACGATCCAGGTGCCCGTCCACCTCGACTGTGTGGTCATGGAGCCCGATCTTGCAATCGATGGGCAGCCCGTGGTTCGCAACGGCAGCCTCCTGGTCTGAGCGGCGCGGACGTGTTGCTCGCCGTGCCCAACGTCTCCGAGGGCCGGGACAGCGCCCGGATCGAGCGCCTCGCGGCGGCATTCGCAAGCGGCGCCATGCTCCTGGACATCCACTCCGACCCGGTCCACAACCGCACCGTCCTGACCCTCTCCGCGCCCGCGGGCGCCCTTGCTGCGGCGCTCGTGGAGGGGGCGCTTGCGTGTATCGAGGAGATCGACATGCGCGGCCACGAAGGCGCCCACCCGTGCATCGGGGCCCTCGACGTTTGCCCGGTCGTCTGGCTGCGCGCCGGAGATCACGGCGGCGCCGTCGATCAGGGTCTCGATGTCGCGCGGGGCCTCGGCCAGGCCGGCCTGCCGGTTTTCCTCTACGGGGACCTCGCGTCGGATCCAGCGCGCCGCGAGCGCGCCTTCTTTCGGACCGGGGGGCTCGCCGAGCTCAGCCGTCGGATGGAAACCGGCGAGCTCCGCCCCGACTACGGACCACCGGCACTCCATCCGAGCGCCGGCGCCACGCTGGTCACCGCCCGCCCACCCCTCGCCGCGTTCAACCTCGAGCTGAGCGGGGCGGGCATCGACCAGGCTCGCGAAATCGCCGCGGGGGTGCGCGAGGCGGGCGGCGGGCCGCCGGGCGTTCGCGCGATCGGGATCGAGCTGGGGCAGGGGCGCACCCAGGTGTCGACCAACGTCCACGACCCGATTGCGGTGCCGCTCGCCGAGGTCGCCGGGAGGGTTGGCGAGCTGGCCGCAGTCCACGGCGCTCGCGTGGTGGGTGCCGAGGTCGTCGGCCTGATCCCCGCGGCGGCGCTCGACGGCTGGCCCGAGGACGCCCCCCTCACCTTCGACCCCGCCACCCAGACGATCGAGCGACGGGTGGCGCCGTAGGCGGACCGGCGCCCTTGGCTCAGTCGCCGTCGCCGCTCGCCTGGCGCTCCTTGACCTTGGCTTCGAGCTGACCCATGACGGCCTGGTCGCGCAGGGTGGTCACGTCGCCGAGCTCGCGGCCCTCTGCGATGTCTCGCAGCAGTCGGCGCATGATCTTCCCCGAGCGGGTTTTCGGCAGGTCGCCGGCCCAGATGATCCGCTTCGGCCGGGCGATCTTTGAGATCCGGGTCGCAACGTGGTCGCGAATCTCCGCGGCCAGCTCATCGGTGCCCTCCAGGTCACCCTCGAGCGTGATGAAGGCGCAGATCGCCTGTCCGGTGGTCTCGTCGGATTGGCCGATCACCGCCGTCTCGGCGACCTTGGGGTGCGAAACGCAGGCCGATTCGATCTCCGCGGTGGAGATGCGATGCCCGGAGACGTTGATCACGTCGTCCACGCGACCCAGCAGCCACAGGTATCCGTCGGTGTCCTTTCGCGCTGCGTCGCCGACCAGATACGTCGTGTCGCCGAAGCGGCCGTAATACGTGTCGCGGAACCGGTCCTCCTCCTTGTAGAGACTGCGGAGCATCCCGGGCCAGGGCCGTCGCAGGACGAGGAGCCCCTGGGTTCCGGGCGGCACCTCGTCGCCGTTCTCGTCGACGACCGCCGCGTCGACGCCGGGAAGGGGAGTGCCCGCCGAAGCCGGCTTTGCACGCTGGGCGCCCGGCAGGGTGGTGATCATGATGTGGCCCGTTTCGGTCTGCCACCACGTATCGACGATCGGGCAGCGTTCCGCCCCGATCACCTTGTGGTACCAAAGCCAGGCCTTGGGATTGATCGGCTCGCCGACGCTCCCGAGCAGGCGCAGCGAGGAGAGGTCATGGGCAGCCGGATGGTGTGCCCCCCACTTCATGCAGGCGCGAATCGCGGTTGGCGCGGTGTAGAAGATCGTCACCCCGTAGCGTTCGACGATCTCCCACCACACGTCCCTTTCCGGGTAGTCCGGCGCTCCCTCGTACATGACACTCGTTGCTCCGTTGGAGAGCGGCCCGTAGACGATGTAGCTGTGGCCGGTCACCCAGCCGACGTCGGCCGCGCACCAGTAGACGTCGGCCTCGGGCTTCAGGTCGAACACGTAGCGGTGGGTGAACGTCACCCCGAGCAGATACCCGGCCGTCGTGTGGAGGACGCCCTTCGGCTTAGCCGTCGAGCCCGATGTGTAGAGGACGTACAAAGGATGCTCCGAGTCGAGCTGCTCGGGCTCGCAGTGCGGATCGGCGGCCTCCATCGCCTCGGCGAACCACACGTCGCGGCCCTCGCGCATCTCACACTCGGCGCCCGTGTGCTGGACGACGAAGATCGTCTCGATCGAGTCGACCGCCCCGATCTTCTCGTCGACGGCCTGCTTGATCGGCGCCGTCTTTCCCTTGCGACGGGCGCCGTCGATCGTGACCAGCGCCTTGGCCTCGGAGAACTCCATCCGCTCCTTCACCGCGTCGGGTGAGAACCCGCCGAAGACCACGTTGTGGGGTGCGCCGATCCGCGCGCAGGCGAGCATCGCGACGGGCAGCTCGGGAACCATCGGCAGATAGATGCCGACCACGTCCCCCTTGCCGATCCCGCGGTCGCGCAGAGCGTTGGCGAATCGCATCACGTCGCGGTGGAGCTCGGCGTAGGTGATGTCTCGCTCCTCGCCCTCCTCGCCGCGCCAATGGAACGCGACCCGGTCTCCGTTTCCCGCCTCGATGTGGCGGTCGAGGCAGTTGTGGGAGACGTTCAGCCGTCCGCCGCCAAACCACCGATAGAGCGGCGCGGTCGACTCGTCGAGCGTCTGCTCCGGTGCAGAGAACCACTCGAGGAGCTCGTCGGCCTGCCGGGCCCAGAAGCCCTCCAGGTCACCCGCGGCCTCCTCGTGCAGCGACATATCCGTGATCCGCGCCGCCGCGCGGAAGTCCTCGGGGGGCGGGAAAGCCTCGACCTCCAGGAGCTCCGCCAGGTCGCGCTCCAGCTGCTCGTTCTCCGTCGCGTTGGTGGCCATGCCTCTCCTCTTCGAGCTGTTCTCGTCAACTCCGTGAAATACACCCTGCAGGATGACGGCCGGCTGCAATCAGTCGCGCCGACCCTCGGCAATCATCCCGCTTTGAGCCCGGCGCCTCGGTTGACGGTGCCTCGCCGCGAGCGCCGTCGCTAGATTGCGTACGTGGCGCGAACCACCAAGAAGCGACGTCGAAAGCATCGGGGCACTCAGGGCGGAAGCCTCGATCGGCGCGGGCGGACCGGCCGCCCGCGAAGCCGCCAGGAAGCCCGCGCGAAAGCGCGTAAGCAGATGAGCGCCAAACGCGGGGAGAGCCCCCCGACCTGGAGGTCCGCGGTCATGCGCGGCGCCTTCGGCGCGGTCATCTTCATGGTGCTTCTGGTGGCGATCTTCCGAAAGCCGATCGTCGCGTCGACCGGTCTCGCCGCGCTGATGCTCCTGATCTACATCCCGCTCGGGTTCTACATCGAGAAGTTCCTCTACAGCCGCCGCATGGCTGCGAAGAGGCGCGAGCGCGGCGAATGAGGCGGCTGGGCTAACCTCGGAGCGGATCGGCCCAACCCTCAACGAGACCAGGATCAGCCATGCTCGACATTCGCTCCTTCACAGTCGGTCCGGTTTCCGAGAACTGCTACGTGGTCAGGGCCGACGGCTCCGATCGCGGCCTGATCGTCGACCCCGGCGACGAGCCGGAGCGCATCATCGAGGCGGTCGAGGGGCTCGGGATCACCGTCGAGGCGATCCTGCTCACTCATTGCCACTTCGATCACATCGGGGCGGTCGCCCCAGTGGCCAGGGCCACCGGGGCGCCCGTCACCTGCCCCGAGATCGAGGTGCCCGTCCTTGCCGACATCATGTCGTTCGTGCCGTGGCCCGGGTTCGGGCCGTTCGAGAGCTACGACGCGGATGAGACGGTCGCGGGCGGTGAGCACCTGAGCCTGGCCGGCCTCGAGATCGACGTCCTCTTCACCCCCGGGCACAGCCCGGGCCACGTCACCTACGCGATCCCCGACCAGGCAGCGCTCTTCTCCGGGGACGTCCTGTTCAAGGGCTCGGTCGGGAGAGTGGACCTGCCGGGGGGCGATTGGGAGACGCTCCTGGAGAGCATCCGCGGACTCGTGGATGGCTATCCGGAGGACACCGTCGTCCATCCTGGCCACATGGGATTGACGACGCTCGGCGCCGAGCGCGCGTCGAACCCTTTTCTCGCCGAGCTCGCGCGTTAGAGCGTCGGCCAGCAACTAAGCTCGCCCCCCGATGCCCGATCGCTTCCAGGCCCCGAGGGGGACCTTCGATGTGCTTCCCGCTGACGCAGTCGCGCGTCAGCGTGTGGAGGACAGCGCGCGGGACCTTCTCGGGCGGGCCGGCTACGCGCGAATCGAGACCCCGGCCTTCGAGGAGACCGAGCTGTTCGCTCGCGGCGTCGGGGGCTCGACCGACATCGTGCGCAAGGAGATGTTCACCTTCTCCGACCAGGCGGGCAGGAGCATGACCCTGCGACCCGAGGGCACCGCGTCGGTTGCCCGCGCCTACGTCGAGCACGGGATGCAGAAGCTGCCCCAGCCGGTCAAGCTCTGGTGGCAGGGGCCTGTGTTTCGGCATGAGCGACCGCAGGCCGGCCGCTTTCGCCAGTTCACCCAGCTCGATGCCGAGGCGATCGGGTCGGGTTCGCCCCTCGTCGACGCCGAGCTGATCATCCTCCTCGACGAGCTGCTGCGCGGCCTCGAGGTGCCGGGGCTCGAGCTGCGGCTCGGCAGCCTCGGCTCGGGGGACGCGCGGGCCGACTACCGCCGCGACCTGATCGCCCACCTGCGCCGCCACGAGGGGGAGCTGGCCGACGACGTTCGAGAGCGAATCGACGAGAACCCGCTCCGCGCCTTCGACTCCAAGCACCAGCCGACCCGCGACGTGATGGCCGAGGCGCCGACCATGCTCGACGCGCTCGGATCCGAGGACGCAGAGCACCTGGCGACGGTCCAGAGGCTGCTCGACCAGGCGGGGCTCGATTACCGGCTCGACGGGACCCTCGTCCGCGGGCTCGACTACTACACGCGCACCGTTTTCGAGTACCACTGCGGCGGTCTCGGCGCTCAGTCGCAGGTCGCGGGAGGCGGCCGTTATGACGACCTGGTCGAGCTGGTCGGTGGGCCCCCGACGCCGGCCTGCGGATGGGCCGCCGGGGTTGAGCGGATCCTGCTCGCGATCGATGCCGAATCATCGCCGCCCGGGCCCGAAGTGTTCGTCGCGGCCTCCGACGGGCAGCGGGAGCGCGCACTCGCACTCGCCACCCAGCTTCGTCACGCAGGCCTGCGGGCGGAGCTCGACCTCGGCGGGCGCGGCATGAAGGGCCAGATGCGCCACGCCGACCGGCTCGACGTCGCCAATACGGTCATCCTCGACGAAGCCGGATCGGTCCAGCTTCGCGACATGAGCTCGGGGGAGCAGCGCGAGGTTGACGTCGCGACGGTGGTCGAGGAGCTCTCCGCGCCGTGAGCCGGGCCGCGTTTCCGGGGCTGCGCCCGAACGGCTATCGCGATGCCTGGTGCGGCCAGGCGCTCAGCGACCGGGTCGGGTCAACCATCCGGGTCGCGGGTTGGGTTCACCGTCGCCGCGACCACGGCGGCCTCGTGTTCGTGGACCTGCGCGACAGGACCGGCTTGGTCCAGCTCGTCTTCGACCCCGAATCGGGTAGCGACGTCTTCGGCCTCGGCCATCAGCTTCGCTCAGAGGACGTGATCAGCGCCGCGGGCGAGGTCGTCCGGCGCTCGCCCGAGACCGTCAACCCCGACCTGGCCACGGGGGAGTTCGAGCTGCGGGTCGCCGACGCCACGCTGCTCTCCGACGCCGACACGCCGCCATTCGAGATCGAGTCGTTCTCGGGCGAGGTCGGGGAGGAGGCGCGACTCCGTCATCGCTACCTCGACCTGCGCCGCGATGGAATGCGCGACGCGCTCGAGCGGCGCCACCGGGTCGCTCGGGCGATTCGTGAGTTCTTCGACGGCGAGGGGTTCGTCGAGGTCGAGACGCCGATGCTCTCGCGATCGACCCCTGAGGGTGCCCGCGACTTCCTGGTCCCCTGGCGCCGCGATCCGGGCTCGTTCTTCGCGCTTCCCCAATCGCCGCAGCTCTTCAAGCAGCTCCTGATGATCGCCGGGTTCGAGCGCTACTACCAGATCGTGCGCTGCTTCCGTGACGAGGACCAGCGTGCCGACCGCCAGCTCGACTTCACCCAGCTCGACCTCGAGATGTCGTTCGTGGGGGTCGAGGACGTGATCGACGTCAACGAGCGGATGCTGGCCCATGTGTTCGGGCGGGTCGGCGGACCCGAGCTCGCGCTGCCGATCGAGCGGATGCCCTACGCGGAGGCCATGTCCCGGTTCGGGACCGATCGCCCCGACCTGCGGTTCGGCCTCGAGCTCCACGACGTGACCGCCGACCTGCGGGACACCGAGTTCAAGGTGTTCAGAGGCACGATCGAGGCCGGCGGGATCATCAAGGCGCTCAACGCGGGTGCCCGCGAACTTCCTCGCTCGGCGCTCGACGGGCTTATCGAGCGGGCACAGGCGCTCGGCGCAAAGGGTCTCGTGTGGGCGTTCCGCGAGGGTGACGGCTGGCGCTCGCCGACCGCCAAGTTCCTCTCCGCCGCCGAGCTCAGCTCCCTGAACGACAGGCTGGCGGCCGAGCAGGGGGATCTGCTCCTCCTCGTCGCCGATGCGCCGCGGGTCGCCAACACCGTTCTCGGCCAGCTCCGGCTCGACCTCGCCGACCGCTTCGAGCTGAGAGACGACAGCGAGCGCTTCCTGTGGGTGGTCGATTGGCCGATGTTCGAGTGGAGCGAGGAGGAGTCGCGATGGGACCCGCTGCACCATCCGTTCACGGCCCCGCAGGGGGAGTTCGATCCCGAGCGGCCAGGTGAGGCGGTCGCCGCCGCGTACGACATCGTCTGGAATGGCCAGGAGCTCGGCGGCGGCTCGATCCGGATCGCGGACCGCGCACTCCAGGAGCGCGTCTTCGCCGCGATCGGAATCGATCCCGACGAGGCCGAGCAGCGCTTCGGCTTCCTGCTCGAGGCGCTGCGCTTCGGGGCGCCGCCGCACGGGGGGATCGCCTACGGGCTCGATCGGATCGTCCAGCGCCTGGTCGGAGCGGACTCGATCCGCGACGTGATCGCGTTCCCGAAGACGGCGTCCGGAGCTGACCCGTTGACCGGCGCACCGGCCCCTGTCGACGAGGCGCAGCTTCGAGAGCTCGGGATCGAGCGCCGCCGCCGCGGTTGATCGCCGGCCGCGCCGGCGGATATGGTCGCGTCTCGGTCACCGGATTTGTTGGGAGGTGGGTTGTTGAGCGAGCTCGGGAAGCTGTTCGCGCCGGACGAAGGACGTGATGCCCTGCGGGCGCTCGGTGGCTTGTTTCTGGGCCTGGGGCTGATGCTGGCCTTCGTGCGCAAGGGCACGGACGTGTTGGGCGGGACATGGGGCGACTGGGGCCTGTTCGCGACCCTGCTGATCGCCTTCGTGTTTCTCTACGGGTTGGGAATGCTCGGCGCGGTGACCGCGGGGCTGCGCTCGTGGGGTTCCGTCTATCTGGTGTTCGGGATCCTGGTCGCGCCCCTGGCGCTCCTTCAGTTCATCGAGGCAGTCAACGGCGCGCCCGGCGCCTCCCTCAACACATTCTGGGTGTTCGGCGTGACCGCGGGGCTCGGTATCGCCGCCGCCTTCGTCGCCGGCCTTCGCTACGGGCTCCTGCTCGCTTCGCTGGCGGTGATCGTCGCGTGGTCCGCGCTTTGGGACAAGATCCTCTCGGACGGGATCGGCGCCCACTACGGCATCTATCGAGGGCTGCTGCTGATCCTCGCCGTGCTGCTGCTCGGGGCGGCGGCCGCGGTCGCGACGCGGCGCGTCGAGCCCGATGGCCCGGAGAGGGCGAGCGAGCTCGTGACCGGCGCCTCGCTGGCCGCGGTGCTCGCCGGCTCGCTCAGCGCTCCGAAGATCTTTGCGCTCTCCAACCCGTTCTTCACGGTCTCCGGGCCTACTTCGAGCCTCCTGTGGGAGATCGTGCTACTGGTCGTCTCGCTGCTCGCGATCGCCTACGGATCACGCCTCTCGGCGCGCGGCCCGGCCTACGTCGGGGCGTTCGGCCTGCTGAGCTTCGTGCTCATCACCGGCCTCGACCTCAACGACAGCACCCCTGAGGGCAGCTTGGTTGGCTGGCCGCTCTTCCTCGCGCTGGTGGGCGCGATCGCCTTCGTGGCCAGCGTCCTTCCCGGCATCGGTTCGCCGGGCGCGGGTCTGACTTCGCCGCTCGGCCGGCGCGACGGCGGCTCGGCAGATCAGGAACCGCGCTGACCTAGCCGCTCCGCAGACCAGGCCCCCGTGTGGTGGCTGGTCGGACCCGAGCCGCGATACTTGCCATGTGGCGGAGTCCAACGCCCAGCTTGCCCGCCGGGTCTTCGCGGCCCTCAGCGAGGGCGATGTGGAGGCCTTCGCGGCGCTCGTGGATCCTGACGCGGAGATCCACACCTCACGCGGGATTCGCCGCGGGAGCGACAAGGTGGCGGAGTGGGCTGAGAAGGGCTACGAGCATCTCGAGCGCCGCTATGCGATCGATGAGCTGCAAGTCGACGGCGATGACGTCCTCGCCCTCGTTCGCACCCAGTACGTGTGGCGGGACGGCGGCGAGCTGGGCGACGAGGAGCCGACCGTGATCGAGCTCTCGTTTCGAGACGGAAGGCTGGTTCGGTGGAAGTTCCGCGAGGACCTGGCGGCCGAACGTGGTGGGGCGGGGAAGGGCGGGGAGTAGCGCGGGCATGTAGTCGATCCCCTCGAGGCTGGAAGATCGGCTCCGCCTCAAGCTTTCCCAGCCTGCTGTCGAGTCACCACTTGACTGCTATGGTCATCCAAGGCTCGAGCTTGTTCGTCAGCCGCTCCAATTGTGAGCCAGTGCAATTGGCTTGGGAGTCGGTTTCCGGTGTGTCGCGTGCGGCGCGCTCGGTAGACGCCCACCTTCTGAGAAGGGTTCTCAGGCCGGGCGGCAACGGCAGGTTGGAGCCTTCCTTCCTCAATCAGTCAGGTGGCGACCGCGTCCCTGCCCGGGCGCCCCGCCAACGCTTCGCGGTGCCGGCATGAGGAAGGCGCTGAACGAGAATCCGATCGCCCAGATCGCCGTGCTGGGCGTGCTGGGGGTCGTTGTCGCCTTCTTCTTGATGACACGGGTGTTGGGCGGTAGCGGTGGCTCCTCCACGACTGCCGCGCCCGCCCCGGCGCCGGGTGCGACGGCGACCGCGGATGCAACCGCGCCGACCACCGACGCGACCGCCGGATCGACGCCGGCTCCCTCGACCGGCTCGACGGTGCCTCCGGCCGATGGCTCCACGACCTCTCCCGTCCCCGATCCCGGCGCGGTGTCCCCGTCGACGGGCGCAGCGGGGTCGCTGCCCTCCAAGTTCGTCGCCGGCCCGGGGCTGCCGAAGCCGGTGGCTCAGGCGTACGCCGACGGCAAGGCGGTGGTGCTCCTCATCTTCAGGAAGAACGGGATCGACGACGCCGCGGTGCGGGCCAGCGTCGAGCGGTTGCAGGGCCGCCAGGACCTTGCCGTCTTCGTAACCAGGGCGAGAGGGATCGCGCGCTACTCGCGGATCACCGAGGGGCTCGATACCAACCGGGTTCCGGCGCTGATCGTGGTCCGCCCGCGCCCGCTCGCGCATGGCACGCCCACCGCGATCGTGAACTACGGCTTTCGAGGGCCCGCCAGCGTCGAGCAGGCCGTGCGCGACGCGCTCTACCACGGCCCGTCGAACCTGCCCTACTACCCACGGTAGGAACCCGCTCGAGCGCAGCCGGCGGCTCGGCTGAACGCTAGCCTCGGTCACTGCAAGTGGACCCGAGCCTGTTCCAGAGCTACCTGACCGACCGCTCGCGACGCGGCCCTGCCCCGCGTGACTCGTTCACCGGGGCGGCCGGCGGCTCGGCCTGCGGGGATCTGGTCCGGGTCTCGCTCGTCGTCGAGGCCGGCGAGGTCGTGCTTGCGAGGTTCGACGCCGAGGGCTGCGCGGCCACGGTCGCGGCTGGGGCCGCGACCGCAGAGCACGTGGAAGGCTCAGGGGTCCTGGCCGCGGCCCGGACCACGCCCGCCGACCTGGCCGAGGCGCTCGGGGGGCTCTCGCCGCAGGGTCGCCACGGCGCCGACCTGGCCGCCGACGCCCTTCATCGCGCGCTCGGCGCGCTCGCATCGTCCGGGCAGGAAATCGCAAATCCGCCGGCGATCAGGAGCCGGGTTCTGGTCGCGGTGAGTGGAGGGGTCGACTCGGCAGTCGCCATGTTGCTGGAGCGTGACCGAGGAGCCGAGGTGGTGGCGGTCACGCTGAAGCTGTGGGAGGACGAGCGCACCGACGGCGAGCAGAGCTGCTGTTCGCCGCAGGCCGTCGTCAGCGCCCGCGCGGTGGCCCACGGCCTCGGCGTCCCCCATCTGACCCTCGACCTCGAGGACGCTTTCAGAGCTACGGTCGTCGACCGGTTCGTGAGCGGCTATGCCTCTGGCGAGACCCCGAACCCCTGCGTGATCTGCAACGGCGAGCTTCGGATCGACGCGATGCTCGACCTGGCCGATCGGATCGGCGCCGGGTCGCTTGCGACCGGCCATTACGCGCGGCTCACCGAGGACGGCGACGGGCCGCTGCTCGCCGCGCCGCGGGATCGCGCCAAGGACCAGACCTACATGCTGTCGGCCCTCCCGCCGGCCGCCCTGGAGCGACTGCGCTTTCCGCTCGCCGATCACACCAAGTCCGAGACCCGGGCGATCGCCGCGCGGGCGGGGCTGCCGGTCGCCACCAAGCGCGACAGCCAGGACCTCTGCTTCTTGGCCGGGGAGGGAAAGCGCGGCTTCCTGGCTCGGCACGGGCGGCTGGAGGAGCGGCCCGGCGAGATCGTCGATCGATCGGGAAGGGTGATCGGGCGCCATCGGGGTCACCACGAGTACACGGTGGGCCAGCGTCGCGGCCTGGGCGTCGCCGCGGGGGTGCCCCTCTACGTTCTCGCCACCGATCCGGTCGCCAACCGGGTGGTGGCGGGCCCGCGCGAGGAGCTGGCCACCCGGACCGTCCGGGTGCGCGACGTGAGCCTGCGCCGCGACGGAGCGCGGGTGGACCGGGTCAAGCTTCGCTACCGGGCCCGGCCGCTTTCCTGCACGGTGGTGGCCGACGCCGGCCGCGACGCCGGGTTGGCGCTACGGCTGGACCAACCCGCCTACGGCGTCGCGCCCGGTCAGACCGCCTCCCTGATGGACGGCGAGACGATCATCGGCCATGCGACGATCGCTTCCTAGACTACGTTCGCCGTGGACGC
The DNA here is from genome assembly GCA_963696945.1 of uncultured bacterium. Classification (GTDB taxonomy): domain Bacteria; phylum Actinomycetota; class Thermoleophilia; order Solirubrobacterales; family 70-9; genus AC-56. Next base: position 64,940 of record CAVOME010000003.1, on the reverse strand, counting down.
AGCCGAGATTCGCGAAACCTATCTCTCGTTCTTCGAGCGCCGAGGGCACCGGCGCGTGCCGTCGGCGTCGCTGATCCCGGCACCCGAGGACACCTCGACCCTGCTCACGGTGGCCGGGATGCAGCCCTTCAAACCCTACTTCCGGGGCGACGAGACGCCTCCGAGCAGCCGTCTCACCTCCTGCCAGAGGTGCTTTCGAACCCCCGACATCGAGCAGGTCGGGAACACTCGCCGCCATCTCACCTTCTTCGAGATGCTCGGGAACTGGAGCTTCGGCGACTACTTCAAGGAGGAATCGATCGCGTGGGGACTCGAGCTGTCGGTGGAGGGATTCGGGCTCGACCCGGAGCGAATCTGGGTCACCGTGTTCGGAGGCGACGAGGAGCTGGGCATCGGCCCCGACACCGAGGCGATCGAGATCTGGAAGGCGAACGGCATTCCCGAGAAGCGGATCATCGAGTTGCCGCGATCGGAGAACTTCTGGCAGGCGGGGCTGACGGGGCCCTGCGGCCCGTGCTCGGAGATGTATTTCGACCGCGGCGCTGAGCTCGGAGGGCCGGACGACCTCCCCGGAGACGACACGGACCGCTTCCTGGAGTACTGGAACCACGTATTCATGAGCTACGAGCTGGGCGACGGCGGGTCGCTCACGCCGCTGCCCGCGAACAACATCGACACGGGAATGGGCCTCGAGCGGATGGCCTCGATCCTCGAGGGCGTCGGGTCGGTGTTCGAGACCGATGTCTACCGTCCGCTGATCGGCCTTGCCGAGGACCTCTCGGGTAGCTCCTACGGAAACGATGCGCGGTCCACGCGGGCGATGCGGATCATCGCCGACCACTCGAGGGGAATGACCGCCCTGCTCGGCGACGGGGTCGTCCCGTCCAACGAGGAGCGCGGCTACGTCCTTCGAAGGGTGATGCGGCGCGCGATCCAGCAGGGCCGGACCCTTGGGCTCGAGCCACCGTGGCTCGGCCGATTCGCCGAGCGGGCGATCGAGGGGATGTCCGGCGCCTACCCCGAGCTCGCGGCCGAGCGCGAGACGATTCTCCGGTGGGTCGCCGACGAGGAGGAGGCGTTCGGCCGGGCACTCGATCGCGGGTCGGAGCTGCTCGAACGCCTGATCGCCGACGCGAGGGAGGCCGGCACCTCGTGGGTCGGCGCCGAGGATGCCTTCAAGCTCCATGACACTTACGGCTTCCCGTTCGACCTGACCCGGGAGCTGCTCGCCGAGCAGGGCCTGTCTGTGGACGACGAGGGCTTCGAGGCGCTGATGGACGAGCAGCGAAAGCGCGCCCGGACCGGCGCCGAGCCCGAGGTTCGGGACCGCCACCGGGAGGTGATCTCGTTCGCAGCGACCGCTCCTCCCTCCAGGTTCGTGGGGTTCGAGGCACTGAGCTCCGAGACGGCCGTGACGGCCGCCGCCGACGGCTCGGACAACGGCTCTTCGGCGACCCTGGTGAAGCTCGAGGAAAGCCCCTTCTACCCAGAGGAGGGGGGCAGGTGGCCGACTCCGGTCGGATCGTGTGGGACGGCTCCGAGGCACGAGTGGACGACGTCTACCGGCTCGGCGACGACCAGGTGATCCGCCTCGACGGCCCCGGTCCCGAGCCGGGGGGCCGGGTCGAGGCCGTGGTCGACGTCGAGGCGCGCCACGCCACGATGCGAAACCACACGGCGACCCACCTGCTTCACGCGGCGCTTCGCGAGCGACTCGGGGCGCACGTCCGCCAGGCCGGCTCGGCCGTTCGCCCCGACAAGCTGCGCTTCGACTTCACCCACGGAGCGCCGCTCAGCCCGGATGAGCTTCGCGACGTCGAGGATCGCGTCAACGGCTGGATCAAGGCGAGCAGGCCGGTGCGAGCCCTGCAGATGGCGCGCAGCGAGGCAGAGGCGCTCGGCGCGATGGCCCTGTTCGGCGAGAAGTACGGTGACTGGGTCCGGGTGGTCGAGGTGGCCGACGTGTCGCGCGAGCTGTGCGGCGGCACCCATGTCGCCAACACGGCCGAGGTCGGGATCTTCAAGGTCATCTCGGAGGGGTCGAGCGCGGCCAACGTCCGCCGGGTCGAATGCCTGACCGGCCCGGCCGCGATCGACTGGTTTCGGGAGCGAACCGCGGCGCTCGACGAGGTGGGGGACCTGCTCGGGGCTCCGCGAGATCCGCTTGCGGGGGCGCGACGTGCGAGCGAGCGCCTGGCCGAGCTCGAGAATCTGGCCAGCCGGGATGCGGAGCGTCGCGTGGCGGGCCGCGCGGAGGCCCTGCTCGACGAGCAGGGCGAGGAGATCGACGGGATCCGCGTCGTGGTCACGAGCGGCCCGGTCCCCGATCAGCACACGCTTCTCGATCTCGCCGATCGCCTCAAGGCGAGGCTGGACGAGGCGGCGGTGGTGATCGGCGCTCAAGACGACGGGCGAATCGCGGTGGTGGCCAGCTTCACCCCCGGCGCCATCGAACGCGGCCTGTCGGCGGTCGATGTCGTGCGCGAGGCCGCCGGCGCCGCGGGCGGCGGGGGAGGGGGCAGGGCGGATGCCGCCCAGGCCGGAGGAAAGGGCAACGCCGACGACTTGGCGCGGGTGCTCGCCGCGGCCCGTGAGGCCCTCGAGCGCGTGCTCACGTGAGGATCCTGGCGATCGATCACGGAGCCGCTCGGGCCGGCTGTGCGATTTCCGACCCCACTGGTACGATCGCGCGCCCCTTGGGGGTGGTGGAGCCGCCCGAGCCTAGGGCGATCGCGGACCTGGCTCGAGAGCACGGCGCCGAGCTCGTGGTCGTGGGGCTCCCGGTTTCGCTGAGTGGGGCCGAGGGCCGACAGGCCGCCGATGCTCGAGCGTTTCGGGAGGCGCTCGCCGCGATTCTGGACCTACCAGTGGAGACCTACGACGAGCGATTGACGACGCGCATGGCGGAGGGCTCCGCTCGCGGCGGCGCGCGCGCGGCGACCGATGCGCTGGCGGCTGCTCATCTGCTCGAGTCCTACCTCGAGGCGAGGGCCGGGGGCGCGGGCGCGACCTCGGCCTCGAGCGAGCATCGACGGCAGAACGGGGGGGCCTCCGATGACGGATGAGTGGAGCCGGGCCCCCGAGGGTGAATCTCCGGACGAACGGGAGCGGCGCCGGGCAGAGCGAGAGGCCCGGAGGCGCGCTCGTGCCGGCCAGCGGCGCGGGGCGCTCGGCGATCGGGTCAAGGACGTGCTCGAAGGCGACGACGTACCGCCCACGGTCCCCGGCGACGCCGGGCGTCGAGCCACGCCACCGCCTCCCGGTCGCGGCGACGTGCACTGGCGCCGCCGCTTCGTCGCGCTCGGCGCCCTGTTGGGCGCGATCGCGGTGGTCGTGGCGATCGGCGCGCTCGTCCACCACCTGACGAGCGGTGGTGGCGGCGCCGTCGCCGATCCCGCCGCCCAGGTGGCGAAGCCGACCTCGCAGATCACCATTCCCGAGGGTTATGACCGCCGCCAGATCGCCGCCGTCGCGAAGCAGGAGGGGATCGGCGGCGACTACCTGAAGGCGAGCGAGAGCGCAAAGGGCTTCGATCCCGCCAAGTACGGGGCCCAGAGCCCGCAGAACCTGGAGGGCTTCCTCTTCCCGGCCACCTACGACATGCCCCGCCATCCGAACGCCGACGACCTGGTGGTGCGCCAGCTCGCGGCCTTCAAGCAGTACATCGCCGAGGTCAACATGAGGTATGCGCGATCCAAGAACCTGACCACCTATGACGTCCTGATCATCGCCTCGATGATCGAGCGCGAGGTTGAGGTGCCCAAGGAGCGACAGCTGGTCGCCGCGGTGATCTACAACCGCCTCCACGACGGGATGCCACTCCAGATCGACGCGACGATCCGCTTCGCCGAGAACAACTACACGAAGCCGCTCACCACCGCCGATCTTCAGCTGGACTCCCCGTACAACTCGTACACGAACTCGGGTCTGCCGCCGGGCCCGATCGGCAACCCGGGGCTCGCCTCGATCCAGGCGGCGGCTCACCCAGCTGACGTGTCGTACCTCTACTACGTGGTCAAGCCCAACACCTGCGGCGAGCACACCTTCGCGACCACCAAGGCCCAGTTCGATCGCGCCGAGGCCGCCTACAACCAAGCTCGCGAGGCGGCGGGCGGTCAGGCGCCGACCCCCGCGAACTGCCCGGGAGCGTGACCGCGACCAGGCGGCTGGCCGTCCTGGGGCAGCCGATCTCGCACTCCCGATCGCCGGCGATGCAAACGGCGGCGCTCGCGGAGCTGGGCCTGGGCTCCGAGTGGTCCTATGAGGCGATTGAGGTCGCGCCGCAGGATTTTGAGGCCCGCCTGAAAGCGATGCCGACCGAGGGGTTCGTGGGCGCGAACGTCACGGTTCCGCACAAGCCCGCCGCGCTTCTCCTCGCCGACCGCGCGTCCGAGGCGGCAAAGGCGATCGGTGCCGCCAACACGCTCAGCCTCACGGACGAGGGGATCGCCGCCGACAACACCGACGCAACCGGGTTCCTGGACGCGCTGGACGGGTCCCCGTCTGGTAGGCGGGCGCTGATCCTGGGCGCGGGCGGCTCGGCACGAGCCGTAGCCTGGGCGCTGGTTTCGGCCGGCGGCTCGGTAGAGATCTGGAATCGGACTGCCGATAAGGCAGAGCGGCTCGCCGCCGAGCTGGGGGTCGCGACGGCGCCCGATACGGGCGAGCGGGGCCGGGTCGCCCACGGCTATGACCTGATCGTCAACGCGACCACGGTCGGGATGGGCGACTCGGCCGAGCATACGGCCGGCCTCAAGAGCCTGCCGCTCGGTGCCGATTCGTTTGACCACACAGTCAAATTGGTGGACCTGGCCTATGGATCCGTCGACACCGAGCTCGTCCGGCTCGCAAGAGCCCGGGGATCCGAGGTGGTCGATGGGCTCGAGGTCCTGGTTCGCCAGGGCGCCGCGTCGCTTCGGATCTGGACCGGGCTCGAGCCCCCGATCGAGACCATGAGACGCGCCGCTCGATCGCCATGGCCACCGAGTACCGACCCCCACATCTGAGACCGGTCCCCGCCCCGGGCGAGGCGACCGCCCGCCAGCTCGACGAGGGCCCGGAGCGCGCGGCGGTGAACGGCATCACCCCACCGATGAAGCGCGGACACTCCGGTGTCTTCGTCACCGACGTGATCGTCGATCTCGGCTACGCGACCCGGCAGCGAGTCGACGAGGTGATAACCGAGGCCAGGATCGCGGGCAAGACCCCCGAGGCCCTGCTTCGCGAGCACAACGTGATCGACGCCGACCAGCTCTCACGCGCGATCGCCGAGCGCTACGGGCTCGATCACATCGACCTCAACACCTACAAGGTGGACATGGGGGCTGCGAACCTGCTCTCGATGAGCGCGGCCCGCCGATACCGCGCTATCCCGGTCGGGTATGTGGATCGCGAGACGCTCCTGCTCGCGGTCGCCGACCCGGCCAATGTCCTGGCAGTGGACGACATCCAGCTGATGACCACCGCCCGCTGCCAGGTTGCGGTGGCGGCCGAGGACGACATCGACGCGCTGATCGGGCGGATGAACAACCTCGAGGCCGCCGTCTCCGAGGCGGTCTCCGAGGAGGAGGACGCCGAGGGGGACGCCGAGGTCACAGAGCTCCACGAGTCGGCCGACGACGCCCCGGTGATCAAGCTCGTCTACTCGGTGCTCGCCCAGGCGGTCGGGGAGGGGGCTTCGGACATCCACTTCGAGCCCGACGAGGGTGAGATGAGGGTTCGGTTCCGCGTCGACGGCGTGCTGTTCGAGACCGCCCGGGTTCCGAGACGAATGATCTCGGGGGTGGTCTCGCGGGTCAAGCTGATGGCCGAGATGGACATTGCCGAGAAGCGAGTCCCGCAGGACGGCAGGGTGAGCGTCAACGTCGACGATCGAAAGATCGACCTTCGCGTGACGACGCTTCCGACCCAGCGCGGCGAGGGCTGCTCGATCCGCATCCTCGACAAGGAGAAGGCGATGCGCACCCTCGACGAGCTCGGGATGGAGGGCCAGCCGCGAGCCGAGCTCGAGCGCGCCTTCAAGCGCCCCTACGGCGCCATAGTGGTCACCGGGCCGACCGGGTCGGGCAAGTCGACCACGCTCTACGCGGTACTGCTCGAGCTGAACGTCGTCGAGCGCAACATCATCACGGTCGAGGACCCGGTCGAATACCGGGTCTCGGGAATCAACCAGCTGAATGTCAACCGCAAGGCGGGCCTCAACTTCGCGACCGGGCTGAGGTCGATCCTGCGCGCCGACCCCGACGTGATCATGGTCGGTGAGATCCGTGACGCCGAGACCGCCCGGATATCGATCGAGGCGGCCCTCACCGGTCACATGCTGCTCACCACGCTCCACACCAACGACGCCCCGGGAGCGATTGCGCGGCTCGGCGAGATGGGCATCGAGGGATTCCTGACTGCGTCGGCCCTCGAGTGCGTGGTGGCGCAGCGGCTCGCCCGACAGCTCTGCCCATACTGCAAGCGGCGAACCATGATCCCGGAGGAGGCACTCGCCGCGGCCGGGTTCCGTCTCGCGGGGCCGCTCGAGGCCTACGAGCCGGTCGGCTGCGGGCGCTGCTCGCAGACGGGCTATCGGGGACGGATCGGACTGTTCTCCGTGATGCCGATGAGCGACGAGATCAAGACCATGACGGTCAGCAGGGCGGCCGAGTCGGACATCGCGAAGGTCGCCCGCGAGCAGGGAATGCTCTCGCTTCGCGAGGACGGGCTGAACAAGGTTCGCGCCGGGGTGACGTCGATCGAGGAGATCGCCAGGGTCTCGGCGTAACGTTCACGCGGCACGCAGCCTGCCGCGGCACTCGGTGAGCACGTTCTCCTGCGAGAGCGGCCACACGGCTAAAGCAAGGGGGCCCGGCCGACGATCAAGGTTCCGATGAGCCTCGACTTTGCCGGCGTCCTGACCAAGATGGTCGACTCGCGAGCCTCCGACGTCCACCTGACGCCGGGGTTCGCTCCGGCCCTACGGGTGCGCGGCAGGATCGTGCCGATGGACGACTTCCCGGTGCTGGGCGCCCAGGACACCCGCGACATCGTCTACTCGATCCTCAACGACTCGCAGCGCAAGCGGTTCGAGAACGAGCAGCAGCTCGACTTCGCCTACGCGATCCCCTCGGTCGCTCGGTTCCGAGTGAACTGCTTCTTCCAGCGCGGCTCGGTCTCGGCCGCCTTTCGGCATATCCCGACCGAGATCCAGACCCTCGAGTCGCTGGCGCTCCCCCAGGTGCTCGAGGAGTTCACCCGGAAGCCGCGCGGGTTCGTTCTGATCACCGGGCCGACGGGCTCGGGGAAGTCGACGACGCTGGCCTCGATGATCGACCTGATCAACGAGCAGCGCGAGGAGCACATCCTGACGATCGAGGATCCGATCGAGTTCCTGCATCGCCACAAGAAGTGCATCGTCAATCAGCGCGAGATCGGCGCCGACGCGACTGACTTCGCGGTGGCGCTGAAGGGCGCCCTGCGCGAGGACCCGGACGTGATCCTGGTCGGCGAGATGCGCGACCTGGAGACGATCTCGACCGCGTTGACCGCCGCCGAGACCGGTCACCTCGTATTCGCGACCCTCCACACGCAGTCGACCGCCCAGACCGTGGACCGGATCATCGACGTCTTCCCACCGCACCAGCAGCAGCAGGTGCGGATGCAGCTCTCGATCGCCCTCCAAGGGATCGTCACGCAGCAGCTGCTGCCGACCGCGGATGGCTCGGGCCGGATCGTCGCCTGCGAGGTGATGGTGCCCACGCCGGCGGTTCGCAACCTGATCCGCGAAGGCAAGACCCACCAGATCTACTCGGCGCTTCAGACCTCGGGCTCGGTCGGGATGCAGACCATGGACTCCCACCTCGCGCACCTGGTGCGGACCGGCAAGGTCACCCGTTCGCTCGCCGAGCAGCGCTGCTCGGTGCCCGAGGAGCTGAGGCGCCTGCTCAGCGGGAGCGCGGGCATGAACTCGATCCCGGCGGCGGCCTGACCTCAGGGAGGGAGAGGTGAGCACGTATGCCTTCCGAGCGGTGGACCTGGCCGGCGCGCCCGCCCGCGGCGAGATGGACGCCTCATCGAAGCACGTGGTCTCCGAGCAGCTTCGCCAGCGCGGGCTGATCGTCCTCGACATCTCCGAGAAGCACGAGGCGCTGAAGCTCGAAAACATCTTCCAGCGCTTCAAGAGCGTCAACCTGCGTGCCCTCGCGGTCTTCTCGCGCCAGTTCGCGACCCTGATCGCCTCCGGGATGCCGATGCTTCGCTCCCTGTACACCCTCGAGGCGCAGACCGAAGACGAGATGCTCGAGCGGGCGATCGTCTCAGTGCGCAGCGACGTCGAGGCCGGGAGCTCGATAGCCCAGGCGATGGAGTCCGAGCCGGGCGTCTTCGACCCCCTCTACCGATCGGTGGTCCGTGCCGGCGAGGGCTCGGGCCGGCTCGAGGAGGCGCTCGACCGGATCGCCTATCAACTCGAGCGCCTCGATGCCCTGCGTCGCCAGGTGCGCTCGGCGATGACCTACCCCGTGGTGGTGTTCGGGCTCGCCCTGGTGGTGATGATCCTGGTCGTCGCGATCATCGTCCCGGTGTTCGTGAACATCTTCAACGAGATCAAGGCCGACAGTCCCAACACGGACACCAGCCTCCCACTGATGACCCAGATCACGGTCGGGGTGTCCCATTTCGTGACCCACTACTGGTACGTCCTGCTCGCCGCCAGCGCCGGGGGGGCCTACGCCTTCCTGCGCTGGAAGAAGACCGAGCGCGGGCTTCACCAGTGGGACCGGCTGAAGCTCCGCATCCCGCGGATCGGCGACGTCGTGCAGAAGGTTGCGCTGGCGCGCTGGTCGCGGACCTTCTCGGGCATGGTCGCTTCGGGGGTGCCGATCCTGCAGGCGATCGAGATCTCTGGCGAGACCTCCGGGAACGCCGTGATCACGGAGGCGATGGACGACGTATATGAATCGGTCAAGCGGGGCGGAACGATCGCGCAGCCGATCGGCGCGCACGAGATCTTCCCGCCGATGGTCGAGCACATGGTCTCGGTCGGCGAGGAGTCCGGACAGCTCGAGAACATGCTGACCAAGATCGCCGAGTTCTACGAGGCCGAGGTCGACGCGAAGATCAAGTCCCTCACCGCGCTGATCGAGCCCTTGATGATCATCTTCGTCGGCGCGATCGTCGGCTTCATCGTGATCTCGATGTACTTGCCGATCTTCAGCCTCTACGACAAGCTCCGCTGAGCCGGACAGCGCAGCGACGAACCTCGGCGGAGACACCACTCACCACGACGTCTTCCGCGCCGGCGGGATCTCCTGGAGGCGCGAGTCCGAGTTCCCGTCGGCCCTTCGCCGTGGTGGCTGGAATCAGCCCATCCGGCCCGCTCGCCGTCGCGACCGCCCGACCAGGTGCACAGCGATTGCTAAGTTGGATTCGTGTCGCGTCTCCGCCTGATCCAGGGCGCCGTCGATGGCGCCCCCCCAGCGCAGCAGCCGGATGCTCCTCCCGACGCCGAGGCGCTCGACGCGTACTCGCGTACGGTCACGGCGGTCTCCGAGCGGCTGCGCCCGTCCGTGGCCCACCTCCGGGTGGAGCGGCGCACGCGACGCGGCCGCGCCGAGGGCGGCGGCAGCGCTGTGACGATCACCTCGGACGGCTATCTGCTCAGCTCGGCCCACGTCGTGGAGAGGACGGCGGGCCGCGGCCGCGCGTCGCTTCCCGACGGACGCTCGTTCAGCGTCGAAGTGGTGGGCGCCGACCCCCTGTCCGACCTGGCCGTCCTGCGGGCGGACGGCGGCGAGCTGATCGCCGCCGATCTGGGCGACGCCGATGGGCTGCGGGTGGGCCAGCTGGTGGTCGCGATCGGCAGCCCCCTCGGCTTCCACGGCTCGGTGACGGCGGGCGTGGTTTCGGCGACCGGGAGGGCGCTTCCCACCCAGTCGCGCTCCACCGTGCGCTTGGTGGAGAACGTGATCCAGACGGACGCGGCGCTCAACCCCGGCAACTCCGGCGGCGCCCTGGCCGACGGCGCCGGGCGCGTCGTCGGCGTCAACACGGCGGTTGCGGGGGTCGGCCTCGGGCTGGCGGTCCCGATCAACGACGCGACGCGACGGATCATCGCCGCGCTGATGAGCGAGGGACGCGTCCGGCGTGCCTACATCGGGATCGTCGGCGGCGCTCGGCCGCTTCCGCCGCGCTTCGCGGCCTCCGGCCAGGCGGCCGGGATCGAGGTGGTCGAGGTGGTGGAGGGGAGCCCCGCGGCCCGGTCGGGCCTGCGCCCCGAGGATCTGATCATCGAGGTCGACGGGGCGAGGATGTCCGATGTCGGCGAGCTCCAGCGCCTCATGGTGGCGGAGCGAATTGGACGGCCGTTGGAGGCGCGCGTCATTCGCGGCGGACGAATCGTCAGTCTGCGGATCGTCCCCGACGAGCTCGATTCCTAGCTCCTGAGCCCGAGGCCGAGCGCGGAGCAGCCAAGTATCGGCCGACTTCCATCTGGGTGCCAACACCCAGTTGGACGCATGTACCCCCTAGGTATCTAAAGGGTCACGATCAGCGACCGATGAGGGGTTCATGCAAGGCCAGTGCCCTGGCGCACAAAGGCAAACTCGTCGCGAGGCGAGGACGCAAAGCCACGGGGCTCGGACGTCGAGTCAGCCGGGCTACCGCCGGGTCACAAGTGGACACCGGACCGGCGAGCGGTCTCGGGGACTGGCGGGAAAGGAACCAGGTTCCAAAGGAGGGACTAGATGATCCTCAAGCTCCGTCAGAGGATGGCGCGGGACGAGTCCGGCTTCACGCTGGTCGAGCTCCTGGTCGTCATGCTCATTCTCGGACTGTTGGCCGCGATCGCGATCCCGGCGTTCTTCAATCAGAGGAACAAGGCCAAGGACGCGAGCGCCAAGGAGGCCGCGCGCACAGCAGAGACGTCGATGGAGACATTCGCCACCGACAACGGAGGCTCGTACGCGAACGCGACGGTCGCCGCTCTGCAGAACATCGAGTCAACGCTGAACGGCGCCAACCTCACGGTGCCGACCCACACGGCGACCACGTACAAGGTCACCGTGACGTCGACCACCGGCAACGCGTTCAGCATCGCACGGAACGCGAACGGCACGACCGTTCTGTCGTGTACGCCCGCGAACACCGATGGGTGTCCGGCCTCGACCGCGACCACCGCGCCAGACGGCGACTGGGGCAACGGCTAGGCATCTGAGCACCCAGCTCGCAACCCTGTCAACCGAAGAGGGCGGGCCCTTGGGTCCGCCCTCTTCTGTGCGCAGACTCAGCCGACGCCGGCCAGCGCTCCTTCGCGCTGGGGGGTCCGGGCCAACGCCCGTCCGAGCGGGCGCGCCCAGCGCTCAGGCGTTGCCTCGGGGGGCCGATAGGTGGGGGTAGGCATGCTTGGTCGGGGTCGAACAGCACTCACAGGCCTGGGCGGGGAACGCGGCTTCGCCGTGCCCACCGTCATGTTCATGCTGCTCGCCGCCTTCTCGGTCGTCAGCATCGGGGTGGTTGCATCGATACAGGCGCAGGGCGGTGCCGTAAGGGATCAGCAGACGAAGTCGGCCCTCGCTTCGGCGGAGGCCGGGGTGAGTCAGGCGCTGCTTCACTACAACGGAGACTTCACGCCGCCGGCGTCGCAGCCCTGCCTGGTCCCTAGCGGCAGCTTCGTGGGGGCCACCGGCACCCAGAGCGCGGGGTGGTGCGCCCCAGTTTCGGGGTCCGATGGCGCCGGGACCTTCACCTACCAGGTGAAGCCGACGGCCGGCACGATCGAGGTGGTGTCCACCGGCAGCTTCAGCGGTGTCACTCGGCGGGTCGACGTGATGGCGAAGTCGGTCAGCGGCCAGCAGGTCTTCTTCGATGCCGGGGTGAAGACGCAAAACGGGATCAACCTCGACGCCAATGCCGAGATCCACTCCGGATCGGCGACAGGAGGCGACATAACCCTGGCGAGCAACGCGAGGCAGTGTGGCCTGGCGAGCGTGGGTATCGGCCACCATCTGACGACCGCAGGCAATGCCGGCTACTACCAGCAGGCCGATTGCACCACGCAGCTCAACCCCGCCTCGACCCCACAGCAGAACATCACCCTGCCGCCGGTCAACCAGGGAGACGCGGCGACCAACAACGACAACGCCAGGATCACCAACGCGGTGGCGAGCAACGGCCCTACCCCGAAGGACCTGATCAGCGGAAAGAGCGAGCGACGTCACGTGGAGCGCGACAACCCGACAGCTGACGATCGACCACAACAGCTCACTGACGCTGACCGGTCAGACCTACAGCTTCTGCAAGCTGACCCTGAAGTCCAACTCGGCGATCTACATCACCGCGGGCCAGACGGTGAACATCTACTTCGACTCGCCCGAGCACTGCGATGTGCCCCCGGGAACGCTCCCGGTGGACGATTCGAGGCACCCGGAGCTGGGCACGACGCAGATGGACCTGTCGAGCAACACCCGCATCACCTCGGCCACGGGGACCCCGGCCAAGGTGGCCGTCTACTTCGTCGGCTCGCAGACGCGGCTCACGAACCTCCTGATGAGCAGCAACACCCAGATCGCGGGGTCGTGCGTACAGAACTTCATCATCTACGCCCCCCTCACCCACATCGAGCTGAACAGCAACTCGCAGTACTGTGGAGCGCTCGCGGGCCAGTCCCTCCATATGGACTCGAACGCTGAGGTGTTCACGGACGCCGATTCCCAGGCCTTCGTGCTTCCAGGAACGGCCCCCCACTACGCGGTCAGCCAGTTCGTCGAGTGCACGGCCGCCAGCGCCTCGCCTCCGAACACCGGCTGCTGAGTGGAGATGCCTGCGATGCGCGGACCGGGGCGATCGATCAGCGCCGATGACCGAGGTTTCACCCTCCCCGAGCTGCTGGTGGCGACCGTGCTCGGCCTGCTCGTGATCGGCGCGGCCGTCACCGCGTTCACCTCCACGATCCAGAGTCAGCCCCGCATCAACTCTCAGGCCGCCGCCATCCAGCAGGCACGAACCACGATGGAGCAGATCACTCGCGAGCTTCGCCAGGGGGCGAGCGTGCCGAGCGCATCAACCTCCCAGCTCTCGGTGGTCACCTACGTCCACAGCGCGACCTGCGGGGGTGCAAAGTCCAACACCTCGATCAGCTGTCGCGTCAGCTATTCGTGCTCCGGCGGGACCTGCACTCGCATCGAGGCGAAGCCCGACGGAACCGCGCCGGGCCCGCCGGTCCAGGTCGTGGCCGGGCTGTCGAGCGACAACGTCTTCGCCTACACGCCCCCGAGCGCGACCTCCCCGGCCTACGTCGGCGTGACCCTGGCGCTGTCCGCCAAGGGCGGGAGTGACGCGATCACGCTGAGCGATGGCGCCGCGCTTCGCAATCCCGGCTCCGGATCATGAGTCCGGTGGCGCCGAACGCGCGCCGCCTGCCGCCCGTCCCGCGCGACGGCGGCTTCACGGTGGTCGAGGTGGTGATCGCCGCCGTCCTGTTGGCGATCACGGCCATCGCGGTGTTCGGCCTGGTCGACGCCGCGAGCCGCAACAACTTCAGGTCGCAGCAGAGCCAGGTGGTCAACGACCGCCTCCAGCAGGAGATGGAGAGGGTGAAGCAGGTCCCCTACGACCAGCTCGCGCTCAGCTCGCTGCCGACCCATTCGAACGCTGCCAATGACCCGAACTCCCGGGTCTCGGGGACGACGTTCAACGTCAGCCCGGCGGGCGCGAGCAATTACGAGGGCCTGGTCTACAACGGCGGCAACTCCCAGGAGGCGGGTGGAACGGTGAGCGGCGGGACGCTCGACCCCGGGCCGACGTCGTTTCAAAGCGGCGACGTGAAGGGAAGCATCTACCGCTACGTGACCTGGCAGCACGACGATGCCTGCGGCAACTGCGGCCAGGACTGGTACAAGCACGTGGTGATCGCGGTGGCGCTCGACCCGACGGCGAGCGGCAGCACGCGGACCTACCAGGAGCTCCAGGGAAACCTCTCCAACCCGAACGCCGGCCTCAGCAAGTGCCCGACCGGTTCGAGCGGCTGCACCAACCCGGGCGGCCCCGATCCGACGCCGTGGACCTTCTGGCTCACCGACACCCCCTGCAACTTCGCCGCACGCCAGCCGATCACCGGCGATCACCTGAGTCACGACACGCTGGGGCAGTGCTGAGTCCGGCCTCAAGACGGGTCCCCCCGGCGGCAGGGGCGAACGCCGGCGCTCCCGACCTGATGTTCACCCAGGCCGCTGCGTGTGCGAACAGCGGCTGCGCGCCCCAGGACCCGCTCTACGACTACGCCACCGACGTCGAGCCGCCCCAGGGCGCGACCCTCGACCGGGGCCTTCAGCTGGTGACGCCGAGCGCAACGGCTGCCTGCTGAGCATGGGCAGCCTGCCATCACCCCTCAACAACCTCCTCGAGCTCCCGCTCACCGAGACGAACCCCCAGCTCAAGGCCCACAAGTGGCTCTCGCCGTCGATCCCGACCGGCTTCAACGACGTGGTCCTCGACGGGACCGGAGAGCTCGACCTGTGGACTCAGACGATCAACGACGGCGTCTATGGCGGCAAGATCTGCGTCTGGCTCTTCGTTCACGGCGATGCGGGAGACACGCCCGCCTCGAACCTCGACCTGGCCGGCAACCCGACCTACTTCACATACTCGAGGTCGACCTGGCCGAACAACGGCTGGAGCGAGATCCAGGTGCCGCTTCACTTCCCGCACGTGACGCTCCCGGCCGGCGCCCGCCTTGGGCTCGCCCTGACGCTCGAAAAGCAGGGCACCCCGTCGAGCTCCGGGCTTCAGTTCATGTACGACCACCCGAGCTTCGATAGCCGCCTCGAGGTCGACACGCACTCGCTGGTGCCGATCTTCTGAAGCTGCGAGCTGGGTCGCTCAACCCCCGGCCGTGGGCGGCCGATGAACTGCCCGTAGGCCAAGGCGCGATCAGCGATTGAAGAGCATGCCAGCCATCCTCGCCATCCCAGCCGGAATGATCGTCGGCAGCTTCGCCACAGTCCTGGCCTATCGGGTGCCGCGGCGTCAATCGTTCGTCATGGGCCGCTCGGCATGCCCGAGCTGCGGCGCGATGATCGCAGCCTACGACAACATTCCGGTCGTCTCCTGGCTGGTGTTGCGCGGTCGGTGTCGAAGCTGCCGGGCGCCGATCTCGGCTCGATATCCGCTCACCGAGCTCGCGATGGCGGCCCTGTTCACGGCCACCGTGTTGATCCTCGGGGTCGGCGATCCCGGCGGGCTCGTGCTGGGGCTGGTGCTCTGCATCCTGCTCGTCACCGTGACGCTCACCGACCTGGAGCGGCGGGTGATCCCGAATCTCGTACTGGTGATCGGCGCGATCGCCGGAGTGGCGATCTCCGCCGCCACAGACCCCGGAAGCCTCGCCGAGCGTGCGGCCGCGGCGGCGTTGGCCGGCGGCGCGTTGCTCGGTATCGCCCTTGCGTATCCGCGCGGTATGGGCATGGGGGACGTGAAGCTCGCCGCGGTCCTCGGCATCTACCTCGGCCGGGCGGTGGCGCCGGCGATGCTGATCGCGTTCGCCGCCGGGGGCGTGTACGGCCTGTGGCTGATGGCTCGCCATGGCGGCGAGGCTCGCAGGCGGGCGATCCCGTTCGGGCCATTCCTGGCGCTCGGCGGCGTGATCGGCCTGTGGTACGGGGACGCGATCGTCGCCTGGTATCTGCATTCCGTTCTTCATCGCTGACCTGATGAGCGCCAGCAGCGCTTCACGCCTTCAAGGGATCGCCCTCCCCGGCCGATTCAGGGCCTAGGGCTGGTTCCCACCACCACCGTGCGAATGCTTTCGAACAAGAACAGCAAGGCCATAGTCGGCCTCGACGTCGAGGCAGGGAGTGTCGCCGCCGCCGAGGTCGCGGTCAATGGCCACGCCGCGGTCGGAAAGTTCGGGATCGCTCCGCTGCCGGCAGGCGTCTTCCGGGAGGGCGAGGTGACCGACCCCGAGGAGCTCGGCACCGCCCTCAAGCTCTTGTTCTCCAAGGGCAAGCTCTCCAAGATGGTCCGGATCGGGCTGGCGAGCCAGCGCGTCGCGGTGCGGACGCTCCGACTGCCGCAGATCGATAACCCCGCCGAGCTCGAGACTGCGGTTCGCTTCCAGGCCCAGGACCACATCCCGATGCCGCTCGAGAACGCGGTTATGGACTGGCAGGTCGTCGGTCACTCGAGCGGCGAGAACGGCGAGCGCTACGTCGACGTGGTGGTGGTAGCCGCCCGCCGCGACACGCTCGGGGGACTGCTCGATGCGGTCAATCGGGCCGGACTGCGGCCGGTGGGGATCGATCTCTCCGCCTTCGGGATGGTTCGCGCGCTGGCCAGCGAGTCCTATGAGGCCCTGGATCCCGGGAACCCCTACGAGGCCTCGGAGCCCGCGGACGCGGCGATCGCCGCCGAGCCCGCCGCCCACGATGAGGGCCCGACCGGCGACCCCACGGCGCCCGACGGCGGCCCGGCGAGGCTCTACTGCAACCTCGGCGACGTCACAAACCTCGCGGTGGCCCGTGGCGCGACCTGCCTGTTCACTCGGATCTCGCCGTTCGGGGTCGAGGGCATAGCCCAGAAATTCGCCGAGCGCCGTGAGCTGACCCTCGAACACGCCCGTCAGTGGCTGGTCCACGTCGGGCTCGAAAGGCCCGTGGCCGAAATCGATGGCGACGACGAGACGGTCACCGTGGCTCGCGAGTCGCTGGTGGAGGGCGCGGCCCGGCTGGTGGACGAGCTTCGCCTCTCGCTCGAGTACTACGCGGCTCTGGAGGGCGCGGTCCCCGTGGAGAGCATCGTCGCGTGCGGGCCGGGGACGACGATCCCCGGCCTCACCGAGCGCCTGCAGCAAGACCTCGGGCAGCGGTTCGGGATCGGCAGACCGCGGGCGCTTGCGCACCTCGATGGAGCGACCGCCGCGCGCCTGACATTGTCCTTCGGACTGGCCCTCGAGGAGTAGCGGGTGCGACCGGTCAACCTGATCCCGCCCGAGGAGCGTCGCGGTGAGCGAGCCCCGACGCGCACCGGCCCTCTCGCCTATGTGATCGTGGCGGTGCTCGCCGCATCGCTGGTCGCGGTCACCCTCACGGTGGTCACGAGCAACCAGGTGTCAAAGCGCAAGGCGGAGAAGGTGAGCCTCGAAGCGCAGGTCGCCGACGCTGAGGCGGCGGCCCAAAGAGTGCAGTCGTTCTCCGACTTTGCCTCCGTCCAGCAGGCCAGGCAGGCGACCGTGACCGCGCTCGCCGAGAGTCGCTTCGACTGGGAGCGAGTCCTTCGGCAGCTTGCGATCGTGATCCCGAACGACGTCTGGATCACCAGCCTGAACGCCACCGTATCGGCGGATGCGGCCTCGGCCCTGAGCACGAGCAGCACGAGCAGCAGCAGCTCGGCCGGATCCGGGGCGTCGGACAGCATCACTGGGCCCTCGCTCGAGATCCAGGGCTGCGCCGGGGGGCACGAGGCTGTCGCCAGATTCCTTGCCGTCGTCCACGACATCGACGGCGTCACCCGGGCGACCGTCACGAGCTCGGAGCGCCCGGATCGATCGAGTGCCGCCGGGGAGGCGAGCACCGCCAGCGCCGGCGCCTCATCCGACAGCCAGGCCTGCTCGAGTCGAAACTTCGTCTCGACGTTCAACCTCACCATGGCCTTCGACGCAGCTCAGCTCGGTGCCGCCCCGGCGTCTCCGGCGACGCCGGCGACGCCGGAGACCTCGACCGAGACGGCCCAGCCGGCCGGCTCGGAGACCGCTGCCTCCGGCGACCAGAGCCAGGTCTCCGATGCGAACCAGCAGCTCCAGCAGCAGAAGGACTCGGCGGCTGAAAAGACGGCGAAGGGCCGTAGGGCAGTGGGCACCTTCGTCCCCGGAGCGGGGTCGACACCGTGAGGCGGAATGAGCTGACGATCGGGCTTGCGCTGGCGGGTATCGCGGCGATCGCAGCGTTCTGGGTGCTCGCGGTAGCGCCGAAGCGCCAGGAGGCGAGCGGCCTCAAGGACGACGTGGACCAGCTGCAGACCCAGCTCGATGAGGCACAGCAGGCGGTCGCCGCCGGCCAGCAGGCACGAACCTCCTTCCCGGTCGATTACCACAACCTTGTGGTGCTGGGCAAGGCCGTGCCCGCGGACGGCGATCAGGCGAGCCTCCTCGTGCAGTTGCAGCGGCTCGCGAATCTGTCCGGCGTCGGCTTTCAGTCGATCGACCTAGTCGACGCGACGAGCTCTGCGTCGACAGTGTCCAGCACGCCGCCCCCGACTTCGTCGGGATCCACCGAGTCCGCCTCCCCGACCTCCTCAACCTCGACGACGGCCTCGGCGTCGCCCACTTCCTCGTCTTCCGCGTCCTCCGGGACCTCCACCGCCGAGCCGGCGCCGGTGGCCACCGAGGCTTCCGCCGCGACGCTCCCGATCGGCGCGGCGATCGGCCCAGCCGGGCTGCCGGTCATGCCGTACAAGCTGACCTTCACCGGAGGGTTCTTCCAGATCGCAGACTTCATGAAGCGCCTCAACGCGCTCGTTCGCCCTGGACACGGAACGGTTGCCGTGACGGGTCGCCTGGTGACCGTCGACGCCTTCACGCTGGCTCCCGCCGCGGCCGAGAGCCAGGGCCTCTCCCCGGTGCCCACCCTGACTGCCGAGCTGTCGGTCACCACGTACCTCACTCCGGCGGACCAGGGACTGACCGCGGGCGCCGCTCCGACCGGGCCTGCGCCTTCCAGCCCGGCGCCGGTCAGCACCACCACGCCGGCCGCTGGTGCAACGACTTCGACCCCCACACCGACGCCCACCTCGCCATGAAAAAGCTCCAGACACCGGCCCTGCTGAGCAATCTCTACCGCGACATGCGGGACCGCAGGATGCTCGTTCCGGCGCATCGCCCTGGTGGTGGCGCTGATCGCGGTCCCCGTCTTGCTCGGCAAGCCCTCCTCGAGCGCCCCGCCTCCGGAAACGTCCGCCCCGGCTGGGGGCGGCAAGGCGGCGGCCACCGAGCCGGCCGTCGTCACCGAGCAGCTCGGGGTGACCCAGTACCGCAGGCGGCTCGACCCGCTGGTGAGCAAGAACCCCTTCCGCAGGCACTTCACCGCCCTGCCCAAGAGCGCGAAGCTGAGCACGACATCGTCGTCGAGCGTCACGTCGTCGACCGCCACAGGGGGAACCAGCTCGAGCGGCCTGTCCTCACCCTCCGGCGGTTCGGCATCCGGCAGCTCCACGGTATCCGCGACGACCACCACCACTCCTTCCACCGGGTCCGGATCGGGCAACTCGAACAGCTCCACTGCCGGGAAACCGGCTTCGCCCACCTTGTATTCGTTCCGGGTCTCCGTGGCGGTGGGTCCGGCCGGCGACCTCACCGACCGAGAAAACGTCAAGCGCACGGCATACCTCCCGGGCAAGAACCGGCCGTTGGTTTCCTTCACCGGCGTCTCGGAGGATGCGAAGCACGCGATCTTCGCCGTATCCAAGGACGTGAGCGCCGTGCGCGGCGACGGTCAGTGCTTCCCTGCGCGACGCAACTGCAACTTCCTCCAGCTCAAGCCCGGCCACAAGGCCAGCCTCGATTACGCGCCCGAGCGCGATCGCACGTACAACCTGAAGCTGCGGCAGATCAAGCTCGTGCCGATTTCGAAGTCTCAAGGCGGCGGCTCGCACAAGATCGCCCCGGGGCCGCTGCTGGGCCCGGACGGCTGAGCCGACCCCAGGGCCCCCGCCTGCAAGAGCCCCGGAGCACGTCGCTAGGGTTGGCGGTCTGGTGGCAACCCTTCGATTCACCACCGCCGGCGAGTCGCACGGCCCAGGGCTGGTCGCGATCGTCGAGGGCCTGCCCGCGGGCCTCGAGTTGGATCGCGAGCGGCTCGACCGCGAGATGGCTCGCCGCCAGCTCGGCCACGGGCGCGGAGGGCGGATGAAGATCGAGCGCGACTCGGTCGAGATCCGCTCGGGCGTGCGGCATGGCCGGGCCCTCGGAAGCCCTATCTCGGTCCTGGTCGCGAACCGCGACTACGCGAACTGGGAGGAGCGCATGAATCCCTGGCCGGTCGGCGCCGAGGTCGATGAGGTGCACACTCCGCGGCCCGGTCACGCGGACCTGGCGGGCCTTCTCAAGTACGGCCACTCCGATGTGAGGAACGTGCTCGAGCGGGCAAGCGCCCGCGAGACGGCGGCGCGGGTTGCGGCCGGCGCGATCGCCAAGGAGCTTCTGCGGGCGTTCGGCGTCGAGATCCGCAGCCACGTGATCCAGATCGGCACGGTGAGGGCTCCCACGGGCCTCGATCCGGAGCTCGAGGACTTTGCAGCGGTCGACGATTCGCCGGTTCGGTGCCTCGATCCCGCCGCGGGCGAGGCCATGGTGGCCGAGATCGATCGGCTCAGAAAGGCGAACGAGAGTCTCGGCGGGATCTTCGAGGTTCGCGCGTTCGGGCTCGTGCCGGGGGTCGGCTCACACGTGAGCTGGGAGGAGCGCCTGGACTCGCGCCTCGCGCAGGCCATGGTCTCGATCCAGGCCGTCAAAGGCGTCTCGGTGGGAGAGGCATGGGAGGTGGCCGGACGGCCGGGATCAGAGTCCCATGACGAGATCATGTGGTCCGAGGGCGCCGGATGGCACCGCGAGACGAACCACGCCGGAGGTGTCGAAGGGGGGATGTCAAACGGCGAGCCGCTCACCGTGCTCGGTGCGCTGAAGCCGATCTCCACCCTGACGAAGCCGCTTCGCTCGGTCGACACCGAGACCAAGGAGCCGGCTCAGGCGCTGCGTGAGCGCACCGACTCGACCGTGGTCCCGGCAGCCGGCGTGGTCGGCGAGGCGATGGTCGCCCTGGTCCTGGCCCGCTGCTATCGCGAGAAGTTCGGCGGCGACCACATCGACGACGCGCTCGGCGCTCTTGCCGCTTACCGGGAGCGGATCGGGTGGCGGCGGTAGCCGACCCGCGCGCAAGTGCGGATCGCAATTCGACGCGCCGTCCGGCGCTCGTCTTCATCGGCTTCATGGGCGCGGGCAAGACCGGCGCGGCAAACGCCGCCCGAGCGGCCGGCATGCCGGCGATCGAAGCGGACGAGTTGCTCGAGGAGGAGCTCGGCATGCCGATCGCGCGGTTCTTCGGCAGACGTGGCGAGGAGGAGTTTCGAAGCCTCGAGGCGGCCGAGGTCGGCCAGCTCCTCGAGGACGCGGACGGTGGCGCGATCGCGCTTGGCGGGGGAGCGGTGTGCTCGGAACGGGTGCGCCGGGCGCTGCGGCGCCACGTCACCGTGTGGCTTCAGGTCTCCGCCGAGGAGGCCTGGCGACGCGTCGAGGGGTCCGACAGGCCCCTGGCTCAGGACCGCGCCCGGTTCGAGACCCTGCACGCGGAGCGTCGGTCGATCTACGAGGACCTGGCCGACGCGATCCTGCCCGCCGGCGATCAGGGGATGGTCGCGCGAGCGCTGCCTTCGCTTCGAGGCTTGCTGGAGATGCCGGCCGGGAACGCAGATGGCGTGGGCGCGCAGCGAGTCGGGTGAGTACCCGGCATTCGTCGGTGATGGGGTCCTGAGCTCGGGCTTCTGGCCACTCGAGGGCCGCCGTTTCTGCGTCACCGACTCTCGCGTCTCCGGGCTCTACTCCGACTCGATCCAGCCGCTCGCGGGAGTGGTCGAGGTCGAGCCGGGCGAAGGGGCCAAGACCATGGCCGAGGCCGAGCGGGTCCTGCGGGACCTGGCGCGGCTCGGCGCCTCGCGGTCCGACCACCTGGTTGCGCTCGGCGGCGGGGTGGTCGGCGACCTCGCCGGCTTCTGTGCCGCCACCTACCAGCGCGGGGTGGAGGTGGTGCAGGCGCCCACCACGCTCGTCGCCCAGGTCGACTCCGCCTACGGCGGCAAGACGGGAGTCGACCTGCCCGAGGCGAAGAACTACGTCGGCGCGTATCACCTGCCGAGCGCGGTGCTCGCCGATACCCGCACGCTGGCCAGCCTTCCCCGAGAGGAGATGGCGGCGGGGTTCGTCGAGGTCGTGAAGACCGCCCTGATCGCCGGGGGAGAGCTGTGGGAGCGGGTACGGACGATCGACCGCCTCGACCCCGCGGAGCTCGGCGACGTGATCTTCGCCTGCGCTCGGACCAAGCTCGAGATCGTCGCGGCCGACGAGCGCGACGCGGGCGAACGGGCGGTCCTCAACCTGGGTCACACGGTCGGTCACGCAATCGAAGCGGCGAGCGGCTACGGGCGCTATCGCCACGGAGAGGCGGTGGGACTCGGACTGCTGGCGGCACTTCAGATCTCGGGGGCGAGGGAGCTCCGCGCCGAGGTGGCGGGGATCCTGGCGGCGCACGGGTTGCCCACCGCGCTCGCCGCAGAGGTCGACCCGGACGCGGTGCTCGAGGCCATCGGACGCGACAAGAAGCGCACTGCGGAGGGAGTCGGCTTCGTGCTGATCGAAAGCCCGGGCGAGGCGGCGATCGGCCGTCGCGTCGATGACGAGACGGTCCGGGGCGCCGTCGAGGAGCTTCGATGAGAAACCGGGTCGGGGTCCTCCACGGGGTGAACCTGGACGCCCTCGGCCGCCGGGACCCGGAGCATTACGGGACAGCGACGCTTGCCGAGCTCGAGCGGCAGATCAAGCGCGACGCGACCGAGCTGGGCCTCGAGGTGACGTTCTTTCAGTCGAATCACGAGGGCGAGTTCGTCGAGTACCTTCACCGCCTCCCCGAGGTCGCCGACGCGGCGATTCTCAACGCCGGCGCCTGGACCCACTACAGCTACGCGATCCGCGACGCGCTCGAGATCGCGGCCGTGCCCGTGGTCGAGGTTCACCTCTCCGACGTCCATGCTCGGGAGGAGTGGCGGCGCACCTCGGTCTTCGAGGGGATCGTCCTGGGGGTCGTCGCCGGCCAGGGCCCGGATGGCTACCGCCGGGCGCTCGAGATGGTGAAGGCGGAGCTCGAGCGGTGAGTGGGGGCCGCGCCGATCGCCTTGTATCCCGGCTCGCCGAGCTGGAGCTCGACGCGCTGATCGTCGGAGACCTCGTTCGTCCCGGCGACTCGGGGCGCGATGCGGGATCGAACCTGCGATGGCTGACGGGATTCAGCGGCACGAGCGGCCTCGCGGTGGTCGGCGCCGACGTCCGCGTTCTGATCACCGACTTCCGCTATGCCGAACGCGCCGAACGTGAGGTATTCGATGGCTTCGACAAGATGATCGCCGAGCGCGAGCTGATCCCGGCGGCGGTCGACCTGCTGCGGGGACGGGTGGGCTACGACGACGCTCTGACGAGCGTCAAGAACCTTCGTCGTCTCGAGGAGCTGGTCGCCGACGGGCCGGAGCTGGCCCCGGCCGCAGGCGTCGTCGAGGCGCTCCGCCGCCGAAAGGAGGATGCCGAGCTGGATGCGATCGGCGAGGCGGCGCGGGTGGCTGATCAGGTCTACGAGTGGGTATTCGAGCGGGGAGTCGTGGGGCGCAGCGAGCGCGAGATCATGCTCGCCGCCCATCAGCGCATGCGCGAGCTGGGCGCCGAAGATCCCTCCTTCCCGGCGATCGTGGGGGCCGGCGAGAACAGCTCGATCCCGCATCACGATTCGTCGGCACGCAAGGTGGGGCCCGACGAGCTGTTGCTGATCGACATGGGCGCGATCGTCGACGGCTATTGCTCGGACTGCACCCGGACGGTCGCCACGGGCGATCTCGACGACGAGGCGTCTGAGGCCTATGAGCTAGTTCGCTCGGCCCAGCAGGGTGCCCTTGACGCGATTCGGCCCGGGACGCGGGCCCGGGACGCGGACGCGGCGGCACGCGACCGGATCGAGGCCGCCGGCCTGGGCGAGCGATTCGGCCACGGCCTGGGGCACGGCGTCGGCTTGGAGGTTCACGAGGCCCCTCGGTTGTCGCGAAAGTCCGATCACACGCTCGAGGTTGGAGACGTCGTGACGGTCGAGCCCGCGGTTTACCTACCGGGCCGGTTCGGGGTCAGGATCGAGGACCTGGTCACGGTCACCGAGGATGGTCTTCGCAACTTGAGCGCCTTTCCGAAGGAGCTCCTGGTCGTCGGCTGACGGCCCGAGCCGGCTAGCGGGTCAGGTCCAGCTCGGGATCGAGCGAAAGCGCGAAGCCGGCGATCAGCTCGACCGCGGAGTCGATATCGGCGAGGTCGGCCAGCTCGACGGGCGAGTGCATGTAGCGCAGCGGAATCGAGACCAGCGCGACCGGAATCCCGGCGCGCGCGATCTGGATCACGTCCGCGTCCGTGTAGGTCCTCGACCCCGACGCCTCGACCGTGTAGGAGATGTCGAGGCGCTCCGCGGTCTCGATCAGGAGCTCGGAGATGCGTGGCGACAGCGTCGAGCCCCGGGCGATCACCGCCCCAGAGCCGAGCGGGTGGTGACCGAGCTCCTTCTCCTCGACCCCGGGCGCGTCGGTCGCATGCGTCACGTCGACCGCGATCGCCAGATCCGGCTCGAGGGAGAAGGCGGCGGTGCGAGCCCCGTGGGCGCCGATCTCCTCCTGGACCGCGGCCACCGAGGCCATGCCCGCCGTCAGCTCTCCGCGCTCGTGGACGCGACGAAGTGCCTCGAGCGCGACGTAGGCGCCGATTCGATCGTCCAGTGAGCGCGAAACGAGCCGACCGCCGGCAAGCGTGACCGGCTCGGCCGCGATCACCGCCGGGTCCCCGACCCGGACTCGCTCGAGTGCCTCATCCTCGCCGGTCGCGCCGATGTCGATGTGCATATCCCGAAGCTCGACCACCGTCTTTCGCTGCTCGTCCTTGAGGAGGTGGATCGGCTTCCGACCGACGACGCCGGCGACCGGGCCGTCTCGGCCCTCGATCCGGACCCGTTGGCCGAGCAGGATCTGAGGATCCCAACCGCCAATCGGCGCGAAGTACAGAAAACCGCTCGAATCGATGTGCGTGATCACCAATCCGATCTCGTCGATGTGCCCGACCACCGCCAGAAGCGGCTTGGCCTCGGGATCTCCGATACGCGCCACCGAGGAGCCGAGGGCGTCGGAGCTGAGCTCGGCGAATCCTGCGGCGTCCCGCCAGATCGAGCTCGCGGGCCCCTCGTACCCGGACGGCGCCGGCGCGTCGAGGAGGCTTGCAAGAAGGTCGGGTGGTTCGATCACGGGCGCCAGTATGCCCGGTGGGGCGTTGCTTGGGCGGCTCGGCCCGGCGCGCGAGCGCGGATCATGCCGGTGGGGAGGGGCCGCTCGAAGCCAGGCGTTCGATCAGGTCGGCGGCGCGGACGTTTCCAGGGCTCGCCTGAAGTCGGTGCGAGATCTGGTCGAGTCGCCCGCCGAGGCCGCGATCGTCGAGCAGTCGATCGATCGCGTCGGCCAGGACTGAGTCGGTGAACGAGTAGGTCGGAATGCGGACCCCGAGGCCGGCCTCGTGAACGCGTTGAGCGTTGTCGTGCTGGTCCCAGAACACGGGGAGCACAACCATCGGCTTGCCGAAGTGGACGCACTCGGTCGTCGTGTTGTTGCCTCCGTGGGTGATCACCAGGTCGACGTGGGGCAGGAGGGAAGTCTGGGGCAGGAACTCCTGGCCCGCCATGTTGTCGGCGAGCTCGTAGGCGTCGTGTTGCGGCCCCTTCGAGACGACGTAGCGGTGCCGGGTCGCCGACAGCGATTCCACCAGGCGACGCATCAGCTCGATGTCGCCCGATCCCAGCGATCCCAGGCTGACGTAGATCAGCGCGCCATCGGAGCGCATCAGTGAGTCCGGCAGGGACCAGGGCGGGTCGGTGGTGCGAACGCTCGACTCCAGGTTGTGCCAGGTCGGCCCGAGCGCCCGCGACCGCGAATAGTCGAGCTCGCGCGGGTACAGGTAGAGGTTGAGCCACGGCGATGAGTGGATGAGCTCCCCGTCCGGGAGCGGCGGAGCGCCGCGAATCTGGCAGTACTCGCTGAAATCGGCCTGAAGGTCGTCGATCACCCGCCGGTACTCGACCCGGTGCTCCTCCCAGGCAGAGCGGTCGTCGGTCTCCAGGCCGCAGAAGACCGGCGGAAGATCGGGATCCGGGATCTCCAGCGGATTGCAGGAGACGATTCGGACCCATGGCCGGCCGCTCGCCGGAATGGCGGGAAACGCGCAGACGTTGTCCTCGACGATCACGTCCGGAGACAGCTCGTCGAAGATCTCGACCAGCCGCTCGTCCACGTAGCGCGCGCCGTCGGTCAGCTGCCTGCCAGGTGGGCGCTATGAACTCCCCGAGCTGGTCGTAGGTCGACTTGCGGAACACCGGCGCCGTGTCGCGGATGAAGTCCTTCCAGAACTGGCCGGGCTCCTCCTCGTGTTCGGGGGGCGCCGAGAGCCTCATCAACCGTTCCTCGAACCCCTTGTCGGCGAGCGTGCCGGCGAACGACTCCTCGACCACGAAGACGACCCGGTGTCCACGCTCGCGGAGGACATCCCCGATCCCGACGCAGTTGTTGGTCGGCCCGAAGGCGCCCTCCGGAAAGAAGACGATCGTGCGTCTGCTCAAAGTGGCCTCGCCGTTTCGACTCCGATCACGCTCGCCCTGACGGCCGCGACTCTACCTTCGAGGCTTCCTAGGCGGCGGGCCGCTCGGGCGCGAAGTCCTGATGGCGCACGCGATCGCGCCCCTCGCCGTAGCTGGTCGTCTCGTAGGCGATCATTGCCCAGAGGGCGGCGGCGACGATCGCGAGAGTGGTCAGCGCGGACAGCTCGACCGCCGCCGGCAGAAACGCGAGCAGCGCCAGCGCGAGCAGGAGGCGCTGCCGGTTGATCGTGCCGATGTGGCGCAGGCGAAAGGCGACGTGGCCCAGCAGGTAAAGCGCGACCCCTCCCAGAAGCGCGAAGGCGGGCACCAGCGCGAGCGGATCGTCCACGTGCGCGAGCGTCTTCTTCAGGCCCATCGCGGCGAGCACGATCCCAGCCACCATCGGAAAATGCATATAGGAGTAGGAATCGCGGGCGAGCTCATTTTGCTCACGGCCCGGGCTTGCACGAGCGAGCCGCCTGGCCGAGACCAGCGCCACGACGTCGAAGTAGATCCACCAAAGGGCGGCGGCCAGGGCGATGCCGAGCACCGCGGCGGCCGCCACACCCCAGGTCAGATGGGCCTCTGCGCCGAGCCCGATCGAGACGATCGACTCGCCCAGCGCGATGATGATGATCAGCCCGTGGCGCTCGGCGAAATGTCCAGCGACGAGCCGCCAACCGGCGGACCCGAACAGGAATGGCTCGCCCATGTCGAGAAGCAGGGCGAGCAGCCACACGGCGGCCTGCGCGAGGCCGTCCAGGAACGAGGCGCCGATCAGCAGCGCGACGCCGATCGCGGTCCCGATCGCGAGGCCAATGGTGGATCGACGCAGCTCGGGATCGTCGCGGCTCGCCAGCATGAACAGCGCGATGTGTGCCCCGCGTACGGCGCCATACGCCAGGGCGAACTCGAGCGCCAGGTTTCCGAACGCCTTCGGGACGCAGATCGCGACGATCAAGAACGCCGCCATCGCGGCGAAGATGACGATCCGAACCGCGCCCTCCTCCGGGTCGACCACGCTCGTCAACCACGCGTAGCCGCCCCATGACCACCAAAGGACGCCGAGCACCAGCAGGCCCTGGGCCAGGCCCGCCCAGGTCGGATGGTCGGACATGAGCGCCGTGCACTGGGTGATCGCGAGGACGAAGACGAGATCGAAGAAGAGCTCGAGCGGCTTGACCTGCTCGCCCTCGCGTGGGACGGCCCCGATTCGGGGCCGGCGGCTGCTCGTCGCGGTGGCCATGCGACCCCTAATGCTTGCAGCGTGCGGAAATACGAGGGGGGCGGCAACAGCCGCCCCCCTCGTCGCATTCCTATCGGCTCAATGAGCCGGTGACTTCAGTCGCGCTACGGGTTCGTGCACGCCTGGTGCGAGTTGACCACTTGGGTCGCTCCACCGTTGTACGTGAACTTGGTCTGCAGCTTCCACGTCTTCGGGGAGTGGCTGCACTTGGCGCTGATGTAGTTGCCCGCGCTCGAGACCGTCGGCTTGCCGACCGTGACGTTGAAGTCGGTCAGCGGCAGCGGCGATGCGGCATGGATGCCCTGGAAGTCCAGCAGCTTGCCGTACGCCGGCCTTGTTTGCGGGCTTCAGAGCGCCGTCCAGGAGCACGTTGGTGTTGCCCTGCGTGTTCGAGGACGGGTTCGAGCAACTGATCGTGAACGGCGGCGCCGCGTTGGCGCGGGTGAACAGCAGCACGTGGCCGCCGGTGCCCGAGCCGTTGAACGCGAGGACGCAGGCGTGAACGGTGTTCGTGCCGGCCGCCGCGGTCGCGGTGCCCTTGCCGATCAGCTTGCTTCCGCAAGCCGCCATCGCCTGGGCCATCGTCTTGGTCCCGGAGATGTTCGACTTGGTGCACTTCGGCGTCGCGGACGTGTTGACCGCGAAGTCGCTGTCGAAGTACAGCTGCGCCCGATCGGTCCAGTTGCTGTTCACGTTCGTGTAGTTCGTGTGCGTGTGGACGTTGATCTGTCCCGCCTTGCGTGTCGTCTTCGACACCTTGCTCGGGCTGAACTTGAAGCTCACCGTCGAGCTTGTCGCATAAGCGATCCCCGCCACAGCCAGTGCTCCGGCCGCCGCGAGAGCCAAGACAACGGTGACTCGCCTCTTGCTCCGCATTTAGCACTCCTCCTTTTTGGTGCGCGCATTTGACGCGTCGCTGGCGCAGCTCTCTCCGGTCCGCGCCGACTGAGGACTTCGTTTTACCCGGCGGCACTCCCTTTATGCAAGTGACAACCCCTGGCTGGCCGGCCAGTCCTTTTGCGGCGATCGAGAGCGGATCCGAGGTCGTTGGGGCCCACTCCGGTCCGACCATCTACGCTCTCGCAGCGATGGCCATCTCCACCAACCAGTTCAAGAACGGCGCTCACATCGAGGTCGACGGATCGATCTATCGAATCGTCGAGTTTCAACACGTCAAGCCGGGCAAAGGCGGCGCGTTCGTTCGCACCAGGCTTCGAAGGCTCGACGACGGCAGCGTTCAGGACAAGACGTTTCGCGCCGGGGAGAAGTTCCGGCCGGTTCGGACCGAAACGCGCAGGATGCAGTACCTATACGACTCGGGCGAGGCGGCGGTGTTCATGGACAGCGCCGACTACGAGCAACTGGAACTGCCGCGCGACGTGGCCGGCGAGGTCCATGCAATGGGTGCTCCCCAACTCCGAGGTCGAGGTGCTTTTCGTCGACGAGCGACCGGCGGGCGTTCAGGTGCCGAGCGCGGTCGAGATGGCCGTCACCGAGACTCAGCCGGGCGTCAAGGGCGATACGGCATCGGGTGGCGGCACCAAGCCGGCGACGCTCGAGTCCGGGGTCCGGGTCGAGGTGCCGCTGTTCGTCAACGAGGGCGACCGCGTCCGGGTCGACACGCGAAGCGGTGAGTACGTCTCGCGCGCCTGATCCTCGGGCCGCGCCATGGCCCTCCGATGCGTCGCTCTGATCAGCGCCGCGCCGCGGTATTCGCGCTCTATGAGCGCGAGGTACGACACGGTCGCCGGATCGACCCAGGCCCTGGACGGGGCAAGGCCGTTCACTCGCGAGCTCGTAAGTGGTGTGGAGGAGCACCAGGATGAGCTCGACACCGAGATAGCGAGCCTCGCTCGCGGCTGGGACCTGGAGCGGATCGCGGCGCTCGAGAAGTGCATCATGCGGGTCGCCCTGTACGAGATCCACCATCGAGAGGACGTGCCGGGCGAGGTGGCGATCGACGAGGCCGTGGGACTGGCGAAGCGCTACTGCGGCGCCGACGCTCCCGGGTTCGTGAATGGGATCCTCGCCGCAGCCCAGAGGACCACGCCACGGGCCTGACGTCGAAGGCCCCGGCGCACCAACCGAACGCACGCCAGGTACCGTTTGCCCGATGAGCACCGCCGAGCAGATGATCGGGCGCCTGCGCGAGATCGCGGAGCGCCTGGGCGAACCGGAGCTGGCAAGCGAGGAGGCGGAGGCCTTGGCGCGTGAGGCGGCCGAGCTGGTCGCCCAGGCCAGTGCCGAGGTGGAGGCCGAGCTCCGCGACTCGAGAGCCCGTCTCGGCTCGTGAAGGGCGCCCAGGAGGGCCAGACGGCGCTCCGGCCCGAGTACCCCGAGGATCTACGCGCGCTGATCGACGCATACCTGGGCGGGCTTCGCTTCGCGGTTGTGCCCGAGACGGAAGGCCTCGAGGAGGCGATGCGCTACTCGCTGATGGCCGGCGGAAAACGAATCCGGCCTGTCCTTGCCCTCGCGACGGCGCGCTCGTTGGGGGTTGAGCCGGATTCCGTTCTCCCGGCGGCTGCCGCGATCGAGTTGATCCACACGTACTCGCTGATCCATGACGACCTCCCAGCGATGGACGACGACGCGCTTCGACGTGGGCGCCCGACGTCCCACGTCAGATTCGGCGAGAACGTCGCGATCCTGGCCGGCGATGGTCTCTTCGCGGAGGCGCTTCGCCTGTTCGCAGAGCGTCAGGACTCTGACCCCGTCGCGCTCCTCGCGGCGATCGGGGAGCTGCTCGGCGCGATCGGCGTGGACGGGATGGTGGGCGGCCAGTACATGGACGTCACCACGTCGCTTCACTCCGCCTCTGCGTCTCCGGCTGCTGGGTCGGCGGGCGCCTTCGCGGGCTCCGAAACGGCGGATGCCGGCCGCCTGAGGCGCCTTCACGAGCTGAAGACGGGCCGGATGATCGCAGCCAGCGTGGGCGTGATCCTCACCCTGGAGGGCGTAGGTGACGTCGAAGCCCGGCCGTACCGTCGCTTCGCCGATGAGGTGGGCGTGCTGTTCCAGATCGTGGACGACATCCTCGACGTGACCGGGAGCGACGAGGAGATGGGAAAGCCTCAGGGCAGCGACGAGCGCCATGGAAAGGTCACCTATGTCAGCCTGTTCGGGCTGGAGCGCGCAGCCGCGCTGGCCGGCCAGTCGCACCGCAAGGCCCAAGAGGCCCTCGCGAGCGTAAGCGGAGACACCGCCGACCTTGCCCAGATAACCGACTTCATTCACACCCGGCACGCATGAACGAGAAGGCGAAACGGAGAAGGTGTCGACCAAGAGCGGCTCCTCGATCGCGTCGACGGTCCTGAGGACCTGAGGGATCTGAGCGACGATCAGCTCCAGGCGTTGGCTCAGGAGGTCCGAGAGCTGATCATCGACGTGATCGGCGAGATCGGCGGCCACTTCGGGGCCAACCTTGGCGCATGCGAGCTCGCCGTGGCGCTTCACAGCCTGCTCGATTCGCCTCGCGACAAGATCCTCTGGGACGTCGGCCACCAGGCATACCCGCACAAGGTCCTGACCGGCCGCCGTGACCGCCTCGAGACGATTCGCCAATACGGCGGTCTGGCCCCCTTCTGCTCGGTGTTCGAGTCCGAGCACGACATCATGGGCGCGGGCCACGCCTCGACCTCGATCGGCTACGCGGTCGGCCTGAAGGAGGCGATGCGCAAGGGGATCGGCCCCGACGGAAAGGTCGTCGCCGTGATCGGCGACGGAGCGTTGACCGGCGGGGTCGCATACGAGGCGCTTCAAAACGCCGGCGGGCTCGAGACTCCGATCGTGATCATCCTGAACGACAACGGGATGTCGATCTCGCCGAACGTCGGCGCTCTGGCCCGCTACTTCCAGCGCTTCCGCCTCAACCCCCGGCTCTATCACGCGCGGGAGGGGGTCGAGGAGCGGCTGACGAAGCTACCGCTCGGCCTCGGCGAGCGGATCGAGCGGCTGGGCCCCGAGCTCAAGTCGGCGATCAAGTCATACGCGGCGCCGGGACTTCTGTTCGAGGAGCTCGACCTTGCCTACATGGGCGTGATCGACGGCCACGACGTCGGCGCGCTCCGGAATGCGATCGGCGATGCACTGGGAGCGCAGCGACCCGTCGTGGTCCACATCCACACGGTCAAGGGCAAGGGCTTCACCCCGGCCGAGGAGGGCGGCCTGGAGGGGATGGAGAAGTGGCATGCCGCGAAGCCGAACTCGATCGTCAACCGGATGCCGGCCGAGTCGAAGCCGGCGCCGGTCAGCGAGACCGACTCGCCCGAGGACATCGAGAAGCTCGAGTCACCTCCGCCCGCCTCACCGCCTCAGTACACGGCGGTCTTCGGCGACGCTCTGGTCGATGAAGCCAGGCGAGACCGGCGGGTGATCGGGATCACCGCCGCGATGGAGGGGGGAACCGGACTCAACAAGCTGCGCGCCGAGGTCCCAGAGCAGTACTACGACGTCGGGATCGCCGAACAGGACGCTGTCCTGTTCGCAGCCGGTCTCTCCTTGCAGGGCGCCAAGCCGGTCTGCGCGATCTATTCGACCTTCCTGCAGCGCGGCTTCGACCAGATCGTCCACGACGTCTGCCTTCAGAGCCTGAACGTCGTCTTCGCGATGGACCGCGCCGGCCTGGTCGGCGATGACGGGCCGACCCACCATGGCGCATTCGACATCTCCTACCTGCGGCCGCTCCCCAACCTGGTCTTGATGGCCCCGCGTGACGAGGCGATGCTCCTGCACATGCTCCGGACCGCCCTCGCATACGACGAGGGGCCGATCGCTCTCCGCTACCCGCGCGGCGCCGCGGAGGGCGCGGCCCTGCCGGAGCGGGGACGCGAGATCCCGGTCGGCACCGGCGAGCTGCTCGCAGAGGGCGGCCGGGTCGCCCTGCTCGGGTACGGGTATGGCGTGCAAATCGCCTTGAGAGCAGCGGGGATTCTCGGCCAGCACGACTTGAACGTGACCGTGGCCGACGGCCGATTCGCCAAGCCGCTCGACGCCGAGCTCGTCCAGCGCCTCGCGCGCGAGCACGAGCTGGTCGTGACGATCGAGGAGAACGTGCTGGCCGGGGGCTTCGGTGCGGCCGTGCTGGAGCACCTCGAAGACGCCTTCACCTCGCCACAGTCCCGGGCGCGGGTGATGCGCGTCGGCTTGCCGGATCGCTATGTGACCCACGGCAAGCCGGCCCTGCTCCGTGAGGAGGTCGGGCTGACCGGCGACGCGGTCGCCGAGCGAGTGCTGGATTCCCTTCGGGATCCGACCGCGGTCGCCGACTGACGTAGGCGGGCTCAGGCGCGCGTCTGGACCGGCACGCGCTCGGGCGGGACCCGGCGGCGCGCGGGCTCGTGGCGGTTCCCGGTCGGTGCGGCGCTTGGCCCTTCGGTCAAGGGCCGGCTACAGAGCAACTGGTAGACGGCGTTGTAGGGGACCTCGAAGCTGTTGCGGGCTGCCCTCAGGTAGAGGCGCCAGACCCGCATCCGCTCGGGGCCGGCCAGGCGCTCAGCCTCGACGCGATTCTGGTCGAGGCGGACGGTCCAGTGACGAAGCGTCTCGGCGTAGTCGGTGTGGAGATTCTCCACGTTCAGGGTCTCGAAGCCGGCGCGCTCGAAGGCGCGCAGCATGCGAGAGAGGTTGAGGAGCTCGCCGTCCGGAAACACGTAGCGGTTCGAGAACTCGCCGCCTATGTGAGCGCCGCTCTCGGTTGCCTCGATGTGGGCGATTCCGTGATTGAGCACTCGGCCCCCCGGCGCCAGGGCATCTGCGATCCGCGTCGCGTACTCGTCGATCTGATGCTCGCCCACATGCTCGACCATGCCTATGCTGGCCACCGCGTCGAACTTCTCCGAGCCGAGGTCGCGGTAATCCATTGACCGGATCTCGACTCGGTCGGTGAGCCCGGCCTCGCTCGCGCGCTCGGCGGCGCGCGCGGCTTGGAGCTCCGACAGCGTGATCCCCACGACCGAGGCGCCGTGCTCCCGCGCCGCGTGGATCGCAAGGCTGCCCCATCCGCAGCCGATGTCCAGCATTCGCATCCCTGGCACGAGCTGGAGCTTTCGGCAGATCAGCTCGAGCTTGGCGCGCTGGGCGTCCTCGAGCGTCTCGACCCCTTGCTCGAAAAGGGCGCAGCTGTAGGTCATCGTCTGGTCGAGGAACAAGGCGAAGAACTCGTTTGAGACGTCGTAGTGGTGACGGACGGCTTCGGCGTCGCGGCTCTTGGTGTGTGGCTGTCGCCCCGGCTTCAGCTCGGCGGCCGGAGGGCTCGGCGGGCGCCTCATTCCGGCGGCGCGCAGCGCGGCCCAGGCGAACCGCGCCTTGCCGGCGAGTCCGAGCGGGGGTGGATTCCAGCGCCCCAGCAGCGCGATCACCCCGTCGAGGTCGTCGACGTCGATCTCGCCGCATACGTAGGCACGCCCAGCCCGAGCTCTCCCGGCGCCCGCAAGACGTGGCCGATCGCTCTGGGCGAGCGCAGGGTGAGGGTGGGGCCAGGGCGCGTCGAAGCAACCCGCGTTCCATCCCAGAGCTCCACCGTGAACGGCCGGTCAGGAAATGCCCGCTCGATTTGGGTGCGTAGGGCGGCGCTGTCCGAGGCCATTTGATCAGCCCCCAGCCGGGTCGTGGGCGGCGGGCACGGCCGTATTCAGGGTCACGTCGGCGACCCTCCTTGGCCTCTGGTCGGCCTCAGCAACTGCCAAGCCTCTGTGCTCGGCGAGAACACGGCGCCACCGTACCAGCGGGCCGCATCGCGGGCACCCTCTTTTGCGGCATCGGCTATTCCGAGAGTCCGGCTGCTTCGAGGGCCTGGCTTTGCTCATGCATGAGAAAGGACTCCACTCGCGTCGCCAGGCGGTCGTCGTTCAGTGTCCAGACGGTCCAGTTGTCGAGCTCCAGCTCGATGCCGCTCCCCGCCCCACGGGCCCGGGTGTGCTGGCAGACCAGAGCCTTGTTTCCCTTGACACGAAACTCGCGTGGCTCGATCCGTCATGAGGGGGAGATCGGGGTGGGGTCGGTTACAACGCTCTACGGAACGTCGCAGAACGAGCGCAGCGCCTCTCCCGCGGAGGAGTACGCGGGCAGCCCCTGGGCGGCGGTCGCTCCAACCCTGCGCTCAAGCGGCGAACCGGGGATCGTGACGAGATTGATACCCACATCGCCACGGCCTTTCAGCTTGCGGGAGGCCACGACCAAGACGGAGAGGCAACCGAGATCGACCGTACGGCAGCCACGAAGGTCGACGGTGATTCCAGTGGCGCCGTCCGTGATCGCGAAGTTGACCAGCGTGCTCCAGCGACTCACGTTTGGGGCGTCGAGGTCCCCCTCGACGTCTAGAAGCATCAGGCCATCCCGGGGGGTCGGCTCGGTCAGGTTGAAGGCCGGAGGACGCGCAGCTACGGAGTCGGTCCAAAGCAGCTGCACGTCCTCGGGAACGAGGTTTGCGGTCCTCATTGGGGCATCTCCTCCCACTCCTCTCGAAATCGGTGCCGTCTTGCCGGAAAAGGAAGAGAGGAATGAAGAGCGCCCTCGGACGGCTAAGGCCAGCGTACTCCCCGTTTCTGAACGGCCGCCCGGGCAGCCCAAAGGGGACGGTCAAGCCAAACGAAACGCCCCGCACTTTGCGGGGCGTCTTCGGGGGTACAGGGAGGAGAGATATGTATGTGTTATGGGAGGGAGGTCGGCAACCTCAGGCGCCTAGAGGCGCGCTGAACCGCGTTGCCGTGGTCAACGCCACCTGGGCGACGCCAACGCCGACCAGAAAGCTTGCTGCGCCCCACTCGCCCGTCGCGAGCCCGATCGCCAGCCCGCTGATCGCCGCGCCCGCCGCCAGCAGGTAGTCGAAGCCGGCGTGCGCCGAGAGGGGGATCGCGCGCGCCCGGGCCCGGCCGCCTGGATGGCGAGCCCGAGGAGAGCGCCCCGATCGCGAAGGCGATCAGGGCCGCCGTTTGCCCGAAGTCGAACACGAACGGCGCGGCCATGATGGCCGGCCCGGCGATCGTCTCGATCACGGCGTGGGCGGAGAGGGGAATCGTGCGTGAGGTACTCATAACGACCTTCAAGATACGAACATACGTGCGATTTGTGTGTGACTGCGATCACACTCGATCGTTCGGTGGAAGCTGGGATTTGAGGTTCATTCGTCGCTCTCGGGGTCGGTTGGCGAGCGCTCTGTACCGTTGCTCGCATGGAGCGTCGGCGGATCGATGCGCTGCTCGCCGACCGTGGCCTGGCCGGCTCGCGGACGAGCGCGGCGGCCTCCGTGCGCGCCGGGCGGGTGCGGATCGGCCGCGACGGCCGCCGGGCGTCCAAGCCCAGCCAGCTGATCGCCGGACGACGCCGAGCTCGCTGGTCGACGAGGCGCCGCGCTACGTCTCGCGCGGCGGGCTCAAGCTCGAGCGCGGGCTCGACGCCCTCGGCGGTCGAGGTCGCAGGGCTCGCGTGCCTCGACGTCGGCGCCTCGACCGGCGGGTTCACCGACTGCCTGCTGCAGCGCGGGGCGCGCGCGGGTGATCGCGCTCGACGTGGGCCACGGGCAGCTCGACTGGCGGCTTCGAAACGACCCACGCGTCGAGGTCCTCGAGCGGGTCAACGCGCGAGAGCTCCGACCGGCCGACCTCCCGTTCGAGCCCGAGCTCGCGACGGTCGACGTCTCGTTCATCTCGCTCGTCAAGGTCCTTCCCGCGATCCAGGCTGCCTCGCGCCCGGTGGCGACATCGTCGCCCTGGTCAAGCCGCAGTTCGAGCTCGGACGGGGACGGGTCCGCGGCGGGGTCGTCCGCTCGGCCGCCGGAGCGTCGCGAGGCGGTGCTCGGCGTGGCTCGCGCGGCCGAGCGGCTCGGCCTCGCGGTCGGGGCTTCGCGTCGTCCGGGCTGCCCGGGCCCGAAGGGCAACCGGGAGACCTTCATCTGGTGCGGCGCCGGAGGCGGGGAGCTCGACGACCTCGAAGCCGCGATCGACGAGGCGGAGCCTTGAGCTCTGAGGTCGCCGCCCCCGCCGCCGTTCGCACGGCGCCGTGGTCTTCACGCACACGCAGCCGGATCAGACCGAAGCCGCGCTGCGCCGCGGCGTCGGCGGCGGCCGATCGCGCCTCGTGCACGCTGCTCGCCGACCCCGCGGAGCTCGACAAGCACGGCGCGCGTGCGCCGAGCCTCGAGGCCTGCGACGAGCCCCCGCGCGACGTGGACCTCTGCCTGGTGCTCGGCGGCGACGGCACGATCCTCCAGGCGCTTCGCACCTACGCGGGAACGGACGTGCCGGTCTTCGGGATCAACTTCGGCACGGTCGGCTTCCTGGCCGCGGCCGAGCGCGACGAGCTCGAGCAGCGGCCTCGAGCGTGCCTTCAGCGGCGACTTCCTGGTGATGGACGCTGCCCGGCCTCTCGGCCGACGTCGAGACCGAGAGGCCGATCGCGCTCAACGACGTCTCGCTGCATCCGAAAGCCGCATGGCCGGGTCGCCGAGCTCGCATATCGGCTCGGAGGCGCAGGAGGTGGGCACACGTCCGCTGCGACGGCCTGGTGGCCGCCACCCCGGCCGGGTCGACCGGCTACAACCTCGCCAACCAGGGGCCGATCCTGGCCTGGGGCGTGAAGGGATACGTGGTCAGCTTCATCGCGCCCCACACGCTCACCGCCCGGGCGCTCGTCGTCGCACCGGACGACGTCCTCCACGTCGTCAACGGGGCCGGCAGGGACCCGCTCGACGTCGTCCTGGACGGTGAGCCCGTCGGCGAGCTGGCAAGCGGCGAGGAGGTCGCGATCCGCTTCCGCGAGAGCTCGGCCACCTGGCTCAGCTTCCTGGTTCGAACTTCTACCGGCGGATTCGCGAGAAGTTCGGCCACCTGGCCCACTGAGGCCGCGCCCAGCCGGCGCCTTCCCCAGCGTGCTTGCTACGTTCGTAGGGCGCTCCGGGCATCGGCACCCGGCTCCGGGGACGCGGCGGCGAGGAGGTCGCGATGGAGCGTAAGTGGTGGACATTGCTGGCGGTCTGCGTGGCGACCTTCATGTTGCTGCTCGACATCACGATCGTCAACGTGGCGCTGCCGTCGATTCAGCGCGACCTCGAACGCCAGCCTGGCCAGCCTTCAATGGGTCGTCGATGCCTACGCGCTCACCCTTGCCTCGTTCCTGCTCGTCTTCGGCTCGCTCGGCGACCGCCTGGGCCGCAGGCGGATCTTCTCGATCGGCTTCGCCGTCTTCACGGTCGCGTCCCTGCTCTGCGGCCTGGCCAGCGATCCCACCGTCCTGAACCTCTTCCGCGCGCTCCAGGGGGTGGGCGGGGCGGCGATGTTCGCGACCTCCCTCGCGCTGATCGCCCAGGAGTTCGAGGGCAGCGAGCGCGCCAGCGCGATCGGCGATCTGGGGCGCGACGGTCGGAGGAGCGGTGGCGATCGGACCGCTGGTCGGCGGGGTGCTCACCGACTGCGCTCGGCTGGGAGTGGATCTTCTTCGTCAATGTCCCGATCGGTGTCGGCGCGATCATCCTCACCGAGACGAGGCTCGCGAACGTCGCCGCAACCGACGTGCAGCCGATCGACTGGCCGGGGCTCGCCAGCTTCTCGCTGGCTCTGTTCGCGCTGATCTTCGGACTCATACGCGGGAACTCGGAGGGCTGGGCGAAGTCCGCAGATCCTCGTCTCGCTGATCGGCGCGGTCGTGCTGATGGGCGCCTTCGTCGTGATCGAGATGCGCCGCGAGAACGCGATGCTGGACCTCGGCCTGTTCCGTGTAGCGTCGTTCGGTGGCGTCTCAATCGTCGCCTGGGCCCTGTCGGCGAGCATGTTCGCGATGTTCCTCTACCTGACGCTCTACGTCCAGGACGTGCTGGCTTTCTCGCCGCTCCAGGCGGGGCTTCGATTCCTCCCGATGACTTTTCTGTCCTTCGTGGTGGCCCCGATCGGTGGACAGCTCCTGAAGCGCTGGCCCGCCCGGATGCTGCTCGGGTCGGGACTGATCCTCGTCGGGCGTCGGCCTCCTGCTGATGCATGGGGTCAAGGTCGGCGACAGCTGGACTGGACTCCTGCCAGGGTTCGCTCGTCGCCGGAGTGGGGATCGGCCTGGCGAACCCGGCGATCGCCTCGACCGCGCTCGGCGTGGTTCCGCCGGCGCGTGCCGGAATGGCCTCGGGAATCAACTCGACCTTCCGCCAGGTCGGGATCGCCACCGGAGTCGCCGGGCTCGGGGCGGTGTTCCAGTCGCGGATCGCCAGCGAGCTGGCCACCCGCCTCCCGCAGGCACCGTCGAGCTTCTCGGATTCGGTGTCCTCGGGGGCTGCACACGAATCCGTCGGTGCGGCCCAGCCCGTATACGCCTGATCGAGCTCTCCACGCGGCGAATCAGGCATTCGTGACCGCGTTCAACGAGATCCTGCTGATCGGCGCCGCGGTGGCGCTGGTCGGCGGGATCCTCGGTCTCGTGCTGGTCCGCCAGCGAGACTTCGTTAAGCCCGGCAGCGAGCAGCGAGCCAGCCGCCGAGCCCGCGGCAGCCTGAGCCGCGGCCCATGGCGGCTCCAAGCGCCGAATCCGTCCCTGCGCGTTGCTAGTAAGAGGGCGTGCTGCGAGAGCTCCGGATCGAGAACCTGCTGTTGATCGACCGGGCGGAGCTTCGGTTCACGGACGGCCTCAATGCAATCACCGGCGAGACGGGAGCCGGCAAGACGATCCTGGCGCACTCCCTCGACCTCCTGATGGGCGGCAAGGCTCGGCCGCAGATCGTCCGGCCCGGCGCGGACGAGGCCTACGTCGAGGGGGTCTTCGCCCTCCCCGAGGGCCTGTTCACCGACCCGGAGCTTGCGGAGCTGGCCGACCGACTTCCCGAAGGGAGTGATGAGATTGTCCTCGGCCGCCGGATCTCCTCCGGCGGTCGCACCAGCGCTTTCGTCCAGCGTCGCAGCGCGTCGGCTGGAGACCTGCGGGCGCTGGGACCTCGCCTGCTCGCCTTCTATGGCCAGCACGAGCACAGAAGGCTCGTCCTCTCCTCGGCGCAGCTCGAGATCCTCGACGGCTTCGCCGGCGACGAGCACCTTGGCTGCCGGAGCCGGTATCGATCCGCCCACTACGACGTCGTCGATCTGATGGGCGAACTGACTCGGCTCCGTGATCGTGACGGGGCCCGGGAGCGGGAGCTCGACCTGCTGCGCTACGAGCTCTCCGAAATCGAGGCCGTAGCGCCCGACCCCTCCGAGGAGAGCGACCTGGAGGCCGAGCGGGGCCGCCTTCGTCACGCGGAGGGGTTGCGCGGGGCGGCCGCTGGAGCCCTTGCGGCGATCGCCGGGACGGACGAGGACCTCGGCGGCGGGGCGCGTGCAGGATTGAGCGCCGCGCAGTCCGACCTGGCGGCGGTTCGGGGTGTCGATCCGACGCTCGATGAGCTCGACGACCGGGTCGGCACGGCGGCCGTTGAGCTCGACGACGCGGCGAGCGCCCTGCGCGCCTACCTCGACCGGATCGAGCCCGATCCTGGCCGGATCGAGCAGGTCGAGGGACGGCTTGGTGAGCTCGATCGGCTGAAGCGAAAGCACGGCGGGTCTCTCGAGGCAGTGCTCGAACACGCCGAACGCTGCCGGGTGGAGGCCGGGCGTCTGGAGAACGTCGACCAGCGGGCGGAGGGGCTCGAGGACCGTCTCGCCGCCGCCAGCGAGCTGCGCGCCGGCCTCGCCGCTCAGCTGAGCCGGGCGCGGGCCGAGGCGGCCGGCGAGC
Source organism: uncultured bacterium (assembly GCA_963696945.1). GTDB lineage: Bacteria > Actinomycetota > Thermoleophilia > Solirubrobacterales > 70-9 > AC-56. The sequence continues at coordinate 24,578 of CAVOME010000003.1, read as the reverse complement.
TCGAGGCGCGGGTCGGCGGCGAGCTTGCAGACCTCGCGATGGAGGGAGCGTCGCTCCAGGTGGTGCTCGAGGCCCACCCCGAGGGCTTCGGACCAAGCGGCGCCGAGACGGTTGAGTTGCGGATCGCGACCAACCCCGGAATTCCACCGTCGCCGCTTCGTGACGCAGCGTCGGGAGGCGAGCTGTCGCGGATCATGCTAGCCCTGACCGGGCTCCGGGCCGACGCGCGGGGAGGGACCCTCGCATTCGACGAGATCGACGCCGGGATCGGGGGCAAGACGGCCCGCGCGGTGGGGGAGAGGCTCCGGCGCCTCGGCGCCGCCCGCCAGGTGATCTGCATCACGCACCTCCCGCAGGTTGCATCCCAGGCCGAGACGAACTTCCGGGTGGCGAAGTGGACCGAGGACGGAGGCGCCGTCGCCGCGGTGGAGCGGGTCGAAGGCGAGGATCTCGTCGCCGAGATCGTGCGGATGCTTGGAGCGTCGGGGGACGACGAGGCGGCCGGCCGGCACGCCCGCGATCTGCTCGCAGCCGCCTGAGGGGCGATCGAGGCGGGACTCGAGCCGCTGATGCGGCCTCGAAGATCTTCCGCGTGGCCTTTTCCGGATAATCGGTGGCTCTCGATGGCGCCTTTGGTCCGAATCCGCCGTGGCACCCCGAAGCACAATGGCCATACCGGCGAGGAGCCGGAGGTCACGATCCACGGCGCCGCCAGGCTGGGGCGCAGGACGAAGGAGCTGGTCAGGCGCCTAAACGCGTCGGACATCGCGGTGATCGATCACGAGGATCTCGATCGGGTTGCCGCCGAGGATCTGGTCGCGAGCGGAGTTCGGGCGGTGGTCAACGTCGCGCAGTCGGCGACCGGTCGTTATCCGAACGCCGGCCCGCTCCTCTTGGCTCAGGCCGGTGTCCAGTTGATCGACGCGCCGGCCGCTCCCCTGTTCGAGGCGCTTCATGAAGGCGATCCGGTGACGATCGTCGGCGGCGAGGTGCGCCGAAATGGAACCGTCGCTGGCGGCCGGCCGGGTGCTCCGCGCGCCCGAGCTCGCCGAGCGAGCTGTCCGAGCAGCGCCGCCGCGTCGACGCGGCGCTTGCGGCGTTCGCCGAGAACACGATGGACCGGATCCGCGAGGAGGGGGACGCTGCTGGTCGGCGGAATGGAGCTGCCCTCGATCCGCACCGCGTTTCGTGATCGCCACGTCCTGATCGTGGTTCGGGGCACCACGTATCGCAAGGACCTGCGCGCACTCCGTGCCTACATCCGGGACGTGAGACCGGTGCTCGTCGGGGTCGACGGAGGGGCGGACGCGATCCTGCAGGAGGGCCTCCGACCCGACATGGTCCTCGGCGACATGGATTCAGCCAGCGACGAGGCGCTCGCGCTGCGGCGCCGAACTCGTCGTGCACGCCTTCCCCGACGGCCGCGCGCCCGGCTGCGAGCGCCTCGAGCGGCTGGGGCTCGACCACCAGGTGCTCCGGGTGGTGGGGACGAGTCAGGACGCCGCAATGCTCCTCGCCCACGAGAAGGGTGCGGGGTTGCTGGTCAGCGTCGGCGCCCACTACAACCTCGTCGACTTCCTGGAGCGAAGCCGCGACGGCATGTCGTCGACCTTCCTGACCAGGCTTCGAATCGGGGAGCTCTTGGTCGACGCGAAGGGCGTCAGCCGGCTCTACAACCCGGGTGTCACCCCGCGCCAGCTCGGGCTGTTCTTCGTCGCGGCCCTGGTCCTATTGACGATCGTCATCGTCACCACACCGGCTCTCAGCGACCTCGTTGACCTGATCTGGCTGAAGGTCAAGATCATCCTCGGGATCCAGTGATCCGGGGTCTCCGCTCGGCGCGCGCGCGCAATGCATCGGTCGCGGTCTGATGGGCTACTCGGGCCGCTACCACGCCGCCTCGCTGGCCGCGGTGTTCCTGGCCCTTGCGATCGGGATCCTGATCGGCGTCGGACTTGGCCACAACGTGCTCTCCGGCGCACAGAGGGACCTGGAAGACGAGTCTCAAGAGCGACCTTTCCGACACCCACGACCGTAACCAGACCCTTCAGGCCGAGCTCAACCAGGAGCACGACTTCGCCGACGCAGGCCTATCCGGCGCTGGTCGGAAACCTGCTGAGCGACAAACGGATCGCGGTGGTCGCGCTCGGCGGCCTGCCGGACGGGATCAAGTCCGACATCGAGGCGGTGGTCGGAGCGAGCAGCCCGACGTCGGCGCAAGCTCGGCGAGGTGGCGATCCTGCGCGAGCCCCCTGACCTTCACGCGCCTCGCCACCGCGGCTCGCAACACGCCCTGGCGCTCGGCGGCCAGGGACCCAGATGCCCTTTCCAACCCTCTCACGGCATTTCGGGCGGGCCCTGGTCACCGGAGGGCCCCCGCTTTCCCGCTTCAAGGACTCGCTGCTGACCGGGATCAGCGGCAACCCGGCGCGCATAGACGCCGTGATCGTGGTGCGAGATCGACCCAGCGACATCGGGCCCGCCGAGTCGGCCGCCACCGACGGCCTCGAGTCCGGCATCCTGGCCGGCCTCGAGAGGCGGGGCAGACGGTTCCCGTCGTCGGGGTCGAGCGCTCCGACGCGGACCCAACGTCGATCGCGATGTTCGATTCGTCGGGTCTCGGGGCGACGGTGGACAGCACGGACCTCACCTCGGGCCGGGTGGCGCTGGCCTACGCGCTCGCCGGTGCGCAGGGCAACTTCGGCATCAAGGCCTCGGCGGACCGCCTGCTTCCGGCGCTCGACGAGCCACGCGCTCCCACCGCGAAGTCGAGGTGAGGCTCGCGGGCCTGCTGCTGTCAGGGGCGGTCGCCGGCGCCTTCGCCGGGCCGTGGCTCAAAGACATGCTCCGCGCCGGGCTGGCCCGCCCGAACTACCGGGGCCGGATGGCCGCCTTTCCCGCCGGCGCCGTGCTCGTCGCCTGCTCGCTGATCGCCCTCGCCCCGCTCGCGCGTGCTCAACGACCGCGCGGGTCTCGACCTCCTCGATCCCGAGCTTCGCCGCTGGGCCGTCTACGTGCTCGGGGTGGCGCTGCTCGGGCTGATGGACGACGCCCTCGGTGGCGGAGACGGCGACGCGATCGCCTCGCGGCTGGCGCGCCCACGCGAGGGCCCTGGCGGCGGGGCGCTTCTCGACCGGCGCGGTCAAGGCGGTCGGGGCGCTCGCGCTGGCCGCCTATGCAACGTCGGGGCTCGGACGCCATGGTCTCGGCTACGTCGCCGATCTCGCGCTGCTGCTGCTGACGACGAACCTCTTCAACCTGCTCGACCTGCGGCCGGGCAGGGTGGAGAAGGTGTTCGCGGCGCTGCTGGCGGGCGTCTGCGTCGGCGCGTGGACCGCCGCGCCTCTGGACCTGCTCGGCGTGTTCATCGGCCCGGTCGCTGGTCGGCGCCGCGTTCACGCTGCGCGAGCGCGCGATGCTCGGCGACACCGGCTCGAACCTGATCGGAGCGCTGGCGGGAATCACCCTGCTGGTCACCCTGGGCGACTCGGGCCGCATCGTCGCGCTCGCCGTCGTCGTCGCCCTCAACGTGTACGGCGAGTTCCGGTCGATCTCGCGGAGCGATCGAGGGCATTCCGCTGCTTCGCTCTCTAGACTCGCTGGGCAGAGTTGACTGAGCGGGGCCCTCATAGCGCAGACACGAAAGACGCGGCCCCGACCGCCCGCCAATAGATGAAGCCCGGCGAGACCAGGTTCATCTTCGTCACCGGCGGCGTGGTCTCCTCGCTGGGCAAGGGCATCGCCGCCGCCTCGATCGGCCGGCTCTTGGTCAGCCGTGGATTCCGGGTCCAGCTGCAGAAGTTCGATCCGTACATCAACGTCGACCCCGGGACCATGAGCCCCTTCCAGCACGGCGAGGTGTTCGTCACCGAGGACGGCGCAGAGACGGATCTGGACCTCGGCCACTACGAGCGGTTCACCGACGAGAACACGTCCAGGGCCTCCAACGTGACGGCTGGCGCGGTCTACAACTCGGTGATCCGGCGCGAGCGGCGCGGCGACTATCTCGGCGCCACCGTCCAGGTGATCCCTCACGTCACAGACGAGATCAAGCAGCGCGTCCTGATCCTCGCCGAGTCCCAGGCGGTCGACTTCGTGATCACCGAGATCGGCGGGCACGGTCGGGGACATCGAGTCGCTGCCGTTTCTGGAGGCGATCCGTCAGCTCTTCACCGACCTAGGGCCGCGGCGGTGCATGTTCGTGCACCTGACGCTCGTTCCCTACGTCGGGCACGCAGGCGAGCTGAAGACCAAGCCGACCCAGCACTCGGTCAACGAGCTGCGGCGAATCGGCAGTTCAGCCTCACGCGATCGTCTGCCGCTCCGAGCGCGGCCTCGAGCGTGACATCCGCCGCAAGATCGCCCTGTTCGGAAGCGTCCCCGAGGAGGCCGTGATCTCGGCCCGCGACGTCGACAACATCTACAAGGTGCCGTTGGTGCTGCGGGCCGAGGGCATGGACGACCTCGTCCTCGACCATTTCGGCCTCGAGGGGCCCACCGCCCGACCTCTCCGAGTGGGAGGAGCTCGTGCGCCGCGCCGACGCCTGCGAGCGGATCGTGCGAGATCGCGCTGGTCGGCAAGTACGTGCAGCTCGAGGACGCCTACAAGTCACCGATCGAAGCGCTCACCCACGGCGGCTACCACTACGGGACCAACGTCGAGGTCGAGCTCGTCAACTCCGAGGACCTCGACCTCGACGCGCTCGCCTCCGCGGACGGGATCTTCGTCCCCGGCGGCTTCGGCGACCGCGGGATAGAGGGCAAGATCGAGGCCGCCCGGGTGGCGCGAGAGAACGGGATTCCATATCTCGGCGTCTGCCTGGGGATGCAGACGGCGGTGATCGAGCTGGCGCGTCACGTCGCGGGGATGGAGGGGGCCAACTCATCCGAGTTCGATCCCGAGACGCCCTACCCGGTGATCGACCTGCTTCCGGAGCAGAAGGAGGTCACCGACATGGGCGGCACGATGAGGCTCGGCGCCGACCCCGTGAAGATCCACGACGGCACGCGCGCACGAGAGATCTTCGGCGAGGCCGTCATCTACAAGCGCCACCGGCATCGCTACGAGGTGAACAACATGCTTCGGCAGGAGGCTCGAGGACGAGGGACTGGTGGCCGGCGGCACCTCGCCCGACGAGCGGCTGGTCGAGATCATCGAGCTTCCCGATCACCCGTTCTTCGTCGCCTCGCAGTTCCACCCCGAGTTCAACTCGCGCCCCACCCGGCCCGAGCCGCTGTTTCGAGAGTTCGTCGGGGCTGCTGCGCGCCGCGCCGCAGAGCCGCACGCCGATCGAGGCGGCGAGTCCGAAGACACCACCTCCGAGAACCTCGAGGCTCGCCGCTCCGCCTGAGCGTCGCGCTCCCGTCCGGCGCCCGGGCCGAGGAGAAGCTCATAGCCTTGGGCCGATGACGAGCGCCGAGACGGAAGAGAACCTGGAGCTGGTCAAGCGAGCGTTCGACACGGTGGAACGCCGGCGAGCGCGAGCTTGACTACGACACGATCGATCCCGAGGTCGAGTTGCACACACCCCTCGCATCGACCCGCGGCGAGCCCTATCGGGGCCACGACGGCTTTCGCCAGTGGCTCTCGGACATCGACGACCAGTTCGAGGTCTGGGAGCTTCGGCCGAGCGAGTGGCGGGTGCTGGAGGGCGGCAGGGTCTTGGGGTTGGGCGAGATCCATGCAAGGGGTCGCGGCAGCGGCATCGAGCTCGATCAGCCGCTGGCCTGGCTGTTCTCGTTCAAGGACGGCAGGTTGTGGCGCTACGAGGTGTTCTACGACCACGACCAGGCCCTGAGCAGCCTCGGCCTCCGCTAGCTCGTAGCCTTGCCGCACGATGAGTGACGCGCAGCGCATGCTCGACCGCTTTGTGCGGCTCTGCGAGACCCCCAGCCCCACGGGGTCCGAGCGGGCGGTCGCCGACCTGGTCCTCGCCGAGCTTCGCGGGCTCGGGGTCGAGGTCGCCGAGGATGGCGCCGCCGCGCCCGCCCGGGCGGGCGCCGGAAACCTGATCGCGAGGATCGAGGGTGCGAAAGAGGGCTGGGTGATGTTCGCCTCGCACCTCGACACGGTGCCGCACCAGGGGCAGGTCGAGGCGGTGCTCGACCAGGGGGTGTTTCGAAGCGGCGGTGAGACGATCCTTGGCGCCGACAACAAGGCCGCGGTCACGGTTCTGGTTGAGCTCGCGGCTCGCTACTCCGAGACCCCTCCGCCCGTGGGTCTCGAGCTCGTGTTCACCGTCGCCGAGGAGGATGGCCTTCGCGGAGCGAAGGAGCTCGACGTGTCCGGCGTTTCGCTCGCGGGCCGGCTTCGTCCTCGACCACGCGAGCCCGATCGGCGAGATCGTCACCGCCGCCCCGACCTACAAGCGGATCACCGCTGACTTCGAGGGGGTCGAGGCCCACTCTGGAATCCGTCCCGAGGCTGGACGTAGCGCGATCGCAGCGGCCGCCGCGGCGATCGCGGCGATGAAGCTCGGTCGGCTGGACCACGAGACGACCGCGAACGTGGGCACGATCGAGGGAGGGTCCGCCTCGAACGTGGTCCCGGCCACTGCCGGGTCAAGGGCGAGGCCCGAAGCCTCGACGACGAGCGCGCCAGCGAGACGATCGGGGCTATGGCCGACGCCTGCACGTGGGCCGCGAGCGAGTACGAGTGCGACCTGGACGTTCAGGTGACCGAGATGTTCCGCGGATACCGACTCGCCTCGAGCGCCCCGCCCGTGGTTGCCGCGCGGGCGGCGCTCGAGCGCTGTGGCATCGAGCCTCGCGAGGTCGCGACGGGGGGTGGCAGCGATGCAAACGCGTTCTGCGCGACGCGGCTTCGAGTGCGTCCTGTTGGCGAACGGAACCGAGGCCAACCACACGGCAGACGAGAGCGTCGCGGCCGAGCGGATCGTCCGAGATGCTCGCCGTCTGCGAGGCATTGGTATCACGATGCGGCAGCGCGATGCTGAGCCTGCGGCGCGGTGTGGTCGTCGATACCGACCCGCTGACGGTCGAGATCGGCGACGCGAGGCGCCCGGCTTGGGCCGACAGCGTCGCTGGTCGGCGACATGGGGGAGGGCGACGAGGTGATCGTCAACGTCGAGGCGCTCGACCTCGACCTCGGCTCGGGTGGATTCGACGTCGTTCACGTAAACCTGACCCGTGGCCTTGACGGAGGCCGAAGACGCCCCGTTGCCGACCACGTGATGAAGCTCAACTACACGTCCCTTCAGCACCCGGTCGCGCCGCTGGAGTTGCCGCTCGGCGCAGACGGTGCCGCATCGGAGCGCCGCTTGCCGCCCGTCCTGGTGCTTCCATTGCACGGCCACCTGGCGCCCGCTGCATGGGCGGCCGCCGAGGCCGGCCGGGGCGTCAGGGTCGGCTACGTGCAGACCGGCGGCGGCGCGCTGCCGGGAGCTCTCTCGCGCGACGTCGCCGAGCTTCGCGACCGCTCGCTGCTCGCCGGGCACATCACCGCCGGCCCGGCCCACGGCGCCGAGCACGAGGCGATCACCACCGTCGGCGCGCTCGACGCGGCCGCCGGCCGGCTGGGCTGGGAAGCCATCGTGTGCGGCCCGGGCCCCGGGATCCTGGGCTCCGCGACTCGCTACGGGCACGGCGGCATGGCGGCCCTCGACAGCGCCCACGCGGCGCTCGCCCTCGGGCTTTCCGACCCTCGTCTCACCGCGCATCTCCGGGCTCGGATCCGCGCCCGCGCCACCGCGGACTCAGTCACCACACGGCGACGATCCTCGGGCTCCTGCTCGGCTCGGTCCGGGTCGCCGTGCCCGAGATCGAGCTCGAGGGATGGCCGACGGGCGATCGCGCCTCCGCTGAAGCGGACCTGCCGAGCGTCCTCGACGACCTGCATCGGGTCTGCGACGATCGCCACGACGTCGCCGTCGGCCGCGTCGACCTGGACGGCTACGCCGAAAGCGGGCTTCCGGCGCGAACGATGGGCCGGACGATCGCCGAGGACCCGCTGTTCTTCGCGGCGCCGCTGTCGGCAGGGCGCGCCTTGGCCGAACGCGGTGAAGGTGACGGGGTGAGCCGCGTGGAGAGGATCCGCTCGGAGACGGTCTTCGAGGGCGAGATCGCCACGGTTCGCGTCGAGGAGTTTCGCCACCCGGACGGCTCGATTGCGCGTTCGGGAGGTCATCGGCCATCCCGGGGCCGTCGCGATGGTCGCCCATGACGAGCGATTCCTCTATCTGGTCCGTCAGCCGCGCGAGGCGGTTGGCGAGGAGGCCCTGCTGGAGCTTCCGGCGGGAAAGCTCGACGTTGCCGGCGAGAGCCCGCTCGACTGCGCACGGCGCGAGCTCGCGGAGGAAGTCGGGCAAGGCCGCTTCGAAATGGCGCGAGCTGAAGCGCTTCTAGATCAGCCCCGGCTTCGCCGAGGAGGAGTTGACGGTCTACCTGGCGACCGACCTCGACCGATGCGAGCGCCGAGTCAGACGAGGAGGAGCGGATCGAGGTCGTCCCATGGCCGCTTGGTCGACCTCGACGTGGCGATCGCCGAGTGCCGCGACGCGAAATCGCTGATCGGCCTGCTGATCTTCCGGCAGCTTGAGGTCCGCGGGCGACGCATAGCCGGTTGCACCGGAAGGTGCGCCGCGGCGGCGGGGCGAACGTTGCCCCATGGCAGTCGCGGTCAAGCACGGCGCCGGTGAGCGCGAGACCGCCGTCGACGCGCGCTTCGAGGCCCTGGTGCTCGACTTCCTGGCGCACCTGGAGTTCGAGCGAGGGCTGGCCCGCAACACGCTCGGCGCCTACCGGACGGACCTGCTCCAATACGGCGCCTTCCTCGCGGCGCGCGGTCGAGGCGCGACCGACGCCGATCGCGCCGACATCGCCGACTTCCTGGCCGACCTGGCGACCGGCAACGGCCAGCCGGCGTGCTCGCCGGCGACCATCAACCGCAAGACGGCCTGCCTTCGGTCGTTCTACCGGCACCTGCGCCGCGAGGAGCTGATCGACGCCGATCCGACGGCGGCGCTCAGCCCGCCGACCAAGAGCCGCAAGCTGCCGCGCGTCCTCACCTACGCGGAGGTCAAGCGGCTCCTGGAGAGCGTCGGCGACGCGCGATCCGATCGGCCTTCGCGACCGAGCGCTGCTCGAGGTGATGTACGGATGCGGGCTGCGCGCATCGGAGGCGGTCGGGCTCGACGTCAACGAGGTCGATCTGCGGCGCGGATTCGTCCGGCCGCACGGCAAGGGGAGCAAGGAGACGAATCGTCCCGCTGGGCCGCGAGGCAGCCGGCGGCGGTGACGCGCTACCTGCGGGCCGGGCGGCCTCGGAGCTGATCGGCGCGCGCGCGGAGTCGAAGCTGTTCGTCAACTTCCGTGGCGGCGCCGCTGACCCGCCAGGGCCTCTACAAGATCATCAGCGCCACGCGAGGACGTCGGGCCTCGAGGGCAGGATGAGCCCCCACACCCTCCGTCACTCGTTCGCGACCCATCTGCTGTCCGGTGGCTGCGACCTGCGATCCGTGCAGGAGATGCTCGGGTCACGCCGACGTCGCGACGACGCAGCTCTACACGCACCTATCCGGCGAGCGGATCAAGGAGGTCTACTTCAAGAGCCATCCGCGCGCGTGGTGAAATAGCGAGGTGGAATCGATGCAGAGCTTCGACTCGCCATCCTCGAACAGGGCCCCGGCGTCGCTCAGCAGCCGGTCACGTCGAACGGCTACGGCGATCGACGGCGCGCGGGCCCGGACGCCGGGAGTGGCTATCGATTCTGGGCCTGCGCGCGAGGGCGCGGAGGGGCGGGCGCGGACCACGGCGGTCTGGGGGCTGTGGCTGGACCAGGCGGTCGTCTTCGCGGCCGACACCGAGAGCGTCGCCGCGGGCGATCCGACCGCGTTTCCGGCGTCGGTCGTCCAGCTCGAGGACGACGGCGGGCGAGGGCTTGTCGAAGGCGACGCCGAGCGGGTCGAGGACCCGCGAACTCTTGACCCGCTTTGCCTTCGAGTGCGAGGCCAAGTACGGCTTCGAGCCCGATCCCGGCCGATCCCGACACGCCCGTCTTCCTGGTACGGCCGGCCGCCGCGGGCTGAGCCTCACACGGCCCCTCGGTGCCACCGCGGTCGGTCGTCTAGTACAACCAGGGCATGCCCGAGCTGCCCGAGGTCGAGACGATTCGCCGCCAGCTCGAGCCGGCGATCACCGGCCGGACGATCGAGTCGGTCGAGGTCCGCGACGAGCGCTGGACCCGGCCCGGCCCCTCCGGCGGAGGTCGAGCGGGCGCTGGCGGGTCGCAGGATCGATGCGGTCGACCGACGCGGCAAGTACCTGCTGCTGAGGCTGTACGGTGACCGGACGCTGGCGATGCACCTGCGGATGACCGGCAACCTGCTGCTTCAGGAGCCCGGCTCCGACCTGGTCGCCGACCTCGAGGGCGCCGTGCCACCGGCGCGCCGCGGCTGTACGAGGGCGGGCCGGCGCTGCGCCATCTTCGCGCCTCGATCGAGCTCGACGACGGCACGCGAGTGCTGTTCACCGACCCGAGGCGGTTCGGCCAGGCGGTCGTCCTCGACGGCGACGGCAGTCGACGAGTACCTCGCCGCGCGGATCGGGGTCGAGCCGTTGTCGGGATCGTTGACCGCAGAAGAGGTCTGCAGGCTGGCGTCGGGGCGGCGGGCGCCGCTCAAGTCGTTCCTGCTGAACCAGAAGGGGATCGCCGGGATCGGAAACATCTACGCCGACGAGGCGCTCCACCGCGCGGCGCTTCACCCGCTCTCGCCCGCCGGCTCGATGAAGCCCGAGGACTGCGAGCGCCTTCGCGATGCGATCGTCGCCACGCTCGAGGCGGGGCTTCGCAACGGCGGTGCGTCGATCGACGACTACCTCGACGCCCGCGGGGAACGCGGCGCCATGCAGGACGAATTCCTCGTCCACACGCGCGAGGGCGAGCCCTGCCACGCGATGCGGCGCCGAGATCCAACGGATCGTGGTCGCCGGGCGCTCGACGTACTTCTGTTCGGCCTGCCAGCGGCGGCTTCGACGCAGGCCCCGGCGGCGGCGCTCGCGATGATCGACCCGACAGCACCACCTCGACGGCTTCCTGGTCGGTCACTGGACCGACTCGTCGGCTGCCACGGGCTGCACGGTCGTAATCGCGCCGCCGGGCAGTCGTGGCGGGGTGGACGTGCGCGGCGGCGGGCCGGGAACCCGGGAGACCGACGTGATCGGCCCGCTCGCCGGGACGAGCGAGGTGACCGCGGTCATGCTCGCCGGCGGCAGCGCCTACGGCCTCGGCGCCGCGGACGGCGCGATGCGCTGGCTTGAGGAGGAGGGTCGTGGGTACCGAACGCCCGCGCGGCCTTGTGCCGATCGTTCCCGGCGGCGGTGATCTACGACCTCGCCGAGGGCGATCCGGGGGTTCGCCCGGGACCCGAGGGAGGCTACGCCGCCTGCGCGTCCGCGACGGCCGAGGTTCCGGAGCGCGGCGAGGTGGGCGCCGGGACGGGGGCCGCGGTGGCAAAGCTGCTCGGCCGTGAGCGCTCGATTGCCGGCGGGGGTCGGCTACGCCGCGGCCCGAAGCGGGCGCGGCGAGACGGTGGCCGTCGCTCGCCGTCGTGAACGCGTTCGGCGACGTGATCGGCGAACACGGAGAGCTGCTGGCCGCCCCGCGCTCAGACGCTGGGGAGACCGAGTCGACCGCGGCGAGGATCGCGGCAATGCACGCGGCGCCCGACTGGACGAGGCTCGAGGAGCGAAATACCACGCTTGCCTGCGTGATGACCGACGCGCCGCTCGACAAGGCCGCCTCGACGCGGGTGGCCCGGATGGCGAGCGCGGGGCGTCGCCCGCGCCGTCGATCCCGCCTTCTCCGACGTCGACGGTGACGTCGTCTTCTGCCTCGCGTCCGGCGAGGGGGTGGGTGATCGGTTCACGGCTATCTCGATCGGGACGTTGGCCGCGACGGTCACCGCCACCGCGATCCGCGACGCGGTCAGATGACTCCGCCGAAGCCTCGTCAGGGAGCCGAAGGCGACCAGCTCGAACGTCCGACCCGTGAGGCATCTTTGCCTGCCCATGCCGGGCAGCTACAAGACCGAGGCGATCGTCTTGCGAAGCATTCGCTACAGCGAGGCGGATCGCGTCCTTCACCTCTACAGCGCCACGAGAGGCCGGATCGGCGCGATCGCCAAGGGGTCGCGGCGCCCGCGGTCGCGATTCGGCGGGCGCCTCGAGCCCTTCTTCCGGCTGGACCTGGTCCTTCACGAGGGACGGGGGGACCTCGCGACGGTGACCTCGGCGCACACCGTCGCCGCGCACCCGCGGCTTCGCTCGAGCGGCCCAGCGCTGATGGCGGCGGCCCGCGGGTGCGATGCCGTACTGCGGCTTCTTGACTCGGTCGAGGCAAATCAGCCCGCGTACAACCTGCTGTGCCGCTATCTGGCCCTGCTCGACGGCGAGGAGTCGGCGGGCGGCGACGGTGCGGGCGATGGCGCGGCGGGACGTGCGACGGCGCTCGCGTTCCGGCTCAAGCTGGCGCTCGCCGCGGGGTTCGCCCCGGAGCTCGCCTCGTGTGCCCGCTGTGGTGAGGTAGACGGCCTGGTCGCGTTCTCCGGGGCAGCAGGCGGCGTCGTCTGCGCAGCATGCGAGCGAGGGGGCTTCGATCTGTCGCCCGAGGCGCACGAGTTCATGGTCGAAGCGCTTGGGCGCCCGCTGAACGCCGCGCCGGTGGGATCGCCGCGCGCTCTGCGGCAGGCCGAGCGTGCCGTCTCCGAGACCCTCGAGCATCACGCGCACGTCCAGCTGCGGGCGGCGGCTTGATCTCCGTGCGCTCGGCGCGCGCTCAGCGGGGCCGGTAGAGGCGCTCAGCGACACGGAGCTGCATCGCCCTCGGCGATGGGCGGGTGATTCGCATCAACCAGCGCATCGTGCGGCCCGGGATCAACGAGCGTCGCCCCCCGTCGAATGCGACGAGCGCCTCACGCACGACCTGTTCAGCCGGGATCTGGCCGGGCACCACGCCGACCCGCCCGGCGTCGTAGCCGGCCACCTCCTGCCATTCGGTTGGGACCGGCCCGGGGTTCACGGCGAGGACCCGGACTCCCGAGCCTCGAAGCTCGGTATGCAGTGCATCGGTGAAGCTGACCGCGAACGCCTTGGTTGCCGCGTAGACGGACTCGTAGGGAAGCGGCTGCATGCCCGCCGTGGAGGCGACGTTGATGATTCCTCCGCGCTGGCGCTCGAGCATCGCAGGCAGGAACGCATGGCAGAGGGTGACGATCGCCTCGCAGTTGACCCGGATCTGCTCGACATCCCGAGAGGCGTCGTGCGCTGCGAACGGTCCCGAAGTGCCGAATCCGGCGTTGTTGACCAACAGCCCGACCTCGGTCCCGAGCTCGGCGACTCGGTCGGCTAGCTGGCCGGCATCCTTTGCCAGGTCGCAGGGAACCACCTGGGCGTCGGTGGGGAGCTCGGCTGCGAGGCGCTCGAGGCGATCGGCGCGGCGGGCGACCAAGACCAGGTTCCATCCCCGGGTCGCGAGCTGGCGGGCGAATTGTTCGCCAATTCCCGACGATGCGCCGGTGACTAGCGCGGTTTCAGCCACGCGCTGACCCTATTCTCTTTCGTGAGGTGTCAACCGTCCCGAGCCAGTCACCGACCGCGCCCACCCGCTCGTTCGAGGATCGAGTCCGTTCCTGGGAGCGCGAGTACCTATGGGACAGGGCGATGCCTTCCTACCCGGCTATTCGCCGCGAGCCTGAGCCCGACAGCCTGATCCGGACACCGTTTCAGCGCGATCGCGACCGGATCGTGCATTCGAAGGCGTTCAGGCGCCTCAAGCACAAGACGCAGGTCTTCATCGCTCCGGAGGGCGATCACTACCGGACCAGGCTCACCCACACGATCGAGACCTGCGGGATCGCCCGGACGGTGGCCCGCGCCCTGGGGTTGAACGAGGACCTCGCTGAGGCGATCGGCTTGGGACACGATCTCGGCCATCCGCCGTTCGGCCACATCGGCGAGGAGACTCTGGACCGGGCGCTTCGCGAGCGTGCTGGAAGGAGCTTCCGGCACAACCGCCAGTCGCTTCGGGTCGTGGACGTCCTCGAGCGAGATGGCCGTGGCCTCAATTTGACCGACGCGGTGCGCGACGGGATCCTCAACCACACGGGATCGCAGCAGCCGGCCACTCTCGAGGGGCGGGTGGTGCGGCTGGTCGATCGAGTCGCCTACATCAACCACGACCTCGACGACGCGCTGCGCGCCGGCATCATCGCTCCCGAGGACCTTCCGGGGCCCGAGATCGAGCTGCTCGGCCCGAGTGGGGCGAAGCGGATCGACACCCTCGCCAAGGACATCGTCGAGCGGTCACGAGCCGCGGGAGACATCGTCCAGAGCCCGGAGATCGGCGATGCGATGCTCGTGCTTCGCCGCTTCATGTTCGAGCGGGTGTACATGGGCGCAGAGGCCCGAAGCGAGCACGAGCGCGTGGAGCGAACTCTCCGCGGCCTGTTCGAGCACTACACCGAGCATCCCGGGGAGATTTCGGACGGAACCCCCGGCGCCGACGACCTGGAACGGATCACCGACTACATCGCTGGGATGACCGACCGCTTCTGCATCGCGACCTTCAAACGCCTCGCCCTCCCCGAGGAGAGCCGCTTGTGAAGACCCGGGACTGCGTCCCCAGCCTCGGCGCGCCGCGGTGAGCCGCTTCACACCGGAGACGGTCGAGCGGGTCAAGGAGGCGGCCGACATCGTGGAGATCGTGTCGGCTCACACCGAGCTTCGGCGCGGTGGCGAGCGCTACACAGGTCTGTGTCCCTTCCACGAGGAGCGAACGCCGTCGTTCTCGGTCGATCCGCGGGAAAAGCTCTATCACTGCTTCGGGTGCGGGGTCGGCGGGGACGTGATCAAGTTCGTCGAGGAGAAGGAGGGCCTCGGCTTTCCCGAGGCGGTTGAGACGCTCGCGGATCGCTACGGGGTCGAGGTCGAGCGAGAGACCCAGGACCCGCACCACGAGGAGACACGCCGCCGCCGCGCGAGGATCACCGAGCTGCTGGCGCGCACCACGCAGTTCTACGAGTCCTACTTGTGGGATTCCGACGAGGCGAGCGGAGCGCGGAGCTATCTCGAGTCGCGCGGCCTCGGCGAGGAGGTGCTTCGGGCATTCGGCGTCGGCTACGCGCCGAGCGCCTGGGATCAGGTGCTGACCCGCGGGCAGCGGGCCGGGTTCAGTATCGAGGAGCTCGTTGCCGCCGGGCTGATCCAGAAGGGGCGAAAGAGCGGCCACTACGATCGCTTCAGGGCGCGGATCACCTTCCCGGTCCGGGACGCGCGGGGTCGGGTGCAGGGGTTCGGCGC
Source organism: uncultured bacterium (assembly GCA_963696945.1). Classification (GTDB taxonomy): domain Bacteria; phylum Actinomycetota; class Thermoleophilia; order Solirubrobacterales; family 70-9; genus AC-56. The sequence continues at coordinate 9,263 of CAVOME010000003.1, read as the reverse complement.
CCGGGCGCTTCGTCCCGACTCCAAGCCGAAATATCTGAACTCTCCGGAGGGGGAGCTCTACAGGAAGAGCAGAACGCTCTACGGGATCGACCTGGCGCGCGGGGCGATCGCCAAGTCCGGCCGGGCGGTGGTGGTCGAGGGCTACACGGACGTGCTCGCCGCCCATCAGGCCGGAATCGATCAGGCGGTGGCGGTTATGGGAACCGCCATCACCCCGGACCAGCTGTCCCAGCTCGCGCGGTACACCGAGGCGGTGGTCCTGGCCATGGATGCCGACCGCTCGGGGAGGGCGGCAATGCTGAGGGCGCAGAGGGTCGCCGGAAGCCGAAAGCTCGACCTGCGGGTTGCGGCGATGCCGGCGGGGGAGGACCCCGCGGACATGCTCGCGGCGGGTGACGGAGAGCGGGTCAAGGCACTCATCTCGGAGGCCATGCCGCTGGCCGAGTTCCACGTCAGATCGGCGCTCGAATACGCCGACCTCAACACCCCCGCGGGCCGCGATCACGCCCTCGACGAGATCGCTCCGGTGCTCGGCGCGATGGGGGAGTCGATCAGCCGCGACGAGCTTACGCGGCTGGTCGCCGATCGCCTCGACGCCGACCCGGGCCTGGTTACCCGAAGGGTGCGAGGCGAATCGGGTGGACCCGCGGCGCGCCGCGACGGTGCCCCGCGCACTGAAGCCGGGGGGGCATCCCACCAAGCGGCTCCGCCTAGATCGCTGAGCTCGCGGGAGCGCCGCGAGCGGGCGCTGCTCGCAATGTGCATCGCCTCGCCGGCGGACGGGAAGGAACTCCTGGCACAGCTCGGTCCCGAGCACCTCTCCTCGGAGGCGATGGAGCGGGTGCGCGAGTGGCTCGTCGAGCACCTCGACGATCCCCTCGCCGGCCTGCCGCGCAGCGACGAGGAGCTCCTCTCCGTGATCACCGAGCTGGTCATGAGCGCAGAGCGCGAGCCCGGCGACCGCCAGGCCATGCAGCTCAACTTCCTCCAGCTCCAGCAGGCGGCGATCGAGGGACGGATCGACGCCGCTCAGCGCAGCGGGGGCGACCCGCCGGTGGAGCTTCAGCGCCGCCGGGCAGAGCTCGCTGAGCGGATCGCTCATTGGGAGACCGCGGGCGCCGGATGACCGGTCCGTCCGGAGCGTGGTCGCGCGGACGGGCACCGGGCGCCTGACTTACAGTTCAGGCCAGGCAGCCGTTCCGAGGCCCTCGGACGGCTTTGCGATCCGGGGTAGCTCAACTGGCAGAGCATTCGGCTGTTAACCGAAGGGTTGCGGGTTCGAATCCCGCCCCCGGAGTAGTCAAGAGGCCGGCCGTAAGGCCGGCCTCTTTGTGTTCAGGCCGAGCTGCTCAACGAGTTCGGCGCCGCGCTCGGCGCCATCGTGCGCATGTGCCCACGCTGCGATCTCGCGGGCTCGGGCCCCGAACCTCGCATCCCCCAGGATCCGTCGCGCGGCCAACCGAAGCGACCTTGCCCCCAGCAATCGCCACGGCAGCATCAAGCCGCTCCCTGACCACGTCACCCGTGCCGCGTTCTCCGCCATGTCGCCGACGTGTGGACAGCAGAGCACCGGCGCCCCAGCGTCGAGTGCCCGCGCCACCGTTCCGTGCCCTCCGTGGCAGACCACCAACTCGGCGTGCGGCATCACCTGGGAGTAGGAGAGCCAATCGACCACGACTGCATTCGCGGGGGCGAGCGGCAGGGGATCGCCTGACTCAGGTCGGTTCGTCGTCGCCACCACCCGCACCGGCTCGGCCTCGAGTGCCGCGAGCGAGGCCCGAACCAGCCGCAGATCAGGATCCTGCGCGGTGCTCGGCGCGACCAGCACCAAAGGCGCCTCCCCCGCCGGCAGCTCGATGTCCCGGCTTGGCAGCTCAAACTCCATCGGGCCGGTGACTTGCACGTCCGGCGGCCAGCGCCGCGGGTACTCAAGCTGTGGAAAGGTCGCCACCAGAGCGAGCGTCGAGCTGATCCCCGAATGCAGATCGTCGGTGGGGGGCAGTCCCACGGCCGCCCGCGTCTGGTTCATCTCTCGCCGGCCACGCCGCAGGCCGGCGTTCAGCACCGGCATCGAGGTCCGCCACGCGGCTCTGCCGAGCGGGGTGCGTGGCGGCTGCGTGCCGACCGAGAAGAACGGGAGCCCTGGCTCATGGACCGGGTACACATGGGGGATCAGCGTGGCGCGAGCGACGCCGGCCCGCTCGGCCGCCAGCGCCGGCGCCAGCGTGAGAATGTCGCTGATCGCCACGTCGGCTTCGAACTCCTCGAACAGAGGGGCGAGCGCAAGGGTGGCGTCCGCCGCCGACGTCTTTCCGCTGGTGCCGGGTGGGGACGGGGGGAACGTCTCGTATTCCTCGGCCGCGGTGAAGTGCATCCCCTCGGCCTCGACCGCGTCGCGCCAGCGCTCCCACGTCTCGACCAGGACCGTGTGGCCGCGGCGGCGGAGAGCCCGGGCGAGCGCTATCGCGGGGAAGGCGTGACCTGGGTCGCCGAACGCGGCAACCAAGAAGCGCATCGCTCTCACGACAGGCCGGCGGTCCCGTCGCCGCTCGCCCACGCCGCCGCCAGCCCGTCGGCGCTAGACGAGGTCGTCGCCGGGCCGTGCGAAGACGATCTCGGGTACAAGGCAAGCCGGCGACGTCCGCAGCAGGAACCGCACCGACTCGGCGATGTCGTCGGGCCGGATCATGTCCTCGGCGTTGACCTGCTCCTTGGCAAACTCGGTCATCGGCGTATCGACGAACGCCGGGCAAAGAGCGGTGACCTGAATGCCTTCGCTCGCGGACTCCTTCTGGGTGGCCTGGCTGAACCCGACCACGCCGGCCTTGGTCGCTGAGTAGACCGAGAGCCATGGCTGCCCAGCCTTGCCCGAGATCGATGCCGTGTTCACGATCAGGGCCTTGCCATGCTCTGCCCCCGCCTGACGCAACATGGGCAGGGCCTCGCGAGTGGCGATGATCAGGCTGCGCAGGTTGACGCCGACCTGCAGGTCGAGGTGCTTCGTGACGATCTCCGACATCGGCTGCCCGATCCCGACCCCCGCGTTGTTGACCAGCACGTCGAGGCGGCCGTAGCGGTCGCGGTGGGCGGCGACAACCCCGACGACGCCGTCCTCATCTGCCATGTTCGCCGCGACGGAGGCGACTTCGATACCCGCGCCTCGGAGTTCCTCGGCGGCCGCCTCCAGCTTTTCCGGACGCCGCGCCGAGATGGTGAGCGCGTAGCCATCCTCGCCGAGCGCCCTTGCGATCGCCAGACCGATTCCACTCGACCCACCCGTAATCAGCGCCGCGCGCTCTGTCATCACCGGTCTCCTCTCGATCGCTCGGCAGGAGACCCTATCCGCCCGCTCTCGAACGGGCGCGGACGAACGGCTCAGCGGCGCTTGCCCGCGATTGCCGTCACCCCGGCCGAACGTTCTCCTGATCGGGGAGCCTCTTGACCGGCATGCGTGGAGGTGAGATCGTCACTTCTGTGCAAATGCGGTCAGGAATGGCGCGACGTCCATGATCCGCGACTACGCGGGTGCACTGGTCGCGGGCGTGGGGGTCCTGGCGGTGCTCGTTGCGCTTCTGTCCGAACCACTCGGGATCAGCCACGGGACCTTCGGCGCCAAGCACGTGGTCCTCATGGCGGCTGGGGTCGTTTTGGTCGTGGGCGGCGTGGTCGCCCAGCGCCGCGCGCTCTAGCGTTCGGTGCGGGGCGTCGAACCGCCGAACACGGTCGTTCAGGCCCCTACAAGCCCGCACCGTGGTGCGCGTGCACGACGGCGTGGCCCTTGCCCCGCGCGATCATGTATCGGTTCGCCCAGAACGCAAATGGATACGCGATCACGAAGCCGACGGCGACGCTGACGTAGAGGATCAGATCGCCCACCCCGGCGTCCATCGCCCCAGGCCACAGGATGACGGTCAAGTTGTCGACCACCTCCATGATCGTGATCGACACCGTGTCGGCCGCCAGCGCGGTGGAGACCACAACGCCCGCCGGGAGTCCAGCCTTGATCAAGGGTCTCGCGGTGAGGCTGAAGCCGAACAGATAGGCGAGCCCGACGGCGAGCGCGATCTGTGCCACATTTCCCCAACCGAGTGCGGTGGCGAGCGCCATGCCGACGATCTCGCCGATTGCGCATCCCGTCAGGCAGTGCGTCGTGGCGCTGACGGCGAGACGATTGAGCGTCGCGGGCTTTGGGCTCGTCCCAGCGGCGGACTCGATCGCACCGCCTACGTTCTCCCGCGACATCGCCCCGCAGTATCTCGCGCCGCAAGAGGAAGACCGGGGTGAGGTCGGTCATAACGGGCCGCGGATCGTCGCAGCGCCTCCATTGAGAAACCGAATCGCTCATGAGGGATTCTGATGGCTAAGACGGCGCCCGACCCCGGCGGGAACGGCTCTCCGGAGCCTACCTCGAGGCCTTCGATCGCGCCGTCGAACGGGCAGGGATCGGCCGACGGCGACCAGATGGGTGCGGAAGGAGGGGAGGGGTCTATCGTGGAATCTCGCTCTGCGGAGCCACAACTCAGCACCCGGGCCGGTAGCTCAGTTGGTCAGAGCAGCGGACTCATAATCCGTCGGTCGGTGGTTCGAATCCACCCCGGCCCATCAGGGAAGCCCTGCTAATCGGGGGCTTTTCTGACGTTTTGGGGAGCTATCAGAAGTGAAGCGTGTCCCCAGCGTGTCCCCGTGGGATTTGCCCTGTCACGCCTGCCAAAATGTAGGTGAGGGCAAAACAAGGCAAGCCACGTCAGCACGTGGCACCGCGATAGCGCCCCCGGGCGTCCGCGCAGAGCCAGGCCCTCGAATCGGACTTAGACCTGTGACACCGAAGGAGGGCTCACCGTTGGCACCAGTTAGCCGAGAGCTGCTCACCGTCGTTGAGGCAGCCGACCAAGCCCGGGTATCCCAGCGGACGATCTGGCGGTGGCTGAACGACGGCCTACCGGGCTTGCAGCTGCAGGGCCGGCCAGGGCGCCACGCGCATCGACGAGGATGATCTTCAAGCCTTCCTCCGCCGCAACGCAAGCGATCGCCGTCATCGCCTGCTCGCAGAGTTCCGCGCTGAGGCCGAGCAGGTGCGTGGGATCGATGAGCAAGGCGCGAGCGGGCAGGAGGGAGAGAGTTGGAGGACGGCCTGACCTCCAACGGAAGACCCCCCGCCAGCCGCTATTCGGATTCCGAGATCCAGGCCGGCCTCGAGGCCCTCGCGTACTTCACAGGGAACTCACGTCGGGCATCGGCGTTCCTCGCCAGACACGGCACGCCGATTCCCCGTTCGACCCTGAAAGACTGGCCCGAGCGATATCCCGAGCGCTGCAGGAGGGCCCGAGAGACTGTCCAGAAGGCCGTGGAGTCCGAGCAGGCGGAGCGACACCAAGCGTTGATCAGAGAGGGCCTTGAGGTCTCAGAGCGGCTCCTGACGCGCGTAAGGGCAGAGATGGGGTCGATGAGTGCAAGCCAGGCGGCAAAGGCTTTGCGCGACGTTCACGTCAGCGTTGGCATATCGACAGATAAAGCCGCCGACCTTCTCGGCGGGCCGGCACGACCGACATCGGGTGGCACTCGGGATCTCAGCGCTGCGCTCAAGGCGCTCAATACGCGCTACCCACAATGGTTTGGCGATATCCCGAAGGAGCTCCTCGTTGAAAGCACCACCGAGGAGGTCAAGGAATAACGGAAGGCCTTGGACGCCGAGCTGCCTGCTCACGAAATACTGCGCGGGCGATATCGCAGGAGAACGTGGATGTTCGGCGCTGTTACGGGATCCTTCTTGCGGCCTGTGGACCGGCGCCGGGGTCCATACGTCCGGCCTCCCGCTAGGCGCTCTTGGTGCGCATGCGGTCGACGATCGTGCCGAAGAGCAGCGAGACCACGGCGATCGCCACGAAGTCGGTTGCCACAGCCAGAGCACGTCCCCCGCTCGTGATCGGGTTCCGAAGCGATGACGAGATGGTGGTGATCTGGGAGCTTGTCAAAAAGAGTGCATCCCCGTAGCTCGTGATCTCCGTTCCGGGCGGGCCGCGCTCCAGTCGGTAGAAGGCGAATGCGAGCACGAGGTCGATCCACCCGGACACGGAACGCGAAATGGCGAGACGGATGGAGCCCCGGGAGACGATCGAGCTCGATGCCAGCCACGCTTCGCTGGCGTCACAGCCGAGCGCCATCGTCGACCTGATCGAACAGGCCGCAATCGCGCTCGAGCCGGTCGCCAGCTGAAGCGAGCTCATCGGCCAGGGCGTGCCGGTCCCAGCGACCTCACCGCCCGGGGGCTGAGCGGCAGGAACGACTGCCGTTGGCCCCCGGGCCAAAGGGTCTGGCCGCCAGGCGCACCCCTCGACCATCCGTGAGTGGCAGCGAGAACGAATCGGGCCACCGATCGGATTTATCTGAGACGCACGGATCGACGCCTCCGTGGGGCTTCCCTTGGTCAAGAGAATCCGACCGGTACCCGAGTATTCGGAGGGGATGAGGAATTCACGGGAAGGCCGCGGGGAGCTTCGGAGGCCTATGCGGGCCGGTCAGCTACTCCGGGACCATCGGCAGAGGAAAAGGCGGTAGCGATGAAGCTCACCGTGCCCGTCGACGCGCGAACCGGGGGCGAAGCGCGATGGAGCGGTCCATCGAGGGACCCAATGTTGGGCTCCGGTTGGACTCTGGGAGATCCTCGCCGATCCAGGCTTGGGCCGCCATGGCGCGGGATCTGACGGCTGCGATGTTTCCTCGTCACGGCTCCGGGGTAGTGGGCGATCAGGCGACGAAGGGCGAACGATGGCGACGAAGATCGACAAGAAGCTTTATAAGCGGGTCCGCTCCCTTGGCGTCCGAAAGAAGCACGCGCGTCGGGTCGCGGCGGCTGTCCAGAACTCCCCTAAAGGAGCCCCAAAGGCTGCTCGGCAGGTGGCCGGCAACCTGTCCGGAGCCGTAGTGGAGATCCAGGACCGCCTCAATCAGGGTCCCAAGAAGCGAAGCGCAGCGGCCAAGAAAGCCGCTGCAACTCGCAAGGCGAAGGCGAAGAAGCGAAGCGAGGCGGCCAAGAAGGCTGCGCGCAGCCGTGCCCGAGCTGACGAGAAGAAGACACCCCTTGAGACGGCCGTGGAGACGCTCACGCCTCGCTGAGCGTGGACGCCTGCGGTCCCGCCCGCGGCTTTTGATTCACGCTTCGGTTACCGCGCGCTAGCGGTTAACCGGCATGATCGATAGCTGATGGTTGTCCGCCTGCACGAGCGGGTCGCCATGGATCTCCCCTCGGTGCTCCTCGACGAGCTGGAGGCGGTGCCCGAGAGGGCGACCGGTGGCGACTGACCTCGGGTATGTCGCCGACCGCAGCCAGGGCGTCGGGGGCCGGGCGCCGCGCGCCTACCTGTGCACCAGCGCCCGCGCTCTCGACCTCTCGGGCCAGTGGCGGTTCCGGCTCTGCGCGACCGCGGAGGGGCGGGGCCGGGCTTCGTCGAGGACGAGTTCGACGACTCGGCCTGGGACGTGCTGCGGATCCCGTCCCACTGGGTCCTCGAACCGGTCACGCCGCCCGGCGAGACGGAGCCACGGTCACTGCGCGGCACGGCTCACGGCCCGCTCTACACGAACACCGCGCTGCCGATCCCGCTCGACCCCCCGAACGTCCCGACCGAGAACCCGACCGGCGACCACCGGCTGGTGTTCGACCTGCCGCCGGAGTGGCGACAGGGCGGGTCGGTGCTGCGCTTCCTCGGCGTCGACTCGTGCGCGAAGGTCTGGCTCAACGGGACGGAGCTGGGGCACTTCAAGGGCAGCCGGCTGCCGTACGAGTTCGACGTCGGGTCGGTGCTGCGGCGGGGCCCGAACGTCCTGGCCGTGCGCGCCCATCGCTGGTCGAGCGGGACCTACCTCGAGGACCAGGACATGTGGTGGCTGCCGGGGATCTTCCGCGAGGTCGAGCTGCTGGAGCGGCCGCCGGGGGGCTTCGACGACGTCGTCGTGCGGGCCGACTACGACCATGTCAACGCCGCCGGGACGCTGCGCATCGAGGCCACCGCACCCGGACTCGTGGACGTCCCCGAGCTCGGGATCCGCGACCTGCCGCAGCGGATCCGCGGTCACCCTTCCCGTCGAGCCCTGGTCGGCCGAGGTGCCTCGCCGGTATGCGGGCACGCTGCGGTCGGTCGGTGACCCGGCCGACGGCGAGACCGTCGCCCTGGCCATCGGCTTCCGGACCGCCGCGGTCGTCGACGGACGCCTGCTGGTCAACGGCCGGCCGGTGTTCTTCCGTGGGGTGAACCGGCACGAACACGATCCGGACCGCGGCCGGACCCTCGACGTCGCCACCATGCGCCGCGATCTCGTGCTGATGAAGCAGGACAACCTCAACGCCGTTCGGACCAGCCACTATCCGCCGCACCCGGCGTTCCTCGAGCTGTGCGACGAGCTCGGCATGTGGGTCGTCGAGGAGTGCGACCTCGAGACCCACGGCTTCATCTACGCCGGCTGGGAGGGGAACCCGCCGGCCGACCCGGCCTGGCGGGACTCCATGCTGCAGCGCGAGCAACGGATGGTCGAGCGCGACAAGAACCATCCCTCGGTGGTCATCTGGTCGCTGGCCAACGAGAGCTGGGTGGGCAAGAACTTCGACGCGGTCGCGGCGTGGATCCGCGAGCGCGACCCCACGAGACCGCTGATGTACGAACGCGATCCGTCCTACCGCAACTCCGACGTCTACAGCCTGATGTACCCCGACTTGAAGAGCCTGGCCGCGATCGGCCGGCGCGAGGAGCCGACCCCCGAGGGCGTGGAGGCCGGGTCGACTGATGACGCGCGCCGGCGCCGATTGCCGTTCCTGCTGTGTGAGTACGCGCACGCCATGGGCGCCGGGCCCGGGTCGCTCGCCGACTACCAGCGCATCCTCGAGTGCCTCCGAACGGTTCTGCGGCGCGTTCGTCTGGGAATGGGTCGACCACGGATTCAACGCGTACGACGCCGACGGCGAACCCTTCGTCCTGCACGGCGGCGACGTCGCCTACCGTCCCAACGGCGGTCGCTACTGCCTCGACGGCCTCGTCGCGCCGGACCGGACGCCGTGGCCGGGTCTCGCCGAGCTCAAGGCGGTGGTGGCTCCGGTCGCCCTCCAGGTCGACGCCGCCACCTGGACCGTGACCGTCACGAACAAGCACGACGTCCGCGATCTCGACCACCTCCGGTTCGGCTGGGTGGTCGAGGACGACGGCGCCGCCATCGTCGGCGGCGACCTCGACGTCCCCCGGGTTGCCGCACGCTCGTCGGTGACGCTGCCGATC
>CAVOME010000002.1:0-158632 GCA_963696945.1 uncultured bacterium | reverse complement strand
GTAAGGCTCGAAAAGGTCGGCGAAGACTGGAAGATCGCCTCCGACGTGCTCCCGTAGCCCGCCCCTAAAGCCGCCCGACTGCGGGAGCAGCGAGTTACTGCGCGGTCGATGGGCGAGGCCGATCGGATAGCGCCACGCGGCTTCTATTGGTGTATGCCGTGGCTCACGATCTCGGCCGCGCGCTCCTCCGGCTGGCCCGTAAAGCCCCCCTCGACGGGCATGCTCGGCAGCAGCTTGTCTTGGACGAAGCGGTCGGATTGCTCCTTGGACTCCCAAACGGCGACGATGAGGATGCCTCCGTCTGTCGGCCCAGCGGCGTGGTAGGTCTGTCCCTCGGGCAGACCTCCCGGAGGGTGCACAGCCGCAATACTTGCCGTGTACTCATCCACGGTTGCGCCCGGCCAGAAATGCGTCAACAGGTATGCCATGTGGTCTCCTTCTCTTGGGTCAGGCGAGCGTAGTCGGTGACACAGCCCCTTGCAGCCGCCGGGCTGCGGGAGTAGCGAGATACTGCGCGGGCGATGTCGCAGGAGAACGTGGAGATCGTGCACGGCATCATCGACGCGTACAACCGGGGAGACTTCGATGCCATGTTCAAGCACGCAGCCCCGGACGCCGAGGTCGACATGTCGCGGGCGGTCGGCCCGGCGCACGGCGTGTATTCCATTGATCAGTGGCGACGCCTCATTGAGGGGTTCGTCAACGACTGGGAGTCCGCTCGGATCGAACCCCACGAGTTCATCGAGGTCGGCGAGCACGTCGTGGTGCCGATAACGGGCCAGCTGGTCGGACGGGATGGGATCGAGGTAGAGGCTCGAACCACCTGGGTCTGGACGATCCGCGACGGCGCCATCCAGCGCGGCACCATGTACCAGGAGCGGGCCGAAGCCCTCGAAGCCGCCGGGCTGCGGGAGTAGGCGATGTCGCAGGAGAACGTGGAGGGCGTTCGTCGCGGCTACGAGGCCCTCAACCGCCGAGACATCGACGCATGGATCGATCTCTTCCATCCTGAGGTCGAGGCGCACGACCTGGCGGGGATCCCCGACGCCCCTATCCGCCGAGGCCACGATGCCCTGCGGGAATGGGTCGCGATGATGGAAGAAATCTGGGTGGACGCCCGCTATGAGCCGGGGGAGGTCATCGAGGCGCGCGAGTTCATCGTGGTGGCGGTCCGTGCAACGGCCCGGGGCCGGCGGAGCGGTGTGCCCATGGACATACCCATGTTCCACGTCTTCGAGGTCCAGCACGGCAAAATCCGACGCTCGTGGGCTTATCTCGACCGCGCCGAAGCCCTCGAAGCCGCCGGGCTGCGGGAGTAGGCTGGCGGCGTGCCCACCTACCGCGTCGCGTTCAACGGCAAGTGGCAGGGGGAGTTCGAAGATCAGGCCGACGCACTCCAATGGGCGCGAGAGGTGGGCGAGACTGGCCGCATCGTCCATGTCGCCTCCTTTAGCGGTGGCCGTCTGATGCGTTGGATTAAGACCCCGAAGCTGGTTGCGGTCTTTCCGGAGACTCGGGCCGAAGAGGGAAGGCGACTCTGGAAGATCCGCCACGTCGGCAGCTGGGCTGGCGGCGGCAGCGGAGCGAATTGAGCGGCCCACGGGGAGTAGGCGATGTCGCACGGAATCTCGACGGGAGAGTTGACTCGGACTCGCTTGAGTGCGAGGCTGGCCTTTCTCAGCATCACGAAGCCGCTGCGGCCTGCTCGAAGAGGGATGAGACAACCGAGAGAAATCGCGTCGACGTTGTCGGCGGCCCTGGCCGCGTCGGCTATTGCGATCCTCGGCGGTGGTCCGGCGGCCGTCGCTCGGTCCGTGCCCAAGTGCCACGGGGTTCGCGCCACCAAGGTCGGAACCAGGCACATCGACCTCTTCCAGACCGGCCGAGGCCGGGATGTGGTCGTAGGCCGAGGTGGGAACGACGTCATCTCGGCAGGCCGCGGCAATGACCTCGTGTGCGGCAACGGCGGGGTTGACACGTTGTGGGGACGAAGCGGGACCGACAAGCTCTATGGCGGGCGCGGCGTGGACCAAATCTTTGGCGATGGCGGAGCGGATCGCCTGTTTGGCGGGAGCGGAGGCGACGTCCTCATCGGCGGGCAAGGCAACGATGTGATCCTCGGCGCGGGCGGAGGCGACTGGCTCGACGGTGGCAAACAACGCGATCGCTGCACGGGCGGCAAGCCGAAGAGAGATTTTTCCCCGCGTCGCATACGCGACTACGCGACCTCAGGGTGCGAGGTGAGCCGAAGCGCGTACCACCCCTCCTGAGCCCACCGCTCGCGAGATACTGCGCGGGCGATGTCGCAGGAGAACGTGGAGGCGGTGCATCGGGTCAGCGAGTCAGTTCAACGCGCGACCGCTCGGCCATGCCCTGGACCTTGACGCCGACGACTTCGAATGGACCGGGCGGACTCGCTCGCCCGCTGGAACGCCCGTCTACCGGGGCCTCCACGAAGTGCTCCGGAACTCTGGTCATCGTTCCTCGACCTGGGAAACCGTGCGCTGTGACCCGGAAGAGGTCCTCGAAGTGTACGAAACGCGCTCATCGAGTCTGAACGCACGTTCGGTCTCGCGGCCGGGGCGTTCCCCCTCCTCAGGTAGACGCCACGTCGACTCGACGTGGACGCTCCACCGATGGCACGGCGCGCAGATCATGCTGCTTCCATTCGTGGCAGCAGCCCTCGAAGCCGCCGGGCTGCCGGAGTAGGCGATGTCGCAGGAGAACGTGGAGATCGTGCGCCGCGGTTACGAGCGGTGGCAGGAACTTGGGCGCCCGACGATCGAGTTTCTCGATCCCGAGATCGAATGGCACGGGCCGCGCGAGTTTCCTGACCTGGCCGAGCCGCACTTCGGCCACGATGGCGTGGCGCGATATCTCGCCAAAGTCAACGAAGCCTTCGACGATTACCGGATGGTCCCGGAGGAGTTCATCGACGCGGGCGACGATCAGGTGCTGGTCTTCTCGCGCGAGGGAGGGCGCGGCAAGGGCAGCGGAGCGCCGGTTCAGACCAACCCGACCGCCCACCTTTGGACACTCCGCGACGGCAAGGCGATCCGCATGCAGAGCTACTGGGAGCGCGACGAAGCCCTCGAAGCCGCCGGGCTTTCGGAGTAGGCGATGTCGCGGGAGAACATGAAGATCGTGCGGGGGGCCGCATGACGCCTTTGCGCGCCGCGACAACCAGGCTCCGTTCTCGGTTTACGATCCGAAGATCGGACGGGTTTCGACCTAATGCCCCGACCCCGAAGCGGCTTCCAGCGCGACAGGCTGTGGGCAGGTGTAGACCCGACTACTCGCGGGTACAAGGCAAGCGATGCCTGAGCGGATCAATGGAGGATTGATGCTGGCCGCACTCGGCGCGCTGGCACTGCTCGTGAGCCTGTTCCTTAGCTGGTATGAGCCCGGCCGCGACGCCTGGACAGTGTTCGAGATCAACGACCTGGTTCTAGCGGCGCTCGGTCTGCTGGTGCTCGCGACCTCGGTCTTAGGATTGATCGGCTCCTCGAGGCCGAGCTACGCCCCCGAAGCGAGCATCCCCTACGCGGGCCTGGGGGCACTGATCATCGTGGTCGCCACGCTGATCCAGGCCCCGCCGTCGGCTGCGCACGGCTCCCCGCAGTTGGGAGCATGGCTGGCGCTCGGCGCCGCCGTCGCCATGACGCTCGGCGGCTTGCTGCTGAAGGCTCGGATCTCGGTGGTGATCACGCTCCGTCCTCGCGATCGAAACGACACGTCGGCGGCTCCCGTCGACGCGGCCGCATCCCGACCAAGCGGAGTACCCCGAGGGCACTGATTCCGAGGAGGAACCGACCGAGACCCGGCCGCTTCCCGAAGAGGAGCGGGGCTAAGCGCCGATATGCGGCCAACAAACGGCAGCCCTTGATCTCGTCTGGAACGCTGCTCGGCGACCGCTACCGACTCCAGCGCCGCATCGCGGCCGGAGGCATGGCGACGGTTTGGCTGGGGCGTGACGAGGAGCTTCAGCGAGAGGTGGCCGTGAAGGTCCTATCGGAGGCCCTCTTGGAGGATCCCTCCTATCTCCTCCGGTTCCGCCGCGAAGCGCGCCTCGCGGCCGGGCTCACGCACCCGAGCCTGGTCAGGATCTACGACTACTCGGGCGAGGCGGAGCGACCTTACCTGGTGATGGAGCACGTGAATGGCGGGACGCTCGCCGATCGCATCGCCGGGGAGCGCGCACATGAGCTGGACCCGCGCTCGCTCGCCCGCCAGCTGCTCGGCGCGCTCCGCTGCATCCACGCCGCCGGGGTGGTGCACCGTGATGTCAAGCCCTCAAACGTCCTCATCGACGGCGAGGGTCGCGCTCGGCTGACCGACTTCGGGATCGCGCAACCCGAAGACGGCACCCGGATCACGCAAACCGGGGAGGTAATCGGGACGCTCAAGTACATGGCGCCCGAGGTTCGCGAGGGCCGGGCAGCCACGGAGCGATCGGACCTCTACGCGTGCGGCGTCCTGCTGGGCGAGTGCCTCGCGGGCGATTCGGCCTCCGAGGTCGTGGTCCTGGTCGATCGCCTGAGCCAGTCCGATCCCGCCAAGCGGCCCGGATCCGCCCGAGATGCCCTCACTCTGCTTGATGAGGCGAAGCCCGCCAGGACCGAGACTGCGCCTTTTGACCGCTGCGCCCCGAACCCGGCCTTGGCGGGAGGTTGAGATCAGCGGCCTGCATGTCATTGCGGTGCTCGCGGCACTCGCTCTTGTGGGGGTGCTTGCAGCGGTGGCAATCGGGGGGAGTTCCGGAGGGTCCTCCGACAGGCCACGGGGATCCGCGAGGGCTACCACGACGGTCATCAAGCACGACGACGAGCGTCACCACCACAACATCCATCCCCCCGGCGGCGACGTCGCCGGCGGCGAGCGCCCATCCGCCGAAGGCGGAGCCGAAGCCTCCCGAAGGACCAGAAGGTGCCGCCGGGGCTCGCGAAGAAGGAGAGCGGAGCGCAGAAGGGCGGTACGGACTAGACGGCTGGAGCAAGGCGACCCCGCTTGGCCGGCGAAGAAGGAGATGCGACCGCGGCCTGACTCAGCTCTATGGCTCACATCGCAAACTCAAAGCCTCCGGGCCTTTCGAACTAGGCGATGTCACAGAAGGACGTCGACATCATCCGCCGCATGCTCGAGCTGCCTCAAAAGCCAGCGGCACTTGGACTACCTGCTTTCCAGTAGCTCGGTAAACCAGGCCCTGACAACACCCCGACAAGCTCGTTGGAGAGCTGAGGGAGGCCCGCGGATAGCGGGTCTCGCCCTTTCTCAGTTCCCTGATCCGAAGGATGGAACCATGGATCATTCACGCGTCACTGGCGAGGACGTACCCCTCGCGACAAATGTTGAGCGAGTCCGCAACGCGACCATCGTCCGCGCCAGAGGGGCTCTCAGCCGCTCTACTGCCCAGAAGTTCGAGGGGGCGGTGGGAAGGGCGATAGATGAGGGCTCGCCAGACGTCATCCTGGATCTTGGCGGCGTCCGCTTCATCGATTCGACCGGCCTACGCTCGTTGCTCCGTGTCGCCAACCTGTCTCGCGGAGCCGGCGGCGAGCTCCGACTGCAACGCTCGTCCACGTCCGTCCAGCGAGCGATCGAGTGGGGTGGCCTACGCCGTTCGCTGCGATGGGTTGAATGAATCCGTCCGACCTCGCTGGATAAGCGCGGCACCCCCTTCGCGTCACGAGATACTGCGTGGGCGATGTCGCAGGAGAACGTGGAGATCGTGCGCTGCATCGTTGACGCCATCCGAGACACGAGGTGGGAAGAGGCGATGCGGCAGCTCGCGCCGGACATTGAGCTTCATGGCACGGTCGGTGGGCTCACCGAAGGCAGCGTCTGGCGTGGCCCCGAGCAGGTCAGGGATTTCTTCGAGCAGGACCGCGAGGCCTGGCATGAGCGCCGACTGGACGCGGAGCAGCTCCTCGGTGCGGGCGACTGCGTCGTCGTGCTCCTGCACGAGTTTCGGCGCGGGATGGGGAGCGGGGTGGAGACGGAAACCGACACCGCGATGGTCTACGAGGTGCGTGACGGGCGTGTGGTCCGCATCCAGGGCTACATGGATCGAGATGACGCCCTCGAAGCCGCCGGGCTGCGGGGGTAGGGCTCACACTTCAGGCCCCAATCTCCTTCGATACCGCTACCCGCTACTGGAAGCGGGTAGCGCCACTTGTGTCGGCTTAGGGCGGGGCATATGGTCGCCATACCGGACCGCCTAGAGGCACGTGGAAAATCCCTGGGGACAGGCCCCACTGCCCCCGAGATTGGCCTCCTCCGTGCCAGGGGGACCGTGAAGGAGCGGGTGCCTTCAAGGAGGGCAGGCGCTCGCTCCTTCGATCCGCTGGTGCGTCGCGGTATAGGCTCGCGGCGACCAACCCGGGGGGAACCTTGATCCGTCGTCGCCTTACCTTCGCCAACGTCGCTTCCGCCATCGCGTTGTTCGTCGCCATCAGTGGGGGCACCGCGGTCGCCCTGAACGGGCAAAACACCGTCCAATCCGACGACCTTGGGCCGGGTGCCCAGGTGAAGAACCAAGACCTCGCCGCCGGGAGCGTCACGCGTTCCAAGCTCAAGGTCCCGGCGAAGTTCACGTCGGCTGGGTTGGCGGTCAGCCCCGGCAACCCGTGCACGAGCGGCAACTACTGGTTCAACGACGACACGACTGTCTCCAACGCCGCCAGCTATTACCGCGATCCGTCCGGCATGGTGTACGTGCGCGGCGACGTCCACAAGTGCGGCCAGGCGAACGGCACGATCTTCACACTGCCCCCGGGTTACCGGCCCCTGCGCATTGAGAACCAATTCGCCAAGACCGTCAATCCGGGGGATTCGCCGAACACGACTACCACCGTGACAATACGTAGCGACGGCACTGTCGTTGGAGGGGGGTCGTTCGGCACCGTGGCGCAAGTGTGGCTCGATGGCATCGTCTTCCGCTGCGGCCCCGCGGGGCAGAACGGGTGCCCATAGACCTGGGGCCATCAGTTCATCGCCGCCTGCTCGGCCTTTTCGTCCACGACGATGTGCATAGCAGCGTCAACTCGTCGCTCAACCCTCCCGCCGCCGTCGTCTGAGCACGCCGAGTCCCCGGCACCCGGGGCAGGGCATCGGACGCCCGCGAGTCTCGCGGATGGGTCGTTTCCCCGAACCGCTGCAGCGCGGGCAGAGCGGTCCAGGCGGAGGTTCGCGGCGGCGATGCTCGCCTGGCGTCATACGAACACATGTTCCCATTGACGGCGGACGTCACGCTGCATCGGCTAGGGTCGCGCACCAGGGATGACAGTCCGCATTCCAAAGTGGGTTCTCGGCGCTCTTGCCTTGCTCGTTGTTGCCGGGCTCGCATTTGGCGGCTACCTGATTGGGCGGTCAACCGGTGAGACGAACGAAGGGGCCACTGTCCAACAGCTCTCATGCACCACGCGTAGCGGGCAGCGAGCCGTCCTGGACAGCGATCTGCCGCAGACGATCGCAGCGACGGCCCCGGCCCCTGGGGTGTTCGCGAGTTCCTGCTCTGCCCGCTCTCGCGTCCACCCCTCCTCTGAGCTACCGAGCGTAATCCGGGGTCGAGGGTTGGGTCCGTAGGGGCAGCGGAACCCCCGACTCAAGGGCACCAAGCCCCAGCGCTCCTGGGTGGAACCGGAACAGCTAATGGCGCTCCTCGAAGCGTCTGGGGAGTGGCATCGCCCTATCGTCGCGACCCTCGCCGGATCGGGTCTGCGAATCGGGGAGGCGTGCGCGCTCGACTGGCGAGACGTGAACATCGCGACGGGGACGATCACGGTTCGAGAGTCCAAGACCGACGCGGGAGCAGGCCGCCGCGTCGAGCTTCCGCTCGGGCCAGCCGAGGAGCTTCGGGCTTGGCGGGCCCGCAGTCCCAGAACGTCGATCGATGATCCGGTGTTCGTGAGCCGTCCCTACCGAGGCCACCATGCGCGGCAGAGCAAAGACAACGTCGGCAGGCGCCTCAAGGTGGCAATTCGTGAGGCGAACAAGGTTCTCGTGAAGGAGGGAATCGAGCCGATCAGCGAGAGGGTCAGCCCGCACAGTCTGAGGCGCACGTTCATCAGCCTGAGGGCGGCCCTCCATGACGACCCAGTGTTTCTCGCGGAGCAGGTCGGGCACGCTGATCCGGGGTTCTGTCTCCGGGTCTATGCCAAGGCCATCAAGCGCCGTGAGCGGCTCTCCGGGGACTACCTCGCGGCCTATGAGAGGGCCCTTGATTGGGCCACAATGGGCCAAAGTGGGCTCAGTGCCCATTCAGACGCGGACCACTTGGCCGAAGCCGAGATACCCGAAACCGCATAGCTGAGCGGTGAACGGGGGACGCGCCCGACAGGACTCGAACCTGTGACCTCGTGCTCCGGAGGCACGCGCTCTATCCAACTGAGCTACGGGCGCGGGATCGCTCAGTCTAGATGCGGCCGCCCGCTGTTCGGAGTCGCCCACGAGCGACGACAGCCCCGGATACCGTAGGCGCGTGGACCTCTCGATCGTCTTTCTCGGCACCGGGGGATCGGTGCCGACCGCCCGGCGGGCGACCGCCTGTGTGCTCGCGCGCGCCGGTGGCGACCGCCTGCTGTTCGACTGCGGCGAAGGGTCGCAGCGTCAGATGCAACGCTCGACCGGGCTGGTGGCCGTTGACGAGATCTACCTGACCCACTACCACGCCGACCACTACCTCGGGGTCCCCGGGCTGCTCAAGACTTATGACCTCCAGGGCCGTGAGCGCCCGCTCCGGATCGTTGGCCCGCCCGGGCTCGAGGGCATCTTCCGGACCCTCGGTCGGATCGTCGGCCGACTGTCATACGACCTCGAGCTCGTGGAGCTCGAGGAGGGGGAAGCGGTCCGCCACGCCGGGTACGAGGTCCGCTCGTTCGGGGTGGATCATCGGGTTCGCGCCTACGGCTACGCCTTGGTCGAGGACGAGCGGCCGGGGCGGTTCGATCCCTCGCTCGCCGAGCAGCTCGGCGTCAGTCCCGGCCCCGATTTCGGCAGGCTCCAGGCGGGAGAGTCGGTGCGGGGCCCAAACGGCACGGTCGAGCCCGAGCAGGTGATGGGATCGATGCGGCGCGGCCGAAAGGTGGTGGTGACGGGCGACACCGCTCCCTGCGAGATGTCCGCGCTGGCGGCGCACCAGGCCGAGCTCTTGATCCACGATTCGAGCTTCGCCGACCAGGAGACCGAGCGAGCCGCCGAAACGGGCCATTCCACGGCGCGACAGGCGGCGGAGCTCGGCCCGCAACGCGAGGGTGGGGATGCTCGCCCTGGTCCATATCTCCTCTCGCTACGACGTTCGCGAGGTGCTCGCCGAGGCGCGCGAGGAGTTCGCGGCCACCGAGGCGCCACGCGACTTCGACCTGGTCGAGGTTCCCCTTCCCGAGCGGGGCGGTCCCCGTCTGATCGAAAACGGCGCCCGCGCCCCAGCCTGAGCCCGGAGCGTCGTGCGCCGCTCTCAGCCGAGCGGGGCCGCGAGGTCGGCGACGGCCTGCGCCACCGCGATCGGCTGGTCCTCCTGGAGGAAGTGCTTGGCGTCGAGCAGAATCGGGTCCTCGACGCCGAGCGCCTCCTTTGCGGCCCGCATCTGGTCCATGCCGATTGCTGGATCGTGCGTACCCCAAACGATCCGCGCCGGATAGGGGCGTCCGGCCAGGCCCGCCCACAGGCTCCGTTGCCGATCCTCGCCGAGCTCGAAGCCCCGCATGATCCGCAGGAATGCGCGACCGCCGTCCCCGCGCTTCAGGAGCTCGTAATGGGCGTGGACCTCGGCCCGGGGGACCGCTGAGCGGTCCGCGACTCCCTGGAGGTAGAAGAGCCGCGAGAAGACCCCTGGGCGCAACGTCGAAAGCCACGCGCGGCCCAGGACGGGAGCCGAGAACGGTGCCATCGTCCATGGGCGGCGAAACGACGCCAGGCCGAGCAGCGTGTTGAGCGCGGTGAGCGAGAGCACACGGTCGGGATTGGCGACCGCCCAAAGGCACCCGATCGGTCCGCCGATGTCGTGGACAACGAGGTGGCAGCGCTGGATCTGGAGCGAGTCGAGCGCATCGGCGGTCCAACTCGCGAGACCTGACCACGAGTAGTCGAAGCTGTCGGGCCGCTCGGCCAGCCCGAGGCCCGGGAAGTCGAAGGCGACGCCTCGAAGGCCCTGCTGGGCCAGGGCCGGAATCACCTTCCGGTAAAGGAACGAGCTGGTGGGCACCCCGTGCAGGAGCACGACCGGGGCGCCGGATCCCTGCTCGCGAACGAAGCTCGCCGTGCCGCCGGCCGTGAACCGCCGGCCGGCTGCCTGGTGGACCTCGACCGCCTCGCGGGCGGCAGCGCGAGTGGCGGCCATCGACCGCATGATCGCACTCGTCGAGCGTCGAGGATTCGGCCATCCAGCCTGCTAGGCTCGCCGCGTCTGTTCCTTTAACCCGGTCCCGAGAGGCCAGGAAGGGCTATAGCTTGAGCACTGACCAAAAGGTCGTCCTCGACCGCGACGATCTGCGCCGCACCCTGCGTGCGCATCGCGCACGAGATCGTCGAGAAGAACCCCGAAGCTGAGCGTCCGGAAGGCGAAAGCGCAGAGGCGCCGGCCACCGACGAGCGCGGCGGGTCCGCCGAGCCAGTGGCGCCGGTGGCCCTGGTGGGCATCCACACACGCGGGGCGGTCCTGGGCGAGAGGCTTCATGCGCTGGTCGGTGAGCTGACCGGCTCGGAGGTCCCATTCGGGGACCTCGACATCTCGTTCTACCGCGACGATGTCAACGCACGCGAGCCCGGAGCACAGCCGATCGTCCACGCCTCCCACCTCGACTTCGACCTCGAGGGCCGCACCGTGGTGCTGGTCGACGACGTGCTGTTCACCGGCCGGACGGTCAGAGCGGCGATCGACGCTCTGTTCGACTACGGCCGCCCCCAGCGGGTCCAGCTCGCTGTGCTCGTCGACCGTGGCCACCGCGAGCTGCCGATCCGTCCCGACTACGTGGGCAAGAACCTGCCCACGGCGCGCGAGGAGCGGGTCTATGTCCAGGTCGAGGAGCTCGACGGCGTCGACCAGGTCGCGATCGCGGCGACCGTGGAGGCGCCTAGATGAGGCACCTACTCGCGATCGCGGGCCTCGAGAGGCCGGACATCGAGCGGATCATGGAGCGGGCCGAGGGATTCGCCGAGGTGGGTCGCCGCGACATCAAGAAGGTGCCGACGCTTCGCGGCCGGACGATCGTCAACCTCTTCTACGAGTCGAGCACCCGCACGAGCTCCTCGTTCGAGCTCGCCGCCAAGCGGCTCTCCGCCGACCTGGTCTCGGTCAAGGCGGCGGGGTCTTCGGTCGACAAGGGCGAGTCGCTCAAGGACACGATCGCCACCCTGAGCGCCTACGGGCCGGAGGCGATCGTGATCCGCTCGCCCCACGCCGGCGCGGCCGACCTGGTGGCGAGCTGGACAGAGGCGGCGGTCGTAAACGCGGGCGACGGCAAGCACGAGCACCCAAGCCAGGCCCTGCTCGACGTCTACACGCTGGTCAACCGGCTGGGGTCGCTGGAGGGCAAGACGATTTGGATCGTCGGCGACGTCCTCCACAGCCGGGTCGCCAGATCGAACGTGCTCGCCTTTCGCCTCATGGGCGCCGAGGTCGTGGCGTGCGGCCCGCCGACCCTGATCCCGCGCGGGATCGAGGATGCGCTCGGATGCCAGGTCTCCTACGGGATGGACGGAATCGAGGACGCCGATGTCGTCTATGCGCTCCGGATGCAGAACGAGCGGATGGGGGAGTCGTTCGTCCCCTCGATCCGCGAATACGTCGCCCATTACCAGATCGACTCGCGCCGGCTGAGCCCCCGCCAGCTGCTCATGCACCCGGGTCCCGTGAACCGAGGCGTCGAGCTCTCGGCGGAGGTGATCGACGCCCCCAACTCACTGATCACGGAGCAGGTCGAGAGCGGTCTGGTGGTGCGGATGGCGATCCTGTACGAGCTGCTCGCGGGCGCTCGCCCCAGCCCCGGAGGACGCCGGGCGACGGACTCCGATGATCTCTCGGCTCCGACCCCGATCAAGGAGCCGGCGTGACCGAACCGCTTCGCGCCGCGTCGAGCCTCGACTGGCGAGGCCCCGAGCAGGACCCCCCCGGCGATCTGGTCCTTCGCCGGGCTTCGGTCCTTGATCCGCGAGCCGGGATCGACGGCACCCACGACGTGGTGGTTCGCGACGGCGAGGTTGCAGAGCTGGCCGAGCCCGGGAGCGTCGAGATGGCGGACGCCGAGACGGTCGACGCCGAAGGAAGGATCGTCATGCCGGCCTTCTTCGACCCCCACGTTCACCTGCGCACGCCCGGAGACGAGGACGAGGAGGACGTTGAGTCCGGAACCCGCGCAGCCGCCTCGGGCGGCTACTGCGGGATTCTCGCCATGGCTAACACCCGACCTCCGGTCGACTCGGCCGCCGACGTCCGCTCGCTTCGCGAAAGCGCCTCGGATGCGGCGTTCGTACCGACCGGCTTCCTGGCCTGCGTGACCCGCGGGATGGAGGGTGAGGAGCTGACCGAGATGGCGGAGCTCCGCGACGCGGGGGCGGTCGCCTTCTCGGATGACGGGCTGCCGATCTCCAACCCCCGGGTCATGCGGCGCGCGCTCCAGTACCAGCGCCTGGTCGGCGGGCAGCTCGCGCTCCACGAGGAAGATCACGACCTCTCGCGTCCGGCCGGCGCCCATGAGCCCCACATGGGAGGCGTGATGAACGAGGGGGTGGTCTCGGCGGCCCTCGGCATGGCCTCGGTTCCGTCGATCGCCGAATCGACGATGATCGCCCGCGACGCGGCGCTGGCCGCCTACGAGGACGCAAGGATCCACGTCCAGCACCTCTCGGCCCGCGAGTCGGTGGAGGCGGTGGCGGCTGCAAAGCAGGCCGGGGTGCAAATCACCTGCGAGGCGAGCCCCCATCACCTCACGCTCACGGACGAGGAGGTCAGGAGCCTCGACTCGCGGTTCAAGATGAACCCGCCGCTTCGCACCGAGGACGACCGGCGTGCGCTGATCGAAGGGCTCCGCTCCGGCGTGATCGATTGCGTGGCGACCGATCACGCCCCGCATTCCCTCGAGGAGAAGGAGGTGCCGTTCGAGCAGGCGGCGATGGGGGTGACCGGGCTTGAAACCGCGTTCGCCGCCCTCCATACCGAGCTCGTGCTGCCCGGGGTGCTGGAGCTCGACGTGCTCGTGAAGCGGATGGCCGGTGGGGCCGCTCCGTTCGGAATCGAGCCCCCGAGCCTCGCCCGGGGCTCGGAGGCGAGCCTCGTGCTTTTCGATCCGCGGGCCGAGTGGGAGGCGGGGGCCGAGGGTTGGGAGAGCCGGTCGTCCAACTCGTGCTTTGGCGGCCGCAAGATGGTAGGACGGGTCCTGATGACGGTGATCGCCGGCAGGGTCGCCTATCGGCAGCGGAGCTTCGCGGTCGGCGTGGCCGGCTAAGCCATGACGGCGTCCAAGCTCGACCCCGAACGGGCCGCCCTGGTGGTCGTCGACGTCCAGGAGGCCTTCCGCAAGGCGATCCCGAGCTTCGACGGCGTCGTCCGCGCTTCGGCCGCCTTGGTACGGGGCGCCTCGGCGCTCGGCGTGCCGACGATCGTCACCGAGCAGTATCCGAAGGGACTCGGGACGACCGTTCCCGAGATCGCTCGCTTCCTGCCTGAGGGGCTCGAGCCGATCGAGAAGGTCTGCTTCTCGGCCTGCGAGGCCGACGGCTTCGATCTCGAGGGGCAAGACCAGGCACTGGTCTGCGGCATCGAAGCTCACGTGTGCGTGAACCAGACGGTGCTCGACCTGCTCGACCAGGGAGTCGAGGTACACGTGGCCCGAGACGCGGTCGGATCCCGATTCGAGGACGACCGCGCGGTCGGGATCGACAAGGCTCGCCGGGCGGGAGCTGTGATCACGAGCGTCGAGACTGCGCTGTTCGAGCTCCTCGGACGAGCGGGCACGGACCGGTTCAAGGAGGTGCAGGGCGTGGTGCTCGAGTACGCGCCGAACCCCTGATGGCAGGGCCGGGGCTTTCCGGCCCCCCAGACGCCGGGTACGTCCTGCTCGAGGACGGCACGCGCTTCGACGGTCGTCTCTGCGGATCGGGCGGCTCGATCACCGGCGAGGTCGTCTTCAACACCGCCATGACCGGCTACCAGGAGGCGGTCAGCGACCCGTCATACGCCGGGCAGATCATCACCTTCACGTATCCGCTGATCGGCAACTACGGCGTCGCCGCCTCGGCGATGGAGTCGGACCGCGCCCAGGCTCGCGGGGTGATCATGCGCGAGGCAAAGAACCCCGAGACCGCTGCTGACGCCGAGGGCGGCTGGGTCGACTGGCTCGCCGACTGCGGGGTGGCGGCGATCCACGGGATCGACACCAGGGCGCTGGTTCGCCACATCCGCGACCGGGGGGCGATGCGGGGCGGGATCTTCGCGGCCGAGCTCGCCGATCGCGAGGCGGCCGAGCTGGTCGCCGCCGAGCCCTCGATGTCGGGCGCCGACCTCGCGCCCACGGTGACCCCGGAGACGCCGGTGGAGCTCGCGGGCTCGGGCCCTCATGTTGTCGGGATCGACACCGGGATCAAGCTGTCGATAGTCCGCCAGCTCCGCGAGCGCGATTGCCGGCTGACCTTGCTTCCCTGCACTGCGTCCGCCGCTCAGGTGCTGGAGCGAGATCCCGATCTGGTCTTCCTTGCCAATGGGCCGGGCGACCCGGCGGCCCTCGACTACGTGGTGGACACGGTGCGAGAGCTGGTCGGCAAGCGTCCCGTCTTCGGGATCTGCCTCGGCCATCAGCTCCTGTGCCGGGCCGTCGGGCTCGAGACCTTCAAGCTCCCATTCGGGCACCGAGGCGCGAACCACCCGGTCAAGGATCTCGGCACGGGTCGAATCGAGATCACCTCGCAGAACCATGGCTTCGCGGTCCGCGGACCTAGCGGCGAGCTCCGCATCGAGGG
This sequence comes from uncultured bacterium, assembly GCA_963696945.1. Lineage (GTDB taxonomy): Bacteria > Actinomycetota > Thermoleophilia > Solirubrobacterales > 70-9 > AC-56. The sequence continues at coordinate 143,683 of CAVOME010000002.1, read as the reverse complement.
CGATGAGCCGGTTCGGTGGGAGACCGACGTCGGGGTCGCCGAGCTGTCCCACCTGAACCTCTACGACCGCACCGTCGAGGGCCTCGTCCTGCGAGATGTCGCGGGAGCGACGGTGCAGTACCACCCGGAGGCCGGCCCCGGGCCCCACGATGCGCTTCACCTCTTCGACCGCTTCCTCGACCTCGCGGCTGTCTGATGCCCAGGAGGGACGACATCCGGAAGATCCTTCTGATCGGATCGGGGCCGATCGTGATCGGGCAGGCGGCCGAGTTCGACTACTCGGGAGCCCAGGCGTGCAAGGTGCTGCTGGCCGAGGGCTATGAGCTGGTGCTCGTGAACTCGAACCCGGCGACGATCATGACCGACCCCGAGTTCGCCGATCGCACCTATGTCGAGCCGCTGACCCTGGACTCCGTCACCCGGATCATCGAGCGCGAGCGCCCCGACGCCCTGTTGCCGACGCTCGGCGGGCAGACGGCTCTCAACCTGGCTTCCAATCTTCATGACGAGGGTGTCCTTGAGCGCTACGGGGTCGAGCTGATCGGAGCCGACTACGAAGCGATCCGGCGCGCCGAGGACCGAGAGGTGTTTCGGGAGACGATGGAGGCCGCCGGGCTGCGAGTCCCCTGGTCGCTGATCGTCACTTCGGTGGGCGAAGCCGAGGCGGCACTCGCCGATGGATCGCTCGCCCTGCCGGCGATCGTGAGGCCGGCCTACACGCTCGGCGGGCACGGCGGTGGGGTGGGGAGGACCGACACCGAGCTTCGGCAGGTCGTCTCGGAGGGCCTGGCCGCGAGCCCGATCAACCAGGTGCTCGTCGAGGAGTCGGTGCTCGGTTGGGGCGAGTTCGAGCTCGAGCTGATGCGGGATCGCAACGACAACGTCGTCGTCATCTGCTCGATCGAGAACATCGATCCGATGGGCGTGCACACCGGTGACAGCGTCACCGTGGCGCCCGCGCAGACGCTCACCGATCGTCTCTACCAGGAGCTTCGCGACCAGGCCCTGCGAGTGATCAGGGCGGTGGGGGTGGAGACGGGCGGCTCGAACATCCAGTTCGCGGTCAACCCCGAGACCAGCGAGGTCGTGGTGATCGAGATGAACCCGCGCGTCTCCCGATCATCTGCGCTGGCGTCGAAGGCGACCGGGTTCCCGATCGCGAAGATCGCCGCCAAGCTGGCCGTCGGCTACGCCCTGGAAGAGATTCCGAACGACATCACGATGGCGACGCCGGCCGCGTTCGAGCCGACCATCGATTACGTGGTCACCAAGGTGCCGCGGTTCGCGTTCGAGAAGTTCCCCGGGGCGTCGGGCAGCCTCTCGACTCACATGAAGTCGGTGGGCGAGGCGATGGCGATCGGCCGCACCTTCCGCGAGTCGTTCGCGAAGGCGATGCGTTCTCGCGAGCTCGACGCGGACCCCGACGTTCCGGACGACACCGGCGAGCTCCTGGATCGCCTCGCCACCCCAGCGCCCGACCGCTTCGACCTGATCCTGGAGGCGTTTCAGCGTGGCGCCGAGCCGAGTGAGGTCGGGGAGCGCACCTCGATCGACCCATGGTTCCTCGACGAGCTTCGAGCCCTGGCGCTCGAGGGCGACGGAACCACCGGGCTCGTTCGCACCTTCAAGTCGGTGGATACGTGCGGCGCCGAGTTCGAGGCCCGGACGCCCTACTACTACTCGGCCCACGAGAACGCCCCGGGATCCGAGGTTCGGCGCGGAGACCGTGCTTCGGTGGTGATCCTGGGCTCTGGACCGAACCGGATAGGACAGGGGATCGAGTTCGACTACTGCTGCGTGCACGCGGCGATGACGGTGCGCGAGTCAGGTCGCGACGCGGTGATGGTCAACTGCAATCCCGAGACGGTCTCGACCGACTACGACACCTCCGACCGCCTCTACTTCGAGCCCTTGACCGTCGACGATGTGCTGGCGGTCGTCGAGTCCGAGCGGCCCGAAGGAGTGATCGTCCAGTTCGGGGGACAGACGCCGCTGAAGCTGGCCAGGGCGCTCGAGGAGTCGGGTGTCCGCCTGCTCGGTACCCCCGTCGATGCGATCGACCTCGCCGAAGACCGGGGTCGCTTCGGCGCCCTGCTGCGAAAGCTCGGGATCGCTCACCCGCCATATGGGACCGCGCTCTCGGCGGATGAAGCGGCGGTGATCGCGGCCGACGTCGGCTTTCCTCTCCTGGTTCGCCCCTCCTACGTGCTCGGCGGGCGGGCGATGGAGATCTGCTACGCGGCAGACGGCCTCGCCGCCTACCTCGAGGAGAACGTGAAGGCAGACCAGGAGCACCCGCTGCTCCTGGACCGATTCCTCGAGGACGCGATCGAGGTCGATGTCGACGCGCTCTGCGACGGGACCGAGGTCCACACAGCGGGGATCATGCAGCACGTCGAGGAGGCGGGCGTCCATTCAGGGGACTCGGCCTGCGTGCTTCCCCCGATGAGCCTCGGCGAGGAGATGCTCGACGAGATCCGCGACACCACCACCCGGATCGCCCTCGAGCTCGGTGTGGTCGGCCTGATCAACATCCAATATGCGGTCGCCGGCGGCAAGCTCCACGTGATCGAGGCCAACCCGCGTGCCTCTCGGACCGTTCCATTTGTCTCGAAGGCAACCGGCGTTCCGGTGGCCAAGGTCGCCTGTCGGCTGATGCTGGGCGAGAGCCTGGCCGACCAGCGGCTCTCGGCGGCACCGAGCCGGCACGTCAGCGTCAAGGAGGCGGTGCTCCCCTTTGCGCGCTTCGCCGGCACGGACTCGGTGCTCGGCCCGGAGATGAAGTCGACCGGCGAGGTGATGGGGATCGCGTCAGACTTCCCGACCGCTTTCGGCAAGGCCCAGACCGCTGCGGGAATCGCCCTGCCGCGCGAGGGGACCGTGTTCATCACGGTCACCGACACCGACAAGCCGGCCGCGACACAGCTCGCGGCGCGGTTCCACGACCTCGGGTTCACGGTGATCGCGACCCGGGGGACCGCCCAGGCGATCTCGCGGATGGGGGTCCCGGTCACCGCGATCAACAAGCTCGCCGATGGGTCGCCGCACGTGGTCGACTACATCCGAAATCACGAGGTCGACCTGGTTATCAACACGCCGACCGGCGGCGGCGCGAGAAGCGACGGCTATGAGATCCGAAGCGCGGCGGTGAGGCAGGGAATTCCGTGCGTGACCACGATGACCGGCGCCTCTGCCGCGGCTCGGGCGATCTTCGCGCGGCGTGGGCCCGCAGCCGAGCCGCGCTCCCTCCAGGAGCTCCACGAGGGCGCCGGCGGTTCGAAGCTGCCGGAGCGCGACGAGGTGGGCGGTCAGCGCTGAGCCGACAGTGACCGCCGGCCTCGCGACCGCTCGAACCCCCGCGCCGCTCGGGCGGAGGTCATGCGAGGTGGTTGATAACCGCCCAGCGGGTGGCTACCGAATCTTCTCGGCGCTGGATCGCACCGGGCATGAGCCGCCCGCCGGCCAGTTCTACATGCTGTCGGCGGCGAGTGGGTGGGGATCGAGTGATGGGCGACCCTTCCTGCCTCGCGCGTTCTCGGTCGCCGAAGCCGAGGTCGCCGAGAACGGGGTTCGGCTCGACTTCCTGGTCGAGGCGATCGGGCCGGGTACCGAGCGCCTGGCGGCGGTTCGGCCCGGCGAGAAGCTCTGGCTCACGGGCCCGCTCGGCCGGCCGTTCTCATCGCCTCACGAGCTCGGGCCGAAGATCGCCGGGGCGATTCTGGTGGGTGGCGGAATCGGCCTGGCTCCGCTGGCGATTCTGCGCCGCCAGCTCGCCGACGCCGGTGTTGCGGTGCGGTCGCTGATCGGGTTTCGCGATCAGCAGCACTCGGGCGGGGTGGATGAGCTCTTCTCATGCTGTGAAGTGAGGCTGGCGAGCGAGGACGGCCATGTGGGACACAGGGGGCGCGTGACCGACCTGCTCGACGTCCTGTTGGAAGGCGACGCCGCCGAGACGGCCGCCGTCTATGCCTGTGGACCGCCGGCGATGCTCGAGGCGGTGCGCCGGATGTGCTCCGAGCGTAAGGTCGCCGCCGAGCTCGCCATGGAGGCCCCGATGGGGTGCGGCTTCGGGGCTTGCTTCGGGTGCGCCGTCCCCAGGGCGGGCGGCGGCTACCTGCGCCTCTGCGTGGACGGGCCCGTGGTGGGAGCTGAGGAGATCGAGACCGCGCTTGTCGCGGGGTCAGGACACTGATCGCGCCTTGGACCTGAGCATCGACCTGGCGGGCCTTCGGCTCGACCACCCGGTTCTGAACGGCAGTGGGACGTTCGACGCGATCGCCGCGCGACGGGCATTCGGTGAGGCGCTGCTGGACGACTTCCCGTTCTCTGCCTTCGTCTCGAAGACGATCACCCCCGAACTCCGGGCGGGAAACGCACCGCCACGGATCTTCGAGTCGCCGTCCGGGATGATCAATTCGATCGGCCTCCCGAACAAGGGTCTCGAGGGGTTCTGCGATCACGACCTGCCGCTGCTCGCCGAGCTCGGCGTTCCCTTGATCGTCTCGGTGATGGGCACCAGCCACGCTGAATTCGAGCTGCTGATCGACGGTGTGGCCGATCGGCCCGAGGTGGCGGCGATCGAGCTCAACGTCTCCTGCCCCAACGTCGAGTCCGGACTGATCGTCGGCCAGCAGCCGTCGGAGACGCTGGGCTTGCTGACGGCGGTGCGCCCTCTGACCTCAAAACCGCTGATCGTGAAGCTGACGCCGAACGTCGCCGAGCCCGAAACGATCGCCCTGGCAGCCGAGCAGGGGGGAGCAGACGCCCTGTCGCTGATCAACACGGTTCAGGCCACCGCCTTGGACCCGCGCACGCTTCAACCCTGGCTGGGAGCCGGAAAGGGGGGGTTGTCGGGGCCGGCGATCCGCCCCTATGCGCTCGGCCAGGTCCATCGGGTGTCGGCCGCGGCGTCGGTTCCGGTGATCGGGATGGGAGGGATCGAGTCGGGAGCCGACGCGCTCGCCTTTCTGGCCGCCGGCGCCACCGCGGTCGCGGTCGGGACCGCGAGCTTCCGCGATCCGATGGCCGCGGTCCGCATCAGGCGCGAGCTCCAGGAGGCCATGGCCGCCGCCGGGCCCGGAGCCTCAGGGGACCTGATCGGGAGGATCAGGGCGTCGACCTCAACCTAAGGTCGAAGCGAATTTGCCGAGAAAGGCCCCGAACCCCCTTTCCGCGCAGCCGGAGCGGGTATATGATCGCCGCCGCCGATGGCCCCCTCCGTCGACACCGCCACCGTTGTTCCCGAGCGTACCCACGAGCAGCGGATGCGGGCGCTGACACGGGCCAATGAGATCCGCTCCAGGCGGGCCCAGCTGAAGCGCGACCTGAAGGCGGGGAAGGCCAAGATCGAGGGTCTTCTGCTTGATCCTCCCGACTACGTGCTCTCGGCCAAGGCGTTCGACATGATCCTGGCGGTGCCCAAGTACGGACGGGTGAAGGCGAACAAGATCCTGACCCAATGCCGGATCTCGCCCTCGAAGACGATCGGCGGCCTCTCGCAGCGCCAGCGCGGCGAGCTGGTCTCTCAGCTTCGCCGGTAGCCCACCCGAACGCTCCCCGGCCCTTACCAATCCGGCACGCGCTCGATCCACCTCGTCTCGATCCCACGCCGGTTCGTAGGTAAGGATTCGGCCCGGTGGCAAAGGTATTCGTGATCACCGGGCCGTCGGGGGTCGGAAAGGGCACCTTGATCGGCGAGCTGCTTCGGCGGCTGCCGGATCTGGAGCTGTCGGTCTCGGCAACCACGCGGGAACCGCGCGAGGGCGAGGTCGACGGCCGCGACTACCACTTCCTCGACCGTGAGGACTTCGGCCGCCGCGCCCGGGAAGGCGAGTTCCTGGAACACGCCACCTACAGCGGCAACCGCTACGGAACCCTGCGCTCAGAGGTCGATCGGCGCCTCGACGCCGGGCATTCGGTGATGCTCGAGATCGAAGTGCAGGGCGCCCGGCAGGTTCGGGCGGCGATGCCGGAGTCGGTGCAGGTGTTCATCGCGCCTCCGAGCCCCGGCGCGCTTCGGCTCCGACTCGAGGGACGGGGGACGGACTCGACCGCCGACATCGACGAGCGGCTGCGCACCGCGGAGCTCGAGCTTGCTGCTCAGGAGGAGTTCCAACACGTGGTCGTCAACGACGAGGTACAGCGCGCGGCCGAGCGCCTGGAAGGGATCGTGCGTGACGAGCTCGCCCGAGAGCCCTAACATAGGGCGACGATGATCAAGCCACGCGTCGACAAGCTCATGGAGCGCACCGACTCCCACTACGCAGCGGTGGTGGTGGCGGCGAAGCGAGCCCGCCAGCTGAACAGCTACTACCGCGCGCTCGGCGAGGGCAGCTACGAGGAGTACACCCCGCCGATGGTCGACACGCCGTCGGGGAACTACCTGACGATCTCGCTCGAAGAGCTGGCGGCGGGGAAGATCGACTACCACTACCGCGCCTGAGACGGCGCGGGGTAGGGCAATGGCCCGGATCCTGCTCGGCGTCAGTGGGGGGATCGCCGCCTATAAGGCGCTAGAGCTCGCCCGGCTGGCCACCCGCGCCGGACACGGCGTGCGGGTTCTGATGACCCCGGCCGCGGAGCGGTTCGTGGGCGCCACTTCGTTCGAGGGAATCACCGGTGCGCCGGTGATGAGGAACGAATTCGAGCGCGACCCGATGGGGGGCGTGTTCCCGGGGGATCCGTCACCGGACCACGACCCGATCGGCCACCTGGCCCTGGCGGCGAACGCCGACGTTTACCTGATCGCCCCGGCGTCAGCCAACACGATCGCCAAGCTGACGGCCGGGATCGCCGACTCGATGGTCACCACCTCATTTCTAGCCTGCCAGGCCCCCCGCGTGATCGCACCGGCGATGAATGACCGCATGTACGCCGACCCTGCCACCCAGGCCAACCTCGAGACCCTTCGAGGCCGCGGGGTGCGGGTGATCGAGCCCGACGAGGGGGCGCTCGCCTCGCGGGGGGAGCACGGGGTGGGGCGCCTTCCCTCCCCGGAGCGGCTGCTGGCCGAAGTCGAGGCCGTGGCCGGACCCGCCGGAGGCAGCTGGGACGGGCTGCGGGTCCTGATCACGGCGGGCGGGACCAGGGAGCCGATCGACCCGGTCCGATATATCGGCAATCGCTCGAGCGGCCGGATGGGAATTGCGCTCGCCGAGCGCGCCGCCCGGCGCGGCGCCGAGGTGATCCTGGTGGCGGCAAACGTCGCACTCGATGCACCCCCGGGCGTCGAGAGGATCGACGTAGAGACCACGAGCGAGCTCTCGGCAGCCGTCAGGCAGCGGTTCGATCGGTGCCACGTCCTGCTGATGGCCGCCGCGGTCGCGGATTTCGCGCCCCGGAGCGCCGCGCCGGGGAAGATCCCGCGCGAGGCAACCGGCGAGCTCTCGCTGCGGCTCGAGCAGACCGAGGACGTCCTCGCCGAGCTCGCAGCGCGGCGCTCGAGCGGACAGACCCTGGTGGGATTCGCCGCCGAGCAGGGCCCGGATGCGGTGCACAGAGCCCGCGAGAAGCTCGACCGCAAGAGGATCGACCTGATCGTCTTCAACGACGTCTCGCGCCCCGAGATCGGCTTTGACTCCGAGGACAACGAGGTGCTGATCGTGGGCGCCGACGCTGACGTCGGCGTGCCGCTTGCTCCGAAGACACAGGTTGCCGATGCGATCCTCGATCGGATCGAGGCGATGCGGACCGCCGAGCAGGTGGCTGAGGGCGGATAGCCCCCCGCCTGCTGGCTGTCGCGCGCCGGTTCCCACCCCGCGAGAGCCGCAGCCGGGCGCCCTACACTTGATCGGGTGCCCGAGCAGGCGTCCGATTCCCTCTACGACCTGTACTGCAGGGGCGTCTCGCTGCTCGAGTCGGGCGACTTCGCGCAAGCGACAGTGCCCCTCTCGAAGGCTGCTCGCATGGCGCCCGAGAAGAGCTCGATCCGGGAGGCGCTGGGCCGCGCCTACTTCCACAGCCGTCGCTACCCCGAGGCCGCCCGGGAGTTCGAGGCTGTGATCGAGCGCTATCCGGTCAATGACTTCGCGCAGTTCTGCCTCGGCCGCGCCCTGACCCTCGCGGGTCAGCGCGATCGGGCTCGCCGCCACCTTGCGATCGCGGCCAATCTGCGCCCCGAGCGGCGCGACTACGCGCACTATCGGGAGAGGCTCGCCTCCCGGCTCTCGTGAGAGCCGGATGAGGGCGCTCGTCCAGCGCGTTGAGCGCGCTGCGGTGACGGTTGATGGGCGGCAGGTCGCCGCGATCGGCCAGGGACTCCTGATCCTTCTCGGGGTCGCCCGGGACGACACCGAGGCCGTCGCCGACGGGCTCGCCGACAAGGTCCGCGCGCTTCGGGTGTTCGACGACCACGAAGGCCGGATGAGCGAGGCGCTGGACGCCCGCCAGACGCTCTGCGTGAGCCAGTTCACGCTCTACGCCCGGACCAGGAAGGGGAACCGGCCCAGCTTCACCGACGCGGCGCCGGCCGAGGCCGCCGAGCCGCTATACGAGCGGTTCTGCGAGCGGCTCGGCTCGGAGCGTGGGGTGTTCGGCGCCCGGATGGCGATCGAGCTCGTGAACGACGGCCCGGTCACCCTGATGATGGAGGCCTGACGCCGGCTGGCGCAGGACGATCTTGTCGCCGCCCCGACCCGGCCAGAGGCGTCCTGTGGCCGGGCTCGGCACGCCTGCCCAGGCGGGAGCGAGCCGGTGCGCGAGGCTATACTCGGACCACCTCTTTTCGCACCCGAACCCTGATGAGGTGGGCCCGGGCCCGCCTCTTTTTTGGCGCGGAGTGGGGTGGAGGAGGCCCGATATCGCTACCAGAGAGACCAGTTTGAACGAGCTACAAGAGCAGATCGAGAGCAGGCTGCTCGACCTCGATCCCGAGGTCGAGTTGATCGCGCTCGAGCGCCCAGCCGCCGAATCGCTTCGGCTCTACATCGATCGCCCCGATGGAGTGGACCTGGCGCTCTGTGAGCAGGTCACCCGCCGGCTCGGCGACGTGCTCGAGTCGTTCTCGCTAGAGGTCTCGTCTCCGGGCGCGGACCGCCCGCTCACCAAGCCCGAGCACTTCCGCCGCTTCATGGGGCGAACGATCCGGGTTCGCACCAGCGAGGCGATCGGGGGGCAGCGAAGCTTCACCGGCACGCTTGCCGCAGCCGACGAGCGCCGCGTGCGCATCGACTTCGGTGCGGATGAGGTCGAGATCCCGCTCTCGGGGATCCGGCGCTCGAACCTCGTTCCCGATCACACGACCCCCCTGGAGGGAGCCAGATGAGCCGTGAGATAGTCGAGGCGATCAAGGGCCTCGAGCAGGAGAAGGGGATCGACGCCGAGACCCTGATGGGAGCGCTCGAGGACGCTCTCCTGTCCGCTTACAGGAAGACACCGGGTGCTGCCAAGTACGCCCGCGTCGACCTCGACCGCGACACCGCCGATTTCCGGGTGTTCGAGCTCATCCTCCCGCCGGAGCTCGAGGAGAAGCTGGTCGCGCAGGCGATCGAGGAGCAGGAGCAGACGATCGACCCCGAGACGGGCGAGATGCGTGAGCCGGAGGACCCGGAGCTCGATCCCGAGCTGATCGCCCCATACGAGGATCAGATCACCACGCGCGACGTGACCCCCGACGACTTCGGCCGGATCGCCGCACAGACCGCCAAGCAGGTGATCCTGCAGCGGATCCGCGAGGCGGAGCGGCACATGATGTTCGAGGAGTACCAAGACCGGGTCGGCGAGCTGATCACGGGGATCATCCAGCAGTCCGACAACCGCTACACGCTCGTGCAGCTGCGTGAGCGGGTCGAGGCGCTCCTTCCGAGGTCGGAACAGGTCTGGAACGAGCGCTACGACCACGGCATGAGGGTCAAGGCCGTGATCACCGAGGTGAACGCCGAAGGCAAGGGCCCCGGAATCGTCGTCTCGCGGCGAAATCCCGAGCTGATCAAGCAGCTCTTCGAGCTCGAAGTTCCGGAGATCGCGGACGATCTGGTCGAGATCGTCGGTGTGGCGCGCGAGCCCGGATATCGCTCGAAGATCGCGGTGATCTCGCATGCAGACGGGGTCGACCCGGTGGGCGCGTGCGTCGGCCCGCGAGGCTCTCGGGTGCGAATGGTCGTCTCCGAGCTGCGGGGCGAGAAGATCGACATCATCCCCTACAACGAGGAGCCCGCCCGCTTCGTGGCCAAGGCTCTCTCACCGGCGCGGGTGCGCGAGGTCCTGGTCGACGACGAGAAGCAGGAGTCGACCGTGATCGTCCCCGATGACCAGCTCTCGCTCGCGATCGGTCGTGAGGGCCAGAACGCCCGCCTGGCGGCAAAGCTGACCGGCTGGAAGGTCGACATCAAGTCCGAGACCGAGTTCAGCCAGGAGGACGAAGAGCTGACCTACGAGGACGGTGAGGACGTCGACGGCCGTTGCGCGGCCGTTCTCTCGGCAGGCAGGCGGTGTCCCGAATGCTTCGCTTCAGGGATCTCGCTACTGCGGGCTTCCCCAGCATCAGGCGCTGGCGCGCTTCGAGACGAACCAGGTCACCGTGCTCGCCGCCCTGAGCGAGGACGAGGTCTCGAGGCTGGCTGATCCGAATGGCGACGAAGGCGAGCTCAGGCCGCTCGTGGAGCGCGCGATGGAGGCCTTCGAGAGCGCTCAGCCCACCGCGGAGCCCGAAGGGTCGGCGCTCGATCAAGAAGCGGAAGGCGCTGAGGGCGAAACCGATGCAGGCGACGGAGCGGCTGAGGCCGGCGAGGAGCTGGACCCCGAGCAGGCGCTGGCCGAGGACGCCGCGACCGAGGGCGATCAATCCGAGGAGGCGCCCCCCGAGGCGCCAACCGATGAAGAGACGACCGCGGACGAGGCGGCGGGCGACGCCGATCAAGCCGAGGGCGAGGGCGACCGGGCCGAGGAGCCGCCCGCCGAGGCTGCCCGCGTGGGCGCCGAGGCATCGGAGGAGCCCGATGCCTCAGCCCAGGGCCCCGAGGAATCTTGAAGAAGCGGGTCCATGAGATCGCCAAGCAGCAGGGGCTGACCAGCAAGGAGGTCCTTGCGGCGCTGAGGACCGCCGGAATCGAAGCGAAGGTCGCCGCTTCGAGCGTCGAGGAGGGGGAAGCGTTGAAGGCGCTGGCCGCGGCCGGCGGGTCGACCGCCGAGGCGGCGAAGCCCGCCGCCAAGACGGCCCAGGCGGCGCCAAAGCGACCCGCCAAGCAGGCTGCGCAGGCGGGCGACGGCGATGGCAAGCCGCAAGCCAAGCAGCCCGCGCCATCGGCGTCGGCCAAGCCCGCGGCGCCGGGCGCCGCCGACGGAGAGGCGCCGACGGGTCGAAAGCGCCGTCGAGTTGTGATCGACTCCCAGGCGTCGCGTCGCGAGCACATGCCTCAGACGCCGCCCCCACGTCCCCCGCGACGGCGTGGCGGGAGGCGGCGGCGGCCGCTCCTCGAGGAGCCGCCGGACAGGGGGCCGGTCGAGGTAGTCGAGCAGCCGCCGACGAAGGTCAACTCGGGCGCCACCGTGCGCGAGGTGGCCGAGACGCTGGGCCTCGGCAGCGCCGAGGTGATCAAGAAGCTGATGGAGCTCGGCGAGATGGCGACCCTGACGCAGACCCTCCCCGACGAAACCGTGACCGCGCTGGCGCAGGCTCTCGACCAGAAGGTCGAAATCGTCAGCGCCGCCGAGGAGCAGCAAGCCGAGCCGGTTTACGACGACTGCCGACGCAGACCTTTCGGAGCGCCCACCGGTGGTGACGATCATGGGTCACGTCGACCACGGCAAGACGTCGCTCCTGGACGCGATCCGGGAGGCGGAGGTCGTCGCCGGCGAGGCGGGCGGGATCACCCAGCACATCGGCGCCTACCAGGTCCACAAGGACGGGAAGCGGATCACCTTCCTCGACACCCCGGGGCACGAGGCGTTCACGGCGATGCGAGCACGTGGCGCCAAGGTCACCGATCTCGCCGTCATCGTCGTGGCGGCCGATGACGGCGTGATGCCGCAGACCGTCGAGGCGATCGACCACGCGCGCGCGGCCGAGGTCCCGATGCTTGTCGCGGTCAACAAGATCGACCGGGAGGACGCTCAGCCCGACCGGGTGCGCAACGAGCTCGCCGCGCAGGGGCTCACCCCAGAGGACTGGGGCGGCGAAACGATCTTCTGCGACGTCTCCGCGAAGACCAAGGAGGGCCTCGACAACCTGCTCGAGATGATCGTCCTGGCCGCCGAGCTCGAGGAGCTGAAGGCAAACCCGTCGGCGCCCGGCTCGGGCGTCGTGATCGAGTCCCACCTCGATCCGGGGCGTGGGCCCGTGGCGACCGTGCTGATCGAGCGCGGGACGGTTCGGGTCGGCGATGCGCTGGTCGCCGGCGCGGTCTGGGGCAGGGTCAGGGCGATGCACGACTACACGGGGGAGCGGGTCGAGGAGGCCGGGCCCGGCGACCCGGTCGAGGTGCTGGGGCTCGACGGCGTCTGCGAGGCCGGCGAGCACGTCGAGGCGGTCGAGAACGAGCGGCGGGCCCGGCAGCTCGCCGCAGGAGCGCGGCCAGCGTCTGAAGACCGAGTCACTGGCACGCCAGCAGGCGCGCAAGATCAGCCTCGACGAGGTGTTCACCAGGGCCACCGAGGGCGACATCAAGGAGCTCAACATCGTCCTCAAGGCCGATGTATCGGGCTCGCTCGAGGCGCTTCAGGACGAGATCGCGAAGCTTCCCCAGGAGCGGATCGTCGTCGATGTCATCCATTCCGCCGCCGGCGGGATCACCGAGTCCGACGTGATGCTCGCCGCCGCGTCCGACGCGATCATCGTCGGCTTCAACGTCCGGCCGCTCGCCGACGCGCGTAAGGCGGCAGAGCGCGAGGGCGTCGAGGTCCGCACCTACTCGGTGATCTACAAGGTGACCGAGGAGATCTACGCGGCGCTCGAAGGGATGCTGGAGCCCGAGGAGGTCGAGGAGACGATCGGCCAGGCCGAGGTCAAGGAGCTGTTTCGCGCCTCCGGGTCGGAACGATCGCCGGCTGCGTGGTCACCGACGGGAAGATCACGCGCACCGGCCAGGTGCGCCTCGTCCGCGAGGGCACGGTCGCCTGGACGGGGCGAATCGGCTCTCTGCGCCGCTTCAAGGACAACGTGCAGGAGGTCGAGGAGGGCCTCGAGTGCGGCGTCGTCCTGGACGGCTACCAGGACGTCAAGGTCGGCGACGTGCTGGAGGTCTTCGAGACCAAGCAGGTCGAGCAGACGCTGGAGTAGCCTCTCCGCCTGGGAGGGCGAGAGGCGTGCCGGCCACGACCCGATCAACGAGCTGAGCCGTCTGGCGGCGGCCGTGCTGCTGTCCGCCGTGACCGGGCTTGGGCTGGGCGTGGGCGACGACACACGCTGCCAGCGCGAGCCTCGTCAAGGACATCGTTCCCGGCGAAGACGGCTCAGGGCCCGCACGACCTCGAAGGCGTACACGGAACCCTCTACTTCGACGCCTTCACTCCGACCTTCCGCGAGGGGCTTTGGCGCTCGGACGGGACCGCCGCGGGGACTCGCCTGCTGGACGATACGTTCTCATTACGCGTTCGGGCTCACCCGGGCGGGCGACAGGCTCTTCTTCGTTGCCGGTGACGAGCACGGGGAAGAGCTCTGGACGTCGGACGGCACCAAGAGCGGGACGACGCTCGTCCGCGACATCCGCGTGGGCTCCCGGAGCTCGTCACCTTCCGACCTGACGAATCACAACGGCGTTCTCTACTTCACCGCTCGACGATGGAGTCCATGGTGCCGAGCTCTGGCGGTCGGACGGAACGAGGGCGGGCACGAGGCTCGTGCGGAACGTGAATCGGGGAAGGGCGGGGTCCCGTCCCCGCTGGCTCACCAGCGTCGACGACAACGCTCTTCTTCACGGCCCGCGACGGCGAGCACGGCCGCGAGCTGTGGCGATCGGACGGGACGCCGGGCGGCACCCGGCTCGTGCGCGACTTCCGCACGCCAGCCGACGTGAGCCCCGGGTGGCTCACGAGCTTCCGAGGCAGAGCTCTTCTTCGCCTCTGCGGGAGGCGGGCACGGTCGCGAGCTGTGGCGCTCGAACGGCACGGCGGACGGCACTCGACTCGTCAAGGACATCAACCCGAGAAAGGGCTCGCGACCCCGATTGCTGACTCGCGTGGGCCGCGAGGCTCTTCCTGACGGCGAACGACGGCGAGCACGGCCAGGAGCTGTGGCGATCGGATGGGACCGCCTCCGGGACGAGATTGGTCCGCGACATCCTGCAGGGAGACCGGCGGTCGGGCTACTTTGGCCCTTACCACGCTGACCGACATAGGCGGCACGCTGTTCTTCGGCGCTGACGACGCGGTGCACGGTGAAGGGCTCTGGAGGTCGGACGGCACCGGGGCCGGGACGAAGTTCCTCAAGGGGATCGTCCTGCTGCCCCATCAAGCAGTGAACATCGGAGGCACGGGCTTCTTCGCCGCCGATGACCACGACGAGTTCGGTTGGGAGCTCTGGGCTACGGACGGGACCAGGTCCGGGACGACGCTCGTCCGTGACATCAATCCGGGGCGGGAGGACTCCAGGGCCGGGTCCCTGGCCGCCGTCGGCGGGACGCTCTTCTTCAGCGCCTCGGACGATGTCCACGGAGACGAGCTGTGGAAGGCGACGCCCTGACGCACCGAAGTGGCCCGCGTCGAGCTGTAGAGGACCACGCCCTGAGCGCAGCCCATGACCGCCTACGTTTGCCTCATCGAGGTCCGCCTGCACCTCAACGACTCCCACGACCTGAAGGGCAAGCGCAAGGTCCTGCACTCGCTGAAGGCACAGGTTCGGCATCGATTCGGAGCCTCGGTGGCGGAGGTCGACGGCCAGGACACGTGGCAGCGGGCGACGCTCGTGTGCGCCCTCGTCGGCGGCGGCGAGGTCCACGGTCGCGCCGACGAGCTGGAGCGGTTCGTGGAATCCCGTTGTCCGGACGGGTGCAGCTTCGAGCGTGACCTGCTCAGCCTGGCCGACATCCGCGGCTGAATCGCCCCGGTGAGCCGACAGCGGCTCGCTATAGTCGCCGCGCTATGGCCGAGCGTATGAGGAGGGTCAACGAGCTCATGCGTGAGGTGATCGGATCCGCGATCTCGACCGAGCTCGAGGATCCAAGGATTGGATTCGTCACCGTGACCTCGGTCCAGACAAGCCCTGACCTGCGCACGGCGAAGGTGTTCGTGAGCGTGCTCGGCAGCGAGGCCGAGCGCGAGGCGACGCTGGCCGGCCTGCGGTCCTCGCACGGGGTCCTCCAGGGCGCGATCGCAAGCCAGACGCGGATCAAGCGAACTCCCACCCTGACCTTCCACTACGACGAGACGCCCGAACGCGGGGTGCGACTCTCGCGCCTGCTCGACGATGAATGAGGCCACCGCCGCGGCCGAGGCCAAGGACGCCTCGCTCGCCGACGTTGCCGAGGCACTTCGGGGAGGCAACCGGTTCCTGCTGACCACCCACGAGGGACCCGACGGCGATGCGCTCGGGTCGCTGCTGGCGATGCATCGGATCCTCGGCCAGCTCGGCAAGGACTCAGTGATGTTCCTGGCGGCGAAGGAGTTCCCGCTGCCGGTGGAATACCGCTTCCTTCCCCTGGAGGGGGTATTCCACGAGCCGCCGATTGACTTCGCGGACCGGACGATCGTATTCCTCGACTGCGGAAACATCGATCGCATGCCGGCCGATTTCCTGCAGAGGGACGAAGCCATGGTCCTGAACATCGACCATCACCACGACAACACCCGATTCGGCACCCTCAATCTGGTCGACACCGACGCCTCCTGCACGGCCGAGATCGTCTCCGAGCTCGCGAAGCTGCTCGGCGCCCGGATCACGCCGGAGATCGCGGGCGCGCTGTACGTGGCTCTGGTCACGGACACGGGTCGATTCATGTACGAGAGCACCGGCCCAGGGGCGCACCGGCTGGCGGCGGAGTTGATCGAGGCGGGCGTCGACGTCCACGACATCTACCGGCGCCTGTACGAGCGGGTCCCGATCGAGAAGCTGCACCTGATCTCGCGGGCGATCGAGCGGATCGTGCTGCTCGACGATTGTCAGCTGGCGGTCACCTACATCTCGGCCCGCGACTACGCCGATACCGGGGCCAACGACTCCCTGACCGAAGGGATCATCGACCACGTGCGGGCTCTCGAGGGCACCGAGGTCGCGGCGATGATCCGTGACAAGACCGACGACGACCGGGCCGCTCGCAAGGTCAGCCTGCGGTCCACCGATGGTCGGGTGGACGTGTCGGCGATCGCGCGCAAGCACGGTGGCGGCGGTCATGCCCGTGCCGCGGGCTTCTCGACCGACCTCTCCTATTCGGAGCTGGTCGAGTTCCTCTGCGCCGAGGTCAAGGCACAGCTCTAGCTCCGGCGGCCTGCGATGAGCGCTTCGCCTCCGGTCAGCGCCAACACCTCCGCCGCTGGGGTCCTGCTGGTCGACAAGCCGGCGGGGGTGACGTCACACGACGTGGTCGCCCAGGTCCGCCGTGAGCGGGGGACGCGGACGGGCCATTCGGGCACTCTCGACCCGTTTGCGACCGGGCTCCTGATCGTGTTGCTCGGCCGCGAGGCGACCCGGTGTCAGTCGCTCTTCATGGCCCTTCCGAAGACCTACCGGGTGGTGGCCCGCTTCGGCGCGACCTCGACAACCGGAGATCCCGACGGGGAGATCACCGAGACCGGCGAGCTGCCGCCGCCGGGGCCGCTGCCGCTTCCCACGGGCGAGATCCGGCAGCGCCCTCCCGTCTACTCGGCGGTCAAGGTGAGGGGGGTGCGGGCTTACGAGCGGGCCAGGCGCGGCGAGGTGGTCGAGATGCCCCCGCGCGAGGTGACCGTCCACCGCTTCGAGCAGGCGTGGCGAACACGCGACCGAGCCGAGCTCGAGGTTGAGTGCTCGTCGGGCACCTACGTGCGTAGCCTGGTCTCAGAGCTCGGGGACGCGTACTGCGAGAGCCTGCGCAGGACCGCAATCGGGCCGTTCGCGGTCCGAGAGGCGGGAACGTTCCTGCCGCTGGCCACTGCGCTCAACCGGCTGCCCGAGAGCGCGGCGTGAAAGGCTCCCCGTCCCGACCGCCGGTCCAGGCCGGCCTCAGCGCGCGCCGACCGCCAATCGACATGCCCAGACAATGAGCATCAAGGTGACCCGACTCCCGGATGCCGAACGGCGTCCCAGGCACATCGCCATCGGGACGTTTGACGGCGTTCATGTCGGCCACCGCCAGGTGATCGACCAGGCGGACACGGTGCTGACGTTCGAGCCCCACCCCGTGAGCGTGTTGCACCCGGAGGCGGCCCCCAAGCTGATCATGCCGTTCGAGATCAAGCGTGACGTGATCGAGGGCCTGGGTGTCGAGGAGCTCGTCGTGATCCCGTTCGACGACGCGTTCTCGAGCATCTCGGCCGAGGACTTCTGCTCGGGCATCCTGTGCGAGCAGCTCGAGGCGCGGCGGGTCTCCGTGGGCGAGAACTTCAGATTCGGGGCGAAGGCGAAGGGAGACCCCGAGATGCTCGGCGCGCGCACCGAGTTCGAGTCCCGCGTCGTCGCACTCGTCGAGGTCGAGGGCGAGATCGTCTCGTCGAGTCGGATCCGGTCGCTGGTCGCGGCGGGCGAGGTCGAGATCGCCACCAAATGCCTCGGGGCACCGTTCCTGCTCGAGGGAACCGTGGTCAAGGGCGACGGCAGGGGTCGCACGCTCGGCTTCCCGACCGCCAACCTGGTGCCCGCCGACGATCTGGTCTGCCCAGGGCACGGGGTGTACGCCGCGTTCGCCAACGGGCACGCGGCAGCCGTCAACGTCGGCGTGCGGCCCACCTTCGAGACGGGGCGCGGGCTGCTCGTCGAGGCCTATCTGATCGACTACGAGGGCGACCTTTACGGCCAGACGCTGAGGGTCGCATTCATCGGCAGGCTGCGGGGTGAGCGGCGGTTTCCCGGTGTCGAGGAGCTCGTCGTCCCAGATGCGTCTGGACGTCGAGGCGGCCCGTGATCTCTGTGCTAGCTTCACTCCTCCGCGATGACGCTGACCAAGGAAAAGAAGCAGGAGCTGATCGGCAAGTACGGGCGCGAGGACGGCGACACCGGATCCGCCGAGGTCCAAGTCGCCCTGCTCACCGAGCGCGTCAACGATCTCACGGAGCATCTGCGCACCCACCCCAAGGACCACCATTCGCGCCGGGGCCTGCTGATGATGGTCGGCAAGCGCCGGCGCCTGCTCCGCTACCTGGAGCGCTCCGACCTGGAGCGATACCGCGCGGTCGTCTCGGATCTCGGGCTGCGCCGCTAGCGCCGGCTGGAAAGGCCCGGCCGCCTCGATGATCCAGCCCGGCGCCACCGCTCCGGACTTTTCGCTTCCTGATCAGACCGGGGCCCAGGTGAGCCTCGATCAGTTCGCGGGGCGCAGGCTGGTCCTGGTCATCTATCCGCTCGACTTCAGCCCCGTCTGCACGGACCAGCTCTCGATCTACCAGGAGGTCCTGCCCGAGATCGAGAAACTGGGGGCGAGCATGGTGGGACTGAGCGTCGACTCCTCGTGGGCTCACCGGGCGTTCAGGAAGGCGCTCGGGATCACGATCCCCCTGCTGTCCGACTTCGAGCCGAAGGGCGAGGTGACCCGGCGCTACGGCGCCTATCTCGACGGTCCCGGCCACGGGAACCGGTCGCTGGTCCTGATCGATGAGGAAGGGGTGGTTCGGTGGGTGCACGAATCGCCAACCCCGGCCGAGATCCCGGGCGCCAACCTGATCTTCGACGCGTTGGCGGAGTGCGGCTCCGACGCATGAGCGCCCTCACCAGCGCCGATGTCCCGGCGATCGGTTCCGAGGACCACGTCCGGGGCCATGGCCGGACGGTGGTCGTCTACATGGACCTCGCATGCCCACACTGCGCCGCCGTCTGGCCCCAGATCGTGGATCTCCCCCTTGACCTGGTCTTCCGCCACTTTCCCGTGGCCGGCAAGCACCCGCGCGCTCCCGCCCTTCACGCCGCGGCCGAGGCGGCGGCGCTGCAGGCCGACGCCGCCGGCTTCTGGGGCATGGTGGACTCGATCTACGCCGACCGGGGGAGGGTGGACGATCCGCATCTATGGGAACGCGCCCGCGGACTGAAGCTCGACCTGGAGCAATTCGAGCGTGACCGCCGCTCGGATCCGATCGCTCGCCGGGTGCGCCACGATTTCGAGGGCGCGATTCGGGCGGCCGTGACCGGGACCCCGGCGTTCTTCGCCGACGGCATCCGCGTGGCCGAGGACGACGTGCGCTCGCTCGCTCTGTAACATCGCGCCGCAACGAGAACGAGAAGTTCTGAGCGATTGAGGTCGCCATCCGGGCGGCCCGAAGGGAAAGACTTAGATGAGCATGTTTGACGTGAGCCGTGTCTCGCGCGAGGTCGGCGGGCAGGAGATCTCCTTCGAGACCGGCAAACTCGCCCGGCAGGCGAGCGGCGCGGTGGTGGTCAGGTCCGGCGACACGATGGTGCTCGCCACGGCCACGGTAGGAAACCTGAGAGACGTCGACTTCCTGCCCTTGACGGTGGACGTCGAGGAACGTCACTACGCGGCCGGGAAGATCCCCGGATCCTTCTTCCGCAGAGAGGGGCGCTCCGGCGAGAAGGCGACGCTCACGGCGCGGATGATCGACCGGCCCCTCCGGCCCCTGTTTCCCGACGGCTGGCACTACGAGACACAGATCGTCTGCCAGCCACTGTCGGTCGAGTTCGACCATCCCTACGACATCCTGGCGATGAACGGCGCCTCGGCCGCGGTAGCGGTCTCGTCGATCCCCGTGGCGACCCACGTCGGGTCGGTGAGGATTGGCAAGCTCGAGGGCGACTTCGTGATCAACCCGGGCGAGGAGGTCTACGGGGACCTGGAGATGGACCTCGTCGTCTCCGGATCCGAGGAGGCGATCCTGATGGTCGAGTGCGGCGCCGAGGGCGTCACCGAGGCTGAGGTCCTCGATGCGCTCGACATCGCCCACGAGGAGATCAAGAAGGTTTGCGCCGCGCTCGAGGAGCTGCGTGCCGAGGCCGGCAAGGACAAGATCGAGGTCGAGCCTCCGAAGATCGATCCGGCGCTTGTCGAGCGCATTCGCTCGTCGCACGGAGCGAAGCTCGACGAAGCGACTCAGATCCACGAGAAGCTCGCCCGCCAAGATGCGGTCAAAGCGATCGAGGAAGACGTCCTCGATTCCTATGCCGGCGGCACCGAGGGCGGCGACGATCCCGACCCGGAGGAGCGGGCCGAGGTGTCTCGCGCCTTCGACAAGCTCGAGAAGGAGATCATCCGAACGCGGATCGCGATCGACAAGAAGCGTCCCGACGGTCGCGCACAGGATGAGATCCGGCCGATCGAGTGCGAGGTGGACATCTCGCCGCGGGTCCACGGTTCGGCGCTCTTCACCCGCGGAGAGACCCAGATCCTCTCCAACGTCGCGCTCGGGACGAGCCGCATGGACATGCGAGTCGACAACCTGAGCCTCCAGGAGTCGAAGACCTTCTGGCACCACTACAACTTCCCGCCCTTCTCGGTCGGGGAGACGGGGTTCATGCGCGGCCCGAAGCGCCGCGATATCGGCCACGGGGCGCTCGCCGAGCGCGCTCTGGTTCCCACGGTCCCGAGCCAGGACGACTTTCCCTACGTCGTGCGGGTGGTCTCCGAGACGCTCGAATCCAACGGGTCCTCGTCGATGGGCTCCGTCTGCGCTTCGTCGATGGCCTTGATGGCCGCCGGCGTGCCCGTCTCGAGCCCGGTCGCCGGGGTCGCGATGGGTTTGATCAAGGAGGGCGACGACCTCGTGGTCCTGACCGACATCGCCGGGGTCGAGGATCACCTCGGCGACATGGATTTCAAGGTCGCGGGCACTTCGGAGGGCATCACCGCCCTGCAGATGGACATCAAGATCTCGGGCGTCACGTTCGACATCCTGCGCGACGCGCTCGAGCAGGCCCGATCCGGGCGGCTGTTCATCCTCGACAAGATGCACGAGGCGATCCCGGGGCCGCGGGAGCAGCTCTCGCGTCACGCGCCCCGAATCGAGCAGATCAAGATCGATCCGGAGAAGATCGGCGCACTGATCGGCAAGGGCGGCGAAACGATCCGGGCGCTCTCAGAGGAGTTCGAGGCGGACATCAACGTCGAGGACGACGGCACCGTTCAGGTGTACGCGCCGAGCGGCGAGTTGGTGGACGCATGTATCGCGCGGATCGAGGCGATGACCAAGGAGGCCGAGGTGGGCGATCGGTTCACGGGCAAGGTCGTCAAGACAACGGCCTTCGGCGCGTTCGTCGAGCTGGTCAAGGGCACCGACGGACTGCTCCACATCTCCAACGTCAAGCCCGGCGAGCGCGTCAACTCGGTCGAGGATGTCCTCAGCCAGGGCGACGAGCTCGACGTGACCGTTGTCGAGGTCGATCGGGAGCGCGGCCGGATCGGCTTGCGCCTCTCCGACGATCCGTCGGTCGAGGGCAAGCCGGCGGAGGAGCTGGCCAATGTCGGAACCGGCGATCCGGGCCCACGCGGGGGCGGCCGTGATGGTGGCCGGCGTGATCGCGAGCGTCTCGACGGCGGCGGCGGGCGCCGCCGTCGTTGAATACACAACCGTCCCTAGCTCCAGCGGGGTTGCCTGAGGGAGTTCAGTTCACGGAGCTTCAGGGCGGGCTGCGGGTGATCACGGAGGCGGTGCCCGCGGTTCGCTCGGTCGCTCTGGGGCTGTGGGTCCGGACGGGCTCGCGCGACGAGACCCCGGAGCAGGCCGGTGTCTCGCACTTCCTCGAGCACCTCCTGTTCAAGGGAACCGAGCGACACTCGGCGATCGAGATCTCCGAGCTGTTTGACGGGATGGGCGCCGCGGCAAACGCGGCGACCAGCAAGGAGTCCACCCAGCTCCACGCGAGGCTCTTGGACGAGCACACGGAGGAGGCATTCGGGCTCCTGGCCGACATGCTGCTCGCGCCCTCGCTGCCCTCGGACGAGGTCGACTCCGAGCGCCACGTCGTGCTCGAGGAGATCGCGATGTACGAGGACGAGCCCCAGGATCGCGTCCATGACCTCCTCGCGGAGGCGATGTACGGTGACCGGCCGCTGGGCCGCCGGGTGCTCGGCGACGCCGCGGTCATCGAGTCGATTCCGGTCGCCGAGATCGCCGACTACCACCGCGAGCGCTACACAGCCCCGAACCTGGTGGTTGCCGCGGCGGGGCATCTCGACCATGCCGAGATCGTGGAGCTGACCCGCCGCCTACTCACTCCTTCGACCGGGGCGCAGCCGGACCCGCCCGTACGCGAGCCGGACGACGAGCCGCGGTTCGCTTTCCAGGCCAAGGACACCGAGCAGTACCACATCTGCTTCGGCGGTCCTGGCATCGCCAGGGCGGACGAGCGCCGCTTCGCGCTGAGCGTGCTGGATGCCGTGTTCGGTGGCTCGACTTCCTCTCGGCTGTTTCGTGAGGTGCGCGAGAAGCGGGGCCTCGCCTATGCCGTCGGTTCCTACACCGAGCAGTACACGGAGCGGGGCGCGGTCGCGATGTATGTCGGCACCCGCGAGGACAACGTCGCAGAGGCTTGCGAGATCATCGGCCGAGAGCTGGAGAGCCTCCGCGACGGGGGAGTGAGCGCCGAGGAGCTCGAGCGCTCCAAGGAGCACGTCAAGGGGCGGATGGTCCTCGCCCTCGAGGCGACGGGCGCGCGGATGACGCGTCTGGCCCGCGCGGCCCTCTTCGACGCGCCGCTGCTCTCACTCGACGAGATGCTGGCTCGGGTCGAGGGGGTCAGCCAAGACGATGTGGCCGAGTTGGCCGCCGAGCTGTACGACCCCGAGCGTCTGTCGGCCGCGTGCATCGGACCGCAACGGGACCGCTTCCGTGACGCCACGGCCTCGGTGAGCCGGGCGCTGGCCGCGGCGTAGCACAACTCCCCCGCATGCTCCGCTATCGCGTCCCCTGCCGGCGGGTTAGGGTGCAGGCGTGGCGGCAAGCACCTCCGCATCTACCGCGACTTCGTCGCTAGCGCCAACGGGGCCAACTTGATTGGGGTCGTTGTGAGCGGCGCCGCAGGCCGGATGGGGGAGACCGTCTGCGAGGCCGTAGGGGGCGCCGACGACCTCGAGCTCGCCGGCCGCGCTGACCCGGCGCTCGGCACCGACCTCGCGGACCTGCTCGGCGACGCAGACGTAGTGGTGGACTTCTCGACACCCGATTCGGCGCTGGACAACGTGCGCGCGTGCCTCGAGGCTGACGTGCACGCGGTGATCGGGACCACCGGCTTCGACCTCGGCGCGGCTCGTGACGCCGCCGTCGAGGCCGCCCGCTCCGCCGGACGCGCAAAGGTGTTCGCTGCGCCCAACTTCGCAATCGGCGCAGTCCTGATGATGGAGATGGCCCGCCAGGCGGCGCCGCACATGCCGGAATGCGAGATCATCGAGCTCCACCACGAGCGAAAGCTGGACGCACCTTCGGGGACGGCAAAGCGCACCGCCGACCTGATTCAGGAGGCCGGAGGCCGCGTCCACGAGCCGATCCACTCGGTCAGGCTGCCGGGGCTCGTCGCACATCAGGAGGTCATCTTCGGGGGCGAAGGCGAGACCCTGTCGATTCGCCACGACTCGATCGACAGGCGCTCCTTCATGCCCGGGGTCCTGCTGGCGGTTCGTCGGGTTGCCGCGCTTCCCGACCCATTCACCGTCGGGCTCGAGCACCTTCTGTAGATGCGGCTTTCCCAGATTGCGATCAGCGTCGCGGATCTGAAGCGGGCGCAAGGCTGGTATCGCGACGTCATCGGGCTCGAGCCGGCGGGCGGCACGAGCCTGTTCGCCGGGCCGCTTGCAGCGATGGTCCAGGGCGTCCCACGCGCGGCCTCGACCTGCTGGTGGCTGGTCGATCGCCAGGAGCTGTTCCAGGTCGAGCTGTTCGAGTTTCGAAGCCCGCTCGTCCGTTCCAGGCCCCCCGGTTGGAGACCGTGCGACGTCGGCTACACGATGATCGCCTTCGCCGTCGACGATCTCGACCTCGCGATCAGCCGTGCGACGAGTGCCGGATCCGCACCGCTCACCAGCCCGATGGGGCGTCCGGGCGAGCGGCGCGTTTGCGTCCGCGACCCGGACGGGGTGGTGATCGAGCTGCTGGAAGAGGACCGCCGGGCGGACCGCACGCGCCCTCGCCCCCGGCCGGGCGTTCCCGCGGCGGCTCGCTCGGTGACCCTCTCTGTCGCGGACCTCGAGCGCTCACGCGCGGTGTTCGAGGGGGTACTCGGACTCGAGGTCGCCGGGACGCAATGGCACCGGCCCGAGCACGAGGAGCTCTGGGGCCTCGCCGGCGCCGAACGGGAGTCGGTCGCTCTGTGGGCCGACGACATGATCGTCGAGCTTGTGCAGTACCTGGATCCACCCGGTCGACCATGGCCGCCGGGGTACAGGGTCTCGGACCAGGGACTCCTGAACATCGCCTTCGGGTTCAGCGACAGGGCAGAGTTCGAGGACGCCCAGCGCCGCTGCACGGAGGCGGGCCTACGTCCAAACGCCCCTCCGCTCCGCCTCGGGGCGTGGTCGGTCCGTCTACGTCAACGACGAGCAGGGATTCAGCGTCGAGCTCCTCCACGTCGAGCCGTGGTACGAAGGCAGGATGGGGTTCAGGCCCGGCCGCACCCCGAGCGTCGCGCCGCTCGCGGGACGGACCCCCGCTAGGCGCCGACGGGAACGCCGGTTCCGAAAGGCGCTGATCACCGGAGCCGCGGGCGGCCTCGGCGTCGAGCTCGCCCGCCTGGCAGCCGAGGACGGCACCGACCTGGTCCTTGCCGACCGGGACGGCGGCGGCCTCGAGAGCCTGACGGCGGAGCTGGGCGGACGGGTCGACGCCGCGGCGCTCCAACTCGACCTCACCAACCTGGACGACGTGGACGCGGTCGCGTCGGGCCTGGTCGCCGATCACCCCGAGATCGACCTGCTGATCGCGGGCGCGGGGCTGGACCGTGCTCAGTCGCTCCTGGCGCTCGACTGGCGGCAGGCACAGGAGGACTTCACGGTCAACACGCTCTCGAACCTCGTCCTACTGGCCCACCTGGCGCCCGCGATGGCCGGTCGCGGCACCGGTCACGTGACCGCGATCGCGAGCCTCGCGGGCCTGGTAGGGATGCCGTTCGAAGCGCCGTACAGCGCCAGCAAGGCGGCCCTCGCATCGATCGTGCAATCAGCGCGCGCCGAGCTCGGGCCACATGGAATCACGTTCACCGCCGTGTTCCCAGGCTTCGTAGACACGCCGATGTATCGGGCGAACGCCTTCCGCAAACCATCCGGCGCCGGAGGATGGCAGCGCCTGCGAGAGGCCCTGGGCGCCGCCTACCCCGTCCCGTCCCGGGACGCCGCGGAGCGGATCTACATGGCGACGCTCCGGCGCCGCGAGACCCTGGCCTTCCCGGCGATCGAGCATGCCAAGCTGATCGCCGCAAGGGCCCTTCCGGCGCGCCTTCGCGACCGGCTGACGCGCGAGGCCATGAGCCCGCCGGCGAATATGAAGCCCGACCGGCCGGCGAACGGCTCGACGGTTGGGTAAGCCGCTCTCGCCGTCGAGGAGATGCCCAGTGGTCAGACCGCGTGCCCCCGAGCTTCGCCACCTGACCCTGTCGGCCGCCGCGAGTTCCGCGATACTACGAGGCGATGGTTCGACTCTCCGGGGTGATCACGGCGATGGTGACTCCGTTCGCCGAGGACGGTTCCCTGGACACCGATGCCGCCCGCCGACTGGCGGTCCATCTGGTCGATAACGGCTCCCACGGGCTCGTGGTCGCCGGGACGACGGGCGAGTCGCCGACTCTCTCGGACGCCGAGAAGCTCCAGCTGCTGGACGCGGTACTCGACGAGGTCGGCGACCGTGCGACGGTGATCGCAGGGACGGGGTCAAACGACACACATCACTCGGCCGAGCTGACGCGGGCGGCGAGCCGGGCGGGGGCGGCCGCGGTGCTGGTCGTCACGCCGTATTACAACAAGCCGAGTCGGGCTGGCATTCGGGCCCACTACGGCGCAGTGGCGGAGGCGGCCGACGCGACTCCGATCGTCCTCTACAACATCCCTTCGCGGTGCGCGGTCAACGTCCCGCCCGACCTACTGGCAGAGCTGGCGGCCGAGATCCCGAACGTGGTCGCTGTCAAGCAGGCCAACGACGACGACCTCGAGCCGATCGAGGGACTCGACCTGCTCGCCGGCAACGACGATGCCTTCCTTCGCACCCTCGAGGTCGGAGGCACCGGCGGGATCCTCGTCGCCTCGCACGTGATCGGCCCGGAGATGCAGGCGCTATATGAGACTCACGCGGCGGGCGATGGGTCCAGAGCGTGCGAGCTCGATGCCGAACTGGCGCCGCTGTACGCCGCGATGGCCGTGACGTCGAATCCGACGCCCGTCAAGACCGCGCTCGAGATGCTCGGAGTGGTGGGTGGGCATCTCCGCCTGCCGATGGTGCCCGCGAGCCCGGATGAGCGCGACGTGATCAGGAATGCGCTCGAGCGGCACGGCCTGCTGGTCGGCGGCAGCGCCGAATAGTGAGCGCCACGGACTCCGGAACCCTCAGCGTCATGCCGCTCGGCGGCCTCGGGGAGATCGGCAAGAACATGACCGTCGTCGAGTACGGCGGTCGAATCGTGGTAGTCGACACCGGGTTGATGTTCCCGACCGCCGAGATGCTCGGAATCGATCTTGTGCTGCCGGACTTCTCGAGCCTTCGCGACCGGATCGACGACATCGAGGCGATCGTGCTCACGCACGGCCACGAGGACCACGTGGGGGCACTGCCTTTCGTGCTCAGAGAAATCGGCGTGCCGCCGGTGATCTACGGGGGCGCGCTGACGATCGGCCTGGTGCGCTCGAAGCTCGAGGAACACCGGATGCGAGACGTGCCGCTCCAGGTCCTCGAGCCCGGCACGATTGCGCCGCTCGGGCCGTTCTCACTCGAGCTCGTGCACATGGCACACTCGATCCCGGACTCCTGCGCTGCTGTGCTTCGAACCGAGCTGGGCCCACTCATCATCACGGGCGATTACAAGTTCGACCAGACGCCGGTCGACGGCAATCCGGCCGACGTCTCCCGCCTCGCTGAGCTCGGGGCCGAGGGCGTGCTGTGCCTGTGTGGCGATTCGACCAACGCCGATCGCCCCGGGGTCGCGCCGTCGGAGTCGAGCGTGGGGCCGGCGCTCCTCGACCTCTTCGCCCGCTGCCGCGGACGGATCATCGTCACCTCGTTCGCATCGAACGTCCACCGCGTCCAGCAGGTCATCGACGCTGCGGCGGAGCTCGATCGCCGGGTGGCACTGGTCGGGCGATCGATGCGCAAGAACTTCAACATCGCCTCGAACCTCGGAATCGCCAAGATGCCTGAAGGCCTCCTGATCCCGGCTCGCGAGATCGAGTCCTTCCCCGATCACGAGATGGTGGTCATCTCGACCGGCAGCCAGGGCGAGCCTCTGTCCGCCCTTCGCCGCATGGCGCACGCCGATCATGCCGACGTCGAGCTCCACTCAGGAGACACCGTGATCTTCTCGGCGACGCCGATCCCCGGCAACGAGCGCTCCGTCAACGAGACGATCGATCGGATCTTCGAGATCGGAGCCGAGGTGATCACGGCCTCCGACGCCCCGATCCATGCCTCGGGCCACGGTTGGCAGGAGGAGCTGAAGCTGATGCTCAACCTCACCCGCCCGCGTTACGTGATGCCCTTCCACGGTGACCACAAGCGTCTGCGGCTGCACGCGGCGCTGGCCGAGTCGGTCGGGATCGATCCCGACCGGATCTTCAAGGGCCGAAACGGGCTCGCGCTCGAGATCGACGGGCGCGGCGCCGAGCTTGGGCGCGAGGTTCCCTCGGGGATGATCTTCGTCGATGGGGTGGACATCGGTGACCCCGACGACGTCGCGCTCAGGGATCGTCGCGCGCTGTCTGCGGACGGAGTCTTCATCGTCGTCGCCACGGTGTCGTCGAACGACGGGTCACAGGTGGCTCCTCCGGAGATCATCTTCCGTGGGGTGCCGTTCGTCGATGAGGCGGACGGGCTGGTCGATGAGCTGCGCGACGTCGTGACGGGCACGCTGGCCGACGCCGCGCGCCACCGTGAGCGCGAGACGACTCTGCTCCAGGAGGACCTTCACGACGATATCGCCGGATTCGTCTACGACCGGCTGCGGCGGCGTCCGATGGTGCTGCCGGTGATCGTGGAGGTCTGAGGACGGCGAGTTCGCCCGCAGGGCGGTTGGTAAAGTTGGCGGGTGAACGGGGGCTGGCGAACGGGCGGGGCCGCGCGGCGTGGGGCGGTCGCGGCACTGGCTCTCGCCATCTGCCTCTGCATCGGTGTCGCAGCCGGAGCTTCGGCCTCGAGTCAGCCTGCAGGGATCGGGGCCTCGCTTGAGTCGGCCAGCGCGCCCCCGGCGCAGTTGAAGCGGACACGAACCGTGACCTTCGAGGGCGCCCGGGTGGTCCGCTACCAGCAGGAGGTCGGGGGCATCCCGGTTCTGGGCGGCGACGCGGCGGTGATTCAGGGCACCGGCGCACCAGCGCGCATGGTCACTGACCACACGCGCACCGATCTGTCCGCCCCTGCCCGGCCCAAGGTGTCGGGGGCTCGCGCGATCGCGATTGCCAAGTCTGCAACCGGGGCGAAGGACCTCTTCGTCGCGCCTCGAGTGAGCCTCGCGGTGGATCCAGGTCATGGGGGAGCACTGGTGCGGCGGGTCGTGCTCTCCTCGAGCAAGCCCTTGAAGGACTTCGAGGTGCTGGTGAACGCGTCGAACGGAAATGTTCTGTCTCAGCGCAACATGCTCCAGTACGCCACCGGCCACGCGAAGCTCTATACGCCCAACCCGGTGGCCGAGAACAACGGCTACAAGGGCCTGGGGAAACGGCCCTCGGCCGACCATCACGACCACAACACGCGCAAGCTGACCAGGCTGCGTCGAAGCGTAAGCCTCCACCGCCTCGACTCTCATCCGCACTGCCTGATCGGGCCCTATGTCAAGGCGCTAAAGGGGCCCCATGCGAAGTCGGTCTGCCGCAGGAGCCGCAACTGGAAAGGGGTCAAGCGGGCCGACGACCGGTTCGAGGCCCTGATGGCCTACTACCACATCGACACGATCGAGAACTACTTTCACCGTATCGGCTTCCGGGGCGACGCCAACGTCCATCCCCGCCGCCAGACCGTGATCGCCGACGCGTTCAGGGACGACAACTCCTTCTACTCACCCGCAACCCGGCTGATCAAGTACGGGGCCGGGGGCGTCGACGACGCCGAGGACGGAGACGTGGTCACCCACGAGTACGGGCACTCGATCCAGGACGCCCAGGACCGGGGTTTCGGCACCTCACTCGGCGCCAGCAGCCTCGGCGAGGGCTTCGGCGACTTCGTGTCGGCAGTCAACACGTTGATCACGCCCAACCTTCGCAACTACCGCGACGCGGAGTACTGCATCTTCGACTGGGACGGCATCTCGGGCTACGGCGGCCCCGGCGTGGCTCCCTGCGGCCGGGTGGTGGACGGCTCCGATGGGATAAGCACGCTGTCTCAGGCGAACGCCAAATGCGGCAACGACCCGCACTGCTACGGCGAGGTCTGGGCACACGGTCTGATCAACCTGATGCGAAGCCTCCCGAAGGACTCCAACCGTCGCCCGCCGATCGTCGTCGACGTCCTGTTCTCGCAGTTCGCGTACAACGACAACGAGAACTTCAACGGAGCGCTCGACCTCCTGGTCGCCGCCGACGACGTGCTCTACGGCAATGGCACCGCCGGCAGCGGCACCGGAGCGCACCACAATGCGATTTGCAGCGAGATGGTCCTCAGTCGGGGCATCGCTTCCTCTGCCTGCTAGCCGTAGTCCGTCGCTGACGAGACGCGATCGCGGCGGGCATTGGTGCTCGATCCAGCGAACGCGCGGGATCACATCAGATCGCCGTGGACCCCGGAAAAGATTGACCCGCCGGTGTCAGGGAGGGGGAACACCGGCGGGTCGCTTGGCTCAGACTGGCCAACGTTCACCCGTCGAGGTGGTGTCGGGGGGTCCCCGGCGGGTGTGTTGTCTCGTCCGTAGCGGAACCTATAGAGGCCTCGTAAACGGTTCCTAAACCTTTGCGGCGGGCAGTCGGACCGTGAACCGCGCCCCGCCGGCGGGCGAGGACCCGGCGTCGACCTCGCCGCCATGGGAGGTGGCGACGGCCTTGACGATCGCAAGCCCCAGGCCGGTTCCCTTGTCCGGCGTCAGGTCGGCGGGGCCGTTGCCGCGAACGAACCTGGAGAAGACCTGGCTCTCCATGCCGTCAGGGAGCCCGGGGCCGTCGTCGCTCACCTCGAGCACCGCATCGCCGTTTTTCCGCGCGACCGACACCCTGATCTCGGTGCCCTCGGGCGTGTGGTGCAGGCCGTTCTCCAGCAGGTTGAGCGCCAGGCGGTGGAGCTCGTCCGGATTGCCGTCGACCGGAACCGGGCCGTTCTCGGCGACCGTCAACCGCCGGCCGTCCGCCAGCGGGGTCACCTCGGAGACGGCCGCCGCGGCGACCTCGGCGAGGTCGCACTCGTGTCGCGAGCCGCTGCGGCCGGCGTCCGCCCTGGCCAACAGCAGGAGGTCCGACACGAGCCGGCTCATCCGCCGTGAGGAGCGAAGTGCGGATCCGACCATCTCGTTCTCCTCGCCGTCGCGCTCGGCCATCTCGAGTCGCTCCTGGAGCAGCTCGAGGTTCGCCAGGATGCTGGTCAGTGGGGTGCGCAGCTCGTGCGATGCGTCGGCAACGAACTCGCGCTGGGCCTGCATCATCTGCTCGGTCTCCGAGCGCGCGGCGTCGAGCTGGCGGAGCATCTGGTCGAGGGTCCGCGCGAGCTCGCCGATCTCGTCGTCGTTCTCAGGCTCGGGCATGCGTCGCGACGGGTCGCGCGTCGCGGCGATCTCGCTGGCGGTCGCGGTCAGGTCGGCGATCGGGCGCATGGCGCGCCCGGCGACGGCGATCCCGGCCAGCGCCGCGAGGGCGGTGCCGCCCAAGACGCCCACCCCGAGGAACAGCCATAGCTTGCTGATCGTGCTGTCGAGGCTCGCCGTATTGCGCGCGTACTGGACGAAGATCGGATCGAACTGGAACCCTTGGGCGTTGACAGGCACCGGGTCGGAGGCCACCGCCAGGTCACCTACCCGGCTCACCTGGGCGACGTTGACCGGACCCAGGTATGGGAGCACGTTGCGATTTCCGTTCTGGATCGGTCGGCCGTTCCGGTGGACGAACTTGACTCCCGAGTTCGGGGGTATCGCCATGCTGTGGAGCTGCGAGGGCGGAATCACCTGGCGACCTTGGAGGCCGATGCTGACCTGAGTCTGGCCGGCGATCGTCACCGCGGTTCCGTGAACGTCGTCATTGAAGTCCGCCTGCAGGCGGTTCGATGTCAGACGCCCGACGACGAGGGCGAAGATCACCAGGATGACCAGGGTGAGGGTCGCCGAGACCGCGGCGAGCCGCCAGCGGACCGGCCAGCGCATCGGCGTCAGCTTGTCGAGGACCCGCTCAAGCCTCGTCATCGCGAGGCGCCCTGATCACGTATCCCGCGCCCCGCTTGGTATGCAGGATGCGCGGCTCGTCGCCGGCCTCGAGCTTTCGGCGAAGGTTGGAGATGAAGACGTCGATCGTGTTCGTGAGCGCGCTCGGGTCATAGCCCCAGACCTCCTCGAGCAGGCGCTCGCGTGAGATCACCAGGCGCTCGTTTCGCATCAGGTACTCGAGCAGCTCGAACTCGCGGTTCGTCAGCTCGATCGCCCGGTTGCCCCGGTGCACCTCGTGTGTGTCGGGGTTGAGTCGGAGGTCGGCGACCGCCAGCGAGGCTGTTCCGCGGGGCGGACGGCGCCGCATCAACGCCCGCATCCGGGCGAGAAGCTCCTGGCGCTCGAAGGGCTTCACCAGGTAGTCGTCGGCGCCCGAATCGAGCCCCTCGACCCGGTCGTCGGTCTGGGTGCGGGCGGTGAGGATCAGGATCGGCGCGTCGCTCTCGGAGCGAAGCCGGCGGCAGACCTCGACGCCATCGAGCTTCGGCAGTCCGAGGTCCAGGATGACGAGATCGGGCACGAACTCCTCAGCGGCCTCCAGGGCCGCGACGCCGTCGGCGGCGGAGCGCACCTCGTGGCCCTCCTGGCGCAACGTGCGTCGAAGAACGTCCGCGATCTCGGCATCGTCCTCGACGACGAGGACCCGTCCGGTGATCATCTCGCTGGCGAGCATCAGCACAAGGTTAGAGCGAGCCCGCTCAGGATCGCCGGATCTTTACCCCTCATTTACGCGTCCGGTTGGCCGATCCCAGGCCAGGCACCCAGTCGTGCCCCGCGCCTGGCCACGCAGGGGTCGGCTATGCCGCGTCGAATCGGGCTTCACATGCCTCGGACACGCAAGCGCCGTCCCACCCGGCGCGCCCCTGCTCGCAGACGGCGCCCCGCTCAACGCGCTCGGAGTCGCGATCCCCGCGAAATGATCACCGGCCTCGAGCAGCGCCATCTCGACCTGCTCGGACTCGGCCTCGTCGCCGTAGGCGTCTACCTGGGGTTCGTCTTCTACGTGGGCTGGGACGGGGGACCGGTGGGGGAGTGGCTGAAGAGCGCCCTGGCTACCGTCGCCGGGCGAATCGCCTACGTCGTTCCGATCGCGGTCGCGGGATGGGGCGCCGCGCTGATCATGCGGCCGTTCGTGTCCACGCCGGGCGCCCTGAACGCCGGGGCGATCCTGGTCCTCGCCGCGCTGCTACTCGCCTTCGCCGCCGAGACGATGGGCCTCGGGCCGGCCCACCCCGACCGCCACGGATACTTCACGGAGCGCTTCTACACGGTCCACGGGGGGGTTCTGGGCGAAGGCCTCTACTGGTCGGCGACGACGTTGTTCCAGCGGCTGGGAGCCCAGATCCT
Organism: uncultured bacterium; assembly: GCA_963696945.1. Classification (GTDB taxonomy): domain Bacteria; phylum Actinomycetota; class Thermoleophilia; order Solirubrobacterales; family 70-9; genus AC-56. The sequence goes on along the minus strand of CAVOME010000002.1, from coordinate 110,811 downwards.
CGCGGTCCTCATGTTCGTGAGCGGCATCCTGCTGCTGACCGGCACGACGGTCTCGACCCTGCTGTCCGGCGCCGGACGCATGGCCCGCACCGCCGGTGCCGGCACCCGCGAGCTGGCCAAGACCGTGAAGTTGAACGGGCTCGACGGCGCCGACCCGGCGGGCGAGGAGATCGCGATCACCCGCGGAACCCAGACCGATCCCATGGCGACGGCGATCCTCGGCGACCCGGAGACCGGTGAGATCGACGCCGCGGCCGAGACCGATGACTGGGACGCGAACGAGGTGGAGAGCCCGGCCTCCGAGGATGAGGCTCCCGACCGGGGGCAGTTCGCCTACGAGGAGGCCGCCCTCGAGGGCGACGATGATGCCCCGACCTCAGAACCCAAACCAGGCGAAGACGAGGCCGACGGAGACCGGACCCCGATGGGCAATCGGCGAGGCGGTGTGACCGAGTCGGACGAGATCGACTATCAGCTGCCCGCCCCGACACTGCTCAACCGCGGGAAGGGCGATCCGGGCCCCGACATGCGCGATCGCGAGACGGTGGCAAAGGCGCTGCTCGAGGCGCTGCTCCACTTCGGCGTCGAGGCGAAGCTTCTCGGAGTGGTCAGCGGACCTCACGTGAGCCGCTACGAGCTCCAGCTCGCACCCGGCACCAAGGTCTCGAAGGTCGCCCAGCTGCGAGACGACCTCGCCTACGCCCTTGCCTCGACCGACATTCGCATCCTGGCGCCGATCCCCGGCAAGAAGGCCGTGGGGGTCGAGGTCCCGAATCAACGCCGGCGCCTGGTGCGGCTCGGCGACATCTACGACGGCCGGCCGAAGGGGGCCTCTCCGCTCGCCGTCTGGCTCGGCAAGGATGTCTCGGGACAATCGGTGTGGACGGACCTCGCACTGATGCCGCACGCGCTGGTCGCCGGTACGACCGGATCTGGAAAGTCCGGCTCGATCAACGCGATGCTCTGCTCCATTCTCCTGCACGCCTCGCCAAACGAGGCCCGGCTGGTCCTCGTCGACCCGAAGCGGGTCGAGTTGAACCACTACGAGCAGCTGCCGCATCTGCTGACCCCGGTGGTCACCAACCCGAGGCTGGCCGCAAACGTCCTCGCGAACCTGATCGGCGAGATGGAGAGCCGCTACTCCGTGATGGGGGAGGCGAGGACGCGCAACCTGGTCGAGCTGAACCGCGCCCGCAGAAAGGCCGGAGAGGCGCCGCTGCCCCACATCCTGTGCGTGATCGACGAGCTCGCCGACCTGATGATGGTCGCGCCCGCCGATGTCGAGGACTCGATCATCCGCCTCGCGCAGAAGTCGCGTGCCGTCGGGATCCACCTGGTGCTCGCGACCCAGCGACCCTCGACCGACGTGATCACAGGGACGATCAAGGTCAACATCCCCGCCCGGGTGGCGTTCTCGGTGGCCTCTCAGGTCGACTCCCGGGTGATCCTCGATCAAGGCGGCGCCGAGACCCTCCTCGGACAGGGCGACATGCTGTTTCGCCCCGTGGGCACCTCGCGGCTGCAGCGTCTCCAGGGCGCCTTCGTAACCGAGGACGAGATAGCGCGGGTCGTCGCTCAGTGGGCCAAGCAGGGCGAGCCCGAGTTCGACGAGGCGCTGCTGGAGACCAGGGACGAGGGCGAGGACGAGCGTGAGGGCGAGCTCTCGCCCGACAGCGACGAGCTGATCGACGAGGCGGCCCGGATCGTGGTCCAGAGCCAGACCGCCTCGGTGTCGATGCTGCAGCGACGCCTGCGGGTCGGCTACACGCGGGCTGGTCGCTTGATCGACATGCTCGAGCGGCGGGGGATCATCTCCGGATACGAAGGGTCGAAGCCGCGCCAGGTGCTCACCTCGGAGGCCGAGCTCCCACGCCTCCTCGAGCGCCTCTCAGGTACTGCGGGGACAGGTGACGAGGACCCGAGCCCCCCTCCGGAGCCGGGCGGTACGGCCGAGCTCGAGCAGCTCAGCAGCTGACGCCGCCACCGGGACGCCGCCGCGCCGCGCCGACGGCGACAATGTCCGCCTGATGGCGACCCGAGACGAGTCAGAGGGCCTGCGGATCGGCGAGGTCTTGAAGAGGGCGCGAACCCGCTCCAAGCTCGACATCCATACGGTCGAGCAGCGGACCAAGATCCGGACCAAGTACCTGCGGGCGCTCGAGAACGAGGAGTGGGAGGTGCTGCCGGGGCATCCGTACGCGAAGGGTTTCCTGCGTACCTACGCACAATGCCTGGGCCTCGACGGCGCAGCGCTCGTTGACGAGTACCGGCGCACGGTCGAGAGCTCGCTGGGCCCGGGGGCGCCACTCCAGTTCGCCGAGCCGGTCCTCGAGCGCCGCCGCAGGATGGATGCGCCGCGGCGTCGCTGGCCGGTCAGGCTGGCCGTGCTCGCGATCGTCGGCGCCGCGATCGTGGTGGGCGGGCTCGTGGTGTTGGGGAGCTCCGGGGACCAGCACCACCGAAGCCACGCCGGGAAGGGAAAGGGCCACCACGGCACGGGCGGGTCGCACGACGGACCGACGGCGAGCGAGCCGGTCAATGTCTCGCTGATCACCCGCAGCGCCATGGTGGTCTGCCTGGTCCCGGGGCACGGCCGGCCTCTGATCGACTCCCAGACCCTGGTGGCAGGGTCCAGGGAGGGCCCGTTCGAACCGCCGGCGGACAACTACCGGCTCGACCTCGAGAAGGGCGGGACGCTCACCCTGACGCTTGACGGCAAGCCGCAGCGGATCCATTCGAGTGGCCCCGCGAGCTACACGCTCGACGCCGCCGGCGTCGTGACGACCGCCTTTGTGGGGTCGAACTGCCGGTAGATGCCGACACCGTCCGGGCCGGGGTCCTGGTCACGGGCACCGAGGTGCTGACCGGCCGGGTCACCGATCGAAACGGCCCGTGGATCTCGGAGCGCCTGGAGGAGCTCGGGGTGGAGGTGAGCCACATCCTCTGCGTCGGAGATCGGCCGCGTGACCTCGACGCGGCGCTTCGCTTCCTGGCCGGCGAGGGACTTCGCATGATCGTGACGAGTGGGGGGCTGGGGCCCACCGCGGACGACCTGACGGCCGCTGTCGTCGCACAGCTTCGCAGGCCGTGAGCTGGTGCTCGACGAGCAGCTGGAGGAGCGAATCGCCGAGATCCTGGCCGACTTCGCCCGGCGGCTCCGGTTCGATCCCGAGGCCCTGCGAGAGGCGAACCGAAAGCAGGCCATGGTGCCGCGGGGCGCGGCCGCGATCGACCCGGCGGGGACGGCTCCCGGCCTGGTCGTGCCGACCGACGGGCCCACGGTGGTGGTGCTTCCCGGGCCGCCGCGTGAGCTTCAGGAGATGTGGCCGCGCGCGCTCGAGACGCCGGAGGCGCAGGCTGCCCTCGAGGGCGCCGAGCCGTTCCGTAACACGTCGGTCCGGATGTTCGGCATCCCCGAGTCGGAGCTCGCCAAGTCGCTTCGTGAGATCGCGGAGACCGTCGACCTGTCGCAGCTCGAGATCACGACCTGCCTGCGCCGCGCCGCGCTCGAGGTCGACATCCGGCACAGACCCGGCGCGGAGGACGCCTGCGAGCGCCTGGTGGAGGGGATCGTGGCCCGGCACGGGCGGTTCGTGTTCAGCACCGACGGCTCTTCGATCGACGACCAGGTCGCTCGACTCCTGGCCGGCCACCGGATCGGGCTCGCCGAGTCGTGCACGGCGGGTCTGCTCGCCGCCCGACTGACCGAGGTCCCGGGAGCGTCCGAGTACGTGGCCGGCGGCGTTGTCGCCTATTCGAACCAGGCGAAGGCCGAGCTCCTCGATGTCCCCGACCGGCTGATCGAGCGTCACGGCGCCGTCTCACCCGAGGTCGCCGAGGCGATGGCCCAGGGCGCGCTGGCCCGCTTCCACGGCGACCTAGGGGTGGGGATCACCGGCGTCGCGGGGCCGAAAGGGGGCACGGAGGCGAAGCCGATCGGCTACGTCTGCATCTGCGTCAAGTCCCGAGACGGGGCTGAGATCGCGCGGGACCCGGTCCTGCCGGGCAACCGGGCCGAGATCCGCGATCGCTCGACGACCCTCGCCATGCACCTGATGCGCCGCCTTTTGCGTGGAGAGGACTTCCCGATTTGACCCTCAGATGCATCTCCGCCACGCGCTCGGCGATACCGCGAAGTGGCTCCTGAGCCCTTCGAGATCTCGATCCCCGACCGGGTGCTGGACGACCTGGCCGAGCGCCTCGGCCGCACCCGGTGGCCGACCCAGCCCGAGGGTCACGGGTGGGAGCTCGGAGTCGACATCCCTTATCTGCGTGCTCTGTGCGAGCACTGGGCCGGGCCCTATCGGTGGCGCCGGCTCGAGGATCGGCTGAATCGCCTCGACAACCTCCGCTGGGAGGGGCTCCATCTGATCCGAAGGCGCGTCGGCGGCGAGGGGCTGCCCGTGATGCTGATCCACGGTTGGCCGGGCGGACCGACCGAGTTCCTGGATCTGATCGAGCCGCTCGCCGCGGCGGGCCACGACGTCGTCGTTCCGTCGCTTCCCGGGTACGCGTGGTCCGATGACCCGGGAGTTCCGCTCAACATCGCCGGGGTGTCGGAGCGGCTGCGGGCGCTGATGGAGCGCGGTCTCGGCTACGAGCGCTACGCCGTCCAGGGCGGCGACTGGGGGGCGGCGATCTCGGCTCGAATGGCGTTTGAGTCGCCGAGCACGGTCGCGGCGGTTCACGTCAACGCGGTATCGGTGCTGCCCGTTCCCAGCGACCTCGCCGAGCCGCCGCCCACCGACGCCGAGCGCGCCTACATGGAGACCGGCTCGCGGTGGCGGATGAGAGAGGGCTTTCACCTCTTCCTCCAGTCCGCGGCCCCGGACGCGGTCGCGGTCGGCTTCAACGACTCGCCCGCCGGGCTGGCCGCCTGGCTGGTCGAGAAGTATCGCCGCTGGAGCGACTGCGACGGTGAGATCGAACGGCGATTCTCCAAGGACCTGCTGTGCGATCTGCTGACCATCTATTGGGCGACCGGCACCATCGCCTCCTCGATGCGCCTCTATCTCGGCGAGCGGCGTAACCGCTGGCGCTTCGGCGCGGGCGAGCGGATCGACGTGCCGGCCGCAGCGGCGGACTTTCCCGGCGAGATCGTGCGGCCCCCTCGCGAGTGGGCGGAACGGATCTTCTCCGACCTGCGGCGCTGGACGGAGATGCCGAGAGGCGGCCACTTCGCCGCCCTCGAGGAGCCGCGGCTGCTTGCCGACGACCTGATCGGGTTCCTGGCCGACGTCTGATCGGCCCGCCGGCCGCATTGCTGGGAGAATTCGGGCCCGATGGCATTCCGGGTGCTGGCGGCCGACGACGCGCATTGGCGACCCTCCAACCAGATGGGGGTCCTCAACACCGATCTGGCCAAGCAACTCGCAACGAAACACCTCGGCGCCCGGCTCTGGAGGCTCGAGCCCGGCCAGGCATCCACGAAACACCGCCATCGAACGCAGGAAGAGCTCTACGTGCTGCTTCAGGGAAGCGGGCGAGCCCGGATCGGCGACGAGATCCTGACGCTGGAACCGCTCGGTGCCCTCGTCGTCGACCCCGGGACGGTTCGCCAGCTCTTCAACGACACCGACGACGACCAGCTCTGGCTCGTGGTCGGCGCCCCCCAGGAGGCAGCCAACACGCTCGAGATGAGCGAGGAGGAGATCGCCTGGATGTACCCGGACGGCCCGAAGGCGCTACCGCCCGAGCTGGGCGGCTAAGGCCGGGACCTCAAGCGAGGGGTGCTGGCCTACCTTCAGAAGGCGCTCAAACGGTCCAGCGAAGGCGATCGATCTGGTCGCAGATCGCCGCCAGGGTCAGCTTCAGGCGCCAGCGTTCGACGCTCTGCTCGAACACCGCGTTGACCCTTCCGGCCTCAGGAAGGTGCTGCTCGTAGCGCTGCTCGATGAGCCTGGCGACGCGGCGCCCGAGCAGGTGCTTGCGGCGTATCTGGCGCCCGGTGGCAGACTGCACCCTGATCGAGTCCATTCGCTGGAGCCTGTGCAGGAACGCGTCGATCGCGAGCACCGGCCCGGCGCGGTCGAAGGCCGGCGACCCGAGCCTGCGGAAAGATGGATCGGCGCGGGGATCCGATTGGCTCGGATCCGCTTCAGCCGCGGCCAAGAGCGGGTTGTCGCCGACGCTTCGGTGCTGCTCGCAGCCGGTTGCGATGTCGCTGCCCCGGCCGCCGGAGCACCAATCGCGGCCCGACCCGCCGTGGAGCGCGTCGTCCCCGGGCCCGCCGTAACCCCGGTCGTCCTGCCAGATCATGTGGATGGAGTCGCCCCCGTCCTCGCCGTACGCGAGGTCCTTGCCGACCCCGGTGCTGATGTTGTCCTTCCCGGTCCCTCCGTGCACGACGTCGTCCCCCGAGGAGGCCTCCACATGGTCACCTCCGGCGCCCAGGCGGACGCGGTCCGGTCCCGCCTGGGCCCGGATGAAATCCGCGCCACCGTTCCCGTCGATCCCGTCGCCGCCGAACTCACCGTCGATCCGATCGTCACCGGGGCCACCGATGATGCGGTCCGGCGCGAAGCCACCGTCGATGACGTCCGCGCCGAAACCGCCATCGAGCTCTGTGTGCCGGTCTCCACGGGGGCTCCAGTTGCCGACCACGATGTGGTCGGCTCCGCCCTCGCCACAGATCACATCTCGCGCCCCGGCGCCGACGATCCACTCCGGACGCCCACTGCCCACGATGACGTCTCGGTTCCGCGTGCCGACGATCACCCCGCCGTACCCCGGGGCGTGGAGGCCGGTGTTCGGCCCGATGATCGTCGCTTCTTGGCCCAGGCAGACTCGTTGATGATCCGCGTTCCCCGAGGTCGCGAGCATGGCCAACACCAAGCCCGCGGTGACGAGCGCGTTCATCGGTCCGACCCGGTGCGAGCCGGCGAGCTCGGTCGCCTGCAATGCACCCGCGGAGCCATGGGGGCGACGCTAGTCGTGCCCGGCCCGCCTGCCAAGCCACCCTAGGGTGCAAATCGCGACACCACCGCTCTGCTGGCTGCGGGCCAAGACCGAGCTAGATCCCCGCCGGCATCTGACCGGCGTCGGCGCTCCAGCTCCCTTCTGGACTGACCCTCTCTTCAGCGGCGCAGGCGTCTAGGCGGGACTCAAGAACCCCCGCACCCGCTCGACCACCAGCCCCGGCTTCTCGTCCACGATGAAGTGGCCGCTGTCCGGCACCAGCTCGACCCGCATCTGGTCGGCGTGTGGCTCGTAGCCTGGGAGGAGCCTCGGGGAGACGTAGCGGTCCCGCTCGCCGAACAGCAGCAGGGTGGGCACGGTGAGGCGCGCATCGCGCCAGCGCTGCGCGAGGCTCTCGCGAAAGGCACGCTGGTAGTAGCGATAGAGCTGAACGATGGCGTCGGCCCGGGCCGGCTCACGAAAGCTGTCGACGTACATCTCGATCTCCGGGTCCGAGAACGGTGTCCCGGCGTTGCCACGGGAAAGGATTCTGCGAGAGATCCAGCCGTGTTCGAGCGCGCGGGGGCCGACGCCCGGCGTCGCGATCACCCACGTGTACCAGCTGCGCCAGGCCTCGGCCGCGAGTGCCGGAGTCGGGCGCGCCCAGGGGTGCGGCGTGTTGCAGGGACCATCCGCTCCACTCGATCGGGATGGAGGATGCCGAGCAGCATCGCGGTCCAGCCTCCCCAGTCGTGGCCGACCACGAACGCGCGCTCGATCTCGAGCGCGTCCAGCAGCGCCACCTGATCGGCGGCGAAGGTCTCGCCGTCGTATCCGTGCCCGGGCGCCTCGGTCCAGCCGAAGCCGCGCAGGTCGGGTGCGAGCAGGCGGTGGCGGGACCGAAGACCTGCGATCACCCGCCGCCACATGTACCAGTGCTGGGGCCATCCGTGAAGAAGGAGGATCGGCGGCTTCGCGGAATCGCTCGGCCCCGCCTCGGCGACGTGGATGCGGATCCCGTTCGCGTCCACGAATCGGTGCTCGACGCCCTCGACCTGTGGGATTTCGCGGCTCATCGGTCGCACTCTATGCACGAGCCACAGGCCGCGGGTGACGAGCCGACGCGTAGGTTGTCGAGGTGGCGAAGGAGCGACTGAAGAGCCCCCGGGCGCGCTTGTTCGTGGCCCTGGACCTACCCGACTCCGTGCGCTTGCCAGCTCATCGCCTGGCAGCGGAAGGCGCTCGGTGACCCGGCGCTGCGGATGATCGCCCCCGAGGCCCTCCACATGACGCTCTGCTTCCTCGCCTATCAACCCGAGAAGGACATCGATCGGATCGCGCAGGTTGTATGCGGGATCGAGGCGCATCCCGTGACGATTCGCTTCGAAGCGGAGCCGGTCGCGGCTCCGCAGAGCCGCCCTCGCCTGTTCGCCGTGGAAGCACCCAGCGACCAAGCGGTCGCGTTGCAGGCCGAGCTCTCCGATCGCCTCGAGTCCGGGCACTTCTACAAGCCCGAAAAGCGGCCCTTCTGGCCCCACGTGACCGTCGCCCGGGTGAAGCCGGAGAAGCGCACCCCCTCCGAGCGTCGGGGGCGCCGTAGGGGCCGCCCGGCGCTCGTCGAGCGCCCGCCCACCGCGCTGCCGGACGAGCTGCTGAGGTCCTTCGGCTCCGTGCAGATGACCCTCTACCGCTCATTCCTGCGCCCGACGGGCCCGGACTACGTGCCCCTCGCCGCCCTTGACTTGCCGTCCGACGAGATGGGTTGACTAAGGCGTTCGCCGACCAGGCGGAGAAAGGTGTGATGACCATGGCAGACGAGAAGAAGACGACTTTGAAGGCGGCCGACAAGGAGGCGAAGGCCAAGGACGCGGCTTTGCAGGCTGCCATGACCCAGATCGAGCGCGAGTTCGGCCAGGGATCACTGATGCGGCTCGGCGACCAGAACGGGATCCAGGTGGAGACGATCTCCACGGGGGCCCTCTCGCTTGACCTCGCGCTCGGGGTCGGCGGGGTGCCCCGCGGGCGGATCGTCGAGATCTTCGGCCCGGAGTCGTCGGGCAAGACGACGCTCGTCTACCACATCATCGCCGAGACTCAGGCGCTCGGCGGGATCTGTGCCTTCGTCGACACCGAGCACGCGATCGACCCGATCTACGCGGGCCGGATCGGCGTCGACGTCGACGAGCTGCTCGTCTCACAGCCCGACTACGGCGAGCAGGCGCTCGAGATCGTCGATGTGCTGGTCCGCTCCGGCGCGGTGGACCTGGTCGCGGTCGACTCCGTGGCCGCGCTGACGCCACGGGTCGAGCTCGAGGGCCAGATGGGGGAGACCCAGGTCGGCCTCCAGGCTCGGTTGATGTCCCAGGCGCTGCGCAAGCTGACCGGCAACCTCAACCGAGCCAACACCGTGTGCGTGTTCACGAACCAGATCCGAGAGAAGATCGGGGTCACGTTCGGATCGCCGGAGACCCAGCCCGGGGGCCGGGCGTTGAAGTTCTATTCCTCGCAGCGACTCGATATCCGCCGGATCGAGACCCTCAAGGAGGGCACCGAGGCGGTGGGCAACCGGGTCCGGGTGAAGGTGGTCAAGAACAAGGTCGCGGCGCCGTTTCGCCAGGCTGAGTTCGACATCGAATACGGGGTCGGGATCTCGAGCGAAGGTTGCCTGCTCGACCTCGCGCTCGAGAACGACCTGGTCCAGAAGTCGGGCTCGTTCTTCTCCTACGGCGAGCTGCGGCTCGGTCAGGGCCGAAACAACACCAAGCAGTACCTGGCCGACAATCCCGAGACCTTCCAGGAGATCGAAGGGAAGCTGTTCGAGGTGCTCGGCATCGAGCGCGATGCGGCCCCGCAGCCGACTCCGATCGCCGACCCGGAGGCGAGCGCCGAGCAGCCCGAGCGCGAGGCCGCCTAACCGCTCGTGCCCGTGCGGCGGTGACCGACCGGAACCCCGACGCCCTCGAAGCCGCCCGGGCCGCGCTGGGACGCAAGGAGCGCACCACGTCCGAGCTCGTCGCCTGGCTCGGGGAACGCGGGTATGAGGCCGGCCGGATCGATGGCGCCATCGAGGAGCTGACACGGGCGGGCGAGCTCGACGACGAGCGGTTCGCGCGCCGATATGCCGACGACAAGCGCGAGCTCCGCGGCTGGGGCGCGCAGCGAATTGCCGAGGCACTCGAGGCGCGTGGCATCGCCTCCGAGCTTGTCGAGGCGGCGCTTCAGGCCGACACCGATGCCGCACAGGCGATGCGTGCCTGCGAGTTGCTCGTGCGAGGCGGCCGCTCGCTCGCAGACGACTCCGACCGCGCCAGGGCGCTCGGCTTCCTGACCCGCCGCGGCTACGGCTTCGAGGTCGCCCACGAGGCGATCCGCGTCGCCGCCGGGCGGTCGAGCCGTTGAAGATTCAGGCGGGATCCGGATCACGATGACCTGGAAGAGTCGCGCGATCCCGTACGCGAGCTAGGGGCTAGGATCTCGCCGGCATGGACGAGACCCTCTTCTACGTGTTCGGGATCGGCCTGGTCGTCTCGGCGATCGGCCTCTCGGCGATCGGCCTGCGGGTCGAGAGCTTTCCGCCCACCCGGGCCGCCCTGGTCGCGGTGATCGTCTACTTCGCCTGCATGGTCGCGGCGACCACGACGTTCGCCGTCCTGAACGCGAGGGACGAGGCACACGCGCGCGAGGCAAAGGAGGCGGAGGAGGAGGCCGCGAGCGCCCAGGAGAGCCCGGGCGCGAGCGGCGAAAGCCCCACGACGACCACGACGGGCGCCGCACGTACCACCGCCGTGAAGCTCAACGCCGAGGCGGATGCGATCGCCTACGACACGAAGCGGCTTGCCGGCCACGCGGGCGAGGTGGAGATCGCCTTCACCAACCCCGCGGCGATCGCGCATGACGTCTGCCTGAGCGGACCCGGAGGTGAGCAGATCGGCTGCAGCGAGACGGTCACACAGGGGAGCACGTCCCTGTCCGAGAACCTGAAGCCCGGCGACTACACGTTCTTCTGCAGCGTCGACGGGCACGAGGCGGCCGGCATGAAGGGCACGCTGACGATCAAGTAGGCGAGGGTTCAACCGGCTCTGAGGCGCGCCGTGGTCGCGCCGTTGATCGCGGCCACCTTGGCCATCAACCCCCGGCCTGTGTCAGCCGGAGCGGTGGCGATCCGGCGAAGCTCCGCGACCAGGCGCTCGTCGGGTGCCGGGGTCATTCCCCAGGCTCTCTCTCAAGCGGACCCAGCGGGCGGTCACCCAGGCACGGGATCGGTCGCCTCGACCTTCCCCCTCCCCGTGGGGGGATACTGCATAGGCGATGTATGACACTTGGTGGAGTAGCTGGGGCAAGGACGCCGCGTTTCTCGTGCTCGGCATCGTCGGTGTTGTCGCGGTAATCGTGATCGCGCTTGTCCTCGTCGGTCTTCTCTTCTAGACCCCGAAGCTGCGGGAGGGCCACGGTCACGCCGCCCCGCCGGGGTCGTCGCCGATGCCCCTGGCCGCAGCCTCTTCGAAGCGCTCCATCCCTCGGCGCTCGGCCTCCACTTCCTCCGGCGACTGGGGCAGGTAGCCGCTGGTGCGGTGGTCGGGGTCGTGCTTATCGGCCCACGCGTGAACCTGCTCCGCCGACTTGCCGGGGTTGGCCCACCCATAGACGGCCGACGGCGGTACGGCGGCCTTGCCGGGTTCGGAGAGGTCTTCGGCAATCGCTTCGAAGGTGGCGCCCTCAGCGCGTCGGGCGAGCGCGTGGGCCGGCTTGACCTGCCCGCCGGTCCTCGACCGTCTTTCGACGGTCGGCGTGTCTATGTCGTCCGCCGCCCTTGCCGCAGTGCGGTCCTCGGGAGCACTCAGATTCTACGGCGGCCTAGGCGGCGGCTCATCGCCGCGTCCTGCCGCGAGATACTGCGCGGCCAATCTCAACGCGCCTGAAGGAGGCCGAAATGGCAGACGAGATGATGGTTCTGATTCGCTTCGGCGGGGACGCCGACGACCTGCTGCCCCGATATCTCGGTGCAGTGAAGCGCTGGCGCGAGGACGAGGCCACCAAGGACTTTGCGCCCCCGCTCATGGCGGCCCACATGAAGACCGAGGACGGCCTGCTGGTGATGAACCTCTGGGCAACTGACGAGGACCACAAGAACTTCGGCCTCAAGCTCGGCCCGGCCCTTCAGGCGGAGGGGATCACCCGGCCATGGGTAGAGCACTTTCCGATCGCACAACTTGGCTGGGGAGGAACCGTAGGAGCCGCCGGGCTGCGGGAGTAGCGAGATACTGCGCGGACGATGTCGCAGGAGAACGTGGAGATCGCGCGGCGCATCTACGAAGGGTGGGCGAAGGGAGACTTTGGCGCCGGGCTTGGCGATCTCGATCCGAATGTCACGCTGGTTATTCGCCCCGACTTCCCCGAGTTCGGTGTGTTCGTTGGCGCTCAGGGCATCGAGACCCTCATGCGCCGTTTCCTGGAGCATTGGGAAGAACTCACGATCGAGGCGAAAGACCTTCGAGCGGTGGGCGACACCGTTATCGCCCGCATCGTCCAACACGGCAAGGGCAAGGCGAGTGGGATCGAGGGGGACATGCGCTACTTCCAGTTGTTCACCTTCCGGGGCGGAAAGATCGTGCGGATGGAGAGCGTGATGTACGAGGCCGAAGCCCTCGAAGCCGCCGGGCTGCGGGAGTAGGGCCAACATCACCTGCGCCCCTTCGCCACCTGGCAGGGGGAGCACAGCCAGAGGTCCGGTTGATCGACCGCGAGCCAGGTCCCGCACCGCTGGCACTTTCGAGTCCGGCGCCAGCGGCGGAACCAGCGCGATAGCTGCCACGGGTCAGGTTCGGAGAGCCGGGTGGGCTGGGTCACGTCGCCCCTCCGGGTGGCTTACAGTTTTCCGTGCCGTGGCCACGACTCATATGCGAAAGCGCTACCACGTGACGACGTTCGGGTGCCAGATGAACCAGCACGACTCCGAGCGCATGAAGGGGATGCTCGACTCGCTCGGCTACCAGGAGGTCGCCGAGCGCTCCGCGGCCGACCTGATCCTGTTCAACACGTGCTCGATCCGCGAGTCGGCCGACAACCGCTTCATAGCCCACCTCGGCGAGGCCAAGCGCCTCAAGTCCGAGGATCCCGATCGCGTGGTCGGGGTCGGCGGCTGCTGGGCGCAGTCGGTCAAGGATGAGGTCTTCGAGCGCTTTCCCTTCGTCGACGTCGCTTTCGGGCCCGGCCAGATCCACCGCCTCGCGGAGTTCCTGACCGCGGATTCGCTCACCGCGCAGGGCTACTTCGAGTTCGAGGGATTTCCGGGGCACCTGCCGGCCAAGCGCGAACGCGAGTTCCAGGGCTGGGTCCAGATCTCGGTCGGCTGCAACTGCAACTGCTCCTACTGCATCGTTCCCCAGACCCGAGGCCGCGAGGTCAGTCGCCGGCCCGACGAGCTCCTCGACGAGATCGAGCGGCTGGCCGCCGACGGGGTCCGGGAGGTGACCCTCCTGGGCCAGAACGTGAACAGCTACGGGCGGGACCTCCCCCGGGACAGCCGGACCACCTTCGCCGAGCTGCTTCGACGCATCGACGGGATCACCGGGATAGACCGGATCCGGTACACGAGCCCCCATCCGAAGGACATGCGCGAGGACGTGATCCGGGCCCACGCCGAGCTTGCCGCTCTGTGCGCCCACATCCACCTGCCATTGCAGTCGGGGTCGAGCAGGGTCTTGAAGGCGATGCGGCGCACCTACAACCGGGATCGCTACCTGGACCGGGTGGCACAGATCCGAGAGCACCTTCCGGACTGTGCATTGACCACGGACATAATCGTCGGCTTTCCCGGCGAGACGGACGACGACTTCGCCCAGACGCTGGATCTGGTCGACCAGGTCGGCTACGACGGGGCGTTCACGTTCGTCTTCTCGCCCCGCCGCGGGACCGAGGCCGCGCACCTGCCGGACCAGGTGTCGCACTCGACCAAGCGCCGCCGGATGGAGCCGCTCGTCGAGCTCGTTCAGCGCCGGGCCAACGAGCGCGCGCAGCGCTTCGTCGGCCGAACGATGGATGTCCTCGTCGAGGGGCCGAGCCGCACCGACGAAACGCGGATTCGCGGGAGGATCAGCCACAACAAGGCCGTCAACTTCGAGGGGGCCTCAGGCCCCGGTGAGCTCGCCTGCGTGGAAATCGACGCGGCGACGTCGACCACGCTCAGCGGGCGCGAAACCCTCGCCAGCCGCTCCGCGCCGGACGCCGCTTCCCACCGCACGCCTGAGCGTCCGCTTCAGTAGAAGCGTTCGGAGCGGAGCCGAGGCGACGGGAGCTTGCTCTTGTGGCTGAAGGCGGATAGATTCGGCTCGGAATGATCCCTAAGAGGAGGAGCACATGGCGCAGATCGAGGTCAAGAACTTCGACTCACCGGACGAGACCCGCCCGTTCGAGGGCAAGGGAAAGGCGGACGTCCTAAACATCGGAGGACAGGTCGTGGGCAAGGCCGTGTTCGAGCCCGGATGGAAGTGGTCCGAGAACGTCAAGCCGATCGCCGGGACCGACTCCTGCCAGGTCTCCCACCTCGGCTACGTGCTCTCGGGTCGGATGAGGGTCTACATGGACGACGGCTCGGAGTCCGAGGTCGGTCCGGGCGATGTGATGGCCATCCCGCCTGGGCACGACGCCGAGGTCGTCGGCGATGAGGCGTGTGTGTCCCTCGACTTCGGTGAGTTCGGGGAATACGCGAAGCGGCACTAGGCGCTCGAAGCCGCTGCGGGTACTGGAGTAGCGCGGGGCGGTTTGAGCCCCGCTCAATCCGGCCTGCAGCGACACCAACGATGGATCACAGATCACGGCGACTCGTGCAGCCGGCGGCTGCAAGCGCCTCGAAGCTGCTGGCGAGCGTGGCTAGATGATTCGCCGACTCGCCGCTCCGACGATCCCGAGCCCGAGGATCAGACCAGCTAGGGCCCACATGAAGGTGGCCGTTCCAAGCCACGAGATCATGAAGATCATCAGCGTCAAGACGCCAATCACCATCAGCGGGAAGCCAATCGAGACCGCGATGCTCACCTGGTGGATAGATCCGAAGCTGCTCGCGTGCTTCTTGGGCTGCTTGTGGATCGCATAACCCATGCGGTCCTCCCCTCTAAGACCTAGTTGTACTAGGACCTCCCAGTGTACTCGGGGCTAGGTGCTACTCCTGCAGCCCGGCGGCTTCGAGGGCCTCATCCGGCTTGTTGAACCAGCGGAAGCGGACGCCCTTTCCATTGCGGATCGTCCAGATGTAACCGTGCCGCCAGTCGATATCGATCCCGCTGCCGCGCCCCCTGCCGGTCACGCGGGCGATGACGACAACGTCGTCTCCCGCGTCCATGTACCTGAGTGGCTCGATTCTGATCTCCTCATATGCGTCGCCGATGCCTCGAAAAGCCTCGCGCCCTCGCCGAACACCTGTCTCAACAGCGTCCGGCGGATTCACGTATTCGATCTCGGAGTCGATCAGCTCGCGGGCCGACTCGCCGTTGAGCCACGATTCGTAGATCGCTCGCACCACCTCGATGTTCTCCTGCGACATCTCCCGGGCAGTATCCCGCGCCACGACTGGTTCGACCCGCCAGTTTGTGGGGATGCAAGCGCGGCACGCTGAGCCGTCGCCGACTGGCGCATGCCGGCGCATATCGGCGGGCAATCGCTTGAATAAGGGCATTCCCGACCACCCACTACAGATTCTCGCGATCTTCGGGCCGACGGCGATCGGAAAGACGGCCGTCGCGATCGAAGCGGCCGAAATCCTCGAGGAACACGGCGAGCAGCCCGTCGCCATCTCGTGCGACGCGATTCAGGTTTATCGAGGACTGGAGGCGTTGAGCGGTGCCGCGACGCCCGCCGAACGCGCCCGGCTCGAGCATCGGCTGATCGGGTTCGTCGAGCCGACTGAGGAGTTCAGTGCCGGGCGCTTCGCGGCCCTGGCGCGCTCTGAGATCGACCGGCTGCTGGCAGAGGCCCGCCGTCCGATCGTGGTCGGCGGGACCGGCCTCTACCTGCGAGCCGCTCTGACCGACCTCGACCTACGCCCGCCGGTTCCGCCCGATGTGCGCGAGGCGGTCGAGAGAGAGGTCGCCGAGCGTGGCCCCGAGGCGATGCACGCTGATCTGCGCGCCCCACGTCGCGGCCGCGATTCACCCGAGGGACCGAAAGCGGATCGCGCGGGAGGTCGAGCTTCAGCGTGCCGGCCTCGAGCCCCCGCGCGGCGGCGGCCGGCTCTGGACCGCGAGCCTTCGTCGCCCGACCACGCTCGTCGGCGTGGTCATGGACCGCGTCGAGCTGGGGCGCAGGATCGACGCGCGGGTCGAGCGACTCGTCGCCTCGGGCGCGGCCGAGGAGGCGCAG
The DNA here is from genome assembly GCA_963696945.1 of uncultured bacterium. GTDB lineage: Bacteria > Actinomycetota > Thermoleophilia > Solirubrobacterales > 70-9 > AC-56. The sequence goes on along the minus strand of CAVOME010000002.1, from coordinate 94,560 downwards.
CGCGTCGCCACGGCGGGCGCGTCACGCACCGCTCGTGCGGCACTCGGCTTCGATCAGCTCCTGGAGGGCGACGTGGAGGCTGTCAAGCGGGCCCACCGCGACTACGCGAAGCGCCAGCTCACCTGGATGCGGAAGATGCCCGGAATCGAGCTGATCGACCGGACCGGGCGCGACGAACCGGAGGTCGCCCGGGAGGTTGTCGACCTGCTGGGCGCGATCGAATAGCTTCCGCGAGCGATGAGGTTCGAGAAGTGGCAGGCGCTCGGCAACGACTACGTGATACTCGCGGCCGACGACCTCATCTTCGAGCTGACCCCGGAGCGCATCAGGCGGATCTGCGCGCCACATTTCGGGATCGGCTCCGATGGCGTCCTGGTGCTATCGCCAAGCGATGACGCCGCGATGGTGGCCGAGCTTCGCATCTTCAACCCGGACGGCTCGGAGGCGGAGCTGTCGGGCAACGGGGCTCGCGAGGCCGTCCTCTACCTGCGTGACCGCGGCTGGACGGATCGGGACCGATTCTCGATCCTCACCAAGGCGGGACCGATCCACCCGACGATCACCGGACCGGGCTCGGCGACGGTCGAGATGGGAAGGGCGAGGCTCACCTCCCCCGACTTCCCTTCAGGAGGCGCCGACGGCACCGGAACCTTGACCGCGGGGGGGCGCGACTTCGCCTTCCAGCACGTCTCGATCGGGAACCCGCAATGCGTGATCGAGGCGGGGGATGAGGTGGAGGAGCTCGACCTGGCGGCGATCGGCCCCGAGGTCGAGACGAATCCCCTGTTTCCGAACCGCACCAATGTGTCGTTCATCCGCATCGACGGCTCAGACGTTCGCGCCCGCATCTTCGAGCGCGGGGTGGGGGAGACCCTGTCATCCGGGACCGGCGCCAGCGGGGCCGCCGTGGCAGCCTTCGTGCGCGGGGTCACGGGCGCGATCACCGTGGCGCTCGACGGCGGTGATCTGACCGTCGACATATCCGATCAACTCGAGGTGCGTCTCACGGGGACCGCTCAGCGGGTCTTCGTAGGGGAGCTCTCCCCGGAGCTCGTCCTCGAGCTCCAGAGTGTCTGAGCTCCGGCCCCGCAGCCTCGTTGCATACCCTTTCGCCCGATGAGCCCGGCCGAGCCATCCAAGCGCGCCCTCACGGAGCCCTCTCGCCGCCTCGACGCGGTGCCCGCGTACATGTTCGCGGAGCTCGAGCGACGCGTCGCAGAGAAGCGGGAGGAGGGAATCGACGTGATCAGCCTGGGGATCGGCGACCCGGACCGCCCGACCTACCCGCACGTCGTCGCGGCGATGCAGGCGGCGGTCGCCGATCCGGCCAACCAGCACTATCCGTCGAACCGCGGTAGGGCCGAGCTGCGGGGGGCGCTCGCGGACTTCTACGCCGATCGCTTCGGGGTCGAGATCGACGTCGAGACCGAGGTCATCCCGGCGATCGGGGCCAAGGAGTGCATCTACAACCTCTGCTTCGCGTTCCTCGACCCCGGCGACGTCGCGCTCGCCGCTGACCCGGGCTACCCCGTGTACACAGGCGGGCCGTTGCTCGCCGGGGCGAGCCCGGTGTTGCTCGCGCTTCGCCCCGAGCTCGGGTTCATCCCCGACCTCGACGCGATCGCAAGCGACGATCTGGCCCGAGCCCGCCTTCTGTTCGTCAACTACCCCAACAACCCGACCGGCGCCGTCGTCCCGGACGGCTTCTTCGAGCGCCTGGTCGACCTGGCGCGCGCACACGAGGTGTTGATCGTTCACGACAATGCGTACTCGGAGACCACCTACGACGGATACGTGGCCCCGAGCTTTCTTGCCACGCCCGGCGCGAAGGACGTCGGGGTCGAGGTGTTCTCGCTTTCGAAGGGGTTCAACATGACCGGCTGGCGGTGCGCGGCGATCCTCGGCAATCCCGTTGCCATCGAGTCCTACTGGCGCCTGAAGACCAACGTGGACTCCGGCCTGTTCGAGGCCGTGCAGCTCGCCGGCGCGGCGGCGCTGGCGGGGCCCCGTGGGCCGATCGAGGAGATGAACGCGATCTACGCGCGGCGGCGCGACCTGGTGGTCGGCGCGCTTCGAGAGATCGGAGTCCGGGTCGACGCGCCGAAGGGAACGATCTACGTCTGGGCCCCCGTCCCCGAAGGTCACACGTCCCAGTCGTTCGCCGAGCTGGTCCTCGAGGAGGCCGCCGTCGTGGTGTCGCCCGGCTCGATGTACGGGCCGAGCGGCGAGGGCTTCTTTCGGATCTCGCTTACGACGCCCGACGATCGGATCAGCGAGGCTGTGAGCCGGATGCGCGAGCACCTCGCATGACCCCCATATCTCGACGCCGGGTCCCCGCACCGAGTTCAGCCGTTCGAAAGCTCGCATTTAGATCCGTCCACTAGCGTGGACCCACCTCAAGGCCGCTCTGGCTTCGGCCGATCCATCCATCGATGCTCCAACTCGGAACATTCATCGCCCTGGCATGCGCTCTCGCCACCAACGTGGCGCTGCTCTGCAAGCATCGCGGCGCACGGGAAGCGCCGGTCGTTGAGCTGCGCCGTCCGCTTCGAAGCGCAGCAGGCCTGTTCGGCTCGCGGTGGTGGACGATCGGCTTCGCGATCGCAACCGGAGCGTGGGCCCTCCACGTGGTCGCCCTGGCGATCGCGCCGCTGTCGCTGGTCGAAACGACGATCTCCGGCGGCCTCATCATTCTCGCCTGGCTGGCTGAGCGCTGGTTCGGCGCCCACCTCGGGCCTCGCGAATGGCTGGGCCTAGGGCTTTGCGCCGGCGGGCTGGCGCTTCTCGCGGCCACGTCCGGCCAGGCCGCCGGCCCCAACTCCGCCTACGAGACCGGAGCGATGATCCCCTTCGAGGCGACCGCGATCGGCGCCGGCATCCTCCTGCTCATCTCCGGCAGCTCGGGCGGCTCACGGCCTTCCAGCGGCCCCCTGCTCGGTGGCGCGGCCGGGCTGTTGCTCGGGGTCGCAAACGTCTCGCTGAAGGCGCTGACGGGAACCGTGCCTGGTGACTTCCTGTCGATCATCAGCCCCTGGAGCGCGGTGGCGCTGATCGCCGGAGCGGGCGCCTTCTTCGCCTTGGCGCGAGGAATGCAGATGGGCGCCGCGATCCCGGTCATCACCGTCACAACCGTGGCCGCCAACTTGATCGCCGTGATCGGCGGGGTCCTGGTCTTCGGCGACCCTGTGGGCGCGGACCCGCTCGCGGTCGCCGCTCGCTGTGCGGCCTTCGCGGCGGTGATCGCGGCCGTCGTGATGATCCCGGGCCCGCTTCGCGGTGCGCGGGCCGCCGCCTGAGGCGCGCTTCTCCGCGGCCCCGCGAAACGGGACTCCCCGGTTCACCGCACCCAGGTGATGCGCCGGGTCGCAGGCGTGATTTGATCTGAGGCAACCGGGCGCCACAGCCTGATCCCGGGCCGAGACCAGGAGGACGTGGAATGGACGTCGAGCGCGAGTTTCTCCACACGGTGGGCGAGTGGGTGCTCGAAGGGGCCCCTGACAACGCGATCCCGGAGGATCCGATGGCCGCGATCGCAGCGATGCGGCTGGTCGAGGAGGAGCTCGCGGTCGAGGGCATCCCGGAGCGGAACCTGGCCACCTTCGTGACGACCTGGATGGAGCCGGAGGCGCGGTTGGTGATCGAGCAGAACCTCCACCGGAACTTCATCGACCACGCGGAGTACCCGCAGACGTTCGCGATCCAGCAGCGATGCATCCGGATGCTGGCCGAGCTCTTCCACGCTCCCGGCGAGACCACCGGCACGAGCACCCAGGGCTCCTCGGAGGCGATCATGCTGGGCGCGCTGTCCCTGAAGTGGAAGTGGCGCCAACGGCGCGAGGCCGCCGGCAAGCCGACCGACTCACCGAACCTCGTCTTCGGCGGCGACGTCCACGTGGTCTGGGAGAAGTTCTGCCGCTATTTCGACGTGGAGCCGCGGATCGTGCCGCTGCAGCCCGGCAAATATACGGTCGGTCCCGAGGACATCGAGCCGCACCTCGACGAGAACACGATCGGGGTCGCGGCGGTGGTCGGCACCACCTTCACCGGCCACGCCGACGACGTGGTCGGGATCAACGACCTCCTGGTCGACGCTGAAGAACGAGCAAGGGCCTCGACGTCCCGCTGCACATCGACGGTGCCAGCGGCGGCTTCGTCTGGCCCTTCCTCTATCCCGCACTCCGAGTGGGACTTCCGCCTCGAGCAGGTGCGCTCGATCAACGCCTCCGGGCACAAGTTCGGCCTCGTCTATCCCGGGATCGGCTGGCTGATCTTCCGGGAGAAGTCCGACCTCGCCGAGGACCTCGTCTTCTACGAGAACTACCTGGGCAAGACAGACGCGACCTTCACGCTCAACTTCTCCACCGGGTCCTCGATGGTCCTCGCCCAGTACTACAACTTCGTTCGCTTCGGCAAGGCTGGCTACCGCCGGATCATGGAGATCATGCAGTCAGAACGCCGAGTCGCTGGCCTCAGACATCGAGGCCATCGGCAAGTTCCAGATCATCGGCAAGGACGAGGAGACGCTGCCGCTGGTCGCCTTCAACCTCGCCGAGGATCACCCCTACGACGAGTTCGACATCGCCTTCCAGCTGGCCGCGGAGCGGGGCTGGATGGTGCCCGCATACAAGATGCCGCCGAACGCCCAGGACGTGAAGATGATGCGCGCCCTCGTGAAGCTGAACCTCAGCCGCTCGCTGGTCGACACCCTGCACGAGGACATCGCGGCCGCGATCAAGACACTCGAGGTGAAGGGCCCCGTGAGCGAGTCCGAGCGCAAGCGGGTCAAGACGAGCGTCACCCACTGACGCGCGGAGAGGTCGTCAGCCGGCGGACGCCGCGCCGACCTGAGAGCTTGCCGGAGCCGGCAGCCGGCCCTCGGCCTCGAGCATGTCGCGAAGCCCCTGCTCCAAGCCGCGTGGCGAGTAGCCGAGCTCGGCCATCGCCTTGTCGTGCCGGGCCCAGAAGGTGACTCCGTCGGCCGAGCTGATCAGCTCGCGCAGATTCGGGCCCTGGTTCATCAGCTTCCCGACCACCGGCCCGAGCGGCGTCATCGCCTTCATCATCGAGGTCGGCAGCGCGCGCTTCGGGGCCTTGCGATCGGACACCCGACCCAGGGTCTCGATCAGCTCGCGCATGGTCGCGATCTGCCCGCCGAGCACATATGACTCACCCGGCTTGCCGTCGTCCAGGGCGAGCACCACGCCGTCGGCGACGTCGTCGACGTGCACGAGGTTCATGCCGAGGTCGGGGAAGGCGATCAGGGGCATGCGCCCATCGAGGAACTGGTTCATCTGGCGGCCGATCGCCGAGTGGTCCTCGGGCCCGTAGACGCCGCCCGGCTGAACGATTACGCACGGCAGTCCCTGCTCGGAGATCAAGCGCTTCGCGAGTCGGTGGGCCTCGACCTTGGTCTCCTCGTAGTAGGACGTGTATCCGCCATGCGGATGCTCGTAGGACTCGTCGACCACCTGGCCCTTGGTATTGCCGAACGCACCCACCGTGGATACGTATACGACGCGACCGACCTTCTCCTCGAGGGCGGCCCGAAGCGCGTTCTCGGTGCCGATCACATTCGCCTCGTACATCGCCTGGTGCTCGGACTCCGGGATCCCGACCTCGTACATCGCCGCCCCGTGGATCACCGCGTCACAGGAGTCCATGCCCGCCCGCAGAGCATCCTTGTCGGCGAGGGTGCCGGTCACGAGCTCACATCCGATCCCCGCCAGGGGAGCCCCGCGTTCGCGACTTCGGACCAGCGCGCGCACGTCATCACCGCGCTCGCGCAGGCGACGGACCACTTGGCCGCCGATGAAGCCGGTTCCACCCGTGACGAAGACCTTCATCCGGCGCAAGCCTACCCGGCCCCGATCGCCGGCGCATGACCCTGGGGCGCCCGGGCCGACCTACACTGGGTGCGGTGGGAACGAATCGCCACGGTCGCCGCGCCGAGACCGCCCCGGCAAGAGGGGGCGCGGGCATCGCGAACCCCCGCGCGAGCCAGCGGGCGATGGCGATCTCGGTGGTCCCACGCTCGCCGGCCGACGAAGATCCCCTCGCCGAGCTGAAGGAGCTCCTGCGCACCGCCGGGGTGGCGACCGCCGGCGAGCTGATCCAGGTCCACGCTCGGCCTGATCCCGACCGGTACCTGGGGCGGGGGAAGCTGAGCGAGCTCAAGGCGCAGGTGGCCCGCTGCGACGCCAACCTGATCGCCTGTGACGACGAGCTTGTGCCCCGCCAGGAGCGGAACCTCGAGGCGGCGCTCGGCGTACCCGTGATCGACCGGCCCGCGGTGATCCTCGACATCTTCGCGGACCACGCCCACAGCGCCGAGGGGAAGCTCCAGGTGGAGCTCGCCCAGCTCGAGTACAACCTCGCCCGCATGCGGGGCCTATGGACCCACCTCGAACGGCTGGGTGGCGGGATCGGGACCCGCGGGCCGGGAGAGACGCAGATCGAAACCGATCGCCGGCTGGCCCGCGATCGGATCGCCAACCTTCGCCGCCGGCTGCGTAGCCTGGAGCGAAACCGCGAGGTGATGCGAGCGCGCCGGCACCGCTCGGCGCTTCCCATGATCGCCCTCGCTGGCTACACCAACGCGGGGAAGTCGACCTTGCTGAATGCGCTGACGGGAGCAAGCGCCGGGGTGGGGGAGAGGCTGTTCCACACCCTCGACCCGACCACCCGCGCCTACCGTCACCGGGGACGCCGGTTCCTGGCGACCGACACGGTCGGCTTCATCCGCAAGCTGCCCCATCAGCTCGTCGAGGCCTTCAAGGCGACGCTTGAGGAGACCGTCCTCGCCGACCTGATCGTCCAGGTCGTCGACGCTTCCGAGCCCGAGGATGCGCGTCGCGAGTCGATCGCGGCCGTCGACGCGGTGCTCGAGGAAATCGGCGCGGGAAGCGCGCCCCGCCTTCTCGCCTTCAACAAGATCGACCTCCTCGACCCGTCCGACGCCCATGAGCTCTCCATCCGCGAGCCCGGGTCGGTGACGATCTCGGCGGCCACCGGCGAGGGGCTTGAAGCGCTTCGCGACCGAATCAGCGACGGGTTCGAGGACAGCCTTCGGCAGGTCGAGTTGTTGTTTCCGTACTCGGAGGGCGGGACCCTGGCCGAGCTCCACGAGCTGGCCGGTGATCTTGAGCGCACGGACCGCCCGGATGGGGTCTTGGTCAAGGCCCGGATCCCGGCGGCGCTCACCCACCGGTTCGCGGATTTTGCGTTGAACGGGGCCGCGTCGCAGCGGCACCCGGACGAAACCGGCTAGCCCCGCTCTACGCTCCCGCGGTGGACCTTCGGGTCAAGCTTCTTCGCGATCATGCCCGGCTTCCGAGCCGCGCCCACGACGGTGACGCCGGCCTCGACCTCTACGCCGCCGAGGGAGCGTCCCTCACCCCCGGTCAGCGGGCGAGTGTGGCGACCGGGATCGCGATCCAGATCCCACCCGGTCACGCCGGCCTGGTGCTCCCGCGCTCCGGACTCGCCGCCCGAGATGGGATCGCCCTGGTCAACGCCCCCGGGCTGATCGACGCGGGATACCGAGGGGAGGTGAGGGTCCTGCTGCTGAACACCGACCGAGAGGCCGCGTTCTCGATTGAGCCCGGCGATCGGATCGCGCAGCTGGTCGTGACGCCCCTCAGCGAGGCCGAGCCGGTCGAGGTGGGCGACTTGGACCCGAGCGCACGTGGCGAACACGGATTCGGCTCGAGCGGGCGCTGACGACCCGCAACGTCAGCTCAATCGAAGCTGAACGGCGGATAGCGGTCGGTGATCAACAGGAACGCGTAGGCGGTGACGCGGTTGCTCCACCGAAGCACGCTCTCGACGATGCCGAACAGGCCGCGGGGGTAGCGCTTGGTGAACAGGATCGCGAACCAGGCGATCACGACGCAGATAAAGGCCAGTATCCAGAGGACGAACAGGACGATCAAGTGGGGGATGGCGAGGAACCACTTGACCAGCGGCAGCCAGCGGTTGAGGTCGCGCTCGGCGTCGGGCTGGGGGAAGTCGAGCTGCACTGCCTGTCGTTCGTCGGTCGATGGGTAGCGATCGTCCATCAGGGCCAGGTAGACGGAGATCCGATTCGAGAACCGCAGGAACTCGAGATTCCACGCATACCACCAGTGCGGGTATTTGCGGCGGAACAGGATCATGAGCAGCGGAGGGATGAACAGGAGCCCAGAGCCCGTAATGGCGACCGTCGTCCCGGAGGTGTACGTCCATCCTCCGCCGCTGATCGTCGCCGCCAGGATCAGGATCGGGATTGCCGCAAAGATGCGAAATCCCGTCGAGACCCGATTCAGAGGCCGGTCGGGATAGTCGACCGAGAAGGTGAGCGGATAGTCGACCTCGGCCATCGAGGGCTCCTTTCTCGAGAATCGTTGGACGCGCCCGACGATAGAGCCGAGCCAGGACGCGAGCCGGCGGTCAGCCGCGAAGCGCCGCCCGGTGGGCCGACTCGTGGGCGGCGGTCTCCAGCCGGTCGTCGAGCGGCTCGAGATCCGGGAGGGAGCCGGTGCGGCGCGCGAGGGCGAGTTGGATCAGGCGATCGGCGAGCCACGAGTTCTTCGGCAACAGCGGACCGTGCATGTAGGTCCCGATCATGTTGGCCCGCCGAACCCCCTCGAGCCCGTCTCGGCCGTTGTTGCCGAACCCCCGAATCACCCGTCCCAGTGGCTCGGCTCCCGAAAGCAGGGTGGTGCGCCCACCGTGGTTCTCGAACCCGGCGAGCCGCCGCGGTCCAGCGCCGAGGTCCACCTCGATCTCGACGTTGCCGGTCAGGCGCGGCCCCGGCTCGCGGACGGTCTCCAGGTCGGCGAGCCCGAGGCCCTGAATTCGCTCCTCGCCGAGCTGGTAGCTATGCCCGAGAAGCTGGTAGCCGCCGCACACCGCGAGGACGACCGATCCGTCGTCGACTGCGGCCGCGAGGCCGACACGCTTGCTCGACATGATGTCGTCGGCGACGATCCGCTGGTCGCGGTCCTGGCCGCCGCCGAGGTAGATCAGGTCGTGCGCGCCAGGATCGAGCGACTCGCCGGGCCCGGACGCGCTGTAGGAGAAGCGGATCCCGCGCCACTCGCAGCGCCGGCGCAGGAACAGGATGTTGCCCCGATCGGCATAGATGTTCATCTGCTCCGGGTACAGAGCGACCGCTCGAAGCTCCATCACGCCCTCCCGAAGACCAGGACGGTGGAGCCCAGGTAGCCGTCCTCGGCCGCAACCTCGAGTCGCTCGGCGAGCGCGAGGCCCGCGTTTGCGGCCTCCGCCTCGAGGGCCCGAGCGTCGAGCGCCTCGAGATGGTCGGTGTGCTGCTCGGTGCTCATGTGGCCGGCGGGTGAGACCGACTGGCGCAGCCGGCGGATCTCCAGGCCGCCGTCCCTCGTCGAGACCACGGTGGGAAGGCTCGAGTACACCCATCCGTCGCGCTCGCGAACGTCCGGAAGCCCGTCCCCGGCGCCTTGGACCGCGGCCGCCGGGTGTTCCACGATGGCGGCCGCCAGGCGCCCGGAGGGCGTGAGGTGAGACGACGCCCGCCGCAGCACCTCGATTCGCTCGTTGCTGCCGTCGAGCATCTGGACGAGCTGCATCGGGGCGATGATCAGCTCGAACGATTCCCGCATCGCCAAGGTGCGCACATCGCCGACCGCGGCGTGCACGTCGAGCCGCTCGTGCGAGGCCTGCGCGGTGAGGGCGTCGATCAGCCGGACGTCCCGATCCACCGCCCATACCCGCCGGCCCGAGCGGGCGAGGTGGAGGGTGACCCGTCCCGCGCCGCTCCCGAGCTCGAGCGCCGGGCCGCCGGCCCGGCGGGCCAGTCGGTCCCATAGGTCGAGATCGGCCGCATAGCCGCCGCATTCAACCTCGTGCCAGACGGTCGCCGTGCTCATTCCCAGTAGCTCGACGCCATGCCACGCCGGGCGAGCAGATCGCGAAGCTCGAGCAGGGCCGTGTAGGTGGGAAGGGCGAACAGCCGTCCGTTCGCTGCGGCCAGCGCGGCATCGAGCGAGCGGTCGATCGACTCCTCGATCGTCAGCGCCGAATCGGGGATCCCCGCGTACTTGAGCCTGACGGCCATCTCCGGGGCCCGGGTGCCCGCGCAGACGATCCGGCGCACGCGACCCGCGAGCAGCTCGAAGTCGGCGTCCCAGACCCACGAGACGTCGCGTCCGTCAGCGATTCGATCGTTGAGCGCGATCCACAGATCGAGGCCGGGGGAGGGGTCCGCGCCATCCGCCTCCAGCAACAGCGTGCGCAGCACCTCGTTGGCGCCCGCCGGGTTCTTGATCAGCAGTATGGAGACGCTCGTCGGACCGACGTCGATCGTCTCGACGCGGCCGAACACGGCCTGCATCGAACCGAGCGCGCTGGCTGCGTCCGCGAGCCCGATCCCCAGGCGTCCGGCGGCGGTCAGCGCCGCCAGCGCGTTGTAGACGTTGTAGAGGCCCGGGAGGGGGAGGTCGAGCATCGACCTCGTCGGATGCGCGCCCGCACGGAGACGCGCGAGCCGCGCATCCCGTCCAGCGCGACCTTGGTCGCGGCCACGTCGGGGGCGGGCCGATCCGCGCCGCAATTCGGGCACCGGTAGTGGCCCAGATGCCCGACGAACGCCCGGTCGTACGCGTATGGAGCGCCGCAACGGCGGCAGTGCTTGGCGTCGAACGCGTGCTGGAGCTCGGGCAACGCCTCGTCGGGTCCTCGATCCCGAAGTAGGTCAACGCCCGGGCGCCGCGCTCAGCTCGCGGTCGCGCCCCAGGTCGGCGACCAGCGGGTCGTCTGCGCAGAGCGCGAACTCGGTGTCGACCGGCGCGGCTCGCGACCACCTCGGCCCACTGGTCGGCGAGGTGCTCGAGCTCGCCGTAACGGTCGAGCTGGTCGCGGAACAGGTTGCCGAGCACGATCAGCGACGGGTTGAGCTCGGCCGCGACCCGCGGCAGCCACGCCTCGTCCACCTCGAACAGTCCCTCATCCCGCGTCTTGCTCGAGCAGCGCCGTTGCGACCCCCCAGGTCATGTTCGAGCCGGCCCGGTTGTGGACCGGTCGCCGTCCGGCCGCCCGCATGACCGCGGCGATCATGCCCGCGGTCGTAGTCTTGCCGTTCGTCGCGCTGACGATCGACGTGCCCCCGCCGAGGCGACCGCCGAGTCGCGCAATCGCGTCGGGCGCCATGCGGAGCAGCATCCGACCCGGGAGGGTGGTGCCGCCCGCCGCGACCGCTTCGACGGCTGAGCGCGCCCGCCGTTCGTGCCGCGGCCACCTCGAGCGCGAAGAGGCCGCTCACCGGGGCGCCGGGGACCGGGTGAGCCGGGGTGCGATCCCCGCCCCGCTCATGGGGAGATCACGTTCAGGGCGCGCGGAAGGACGCGGATCGTGGCCGGCAGGTCGGCGATGTGGTCGCCGTCCGCGTATACCGCCAGCGCCCTGTCCGCCGCGATCCGGACCTCGGCTGCGCGCCGAACCGTCACCTCCTCGTGACCCAGGTGGGCGCCCTTGAACACCTTCGGCAGGTTAGCCAGGTAGCGGAGCTTTCCGACCTCGCCGACGCTGACCACGTCGAGCTGTCCGTCGTCCAGCACGGCGTCCGGTGCCAGGAACATGCCGCCTCCGTACGCCTTGCTGTTCGCGGCCGCGACCGAGTAGCCGCAGACCTCGTGGCGCTCGCCATCCAGCGTCAGCTCGAATCGCGCGGACCGCCAGGCGACGAGCGCCCGGAGCGCCGCGTACGCATAGACGAGGTTTCCCTTCACGAACCGCGCCTCGTTCGCGATTCGGTTGGCCTCGGCATCGAACCCGCAGCTCGCGATGCACAGAAAACGGCGGCCGTTCACCTCGCCGACGTCGATCGCACGAGTCCCGCCCGATGCCAGAAGCCGCGCCGCGGCCGTGATCTCAGTCGGGATCCCCACGACGCGGGCGAAGTCGTTGCCGCGGCCTCCAGGAATCACACCCATCGGAACCTCGCCACCCGCGAGCACGCCGCCAACCTGTCCCACGAGCCCGTCGCCGCTCATCACGACCGGGACCTCGCCGTTTGCGGCGCCCGTCCGGGCCTCTTGGCACCCGTGCTCGACGCTAGTCGTGATCACCACGCGGTACTCCAGGCCGAGGTCGTTCAGCGAGGACTCGAGCTGAGGGAGCAACCGTCGCGCCCGACCCCCGCCGGCCGAGGGATTGACGAGCACTAGATGCCGGCGGGCTCCGTCCATGGGGCGGAATCTAAATCTAGCCGCGCACGGGCGTCTTTCGCCCGACCCAATATGTGCCCGACGCCGCCTCACCGGCCGCTGTCTGCTCGATTCCCCGCTTGGCGAATCCCCAGTCCAGGACCGAGTCGGGCGTGTAGAACGGGGTGGCGGCACCCCAGCTCGAGGCGACGATGACCTGTCCGCCAGGCCGCAGGACCCGGGCGATCTCCCGCATGAAGGGCGGCATGTTGAGATGGGCGACCAAGTCGAAGGACTCGGCTTCGTAGGGAAGCCTCGCCGCATCCGCGACCCGAAAGGCGATCCTCCCCTCGGGATCGAGCCCGACCTTCCCGGTGGCCGCCTCGATCATCCGGTCGGAGATGTCGACCCCCCGAACTCGCGCCTGCGGAAACTCCCGTGCGATCAGGAGGGCGCCCTCGCCGGTGCCGGTACCCACCTCGAGCGCCCGCTCCGGCGCCGGCCTCACGTGAAGAAGCGCCGCCCCCAGTCCCGCCAGGTGATCGGCGGATCCCGCGCCGGTTCGCTCGTCCCAACCCGGGGCCGAACGGTCGAAGAAGCGCTGCATCGGTCCCCGGACGGCCGGCCAAACCCATGGCGCCCGGACGATCAACCGGTTGAGGGTTCTACCGACGAGCCGGACCCGCCGCGGCGGCCCTGCGCCGGGCGGTTCCGTCGAGGGCCCGCTCATCTGCCCGCCGCTTCCGTGGCCACTTGGACATCTTGGCGGCCCGCGAGCGCGGGCGCGGCGCGCCGATCGGAGTAGGGCGACTGGCGGCGCTCACCCGCGCCGACGTGCCAACTCATCTAGCCTGGCGAGCCGATGACGAGATGCCAGATCGCGCGCCGGGCGGGGGGGTTTTTCGCCGTCAGCCTGTGGGCGGCGGCGCTCACCGCGTGCGGCTCGAGCGACACGACGTCGACCACCTTCTCGCTTCCGTCCGGCTGTCAGAAGGTCCCCGCCCCGCCGGCCAAGCACGTCCAGCTCAAGCGACCGAGCGGCAAGGCCTCGAGCGCCGCGCTGACCGCCACCGTCGAGACGAGCTGTGGGCGCTTCTCGATCGCACTCGATCCCGGCAGCGCACCGAGGACCGTTCACTCGTTCACCTACCTGGCGAAAAAGGGCGTCTATGACGACACGAGCTTCGGCCGGATCGTGCCGGGCTTCCTGATCCAGGGCGGAGACCCGACCGAGACCGGGATGGGTGGGCCCGGCTACTCGGTGACCGAGACGCCGCCGCCGAGCACCACGTACCGGCGGGGACGGGTCGCGATGGCGAAGTCGTCGGTCGAGCCCTCCGGACGCTCGGGCAGCCAGTTCTTCGTCGTCACGGCGGCCGATGCCGGCCTGCCGCCCCAGTACGCGCCCCTGGGCAGGGTCAGCTCGGGGTCGAGGGTGGTTCGGCGGATCGAGAGCGTCGGGGACCCGTCGAGCGACCAGGTCGGGACCCCGCGCGCGCCCGTCGTTATCCGGAGGATCACCGTGAGCGCCCGATGAGCAAGGTCGAGATCGGTGATCAGGCCCCCGACTTCGCGCTCTCCGCCGCCGACGGCCGAGTTCACGCCCTCGACGACTATCGGGGGGGATGGCTCGTCCTGGCCTTCTACCCGGGCGACTTCACGCCGGTCTGCACTCGCCAGTTCTGCGCCTACCGCGACGCGGCGGACCGACTCGACCAGCTCGATGCGGTGGTGCTCGGGATCTCACCGCAGTCGGTCGACTCGCACCAGCGCTTTCGCGACCAGTACCAGCTCACGGTGCCCCTGCTCGCCGACCCGGATCGAGCCGTGATCCGCGCTTACGGCGTGTTGGGCCCCGGCGGTCTCGTCCGTCGCTCGATCTTCATGATCGACCCGGGCGGGATCGTGCGCTACCGCCACGTCGCCCTCCTCGGGCTCCACTACAAGGACGTCGAGTCGCTGAAGCGCTCGCTGGAGAAGGCGCGCGCCGAAACGCCCGCCTGATCGACGATCCGATCGATGGCGCTCCCCAGCGAGCCGGTCAGCTTCCGCGTATCGCCCGGTCAGTGGAGCCTCCACGGCGAGTCGCTCGGCACCGGCCCCCCCGTCGTGCTGTTGCACGGGGTCACCGCGACCCGCCGCTACGTCGTACACGGATCGCGGGCCCTCGCGAGGGCGGGCCACCGTCAGATCACCTACGACGCCCGGGGGCACGGCCGCTCCGATCCTGCGCCCGCGGCGGAGGGATACTCATATCCCGAGCTCGTCGCCGACGTCGAGGCGGTCGTGCGCTCCGAGCTCGGCGACGAGCCGTTCGTGCTCGCCGGCAACTCGATGGGGGCGCACACCGCCGTCGCGTATGCGCTCGATCACGGCGCCCGTCTCGCCGGAGTGGTGGTGATCGGGCCGGCCTACGTCGGCGTGCTCGACGATCAGGCGATCGCCACCTGGGACCGGTTGGCCGACGGACTCCAAGCCGGAGGGGTGGAGGGGTTCATGGCCGCATACGACCCCGACCTGAGCCCCGAGTGGCGCCAGACCGTCCTGCGCATCACCCGAAGTCGCATGGGCGAGCATCGCCACCCCCAGGCCGTCGCGCAGGCCATGCGTGAGCTGGCGCGATCGCGGCCGTTCGAGGCGTTGTCGGAGCTGGAGCTCGCGGACATCCCCGCGCTCGTCGTCGCAAGCCACGACGCCGCCGACCCCGGACATCCCTACTCGGTCGCCGCCGCGTACGCGGAGAGCCTCCCTCGAGCACGCCTGATCAGCGAGGAGGCCGGCTCCTCGCCGCTCGCATGGCAGGGCGGGAGGCTGGCGCGGGAGATCGCCGCCTTCTGCGCAGAGCCCGAGGTGGAGGCGAGGGCGCGTGGGTGAGGCCCTATCCTTGCCCGTCGATGGTCGACGACGGTCACGCGATCCACTACTCGGCGGTCGAGCCGGGGACGCCGGTCTACGCCTCGGATGAGATCGAGGTCGGCAGGGTCCACCAGGTGGTGGACAACTACCGGGAACGGATCTTCGACGGGATAGTGCTCAAGACCACCGACGGTGAGCTCCGGTTCGTCGACGCCCCGGAGGTGGCCCGGACGGCGGAGCGGGGGGTGACCCTGACCATCGCGGCGGCTGACGTGCCGGCTCTCCCGACGCCTGACAGCGGCTCGGCGACCTTCCGGCCGAACCCGCAAGCGGGACGGATCAGCCGCCTGTTCGGGCGGGGCTGGAAGCGCGAGTAGCGTTCACTCCGAGCCCGGACTCGGGCTCGGCCATCCGATCCCGCCTAGGGCGGGGACGCCGAGAAGGATCCACTCACCGGACTCGGCCCGATCGAGCAGCCCGCGCTCGGTTAGGGCGCGCACCGCGAGCGTCACCGTGGGCCGGCGAGCTCCGACGAGGTCGGCCAGGGTCTGGTGCGAGAGGCGATGCGGGATCAGGGCACCTGCCGAGCGGTTTTCTCCCCAGAGCTCGGCCAACAGCCAGAGCACCAGCAGAATCCGGTCCTCGACTCCGACCGTGTTGGCGATCGCGGAGCTGACGGCAAGCCTTCGCGATCGCCGTAGCGCCCGCTCGGTGAGCGCCTCGAGGAACTCCGGCATGTCCCGGGCGGGAGCGACGGCAGGCCCCTCGAGCACGGCCATCGACGAGCGCTCGAAGACGGTCCACGACGTCTGTGAGAACGAAGCCGGGTCCTCCTGCCAAGGGCGAAGCAGATCGCCGCGCCCCAGGAGCTCGAGGCTGCGCCCCCGGTCAGGCACGAAGCAGCGGCGTCCGATCAGCCCGTCGAGGACCAGGAATCCGAGGTGGTCTCCTTCCGGCGTCGCCGAACCCGCCTTCCAAGGCCCCCGATCGAGATGCAGCGTCGGCGCCATCAGCGCTCCGTCCGGGAGGCTGGCACCCTGTTCGGCGAGCCGGCGACCGAGGTCGCGGTCGCTTGCCAGGAGATCGATCAGCCCGTCGCCACCCCGGAGGCCGTTGCCGTGGTGTGGGTCGGTGAGCATCTAGCGACCATTACCCGCGGCGGACAGAGGGAAAACATTCGATCGAGCCAGGTGGCGCGACCGCCTCTCGACCGGTGCCGCTCAGCGCTCGGATTGCTCGTTGAAGCGCTGGGCCTCCTCCGAACCACCGGTCGCGTCGCCGGCGCTGTACGCATGGGCGCCCGCGCCCGCGAGGGCTCCGCCGTCGACGATCAGGTACTCCTCGCGGATCGGACGGCCCTCGAGGAAGCACTCGAGGATCTCTCGCGTGCCGGCTGCGTAGCGCGCCTGCGCCGAAAGGCTCGTGCCCGAGACATGCGGGCGTCATCCCGTGATGGGGCATCGAGCGCCACGGATGGTCCCTTGGGGGAGGCTGTGGGAACCAGACGTCGCCCGCGTACCCGGCCAGCTGACCCGATTCCAGCGCACGGGCGATCGCGTCGCGATCGCAGATCTTGCCCCGCGCGGTGTTCACGAGGTACGAGCCGCGCTTCATCCGAGCCAGCATGGCGTCGTCGAACATCCCCTCCGTCTCGGGATGCAGCGGGGCGTTGATGGTCACCACGTCGCACACCTCGACCATCTCGGCGGCGGTGGGGTGATAGGTCAGGCCGAGCTCGGCCTCGTCGGCCTCCGGAAGCCGATGCTGATCCGTGTAGTGGAGCGACACCTCGAACGGCGCCAGGCGGCGCAGTACCGCTGACCCGATCCGCCCGGCGCCGACCGTGCCGACCTTCATCCCCTCGAGGTCGTAGGAACGGCTCGCGCAGTCGGCGATGTTCCAGCCGCCGTCGACGACCACCTGGTACGAGGGGATGTAGTTTCGGACCAGGGAAAGGATCATCATCACGACGTGCTCGGAGACCGAGATCGAGTTCGAGTACGTCACCTCGGCCACCGTGATCCCGCGTTCGATCGCCGCCTGCAGGTCGACGTGGTCGGAGCCGATGCCGGCGGTGATCGCGAGCTTCAGGCTCGGGGCCTTGGCGATCCGATCAGCGGTCAGATAGGCAGGCCAGAACGGCTGGGAGATCACCACGTCGGCGTCTCGCAAGCCGCGTGCTCGAACTCCGAGTCGGGGCCGTCCTTGTCCGAGGTGACCGTGAGGCTGTGGCCCTCCGCCTCGAGGAACTCCCTCAACCCGAGCTCGCCGGACACGCAGCCCAGCAGCTCCCCGGGCCTGAAAGCCGATCTCCTTCGGCGTGGGAGTGGTCTGACCTCCGTGGTAGCGCTCGATCTTCGGGATCTCGTCGCGCGGATAGGCCGGCGGATATCCGTCGACGGGATCGGCGTAGAGGACACAAAGAACGTTTGCCATGCGTTCCACCTCCGGTGGCTCGAGGTTCGCGATCGCGTGGTGGCCGCTTCGTCATGACCCTACCCATCCGGCTCGAAATGCACCGTATGCCCCTCGCTGTAGAGCATCGGCGCCATCGCCGGGTCGGGACGTGCGACGTTATGTCAACTTCGATCCTCGGCGCGAACCGGGCAATGCCGGGAGCGTGGCTATTGTGATGGTCGATGAGCACGCGATCGAGACGCGAGCCGTTGGAGACCGTGCGTCACCACTGCGGCCGTTGTTTGACCGGATCGTGGTCAAGGAGCTCGATTCCGACCGGGTCCGCCGCTCGGGGCTGGTCGTGCCGCCGGGGAGCCACGATCCGCCGCCGGAGCAGGGAATCGTGCTCGCAGTCGGGCCGGGCCTCGACTGGTGGGAGCAGGCCGGGGTCGAGATGCCCGTCGAGGTCGGCGACCACGTCGTGTTTCCCGCCTCGGCCGGGGTCTGGGTCGAGGTCGACGAGGAGCGGCTGCTCGTCTGCAGGGTCGGTGAGCTGCTCGGGATCCTCGAGTTGCTCTCCTCCGAGGGCCCAGACTGATATCGCGGCGAGATGGGGCGCGAGGGCCACGAGCCCCAATCGGGGCACGGATCCTGAGCGGGTTTCCATAACGTCGATTATCGTGCGCAGCGGCGGGCACGAGCCGCGTCCGGCGCTTCTGCCCTCAGTTGAGCGATCGGATCCGCGGGCATCCGGGCGATCAGCGAGTACTGGCCGCCCTTGCGCGCCAGGACGTCGCTCCACAGCGTCGCCGGGTCGTCGGGAAACAGCTCCGCCGGCAGCGGCGGCTCGACGATCCACGAGTCCACCTCCATCTCGGCCTCGAGCTGACCCGCTCCCCAGCCCGAATAACCCGCGTAAACCCGCCCCCGCCGAACCGAGCCGGCGAGGTCGGCCAGATCGACGTCTGCCGAGGCGAGCCCGACGTCCGCGACGACGATCCAGGCGGCGGCCTCGAGGTTGGTGAACTCGGCCAGCAGCACGAGCGCCTCCGGCTGGACGGGACCTCCGACGTAGACGGGCTCGCCGCGCGGCGATCTCGTCGAGCTCCGGAGACCACCGAGCCGACCGCCGTCTCGGACGGTCGGTTGAGGACGATTCCCATCGCGCCCTCATCGTTGTGCTCGGTGAGCAATACCACCGTGCGAGCGAAGTTGGGGTCGTCGAGGGCAGGCGACGCGACCAGGAGCTTGCCGCGAAGCGATTCCTCCATCGCCTTCCATTGTGCCCGCCGCGAGCGGACCCTGCGGGCCGGGCGCCGGCCAGCTAACCTCGAACGAGATGGCATTCGACGTCACCGAGAGCGATTTCGAGACGCGGGTCATCGAGCGCTCGCGCGAGGTCCCGGTGGTGGTCGACTTCTGGGCCGAATGGTGCGGGCCGTGCCGCATGCTCGGGCCGGCGCTCGAGGCGGCGGTCGCGAAGCGAGACGGCGATGTGGAGCTCGCGAAGCTCGACACGGACCGCAACCCGAACCTGGCCATGACCTTTCAGATCGGAAGCATCCCGGCGGTCAAGGCGCTTCAGGACGGCAAGGTGGTCGCAGAGTTCGTGGGTGCGATCCGGCCGGCCCAGATCGAGCAGTTCCTCGACGGGCTCGTCCCCTCGGCCGCCGACAAGCTCGCCGCGGCCGACGACGAGGACTCGCTCCGCAAGGCGCTCGAGCTGGACCCGCGTAACGCGGCCGCCGCGGTCGAAGCTCGGGCGTGCTCCTGCTGGCGCGCGGCGACCGCGCCGAGGCCCTGGAGCTCCTCGACCGCCTTCAAGGGCGACTTCGAGGCCGAGGGGCTCGCCGCGCGAGCCCGCCTGAGCGCCGAGCTCGGCGGACGACGCGCCGACGGCGCGGGACGCTCCTGACGCGGAGCTTCGCCGCCTGGGACGACGGCGATCCCGAGACCGCCCTCGAGGGCCTTCAGGAGGCGATCGCCGAGACCGAAGACCCCGAGCGCCGCGACCTGCTGCGCAGGGTGATGGTGGCGATCTTCACCGAGCTCGGCGCCGACCATCCGCTGGCCCGCGAGCACCGGCGCCGGCTCGCCGCGACGCTCGCCTGAGCCGGACGCTTAGGAGCACGCCCTCGGCAAGCTGGCTAGCGTTCCGGTGGCGTGGAGAGCGATCCGGCAGCGGGCATCGGGCATCCTGGCGGCCCTCGGCGCCGGGCTCGTCTCGTTCGTCTCGCCCTGCGTACTGCCCCTCGTCCCCGGTTACCTGTCGGCCGTCACCGGGGTCTCGATCGGCGAGCTCGAGCGAGGCGAACTGGCGTCGGGTGCTGGCGCCGAGCCTCGTCTTCGTGGCCAGCTTCTCGACCGTCTTCATCCTGCTGGGACTCACCGCGACCGGGCTGGGGCAGACGCTCCAGGACCATCGCGACACACTCGAGAAGATCGCCGGTGCCGTGATCATCGCCATGGGCGTCCTGTTCGTGTCCAGCCTGTTCGTCACCCGCCTGAACCGAGAATGGCACGTGGAGGCGCTGATGGCGCGGGCCGGCAAGAGGCGGGCCCGCTGATCGCCGGGATGGCCTTCGCGATCGCCTGGACGCCGTGCATCGGCCCGACGCTCGGGGCGATCCTCAGCGCGGCCGCCCTCTCGAGCTCGGCAGCCCACGGCGCGCTCCTGCTCGCCGTCTACTCGGCGGGCCTCGGGATCCCCTTCCTCGCTCACGGCGCTCGCGTTCTCGCGAATGACGACGGCGCTTCGCCGTGATCAAGCGCCACTACGCGGCGATCATGGCGGTGGCCGGCGGCGATCCTGATCGTGATGGGCATCCTGATCCTGACCGGCGACTTCTTCCAGCTCAACATCCAGGCCCAGAAGCTGACCAGCGACCTCGGGCTGAATCCCTGATCGGCCGCTCCAGCGCCCGCGCTCAGTTGGACGCCGGATCCGGTGCGCCGACCTCGACCGGCGTCCCGACCGCCTCGACCTCGGAGACCTCCCCCCCATCGGAGTCGCGGAGCAGACGATCCGGAAGCGCCCGTCCCGAGCTCCGGGTCACCGACGATCGGCAGGCCCCGGATCTCCTCCCAGCCGAGTCGCTCGATCTCGAACGGATTCATCCGGACCTCGGAGGCGGGAAACGGGCAGTTGGAGTTGTGCTGGTCGATCGCCCGCGAGATCGCCTCGAGGTTCTTGGCCTCGGCGCTCACGCAGGTGAATGTACGCGCTCCCGGGCTCCGCCGCATACGCGAGAGGGGCGGCAACTGCCGCCCCTCTCGTCGCGTTCGGATCGGCTCAAAGAGCCGGTGACTTCAGTCGTGCTACGGGTTCGTGCACGCCTGGGTCGAGTTGACCGTCTGGGTCGCTGCGACCGTTGTAGGTGAACTTGGTCTGCAGCTTCCACGTCTTCGGCGAGTGGCTGCACTTGCGCAGCGACGTAGTTGCCGGTGGTGGAAACCGTCGGCTTGCCGATCGTGACGTTGAAGTCGGTCAGCGGCAGCGGCCGATGCGGCGTGGATGTTGTTGAAGTCCAGCAACTTGCCGTAGCCGGCCTTGTTTGCGGGCTTCAGAGCGCCGTCCAGGAGCACGTTCGTGTTACCGGCCGTGTTCGAGGACGGGTTCGAGCAGTCGATCGTGAACGGCGGCGCCACGTTGGCGCGGGTGAACAGCAGCACGTGGCCGCCGGTGCCCGAGCCGTTGAACGCCAGCACGCAGGCGTGAACGGTGTTCGCGCCGGCCGCCGCGAGTCGCGGTGCCCTTGCCGATCAGCTTCGCGCCGCAGGCCGCCATCGCCTGGGCCATCGTCTTGGTCCCGGAGATGTTCGTCTTGTTGCACTTCGGCACGGCGCCCGTGTTGAACGTGAAGTCGTTGTCGAAGTACAGCTGGGCCCGGTCGGTGTAGTTGCTGTTCGCGTCCGCTGTAGTTCGTGTGCGTGTGGACGTTGATCTGTCCCGCCTTCGGAACGTCGTCTTCGACACCTTGCTCGGCGTGAACTTGAAGCTCGCCGTCGAGCTGGTGGCGGCCAGGGCGATACCGGCCACTGACAGGGCGCCGGCCACAGCCAGCGCGATGATGGCGGCGGACCGCCTCTTGAAACGCATCTATGGATCTCCTTCTCGTGGGATGTTCTCCCGGCCCTCCTGGCCGGGCACGGTGGACATAACACCGCGACTGCCCAAAGGTTTCGTATCTGGCTTTCAAAGGGCGGTTTGCGGAGGCAGCCCGGCCACCCTCGACCGATCTCGAGGGCCTCCGGGAAGGATTGACGCCTCTGCGCCCCGCTGCCGCCCTGGCGGCCCCTAGGCTGGAGGAATGAGCGGGTCCGATCGAGACTGGCCACGTGTCTACCTGCATGCGGACATGGACGCCTTCTTCGTCTCCGTGGAGCTCCTGCGGCGGCCCGAGCTGCGGGGCCGGCCCGTGATCGTCGCGACGGGAACCGACCCGGTCGCGAGGGGCGTGGTGATGGCCGCGTCCTATGAGGCGCGCCGGTTCGGCGTCGACTCCGCGATGCCCCTCGCCTCGGCGCGCCGCGCTGCCCGCAGGCCGTGCTGCTCGATCGCGACATCGAGCTCTACCGTCGGGCGTCGGGCCGCGTGATGGAGGTCCTGCGGCGGTTCAGCGATCGGATCGAGGTCGCGGGCCTCGACGAGGCCTATCTGGACCTGACCGGTTCCCCGGCGCCGAAGGCCCGTGCCCGACAGCTCAAACGCGAGGTGCATGGCCGAGACCGGCCTCGATCTGCTCGGTCGGCCTGGCTCCGAACAAGCTGCTGGCGAAGATCGCCTCCGACCTCGACAAGCCGGACGGTCTCTGCGTCCTCGAGCCGGAGCGGATGCTGGAGGCTGGTCGGCGATCGCCCGGCCACCCTGATCCCTGGTGTCGGCCCCCGCACCGCCGAGCGGCTGACCAGGGCCGGCATCCGGACCGTCGCCGAGCTCGCCGACGCCCAGGACGACGTGCTGGAGACGCGCGCTCGGGCCCCGGCTCGGCCGTGAGCTGCGCGAGCGCGCGCGGGGACGCGACGAGCGCCCGGTGGTGACCGACCGCGAGCGGAAGTCGGAGAGTCGAGAGACGACCTTCGCCGCCGACGTGTCAGACATCGCCGCCCTGCGTGAGACCCTCGACCGCCTGGTCGACTCGCTCTGCCGGGGACTGGCCGAGGGCGACCACGCGGGCCGCACGGTGACGCTGAAGATCCGCCTGCGTCCGTTCCGCACCCATACCCGCTCGCGGACGATCGAGGAGCCGACCCGCGATCCAGAGCGGATCGGCGCGGTGGCGCACCGAGCTGCTCGAGAGCTTCGCGCTCGATGCGCCGGTGCGGCTCCTCGGGATCGGCGTCTCGAACCTCGACGGGGCGCCGCGAGGGGCCGAGCCGGGGCCGAGCCACGCCACGCCCAGGCCACGCTGTCCATGTAGCCATCCTCCGGCGCCGTACCCCGGCTGGCGGCCGATTGGGTGGTATGGAAGGCCTTTGACGTGAGAAGATCCACTCGTGCCCCACGGCGATCGACTGAGCGGCCTCGACACCTCCTTCCTGCAGCTCGAGCGGGGCCCGGCTCACATGCACGTCGCCTCGACCACCATCTTCGAGGGGCCCACTCCCGAGTACGAGGAGTTCCGTGACCACATCGCGTCGCGGCTCCATCTGGTCCCGCGCTTTCGCCAGAAGCTCCGCTTCGTGCCGTTCGGACAGGGACGGCCGGTGTGGGTCGATGACCCTCAGCTGAACCTCGACTACCACGTCCGCCACACCGCCCTCCCTCCCCCGGGCTCCGAGGAGCAACTGCGGACGCTCGCGGCGCGGATCTTCTCCCAGCGCCTCGATCGGACCAAGCCCGTCTGGGAGATGTGGCTCGTCGACGGCGTCGAGGGTGACCGCTTCGCGATCGTCGCGAAGACCCATCACTGCCTGGTCGACGGGGTCTCCGGGGTTGACATAACCACGGTCCTCTTCGACCTCGACCGCGAGCCCGAGCTGGCGACCGAGCCGGAGCCCTGGATCCCCGACCCGGAGCCGAGCGGCGGCCAGCTGCTCGGCGACGCGCTCGTCGAGCGCGCCACGAGCCCCGCGGAGATCGCCCGCGGCGCACGCGCCGCGCTGCGTGCTCCGCGCCAGGTCGCAGGAGCCGCCGCCGGTGCGCCTCGAGGCCGCGGGCTCGTTCATCCGGACCGGTCTCGCGCGCCCCGGATTCGCCGTTCAACGCGCCGATCGGCCCGTACCGGCGCTTCGCCTGGGTGCGGACGGAGCTCGCCGAGCTGAAGCGGATCAAGAACCAGGCCGGCGGCACCGTCAACGACGTCGTCCTGGCCGCGGTCGCGGGCGCCCTGGGGCGATACCTGCGGCGCCCGCGGCCACTCCACCGCGCGACCTCGAGCTGCGGGCGATGGTCCCGATCAGCGTTCGGACCGACGACCAGCACGGCGCGCTCGGCAACCGGGTCTCGGCGATGATGGCGCCGCTCCCGATCTGGTGCGAGGACCCGATCGAGCGGCTCGGGCTGATGACGGACACGGATGGGCGATCTGAAGTCCTCGCGACAGGCGGTCGGCGCCAGCCTGCTGACCGAGGCGACGCGACTTCGCGCCCCCGACGATCGCCGCCCAGGCCGCCCGCCTGCAGTCGCGGCAGCGGTTCTTCAACCTCGTGGTCACCAACGTTCCCGGGCCCCAGTTCGCGCTCTACCTGCTCGGACGCGAGCTCCAGGACGTCTTCCCGATGGTGCCGCTGGCCGAGAACCAGAGCGTCTGCTTCGGGATCATGAGCTACAACGGCCGGGTCAACTTCGGGATCACGGCCGACTACGACGCGATGCCCGACCTCGACTCGCTGGCCGGCGGACCTGAGGCGGCGATCGCCGAGCTCTCCGCGGCGCCGTCGGCCGAGCGGCGGACGCACCGCGGAGCGCCGGGCGACGCGGGCCGCAACGAGGCTCAGGCCGAGCAGAGGGTCTAGCGACCGCCTTGCCGCCCTTCGTTCGGAGTGTCACGCGTAGTGTTGCCGCATGCCCGATGAGGTGGTCGTTCGCGCCGCCCGCCGCGACGACGCCGATGCGATCGCGCGCATCCACAACCA
Organism: uncultured bacterium; assembly: GCA_963696945.1. Classification (GTDB taxonomy): domain Bacteria; phylum Actinomycetota; class Thermoleophilia; order Solirubrobacterales; family 70-9; genus AC-56. The sequence continues at coordinate 70,069 of CAVOME010000002.1, read as the reverse complement.
GGGGATCGCCGAGCGGGTGGCGACCTTTCAGACGGCGACCCAGCTCGCGCCGAAGATCGCCGAGGAGATCGAAGCGGGGCGGCTCGTGCTCGTGGCCGAGCGGGACGGCGCGGTGGTCGGCTGGGCCGAGCCTGGCCCCATACGACGACGCCCACGCCTACTACGCGACGGTCGGCGAGGCGACGCTCTACGTGGAGCGCGGCAGCGCGCCGGAGCGGGTGCCGGGCAGGGCCCTGCTCGACGAGCTCTCGCAACGAGGCCGAGCGTCGCGGCTACCACAAGCTGGTGGGAAAGATCTTCACCTCGAACGGGCCGAGCATCGCCCTCGTGCAAGCGAGCGGCTGGCGCGAGGTGGGCGTCCATCGCCGCCATGGGCGCCTCGACGGCGAGTGGCGGGACGTGCTGGTGGTGGAGCGCTGCTCGGCGAGGATCGCGCAGCACGCCTCGCGCTGCCCGCGCCGAAGGCCGACGCCGGCTGAGCGGTGACGCTCCCGTCCGATCGGCAGGACGATCCTCCTCGCGTGGCCGAAGCGGCGCGACAGGCGACCGCACCGCGGCGGCGCTCCTCAGGCGCCTGGCGGCCAGGGCGGCCATCACTACGGGTTCGTCCTGCTGCTGATCCTGCGTCTCGCTGGTCTTCCAGCTCGCCGCACCGGACCGCGACTGGGCACGGCTCGTGACCGATCGCCCTGCAGGGCGTCACCCTGCTCGCTGGCGCTTCGCGCCTCGCGCGTCGGGGCCGCGATCCTGCGAGTTGCGATCGTCGTCGTGCTCGTGGCGATCGCATCGGCGATCGGCGCCTACATCGGCTTCGGAGTGCTCGGGCGCGACGGCTGCGCACGTGCTCACGGTGCTGCTGATCGTGTTCGCGCCGATCGCGATCGTCCGCGGGGTGATCGCTCGACTTTCGCGAGCAGGGCGAGATCAGCCTGCACACCATGTTCGGCGTCCTGTGCATCTACCTGCTGATCGGCTCGATCTTCGCCTTCGCCTTCGGGGTCGTCGACAGCCTCAGCTCGACGCCCTTCTTCGCCCAGCACGCGGCCGCAAGCACCCACAACCTCCTCTACTTCAGCTTCGCGACCATCACCACGACGGGCTATGGCGACCTGACGGCGGCGACCGACGTCGGCCGCTCGCTGGCGATCGCCGAGGCGCTCACCGGGCAGATCTACCTCGTCACCGTCGTCGCCGCGATCGTCGGCGGGCTCGCGCGGCCGGACCGCCTGAGCCGAACGGCCGGCGGCCATACTGTTCTCGATGGCCGAGCGAACGCCAAGCCTGCGCATCGCGCTCGCCCAGGTGAACGTCGACCGTGGGCGACATCGAGGGCAACGCGCGCCTGATCGCCGAGTGGATCGATCGGGCGCGCGAGCCGCCGGCGCCCAGCTGGTCGTCTTTCCCGAGCAGGCGATCACCGGGCTATCCCGCAGAGGACCTGTGGCTGAAGCCGCATTTCCTCGACGCGGCGCGCCGGGCGCTCGAGCGAGATCGCGTCGCACGCGCCGAGGAGATCGTGGCGCTGGTCGGCTTCCCGGAGCGCGACGCCGCCACCTACAACTCGCGTCGCGCGTGCTCGCCGACGGCGGGCTTCAGGGCTCTTACCGCAAGCCGCTGCTGCCCAACTACAGCGTCTTCGACGAGCGCCGCTACTTCGAGCCCGGAGACACGCCCGCGCTGATCGAGATCGGCGGGGTGCGGGTCGGGCTGACGATCTGCGAGGACATCTGGTACCCGGGGCCGCCCGCGTCGGTCGAGGCCCTCGCCGGGCGCCGAGTCTGATCGTCAACCCGTCGGCCTCCCCGTACCACCGCGGCAAGGGCGCCCAGCGTGAGCGGATGGTCCAGGAGCGCGCCCGCGAGACCGGTGCCGCCTTCGCGGTCTGCAACCTGGTCGGCGGGCAGGACGAGCTGGTCTTCGACGGCCACAGCGTCGTCGTCTCCGGCCGGGGCGAGACGCTGGCGCGGGCGGCGCAGTTCGCCGAGGAGCTCGCTGGTCTGCGACGTCGTCCCTCGGCCGAGGCCCAGACCGGCGCGGCGCTGGAGCCCGACGGCCCGGGCAGCTGCCCCCGGGAGCCTCGGGCCCGCCTCCTGGGCGACTTCGAGGCGCCCGCAGCCGCCGCCGGGAAGTCTGAGCGCGCCGCCGCTCGCGGAGCCGCTCGAGCCGAGGCCGAGGTCTATGAGGCCCTGAAGCTGGGGCTCGGCGACTACGTGCGCAAGAACGGATTCGAACGGGTGCTGGTCGCCGTCTCGGGCGGGGTCGACTCGGCGCTGGTGGCGCTCGTGGCGGTCAGATGCCCTGGGGCCCGCAGCGGGTGAGCTGCGTGGTGATGCCCTCCCCCCACTCGAGCGCGGAGACCCAGGCGGACGCCCGCGCGCATCGTCGAGCGACCTCGGCGCCGAGCTGGTCGAGATCCCGATCGAGGCCGCGATGCGCACCTACGAGAGCTCCTGGCTGCTCGCGGGCGCCGCGCGACGGCGCGGGCCCGGTCCGCGCGGGCCCGGACCTGGCCACGGCGCCGAGAACATCCAGGCGCGGATCCGCGGCAATCTGATGATGGCGCTCTCCAACCGGCACGGATGGCTGGTCCTGACGACCGGCAACAAGAGCGAGATGAGCGTCGGCTACGCGACCCTCTACGGCGACATGGCCGGGCGGCTTCGCGGTGATCAAGGACGTTCCGAAGACCCTCGTCTACCGGCTGGTCCGCTACCGGAACGGACTCTCGGAGCCGCCCGCCAATGCCCCGAATCCGTGCTCGAGCGCGCCCCGTCCGCCGAGCTTCGGCCCGATCAGCTCGACGAGGACTCGCTGCCGCCGTACGAAACCCTCGACAGGATCCTCGCGGCCTACGTCGAGGAGGACAGCGGCCGCGACGAGATCGCGACGAGCGGCATCCCCGCGGACGTCGTCGACGGGTGATCGCGATGGTCGATCGCTCCGAGTACAAGCGGCGCCAGGCACCGCCCGGGATCCGGATCACGCCGAAGGCGTTCGGCCGCGACCGCCGCTTCCGATCACGAACCGTATCGCGGCTAGTCGACGCTCGGACCGCGGGTCCGGCTGGGTAGGGCAGCGCCGGGAGCCGCGCGGAACTGTGTCCGATGCGTCCGTCCTCCGGACATCCGGGGACGCGGTTCCTGGGGTTATTACCGGCGGACGGCGACCGTCATCCGGATCAGGGCCACGATGCGGCCCTCGTCGTCGGTGATCTCGACGTCCCAGACCCAGCGTCGTACGGCCGCGGTGGCGCGGGCGGGCGACGGCGTTGACGTGTCCCTCCGTGATCGGACGCAGGAAGGTGGCGTTGTTCGACTGGCCCATCGCCGCCATTCCGTCCCGTGGACGGCGAGCCAGGTCGCCCCCGAGCAGACGCTCTCGGCCATCGCCGCATAGACGCCCCCGTGAACGAGGCCCGCCGGCTGCAGGAGGTCGTCGGTCACCGCGACGCGGGCGCGGATCTCATCCGGGCTGGTCTCCAGATACTCGAGGCCGATCAGGTCCGCCGAGCCCGTCCCGGCGGCTGGCCTGTTGGGCGGGGCGGTCCTCCATCGGGTCGGAGCCTAGCTTCGGCGCCGCCCCAGCGGGACGAGCGCCGCGAGCAGCGGGCACGCGAAGCAGGATCAGGTCGATCATCAGGCCCGCGGCGACGGCGAGCCCGAACTCGCGCGCCGGGTAGAGGTCCGTGCCGGCGAGCACGCCCGTCGCCGCGAGCGCCGCCGACGCGTCGCGAGGATCGCCGCGGGCACCGTGAACGCGGCGGCGGTCTCGGCCGACCCGGAGCGGTCCGAGCCCGAGCGAGCGCTCGCCACGGGTCGCCGCAGAGCGGTCACTGCCCGCGCGGCGCGAGATCGAGACGAGCGCGGCGAGGAGCGACGCGACGGCCCCCGTCTCGAGGGCGCCCTGCTGTCGCAGGCCGATCGCCCCCGCCAGATGACCATCCTGGAATGACGAGCACGGACAGGCCGCACGCGGCGGCCGCCGGCAGCAGGGTGACCACCGCGACCCGATCACGCGGACCGAGAAGGCGACGCGAACAGAAGCGCGAGCGCCCCCAACGAGACCGCGGCGGCGAGCGGGAGCTTCTCGAACAGCGACTGGTCGGCGTTCCCGGCCGGCACCGGGTGCGGCTTCGCGGTCGCCCCGTCACCGTGGGGGCCACCCTGGGGTTGCTCGCCGATCAAAGCGGTGGCCATCGGCGGCCTCGGACCCGGCAGGAAGCTCGGCGGCGGAGAAATCGCGGCTTTGGCCGTCGAGCGAGGGCAGCCCGGCGGCGACCATCAGCGCGACGGCGATCACCCCGGCGAGCGCCGCGCGCAGTCGCGAATCCGCCAGGAAGCCCGCGCAGCGCCGCGGGACCGAGGCCAGTGCTCGGCTCGCCCGCGAGCTCGGAGTCGAGCCCGCCTCGAGTCCGGCCCGGCGAGGGAAAGCAGCGCCGGCACGCAAGACCAGCGCCGACGCGATCGCGAGGAAGGCCGCCAGCAGGCTGGCGAGGAGCATCGAGGGCGCCTGATCGAGGCCCGTCGCGACGAGGCCCGCCGCGCCGCGAGCACTACCGCCGCGACCGTCGGCAGCGCAATGCCGGCGGTCGCGGTAACCGAGCGCCGCACCGCCTCGGCGTGCGGGACGGACGCCGCCTCGTCGCTGAAGCGAGCCATCATCAGGCATGGCGTCTCGATCCCGATCGCGAGCCCGATCACCGCGGCCGGCGCGATCCCGATCAGCGAAAGGTCGGCAATCGCTCCAACGACCCGCAATCCTGCCAGCGCCCCTGCGATCGCGATCGCGGCGCAGAGCACGGGGGCGACCGCGAGCCACGGACCCAAGACCGCGATCAGGGCGACGATGACGATCGCGATGGCGACCAGCTCGAGCTTCCAGAGATCGTGCGAGATGTCGTGCCGTGCTTCCAGGAGGGCCGGAACCTGGCCCCCGTAGGCGACCCTCAACGGGCCAGGGTCTACCTCCGCCTCGACCCGCTCCACCGACGCGCTGATCGGCGGCGTCGTCGCCCGGGACAAGCGTGACGATCAGCGAAGTCGACCGCCCGTCGCCCGAGACCGGGCCACGCCGCACCGACTCGACCCCGGCGTCGGAGCTCAGCTGGGCCGAGATCACCCGAAGCGCCACCCGGTAGGGTCCGGAGCGAACCGGCGTCTTGCCGGTGGTGGCGACCACGAGGTCCGGTCGCGCCGCCGATGCGCCGCTCGAGCCATCCGAGGACGCCGCGCCCACTCCCAGATGGCCGGGCGCCCCCGCCGCGACGATGACCGCCGTGGCCAGCACCGCGAGAGTCGCGACGAGCAAGACGATCGGACGCCTCAGCGCGAGATCGGCGAGGGCAGCCACGTCTCGGCACCTTACTTTGCAGATCGGGGCCCGCAGGCGGCGCTCCTGCACCCCGCCGAACCTGAATCCGTACGCTTTCTGCGTGGCCTTGGCGGCGGACCAACAGGCGATGCTGCAGCTCCTGCTCGAGCGCGGGCAGAGCTATGAGGATCTCGCGGGGGTGCTTGGAGTCGACGAGGCGGGCGTCCGCGGCAGGGCCCGCGCTGCGCTGACCGAGCTCGCCGGTGTCGACCCGGACCGAAATGTCGGTCTCACCGACTACCTGCTGGGGCAGGCCGACCCGATCGGCCGGGCCGACGCGGTCCGCCACCTCAAGGACGACCCCGCCGACCTCGAGCTGGCGAGCGAGCTCTCGCAGAAGCTTCGCCTCGTCGCGCCGCAGGCGGAGCTTCCCCGCCTTCCGGGGGAAGAGCGCCGGCCGAGGCCGCGATCCGGCGGAGGCGCCGCCGCGCGCCTCCCGATTCCCGATCGGCTGCGAGGCGCTCGGAGGCCAAAGGGCGAGCCGGGCGGAGCTCCTGCGGCGTCCCCCTCCCGACTCGCCGCGGTGAAGGGAGGGCGAACGAGGCTGATCGTGGCGCTCGGGTGTCTCGCGGTCCTGGTTATCGTCGGCGTATTGGCCGCCACCGGCGCCTTCAAGGGCGGGGACTCGAGCCAGGCGGCGACGACGGCCACCACCTCCCCCACGGGCACGGCGGGCCAGGCCGAGGGGTATCCATTGGCTCCCCTCAAGGTGTCCAGCTCCGGATCGGCAGAGAGTCGAGTGCCGATCCCGTCGACGCTCCAGAGCCTGATTCCCAGAGTCCAGGCCATCTACGTGACCCTGGGGGACGGCCAGAAACTGGCGCTTGCCGTCAGCCAGGCCGTGAAGAGCCGCCAGCTGATACTCCCGGTGACCGGCTCCCCCGCGTATGTGGGGGTGGCTGGCGATCGCAAGGGCAACACGATCCCGGTCGACCTCAAGGCGCTCAAGGGCGTCCGGGGAAGCGGCTCCGCAACGCTCGACCTGACGAACGCCAAGAGCCCCGTGCTCAGCGTCAGCCTGACCGGCGCCGAGACCCCGCCGAAGGGCCAGGTCTACGTCGCGTGGTTCGTGTTCGGGCTGAGCAAGTAGGCAGACGATGCCGTTACCTTCCGGGTGATGGCATCCCGGGCCAGGCTGGTCGTGATCGCGCTCGCCGGGGTCGCGATCGTCGCCTGCGGGACCCAGGGCTCATCGGCGAGCCCGTCGAAGACGGTGTCATGGAAACCGTCGTCGGGTGACCGCTGGCAGTACCAGCTCGAGAGCACCGATCGGCGGCGCGCGTCGACCGGCGGGATCGACGTGGGCATCTGCCAGGTGCCCTCACTCGGGAGGCCACTGCGTCCACCCCGACGTGTTCGACATCGACCTCTACGTCGACGGACAGGTCTCGGGCAACGACCACACGGTCGACGCGAAGGCCGTGGACGCGATCCACCGCCGCGGCGCCCACGCGGTCTGCTACATGTCGGCCGGCACCGCCGAGCGCTTCCGACCCGACTATGACAAGTACGTCGCCTTCGACCGCAGCCACCACCACAGCCTGATCGGCAAGCCGTTCAGCCGTCAGGTTCCCAAACGAGTACTGGCTCAACCTGAAGAACGGCAGCGGCCAGCGGGACTTCGTCCTGCGTCGGGTCGAGGCTCGCACCGAGAAGTGCGCCCGGGCCGGCTTCGACGGGGTCGAGTACGACGTCGTCGACGCCTACGCTCAGGGCCACAGGGTCACCGGCTGGCACGTGAGCGCACACGACCAGCTCGTCTTCGACCGCGCCCTGGCTCGAATCGCGCACCGAAACGGCCTCTCGGTCGGCGCTCAAGAACGACATCGGCCAGGTCCCGAAGCTCGAGCCGCGGTTCGACTTCGCGATCAACGAGCAGTGCTTCGAGTACCGCGAGTGCACCAACAACCCCTCCCCGGGCTACAAGGCGTTCCTGCGCGCCGGCAAGCCGGTGTTCCAGGTCGAGTACGAGATCCGATCGAAGCGGTTCTGCCCCAAGGCCAAGGACCTCGGGATCGACTCGATCAAGAAGGCCTCCGACTTCTCGCTCGACGCGAAGCCGTGGAAGCCGTGCCGGTAGGCGCTCCCGGGGGTCGACCCTAGCCTGCTGGAATCAGCTTGCCGGGGTTCATGATCCCGGTCGGATCAAGTCGGTCCTTGACCGCGCGAAGCGTTTCGATCCCGAGCTCGCCGATCTCTGCGCTCATGTACGGCAGGTGGTCGCGGCCGACCCCGTGGTGGTGGGTGATCGTTCCCCCGGCCCCCGCGATCGCCTCGCAGGCGGCGGACTTGACGGCTCGCCACTGCTCGAGCTCGGCGCCCGGCTTTCGAGGAGCCAGGAAGGTGTAGTAGAGAGATGCCCCGTCGCGATAGGCGTGCGAGAGGTGGCACATCACCACCCCGGGTGTCCCCTGGTCGAGGAGCGACGTCGGCGATCGCCGTGGTGACCGCCTCGTACAGGCCGTCGAGGCCACTCCACGTGTGGGCGGTCTCGAGCGTCTCGGCCATGTACCCGAGGTCGAGGAGCTCGTCCCGCAGATACGGGCCGTTGTAGCGGCCCCGCTCCCACGCTCTGCCCGGAGCGCTACCGAGGCTCGCCCCGCCCCCGGATCGAAGCCGGCGAGCCGCCAGGGCGCGCCGGCGCTCGACCGCCTCGCGCTCTCCTTCCCAGCCGCAGATAACGACGCATCCGCCCGCGCGGCGCCGGAGCTTCAAATAGCCGTCCATGAGCGCCCGCTTGGCGCCCGCCGTGCCCGCCAAAGCGAGCGAGATTCGGGTCTCGGCCTGGTCGGAGACGCGCACCACGTCCGGGAGGGCATCGGCCTGGGCGAGCGAGCGGACGATCTCGGTACCCGCTTCGAAGTCGGCCGCCATCCACGCCTCGTAGCGGCGGTGCTCGGGAACCGGCCGCACCCGGGCGGTCACCTCGGTGATCACTCCGAGAGCCCCCTCCGAGCCCACGACGAGCTCGCGCAACGCCGGCCCCGCTGCTGTGTGAGGCGTCTCAAGGGTGCGGATCTCCCCGACTGGCGCCGTTAGCGCGATCGACGTGACCAGTGCGTCGAACCGCCCGTAGCCGCTCGACGCCTGGCCTGCCGAGCGAGTCGCGGCGAACCCACCGATCGTCGCGTACTCGAACGACTGGGGGTAATGCCCCAGCGTCACCCCACGCTCCGCCAGGGCCAGCTCGGCATCGGGTCCTCGAAGGCCCGGGCCCAGGGTCGCGGTCAGGGAGCGACGGTCGACGCTCACCTCAACCATCCGGCCCAGGTCCAGCGAGATCAGGCAGTCGAACCCGGGGGCCGCCGGGTCGACGCCGCCGACGACGCTGGTCCCGCCCCCGAACGGCACGACCGCGACCCTCTCCCGGGCGCAGGCCTCGAGCACGCGTGCGACCTCGGCGGCGCTGCCCGGCAGCACCACGGCGTCCGGCGCCTCGTCGAGCCGGCCGGAGCGAAGCCGGACGAGGTCGGGATAGCCGCGGCCGGCGGCCCGTCGAAGGCGCTCCTCGGCGCCGCTCAAGACGGCGTCCGGCCCGACCGCGTCCACGATCGCCTTCGGGACCGGCCTGGCCGCGGGCAGAGCCACCTCCTCGAGCGCCGGCCGCACGGCGGGCTCGGCCTCGCCGAGCTCGGCGCGCAGCGTCCGAGCGCCTCGGTGCCGAGCTCGATTCGCTTGGCGGGATCTCCCCATCCCCACCACTTCATGGGCGAGCCGGCGGCACTCATGTCAGGGCCCGCTCGATTCCGCTCAGCGCCTCGTCGAGGCGGCGGCGCGGTGGCGCGACGCATCATCGGCGAGCCGAGCCGCGAGAGGCCCCGCAGACGCTCGCTGCTGTCAGGGTGACCAGGGTGCCCGGGGTCTCGCTCCTCGAGCCGGATCTCGAGCTCCGCGGACGCGGAGAATCCGCTCGAACGGCGTCCCCTCGATCTCCTGCTCCCAGACGTAGCGCTCCTCGTTCGTTGCGCCGACGCAGCGATAGTCCACCCGAACGCCCCTTCCCCGCTGCGTTCCCAGCACCGTCGTCCAGCGCCTGCGCCGTCCACCTTCCCCGCACGTCCTCGACCCGCACCGTCCGCGGCCACCACCGCGGCAGATGATGCGGATCCGAGATCAGGTCCCAGACCCGCCCGCGAGGGGCATCGATCAACCGCTTTCGACTCACTCTGGGCATCGACCGTCCAGCAGGGCGAGGGGCCGAAATGCGAGCAGGTCAGGGGACGCAGGCGGGCTGACGACGCGAGCGTACTCGAAACCACTGCTGGGTCCGTCGGGTCGATTTCACCACCGATGCGGTGGTCAAAACGCCCAAGCGACTCGCTCCCCGCTCCCCGGACGCCACCCGGCCTCGGACCCTCAATCTCCCTTGAGGCGGCGCAGGTCGCGGACCAGGAGCAGATGCTTCAGATGCCCGCAGACCGCCGCCAGGCTCTCGAGGTTCTCGATCGCCTCCTTGCGGCGAGCCTGGCTTCGGGAGCGAAGCGCCGGGCCCACGAGCTGCTGGAGCAGGGCCGCCTCCCGATCGGCCGAGGTCCGGAACACCCGCAGGTTCCGCCCGGCGACGCCGAACTGCGAGAGCTCGGCTGCGGCCCGCACGATCTCGAGGTCGGTCTCGTCGTAGACCGAGCCGCCCGTCGCGTCGCTCCGGCTGGACGATCCCGAACTCCTGGAGCTCGCGCAGGAGCGCCTCGGAGACCCCGGCCTCGTCGAGCAGCTCCTCGAGCGTGAGCGTGGAGACCGGCGCGTCGACCGAGCCGCCCGGCGCGTCGCGTGGCGGCCGCTCGCTCCCGCGGCGGGCGCCCGTGAAGTCGCCGGTGGCGAGCTCCTGGCGGATCACCCTCAGGGGCAGGAACTCGTCGCGCTGCATGCGCAGGATCGCCCGCAGCCGCTCCACGTCGGCCTGGCTGTAGAGCCGGTAGCCACCCTGCGTGCGGCGCGGCGCGAGCAGCTTCTGATCCTCGAGGTAGCGGATCTTCGAGATCGAGATGTCGTCGAACTCCTGGCTCAGGATCTTGGCCACGGCGCCGATCGTCAGCGCCTTTCGAGGTCGCGAGGCTGCGCCGCTGTCGCGCCGCGCCGCGCGCCCTCTCGAGCCGCCCGCGTCTCCCTCTCCCGTCTGCGTAGCGACGGCCACGATCAGCGCTCCAGGTAGCTGAGCTTGTACTTGCCGACCTGGATCTCGTCCCCGTCCTCCAGCTTGTGCGACTCGATCCGGCGGCGGTTGACGTAGGTGCCGTTCAGGGAGCCGAGGTCGTCGATGTAGAGGCCGTCGCGGCGGCGGACGATCAGCGCGTGGTTGCGCGACACGGTCACGTCGTCGAGGAACACGGCGGCATCGGGCGTGCGGCCGATGCTGACCCGCTCGCCCTCGACCGTGAAGCTCTCGCCCGCTCGACCCCCGCCGGAGCGGATCAACCAGGGCCGCGCCGGCCTTGTCGACCTCGTCGGTGACGTCGACCGGCTCATACTCGCCGGTCTCCCCCACCTTGTAGGCCATCGTCGAGGCGTCCTCGCCCTCCGGCCGGCCAGGTAGGCGCCGCACTTCTGGCAGTAGTTGGCGCCCTCGGGGTTGACGAACCCGCACTCGGAGCAGTGCAGGGCCACTACTCGTGCGCCTCCACTATCGCCTCCTCGTCGTTCGGCGGCACCGGGGACCTTGCCGAGCAGGATGTCCGTGAGCTGCTGGACGTCCTGGCCGCTGATCAGCTCCTCGCCGGCCTCGCGATGGGCCTTCAGGCGATTGACCAGCTCCGCCCGCAGGATGTCGATCTTGCCGTGGAGCAGCCGGCGCTTGTACGAGATCTGGCGCTCCTCGTCGGTGAGCTGATCGATCAGCTCCTTGAGCTCCTGGTCGCTCATCGAGCTGACGTCGGGAAAGGTTTCCTCCACTCTCGTGCTCCCTCTCGTGGTGTGATTGAGCCGGCCGGCCCGATTATAGGCGCGCCGCAAAGGTCAAGTTGAGGTTGAGGGACCCTGCAGGATAATCCGGCGCCCGCGCTCGCATCCAGCCTTCGCGCCGCGGCTTGGCCGCGCAGGCCGGTGCTCACGTAGCAGCGCCGAGGCCGAGCAGCGATCCGGTCGAGGCCGATCAGGAACACGGCGGTCGCGATCCAGGCGCTCGTCGCAAGCGCCAGGAAGATCCCGCCCATGGTCAGCCACACCGACGTTCGCCCGACCCAGTTGATCTCCAGGTCGACGCCCCGGCGCAGAGCGATCTGGGCGAGCACCAGCGTGACGCAGCTCGCGGGCGGCGAGGACCGCCAGCGCCCAGCGCGGCAGGAGCTCGAACCTGCCAGCAGACGACGAGCCCGGCGAGGATCGTCAGCCGATCGATCACCGGGTCGAGCAGCGCGCCCATGCGGCTGTACTGGCCGGTGACCCGGGCCAGGAAGCCGTCGAGATAGTCGCCGGCCGAGATCGCCAGGTAGAGGATCGCCGACGGCCGCGGTGCGTCCGTCCGCGGAGCTCAGGGCCAGATAGAGGAAGACCGGGATCCCGGCGAGCCGGACGTAGCCGACCAGGTTGGGGATCGTCAGTGGTCGAAGCGGCTCCCCGCGGCGCGTCTGCGGAGGCGAGGGGCCCGAGCGGTCGAGGCCGAAGAGGCGCCTAGTCGATGCCATCGAGCAGCTCGAGGGCCCCGCTCGCTGCCGCGGCGACGGGCAGGCGCTCGTCGGCTCCCGCTGCGGCGTGCCTGTGCCTCGACGTGCGCCCTCGGCGAGCGCCCGCCTGCCGACCACGAGGCGAATCGGGCAGCCGAGCAACTCGGCGTCGGTGAGCTTCTGACCGGGGCCGGCGTCGCGATCGTCGTAGCACGACCTGCGTTCCCGCGCTGACGGAGCTCCGCGTAGAGCGCGTCGGCCGCCGCCGTCACCTCGTCGCCGGGCTTGCCGAGCCCAACGAGGTGCACGTCCCAGGGCGCGATCGACGCGCGGCCACACGATCCCCTTCTCGTCGGCTCCCTGCTCGATCGCCGCCGCGACGATCCGCGCCGGGCCGATCCCGTAGCTGCCCATCACGATCGGGTGCTCCTGTCCGCGCTCGTCGAGGTAGGTGGCGCCGAGCGGCTCTGAGTAGCGGGTGCCGAGCTTGAAGATTCCCGCCACCTCGATCGCCCGCTCGAGCTCGATCCGGCCGCCACCCGGCGCCACGTCCCCCGCCTCGACCGAGCGGATGTCGACCTCCTCGAAGCTGAAGTCCCTCCCGGGCGAGACCCCGATCAGGTGCGCGTCCGCCCGGTTGGCGCCGCACACGTAGCCCTCGCCCTGGATCGCGGCGTCCTTCAGGATCGGCAGCTCGGCGCCGACCGGTCCGATGAAGCCGGGCGGGCCGAGCTTCGCGGCGATCTCCTCTTCATGGGCGAGGCGGAAGTCGCCCTCGAGCGCCTTGCGGAGCTTGAGCTCGTTGAGGCGGTGGTCGCCGCGAACCAGCGCCAGCACCATGCGATCGTTTACGATCACGGGCATCGCCTTGATCAGCGCCCCGGCGGGAACGCCGAGCGCGCCGGCAACCTCCTCGACGGTGGTCAGGCCCGGGGTCGGCGCCTCGCGGGGCTCGCCGAGCGCCGGCGGCAGCTCGACCGGCTGCGGGTCGGCGACGGCGACCTCGACGTCGGCCGCGTACCCCGGGGCGAGCGCGATCTCGTTCTCGCCCGCCGCGCAGGGCGCCATGTAGTCGTGCGCGCCGAGCCCGCCCATCATCCCGACGTCCGATTCGACCCGATAGGTGCGGAGCCCGCAGCGGTCGAAGATCCGGTCGTAGGCCTCGATGTGGAGCGCGTAGCTTCGATCCAGCCCCTCGATATCGCGGTCGAAGCTGTAGGAGTCCTTCATCGTGAACTCGCGCGCCCGAAGCACGCCGGCGCGCGGCCGCGGCTCGTCGCGCTCCTTGGTCTGCAGGTGATAGAGGATCAGCGGCAGGTCACGGTAGGAGCGGACGTCGACCGGCGACGTGGTGGGTGACGTTCTCCTCGTGGGTCATCGCGAGCACGTAGTCCGCGTCCTTGCGGTCTCGCAGCTTGAACAGCTCGTCGATCTCGTAGCGGCCCGTGCGGCGCCACAGCTCGGCGGGCTGGAGCACCGGCATCAGCATCTCGTGGGCGCCGATCGCGTCGAGCTCTGAGCGGATGATCGCCTCGATTCGCCTGATCACCCGGTGGCCGGCGGGCAGCCAGGTCCACAGGCCGGCGCCGAGCTGGCGGATGAGCCCGGCGCGGACCATCAGCTTGTGCGACGCCCACTCGGCGTCGGCCGGGTCCTCGCGGAGGGTCGGCAGGAAGTAGTCGGCGAGCCGGGTCACGGGGCGCGAGCCTAGACGGTTGCAGTCCACATCCACGTGCCCGGCGAGGCGCTTTCGTTCAACGACTCCCTGGAGCCGGGCGGCCCCGTCGACCGACTCGGGTTCTCTTAGGATCCGCGCCATGGGAGAGGGCTCCATCGATCCCGGCGCGGGACGGACGGCGCGCGGGTGTTCCGGATCCGCCCGGCTCGACTTCCCGCGGATCGGAGGGCCATCCTGCGGGTGCTCGAGACCGCGAACATGCATCGAGTCCCGTCGCCGGAGATGGAGGACTTCGACGTCGGACGCTGGCATGTGGCCGTGACCGGGGAGGTGATCGTGGGGGTGGCCGGCTTTCGTCTCCTCGACACGCCCGACGGCCCGGTCGGCAAGACGACCCTGCTCGTCGTTCACCCGGAGGCACGCGGGCATGGCATCGGCCGGGCTCTCCAGGAGCTCCGCATGAAGCTGATGCGAGATGCCGGGGCGGCTCGCGTGATCACGAACGCCGACCGTCCCGAGACGATCGCCTGGTACGAGCGCCACTTCGGCTATCGCAGGATCGGCGAGGTCCGAAAGCTCCACGAGTTCGGCTTGCCGGAGGTCGACCGCTGGACGACGCTGGAGGCGCCACTGCGATGAGCGGCGGCGGCGAGCCGCGACGGAACCCGGTCGTATGCGGCGCGCTCGGCGAATACGACCCCGAGCTGGTCCGCGACGATCGGGCGAAGGATGGACGGGTGAGCTCTCCGTCGTTCACGAGGACGGCGACTCGATCCTTCTGCTGGACCGCCCGCCGATCCGGTGGCGTGGGCGCGGCAGAGGCTCTCGCCTGGAGCGAGAATCCCCGCTCGCGACCGGCGGGTGAGCTTCTGGAAGGACGCGTCGCGGGAGCTCGCCGCCTGCGGGCTCGTGGTCCAGGACGAGCGTCGGCGCGTGCACTCGAGCGTCTCGGGCATTGCTCCCATCTACCACCTCGAGCACGACGACGCCGTCTACTTCGCCTCTCGAATCGACCCGCTCGTCAGGGCCTTGCCGAGGCGGCTGACGATCGACTGGCGCGCCTGGGCCTCGATCTTCTATCTGCGCTTCCCGCTCGGCGAGCGCACCCCGTTCCTTGAGATCAAGCGGCTTCGTCCGTTCAGCACTCTCGAGTGGGACGACGGCGGCCAAGCGCCCCAGCACCGTCCAGCACCGGTGGCCGTGGGCGGAGGTCGAGCCTCGACCTCGATCTGGAGGCGGGCTCCGACGCCGCGCTGGAGGCGATGCAGGCGGCGATCGCGCCGCTCGAGGGCGGTCCCGTGACCTGCACCCTGAGCGGCGGCTGGGACTCGCGTCTGCTGCTCTGCCTCCTGGCGGAGCAGGGCCACGACGTCGAGCGCTCACGGTGAGCCCCGACAACGGCCACTACCGCGAAGAGTAGCTCGCGGCGGCGGTCGCCAGAGCCCTCGGCGTGCCGCATTCCACCATGGAGGGCGGCGACGCCGAGTTCTGGGACCAGACACCGCGAGCGCGCCCTGCGGGTCGACTTCCAGCTCGCCGCCCCCCCGTGGGCGATGCCGCTTGGCAATGCGCTCGGGGGGCGCTCCGGGGTGGCGACCGACGGCCTGGCGCTCGACACGCTCGCGCAGGCGGGCGACGCCTACTACACGGAGTCGATGATCCGGCCCGACGGCAGCGCCGCGGTCGCGCAGGAGCTGTGGACCAGGCTCCTGGGCCAGGTGATGCGCCATGCCACCCGGCGCGCCCTCTCGCCACAGATCGACGACGAGCTGAAGTCGCTGGCCAGGCGTCAGTTCATGGCCGAGGCGAAGCGGTTCCGGGGCCATCCGGCCGAGGTCGTGCTGACCTTCTACGCGACGCGGACGGTTCGGGGGATCTCCCTCACCCCCAACGCCGTCCTCGGGGCCGATCTGGCCACGTCACGCCCGTGCACCGACCACGGGGTCGCCACCGCGCTGCTGGCGACCCGTCCATCGGAGAAGTTCGGCGCCGAGATCTACCGGGCGTTGTTCGAGAGGGCGAACCCGGTCGTGGGCGCGCTTCCATCCACCCACGACAGAATCACGCCGCCGGCGATCACGCGGGTTCGACGAGGACTCTCGACCGCCGCCGTCAGCGGATACGAGCGCGTTCTGGAGAGCGGGCCCCTGGGGCCCATGCTGAGCGCCGAGATCGGGCGCCATCTGGCCGACGGGACGCTCGGCGAGGGCCTCGCGGACCCGACGCTCCACCGCGGGGTGCTCGCGATCACCCTCTTCCACCTCTGGCACGAGCGCTACCGCGACCGACTCGGCGGCGACGATCCGCTGGACGAGCTCGCCGGAGCGCTGCCCGGCAGAGTGGCCGATCGCCAGCGCGGCTACGTCGTCCGGGTGAATCGACGACCCGCGACCGGCGAGGCCTCCTCGTCCAGAGCCGCCGGCTTACTGCCGGGCCCAGCGTCGGCGGTGCCCGGCTCGGCCTTGGGGTCCGCGGAGGCGGCAGCGGCGGCCTCCATCTGGGCGATTCGCTCCGGGGTCAGCTCGTCGACGTTCTCGTCCTCGATCCGCTTCAGCCAGGCCGCGCCCTCGGCGGCCTTGCGGGCATCGACGTCCACCTTGCCCCGGTCGAGCGACTTGTCGATCTCGTCGAACAGCGCGTCGACGAGCTCGGCCTGCGGGCACCTTTCGCAGCGGCTTTCCGTGGGCGAAGATCAGGCCCTCGTTCTTGGCCCCGGTGATCCCGAAGTCCGCGTGCGAGGCCTCGCCGATCCCGTTGACCGCGCAGCCGAGCACCGCCACCTCGATCGGCTCGGCGTACTGCTCGAGGCGGGTCTCGATCTCGGCGACCACCGTGTCCATGTCGAACTGGAGCCGGCCACAGGTCGGACACGCGATCAGCACCGGGCCGCGCTCACGCAGGCCCAGCGCCTTGAGGATCTCCCAGGCGACCTTGACCTCCTCCTCCGCGTGGAAGGTCGAGAGGCTGATCCTGATCGTGTCGCCGACCCCGTCGGCGAGCAGCGTCCCGAGGCCGACGGCCGACTTCAGCGATCCCGACCACTTGGTCCCCGCCTCGGTGATCCCGAGGTGGATCGGGTACTCGATCTTCGACGCCAGGAGGCGGTTGGCGGCGATCGTGTTGGGGACGTTGGTCGACTTGATGGAGACCTTGAAGTTCTCGAACTCGAGCCGCTCCATCAGCTCGACGAACTCGACCGCGGCGTGCGACGAGCGCCTCGACGGGGGTCGGAGCGCTCGAGCTCGTGAAGGTGCTTGGGAAGCGAGCCGGAGTTGACGCCGATTCGCATCGGGACCCCAGCCTCCGTGGCCCGCTTGGCGACCTGCGGCGACCTTGTCGGGGCCGCCGATGTTGCCGGGGTTGAGCCGGATGCAATGCGCGCCGGCGTCGATCGCCTTCAGCGCCAGCGTGTAGTTGAAGTGGATGTCGGCGATCACCGGGATCGGCGACTCGGCGACGATCGTCTTCAGCGCCTCGACGTCGGCCTCGCGCGGTACGGCCACGCGGACCAGGTCTGAGCCGGCCTCGGCGACCCGCTCGATCTGCTCCATGGTCGCCGCGAGGTTCGCCGTCTCGGTCTTGGTCATCGTCTGCACGACGACCGGAGCGCCTCCCCCGATCGGCACGTCCTTGACCCAGATCTGACGCTTGGAAGCCACGCAAAGAGGGTACCGGGGTGAACCTCGGCCCCTCGCGAGCCGTATCACCCCGCAATATGAGGCTCCCCAGGGAGGAGATCCACCGGCGCGGTCGCCCCATGGTGGCTTGCGCCGCTTGCGCTGCTCGGCCTCGCGTTGACGCCCGCGATCGCCAACGCATCCTTCCATCTGAACAAGATCAGGGAGGTCTATCCGGGAACGGTGGCCACGCCCGGCTCGCAGTACGTCGAGCTCCAGATGCCGGTCGCCGGGGAGAACTTCCTTCAGCTTCGGCCAGATGGCCTATTACAACGCGAGCGGCAACAAGATCGGACGTCCTCACCGAGTGACGTCGCCAGCAAGTCCCAGGGGACGATCCTGTTCGCGACCACCTCTCCGATCCTCGGGGTCGCCCGGGACTTCCCGATCAGCTTTCAGCCCGGCAAGCGCCTGAGCCCAAGCGGCGGGGCCGTCTGCTGGGCGGGCGTGGACTGCGTCTCCTGGGGCGCCTTCCACAACACGAGCGGCACGCCGCTGCCCTCGCCGACCGGCTCGCCAGCGCCGGCGATCCCCGACGGCAAGGCGCTCGTTCGCCGCATCTCCCGCGGCTGCCCGACGCTGCTCGAGGTGTCCGACGACACCAACAAGAGCTCCGCCGACTTCGCGCTCGGCGTCGCCCCATCCACGCAACACGCACACCGCCCCGACCGAGCGGGCCTGCCCGAACACGACGATCACCGCGGGCCCGTCCGGCAGGACGACCGACCGCACGCCCACCTTCAAGTTCAAGTCCAGTCTGACCCCGGCCACCTTCAAGTGCCGGCTCGACGGAGGCGCGTTCAAGCCCTGCTCGAGCCCGACACCCTCGCCCGGCTGAGCCTGGGTCAGCACACCTTCAAGGTCCGCGCCACGCACGCCGGCATCACGGATCCCACGCCGGCGAGCAGGACGTTCAAGGTCGTCAGCCTAGCGGGCCCAGGCGCGCGCCTCAGCCGTCGTAGAGCGCCTCGACCTCCGCGGCGTACTTCTCGAGGATCGGCTTTCGCTTCAGCTTCATCGTCGGCGTCAGCTCGTCGCCGCCGGGCTCCCAGTCGGCCGGGAGGATCGCGAAGCGCTTCACCTGCTCGACTCGCGCCAGGTCCTCGTTGGCCTGGTCGACCCCGCGCTGGATCTCGGCGATCAGCTCCTCGTTGCTCGGCCAGGGTCGCCGAGGTCTCCCTCGAGGTCGTGCTCGACCGGCCCAGCGCTCGGCGGCCTCGGCGTCGAGCGTCAGCAGCGCGCTGATGTACTTGCGGCGGTCGCCGATCGCGATCGCCTGGCTGACCAGCGGGATCTGCTTCAGCCGCGCCTCGATGTTCGCCGGCGAGAGGTTCTTGCCCGCCGCGGTGATGATCAGCTCCTTCTTTCGGTCGACGATCCTCAGATAGCCGTCCTCGTCGAACTCGCCGATGTCGCCGGTCAGCAGGAAGCCGTCGTCGGTGAACGTCTCGGCGGTCTTCTCGGGCAGGTTCCGGTAGCCCTTCATGACCACGGGCCCCTTGATCATCACCTCGCCGTCCTCGGCGAGCTTGATCTCGACTCCCGGCGCGGGCGGGCCCACGGTCCCGATCTTGATCCGCTCCGGCGGGTTGCAGGTGCCGGCGCCCGTCGTCTCGGACATCCCCCAGAGCTCGGCCAGCGGGATGCCGAGCGCGTGGAAGAACTCGATCACCTCGGGCGGCGTCGGCGCGGCGCCCGACGTTGCAGGCCTCGACTGCGTCGAGGCCGAGGTGCGCTCGCAGAGCTTCGAGAACATCTCCTCGTCGGCGGCCTCGACGCGCGGCGGCGAGCTCGGCGGGAACGTCGGCGCCGCGCTGCTCGAGCCGGACCTTCTCGAGCGCCGCGTCCATCGCCTGCTGCATGCCGCGGCGCGCTGCTCGGCGGGCGCCGCGGCGAGCGTCTGCTCGAGCCCCGCCTTCAGCTTCTCCCAGATCCGCGGGACGGCGAAGAACCAGGTCGGCCGGACCTCGGGCAGGTAGGCGATCACCTCGCGCGGGTCCGGACAGCAGGTGATCGTGAACCCGCAGCAGCATCGGCAGGTAGTGGCTCACGTTGCGCTCCGCGACGTGGGCCATCGGCAGGTAGGAGACGATCCGCCCGCCGTCGGGGAACTCGATCAGCTCGTCGTAGGAGCGAACCGTCTCGCAGATGTTCGCGTGCGTGATCTGGACGCCCTTGGGCGGCCCGGTCGTGCCCGAGGTGTAGATCAGCGTCAGCACGTCGTCGGGCTCCACGGCCTTCCACGCGGCCTCGAAGTCGAACCCGTCGTGCACCGCGCTCGGCCAGGTCGTCGAGCGAGATCGCGTCCCGGCGACGGGGTCGCCGTCCACGACGACGACGTGCTCGACCGAGTCGAGCGCCTCCCTGGCGGCGAGGATCTTGTCGAGGTAGCGCCTGCTCGGTGATCACCACGCGGCTGCCGGCGTCGCTCGAGCAGATGCTCGATCTGCTCCGCCGTGTAGGTGTTGTAGATCGAGAACGGCGTCGCGCCGAGGTGCATGACGGCGGAGTCGGCGAAGTGGAACTCGGGCCGGTTGGCGAGCATCAGCGCCACCGTGTCGCCCGGCTCCACCCCGAGGCTCGCGAGCCCCGCCGCGAGTGCCTCGACCCGCTCCGCGTACTCGCCCCAGGTGCAGCTGAACTCGTCGTCGCGGGTTCGAATCGCCGTACCGGTCCGGGTAGGCCGCGGCGGTGGCCTGGAATGCCTCGCACGCGGTCTCGGCGTCCGAGCGCGGCGGGGCGCTCGGTCTTCCTGCCCGACGGTCTCGACCTCCATCCCGCGCGAAGCCTACCCGAGAAGCGCACCGCGGCGCCGCTCAACGCAGCGGTGGTGAAGCCGGATCCGTTCAGCTTGCTGATGTCGTTCGAGAGCCCGACCGCGAACAGGACCATGCACGAGCACGAACCCGATCGCGCCCGCCCGCTCCATGACGCTGAACGGGACCGGCCGACCGCGGACCTTCTCGACCAGGCTCCAGAAGATGTGCCCGCCGTCGAGCGGCAGGAACGGGAACAGGTTGATGATCGCCAGCGAGAGGCTGATCAGGGCGATCAGGGTCAGCGCCTCGCGGGCGCCGAACTCGAATGCCTGGTGGGTCACGTCCGAGATCCCGACGATCCCGTGGATCTTCTTGCGCTCCTCGGGCTGGAAGATCTTGCTGAACACGCCGACCGTGCCCGTGGTCACCCGCCACATCTCGCTGATCGCGCGGCCGGCTGCCGCGGCGCCGACAGGTCCTCGGGCGTGCGAGCCGTAGGAGAACCCGAGCCGGGTGCGGCCGAGGTCAGGGTCGTAGACCGGCGTGATCGCAAGCGTCCTGACCTGACCGGCGCGCTCGATCCTCAGATGGACCGGGGTCTTGGCCAGGCAACCGTCGGTCTGCTCGCCGGCGCACTTGTGCGAAGCGACCAGAGCGCGCGAAACGGCTCAGCCGCTGCTCGGTCGAGGCGTTGGGGAAGCTCCGGCCGTCGACCGCCAGGATGCGATCGCCCACTTCGAAGCTGCTGGGCGGCCGGCGAGCCGGACTCGATCGAGCCGACCTGGCTGTCCACCTGCGCGAGCCCGAATGCGAGCCCGAACAGCAGTACGAACGCGACCAACAGGTTCATCGCGGGCCCCGCGGAGATCACCACGATCCGCTTCCAGACCGGTTGGTGGTAGTAGGCGCGAGGCGCCACATCCGGGGGCAGCTCCTCGTCGGGGTTCATGCCGGTGATCTTCACGAAGCCACCGAACGGCAGGGCGCCGATTCCGTACTCCGTCTCGCCTCGGCGCACCGAGACCACCTTCGGGGGGAAGAAGAGAAAGAACCGCTCGACACGCATTCCGGTCGCCTTGGCGGCCGCGAAGTGACCCAGCTCATGGAGGATGATCAAGACCGCGAACCCGGCGATCGTCAGGACCCAGCTCACCGCGCCACACCAACCCGCTCGATCAGCTCTCGTGCGCGCTCCCGGGCCTCGGCGTCGACGGCGTAGAGGTCCTCGAAATGCCCCGGCGTCCCGGTCGGCAGCGCATCCATCGTGCGCTCGATCACCTCGGCGATCGCGGTGAACGGGATCCTGCCTTCGAGGAATGCATCGACAGCCACCTCGTCGGCTGCGTTGAGGACGCATGGCGCCGTCCCCCCCGCCTCGCCGGCCTCGCGTGCGAGTCTCAGGCAGGGAAAGGTGGCCAGGTCGGCCCGCTCGAAGGTCAGAGCGCCAACCTCGGCCAGATCGAGGGTCGGCAGGTCGACGTCGGCCCGCTCCGGGTGGTGGAGCGCGTAGGAGATCGGAACCCGCATGTCGGGCTGGCCGAGATGGGCCAGCGTGGCGCCGTCGTTCAGGTGGATCAGCGCATGAACGATCGACTGCGGGTGCACCACCACGTCGATGCGCCCGTAGGGCAAGCCGAACAGGTGGTGTGCCTCGATCAGCTCGAAGCCCTTGTTGAGAAGGGTCGCGGAGTCGATCGTGATCCTGCCGCCCATCTCCCAGGTCGGATGCGCGAGCGCCTCCGCCGGTGTCACGCGCCCCAGCTCGTCCCGGCCGCGAAACGGCCCTCCGGACGCGGTCAGCACCAGGCGCTCGACGCCGCCGGCGGGCTCCGCCCTCACGAGCTGGTAGAGAGCCGAGTGCTCGGAGTCGACCGGGATGATCCGGGTATCGGTCGCCTCGGCGAGGGCGGTGACGAGCTCCCCTCCGACCACCAGGCTCTCCTTGTTGGCGAGCGCGAGCTCGATGCCCTCAGCG
Organism: uncultured bacterium; assembly: GCA_963696945.1. Taxonomy (GTDB): domain Bacteria; phylum Actinomycetota; class Thermoleophilia; order Solirubrobacterales; family 70-9; genus AC-56. Next base: position 48,011 of record CAVOME010000002.1, on the reverse strand, counting down.
AGAGCGACGATCGTCGGTCCCAACCCGGCGGACCCCACGATGCCGTTCAGGACCAGGTCGGCGCCGGAGTCGGCCACCAGCTCGCGGATCCCGTCGGTCCCCGCCAGCACCCGGCCGTTCCACTCCGCCGACGCTTTGTCGGCGGCGGCGGGGTCGGCGAGCGCGACCGCGGGCACCCCGTGGTCGCGGGCCTGGTCGATCACGCGCCTCCAGCTTCGATCTGCCGATAGGCCGACAACCGAGAGCTCGCCCGAGGCGGCCGCCACCTCGAGAGCCTGCTCGCCGATTGATCCCGTCGCGCCGAGGATCACGACCCGCTTCATCGGGCTCAGTGTAGGGACGGGGCCGAGCATCGCCTGAGCCGGGGCTATCCTCGCCCGATCGCAGGCTCTGAGCGACTCGTCGGCGCGCACGTCGCGACCCGATCACCCCCTCGACGAAGCGGCGACGCTCGGCGCCGACTGCCTGCAGATCTTCCTCTCGGACCCCCAGGGCTTCTCGAAGCCCCCTCCCCACCCCGACGCGGAGCGGCTGCGGGCGTCCGATTTGACCGTCTACGTCCACGCCCCGTACCTGATCAACGTCTGCTCGCCTAAGAACAACGTCCGCTACGGATCCCGAAAGATCCTCCAGCAGACCTGCGAGGCGGCCGGGGAGGTCGGGGCCGAGGCCGTGATCGTGCACCCCGGGCACGCCGAGGACGGAATCGAGGCCGGGTTCGGCCGCTGGGCGCGCACCCTCGAGATGCTCGAGAGCGAGGTGACGCTGCTGCTGGAGAACACCGCCGGCGGCGACAACGCCGTCGCCCGGCGCTTCGAGGCCCTTGCCGGCCTCTGGGAGACGGTCACCGCGCGCCCAGGCGAGACTGAGATCGGGTTCTGCTTCGACACCTGCCATGCCCACGCGGCCGGCGAACCACTCGACGACGCGGTCGAGCGTGTCCGGGCGATCGTCGGGCGGATCGATCTCCTGCACGCGAACGACTCTCGCGACCCGCCGGGTACGGGCGCCGACCGCCACGCCAACCTCGGCAAGGGCGAGATCGATGCCGAGGCGCTCCGGGTCATGATCCGCAACGCAGACGCCCCGGTCGTTTGCGAGACGCCGGGCACCGCCGCCGACATGCGGGCGGACCTGGAGTTCGTGCGGGACGCGCTGGACTCGTAGGGCGACTCAGCTTGTCGCGCGGCTGGTCGAGTTGACCACCCATACGGTGGTCAACGCGACCCAGCACCTCTTGAGGCAATCCACGAGGCTGGCGGCACCCACCCCACCCGGCCGGCGCGTCTCAGTACACGAACGCCACCGCCAGGTAGTAGCCGATCACGATCGTGAACAGCAGCGCGTCGAGGCGATCGAGCAGGCCGCCGTGAGGGCCGAAGACGTTGCCCGAGTCCTTGATCCGTAGATCGCGCTTGATCATCGATTCGAACAGGTCGCCGAGCACCGCGAAGGCGGCGATGCAGATACCCATGATCAGGGCGTCGAAGCCGGAGAGCCAATCCTGATAGAGGCCGGCGAACCAAAAGCCCATCGTGCCGCCGATCAGTCCGAAGACCAGGCCCTCGACGGTCTTGCTCGGAGAGAGCGTGCGCGCCAGGGGGTGGCGCCCGAACAGCCGCCCCCCGCGTAGGCAGCCGTGTCGGTGACGAAGGTGCCGACCAGCACGTCGATCACCAGCGCGCCTCCGTGAAGCGGCAGCTCGCGAAGGAGCACCGCGTGCGAGAAAGGGATCCCGATCCAGGCGATCCCGAGGACCGTGATCCCGATCGACTGGGTGATGCCCTGGCGCGAGGCCCGGGTGAGCGCGAACACGAACATGGCCGGAAATGCAGCCGCGATGATCAGCATGAGCTGAAACTGCGAGCCGTAGTAGGCGGCGATGATCAGCGCCGCCGCCACCGCGAAGGCAACGGGGACCAATGGCCGATAGCGCCTCGTCATCCGAAAGAGCTCGGAGAGCCCGATCACGGCGAACCCGATCATCGCGAGGGCGAAGGGAATCCCCCCCACCGCCACGATGAAGATCGCAAGCGCGATCCACGGGATCGCGACGGCCACCCTGGCGACGGTCTCGCGTCTCGGGCGCCGCCGCCTCGGAGGCTGTGCCTGGGGGTCGCGAGGGCGTCGTGGCGCCTCTCCGCCGGAGGGTCCGGTGTCGGGGCTCCCGGTGGCCCCCCTTCCCCGTTGCGGTCGCTGTGGAGCCTCCGGGGGGCGTGGCGGAAAGTCCATCAGGGCGCGACCTTAACGCCCGCGCTCCGGGCCCCGCGGGCGCCCATGCCCAGCGATCGGATCAGGTGCGTGCACCGAAGCGCCGCTGGCGCGCCTCGAACTCGGCCAGGGACTCCTCGAACGCCTCGCGGGTGAAGTCCGGCCACAGCTCGTCGCGAAACACGAGCTCGGTGTAGGCGCACTGCCACAGCAGGTAATTGGAGATCCGTCGCTCCCCGCTGGTTCGGATCAAGAGGTCGGGATCGTGCATCTCGGGCGCGTAGAGGTGGGCGCTGAACTCCTGCTCGGTCGTCCCGTCGAACCCGGCGGCAGCATCGAGGATCTCCGCTCGGCCCCCATAGTTGAACGCGACGAACAGCGTGATCCGCCGATTGGCCTCGGTCTCTCCCTCGGCCCATCGCATGCGCTCGATCAGCCCGGGCTCGATGCCCTCGCGGCGTCCGATGAAGCGCATCCGGACGCCTTCGGAGTCGAGCTCCGGCGTCTCGCGCTCGATCCGCTCGGCGAACATCCGCATCAGCCCGTCGACCTCCTCGGCGGGACGGGACCAGTTCTCGGTCGAGAAGGAGAACACCGTCAACTCGCTCACGCCGAGCTCGACGGCGTCGCGGAGCCGCTCCTTGACCACATCGGCACCCGCCCGGTGCCCCTCGATCGGCGGCAGGTTCCGCTGCTGCGCCCAGCGGCCGTTGCCGTCGGTGATGATCGCGACGTAGCGTGCCCGGCGGGGCGCGCTCACACCTCCAGGATCTCCTCTTCCTTGCCCTTGAGGAGGTCCTCGATCTCCGTGATCGCGTCGTCGGTCTGGCGCTGGAGCTCGGTCTCGGCTCGCCGTTCGTCGTCCTCTCCGATCTCGCCATCCTTCTTGAGCTCCCGCAGGTCGCTCATCACGTCACGGCGGATGTTGCGCACCGCGACGCGCCCCTCCTCGGCGACGTTGTGAACCACCTTCACGAGGTCGCGGCGGCGCTCCTCGTTCAGCTCCGGGATCTGAAGGCGGATCACGTTGCCGTCATTGGACGGCGTCAGCCCGAGATCGGATTCGAGGATCGCCTTCTCGATCATCTTGATTGCGTTCTTGTCGTAGGGCGTCAGGGTCAGGAGCCGCGCGTCGGCCGCCGCGATCTGCGAGAGCTGGCGAAGCGGGGTCTCGGTGCCGTAGTAGTCGACCTCCACCCGGTCGAGCAGATGGGGCGACGCCCGCCCGGTACGGACGGTCGCCAGCTCGTGCCTGCAGGCCTCGACCGATTTGGTCATCCGCTGCTCGGCGTCCGCCAGGAGCTCATCGGTGAACTCGCTCATCGCTTCGCCGCCGCCTTTTCGGCCTCGGGCGGGACCCGCGAGAGCGCTCCATCGGAGGAGACCAGGGTCCCGACCCGCTCGCCGCACACGATCCGGTCGATGTTTCGCTCATCCGCCATGTTGAACACGTAGATCGGCAGGTCGTTGTCCATGCAAAGCGATAGTGCCGTCGAGTCCATCACCCGCAGGCCACGCTCGATGGCCTGGCGATGGGTGATCTCGGGAAGGAAGTTGGCGTCGCGAACCTCAGAGGGATCGGCGTCGTACACCCCCTCGACGCCATGCTTTGCCATCAGGATCGCCTCCGCGTGGATCTCGAGGGCCCGAAGTGCTGCAGCCGTGTCGGTGGTGAAGAACGGATTGCCTGTCCCGGCCGCGAAGATCACGATCCGATCCTTCTCGAGATGGCGGATCGCGCGACGGCGTATGTACGGCTCGGCGACCTCGGTGACCTGGATCGCCGAAAGCACCCGCGTATGGGCGCCCTGCTTCTCGAGCGCGTCCTGAAGGGTCAGCGCGTTGAGCACGGTGGCGAGCATCCCCATGTAGTCCGCGGTCGCTCGGTCCATGCCCTGGGCCGCGGCGTCGAGGCCGCGAGCAATGTTGCCGGCCCCCACGACCACGGCAACTCCGACTCCCCGCGCTGACACCTCGTGGACCTGTGCGGCGATCCGCTCCACCCGAGCGGGATCGGTGCCGTAATCCAGCGTTCCCATCAGCGCCTCGCCGGACAGCTTCAGGAGGATTCGGCTGAACGACGGTTCAGGCATCGCTACTCCGATTCGCCGACCACGAAGCGGGCGAACCTGGCGATTCGCACGTTCTCGCCGGTCTTCGAGGCAAGCTCGGCGCGCAGCTCCTCGATCGTCTTGCCCTCGTAACGATCGGAGCGCACATGCTCCTGGTCGAGCAGAGCGACCTCCTTGGCCCACTTGGCGAGCTGGCCGTCGACGATCTTCTCGATCACCTCGTCGGGCTTGCCATCCTCACGGGCCTTGGCCTCGAAGAGCGACCGTTCCGAATCCCGCTCCTGATCAGGGATCTCCTCGCTCGAGACGTAGATCGGCGGAGGATGAGCGCCCGCGATGTGGATCGCCACCTCGCGGGCGAACTCCTGGAACTCGTCGCTGCGGGCCACGAAGTCCGTCTCGCACTGGATCTCGACCAGGACGCCGACCTTGCCGGTCGCGTGGATGTAGGAGGCCACGAGGCCCTCGCTCGTGGCTCGACCACTCCGCTTCGCCGCCGAGGCCTGTCCCTTGATGCGCAGGATCTCGATCGCCCGGTCCAGGTCGCCGCCGGACTCAGCCAGCGCGGCCTTGCAGTCCATGATCCCCGCGCCCGTGCGATCGCGGAGCACCTTTACGTCGGAGGCGGCGACCGAGGCCATCAGCGGCATCCCACCCTACGACGTCGCGGGCCTCGCCGCACCTTCGGCCGGGGCCTCGCCGGCTGCCTGCGCCTGCCGAGCGGCCTCCTCCGCGGCCTCCTTGCGCGCGAGCTCCTCGGCCTCGCGGCGCTCTCGCTCCTCGATCTCGCGGCGGCGGCGCTCCTCCTCCTCGGCCTGTCGCTTGGCCTCCGCCCGCCGCCAAGATTGCGCGGCCTCATCGACGGCCTCTCCCACGGTCTCGATGACCAGCTTGCAGGAGCGGATCGAGTCGTCGTTTCCGGGGATCGGGAAGTCGACCGAGACGGGATCGACGTTCGAGTCGACCAGGCCGATGATCGGGATCCGCAGACGCTCCGCCTCCCGGACCGCGATCGCCTCGGTCTTCAGGTCGATGATCAGCACGGCCTGCGGGAGGCGCCTCATGTCTCGAACGCCGCCCAGGTTGTACTCGAGCTTCGCGAGCTCGGCCTCGCGTGCCATCCGCTCCTTGGTCGGCAACAGCCCGAGCTGTCCACCGTCGCGAAGCGAGGTCAGCTCGTGAAGACGGTCGATCCGCGCCGACATCGTGTGGAAGTTCGTAAGGAGCCCGCCGAGCCACCGCTGGTTCACGTACGGCATGTCGCAGCGCTCCGCCCACTCCTTGATCGTGTCGCGGGCCTGCTTCTTGGTCCCGACCATGAGGATCGCCCCGCCCTTGCTGGCGATGTCGGCGGCGAAACGGCGCGCCTCGGCAAGCAGCTGCTCGGTCTGCAGCAGGTCGATGATGTGGATCCCGTCGCGCTCCCCGTAGATGTACGGGCGCATTCGAGGATCCCAGCGTCGCGTCTGGTGGCCGAAATGAAGTCCGGCCTCCAGCAGCTCCCTTATTCCAGGCTCCGGCATGGGGCTCCCTTGTCTCGATTTGGCTCTGCTATGCCTGGCGGCGCTCCGGGGACCCGGCGTCAGTTCCGCCGGGCAGGGCCCCGTGTCCACCGCCGAGGGGTCGGTTACGGGTCGGCCGGGATTCTAGAGCGATCGCGGCGCCGTGCGGGTCTGCATTGGCTCGCGCGGTCGCGACGAGCTCGGAGCCGCTACCGCGGTGCTCACCGGGTCCTGGGTCACCTCGCTCGATCGAGCGCCGCAGCCAGGTCGTCCGGGAGCACCGAGCGAAGCTCGAGCTCCCGTCCCGTGAACGGATGGCGGAAACCGAGCCGCGAGCTGTGCAGGAACTGTCGAGCCAACCCGTGGCGGCCAGCGTGGCCATAGCGTGGGTCGCCGACCAGCGGATGGCCGATCGCCGCGAAGTGGGCGCGAACCTGATGCGTGCGCCCGGTCTCGAGACGCGCCTCCACCAAGGCGTCGCGGTCCAGCAGCTCGAGGACCTCGAAGTGGGTACGGGCCGCACGCGGTGCACGGCCGCCAACCGCGCGACGCTCCGGCGCCCGGTAGTCACGCCCCAGGGGTGCATCGATGGTGCCGGTTCGGGACCGGGGATGGCCCTCGACCAACGCCGTATAGATCCGCTCCACCTGGCGTCCCTTGATCTGGGCCGCGAGGCGCCGGTGGGCCTCGTCGGTCCGCGCGACGATCATCAATCCGGACGTGCCCTTGTCGAGCCGATGGACGATCCCAGGGCGTTGCGGGTCCGCCCCGCCCGACAGGAGCTCGCCGAGCGCATCCACGAGCGTCGTTCCGTGATGCCCAGGAGCCGCGTGCACGACCAGCCCCGCCGGCTTGTCGACCACGGCCAGATGACGATCCACCCAGGCGATTCGCGGCTCGAGAGCCGCCGAGTCCTCAGTCGCGCCTGGCATGACGATCGGTGTCGGAGCCGAGCGACACCAGCACGAGGGCGACCGCTCCGAGTGTGATCGCGACGTCCGCGAGGTTGAAGGTCGGCCAGAACGGCGGGTCGATGAAGTCGGTGACCGCCTCAGCCCGAACACGATCGGCGAGGTTGCCCAGCGCGCCGCCCACCAGCAGGCCCACGGCGAGCCATAGACCCGGTCGCACCGGGTCGATCGCGAACCAGACCAGCACGATCGCGAGAGCCGCGATCGTCACCGCGAGCACCGCCCCGTGTCCGCTACCGATCCCGAACGCCAGCCCGGAGTTCGGGGTGTTACTGACCTTGAACCCGAGTGCCACCGGCTCGCTGTGTCCGACCGAGAGCGAAGAGACGACGATTGCCTTGGACACCTGGTCGACCAGCACGACGGCTCCGCAGATCGCCAGCGCCCGCCACCAGGCGTCGACCCTGCGGCGAGGCTTCTCGAAGCTCACCCGCGGATCGCGCCCACCACGAGCTCCCCGACGATGTAGAGAAGGATCATCGCGAGCATCGGACTCAGGTCGAGCGCGAATCCCCCTCCCCCGAGCGGCGGGATTACCCGTCGAAAGACGTTCAAGTACGGGTCGGTCACCTCCTCCACGAATCCGACCACCGCGCGCAGGGTGCGGTTGTAGGGCATTCGTGGCACCCAGGAGAGCAGGATCCGCACGAAGATCAGGATGAAGTACACGATGAAGAGCGCCGCCACGTAGTCGGCGACGGTCGATCGGCTGATCGCCAGGGGCAGGATCACGACCGCATCCGTTCCATCGAGGCGGTGACCGCCCCGTGGAGCGCCTGTTTGGCCCCGGCCTCGGTGAGCGCCTCGAGGCCGGCCTCGGTGCTCCCCCCCGGTGACGCGACGGCGTTCCGCAGGTCGGCGGGGTGACGCTTGCCGAGCAGCGCGGCCGTGCCCGCCATGGTCTCCACGACCAGCTCGCGCGCGAGCTCAGGGTCGAGGCCCTCCTCGGCCCCCGCCTCGGCCAGGGCCTCGGCGGTGAGCGCGAAATAGGCAGGCGAGCAGCCGATGACCGCCGTCGCCGCGTCGATCAGGTCCTCCTCCACCTCGACCGTGCGACCGAGCAGCCCGAGCAGTCCGAGGATCTCCACTCCGAGTGGCGGGGAAACGGCGACTGGGGTGTGGCAGATCACGCCTCGCCGGACCTCGACCGCGAGATTCGGCATCGTGCGAACTATCGGAGTGGCCGGAAAGGCGGCCTCGAGACGGCCGAGGGGCGTCGCGCCGAGCACCGAGACGACCGCCTTGGCGCTTCCGACAAGCGCACCGGCCGCGGCTCCCAGCGCGTTCGGCTTTACAGCCAGCACGACCAGGTCGGCATCGCGGCCCAGCTCTGCGGGGGCATCTCGAGTCTCTCCCCCGAGCTCGTCGGCGAGCGCCGCCGCGCGCCCCGATCCGGCGTCGCTGAACAGCATCACCTCCGGGCCGCCCTCATCGGCCGCCCACCCGCGCGCCATCGCCGCGGCCATGCTTCCAGCGCCCATGAATCCAACCTTCACAGTTGCAAGCCTATGAGCTTGCGATCAAGACCTCATTGCCGCCACCAGCATGTCTAGGTGCGCCCGCCGGAGCTAGCGACAAAGTCGCGGGTCAGGCGAGTACGACCTGCCCGTCGGTAACGCGCCCGGACCCGCCGAAAACGTAGGCCGTGGGCCGAGGCTTTCGGCGGAGTTATTTCACGACTGGTTGAAGAAGCCCTTCTCGACCAAGCGAGCCTTCTCCTCGGCCGAGACCTCGACATTGCGCGGGGTGAGCAGAAAGGTCTTGTCGGCGATCTTCTGCATCCCCCCGCCGAGTGCGTAGGTGAGGCCGGACGTGAAGTCGATCAACCGCTTGGCGAGCTCAGAGTCGGTGGTCTGAAGGTTGAGGATCACGGGCGTGTCCTGCTTGAACTTGTCCGCGACCTCCTGTGCGTCGTTGAAGCTGTACGGGGTGACCAGGTGGACGCGGACGTCCGCCCCCCCGTTGCCCCCGACCGGACGAAGCGCACGAGTGCGGGTGTCGCCCATCGGCTCGTCGTCGGGGAAGATGTCGTCGATCTCGTCCCTCGAACGGCGTCTGCGTATCGGGCTGACGCTCGCGGGTCGCGAGGCGGGCGCGTCGTACGCCTCGCCCTGCGTCCCGGTGTCGGGGTCATACATCTCGGATTCCTGGTACTCGGGATCCTCGGCGAGCCCGAAATAGACCAGCGCGCGGTGCCATGTGTCACGAAAGGCCATCGCTCAGCGTACGTTCGCTTCCCCGTGGACGATTCCTGTACGGATTATTGCGGTTACGTGTAGAGCGCGGTGCCGAGACGGATGATCGTCGCCCCCTCGTCGACCGCGACCTCCCAGTCCTGGCTCGTACCCATCGACAGTCGCTCGAGCCCGTGGCGAGCGGCGAGCTCGGCGAGCCGGGCAAAGAACGGGCGTGATGCGGCCGGATCGTCGCTGAACGGGGGCATGGTCATCAGGCCGACGACCCGGACGGGGCAGCGGTCGATGAACGCGCCGAGCTCCGCGGGGAGGACGCCACCCTTCCCCTCCTCGCCCGCGATGTTGACCTCGACGAGAACCTCGGTGTCGGTGGGCGCGTGACGCTCCAGCTGGGCCAGGACGGAATCGGTGGCCACGGAGTGGATCAGCCTGACTAGCGGCAGCACGTCCTTGACCTTTCGGCTTTGAAGGTTGCCGATGAAATCCCAAGTGAACGTCTGGCCCCAACGGTCGATCTTGGACTGGAGGTCTTGGAGCCTGTTCTCGCCGGCCAGCGTCACCCCGGCCTCGGCCAGCGCTCCCATCTCATCTGCCGGGACGTATTTCGTGGCGGCGAGGATCTCGACCCCGGGCCCGGCGCGAGCCCGCACCCGCTCGAGGTTGCTGCGAATGCGCGTCGCCTCAACCATTGACCCAGACCAGGCCTGCCTGCCGGCCGGTGGGGTCGCCGTCGCGCCGGTAGGAGAAGAAGAGGTCTGGACTGCAGCTCGTGCACATCTCGCTGACCTCGATCCGCTCGACGCCGGCCCGCTCCAGCAGCCGTGTGGCGACGGCGCGAAGGTCGAGCATCGCACCGTCCGACAACCCGGGGCCCAGGGGCTCGAACGTGGCGAGCACCTCGTCGCCGACCTCGTAGCAGCACGGCCCGATGCCGGGACCGATCACGGCGTGGGTCGCGGCGGCGGCCTCCACACCGCGCTCGACGACCCCGGCCGCGAGCCCCCTCCAGCCGCAGTGGATCATCCCGACCGAGCGCTTCCCAGCCAGCGCGACCGGGAGGCAATCCGCGACCAGCACCATCGGGACATTGCCCGGCAGCGTCGTGACATGACCGTCCGCCTCGCGTGTTTTCGGTCCGGGATCGAGGTAGCCGCTCAGCTCGTCGGGCTCGTCGTGGCTCAGCACCGTCGCGCTGTGGACCTGTCTGGCGACGAGAACCCGCATCGGATCGACCCCGAGCGCGGCCGCGAGCCGCTGTCGGTTCTCCCGGACGGCCGGGTCGCCGGTGGAGCGCCCGAGGTTCAGGCTCTCGTACGGAGCCTCGCTGATCCCGCCCAGACGGGTGCTGAATGCGGCTCGCGCGCCCGCCAGCTCGGCCTCGAGCCACCGAACCCCGTGCCTCTCGCGCCAGCGAAACATCACGCCGGCGAAGACGATGCATCCGCGACCGGCGCCTGGATCGCGTGGTCCGAGAGAACGGAGGCCCGCGATCCGCTGAGCAGCGTCGCGAGCGCGAGCGCGATCACCGCTGCGGCGATCGCGATCACGACCGCGAGGATCAGCCTTCGCCGCCACCGCCTTCGGCGAGCCGCCGCACGGCGAATCGCCTGAAGCTCGGGCGGCAGCTCGGTCAAGTACGACGGGTCGTCGCGAAACGGTTCCGTCATCGAGCCGAAAGTAACGAACGCATCCGCCGTCCGGCCTACAGCCCGGCGTCTTCGCGCGCCGCGCGAAGCGCCACTCGAAGCTCCTCTTGCGGTCCTGAGACCTCTCCATCGAGCTTCGCTCGAAGGGCGGTCGCGAGGCCGCGTCCGAGCGCCGGTCCCTCGGCCACCCCGGCCGCGAGCAGGTCGTCCCCGTTGATCTCGAGCCGGACCGATCGCCAGTCCGAGACGTAGGAGTCCAACCATTCGCCCCCCAGGGCTCGTCCCAGGGCCAGCTCGACTCCGCCAAGCCCGCGTGCAAGCGAGACCCCCTCCGAAGGTCGCGAGGGCGTTGCCTCGGCGAGCCGGCGAGCCGCATCCCCGCCCCGACCGAGCGCTGCAGCCGCGACCGCTTCCCCGCGGTCCGCGACCTCCGCCCACGGCTCCGCGTCGAGCAGCTCGTCCACCGCGGCCGCGACCTTCACCCCGTCCGGTGCGAGATCGATCAGCCCCCACGCCGCCAGCAGCTCGAAGCCCCGGGCCGCGCCTCGCTCGCGTGCGAGCTTTCGCAGCTCGGCGTCGACTCGCTCCGCCGAGACGGTCCCCAGATCAGCGGCCCGCACCTGCGCGTCGGTCCCGGTGTCGAGCTCGAATCCGTAGCGCGACGCGTATCGCGCCGCCCTCAGGGCCCTGGTCGGGTCGTCGATCAGCGAGCGCTCGTGCAGGGTCCTCAGCACGCCCCGCTCCAGGTCCGCGAGCCCGCCGTGCGGATCGACGAGCTCGGAGCCCGGCGAGAGCGCCACCGCCATCGCGTTGACCGTGAAGTCACGCCGGGCAAGGTCCGAGCGGAGGTCGGCGCGGCTGATGACCGGAAGCGCCCCGGGGCGCGGGTAGGTTTCCGCCCGAGTCGCAGCGAGGTCGATCTGGGTGCCGTCCACCTTCACGGTCGCGGTGAGAAATCGTGCGTGGGTGCGCAGCTCGCCACCGAGGCGGCGCGCCAGCTCAAGGGGATCGCCCTCGACCGCGATATCGAGATCGGCCCGGTCACGGCCGAGCAGCAAGTCGCGGACGGCGCCCCCGACCAGGTAGGCGCGGAGCCCCGCCGACGACGCGCGCGTCCGCTCGATACCGGCGAGCGCGTCGAGTCGCTCGGCGAGCCGTTGCGGCTCGATTTTCCGCTGTTGGGCTGTCATTTGCTCGGCTTGAAGGAGCCCTCAGGAGCGTTCCCTACCATGACGGCCCTCGCGGATGGCTCGCGCACTGAAGATCTGGCGTTCGTGGAGCGTCCGTCGCCGACTCGCCGTGGCCGGTGGGGCGGGCCTGATCGTGGTGGCCGGCGTGGGCCTCGCCGCCTACCTGGCTCTGAAGCGCCCCGGCGACGTGTCCCACCCCGACGCCTCGTTCACGGAGAAGAAGGCGCCCATGAAGACGGTCGACTGGCCCATGTATGGGCACGACCAGCAGCGCACCCGCTACCTGCCCTCCAAGCACCTCGACCCGCCCTTCGGCTCGTCGCTGTGGAGCTTCCAGGCCGGAAAGCTCCTCGAGTTCCAGCCGATCGTGATCAAGGGGACGCTCTACTTCATGGACAAGGACGGGGAGTTCTACGCACTGAGCGCCGACCGCGGCCAGGTTCAGTGGAAGCGCAAGATCGGAACCTTGAATGCATCGTCTCCGGCCTATTCCGACGGCCGGCTGTTCGCAGTCAACCTCGAGCCCCAGCAGGCCGTGGCGATCCGCCCCCACCCCCACGGCAGCGACGTCCTGTGGCGGCACCCCCTGCCAGGGCGAAGCGAGTCCTCCCCCCTGGTGCATGGCGGCAAGGTGATCTTCGGCTGCGAGTCCGGTGACATCTTCGCCCTCGACGAGAAGACCGGCAAGACCGACTGGACCGTTCACACCGGGGGCCCGGTGAAGGGCGCCCTGGCCTACGACCGAGGGGCCGTCTTCGCCACCAACTACGCGGGCGAGGTGTGGGCCCTGGACGCGGGAAACGGCCACGTCAAGTGGACTGCCCACACGCAGGGGGCCGGCTTCCTGCGCGGCGGCGGCGTCTACTCGACGCCGGCGGTCGCCTGGGGCAGGGTCTACCTCGGAGGGCTGGACGGGCGCGTCTACAGCTACGTCGAGAAGACCGGGGAGCTTGCCTGGAGCCATTCGACCGGCGCCGAGGTCTATCCGTCGCCCGCCGTGGCTGACACGCCCGAGAGCCCGCCGACCGTCTACCTCGGCTCCCAGGACAAGAACTTCTACGCGCTCGATGCCCGCACCGGCGCGCTGCGCTGGCAGAAGTCGATCGACGGGATCGTCCTGGGCTCATCGAGCGTGGTCGGCGAAACCGTCTACGTGTCGGCGATCGGCCCGAACATCGGAACCTTCGGCTTCGACGTCAAGAACGGCAAGAAGGTCTTCTACAACGACCAGGGCGAGTACAACCCGGTGATCTCCGACGGCAAGAAGATCTACCTGACCGGCGCTTCGACCATTCGGGCGTTCAAGCCCGAGGCACCCCATCGCTCAAAGCGGTCTCGGGCGGGCGCCGGCGCGCGCGGCACCCAAGCAGCCAGCCGGGCGGCTCGGGCGGCTGAGCGAGCCCGCCCACTACGCCAGCCTGACCGCGATCCCGGCCTCGCTCAGGTGGCGCTTGGCCTCGCGAACGGAGTGTGCCCCGTAGTGGAAGATCGACGCGCACAGGACGGCATCGGCCCCGCCCTCCACGAACCCCTGCTCGAGGTGGCTCAACTCCCCGGCGCCGCCCGAGGCGATCACCGGAACCCCGACCGCCTCGGCCACGGCCCGGGTCAGCTCGAGGTCGTAGCCGTCGCTCGTCCCGTCGCGGTCCATGCTGGTCAACAGCACCTCGCCTGCGCCCCGCGCGATCGCCTCGCGAGCCCAGCCGACCGCGTCACGCTCCTCGACCCTCCGCCGCCCCCCATGTACGTATACGTCCCACCGGGGCCCGGTTGGAGCTAGGGACGAAGTCCCGGAAGATGCGTGCTGTTGCCCCAGAGCGTCGGCGCCCGAACCCGACGGCCCCGGAGGCGAAGCCGAGGAGCCGGCGGTGTGTGTTCGTTTTGCGTCGATGGCTATGACGACGCACTGTGAGCCGAAGACTTCGGCCAGCTCCCCGATCAGCTCGGGGCGCGCGAGGGCGGCCGAGTTGACCGAGATCTTGTCGGCGCCGGCGTCGAGAACCGCCTGGGCATCGTCGGCCGATCGGATGCCGCCCCCGATGGTGAACGGGATGAACACGTTGTCGGCCGTCTTTCGGGCCAGCTCGACGATCGTGTCGCGGCGTTCGTGGGAGGCGGTGATGTCGAGGAAGACGATCTCATCGGCCCCCTCGTCGTCATAGCGGGCAGCGAGCTCGACCGGATCGCCCGCGTCCCGCAGCCCGACGAAGTTCGTCCCCTTGACGACCCGCCCCGAGTCGACGTCGAGGCACGGGATGACCCGCTTCAGTGCCACCTGAACGAGGGTAGCGTCCGAACTCACCCGCGACGCCCGGCGTCGAGCGCCTTCAAGCTGAGCGCCCGCAGCCGCTCGAACTCGCCGTCGGTCAGGTTGCCGCGCCGGCCCTTGGACTTCCGCAACAGTCGCCCGAGCTCGGTCCGGTCCGACTCGGAGAGCCCGCCATGGACCGCCCTGCCCTTGCGATAGGCCCATTCGCCCAGCACGTAGATCCGCGCCCACGGGAGCGCCTTCCCGCGGGCGAACAGCTTCGCGATCGCGCCGCCGGCCACGCCGTCACGCCGCCCCGTCGAGGGCGGCCTGCCCTTCGGGGACGGTGAAGCGCCCGTCGTACAGTGCCCTGCCCACGATCACCCCATCGAGGCTCTCAAGCTCGAGGCTCGCCAGCTCGCGTAAGTCGTCCAGCGAGCCGATCCCTCCCGAGTAGATCAGCCGCGCCTTGCCCTCGCCAGCAGCCACGGCGATCTCTCCAAGCGCGCCGAGCGCGGGCCCGTCGAGCGTCCCGTCCACCTCGATCGGCGTGTAGAGGAACCGGCGCACCCCGCGGGCCGCCATCGCCGAAAGGAGCTCGGCCGGGCCGGCCTCGGACTGCTCGAGCCAACCGGCCACCGCCACCCGGCCGCTTCTCGTGTCCAGAGCGACAACCACTCGTTCGGAGTCAGCCGCCACGAGGCCGGCAACCAGGTCCGGGTCCCGAACCGCAGCGGTGCCGATCACCACCCGCTGCGCCCCGGCACCCAGCGCAGCCTCGACCGAGGACGCGTCGCGGAGCCCTCCTCCCAGCTGGACCGGGACACCCAGGCGCGCGATTCGGGTGACCGTCTCGAGGTTCTCGGGACGGCCGGAGAGGGCGCCGTCCAGGTCGACCACGTGAAGGAAGCGCGCGGCCTGCTGCTGCCAGCGCCGCGCCGCGTCCAGCGGCTCGGAATCGTGTGGCATCGCGCGGCCATAGTCGCCCTGAGTGAGGCGCACCACGTGCCCATGCCGGATGTCGATTGCCGGATAGAGGATCACCGCGTCAACCGGCGCCGGGCTCGTTCCCGCCCGCCCGAGGTCCACTGCGGGCGCCGGTCCCCGCGCTTGGGGTCCGCTCGAGTGAGGTGCCGACGATCGCGGCGAAGTTGGCCAGCAGACGAAGGCCCGCGGCGCTCGACTTCTCAGGATGGAATTGCACGCCGTAGAGCGGTGGCCGCGCGACCGCGCAGGTGAACACGTCCCCCCACTCGGCGGTCCCGAGAACGTCGCCTTCGTCGCTCGGACGGACACCGAAGGAATGCACGAAGTAGAACGGCGTCTGGGACGCGAGGCCGTCCACGAGCGGCGCCGGGCTCTCCCATCGGACGGGCTCCCACCCGATGTGGGGGACCTTGAGCTCACCTGCGTCGAGCGGTGTCACCGCACCGGGAAGGAGCCCGAGGCCCTCGGAGCCGCCGAGCTCCGAGGATCGCTCGAACAGGAGCTGAAGGCCGAGGCAGATTCCGAGCACCGGCGTGCCGGCGTCGAGCCGCTCGGCGAGCAGCGTGTCGAGCTCCAGCTCGCGAACCATCTCCATCGCCCTCGGGAACGCGCCGACACCCGGCAGGACTATCCCGTCGGCGCCCCGGGCCTCATCGGCGTCGGCGGTTATCCGCGGCTCGGCGCCGACCCTCTCCAGGGCCTTCTCGACCGAGCGCAGGTTTCCCATTCCGTAATCGAGGATCGCGATCCGGGCGGGGGCGCCGGCCACTAGGTCAGGGTCCCCTTGGTGGACGGAATCGCCCCGGCCTGATCGGGGTCGATCGAGACGGCCTCGCGAAGCGCCCTCGCGAACGCCTTGAAGCAGGCCTCGATCATGTGGTGGGCGTTCGATCCGTAGCGAGTCCCGACGTGCAGGGTCAGCTTGGCGCTCGTCGCCACCGCCCGGAAGAACTCCTCGGCGAGCTCGGCATCGAAGCCCGCGATCGATGTGGGCGGCAGATCCGACTCGAACCGGCATAGCGGGCGCCCTGAGATGTCGATCGCGCAGACCCCGAGAGCCTCGTCCATCGGCACCACCATGTACCCGTAGCGGCGAATGCCGGCGCGGTCCCCCAGCGCCCCGTCGAGCGCCTGTCCGAGCGCGATTCCGACGTCCTCGACAGTGTGGTGGGCGCCGGTGTCGAGATCGCCCGTCGCCTCGACCCGCAGGCCGAGCCGGCCATGATGGCCGAGCAACTCCAGCATGTGATCCAGGAACCCGACCCCGGTCGAACAGGACACCTCCCCCCCCTCGAGCTCGAGTGCCACGGTGATCTGGGTCTCGCGCGTCTTTCGGCTGATTTCAGCTGTGCGGCTCATGTCGTTGGTGAAATCACCTGCAAAGAGAGATCTTCGCCGATCAGCCCCGGGCCCGTGCACGAACCGACTCGCCGTGCACAGGAAGGCCCTCGGCGCTTGCGAGCACGTCCACCGTCGGCGCCAGGGCGGAGGCCGCGGCACCCGACAACGTGACCACCGAGATGCGGCGCCGGAAGGTAGCCGGCCCGAGCGGTCCCGCGAAGCGCGCCGCTCCCCCGGTGGGAAGCACGTGGTTCGATCCCGCCGCGTAGTCGCCGAAAGCGGTCGCCCCCATCCCACCGATGAACACGCAGCCGGCGACGCGCGCCCGGGCGGCCGTCGCGTCGACCCCGTCGAATACGAGCTCGAGGTGCTCCGGGGCGACCGCGTCCGCAAGGGCGAGGGCAGCCTCGACCCCCGTTGTGGAGACCAGCGCCAGCGGAGCGTCGGCGACGCTCGGACGCTCGGCCACGAGCTCATCGACCAACTCGCCGATCCGCTCGAGCAGCGCCAGGTCGGGCGAGGCGACGATCAGGCTGCCGTCGTCACCGTGCTCGCCCTGAGCGCAGACATCAAGGGCGATCCACTCCGGGTTGGCCGTCCCGTCGGCGACCACCATCACTTCGCTCGGGCCCGCGATCCCATCGATCCCGACCGCCCCCGAGACCATGCGCTTGGCTTCCTGCACGTAGCGGTTCCCGGGCCCGGCGATCAGATCGACTCGGGGGATCGTCTCGGTTCCGTAGCCGAGAGCCGCGACCGCCTGAGCTCCGCCGACCGCGTAGACCTCCTGCACCCCGGCGACCGCGCAGGCCGCAAGGGTGACGGCGCTGGGCCGCCCGCCCGCTCCCGGGGGGCTGGCGACGGCCACTCTGGCGACGCCGGCCACCCGGGCCGGGATCGCACACATCAACACCGAGGACGGGTACGAGGCGCGACCACCTGGCGCGTACACGCCGACCGCGGCCATCGGCTCTTCGCGAACCTCCACCGACTGGCCCTCGGGGAGCTCGAGCGCGGCCGGGCGAGTGCGAACCTCGACCTCGGCAACCGCCACCGCCTCGATGTTCTGGGCGGCGACGCGCATCGCATCGCGCACCTCGGGCTCGAGCAGACCGGGGGCGGCCTCGATGGCCTCGGGGTCGATCCTCGGCGACTCTGGCGGGTCCTCGCCGAGCCCCTCCGCGATCTCGCGAAGGGCTGCATCCCCGCCGTCGCGCACCCGGCTCACGATCCGCTCGACCTCGCCCGACACCTCCGAGAGCGGCGGTACGAGTCCTCGCAGCCGTGTGGCGAGCGCCGACGCGTCGCGCCCATCCCAGTCGATCCACTCAGCTCTCATCCGCGCACCCCCTCCCTGATCCGCTCGACGAGCGCGTCCACCTCGCCGGCGCGGAGCTTGTGCGCCACCCGGTTCGCCACCAGGCGGGCGGTGCAGCCGGCGATCTCCTCGCGGATCTCGAGCTGGTTCTCCTCGAGCGTTCTGCCGGTATCGACCAGATCCACGATTCCATCTGCGAGGCCGACGAGCGGCGCCAGCTCGACCGACCCCTTGACCTCGACCACCTCGACCTGCCGACCGCCCTCCTCGAAGTAGCGAGTCGCGATCTCCGGGTACTTGGTGGCAATCCTCATCGTCCCCAAACGCCGAGCCGCCTCCCCGAGCCTCTCGTCACCCCGACGCCCCGCGAGCACCATCCGGCAGGCCCCGTAGCGCAGGTCCAGCAGCTCATAGACGGCTCGATCGTGCTGCTCCATGAGCACGTCCTTGCCGGTGATCCCCAGATCGGCGGCCCCGGCCTCGACATAGGTCGGGACGTCGGAGGGTCGCATCGTCACCAGCTCCAGTCCGCCGCTTCGGAAGACCATCGATCGCGAGTCACCGCGAAGCTCCTCGGTCCCGACCCCGACCCGGTCGAGCAGGTCGAGCGTTCCCTCGAACAGCGCGCCCCGCGGGACGGCCAGCTTGAGAGCGCCCTCCGCCCTCACCCTCGAGCCGGAGACCTCGGCGAGCCTCATCGTCCCCTCGTCTCGGGCCCGGCGGCCGCGAGCCGCTCCTCCTCGGCCTGGGCGATGTGGAGCCGCTCCAGATAGAGCGCGAACCCGGCCGCCGGCAGGGACGAGCCGAATCGGCCCATCAGCTCGTCGTAACGTCCCCCGCCTCCGAGCACGTGCCCGACGGCCGGGTCGTAGACCTCGAGGATGGCCCCCGTGTAGTAGCCGAGGTCGCGGAGCAGGCCGAGGTCGAGCTGGACCCGATCGGCGACGCCCCGCGCGGCGAGCTCCTCGTGGGTGGCACTGAGCCGCTGGATCGCCCGATCAACCGTGCCGCCTCCGAGCTCGCGGGCCCGGTCGAGCACCTCGGGCCCTCCCCGAAGGTTCGGCAGGGCGAGCAGCGTGCGGCGCTCATCGGGACCGATCTCGAGCTGGTCGAGCTCGGCCTCGAGCCCCACCAGGTCGTGTCTCGCGAGCACCTGGAGGATCGACTCGCGGCGATCGTCGGCCACGCCATGCTCGGCGAGGAGCTGACGATAGAGATCGGCGTCGCCGAGCCCGATCACAGCGCGGGTCAGGCCCACCGCGTCGAGCGCGCCGGCGAGGACCTCGATCACCTCGGCTGTGCCCCTCGGCGCCTCGACCCCGATCAGCTCGACTCCCGCCTGGGAGAACTCGCGCATCTGCCCCCGCTGGGGACGAACCGCCCGATAGGCGTTGCCGATGTAGGAGAGCCGGAACGGCGGCTCGGCTTCGGCGAGCCGCGTGGCGGCCAGGCGGGCTATCGGGACGGTCATGTCGGTGCGCATCGCCAGGAGCGCTCCGTCCTCGTCGAAGAACCTGTAGGCGGCGGGCGCGCCGCGCTCGTCCCCGCGCGCGAGAACCTCGTCGTACTCGATCGTCGGGGTCGCGACCTCGCCGTATCCGAACCGCTCGAATGCTTCGGCGAGCGCCGCCTCGAGGCGCCGGAGCTCTCGCATCTCGTCCGGCAGCACGTCCCGCGTGCCCGGGGGTGTGCGATGTATGGTCACCGCGACCACCACTCCGCCGGCATGCTCGTCTTCGACTCCGCTGCCGGCGGGCTGCAACGCGAGCGGGGCGGCAGGTTCACGCTCTCGATCCGCGACTTCGTCGCTAGCCCACTAGGCGGGGACGGGCTCGACCGTGACGCGCTCGATCCGGGCGCCGAGCTCACGCAGCCGCAGGTCGATGCGCTCGTACCCGCGATCGATCTGCTCGACCCTGCCGATTTCCGAGGTGCCCTCGGCGGCAAGCGCGGCGATGAGCATCGCCATCCCGGCGCGGATGTCGGGGCTGTCGACTCGCTCTCCGTGAAGACGGCTCGGACCGTTGACGATCGCCCGATGGGGATCGCACAACGTGATCCGAGCGCCCATCGCCACCAGCTTGTCGACGAAGAACAGGCGGTTCTCGAACATCTTCTCGAAGATCAGGATCTCGCCCCGCGCCTGGGTGGCCAGGGCCAGGGCGATAGACGTCAGGTCTGCGGGGAACGCGGGCCACGGCCCGTCGTCGATCTTGGGCGTCATCTCCCCCACGTCCACCTTGATCTCGAGCGGCTGCTCGCCGGGCACCAGGACGTCTCGGCCCTCGATCATCGACTGGAGGCCGAGCCGCCGGAACTGTCGGCGGATCATCAGCAGGTCTTCCGGCTCCGTGTCCCGCACCCGCAGCTCGCCACCGGTCGCCGCCGCCAGCGCCATGAAGCTCGCCACCTCGATGTGGTCGGGGCAGATCGTATGCTCGGCGCCGCCCAGCTTGTCGCGGCCGTGGACCGTCATCACGTTCGAGCCGAGCCCGTCGATCTGGGCGCCCATCTTGACCAAAAGGCGACCCAGGTCCTGCACATGCGGCTCCGAGGCCGCGTTGGAGATCGTCGTCGGGCCCTCGGTCAGCGCGGCCGCCATCAGCGCGTTCTCGGTCGCCATCACAGAGGGTTCGTCCATGAAGATCCGACAGGGCACGAGCCCGCCCTCGGGCGCGTCCACCTCCAGCCAGCGCGAGCCCTGGATCCGAGCACCCATGTCCCGGAAGGCGTCCAGGTGCGCGTCGATCCGCCGCCGGCCGATGAAGTCACCTCCGGGCGGCGGCATTCGAACCTCGCCGAAGCGCGCCAGGAGCGGCCCGGCGAGCAGGAACGAGGCACGGATGAGCGCTGCGAGTTCCTCGTCGACCTCGGTGTCGGTCACCGCGTCGGCTTGGAGCCGCAGGTCGTTTTCGCCGTTCCAGTCGACCTTGACGCCGAGGCGCTCCAGTAGCGCCACCTGGGTCTCCGTGTCGCGGATCCGGGGCACGTTGGCGAGCACGATCTCCTCGTCGGTGAGCAGGCAGGCGGCGAGGATCGGCAGCGCGGCGTTCTTGTTTCCGGCCGCCACGATGTCGCCCGACAGCGGTGCCCCGCCCTGGATCAGGAACTTCTGCATCAGGTGCCTCGGTCGATGGCCATCAGGTTCGGCGGCTAGGGTAACAATGGGTCTGTGAGCGCGAGGCTGCATGGAGGGAGCGGGTTGCGTGCCGAGCGCGAGCGCTGTGGGTCTGTGAGCGCGAGGCTGCATGACGGAGGCGGGCCGACGCGTGAGGACGCCTGGGACCTCGTCTGCGAGTGGATCACCTCAGACTCGCTGCGAAAGCACGTGCTGGCGGTCGAGGCATCGATGCGCGGATATGCGAAACGCGGTGACGAGGACGAGGAGCTCTGGGGGATCACCGGACTCCTCCACGATCTCGACTACGAGCGCTACCCCGATCCCGCTACCGGGCACCCGCGGATGGCGCTGGAGGAGCTGCGTAAGCATGGCTATCCCGACGAGCTGGTCGTCGCGGTTGCCGGACACGCCGAGTACCTGGGCGTCCCCCGGGTCACGCCCCTCGCCAGGACGCTGTTCGCGGTCGACGAGCTATCGGGTTTCGTCGCCGCCTGCGCCCTGGTGCGCCCCACCCGGATCGATGGCCTGAAGCCGAAGTCCGTCCGCAAGAAGCTGAGACAGCCATCCTTCGCCTCCAAGGTCGACCGCGACCAGATCCAGCGCGGCATCGAGGAGCTCGGCGTCGATGAGTCGGAGCACATCCAAGTGATCATCGACGCGATGGCCGAACGGGCCGATCAGCTCGGGCTGTCACCGCACCCCGAGTCGCCGGGGTAAGGGGGAAGCGCCTTCGCAATCGCCCGGCCTCGTGGGGGCTAGCGCCACCGACCGCCGGCCTTTGCCCATTCGAGCAGATGGTCGGCCGAGCAGAAGTCGTCGGCGACCCTGGCCTCGCCACGATGGCGGACGAGGAGCAGTTGCATGTCGTTGAGCTCGCGCCCGCAATGCGCGCAGGCGACCGAGGTCCGGTCGATGTACGCCGATTCGGTCAGCTCGCCGGCCTCCCAGTGCGCTCCCCGGATCGCCCAGGGAACCACGTGCTCGAGGCGACAGAACGTGGCCCGCCTGTCCCCCGCCGGCTCATAGAGGCGAAAGCCGTCGTCGGGTGGGACACCCGTCCCGCACCAGGTGCATGCCTCGGAGCTCAGCGCGCTACCCCGCTCGCTATGCCGACTGGCTGGGCGTCTGAGGGCCCCCGCCGACCCGGCGCCATTGAACGATCTTTCCGTCACGGATCACGAACGAAGTCTGGGCCACCTGCCCGTCGCCGGGACCGCAGGTGCCCGGACCCGGCCGCTCGGTGAGCCGGAAGGTCGCGGTGGTGAACTGGCCGGTCGTCTCGGCGCGGATCAGAGTCGCGCCGCAGGGGAGCGACCGGTTGAAAAGGCGGGCCTGGTCGATGCTCTTGATGTGGAGCAGAATGGGGCCGTTCTCGGCCACGCTCGGGATCGCGAAGTAACCGGCGGCGCCTTCAACGTCGCCGCGGCGAAGCGCCGTCACCCAGGAGTCGATCACCTGAACATCGCCGGGATCGGCGTCGCCGGCGACCGAGGAGGCGGTGCTCGAGCTCGCAGCCTGTCCGCCGCCGCCACATCCGCTCACCACCAAGCCGAGCAGGGCGAGACCGACAAGGCGACGGTGAAACCTCATCCATCAAGTATGGCCAGGCTCCTGCGTCGCTCTGATTCCGCCGACGCGTATACGAACATGTGTTCGTATGCGCAGAGATCGCCACGAACCCGTGATCGCCTGTGCGCTGATCCCACGGTTTGCCCTCCTGGCCACCCTGGGTGAGCGCCGGACGCTGCTCTCGAGGCCGCTGGCGCTTGCGCCCGAGGCGGGTGGAGCGCAGGTGGTGGGAGAGGTCTCGGGACCCGCCGAGGCGTTCGGGGTGCGCGCCGGGATGCGGCTCGGCGAAGCCCTCGCACGCTGCCCCGAGCTGGGCCTGGTGACGCCCGACCCCGAGCGCGCCGAGTCGGCCTGGGAGGGGGCGCTGCGGCATCTGGAGGGAATCGGCGCAGAGGTCGAGCCGGCGCGCCCGGGCGAGGCCTTCTTCGAGGCCGGGTGCCTGGTGGGGTTGTGCGGAAGCCTGGAGAGGGTTCTGCAGCGGGCGCGAGACGCGGTCGGGCCGGGAGCTCGGCTCGGGGCGGGGGCGAGCCGGCTCTGCGCCTACGCCGCCGCGCTTCGCTCGCGACGCCGCCGAGCGCCGACCATCGTTCCCCCGGCGACGACGCGCGCCTTTCTGTCGCCCCTGTCGGTGGACCTGCTCCGCAACCGCCTCCGGGATGGCCTCACCCTCCCCGGAGGAGCAGCCGACGCAGCACGCACCGGCTCTGCGGACCTGCCGGAGAAGCTGCGACGCCTCGGCCTGGAGACGCTGGGCCAGCTCGCCGCGCTGCCCGATGCGGCGGTCGCCGATCGCTTCGGCGAGACCGGCTTGCGAGCGCTGCGGATTGCCCGTGGCGGAGACTGCCTGCTGCGGCCGCGGCAGCCCCATGAGAACCTGGTGGAGCGCCTCGAGCTGCCGGAGGCCGTCTCCGGCTCACAGCTCGAGACGGCGCTTTCGCTGCTGATCGATCGGCTGCTGGCAAGCCCCTTGCGACGAGGGCGACGCCTGCGGCGCCTGCGGCTCGCCGCGCGGCTGGCGGACGGCGGCAGCTGGCGGACGGTGGTGGCGCCGCGTCGGGCCAGCGCCGATCCGGCGCGCCTGCGCCTGCTGCTGCTCGGCAAGCTCTCCGAGCTGCCCGGACCCGCCACCTCGCTGAGCCTGATGGCCCTCGAGACGGGCCCCCCGGGAGGCGATCAGGAGGTGCTCGGTGACCAAGCCCGCAGCGCGAGACGAAAGCAGCTCGCCGAGGCCGTCCGCCAGGCACGGGCGATCGCCGGAAAGGACGCCGTGATGCAGGTCCTGCGCGTCGACCTCGACTCGCGAGTCCCCGAGCGGCGGCTGCTCCTGACCCCCTTCCGAGAGGATGATCGTTGAAGCTAGGGACAAAGTCCCGGTGCAAGCGTGTGGACCTGCCGCCACGTCCGCGCCCTAAACCGCCGCCCCCGGACGCGAAGCGGAGGAGGCGGCGGTGAGTGTCTACTGGCCGCAGCCGATCGAGATTCGTACGGGGCCGGACGGGGCGCCGAGCGCGGTCGACTCGGTGCAAGTGGACGCGGTGCGGGAGGAGTGGCTGGTCGAGGACCGCTGGTGGACGACCAAGCCGCTTCGCCGACGCTATTTCGAGCTGGTGCTGGCCGACGGCCGAAACGTCGTCGTCTTCCGCGAGCCCGCTCAGGACCGATCGCCCGGCGAAGCCGGGCACGGCCGCTGGTTCCTCCAACGCGCATGACGAGCCAACCACCCCGCTCCTCCCCAAACCCGGCGCCTCCGAGCGCGGGCCGGATGCCGACCGCGTGCAGAGATCGCCGGAGTGACTATGTCGAGCTGCACTGCCACTCCGCCTTCTCCTTCGGAGACGGGGCATCGACCCCTCAGGAGCTGGCACAGAAAGCGGCTGAGCTGGGCCACGAGGCGCTCGCCCTCACCGACCACGACGGGCTTTGGGGCGCGATGGAGCTCTCCCAAGCCTGCAAGTCGGTCGGGGTTCGGCCGATCGTCGGCTCAGAAATCACAGTCACTCCGACGGCAGACATAACTCCGCCGGCAGCCTCGCCTTCGGCTACGTTGCCGTCGGGTTCGGGCGCCAACGGGGCGGCAGGTCGTACACGTTCCTACCGGGACTTCGTCCCTAGCTCCGACCAGCAGTCCAGCGGGACGTTCCATCTCACCCTGCTGGTCGAGAATCAGGCGGGGTGGCGGAACCTCTGCCGGTTGATCACCGAGGCGCATCGGGATACGCGTCCGGTCCCGGGGCGCGAGCCGCTTCCCCCCGCTCTGCCGCTGGCCTCGCTCGAGCGGCGGACCGAGGGACTCATCTGCCTCTCCGGCTGCGCTCGCGAGGGAGGCCTGGCGGGGCGCTTCGAGCGGGCCGGCGGAAGGCCGCGCGCCTCCGACGCCGCGGCGGCGGAGGCGTTGGGGAAACGGCTGATCAGTGCCTTCGGCCACGACCGCTTCCGGATCGAGCTCCAGCGGCCGCTCTGGCGCTCCGATCGGGCGCGCAATCGCTGGCTCGCTCAGCTCGGAGAGCGACTCGGCGTCCGCTGCGTCGCGACCGGCGACGTACACATGCACGATCCCTCGCGGGCGCCCCTCCAGGACACGCTGGTCGCGGTCCGTCTCGGGGGCGGCCTTGAGGAGACGGAGCCCGAGCGGCGCGGCAACGGCTCCGCCCACCTCGCCACCTCGGCGGCGATCGCCGCCCGGTTCGCGGACCACCCAGACGCGGTCGCCGAGAGCGCCCGCCTCGCCGAGCGGCTCGAGTTCGACCTCGATCGAGACCTCGGCTACCGCTACCCCGGCTCCGAGGATCCGGGCGCCGACCGAGCGCTGGCCGAGATCTGCAGAACTCGGCTCGAGCACCGCTACGCCGGCGGAGCCTGAGTACCGCGAGGCCCGAGAGCGCCTCGAGGACGAGCTTCAGTTGATTCGCTCACTCGGGCTGTCGGGGTTCCTGCTGCTCCACTACGACATCCTCGAGCTGGCCCGGGAGGTCGCCGCCGAGGTTCGGGGGCCGGACTCGCTGCGCAGCCTCCTTCCTCCGGGCCGGGGGCGAGGTTCGAGCGTCAGCTCGATCGTCTGCTATCTAACCGGCCTCTCCCACGTCGACCCGGTGCGCAATGGGCTCTTCCTGGGGAGATTCCTCAACCAGGAGATCACCGAGGCGCCGGACATCGACCTCGACTTCCCGCGGGACATTCGCGAGAAGCTGATCCCCCGCGTCCACGAGCGCTACGGGGCGGATCGCTCCGCCCTGGTCGCGGCCTTCGCGTGCTATCGGTCTCGCGCCGCAACGCGCGACTTCGGAAAGGCGCTCGGCATTCCGCCCGGAGAGGTGGAGCGAGTGGCACGGGCGGTCGAGATGTTCGATCGGGCCGACTCGGTCCAGAGCGACCTGGAGACCGCGATCGGCCCGGAGAGGGCGGCATCGACCAGATGGCGAGCCCTTGCCCGCCTGGCCCGCGAGGCGTGGGGACTGCCCCGCCATCTCTCCCAGCACCCCGGCGGGATGGTGATCTCGACTCAGCCGTTGATCGATATCTGCCCGATGCAGCCGGCCGCCATGGAGGGGCGCCGCCTCGTCCAATGGGACAAGGACTCATGCGCCGACGCCGGCTTCCTGAAGATCGACCTGCTGGGCCTGGGAATGCTCTCGGCGGTGGAGCGCTGCGTCGACGAGATCGCCCAGGCGCGAGGAGAGCGGATCGACCTCTCTCGCATCCCGATGGACGACGAGAGCACCTTCCGGGCGATCCGAGCCGCCGACACGACCGGTGTCTTCCAGATCGAGAGTCGCGCGCAGATGCAGATGCTCCCCCGCACCCGGCCGAAGGACCTCGACGACCTCACGGTCCAGGTGGCGCTGGTGCGCCCAGGGCCGATCCAGGGCGGCGCCGTGCACCCCTACCTCGATCGCCGTGAGAGGTTGCGCAAGGACCCGACCTTTCAGGTCCCATACGAGCACCCCTCGCTCGAGCCCATCCTGCGCGACACCCTGGGGACGATCGTCTTCCAGGAGCAGGTGATCCAGGTCGCGATGGAGCTCGGCGGGTTCAGCGCGGGCGAGGCCGAGGGGCTCCGCCGGGCGATGAGCCGAAAGCGCTCGGAGGAGGCGATCATCGCCCACCGCGACCGGTTCATCGCCGGAGCCAGAGAGCGCGGGGCGAGCGTCGAGGTGGCCGAGCGGGTGTTCGAGCAGATCCGGGGCTTCTCGGGATTCGGGTTTCCGAAGGCCCACGCGGTGGCCTTCGGCCTGCTCGCCTATCAGTCGACCTGGCTTCGGGTCCACTACGGCCCCGAGCTCCTCTGCTCACTCCTCAACGAGCAGCCGATGGGCTTCTACCCACCCGACGCCCTGGTCCACGAAGCCCAGCGACGCGGCATCGAGGTGCTGCCTCCGGACGTCAATCGAAGCGGGGTCGAGTGCTCGGTGGAAGACCATCCGGCCCGAGGGAGGGAGTCGAGGGCTGGGGTTGCCGTACGAGTCGGGCTGGGCTACATAACCGGGCTGAAGGCCGAGGAGGCCCTGGCTCTGGTCGAGGAGCGCCGGCGTGGCGGCTCCTACGCCGACCTCGCCGACCTCGCCTCGCGATCCGCAGCAGGGGCAGAGGGGCTCGAGCTGCTCGCCTGGGCGGGAGCCTGCGAACGGATCGGCGGTGGCGACGATCTGCGGCGCCGCGAGGACCTGTGGCGGCTCGGCATCGCCGGAGGCCCGCGACGAAGCGGGCAGGCCCAACTCTCCCTCCCCCTCTCGATTCCAGCCGCCCCCTCCCTGCTCGAGCTCGACTCGTGGGAGCGCCTGGTCGCCGACTACGCGTCCACGGGAATGGCGATCGCCGAGCATCCGATGTCGCT
Organism: uncultured bacterium; assembly: GCA_963696945.1. Taxonomy (GTDB): domain Bacteria; phylum Actinomycetota; class Thermoleophilia; order Solirubrobacterales; family 70-9; genus AC-56. The sequence goes on along the minus strand of CAVOME010000002.1, from coordinate 20,809 downwards.
GCTGCGGCCTAGCCTCGGCCACGAGGTGAGCTCGAGCGGCGACCTGGGGCCGATGCCCAGACGGCGGCCGGGTCGAGGTCGCCGGGATGGTGGTCGCCCGCCAGCGCCCGGCGACCGCCCGAGGAGTCGTCTTCATGCTGCTCGAGGACGAGCTCGGCACGATCAACGTCGTCGTCCCGCCCCCCGTCTACGAACGGCATCGCCTGGTCGTCCGGACTGCATCCTTCGCCGTGGTGAACGGGCGCCTGGAGCGGCGCGAGGGAGTCGTCAACGTCGTCGCCTCGTCCGCTTGTGAGCCGTTGCTGACGCCCGAGCAGCCCCGGGCCGAGGTCCGGCACATCGAGCCACCCGCGGAGCGCGAGACCGGCCGGGCCGATCGACCGCAGCAGGAGGCCGCGCAGGGCGGATGCGCCGGCCGACGGGACGCCGGCCGCCGACCTGGCCGCCGTGATGCCGGCCGGCCACAGCTTCGGCCGTCGCGGCCGATGAGCTCCTCCAGCCCCGAAAACGCCCGCTGGTCCCCCGGACAAGAGCCTGGATGCAAGTTCCCTTGCAGAACATATGTTCCGTCTGGCCCGAGGCCTAGCTTCTCCCCCATGACGCACGGGCGCAACGAACTCGGCCAGCAGGTGATCAGCGGCGTCGATCTCGTGATCGACCTCGCCACCCTGGGCGAGTACGGCCTCGAGCCGTCCGCGGACGGGTCCTGTCGCGAGCGCGCCGAGCGGCGGCATCGACCAAGTCGCCGGCCCGGCTGGGAGGCATCCGCGACGACCCGCCGCGGCGCCTGTGCGCCAACCCCGTCGCACCGCGCACCCGCCCTGCGCAAGCAGCCGCGCGGCCGCGAGGACTGGCGCTTCCCGAGCGCCGCCTCTTCGCCGGTCGACTTCCGCGGGGCGATCGACCGCTACGCCGCATAGGTCGGCCGCGTCCTCGATTGCCCGGCCAGCGGACCGCGCGTGGCAGAACGAAACGGAGCCGCCCTGCGGCGGCTCCGTTTGAAATAGACCGGCGGCGACCTACTCTCCCAGGCGGTTGCCCACCAAGTACCATCGGCGCTGAGGGGCTTAACGGCTCTGTTCGGAATGGGAAGAGGTGTTTCCCCCTCGCTATGGCCACCGAAAATGCTCGGGACCGGCCCCGGCGAGGCTTGAAAACTGCACGCAGCCAAAAAGGGTCAAGACAACCGTCAAGCCCTCGACCCATTAGTACCGGTCTGCTGAGCGCGTCACCGCACTTACACAGCCGGCCTATCAACCTGGTGGTCTACCAGGGGTCTTACTCCCTCAAGGGGATGGGAGAGCTCATCTCGAGGTTGGCTTCCCGCTTAGATGCCTTCAGCGGTTATCCAATCCGCACGTAGCTAACCTGCAATGCCCTTGGCAGGACAACAGATACACCAGAGGTGCGTTCATCCCGGTCCTCTCGTACTAAGGATGACTCCTCTCAACTCTCCAACGCCCATGGCAGATAGGGACCGAACTGTCTCACGACGTTCTGAACCCAGCTCGCGTACCGCTTTAATGGGCGAACAGCCCAACCCTTGGGACCTACTCCAGCCCCAGGATGCGACGAGCCGACATCGAGGTGCCAAACCGGTTCGTCGATGTGGACTCTTGGAACCGATAAGCCTGTTATCCCCGGAGTACCTTTTATCCGTTGAGCGACGGCACTTCCACTTGCAACCGCCGGATCACTAAGCCCAACTTTCGTTCCTGCTCGACCCGTCGGTCTCGCAGTCAAGCTCCCTTTATTGCCTTTACACTCTGCGCACGATTTCCGACCGTGCTGAGGGAACCTTTGGGCGCCTCCGTTACGCTTTAGGAGGCGACCGCCCCAGTCAAACTGCCCGCCTGACACTGTCCGCATCCCGGATCACGGCGATGCGTTAGAAGCCCAGAACACCAAGGGTGGTATCTCAAGGTTGGCTCCCCGGCAGCCGAAGCCACCGGTTCAAAGCCTCCCACCTATCCTGAGCGAGATATCCCAGACTCCAATATCAGGTTGCAGTAAAGGTTCACGGGGTCTTTCCGTCTTGCCACGGGTACTCGGCATCTTCACCGAGACTTTAATTTCACCGAGCCCCTCGTTGAGACAGCGTCCAAGTCGTTACGCCATTCGTGCAGGTCGGAACTTACCCGACAAGGAATTTCGCTACCTTAGGACCGTTATAGTTACGGCCGCCGTTTACCGGGGCTTAGCTTCGCTGCTTCGCGCCGAAGCGCTAACAACTCCGCGTAACCTTCCGGCACCGGGCAGGCGTCAGCCCCTATACATCGTCTTTCGACTTAGCAGAGGCCTGTGTTTTTGGTAAACAGTCGCTTGGACCTATTCACTGCGGCCCCCTCGGGCTCCGTCAGCAAGTGACTTCACCCTACCGGGGCGTCCCTTCTCCCGAAGTTACGGGACGATTTTGCCGAGTTCCTTAACGAGGGTTAGCTCGCTCACCTGAGTATTCTCTACTTGTCCACCTGTGTTGGTTCTCGGTACGGGCACGAGCGTCCTGCCTAGAGGTTTTTCTTGGAGGCATGGGTGCAGGGACTCGCCGGCGGTCAAGCCAGCTGGCATCGCGCCTCGCGTCAACGCCGCGGCGGATTTCCCTACCGCGACTAGCTACGCGCTTGCCCCAGGACGACCATCGCCTGGGTTCCCTTGCCCTTCCTCGTCACCCCTTCGGTCATAGCGGACGCGACGTGGTACGGGAATATCAACCCGTTGGCCATCGGCTACGCCTTTCGGCCTCGCCTTAGGTCCCGACTAACCCTGAGCAGACGAACTTTACTCAGGAAACCTTGGACAATCGGTGGAGGGGATTCTCACCCCTCTTGCGCTACTCATGCCGGCATTCTCACTTCCCGACGCTCCACGGCCGCTCACGCAACCGCTTCACAGCGAACAGGAACGCTCTCCTACCGATCGAGCCGCCCGCAGGCGGCTCGATCCCACAGCTTCGGAGGCTGGCTTGAGCCCCGTTGAATTCTCCGCGCCCGAACACTTGACCAGTGAGCTGTTACGCACTCTTTCAAGGATGGCTGCTTCTAAGCCAACCTCTTGGTTGTCTCGGCATTCGAACATCGTTCTCCACTTAGCCAGCACTTAGGGTCCTTAGCTGGTGGTCTGGGTTGTTTCCCTCTCGCGTACGAAGTTTATCCCCCGCACGCTGACTCCCGGGGTGAACATGATGGTCTTCGGAGTTTGCCTGAAGTCGGTAACCTGGTAGGGCCCCTAGTCCAAGCAGTGCTCTACGGCCATCACGTACATACCCGAGGCTATACCTAAATATATTTCGGAGAGAACCAGATATCTCTGGGCTTGCTTAGCCTTTCACTCCTATCCACAGGTCATCCGCCCAGTTTTCAACCTAGGTCGGTTCGGTCCTCCACGAGGTCTTACCCCCGCTTCAACCTGCCCATGGATAGCTCGCCCAGTTTCGGGTCTACCGCCAGTGACTGAATCGCCCTGTTCGGACTCGCTTTCGCTGCGGCTCCGCTCATCGCTTAACCTTGCCACTGACGAGTAACTCGCCGGCCCGTTATGCAAAAAGTACGCCGTCACACCCGAAGGTGCTCCGACCACTTGTAGGCACGCGGTTTCAGGTACTATTTCACTCCCCTTCCGGGGTGCTTTTCACCTTTCCCTCACGGTACTAGTTCACTATCGGTCACCAGGGAGTACTTAGCCTTGGAGGGTGGTCCCCCCGGGTTCAGACCGCGTTTCACGGCAGCGGTCCTACTCAGGAGCTTCGATCGACAGGTCAGTGCCCTTTCGCCTACGGGACGATTGCCCTCTATGGCGCGAGGTTCCACTCGACTTCGGCTAGAGCCTGACTTGGTAACTGTCGCCGGATCGGGCACGATCCGGACACGAAGCCCTACGACCCCCGCCAGGCAACGCGTGCCCGCTTTCACCTGGCAGGTTTAGGCTGATCCCCTTTCGCTCGCCACTACTCAGGGAGTCTCGGTTGATTTCCTTTCCTCGGGGTACTGAGATGTGTCAGTTCCCCCGCTTGCCTTCCATCGCCTATGTATTCAGCGATGGATGACGCCGCATTACCGGCGCCGGGTTTTCCCATTCGGAGATCCGCGGGTCAAAGGCTGTTCAGCGCCTCACCGCGGCTTATCGCAGCCGTCCACGTCCTTCATCGGCTCCTGGTGCCAAGGCATCCACCGTGTGCCCTTAGCATCTTGACGGTGAGCTCCGCCGCGCGAACGCGGCCGGTGCATGCGCCGCCGCGCCCGAAGGCGCGGTCGGTGCAAATTACCCTTTTTGGCCTTTGTGCAGTTTTCAAGCATCGCCGAGGCCGACAGGCGGAGGACTTCCGCCCGCGGTCCCTCAAAACTGAGCAGCGACGCCCGGTCGACATTGGGATTGTCTCCCTAGAAAGGAGGTGATCCAGCCGCAGCTTCCGCTACGGCTACCTTGTTACGACTTCACCCCAATCACGAGCCCCACCTTCGACGGCTGCCTCCCGAAAGGGTTAGCTCACCGGCTTCGGGTGTTGCCCGCTTTCGTGGTGTGACGGGCGGTGTGTACAAGGCCCGGGAACGTATTCACCGCGGCGTTGCTGATCCGCGATTACTAGCAACTCCGCCTTCATGGAGGCGAGTTTCAGCCTCCAATCCGAACCGAGACGCGCTTTTTGGGATTTGCTCCACCTCGCGGTATTGCATCCCTTTGTACGCGCCAATGTAGCACGTGTGTAGCCCTGGACATAAGGGGCATGATGACTTGACGTCATCCCCACCTTCCTCCGGTTTGTCACCGGCAGTCTCCCATGAGTCCCCAACTAAATGCTGGCAACATGGGACAGGGGTTGCGCTCGTTGCGGGACTTAACCCAACATCTCACGACACGAGCTGACGACAGCCATGCACCACCTGTGAAGGTGTCCCGAAGGAAAGGTGTGTTTCCACACCGGTCACCCACATGTCAAGCCCAGGTAAGGTTCTTCGCGTTGCGTCGAATTAAACCACATGCTCCGCTGCTTGTGCGGGCCCCCGTCAATTCCTTTGAGTTTTAGCCTTGCGGCCGTACTCCCCAGGCGGGGCACTTAATGCGTTAGCGCCGGCACGGGAGGAGTCGACACCTCCCACACCTAGTGCCCATCGTTTACGGCGTGGACTACCAGGGTATCTAATCCTGTTCGCTCCCCACGCTTTCGCGCCTCAGCGTCAGTACCGTCCCAGCGAGCTGCCTTCGCTATTGGTGTTCCTCCTGATATCTGCGCATTCCACCGCTACACCAGGAATTCCACTCGCCTCTTCCGGACTCTAGCCCGACAGTATCCACCGGCTTTCCAGGGTTGAGCCCTGGACTTTTACAGCGGACTTACCGGGCCGCCTACGCGCGCTTTACGCCCAATGATTCCGGACAACGCTTGCCCCCTACGTATTACCGCGGCTGCTGGCACGTAGTTAGCCGGGGCTTCTTCTGGAGGTACCGTCAGTACGGTCGGCTGTTCGCCGCCGCACCTTCGTCCCTCCTGAAAGGGGTTTACAACCCGAAGGCCTTCTTCCCCCACGCGGCGTTGCTGCGTCACGCTTTCGCGCATTGCGCAAGATTCCCCACTGCTGCCTCCCGTAGGAGTCTGGGCCGTGTCTCAGTCCCAGTGTGGCTGATCGTCCTCTCAGACCAGCTACCCATCGTAGCCTTGGTGAGCCGTTACCTCACCAACAAGCTAATGGGCCACGGGCCCCTCCCGAAGCGGAGGCCGAAGCTTCCTTTACTCACCGCGCTTGAGCGCGGCGAGCACATCCGGTATTAGCCCGAGTTTCCTCGGGTTGTCCCGGTCATCGGGGCAGGTTACCCACGTGTTACTCACCCGTTCGCGGCTTTGCCCCAGGGCAAGCCCTGGTTCGTCGCTCCACTTGCATGTGTTAGGCACGCCGCCAGCGTTCGTCCTGAGCCAGGATCAAACTCTCCATGAAAAGTGACTCGAGGGTTTCAATCCGGCGCCCCAGTCACGAGGCGCCGGCTCCTCCTCTGTCTCAGAGAGTTGTCATGCCTGGCTTGGCCGCCGAGTACACAAACCGGCGGCCGACATGACAGGGTTGATAGCCCGCCGTGCGTAGCCGAAGCCACGACGACGGGTCGGACGTGGTCACGAGCCTCGGGACATCGTCCCTCGGCTCGCGCGCTGCTCAGTTTTCAAGGACCGCTGCGCGCCTGTTGCGGAGGGACTCTCCGGACAGGCACGATCCGCCCCGAAGGCGACCAGTCGAGTATATCGGCCCGCGCTCGCCACAGCGCCGGGCCTAGGTCGCCTGTTGACGGCCGTCAGGCCACCCGCAGGCGCCGGTGGCGGCGCTTGCCGACCTGGAGCACCTGGCCGTCGAGCTCCGCGGCCGGAAGGTCGAGCGTCCCGGCTCCAGCACCCGGCCGCCGACCCGCACGCCGCCCTGATCGATCAGCCGCCGCGCCTCGCTGCGGCTGAGGCCGAACTGCTCGGCGAGCAGCGCCGGCAGGTGGACCGACCCGTTCGGGCCCGCTCGCCTCGACCACCGCCTCCTCGACGTCCTCGGGAACCTCGCCGCGCACGTGGAGCTGGTCGAAGCGCTCCTCGGCGGCGGCGGCCGCCTCGGCATCGTGGAAGCGCTCCACCAGCCGCCGGGCCAGCTCGCGCTTCGCCTCCCCCGGGTGTGCGGCCGGATCCAGCTCGGCTCGCAGCAGCAGCCGGTAGTAGTCCCCCATCGCCGATCGGGGACGCTCATCAGCTTCCCGAACATCTCCTCCGGGGCGATCCGTGACGCCGACGTAGTTGCCCGAGCGACTTGCTCATCCGCCGCACCCCGTCGGTGCCCGGCAGGATCGGCATCGTCAGGATCGACTGCGGCGGGCGGTCGAACGCCTCCTGCACGTCGCGCCCGAACAGCAGGTTGAACTTCTGGTCGGTGCCGCCGAGCTCGACGTCGGCCTCGACCGCCACCGAGTCGTAGCCCTGCAAGCACCGGGTAGAGCAGCTCGAGCACCGAGATCGGCTCTCCCGCCTCCATCCGGCGGCTGAACTCCTCGCGCTCGAGCAGCCGGGCCACCGTGAACCGCCGCACCAGGCCGAACAGCTCGTCGCTCGGCATCGCCAGCCACTCGCTGTTGCGGCGCACCTCGGTCCGCTCGCGATCGAGCACCTTGAACGCCTGCTCCTGGAAGGTGCGCGCGTTGGCGTCGATCTCGCTCCTCGGTCAGCACGCGGGCGCTCCGCCGCGCGCCCGCTGGGATCGCCGACCCGCGCCGTGTAGTCGCCGATGATCAGCACCACCACGTGGCCCGCGTCCTGAAAGGCGCGCAGCTTGTCGAGCACCACCACGTGGCCGAGGTGGATGTCGGGCGCCGTGGGGTCGATCCCCAGCTTCACCCGCAGCGGCCGCTCGGCCTCGAGCTGCTCCGCGAGCCGGCCCTCGGGCAGCGCGTCGACGGCGCCCTCCACGAGGCGCCGGGCCTGCGCCTGCGGCTGCGGAGTCCGTCACCGGGCCAATGCTAGACTGACGCGCCGGCGTCGGCGGGAGTCGCGTTCTCCGCCCGCCTTCTCTGGGTGATTCGTCGACCTGGGCGGTGCTTCCGCCGCGTTCGCCCACCGCGGAGCGGCTTCCTCGAGATGGTCACGACCCGAGCGAGACCACATGCCTCCCAGGCTTAGACGGCCGCGGCGCCGCTCCCGACGGGAGCGGACGCGCGCGACGGCTCGCCGCGCGGACGGCCCGACGCCGACAGGCGAGCTCGAACGGTGGGGGTCCAACGGCGTCGACCCCCGCTCCCCCGCCCGGCCCGCCACGGGCCAGCCGGCGCCGCGCGGCGCCGCCCCAAGCTCAAGAAGCTGCGCTTCGCGCTCGTCTTCCTGGGCCTCTCCGTGCTCGCCTTCATCTCCTGGATCTTCGGGATCATGATGGCGGTCGCCAGCGACCTGCCCCAGCTCGAGAGCCGCGCCCAGTTCGAGCGCACGCCAGAACTCGATCGTCTACGACATCAACGGCGAGAAGATCGCGACCCTCACCAACAACGAGGGCCGGATCCTGATCAGCTCGGGGGACATCGCGCCGGTGATGAAGGAGGCCACGGTCGCGATCGAGGACCAGCGCTTCTACGAGCACCGCGGGGTCGACTTCGAGGGCATCGGCCGCGCCGTCTTCCAGGACATCCTCCACACGCGGCGCCACCCAGGGCGCCTCGACGATCACCCAGCAGTTCGTCAAGAACGCGCTCCGCGCTCAGGACTCCCGAACCGTGTTCGAGAAGCTGCGCGAGGCGGCGCTCGCCTACCAGCTCGAGCGCCACTGGGACAAGGACAAGATCCTCACCGAGTACCTGAACGAGATCTACTTCGGCGAGGGCGCCTACGGGATCGAGGAGGCCGCGCGAGACCTACTTCGGCTGGAACCACCCGGGCTGCGGCCAGGCCGACGAGCCGCTGCGCGTCCCAGCTCCTCCCCTGGGAGGCGGCGATGCTCGCCGGCCTGATCTCCAACCCGAGCGGCTACGACCCGAAGATCACCCCCGAGACCCGCCATGGCGCGGCGCAACCTGGTGCTCCAGAACATGGCCGACCAGGGCTACATCACCCAGGAGGAGTACGAGCAGTACGCGCGCGCAGCCGCTGCCGCGACCCCGCGCAGATCAAGACGCCCGGAGGAGGACTCAAGGCCCCCTACTTCACCTCGTGGCTGCGCCAGCAGCTGGTCGACAAGTACGGCGCCGGCGAGGCGTTCGGCGGCGGGCTCCAGGTCACCTCCACGCTCGACCTCTCGCCTCCAGGAGCGAGGTCGCAGCAGATCGCCTACGACCGCACCGCCGGCGTCGGCCTCAACTCCGCCGTCGTCGTGCTCGACAACGTGACCGGCGGCGTGCGGGCGATGGTCGGCGGCTACGACTACCGAACGCAGCCCTTCAACCTCGCCACCCAGGGCCAGCGGCAGCCCGGCTCGGCGTTCAAGCCGTTCACGCTGGTGACCGCGCTCGAGCAGGGCCATCTCGCCCGACCAGGTCGTTCACCTCGCGCCGACAGGAGATCCCGTTCAAGGCCAAGGTCCCGAAGCAGGGCGGCGGCGAGAAGATCGTCAACGAGGTCTTCCCGGTCCACAACTACGAGGACGAGTACCTGGGCACCGCCTCGATCGCCACCGCGACGACCTACTCCGACAACTCGGTCTACTCCCAGCTGGGCACCCAGGTCGGGGCCGGCGAACGTCGCCGAGACCGCCTACGAGATGGGCATCCAGACGGACCTCTCCACCCCGGACGCCCGATACTCGATCAACGGCGGCCCGTTCGAGCCCTACAACCCGGCGCTGATCCTCGGCGGCCTGCGAACGGGCGTCACCCCGCTCGAGATGGCCCACGCCTACCAGACCCTCGCAGCACGACGGCCAGCTCGTCAGCGGCACGATGGCCGCCTCGTCCGGACGGGCCGATCGGCGATCCAGAAGGTCAGGACTCCGGACGGCGACCTGGTCGAGACCAACGACGGCGACCCCGGCCAGGACAAGGTCGAGACCAAGCAGGTCGTATCCCCCGAGGTCGCCGCCACCGCCCGGTCGATCCTGCACACCGTGGTCACGTCAGGGAACCGGCAGCAATGCCTAGACCGGCGACCCCGTCGAGTGGGGCAAGACCGGCACCACCGAGAACAACGGCGACGCCTGGTTCGTCGGCGCGACACCAGGACATCACCGTCGCCGTCTGGGTCGGCCACGCCGACTCCGTGAAGCCGATGGAGACCGAGTACGGCGGCGCGCCCGTCGACGGCGGCACGATCCCGGCCCTGATCTTCAACGAGGTCGTCACGGCCTACGAGCAGCTGAACGCCTGACGAGCCCGACGACGGAGACTCCAGCGCGAGCGACGACCACCGGCACCGACGCCACTCCGCCCGCGCCGACCCGCGCCGGCGCCCCAGCGCCGCCCGCGCGCCGAGCAAGCCCTCACAGCCGCCCGGACAGGCGGCCCGCAGCAAGCGGCAGCAGTCGAGCGGCGGCGCCTCCGTCACGGCGGCGGCGCGCACCGGCGAGCGGCGGCGTCTCGGGCTAGCCCGGCCGGCGGCCGCTCAGCGGAGCGGCCGCGAGAGGTACTCGCTGCCGGCGGCGCAGAAGCGCCACGGAAGCTCGGCGGCGCGGCTGATGCCGATCCGCGGCCCGGTGACCACCGACCTGCGCGCCAGTCGTCCGTCGCGGCCCCGCAGCTCGAACGGCGGCTCCGTGAGCGGCGCCCGGTTCATCTCCAGCCCGATCCCGAGCGCCTCGGTCAGCTTGCCAGGCCCCGAGCACAGCTCCCGCATGCTCCTCGCGGCCGCGGCGCCGGGACATCTCCTCGATCCCCCAGCGCGGCTCGAGCGCCCGGATCAGCACCGCCGCCGCCCGCCCTCGGGCTCGCAGACGAAGTTGAGGCAGGAGTGGATCCCGTAGGAGAGGTACACGTAGGCGTGTCCGGGCGGCCCGAACAGCGGCGCGGTTCGCTCCGTCAGCCCGACATACGCGTGGCAGGCGGGATCGTCGCGCTCGTAGCTCTCGCACTCGACGATCACCCCGCCGACGCCGTCGAACAGCAGCGCGCAGCCGATCAGGTCGCGGGCGACGTCGTGGACCGAGCGATCGAAGAAGCCGGCGTCCAGCCGGCGCCCAGCCGCGAGCCGCCACGGTCACGCCGGACCTCCTCGAGCGCGGCCCTGGCCGCGGCGAGCTGCTCGGCGACCCGGGCCGGCGCGGTGCCGCCGACCGAGCGCTTGGACTCGAGCCACGCGCCGGAGCGCAGCAGCCTCGTAGTAGGAGTCGTCGAGCAGCTCCGAGTGGCGGCGCAGCTCCTCGGGGCGTCAGCTCGGACAGCGCCTTGCCCCGGTCGAGCGCCTCGCGCACCAGCCCGCCGACCACGCCGTGGGCCTCGCGAAACGGCATCCCCTTGCGGACCAGGAGGTCGGCGACGTCGGTCGCGGCCACGAACTCGTCGGCGGCGGCCTCGGCGAGCCGCTCGCGGTCGAAGCTCAGGCCCGCGAGCATCCGCTCCGCCGCCTCGAGGCACAGCTCGAGGTTGTCGACGGCGTCGAACAGCGCCTCCTTGTCCTCCTGGAGGTCCTTCGAGTAGGCGAGCGGCAGGCCGTGCATGACCCCGGCGAGGGTCAGGAAGCTCGAGGCGATCCGCGGCGCCTTGGCTCGCAGCAGCTCGGCCGCGTCGGGGTTCTTCTTCTGGGGCATGATGCTCGAGCCCGAGGAGAAGTCCTCGGCCACCTCGCAGAAGGAGAACTCCTCGCTCGACCACAGCACGATCTCGGCGCCGAGGCGCGACAGGTGCATGGCGCAGATCGCCGCCGCGGACAGGTAGTCGAGCACGAAGTCGCGGTTCGAGACCGCGTCGATCGAGTTCGGCGCGACCGCGTCGAAGCCGAGCTCGCGCGCGACCGCCTCGCGATCGAGGTCCCAGTTGACCCCGGCGAGCGCCCCCGAGCCGAGCGGCAGCTCACCCGCGGACTCGCGAGCCTGCGGCCGAAGCGCCCCGCGTCGCGCCGCAGCATCCAGAAGTAGGCGAGCAGGTGGTGCCCCAGATAGACCGGCTGGGCGCGCTGCAGGTGCGTGTAGCCGGGCATCGGCCAGTCGGCGTGGCGCTCGGCCAGCTCCAGCAGGCGCGCCATCAGCGAGCCGGCGAGCTCGCCTGGCCAGCCCGGCGTGGTCGCGCACGTACAGAGCGACGTCGGTCGCCACCTGGTCGTTGCGCGAGCGGCCGGTGTGGAGCTTGCCGCCGAGCGGGCCGACGATCTCGGTCAGCCGCCGCTCGATCGCCATGTGGATGTCCTCGTCTCCGTCGGCGATCGGGAACCGGCCGCCCTCCAGCTCGTCGGCGACCGTCTCGCAGGCCCTCCTCCAGGCGCGCGAGCTCCCCGTCGTCGAGGATCCCCGCCGCGTGCAGCGCGCGCGCGTGCGCCTTCGACTGCTCGACGTCGTAGGCGGGCCAGCCGCCGGTCGAAGCCGATCGAGGCGTTCAGCCGCTGCGAACAGCGGATCGGGCGGATCGCGGAAGCGAGCCATGCGGGCCAGTGTATGAAGCGGATAGGCTGGCGCGCCGATGAGGTTCCTGGTCACCGGGGCCACCGGCAAGATCGGCAACGCGGTCGCCCGGCGGCTGGCGGACCGCGGCGACGAGGTGGTGGCGCTGGTTCGCAACGTCGCCGAGGCACGCGAGCTGCTCCCGGCCGGCGTGGAGCTCGCGGGCGGAGACGTCACCGACCCGGCCTCGCTCCGCAACGCGGCCGAGGGCGCCGACGGCGTCTTCAACTGCATGGGCCTGTTCGAGCAATGGTTCGCCGACCCGGGCATCTTCGAGCGGGTGAACGCCGAGGGAGCCCGCAACGTGATCGCGGCCGCGCGCGACGCCGGCGCGAGGCGCGCCGTCCACACCTCCACCTTCGACGTCTTCCACGCCGAGACCGGCGGCACGGTGAGCGAGGCGGCGGTCGCCGACTATCCGAAGGGCACCGCCTACGAGCGCTCCAAGCAGCGCGCCGAGGAGCTGGTGCTCGCAGAGGCGGCGAACGGGCTCGAGCTCGTGATCGTCAACCCGTCCTCGGTGTACGGGCCCGGGCCGTGGCAGGGCACCGGGCTCGACCGCGCGCTGCGCGACGCGATCCGCCGCCGGCTGCCGGGCGTGCCCCCCGGCGGGATGACCCTGGCCTACGTCGACGACGTCGCCGCGGGCCACCTGGCCGCCTTCGAGCGCGGCGACGCCCGGCGAGCGCTACATCCTCGCCGACGGCTACGCGACGATGAGGGAGATCCTCGGCGTCGCGGTCGACGAAGCCGGCCGGGGCTGGGTGCCGCCGACGCTGCCGGTCCGCGTGGCGAAGGGCCTGGCCGGACCGGCGAGGTCGTCTCGCGCCTGATCCGCCGCCCGCCGCTGCTGGGCGCCGGCCAGCTCCACTTCCTGCTCTGGCAGGCGCGGGCCTCGAACGCCAAGGCGCAGGCGCGAGCTCGGGGTCGAGTTCACGCCCTGGGAGGAGGGCGTTCGCCGCACGGTGCGCTGGATGGACGCCGAGGGCCGCCTGTAGCCGCTCAGCCGGCGACCGTCTGGGTGAGCCCGGCCGAGAGCGCAGACGCGACCCGGCCCACCTGCTCCTCGGTCATGCCGGCGAAGAAGGGAAGCGCGACCAGGCGGGCGGCGGCCCGCTCGGCAACCGGGAACTGCCCCTCGCTGAAGCCGAAGCGCTCGCGATAGTGCGGCAGCAGGTGGATGCAGGGCATGTAGGCCTTCGCCTCGACCCCTCGGCGGCCGAGCTCGTCGATCACCGCGGGCCGGTCGGCGCCGGTCGGGCAGCAGGACCGGGTAGATGAACCAGCTGCGCCGCTCGGCCCCGCGATCCGCGCACGGCAGGACCAAGCCGTCCGGGTCGCCCTCGCCGGCCGGGCGGCCCCCATCGCCCCGAGGTGCTCGCCGTAGCGCGCCGCCACCCGGGCGCGCTGGGCGAGCAGCTCGTCGAGCCGCTCGAGCTGGGCGACTCCGACCGCGGCCTGCAGGTCGGTGAGCCGGTAGTTGAAGCCCAGCCGCTCGTGCGACAGCCAGCCCATGTCCGCCGCGCGGCCCTGGTTTCGCTCGCTTCGGAGCCGCGCCGCGACCTCGGGGCTGGACGGGACGATCACGCCGCCCTCCCCCGTGGTCAGCTGCTTGTTGGCGTAGAACGCCGAAGGTGGCCAGGTTTCCCCGGGCGCCGACCCGGACGCCCTCCGCGTCCACCGCGCCGAGCGCCTCGCAGGCGTCCTCCAGCAGGCCCAGGCCGGCGTCGGCGGCCAGCGCCTCCAGCTTCGGGCAGCGCCGCCGGGTAGCCGAGGATGTCCACGGGCAGCACCCCGGCGGTGCGGTCGGTCACGGCGTCCCGCGCCGCCGACGGGTCGAGGTTGAGCGTCACCGGGTCGACGTCGCAGAAGACCGGCGTGGCGCCCTCGTAGAGCAGGCAGTTGGCGGAGGCGACGAAGCTGAACGGGGTGGTGACCACCTCGTCGCCCGGGCCCCCATCCCAGCGCCCGCACGCCCAGGTGGAGCGCGGCGGTGCCGGAAGAGACCGCGACCGCGTCGTCGACCCCAAGCCAGGCGGCGAAATCGCGCTCGAAGCGCTCCAGCATCGGCCCCAGCGAGAGCCGCCCCGAGCGCAGGACCTCGAGCGCCAGCTCCTCCTCGCGCGCGCCGAGGTCCGGGCCGCGCGAGCGGGATCGGCCCTCGCCACTTACCGCGTCCCGCCGGAAGCCCCGCCGGCCCCGGAAGCGGGAGCACCATGAGCCGGCCGCGGGCTAGTCGCGGGGGGGTCGTTCGGGCGGAGGCCGCGGAGCCGGGATTCGTTCTGCGGCTGGAACGCGTACTCGAGCGAGTCCACCAGCGCCTCCCACGACGCCTCGATGATGTTCTCCGAGACGCCGATCGAGCCCCAGGAGTCCTGCCCGTCCGAGGAGTCGAGCAGGACGCGGGTCACCGCCCCGGTGCCGTGGTGGGCGTCGAGGATCCGGACCTTGTAGTTGACCAGCTCGATCTCGGCCAGGTGCGGATGGAGCTCGGTGATCGCGTCGCGCAGCGCCCGGTCGAGCGCGTTCACGGGCCCGTTGCCCTCGGCGGTCCGCACGTAGCGCTGGCCCTCCACCCAGATCTTGATCGTCGCCTCCGTCTCGACCTTGCCGTCGGCGCGCTTCTCGGTGATCACCCGGAAGCCCTCGAGGCGGAACAGCGGCTCGTAGGAGCCCGTCTCGCGCCGCAGCAGCAGCTCGAACGAGGCGTCGGCCGCCTCGTACTGGTAGCCGCGGTGCTCGCGCTCCTTGAGCCGCTCCACGGCGCGCTTGGCCGCGTCGGCGTCGAGGTCGATGCCCGCGCCCTCGGCGCGGCTGAGCACCGAGCCCTTGCCCGGACAGCTCGGAGATCAGGACGTCGCGGCTGTTGCCCACCAGCTCGGGGTCGGTGTGCTCGAAGGTGCGCGCGTCGGCCTTCACGCCCGCAACGTGCATGCCGCCCTTGTGGGCGAAGGCGTTTCGCCCGACGTAGGGCCGGTCGGGGTCCGGCACCAGGTTGCAGAGCTCGTCGACGAAGTGCGAGGTCTCGGTCAGCTGCCGCAGACGATCCGGGCGACACGCACTCGTAGCCCATCTTCAGCTGCAGCGCCGGAAGGATCGAGACCAGGTTCGCGTTGCCGCACCGCTCGCCGTAGCCGTTCATCGTCCCCTGGACCAGGCGCGCCCCGGCGTCCACCGCGGCGAGCGAGTTGGCGACCGCGCACTCGGCGTCGTTGTGCGTGTGGATGCCCACCTCGACGCCGTCCCCGAGGGCCTCGACCACCGCGGCGGTCGCCTCGGCGACCTGCGACGGGAGGCTGGAGCCGTTCGTGTCGCAGAGGGTGACGTTCTCGGCGCCCGCCGCGACCGCCGCCCGCAGGCAGTCGAGCGCGTAGCCGGAGTCCTCCCGCCAGGCGTCGAAGAAGTGCTCGGCGTCGTAGACGACCCGCTTGCCGTGCCCCGCCAGGAAGCAGACCGAGTCGGTGATCATGCCCAGGTTCTCGTCGGGCGAGACCTTGGTCACCTTGTCCAGGTGCAGGGCCCAGGTCTTGCCGACCAGGGTGCACACCGGCGTCTCGGCACTCCAGCAGCTCCCGCAGCGCGGGATCGTCCTCGGCCGCGACCCCGCGCCGGCGGGTCATGCCGAAGGCGCAGATCTCGGCGTTCTCGAGCTCGACCCCGGCGAGCAGCCGGAACAGCTCCGCCTCCTTCGGATTCGAGCTCGGAAAGCCGGCCTCGATGTAGTGGACGCCCAGGCGGTCCAGGGCCTCGACCACCCGCACCTTCTCGGCGGCCGACAGCGACATGCCCTGCCCCTGCATGCCGTCGCGCAAGGTCGTGTCGTAGAGCTTCACCTGTGTCAAGTCGATGCCTTTCTGGTTCGAGGGGACGGACGGGGGCTGCTCGGAGCCGGGGGGCGCGGCGGTTGCCGCGCGGGCCGCGAGCCGCTAGGCGGCTGCGGCGCCGCTAATTCGTCCGATCGCCTCGATCAGGTCGTGCATCAGGAGGTGACTCTACTGGGTTGCTCGACGATGTCCAGCCATTCGAGGTACTCCTGCGCGCGCCCGTGCAGCGCGTCATCGAACTTCGCCTGGACCACCCGTGTGATCTCGCCGGGCTCGCCCAGCTCGTGGTCGTCGATCTCGCGGACCGGGACCAGCTCGGCGGCGGTGCCGACCAGGAAGACCTCCTCGGCGAGGTACAGCTCCGAGCGCGTGAGGTCGCGCTCGTCGACCGTGTACCCGAGGTCCCGAGCGATCTGGATCACCGACTTGCGGCTGATCCCGTCGAGGATCGACGCCGTGTGGTGTGGCGTGACGATCCTCCCCTCGCGCACCACGAAGATGTTCTCGCCCGACCCCTCGCAGACGACTCCCTGCTGGTCGAGCAGGATCGCCTCGTCGTAGCCCGCATTCGCCGACTCGGTCTTGGCGAGCACCGAGTTCAGGTATTGGCCAGACGCCTTCGCGTGCGGGATCAGGCTGTCCGGAGAGATGCGCCGCCAGGATGAGACCTTGGCGCGCACCCCCTCACGCTTGGCCTCCTCGCCGAGGTATGCGCCCCACGGCCACACCGCGATCGCCACGTCCACCGAGGCGCTGGGCGCGTAGAGGCCCATCTCGCCGTAGCCCGCGGAAGGCGATCGGGCGGATGTAGCAGCTCGGCAAGCGCGTTGCGCCGGATCAGCTCGTGCGTGGCGTCGCGGAGCTGATCGAGCGCGTAGGGCAGCTCGAAGGTAGTAGAGCTCCGCCGACTTCTCGAGCCGCTCCAGGTGGTCGCGGTGGCGGAAGATCGCGGTGCCGCGGTCGGTCTCATACGCGCGAATGCCCTCGAACACGCCGGTGCCGTAGTGGAGGCCGTGGCTGAGCACGTGGACCTTGGCGTCCTCCCAGCGGACGAGGTCGCCGTTCATCCAGATCCACTCTGACTTCTCCACCGTTCCCTCCGCGTTCGTCGTCGGGGCCCGAGGAAGTATGCCCGATGGCCGCGCGAACGCCAAAGGGCCGGGGCGTAAGCGACGGGTCACGCTTACGGTCTTAAAAGGTGCACCCGTTGGCGCGATTCGCCGTCGACGCTGATCGCTGGCCGCCCGCGGCCTTCGTGAAACCCGCCCTGGCTTTGACGGCTTCCGGGTGTTAAGCGGATCGACGCGCCGCCACCGCGTCACCTGCTAGCTTTCGGCGAGCGCCTCAATCGCCATTGATGCGCTGACCGGCGCCTGGTGGTACCGCGAGGTCCATCCACCAGAACGAGACGCGTCATCGCCGAGCAGTGTATTGTGATGAGCGATCAACGAGCGCCGCAGTAGTGACGGGGGCGATCACCTTGGACGAGCAGGTCACATCCGCCGATCTGCGCAGCGGACATCACTCCGCCCAGCTGATTGAGCGTGTGGGATGGGCGGTTCACGACGCGGATGATGCAGACGGCTCATGGGTCGCAGGTGGTCCTGAGTAGGCCGATTTGGGCCCCAGCCGCTTGAGGCCTATCCTGGAGCGCTTCCGGGACCTCGCACCGGCGACGAAGCGCACGCGCCGCCTCGTTCTTGAGCGCCGCGCTGGTGAGACGGTTGCGACGCTCGGCTCGTCCGGCCGGGCGACGCTCGGGGCCGGCCAGCCTCGTCCACGGCTGGTGATCCACAACGCGCATCCGATGCGCTTGATGCACCTGCGGCGCTCACCCGCCTCACTTGCGCGTCATCGACGGGCTCGCAACATGCCAAGGATAGGCCAGGGCCGGTATGGCCTCGACGACGCGGTCATCGAGGAAGACTCACGATGGACGAATGCTCGACCGTGGAACGCAGGCTTGCTCGAGCGTCGGCGTCGAGAAGCGGGCCAACGAATGGACGCTCGGGAGCGGCGCGTGCGGCGGCCGAGAGGACGGACCCGGCGTCAGTAACGCTTCCGACGCTCAGCAGGACCTGAGCGCCCAGCTCCGGACAGCACCGCCTCGGTGATCGCCTCCGTGCCCACTGCCTCCTCCCCCGCGACGCTCAGGTCCGCGGTGCGCAGCCCCCGGGCGAGCACCGCGTCGACGGCCGCCTCGACCGCGGCCGCGTCGTCGGGCCTGTCCAGCCCGTGGCGAAGCATCATCGCCACCGACAGGAAGGTGGCCAGCGGGTTGGCGATCCCCTGTCCGGCGATGTCCGGCGCCGAGCCGTGCACGGGCTCGAACAGGCCGGGGCCGTCGGCGCCGAGGCTCGCCGAGGGCAGCATGCCGAGCGAGCCGGTGAGCATCGCCGACTCGTCGCTGAGGATGTCGCCGAACATGTTCTCGGTCAGGATGACGTCGAACCGAGCCGGGCTCGAGACGAGCTGCATGGCGGCGTTGTCGACCAGCATGTGCTCGAGCTCGACCTCGCGGATAACTCCCCGCGACACGCGGTCGACGGTCTCGCGCCACAGGCGCGAGGTCTCGAGCACGTTGGCCTTGTCCACGGAGGTCACGCTGGGCGGCCTCGCGCCGTCCGCGGCCCTGCGCTGCGCCGCCTCGAAGGCGACTCGCGGCGATCCGCTCGACCTCGGCCACCGAGTACTCGCAGGTGTCGTGGGCGCGATCTCCGTCGCGCCCGCTGTCGCCGAAGTAGATGCCGCCGGTCAGCTCGCGGACCACCAGCAGATCGGTGCCGGCCACCAGATCGGGGCGCAGCGGGCTGGCGCCGAGCAGCGCCGGGCTGGGCCGCACCGGGCGCAGGTTCGCGTACAGGCCGAGACCCTTGCGCAGCCCCAGCAGGCCCTGCTCGGGCCGCGGGGCGGCAGGGTCGGTCGTGTCCCACTTCGGCCCTCCGACGGCGCCGAGCAGGACGGCGTCGGCGCCCCGGCACGCCTCCAGCGCCTCGTCGGTGAGCGCGGTCCCGTGCAGGTCGATCGACGCGCCGCCGACCACCTGCTCGGTGAACTCGAACTCGCCGATCGCCTCCAGCAGGCGGCGAGCCGCCGAGACGATCTCGGGGCCGATCCCGTCGCCGGGCAGCAGGGCTATCCGGGGCCTCCGGTCGGCGGCGGTCACGGCCGCCGGGCCGAGATGTTCAGGCGAACGTAGTCGAGCATCAGCGGACGGGGCAGCGACCTCGAGGACGCGCCTCCACGTAGGCCTCGTGCAACGTACTCGCGGCAGGCGGTCGAGGTGGACGCCGAGGCCCACGACTCCAGGTAGCCCGCGGCTCGCGAGGCTGAGCCGGCTTTTGCTCGAGCCACAGCGCCGAACCTCGAAGCCCGGCCGCGCTCCAGCCGCAACCTCGGTCTCCCCGACGCCGGCGAAGTTCCACGGCTGGTGATGCCACGCAGGTACGGGGCGAAGCGCTCGTCGCCGCTGACCGCCTCGATCGCACGTTCGAACTCGGCCACGTTGCCATCGCCGCCGCACTGCGCCTCGAGCCGCCCGCCGGCGCGAGCGCCGCGTAGAGCCGCTCGAACAGGCGCCGATGGTCGAGCACCCAGTGGAAGGTGGCGTTGGAGAAGATCGCGTCGACCGGCTCGGCGAGCTCGAGCTCGGTCAGGTCGGCGACGCCAGCGCCTCGTCGGGCCCAACACCCCGCGACCTTCTCGATCATCGAGGGCGAGGCGTCGACCGCCACCACCTTGCCCTGCGGGAGCCGCTCGATCAGAAGCCGGTCACGCGGCCGCTCCCGCATCCCGCGTCAAGAACCGTCTCGTCGCCCTCGAAGCTCGAGCCGCTCGAGCACCTCGCGGGCCCATTCCTCCTGGGGATCGGCGAGCCGGTCGTAGCGTGCGCGTCCCAGTCCACGCGCTGCCCGGCGGTGCTCTGCGTCGCTCACAGCGCCGTCGTCACCGGCCCGCGATCGGCCGCCCCGGAAGCCTCGAAGTCGGCGATCGCCGACTCGTTGCGAAGCGTCAGACCGATCTCGTCGAGCCCGTGGAGGAGTCGGTGCTTGACGTCGGGATCGAGCTCGAACTCGAACACGCCGCCGCTGAAGGTCACGGTCTGGTCGTCCACGTCGATCCGGCCCTCCCCGCCTCGGCGACCGCTCTGCAGTGCGCCTCGTCCAGAATCACCGGCAGCAGCCCGATCTTCGTGCAGTTGACGTAGAAGATGTCGCCGAACGAGGGCGCGACGATCGCCTCGAAACCGAAGTCCTGCAGCGCCCAGGGGCGTGCTCGCGCGAGGAGCCGCAGCCGAAGTTGCGGCCCGCCACCAGGATCGGATTGGGCTCCAGCTCGATCTCCCCCGAGCGGACCCAGTCGTAGAACAGGAACTCGCCGAAGCCGGTTCGCTCCACCCGCTTCAGGAACTGCTTCGGGATGATCTGGTCGGTGTCGACATCGGCCCGGTCGAGCACCGAGACCCCGCCTTCGATCACGTCGACGGGGCGCACGTCCTCAGCTCCAGTCCCTGATGTCCACGAAGTGGCCCTCGACCGCCGCCGCCGCAGCCATCCGCGGCGAGACCAGGTGGGTCCGGCCTCCCTTGCCCTGGCGCCCCTCGAAGTTCCGGTTCGAGGTCGACGCGCAGCGCTCGCCCTCGGCCAGGATGTCGGGGTTCATCCCCAGGCACATCGAGCAGCCCGCCGTTCGCCACTCGAACCCGGCGGCCTCGAACACCCCGTTGAGCCCCTCGGCTTCGGCCTGGGCCTTGACCTGCTGAGCCCCGGGACGACCATCGCCCGCACGGAGCGCGCCACGCGCCTGCCTTCGACGATCGTGGCCGCGTCGCGGAGGTCCTCGATCCGCGAGTTGGTGCACGAGCCGATGAACACGCGATCGAGCGGGATCTCGCGAATCGGCGTGCCGGGCTCGAGGGCCATGTATGCAAGGGCGCGCTCCGCGGTCTCGCGGTCCACCGGGGAG
>CAVOME010000001.1:0-339624 GCA_963696945.1 uncultured bacterium | reverse complement strand
CACGAATCGGCCCGACGGGATTTCGACCGTCGAGAGCTTCGCATGAGAGCGGTCGCTTCCTTACGCCGTGTTGGCGCCACGTCCAAGTCAGCCTCTGCGAGCTGGGGCGAGCGCTCGGCGCGCCTGTACGAGGAGCTCCGGCGACCGGCGCGGGCACTGGTCCGGCGCGCCTATCGGCGGGCGTTCGACGACCACGAGGTGGAGGACATCTACTCGAACGCCTGGCTCGGGACGCTGCGAGCGCTCGAGAATCGACACGAGAAGCTGAGCGACGACGAGATCCGCAAGTACGTACTAACCGCCGTCGCCAACCACGCGAGCAAGGAGCTCCGCCGGCGACGACGGAGGCCGACCACCGCGCTGGACACCGTCCACACGGTGGCGGACGACGGCCTGCCTCCCGACGAGAGCGCGGCCAAGCGCGAGCACTCGCGCCTGACGCGGGACCTCCTTTCCAGCCTGCCGCCGCGCCGCCGTGCGGTAATGCTGCTGCGATACGGGTGGGGCCTCGAGCCGAAGCAGGTCTGCGCGCTGGTCCAGGGCCTCTCGCCGCGCGCCTATCGCAAGGAGATCACCAGGGGGGTCGACGAGCTGACCGAGAAGCTCCGCCTGGTCGAGCGGGGTGAGTGGTGCGCCGACCGAGAGCCGGTCCTCAAGGCCTATGCCGCCGGGCTCGCGGATCCCGAGCAACAGCGCCAAGCGCAGCACCACCTCTCGCACTGCCGGGAGTGCACCGAGTTCGTAGGCAAGCTGGGTCGCCACCTCCACGACGTGGGCGGGTCGCTCGCAGTTCCCGGCGCCGCTGAAGCGATCGATGACGGCCGCCTATCGTTGCCGGACCGGGTCGGCGATGCCTTCCACAGGGTCCGTGAGTCGACCGCGAGCCTGTTCGGCGGGCGGGGCGCCGATGGCGCGTCGGATGGGGCCACCCAGGCGATGAGTGTCGCGCCCGGCGCCCGCGGTGCCGGCGCCGCGGGGACCGGCGTGCTCGCAAAGCTCGCGGGGGCCGGAACGGCCGGCAAGCTCGCGACTCTGTGCCTGGGTGGAGGCGCGGCGGCCACTGCCTGCTTGGCGGCGGTCGTGATTCCCGCCAAGCCCCGGAGTTCGAGGGGCGAGGCGTCAGATGTCGTCACCCGGGTTTCAGGGCCGTCGAAGCCGAATCTCCCGGAGCGCCGTCCCCCGATGGTGACCGTGCCACAGCAGGAGCCATCGGTTGCCGATGCGCCCCCGCAAGGTGGCGTCTCCGGTGGGCCCTCGGCGACGACGCAGGAGGAGTCGCCCGTTAAGGAGCCTTCGCCCGCGGCGCCGATCACACCCCTCCACGCCGCCCACCCAGGAGGAGTTCGGTGTCGCATCAGCGGCGCCGAGCACTAGCGCGTCCCCCAGCGTTCCGTCCAGCGGTGGGGGAGCGACCCAGCAGGAGTTCGGACCGTGAAGGGCAGGCGAACACGCTCGCTTGCCGCCGCCGCCGCGGTGCTCTTGGCGGCCGGGCTTGCTGCACCGGTCGCGGGTGCCGCCGACGGCACCTACACCGTGGTCGAGTGTGATCCGCTGAACCGCGACAACGCGGACGCGATCCTCGAGGATGCATCGCCGTACGCGGCGCGGAGCTTCTGCGGCGATCCGCACAACGGCTACGCGATCAAGATCGACAACACGGGGCACGCCCAACACGGAGGCTTCGGGCGGGTGCGCTGGACGACCGGATCGGCAGACCTGAGCATCGTTGCGGTCGACGTGCGCGCGAAACTCCGCCGCGACAACGGCCACGCTTCTCGTCTCTGGATCGGAGACGAGAAGCTCAACCAGGTTGCTGGCGTCGCGACTGGGGGCGACGGAGCCACGGCCTTCAAGCGATACCGCTGGAGTGCGGCTGGCCGAGGATCGAGCCAGTTCGTCGCGGGCCTGTCCTGCGAGCGGCCTGCCGGGTGTCGTCGCTCGGATGCCGCCAAGACCTGGGTACGAGACGTCCACCTGGAGGTGGCGGACCATTCGGATCCCGTCTTCACCGCACTTGATGGAACTGTGATCCACGGGGGTTGGGTACGTGGCAATCCCAATCTGCGTACCCAGGCGACCGACCCGGATAGTGGAATTGCCAGGGTCGCCACCACGGTCGATGGTTCCCCGCTCGTAGCGCGCAAAGGCCTCTGCATTGCGATTCCCGGGACCTCATTCGCGGTTGGTTTTCGCCCGTGCGGCACGGAGATTCTGGCTGATGCCCGATTCGATACCGCTCGACCCCCCTTTCACGACGGCCGAATCAGCTCGCCACTTGCGCGATCGACTTCGCAGGCAACCGAACCTGTCGCAAGCGCGCGATTCGAGTCGACAACACCCCACCGGCGGTCGTCTTCGCCGCCGTTCAGGACCCAGATGATCCGGAGCTGATCCGCGCTCCGGTCCACGACGCGACATCCGGCGTCAAGGACGGGGAGATCCTCTACAGGCCGGTCGGCGAGAGCGCCTGGCGACACCTCGGCACCCGCCTGCGCGATGGGGCGCTTCGAGCGCGAGTCGACTCGATCGGCAATTCCCCGGGCCGCTACGAGTTCGTCGCCGTCGCGAGGGACGTCGCCGGAAACGTGGCGCGTACGACGACGCGTGCGGGCGGCCGCCCGATGATCCTCGCGTTCCCGCTCAAGACGCCCTCGAGACTTAGCGCCCACCTTGCGCCGGGCGGAGCGTCCCGGCTGACCGTCGGCTATGGGCACGGAGCCAAGGTGGCCGGCCGTCTTCGCGACGGGGCCGGTCGGCCGCTCGGTGGCCAGCCCGTGACGGTGACGGAGCATTTCGGCGCGGGCGCCCTGATCGACCGCCGGGTTCGCACCGTGTTCGACCGATCCGGACGGGATGTGGGGCGAGCGCCTGCCGGCGGGGCCGTCCCGGAGGGTGACGGCCACCTACCAGGGAACATCGCGGTACCTCGCGGACGGCGCGATGGCGGGTGGCCTTCATGTCAAGACCAAGGCGACCTTCCACCTCTCGCGTCCACGCGTGCGCGAAGGGCGGGCGGTCGTGTTCCGCGGCCGGGTGGCTCACATGGCCGCGCGGATTCCCGCCGGGGGGAAGCTGGTCGAGCTGCAGGTCAAGGACGGTCCGCATTGGCACACCGTCCGCCAGGCCTTCTACACCAGGTCCAACGGGCGCTTCCGCTTGCGGTACCGCTTCGCGCGCTTCTACACGTCGAATGTCAAGTACCGCTTCCGAGTCCGCGTTCTGCGCGAGCTCGGCTGGCCATACAAGGCGCCGGTAAGCTCGAGGGTGAAGCGGCTGGTCGTGAAAGCTCGTTGAGTGTCGAGGCGGTCGAGTCGCGGGGGGAAGCCCACGGCTCGCCCAAAGGGAGCTCGTGACATGAGGATCCGCAGGCATCTGAGCTACGCCAACGTTGTCGCGACGCTGGCCCTGCTGCTGGCGCTGGGCGGCGGCGCGTACGCGATCGACAAGGTCAACTCGCACGAGATCGTCAACGGGACGATCAAGAGCGTCGATCTCAAGAACCGCAAGGCCGTTCGCGCCGCTGACGTCAAGCGGAACACGCCTCAAGGGGCAGCAGATCGATGAGCAACGCTTGATGCGTCGCGCTTCGCGCCGGTCGCGGGACAGAGCAGTCGACTGCGATTGCGTCCGTCCGTACCGCTCTTCATTGACTGCGCCAAGGCGAGTCTTCGGCCTTGCGAAAGCAGCGCGCATTCTGGTATTGCGACGGGGAACCAGGAGAGCCTCGGCGGTCGCTGCAAGCGCGACCTGCGAAATCCGGATCGACAAGGACCCAATAGGTCTGGCAGTGCAGCCCGGGTGAGCAGGCCACCGACAACACGTCGAGCCTCGCCACCAACGGCTTCGCTCGCACCGTGGTAACGCGCGAGCCGCTCCCCAAGGGCCGCCACGAGGTCGCGCTTGCCTGCAAGGAGCTCACCGGCAACGTGCGAATCGACGTGCCCGACGATCGCCGCGATCGCGATCAGCTCGCGCTGAACGGGTGCGACCCGGACAGTCAACGTTCCGCAAATTACGGGGAAAACGAGGCTGGGCCTGGGGTTTTCATGTACCCGGAAGCCCCAATCCGCGAGTAGACTCGCGCGCGCTCAGCGGGGTGGAGGCCGGCCGCCGGGAGGCCTCCGAACGGGCGCGGGGATGCTTCGGAAGGGAAGCTCAACCGGGGGGCGAATTGGGACACGGAACCTAGCCCGACATGGCAGCCTGTCAACCCACCGCCGATCCTGCACTGTGGCCCGCTGACGGCCACGGTCGTCCGCGTGGCCAGCAGCCGGCTGCGATCGAGCTGGCGGGCCGCCTGGACATCGACTCTGTGAAGCAGCTCGACCGGCGACTCTTCCTTCCTCGCCGCGCGGACATCGACCTCGACCTGAGCAAGCTCGACTTCATCGATGAGGCCGGGCTCGGCTTCCTCCTCATGGTCGCCCAGAAGAAGGGCGGCAAGGCCGAGGCGATCGCGTGCTCGCCGGTCGCCCAGCGCGCGCTCGAGCTCGGCGGCCTGAGCAACCTGATGCAGCGCCCGTCGAGCCAGCCCGGCTGAGCGCCCCGTCGCCCCTCCCGCCGGCCCGGTCCCGGGTGGCAGTTCGCCCGCCGTCGATTCACCGAACTGCAACACGCTGGGTCGAATTGGGGGTATAACAACGAGTGGTAACTGCCCCGATTGTCCCGGCGGAGGCCCGGAGATGCTCGGAAGACCGGAGGACCACTCGTCGAGGCTCGCACGCGGCGAGCTCTCCGATCCCGAGCAGGCGGAGCGCCTCGAGGCCGAGATCCCGAGGGCTTCATGCGCCGCCGCGACTTCCTGGCCAGAACCGCGGCGCTGGCCGGGGCGGCCAGCCTGGCGACGGTGCTCCCGGCCGACACCCTGGTCGCGGAGGCCGCGAAGCGCGGGGTGCGGCCGCTGCCCGCCCCCCGCAACATGCCGTTCAACACCGTCGTCGTGCTGATGATGGAGAACCGCTCGTTCGACCACTACTTCGGCTGGTTCCCGAACGCCGACGGCAAAACGCCGGCCTCTCCTACCCCGACGCGCACGGCAACCAGGTCGCGACCCACCACCTCACCGCGGACTTCCAGGGATGCGCCTTCCGCGACCCCGACCACTCCTGGGACGGCGGGCCGCTTCCAGTACGACCACGGGCGAGATGGACGGCTTCGTGAAGGGCAACGCCTCGGGGACCGGCAGCGACGCCTACGCCGCCGGCTACTACCTGAGGCGCGACCTGCCGTTCATCCCGTACGTGGCCGGCGCCTACACGCTCTACGACCGCTGGTTCTGCTCGATCATGGACTCGACCTACCCCAACCGCCACTACCAGTGGGGGGCCCAGGACGGCGGCACGAAGGGGCAACCAGTTGCCGCTCGCCGGCGCCGGCTTCACGTGGGAGACGATCTTCGACCGGGCGATCTCCCGCGGCCTCACGCGCCCGCTACTACTACTCGGACCTTCCGTTCGCGGCGCTCTACGGCAGCCGCGGCACCGCCTGGGTGCACCCCGTGAGCGCAGTTCTACGCCGACGCCGCCGCCGGCAAGCTCCCCAACATCGCCTTCGTCGACCCCGTCTTCCTCGGCGAGGACCAGGGGACCTCGGGCGACGAGCACCCGCACGGCGACATCCGGGTCGGCCAGGCGTTCATGTCCGACGTCGTCCACGCCTTCATGGAGTCGCCGCAGTACCGGCGCGGGGTCCTGTTCATCGACTACGACGAGTGGGGCGGCTTCTTCGACCACGTGAAGCCCCGCCACGTGCCCGACGCCCGCCAGAACCACCGCAACCTCGCCCTCGACTACGGCCTGACCGGGTTCCGGATCCCCGGGGTCTGCGTCTCGCCGTACAGCCGCAGCGGGCGGCGTCAGCCACATGCACGCTGACCCACGAGTCGATCCTGAAGCTGATCTCCTACCGCTGGCAGCTCGGTCACCTGAACCGGCGCCACCGCTACGCGACCAACATCGGGCGAAGCCTCGACTTCGAGCACCCGGATCGCGAGCCGCCGACGCTTCCGGACCCGCACGGCGATCGCCGGCACGCCGTGCACGCCGGCCGCCGCCCGGGGCCAAGGCGGAGCGCCCGAAGCCCCACGACATGGCCAAGCTCGAGAGCTCCGGCGTCGTCGAGCGCTACGGCTACAAGGTGCTCACGCCGAGCTTCGACCAGCTCTTCCGCCAGCCCGACAGCGTCCGCAAGGCGCTTCGCGACTCGACCCCGGCGCCATGAGCGAGCTCGAGCCGCCGACGCCGAGTGCCTGCCCTACCTGGCGGTGTTCGCAGTGGGCGCTCGCGGTGGGGGCCGTCGGCCTGGTGGCCGGCGCCGGCGGCCTGATCCAGACCTCGACCAGCGACGGGCACGCCGATCGTCTCCGTGCGCCCGACCGGGGTGGGCCTGCCGCTGGTGGGCGCCAGCGGCACGGTCGGCGCCGGCGACTACGCCTCGCCGCTCAAGAGCTACCACGACTCGGGCGCCTACGCGAAGGACCTGCAGGCCGGTCGACGCCAGGGCCCGCTCCTACCTGCTGGACCGGGTCCGCGCAGCTGAGAAGCCATCCCTGCTCAGGACACCGGCGGCATGGGCTCGAAGCGGGCCTGCCGCGCCGCCCAAGCCGGCCCTCGTCCTCGACATCGACGAGACCTCGCTCTCCAACTACACGTACATCTCGACGTCGAACTTCACCAACACGGTCGGCGCGCTCGCGATCGGGGTCGCCCACGCGGACGACCCGCCGATCGCGCCGACCCTCGGCTCTACCACCTCGCCGCGCGCGCAAGAACGGCATCGCCGTGTTCTTCATCACCGGGCGTCCCGACAACATCCCGGTCGTCCGCTCGCAGACAGTGCCAACCTGAAGAGCGCCGGCTACGCCAGCTGGGCCGGGCTGTCGCTCAACCCGGGCGGCCTCGCGACCGTCCCGTACAAGAGCGGCGAGCGGGCCAAGATCGAAAGCCAGGGCTACCGGATCGTCGCCAACGTCGGCGACCAGGAGAGCGACCTCCAGGGCGGCCACGCCGACCGCGCCTTCAAGCTCCCGAACCCCTTCTACTTCATCGGCCCCTGAGCCCGCGGCCGCCGGCGTCGGGGCGGATTCACCACCGCATGGGTGGTGAACTCGACCCGGTGTGGCGGCAGGGGGCTCAGCCGAGCTCGCCCACGTAGCCGCCGGGGCGGGCCCCCGGAGGGATCGCGGACCGCGCCCCTCCAGCGGAGGGGGGCGCGAGTCATGGTCACCGTTCGTCGTCGAGTTCGCCCGCGTCGAATGCGGAGCGGTCAGAGGTCGTAGCGAGCCAGGTCGGCGTCGAGGCGCTCGGCGTCCGAGGGGTCCAGCGGCGGACCGCCGTCGCCGGGGGAGGACCGCCGCCCGCCGGCCCGCTCGGCGCCAGCGGGCCAGGCCGATGCGCGATCGCGATCGCCGCCACGCAGCGATCGCCGCGCCCGGGACGAGCCAGGCGGTCAGGTCGAAGCCCGACTTCGGGGGCTCGGCCAGAACCTCGGTCCCGTACTGGGCCACCAGCTCGTCCTTGATCTGGTCCTTGGTCTTTCCGGCCGCGATCTCGCGGCGGATGAAGGCTCGCTCGCGGTCGGCCTGGGGCGAGGCAGACAGGTTGAGCGCGGTCCCGCAGATCGTGCACATCACCTCGTCCTCGACGTCTGGAAGGGTCGTCTTCGGGGCGACGTCGGACGCCGCGGACCCGCCGGCCACGAGCGCGCCGCCGGTGCGGCGAGCGCCAAGGCGAGCGCAGCCAGGGCGACGCAGCGGCCGAGCGACCGCGATCATTGCTTCGCCTTGCCGCGCAGGTAGGGGGCGACGTTGGCGTTCAGGTAGGCGTCGGTGACCGGGCCGAGGCTGTGGACCACGAGCTTGCCCTGTGGGTTGACCAGGAACGATTCCGGGACGCCGGTGGTCCCGAGCTCGTCCTGCGAGAAGTCGCCGCTTGCCGTCGCGGACCTGCGGATAGGTGATCCCGT
This sequence comes from uncultured bacterium, assembly GCA_963696945.1. Lineage (GTDB taxonomy): Bacteria > Actinomycetota > Thermoleophilia > Solirubrobacterales > 70-9 > AC-56. The sequence goes on along the minus strand of CAVOME010000001.1, from coordinate 331,662 downwards.
AGCGGCGACGAAGTTCCGCGCGTCGTCGGTGAGGTCGTTGGAGTCGATCCCGAGGATCGTGAAGTCACGGCCCGCGGTGGGCGCGCGTAGAAGCGCTCCAGCGCGGGCGACTCGGTGCGGCACGGGCACGCACCACGAAGCCCAGACGTTGACCAGTACCCAGCGACCCCGGTAGTCGGCGAGCGAGGTCGGTGCCGGAGCCGTCGAGCTGCGGAAGCTGGGTCGTCGCGTCGGGGATCGGGTCGCCGATCGCCAGCGTGTCGCTCGACTTCTTGCAGCAGTCCATAGGCGAGCAGGCCGACCACGGCGAGGACGGCGACGAAGACCGCGAAGGCGCGCGCGCTCACGGAGATGAAGGGTAGAGATGCGCCGCCGCGTCCCGCCTAGAATGACCGGGTCGTTGCGGACGTAGCTCACCTGGTAGAGCGCGAGCTTCCCAAGCTCGAGGTAGCGGGTTCAAGTCCCGTCGTCCGCTCTCTGGCGCCTCGTCCAAGTACGTGGCCTCTGGCCGGATCGGGTCGTGCTCACCGGGTGGCGGGTGGGCTTTCCGGATATCGCTGCATACCAGGGGTAAGCAGGTTCGCATAGCAAAAGTCTGCGGATTCGCCTACTTTTCCTCTACAGGAGCTACCATTCCGGCATGCCCACGCAGCTGGAGATCAATCCCTTCCGGTTCTCTGGACCACTTCCACCGGAGGAGATGATCGATCGCGATTCTGAGGCTGACGAGCTTCTTGCCTTGGCCGCCGGGCGCCATTCGTTTCGCCTGGTTGGCCCACGCCGTTACGGCAAGACCACGCTTCTGCGCCGGGTCATCGAAGCGGCAGAGCGAGAGGGGATGGCCACGGTCCTGGTCGACCTGCAGGACGTTCTCTCGGTTGCCGAGATCGTTGTCCGCATCGAGCGCGGCTATCAGGATCGGCTGAAGGGCGCGATCCGAAAGCACGTTGACAACCTGCTCAGGGCGTGGAACATCGGCATCTCACTCGCGGGTGGCGGCTTCACCGCGTCCTTGCAGCGCAACCCGAACATCGACGCTGAATCGGTTCTCCTGAGAGTCCTGGAATTGCCGGCTGCGCTGTTCAAGCGCGAGGGGATCACCAGCTTGATCGTTTTCGACGAGATCCAGGACGTCCTCGCGGTTCCCGGAGCCGACGGGAAGATCCGCAGCGTCATCCAGCACCAGGGTGACGCCGCCACATATGCATTCGCCGGTTCGGCCCCCGGCGTGATGGAGCAGCTGTTTGCCGATCCGAAGCGCCCGCTGCTCGACCAAGCCGTGCCCAAGGAGTTGGCCCCGCTTCCACTCGATGAGGTGGCTTCCTACATCGAGGATCGGTTCAATCGCAGCGCGCGCAAGCCGGGCACCGCCGTCGGCCTCTTGACGGAGTTCGCAAGGGGACACCCGCAACGAAGCATGATGCTGGCCCATTACCTATGGGATGAAACGCCGACCGGCGCCACCGCTGACGAAGGCGCCTGGCTGAACGCCCTTGAGCGGGGCCTCAGGGACACCGCCAAGGTCATGCGCGCTGTCTGGCAGGCCCTCCCCGCGAATGAACGGCGCGTTTCCCGCGCCCTCGCCGTCGTCAGCACGCCGCTGCACAGCGAAGAGACGGCCGGTGCCGTAGGGATCAAGCGCTCGAGCATCGGCAAAGCGCTTGAAGGCCTGTACGACAACGCTGACGTGATTGACGTCGACGGTCAGCCGCGCCTGACCGATCCGATGTTCGAGCTCTGGCTGCAGCGCCGCGGCCTGACACCCGCCAGCGGCGACGAGCCGGATGCGGACGAACAGCAAGAAGGCCCGGAGAACGCTTTGGAGTGAGGGCTCTGGCGCCGGGATCACACGTCCTTGACAAGCTCTGGCGGAACGAAGTCAATCCGACCACCGACCTGAAGGCGCGCCGCCCGTGGCCAGTGAACCGAACGGCATCGACGACCTGAGCCCGCTGGCTCGGGCTGCGCTGGGATACCGCCCGACGGGTGCGGCTTACGATTCGGCCCGAGCTGATCAATCCGGCCGGGCTGCTCGCCGGCCCGGTCGCCTACGCGATGGTCGACTACTCGATGGGCTCCGCGCTGTGGCAGGAGCTGGGCGAGGACGAGCGGATCGCGACGATCGGGATCTCGATCAACTACGTGCAGACGGCGCGCGAGGGGGAGGTGACTGTGCAATCCACGCTCGATCGGCGAAACGACCGGGTCGCGATCCTGCGCAGCGAGGTGAGCCACGAAGACGGGCGCGTGCTGGCGACCGCGATCGGGAGCTTCGCGATCTTCCCCCGCGAGCGGCTCGGCGGCCATGAGCGTCGTCGCGCCATCGCCCGACGCCCCCAGCTAGGGCTTCGGGCCCCAATCGGGCGAGACGTGCTCGACCTTCGTGCCCTCGGTGAGCGCGTGCTTGTCCGAGCCGTCGGCGTTCATCACGTAGAGATTGGTTTCCTTCCTCGTGTCGCGCACGTAGACGATCTTTCGACCCGAGGGCGAATATGCGGACCGTCCCTCGAACGCGTCGCTCGTGGTCAGCCCGTGCTGGTGGGACCCGTCGGCGTCCATCGCGAACACGTCGTAGTTCTCGCCAGTCTGCTTGGAGTACGTGATCTGCTTGCCGTCGGGTGAGTAGTTGGGGTCGTGCTCGTCCCGCCCGCCGGTGGTGAGCGCGTGCTCGTGGAGCCGTCGGCGCGCATCTCGAAGATGTCGAAGTTGCCGCTTCGCTCGCTGTCGAACGCGATCCGCTTGCCGTTCGGCGAGAACGACGGGTAGTCGTCGGCGGCGGGGTTGCTGGTCAGGGCGTGTTCATGGGATCCGTCGGCTCGCATCACCCAGATGTCGGGCCCGGCGGGCGCCATCCCGCGCTTGACGGGGCCGAGCTCACCTCGCGTGAAGACGATCTTCTCGCCGTCGGGGGAGAAGGCGGCGTTGTCGTCGCTCGGATCGGTGGTCAGGCGCTTCAGGCCGGACCCGTCGGCCTTGATCCGGTAGAGGCCCCGCTTGCCTCTCGCAGCGGGTGAAGACGATCCACTTTCCGTTCGGCGAGAACCCCGGATCGTCATCGTCGCCGGTGGTGACCCGCGTGACGTCCTTGCCATTCGGCGCGACCGTGAAGATCCCTCCGGGTGCGCGGGGCGCTGGCGTTCAGGATGGGCCCGGTCTGGCGCGAGAAGACGATGTCCCCATTCGCGCCCGGAAAGGCAGCCCTCGAGCCCCCGGGCGCGAAGGCGAGGATGGCCGATAAGGCACAACCCGGGCCCCACCAGAGCATCCACCTGACCCGAACGGCGCGAAGCACGACGGGCACGTTATTGGATCGAGGCCCGCGAAAGGGCCGCTCAGGAGAGCGGCGGCCGCCGCTCCGCCCAGGGCCGCTCGGCCTCGAGCTGGGCGGCGAGCGAGATCAGCGTCGCCTCGTCGTCGGGCCGGCCGACGAGCTGGACGGAGAGCGGCAGGCCGTCGTCGGTGAAGCCCGCCGGGAACCGAGGCGGCCGGGTTGCCGACGTAGTTCCAGGGCGGGCCGAAGCCCGTCCGGCGAGTCATGCCGGCGAGCGTCCACGGCCCGCTGTGGGAATTCCACTTGCCGACCGGGCACCGGCGGCTCCCCGATCATCGGGAGCAGCAGCACGTCCGCGTCGTCGAAGATCGCGTTGAGCCGCCGGGCGTGCTTCGGGATCGCCGCCTTGGTGCGCCTCAGGAGCGACTCGGGAACCAGCGACCCCAGCCGGGCGACCCGGCTCACCTGGCGACCGAGGCGCTCGCGATTGGGCAGTTGGCGGGCGTCGTCCGCGACTGCCGCGCAGCATAGAGGATCGCGACCCCGTTGCCGACCCTGCCCCAATTCGGGGCCGCGCCAGGCTCACCTGATGGCCCAGCGAGCCGAGGAGCTCGGCGGTCTCCTCGACCGCCGCGCGACAGCGCGGGTCGAGCATCGGCGGCGCCAGGGCGCGGGTTCCCTTCAGCGATGCCGCGATCCGCAAGCTGTCCCGGGCGCGGCTGGTCGCCGCTTTCGTCGAAGGAGCCGCTCGGGAGCGCGGGCTTGTCGGCGCGGGCCACCGCCGCGTCGCGTCGAGAAGCAGCGCCGTGTCGAGCACCGTCCGGGTCAGAAACCCGTTCACGGACATCCCGTGCCAGTCCTCGACCACAGGGTCGAGCGGGACCCGGCCCCGCTGGGGCTTGAGCCCGAACAGCGCGCAGTAGGAGGCCGGATAGCGGATCGAGCCGGCGCCGTCGGAAGCGGTCGCGGCGGCGGCGAGGCCCGCGGCGACGGCGGCGCCGCTGCCGCCGGACGATCCGCCGGGGGTCCGAGTCCGTGTTCCACGGGTTTCGGGTGATCCCCCAGGCGGTCGGACTCCGTGAACATCGCGAAGGCGAGCTCGGGCAGGTTCGTCTTGCCGATCACGATGGCGCCGGCTTCGCGGAGCCGTCTGATCAGCTCGGAGTCCTGCGCGGCGGGCCGTCCACGCAGCCGGTCCCGTGAGTGGTCAGCTCGCCCGCCACGTCCTGGTTGTCCTTGACCGCGATCGGGACTCCCGAGCAGCGGCGGCGTGCGGTCGCCGTCCCGGCGCCCTCGGCCTCCTCCGCCTCGGCGCGCGCGCTCTCGCGAGCACCATCCGATACGACGTTGAGCGTCGGGTCGAGGCGTTCGATTCGCTCCAGGTAGAGCTCGACCAGCTCGCGCGGGGAAACCTCTCCGTCGCGAACCAGCTCGGCCTGGCGGGCCACCCCGGCGAAGGCGACGTCCGTCTCCGGTCACGGCGGAGCCTAGCCTGCTCGGGCGCCAGGCCCGTGCGCGCTCAGCAGCCTCGCTCGAGGGTGGCGAGCAGCAGGATCGACGATGCCGCGTAGTCGAGCGCCGGCTCGATGAAAGGCTGTGCGGGTGAACGACCCGCAGATGATCCTGATCGGTGGCGCGCTGCTCGCCGCCGGGATCGGCGCCTCGCTGCTCGCCGGGCGCCTGCGGGTGCCCGGGCTGATCCTCTTCCTGGCGCTGGGGGTCGCGATCGGCTCGGACGGCCTCGGCTGGCTCGACTTCAGCGACTACGAGCTGGCTCGCACGATCGGCGTCATCGCCCTGGCGCTGATCCTCTTCGAGGGCGGCCTGACCTCGGGCTTTCAGGAGATCCGACCGGTCCTCCGGCCCGCGATCTCGCTGGCCGTGATCGGCACCATCGTGACCGCGGCGATCACCGGGTCTGGTCGCCGGCTGGCTGCTCGGCTTCTCCACGCTCGAGGGGCTCCTGCTCGGATCGATCCTGGCGGCGACCGACGGCGCCGCGATCTTCGCCCTGCTTCGCGGCTCGACGCTTCGGCGCCGACTCGCACGCACGCTCGAGGCCGAGTCCGGCCTCAACGACCCGGTCGCGATCCTGCTCGTGCTCGGGTTCATCGATTGGATCCAGAAGCCCGGCTACGGCGCCATCGACATGGCCGGCCTGTTCGCGCGCGAGCTGGGGATCGGGCTGGCTGTCGGGCTCGCGGTCGGGGCGGCTCGCGGTCTGGACGTTCAAGCGGATCAACCTCGCCACCGCGGGCCTGTTTCCGGTGACCTCGATCGCGACCGCGGCGCTCGCCTACGGCGGCGCGGCGATCCTCGACGGCTCGGGCTTCCTCTCGGTCTATCTCGCCGGGCTGGCGCTCGGCAGCGCCCACATTCCCGCCAAGCGAACGATCACCGCCTTCCACGAGGGCGCTCGCCTGGATCGCGCAGATCGCCCTCTTCCTCACGCTCGGCCTGCTCGTCTTCCCGAGCCAGCTCGGCGACGTGGCTGCTCGACGCGACCCTCGTCGCCCTGGTGATCGTCCTGGTGGCCCGGCCCGCTTGCCCTTCGCTCGCCACCGCGCTCGAGTCGTTCAGCGGCCGCGAGCGACTGGTCCTGGGCTGGGCCGGGATGCGCGGCGCGGTGCCGGTGGTGCTGGCGACCTTCCCGGTGATCGACGGCGTTCCGCACAGCCTCGAGTTCTTCAACGTCGTCTTCTTCGCGGTCGTCGTCTCGACGCTCGTCCAGGGCACGACCTTCGAGCCGCTGGCGCGGGCGCTCGGCACGACCAGCGCCGAGCCGGCGCTGCCCCGGCCGCTGACCGAGACGGGGACGATCCGCGCGGCTGGGGGCCGAGGTCGTCGAGTACGCGGTGGGCGAGCGAGACTCGATCGCCGGGCGGCGGGTCCGCGACCTCGGGCTGCCGCGGGAGGCGCTCGTCAACGTGATCGTCCGCGATGGCGAGGCGATTCCGCCGCGCGGCTCGACCCGGGTCGAGCCGCGGCGACCGCCTGCACATACTGGTTCGAGAGGAGGTCGCGTCGCGAGTTCGATCGGCTGATCGAGCGGTGGCGAAGCGGGCCCGCCGAGTCGATCGCAAGGCAGCGGCCCGTACTATCCGGGACACCCGCCCGTCTTCAGCGTCCGCCCCTGGGCGCGCGGCCGACGGTGATCCGGCGCGACCGACGGCGGTCGCCGGGCGGCCGCGTCGTCGAGCTGCTTGCGCAGCCGCCACGACAAGCCCGGATCGGTCGTCGTGCTCGAGGACGGACGCTACGCCGCGACCGGCGCGCTGCTGATCATCGGCAGCGCCAGGCAGGTGCGCGAGCAGGCGCTCAAGTGCATGCGAGGGGCCGACCACGACATCGAGCGCGCCTGGTGGCAGGAGGTGATCGGCGCCCTGGCCGTCTGATCGGCGGTCAGCCCGACTGGCTCGTCGGGCGGATCAGGATCTCGTTGACGTCCACGTGCTCGGGCTCCGAGAGCGCGTAGAGGACCGCTCGCGCGATGTCGTCGTCCTCGAGCGCGTTCTGGGGGCGCTGGTCGAAGAACTCGGTGTCGGTCATCCCGGGCTCGATCAGGGTCACCCGGATGCCCGGTGTTCTCGTGCATCTGGCGCAGCTCGGAGCGCAGTCCCTCCCCGATCGCGCCGACCGCCCACTTGGTCGCCGAGTAGAGCGAGCCCGGGAGCACCCGCCTTCCGGCCACCGAGCTGGTCAGGACGTAGTGCCCGGTGCCGCGCTCGAGCAGGTGGGGGAGGGTGGCGCGGATCGTCAGCGCCACGCCGAGCACGTTCGTGAGCACCATCGAGCGCCAGTGCTCGGGCGACTCCTCGAGGAAGCCCCGCTTGCGCGCCGAAGCCCGCGTTCGCGAACACCGCGTCGATCCGTCCGAAGGCATCGAGCGTCGCCGCGGCCAGGCCCTGCACGTCGTCCCATTCGGTCACGTCGCAGCGCACCGCGATCGCCCGCTCCGGGCCGCCGAGCTCGCTCGGCGAGCGCCTCGAGGCGGTCCTCCCTGCGGGCGCCGAGCGCCAGCCGGTAGCCGCTCTCGGCCGCCCGCCGTGCGGTCGCGGCGCCGATCCCGCTCGACGCGCCGGTGATCAGCAGCACTGGCGAGTCCCCCACTGCGACCGAGTGTACGAGCCCGCATGCTCGGCGACCTCCGCCGGCCCGCAACATCGTGCCTGGCTGCCGCACCGACGCTGCCATAATCGCTTCCTCACCGATGGATCCCGCCCTCAAACGGAAGATCCGGCTGATCGTCGCCCTGAGCGCCGCGGTCCTGCTCGCGGTGGCGCTCATCTACACGTCGTTCAGCGCCTCGAGTCAGGCCAAGCAGCCGTCGGACCTGATCCACGCCGTCGCCCGGGGCGCTCCTACCAGATGACCGGCGTCGTCGTCCAGGGCTCGATCCATCGACACGACTCAGTGCTTCGGCTTCAGGATGGCCGACCGCGACGACTCCAAGGTCTCGATCCCGGTTCGCTACCGGGGTCAGGTCCCCGACCCGTTCGCCGACGGCCGCGAGGTGATCGTCACCGGCAAGGTCGACGACGGGACCTTCGTCGCCGACCGCGACAGCCTGATCACGAAGTGCCCGTCCAAGTTCGCGACCGAGGCCCAGCAGGACCCCCAGCACGTGGTGATCAGCAAGTAACCGTGCCGGGCTTGTGATCACCCTCGGCGCGGCCTGCCTGGTGCTCGCCCTCCTGGTCGCGCTCTACGGCGTGGTCGCCGCCCTGGCCGGGACGCGGGGAGAGCGACGGTTCACCGATTCGGCGCGACGGGCCGTCTATGCGTTCGCTGTCCTGCTGACGATCTGCGTGGTCGTGATCGAGGCGGCGTTCGCGCGCACCGACCTGTCGCTGAAGGTGGTGGCCGACCACTCCTCGACCACCACGCCCGGCTTCTACAAGCTGACCGCGATGTGGTCCAGCCAGGAGGGCTCGCTGCTGCTCTGGGCCTGGGTCCTCTCGCTGACCTCGTCGGCGGTCCTGTTCGCGACCCGCAACAAGCACCGCGAGCTGGCCCCGTGGGCGACCGCCGTGCTGATGGGCCTGGGGGCCTTCTTCACCGGCCTGATGCTGGTCGACGCGAACCCGTTCGCCCGCCTCAGCCCGGTCCCGCCGGAGGGGGTCGGCCTGGAGCCGCTGCTTCGCCACCCCGCGATGGCGATCCACCCGCCGATGCTCTACTCGGGCTACGTCTTCTTCTCGATTCCGTTCGCGTTCGCGATCGGGGCGCTGGCGACCCGCCGGCTCGACGCGAGCTGGATCCGCGCCACCCGCCGCTTCGCGCTGATCGCCTGGCTGTTGCTGGGGATCGGCATCCTGCTCGGCGCCCGCTGGTCGTACTCGGAGCTCGGCTGGGGCGGCTATTGGGGGTGGGACCCGGTCGAGAACGCGTCGCTGATGCCGTGGCTCACGGGGACCGCGTTCCTTCACTCGATCATGGTTCAGGAGCGGCGGGGGATGTTGAAGGTCTGGAACGTGTCCCTGATCTGCGGCACCTTCGCGCTGGCGCTCCTCGGCACCTTCCTGGTCCGATCGGGGATCCTGGAGTCGATCCACGCCTTCGGCGCCTCGACCGTCGGCGGGCCGCTCCTGGGGCTGATCGCGATCGTCATGATCGGCTCGGCGCTCCTGATCATCTCGCGGCTCGACGACCTTCGCTCCACCAAGCGGATCGAGTCGCTGCTCTCCCGCGAGGCGATCTTCCTGGTCAACAACCTGCTCCTGATCGGGCTCGCCGCGGTGATCTTCTGGGGCACCTTCTTCCCGCTGATCTCGGAGCTGTTCACCGGCAACAAGGCGTCGCTGGCGGCGCCATGGTTCAACCGCTACACGACCCCGCTCGCGATCCTGCTCGTCCTGTTCACGGGGATCGGGCCGCTGTTCGCCTGGCGGCGCGTCAGCCTGGGCGCGGCCAGGCGCCTGCTCCTGCGACCGGCGTTGGCGGCCCTGGCGGCCGGGGCCGCGCTGTTCGCCTTCACGGACGCCGGATCGAGGCCCCTGGCGCTGCTCATGTTCACGCTCGCCGCGTTCGCGCTCGCCGCGCTGGTCCAGGAGTTCGCCCGCGGCGCGGCCGCCTATCGGTCGATGTCGGGGGGCTCCTACGCGCCGCGCTTCCTCACCCTGTTCTCTCGCAACCGGCGCCGCTACGGCGGCTACGTGGTCCACGTCGGGCGTCGCCGTGCTGCTGATCGCGATCGCCGCCTCCTCGAGCTTCCAGACCAGCCGCGACCTGCGCCTTCGCCCCGGCCAGTCGGCGAGCGTCGACGACTACCGGTTCACCTACGTGAAGCCGACGGCCGAGATCAGCCCGATCCGAGCAGCGGCTCACCTTCGGGTCGGTGCTCGCGGTGACCAGGGACGGCAAGCCGTACACGACCCTCACTCCGTCGCGCAACTACTACGCGGGGGTGGGCGCCCAGACAGGAGCGGGGCCGGTGCGGAGCTTCTTCGAGGGAGAGGCGACCAGCGAGGTGGGGCGGAAGACCACGGTGGGCAGCGACATCTGGACCGCGATGCAGCCAGACCTCACGTCGCTCAACCCGATCATCAACGGCGCCGACCGGCGGCTCGAGAAGCTCGCCCGCGGCGTCTCCCCCAAGAACGCCAAGGCCGGCCAGGCGATCAGCTACCTCCAGGGTCTGGCGGTGAGGACGATCGAGGCTCGCTATCTGAAGCACACCCCTCCCGCCGATTTCCGGATCAACGTCAACCCGCTGGTCAGCTGGATCTGGGTCGGTGGTGCGATCGCGGCGATCGGAGGCCTGATCGCGATCTGGCCGGCACCCGAGGCCCGGCGTCGTCGCGTCTCCGACGTCTACGCGGCCCGGCTCGCCCGCGAGCTCGGCCGCGCCTAGGTGCCCCGAGCGTTGATCGTCTGATCCGACGTCGGTCGGTTCGTCGGTGCATGACGGCGCTTGAACGACCGACGCTCGACGATAGGCCCTAGCCTCCGGCCATGGAGATCGTCCTCGCGATGCTGGTCGTGGTGGCCGTCGGCTGGTTCGTGACCGTGCCGCTTCGCCGAACGGACACCGAGGACGAGGCGGCGGGGAGCCGGGTCGAGGATCCCGAGATAGCGGCGCTCGAGGCGCGCAAGGAGGCGAAGTACCGCGAGATTCGCGACACCGAGCTGGATCGCGAGCAGGGCAAGCTCTCCGACCAGGACTGGCGTCGCCAGGACGCCGAGCTTCGCCGTGACGCGGTTGAGATCCTGAAGCAGCTCGACGAGGTCCGCGGGGATGTCTCGAAGCAGCCCGGATGACCACCCAGCGTGTTCATCCTCCTTTCATCGCTGGTCCCTAGACAGGACGCGGAGGGAGGGTTGACCGACACGCTGGAGGTATCAGATGACTCCAAGACTCAGGCGGATCTCACCACCGGTAACGGCGATGGTCGCCCTCGGCCCGGCTCGTGCTCGTCGCCGTGGTCGCGGGGTGTGGCTCCTCGACAGGCGGGAGCACGAATTCGACGAGCGCCTCGACAAGCACGGCTTCGACGAGCGGCTCGGCCTCGGCGTCCAGCCTGGCGCCGATTCACGGTAAGTACTCCCCCTCGATCGATCCGGCGAACTTCACCTCGACGATCGACAACCGCTACTGGCCGTTGAAGCCGGGCACCGGCTACCACTACAAGGGCGTCCGCGGAACCACCCCCCAGCGTGATGACGAGATCGTCACGCATCGAAAGAAGCAGATCCTCGGGATCCCGAGCACGGTGGTCCGCGATACGGTCTCCGAGCACGGAAGCCCGGTGGAGCGGACCTTCGACTACTACGCCCAGGACAGGCAGGGCAACGTCTGGTACATGGGCGAGCTATCCCTGGAGAAGCAGCACGGTCAAATGGTCAAGGCCAGCGACTCGTGGCTGTCGGGCGTCAACGGCGGCCAGCCCGGGATCATCATGCCCGGCAACCCGCAGCCTGGCGACAAGTACCGGCAGGAGTACTACCCGCCAGGTAAGGCGCTCGACGAGGCCACCGTGCTCAAGACCGACGGGGCGGTGAAGGTGCCGAACGGCTCCTACAAGCACGTTCTGGTGACCAGCGAGTACAGCCCGCTGGAGCCGCAGACCGAGCAGAAGTACTACGTGCCGGGCCTGGGAGAGGCCGCCGAGCGCGTCGTCAAGGGACACCACGAGGAGTTCCAGCTCGTCAGCGTGACCCACTGAGACGTCGGAGCGAGCGGGCGCCGGTTGGCGCCCGCTCGCGGGCCGCCGCTTCCCTAGACTCTCGGGCGATGGAGACCTTTCTCGGCGTGATTCAGGTGATCATCTCGGTGGTCCTGATCTTCCTAGTCCTCCTGCACTCGGGCAAGGACGCGGGCCTATCCGGGGCATTCGGCATCGGCCAGTCGGGGAGCTCCTTCGGCGGCGGGTCCCTGGTGGAGCGAAACCTGGACCGCTGGACGGTCGTCTTCGGGATCCTCTTCGCCCTCAACACGATCGTCCTGCTGAAGATCTGAGCGCCGGCCGCGCGGCCGCGATCGGGCACCTGCTCGAGCTCTCCGCCGGTTAGGACTCGCCCTCGACGGGAGGGACGCCACCCTTTCTGAGCCCGGCGGCTTCGAGGGCTTCCTCTTGGCTCGTGAAGGACACGGAGCGGTGGATCCGACCTTCACGAAACCAGTTCACGTTGGTCCAGCCGATGTCGATCTCGAGACGGGTGTGCCTGGCGCGACCCAGGAGGCGAATCTTGTAGATGACGAGATCGGCTTCGTCGACATCGCGCAAGTCGTCGATTTCGAATTGCCCTTCCTCGACGACCTCGAACACCCCTTCCCGCCATTGCCGAAGGCCCTCGTACCCGTGGTATGGGCCCGGCAGCGGGGACTCGCGAGCGTTGAACAGCTCGACGTCGGGGTCAAAAAGATCCTCAGGAAGAAATCCGTCGCGGTTGAACCGGTCGATCATCTCCCGCACGATCTCCACGTTCTTCTGCGACATCGCCCGCCCAGTATCTCGCGCTGTTGCGGGCCTCCCGTCTAGCCGCACACGATGTTCAGGCACTGGAGCGGGTTGCCGTTGCCACGCGCCTTGTTGCCGCCGCCGTCGCTCACTCCGGCCACGGCCTCAATCCCAAGCCCGCCGTTGTGCACAGCGCGATTCTTGGTCAGCGTCGTGGAGCCGCTCTCGATCTCGAAGCCATCGTCACCCGCCCGCTTGGCGACGTTTCGCTTCAGGAGGCTGTGGCGGTCCTTCTTTCCGACCAGGAATCCATCGGCGCGGCTGCCTTTGACCAGATTTCGGCGGATCACGTTATGCGCACCACCGATGAGGGGATGCTTGATTCCGAGGCGGATGCCCGCCCGGCGAGCGCGAACGACGACGTTGTGGGCGACCACGTTGCGGTGTCCCTTCTCGATCCGGATGCCTTCGTGGCCCCGGAAGAAGTGGTTTCGAGTGATCACGTTCCGGCTGCCGGGCCCGAGGGTGATCCCACCGCCGTTCCGAATGAAGCGATTGTGCTTCACCCGAAAGCGGTCGCCGTCCTCGACGAGCATTCCCTCGTCACCGTTTCGCGCCAGCACGCTTCCCTTGATCAGGCCGTTCGTGGAGCCGACCGGCTTGATCCCGGCGTGGACGTTTCCTCGGAAGGAGCTGCGCAGAACGCGAATGTGGCTGCAGAAGAAGATGCCAAGCCCGTTGCCCTCCGGATCGGTCGTGCGATTCCCGGAGCTGTTTCGCACCAGGATTCGGTTGGAGCTTGCCAGGGCGAAGCCACTGAGATGGTTTGCCGGCGTCGAAATCCGGAGCAGGCGGGCGTGTCGGGCCTCGAACGTGACGACGCCGGCCTCGAAGTCGCGCACAGTGCCGTGCTTCACGGTCACCCCGCGGCGACCCTCGAAGGCGATCCCGATGTCGCAGAAGTCTGCATTGGGATCACAGCCAGAAGAGGGCGTTCCGTCTCCGTCGACCGTGTGGCCGTTCAAATCGAGCGTGACGTTGTCCGCGCCGATCAGGATCCCGTTGTTGGGGCAGTTGACGAGGTTGTGGTTGAGCTTCGTGTCAGCGGTGATCGTGGCGCCGCAGCTCACCTGGCCCGCCGACGCCCGGCTAACCCCGAGCGTGAGACTGCAAGCCAGGGCCACGAGGACCGCCGCCGAGACAACCCCTGTTGCTACTACGCGCTGATGCGTGGGCTCCTCGCGGATCCGGCGCACGCTTCCTCCCTTGATTTGGACGACGTTCCGGCTCGAGCCTATCCCAGGCGAGGGTTGCTGGAACCCGAGCGTCAGTCAGATGACCGATGAGCGATCGATCTCCGCGTTTTCCTGCGACATCGCCTACTCCGGAAGCCCGGCGGCTTCGAGGGCTTCGGCGGGGTTCATGTAGCCCTGGATGCGAACGATGCGCCCCTCATGCAGATCGATGATGGACGCAGTCTCAATCGCCAGCTCGACCCCGCTTTTGCTGCGCTGGTATTCACGCTGCAGAACCACGACCCGGTCGCCAGCATCGATGAATTCTTGTGGCTCGATCCGGTGCTCGGCCCATACCTCGTCATCCTCTGTGTCGAAGGCCTGGGTGATCTGCCTATGGCCACGCAGGATTCTGCCTTCCTCAAGGCCCCCGACGGTCCCATGGAGCTCGGCGTCCGGGTCGGTCAGGTCCGCCAGTCCGCGCCAATCCCTGCGCTCCAGGCATTCATTTGCCCGCCGCACGATCTCCACGTTCTCCTGGGACATCGCCGCGCAGTATCTCGCTACTCCCGCAGCCCGGCGGCTTCGAGGGCCTTCGCGGGAGTTGCGTAGAAATCCCCTCGGGCGATCAATCCCGCCTCGACCGTGTAGACGAGGCCGTACTCCATCTCGACCCACGAGTCGCTGCCATGAGGCTTGCCGCGTTGGTGAAGGGTGACCACGACGCGGTTCCCTTCCGCGTCGATGATCCTTACCGGCTCGTAGCTGAAGTCGTCATACGGCTCCATCCAGGCGGCGCGGAACTTGAGGAACTCATCGCGGCCGTGAAGCGCCGTTTGCTTCGCCATGAAGCCCTCAAAGCCCGAGAAGGTCGTAATCACGTCCTGGGCAACGAATTCCTCCATTCGCTCGGGATCGATGAGGCCCTCATCCAGTTCTACAAACGCGTTGAGCGCCGCCCGTGCCAGCTCCACGTTCTCCTGCGACATCGCCTAATCCGAGAGTCCGGCGGCTTGGAGGGCCGATTCCTGGTCGGGGTAGGCACACCATCGAACGACCTTCCCGCCGCGAATCGTGAACACCAGGCCATACGGCGGCATCTCGGTGACGATCCCGCTATGCCGTCCCCATTGGCGCTGGTTTTGGATCAGAGCGACGATTTGATCACCCGCGTCGACCACATCCTGAAGCTCGAAGTCGAGGTCGCTCCACGCCGAAAGCCAGTTCCGCCAGTAAGCCCTTACGCCCTCGTGCCCGTGGTAGACGCCAGCGACGTCGTCGGGCAGCCCTCCCACCATTCGCGACGCATCCCATTCGATCTCCGGGTCGTAGAGCTCGAAGGCCCGCTCATGCTGGCGGTGCGCGAACCCCTCCAACAAAGTCCGCACGATCTCCACGTTCTCCTGCGACATCGCCGGCGCAGTATCTCGCCAACCGGGATTGGGCGGAGCCGAACGCGCCAATCGTCTGCGCAGTCCCTGACGCTCCGGCGATCCGCTCGATCGCCCGGTCGACGGTCATCTCGCCGGCCATCAACGTGATCTCGGCGGATTCATTCAGCCGACGTGCGCCCGTCTGCGCCACGCCACAAACAGGACGATGCAGGCTGCCGGGATTCCTATGTACCAGACCCCGCTGATTGCTGCGATCAGCGCGATCACGAAGACCGCTACCAGCGCTTCCACGCCGATGTGGTCGGCAACCCACTTGAACACGCGGGCAACGCTATCCGCTCGGGTAGGCCGGGATCGGGCGCCGGATCGAGCGGGCGGGCGCTAGCTCTCTCGGTGAGCGACGCCGTCGCCGGTAACGCGAAAGACCGCGAACGGCCCGCTTGAGGCCGCTGGACGGGCGCGGTAGCAGCCCGACTCGCCGTTGGCCGCAGCTTGGACGGCCACCAGTTCGGGTTCGGACTCTCCGGCCTCCTCTACCTGCTCGAAGAACTCCCAGTCGGTGCAGTCCGTGCAATCGTCCTGCCGATCATGGGCGCGCTCAATCGTGAACTTCACGGGCGGCAGCCTATCCGCCGCCGCCAAGATTGGTACCCGATTGGTTCCCGCTCCTCGCGGGCCGGGAAAGCCGGTCGGCGGCTCCGCAAAGCGAAAAGCCCGCCGGAGCGGGCCTTTCAACATGCGCCTGAGAGGAGTCGAACCTCCACGGCCCGTTAGGGCCACAAGGCCCTCAACCTTGCGCGTCTACCAGTTCCGCCACAGGCGCCCGTGACAGTGCGATTCTAGACTGGGCCCCGACGCCCTTGCTTCCGTCTGCTGAGAGGGGCTAGGCTACGAACATGTGTTCCCGTCCCAAGACCGTACCGAGACACCGACCAGATCCCCGATCGGGTGGAGGAGCGTTAGAGAGTGGACCTGACCAAGCGCCAGAAGGAGATCTTCGACTACATCCGCCGCTACGCATCGAGGTACGGCTATCCGCCGACCGTGCGGGAGATCGGCAAGGCGGTGGGTCTTCATTCCTCGTCGACCGTCCACGCCCATCTCGCCAACCTGGAGAAGGTGGGACTGCTGCGCCGCGACCCCACCAAGCCGCGCGCGATCGAGCTCCTGGTCGGACCGGGCGAAGAAGGCGATGGGACGGTCGGGCCTGCCGCTCGTGGGTCAGGTCGCCGCCGGCGAGCCCGTGCTCGCCGAGGAGAACGTCGAGGACTACCTCGAGGTGCCGACCGGCGATCGGTGGCGACGATGGGGACTACGTGCTTGCGGGTCAAGGGGGACTCGATGAAGGACGCTGGGATCCTCGAGGGCGACTACGTCGTCGTGCAGCAGACCGACGATGCCGCCAACGGCTCGATCGTCGTCGCGATGATCGAAGACGAGGCGACCGTGAAGCGCTTCTACCGCGAGAAGGACAGGGTGCGGCTTCAGCCGGCGAACAAGGCCTACAAGCCGATCCGCACCCGCGACGCGAAGGTGCTCGGCCGGGTGGTCGGCGTCTTCAGGAGCTTGTGAGGGTGGCGGCCGCCGTGGCCACTGAATCCGCCCTCGCCGAGCGACCGCCGGCGGAGGCTCCGGCGCCCAGGCTGTTCGAGCCTGGCGGGTCGACGCTCGAGGACACCGTTCTCGGCGCCTGGGAGGACCTGGTCACGATCGGGCGCGCCGAGTGCCCCGTCTGCGGTGGCTCGATGGGCCGCGCCGCGGGATGCGAGTCCTGCGGCGCCGAGCTTGGCTGACGCATCGCTGGGGCCACAGCCACTCGGATTCCGGCAACGCGCGGGGCGGGGGAGACGACCTGATCGATGGGGCCCCGACCGCGACGTGCTGATCGGCGACGGCGGGACGCTCACACCAGATGCGAGGCATCGACCGGAATTCCCTGAGACGCGCTCGGGCCGGCCGTGAGCGCCTACCATGGAAGTCGTAGGCCATGCAGTCGCGGGGGAGGTGATCCCTCGAGGAAAGTCCGGACACCACAGGGCAAGGACGGTTGGTAACTCCGACCCGGCGAAAGCCGCGGGAAAGTGCCACAGAAAACGACACGGCCGATGGCGCGGCCACACGTGAGCCGCGCACAGGCAAAGGTGAAATGGTGCGGTAAGAGCGCACCGGCGTCGCGGTGACGCGGCGCGTCAGGGCAAACCCCGTCCGGTGCAAGGCCAAGCAGGACCGACGACCCGGCCCGGCGAGGTCCAGGTAGGCCGCAGGATCCCGGCGAACGGGACCCGCCCGGGGCTCACGCCTCGGACGAG
The DNA here is from genome assembly GCA_963696945.1 of uncultured bacterium. Taxonomy (GTDB): domain Bacteria; phylum Actinomycetota; class Thermoleophilia; order Solirubrobacterales; family 70-9; genus AC-56. The sequence continues at coordinate 314,553 of CAVOME010000001.1, read as the reverse complement.
ACAGATGGCTGCACAAGACAGAATCCGGCTTACAGGCCTGCTACCGAGAAGCCCCGCTCAGGCGGGGCTTCTCCATTCTTGGATCGTGCGAGAGGGGCGTTAAGGACGCCTCACGTCGATGCCGATAGGTGGGTCACACGCCCACCTCCGGGGCAGGAGGCACACTTGGGACCGCACCATCGCATTCTGATCGTCGACGATGACGAGCAGGTTCGTCTTCTCTACGGCCGCACTCTGGTCGCGGCTGAGTACGAGTGCGCCATGGCGGGGAGCTGCAGCGAGGCTCGAGCGCTGCTGGCCGAAAGCGACTTCAGCCTGGCGATCTGCGGGCTGCGAATCGCGGGAGAGTCAGGCCTCGATCTGGTCCGCGAGATCAAGTCAGACCGTCCGGGCACCGCAGTGCTCATGGCGAGTGGCGAGGACGATCCGATGATTGCCGAGATCGCTTCGGACAACGGCGCCTACGGGTACCTGGTGACGCCGCTCAGCCCCAACCAGCTCCTGATCGGAGTCGCGAATGCGCTCTACCGTCGCCGTATGGAGCAGCAGAACGACCGTCTGCGCCAGCGCCTGGAGCAGGCCGTCGAGGAGCGAACCTCCGAGCTCCGCGCCGCGATCGAGGGCCTGAAGCACTCAGAGGAGGAAACGGTTCACCGCCTGTCCAAAGCCGTGGAGATGCGGGATGCCCGGACCGGCGGTCAGATCGAGCGAATCGGAGATATCGCCGCGCTCCTGGGCTCACATCTGGACTTGCCTCCGAACGGCGTCGAGCTCCTGCGGATCACCGCCCCGATGCACGACGTCGGAAAGATCGGGATCGCGGATCGGATCCTGCTCAAGCCGGGCGATCTCACCGAGCAGGAGCGCGGCGAGATGGAGCGTCATACGGAGATCGGCCACGAGCTGCTCTCAAGCTCGAAGTCGGACCTGATGGCGATGGCGGCGGTGATCGCTCTGACGCACCACGAGCGGTTCGACGGGGCGGGCTATCCGCAAGGCCTCGCCGGCGAGGAGATCCCGATCGAGGGCAGGATCGTGGCTGTCGCTGACGTCTTCGATGCCCTGCTCAGCGATCGCGTCTACCGCCCTGCCTTCTCGCTGCAGGAGGCGGTGGAGACGATGAAGCGGGGCCGGGGCACCCAGTTCGATCCGGTGATTCTGGATGCGCTGCTCGAAAACGTCGATGCGATGACGCTGATCGGCGGGCAGTCAGGCGGGGGCGACCCAGTGACTTCAAGGGCCCTCTCCCGCCTCGATCCGCCGCTTCCAGCGCCGCTGACGGCGGCGGGCGTCCGCCATCCACAGCGGCAGTAGACGGGTCGCGAGCCCGGGAAAGGCGTCGAAGAGTCGCACGAAGGCTCCCCGCCATCGCGGAATCGCGAGCACCGGTCGCGGCCGGTCGAGCAATCCGGCGATCTCGACCGCGACCGCCTCAGGGCGAAGGAGCTGGCCCGAAAACGAGGGCGCGGCGTCCGGATCGTCGAGCTTGTCGGCGATCATCGGGGTCCAGATGCCGTCCGGACACACCGCGCTGACCTCGATCGTGTCGTAGCCGGCGCGGCGCAGGTCGGCCAGCGCCCCGAGGCTGAAGGCGATCGCACCGTGCTTGGTGGATGCATAGAGGGCCTCGCCGGGCGGCGCTCCGAGACCGGCGAGCGAGACGATGTTGATCACATGTCCTCGCCTCGCCTGGCGCATCCGTTCGAGCGCCGCCAGGGTGCCGTTGATGGTTCCCAGCGTGTTGACCTCGAACAGGGTGCGCCGGGTCTCCTCGTCATGGTCCCAGACGTGGCCGGTGACCAGGATGCCGGCGTTGTTGACCCAGATGTCGAGTGATCCGGTTCGCTCGAGCGTCGCCGCGGCGGCGGCCCGGCAGGCCGCGGCGCTGCGGACATCGAGGACCGACCCGTACGCCGAGCCTCCGAGATCCCGGGCGGCCGCCTCGGCCGCTTCGGCGTCGACGTCGGTCAGGTGGACGGTGACGCCGCGCGCAGCGAGGGCACGCGCGACCTCGAGCCCGAGGCCCCGGCCGGCCCCGGTGATCAGCGCGGCGGGCACGGGGGGAGCATAGGGCGCACCCGAGGGTCCGCCGGCCTCGGCTGATTAGCGATCGCTCATCAATTGCACACATCCGTCGGCGGCTCTGTTAGCATGCCGCGACCTTCCGGCTGAGTCCTCGCCACATATCGCGGGGATCGGGGGACCCAGTTACTGGGGCGAATCGCAGGCAACTGCCGCGTAGCGCCATCTCTTTCGGCGCGAGCCCGTCAGCTAACCCCGTAAGCGACGAAAGAGCTTCATGTACGAAGGCGCACCCCGCCGGCGTGCGGGAACCGAATACCGTAGACGCAGAACCGAGTCGGCCGTTATCCGGCACCCCGACCGCATCGCCCTCTGGGCGGTCGTGATGGCCGTGGTCGGGATGATCGCCGCGGCCGCCAGCGCGCACGCGAGCGGCGGGGGCACCAGGCGCCGCACGGTGGCATCGGCTCGTCCAGTCGTTGCCCTGACCAGTCGTTCGGCGCCCGCGCGCTCAGCGTCGGGCGACTGCGGTGGCGACGTCAAGACGCTCCACTGGCTGCTCAAGGCGAGCTCGTACGGCGTGCCGCTCGACAAGAAGTTCGATCACCCGACCGACGACTCGGTCCGGCGCTTCCAGCGGCGCCATCACATCCACGCCGATGGGGTTGTCGGCCGGCGGACCCGTAAGAAGATCGTCCACACCATGCACAAGAAGCGTCGCGACCTGGTACGACCTCAGCGGTCGCAGCGACGGCATGCGGGGGAGGTTGCGCCACTCAACGATTGGCGTCGCGCATCGCACCCTTCCGTGTGGGACCAAGGTGACCTCAAGTACCGCGGCCACTTCGTGCGGGCAAAGGTCATCGACCGCGGCCCCTACGCGCACCGGCGTCCGCTGGGACCTCACGAAGCGGACCGCCGACAAGCTCCACTTCACGAGCGTGGGCAAGGGCACCGATCCGCGCCGCCCCATCAGGAGGTAGCGCGCCGCTCCGCCCGCTGCGGGTGGAGCTCGGTGCCCGCGGACTCGCGGCGGTTCTCCCCGACCGCCCGGGTCCGAGCGGGATCAGGGCCCGACCCCCGGATCGTCAGGCGACCCGGTCGTCAGGCGACCGCGGCAGACGGCAGGACGCTCGGGTCAGACTGGTCCTGCGGGAGCGCGGCGGCGTTGGCCATCAGGCTCTGAAACTCGTTCAGCGCCAGATGGGCGACCGCCTCGAGCACCTCCTCGTCGGTCCAGTCCGCCTCCCGAGCCTCCTCGAGGAGGTGCGTTGCCGGACGTCCCTCGTCGGTCGAACAGCGACTTCGAGGAAGGCGAGGAGCGCCGCCTCCCGCGGATCGCTCGACGTCCAATCCCGGGCCCGCGTGATCTCGTCGAGGCCGAGCCCCGCGGCGCGGGCCGTCCGGGCGTGCTGGGCGACCGAGTAGGCGTCCCCGCGCTCGTCGGCGACGGCGAGCGCGATCCGCTCCCTGGTGCGACGAGGCAGCGCCCCGTCGCGAAGCTCATGGCGCATGCGCGCGAAGGCGCGAAGCGCCGCCGGAGACCCGGCAAGCACACCCGACGAACTTCGAAACCGAGCCGCCCGCCCTTGCCATCCCCGCGAGCAGCCGGGCGCTCTCGTCGGGCGCGGTGAGCTCGTCGTGGATGTCGAAACGGCTGATGTCGGTCTTCACGGTCATCGGCTCGATCCTGTCCTTGGTCGGAGGCGTTCCACCCGGCCTTGAGCCGCCGTTAAGAGCGCCTTTACTTTACTTTTAGCTAGTTACTTACTGTACGTAAGTTATAGCGCGGCAAGCGCCGTTTCGCAAGTCCGGCGATCGCCATCCTTTCCATATCTAGGTTGCATTGCGCCTCTTAATACGTAGCTGAGGCGCCGACCGGTTCAACCCCGTGCGGCGCCGATATGGTTCCGCCCTCGCGGCGGCGGCCGTCGGCGCGGGCCCGATCAACGAGTCGGGGCGACCCACAACCCAATGGAGGACGGAATGGCCGACACCGAAGCCGTGCGAACCGAGACACCCGACGACGTGATGAAGCTCGTCCAGCGACCGCGACGTCCGCTTCATCCGCCTCTGGTTCACCGACGTGCTCGGCCAGCTGAAGAGCTTCTCGATCAACGCCGCCGAGCTGGACGACGCGTTCGAGGGCGGGATGGGGTTCGACGGCTCATCGATCACCGGCTTCAACCCGATCGAGGAGTCCGACATGATCGCCATGCCGGACCCCTCGACCTTCGCGATCCTGCCGTGGCGGCCCGCCGAGAAGGCCACCGGCCGGATGTTCTGCGACGTGCAGGTCCCCGGCGGCGACCCGTACGAGGGCGATCCCGCGATGGATCCTTCGTCGCGCCCTGAAGCGCGCCGAGGAGATGGGGTTCGACGCCTACAACATCGGCCCCGAGCTCGAGTACTTCTACTTCCGCTCGGCCAAGCCCACCGACGGGCCGCCGGAGATCCTCGACGAGGGCGGCTACTTCGACCTGACGACGCTCGATGCGGGCTCCGACGTCCGGCGAGAGACGATCCTGGCGCTGGAGCAGCTCGGCATTCACGTCGAGTACGCCCATCACGAGGTCGGCCCCTCCCAGCACGAGGTCGACATGCGCTACAAGGACGCGCTCTCGATGTCGGACGACTGCATGACCTACCGGATCGTGGTCAAGGAGTACGCGATGAAGTACGGCTGGCACGCGACCTTCATGCCGAAGCCGCTGTTCGCCGAGAACGGATCCGGCATGCACGTTCACCAATCGCTCGCCAAGGACGGCAAGAACGCGTTCTACGACGCCGACGACCAGTACTTCCTCTCGGCCACCGCGAAGGCGTTCATCGCCGGTCAGCTCAAGCACGCCCGCGAGATCGCGCCGCTGTTCGCCCAGTGGGTCAACTCCTACAAGCGCCTCGTGCCCGGCTACGAGGCGCCGACGTATCTGGCCTGGTCGCGACGCAACCGCTCGGCGCTGATCCGCGTGCCGCTCTATCACCCGGGCAAGGAGGGGGCGACGCGCGCCGAGCTTCGGTGCCCGGACCCCGCCTGCAATCCCTACCTGTGCTTCGCGGGAATGCTCCACGCGGGCCTCGAGGGGATCGAGCACGGCTACGAGCTCCCCGAGCCGATGGAGCAGAACCTCTACCACCTGACCCCCGAGGAGCGCGAGAAGCGCGGCATCGAGGAGCTGCCGGAGACGCTGGGCGAGGCGATCGAGATCGCCGCTCACTCGGAGCTCGTGCTGCGCATCCTCGGCGAGCACACCTTCAACCGCTTCGTCGAGATCAAGCGCCAGGAGTGGGACGAGTACCGGGTCCAGGTGACCCCCTGGGAGATCGAGACGTTCCTGCCGGTCCTGTAGTCGTGACCCCGCTACGGAGCCGCGATAATCACCGTCGATGAGCTGGCGCCCGACAACGCCGTCGTGGGTGATGCGCGCGGGGCTGGTGCTGCTCGCCTTCCCGTCGGCCGTGATCGCCGGCTGGGGGCTGACCTCTCCGCGCTCGCTTCTACGACAGCTTTCCCGGCGCCGGGAGGCACTGGGTCTCGGCGCTGCCCCCCTACAACGAGCACCTGCTCCGCGACTTCGCCGCCGCGTCGCTCGCGATCGTCGTCTTCCTGGTCGGCGCCGCGATCGTCCTCGAGCGCCGCCGATCCAGATCGCCCTGATCGCCTTCCTCGCCTACTCGATCCCGCACTTCGCCTATCACCTGACGACCACCGAGCACTATTCGACCGGCGACAACGTCGGCAGCCTCGGGGGCTTCGTGGTCACCATCGTGCTCGCCGGCTTCCTGCTCGCGCTGACGCGTCCGACCGCATCCTCGGACGACTTGCGCTCACCCATCCGGCGCGACCCCACCGAGGGCGGGAGCGGGTCAGGCTGAGATCGAGCGCGGCGGCCAGCTCGCTCGGCTCGGTGACGGGCTGCCGGCAGGCGAAGTGCTCGCAGACGTAGGCTGCCGCGCGCGCCGTTCGACCGCCGAGCGCCCGCGCATCAGCTCGGGGCGGTTGGTGTCCTCGGGGCCGCCCGCGAGCACGAGGTGCGGCCGAAGTGTCGAGCGGACGGTTGCGGCAGCGGGGAAGCTCGCCGGCGGCGGGCATCCCGGACGCGGGTGAGACCAGCGCCACCTCCTTGACCTGGGCGAGGTGGAAGTCGATCGCGCGCAGCAGGTGGGCGAAGCGCCTGCGGGTGCGCCGTCGGCGGCGCGATGCGAGGAGCCGGAACACCCCCACGGCGTGGCGCTCGTACTCCCGCTCGCCGGTCAGCGCGGCAAGCCGCAGCAGCGCGTACGCGGCCGACGAGTTGCCGGACGGGATCGGGTGGTCGTCGACGTCCTTTCGGCGGGCGATCAGTCGCTCGTGGTCGTGGGCCGTGGTGAAGAAACCGCCGCGCTCCGGATCTGCGAAGAGCTCGATCATCAGGTCGGCCGTCTCGCGGGCGGCGTCGAACCACCGAACCTCGAACGTGGCCTCGTACAGGGTCAGGAGCGCCTCGACCAGGTACGCGTAGTCCTCGAGGTAGGCGGCGAGGCGGGCCTCGCCGTCGCGGTAGGTGCGCAGCAGGCGGCCGCGCTCGTCGCGGAGGTCGCGCCAGACGAACTCCGCGCAGGCGATCGGCGGCGTCCAGGTAGTCGTCGCGGCCGCAGCGCGGCGCCCGCGTCGGCCAGCGCGGCGATCATCAACGCGTTCCACGAGCGTGAGGCGCTTGTCGTCTTGGCTCGGCCACACCCGGCCGGACCGCCGGGTGTAGCAGCGCCTGCCGGACCTGCTCGAGAGCTCGCCGGCACGGTGGCCGCCGGCCCGCCGGGCAGGTGGAGGATGTTGCGGCCCTCGAAGTTCCCCTCGTCGCGTGACTCCGTAGATAGGCGATCGCCGGGCCGGCAGCTCGGCAGCCCTCGGCCTCGAGCGCCTCGCGGATCTCGTCGGGCGTCCAGACGTAGAAGCGCCCCTCCTCGCCCTCGGAGTCGGCGTCGAGCGAGGAGTGGAACCCGCCCTCCGGGCCCCCGCATCTCGCGAAGCGCCCAATCGAGCGTCTCCTCGCAGACCACGCCGCCACCGCTCGTGCCCGAGCGCCTGCCAGCCGTGCAGGTAGGCGCGGGCCAGAAGCGCGTTGTCGTAGAGCATCTTCTCGAAGTGGGGGACGAGCCAGACGTCGTCGACGGAGTAGCGAGCGAACCCGCCCCCGACCTGGTCGTAGATGCCGCCGTGCGCCATCGCGTCGAGGGTCACGCTCGACCACGTCGGTGACGCCCCGGGCCAGCAGCAGCTCGAGCGCGCCGGCGGGCGGGAACTTCGGCGCCCCGCCGAACCCGCCGTGGCGCATGTCGGCCATCGCCCGAAGCTTCGCCACGGCGTCGTCCAGAGCGCTCGGCTTGGAGGGGCTCCTCGGATGGCGCGAGGGCTCCGATCGCATTCAGCTGCTCGCGGATCCGCGCGGCAGATGCCCGGATCTCCTCGCGCTGGGTGCTCCACGACTCGACCACCGCCTCCATCACCATCCGCAGGCTCGGCATTCCCTGGCGCGGCTCGGGCGGGAAGTAGGTGCCGCCGTAGAAGGGCACCCCCTCGGGATCGAGGAACGCGGTCAGCGGCCAGCCCCCGTGTCCAGTCATCCCCTGGACCGCCTCCATGTAGATCGAGTCGATGTCGGGGCGCTCCTCGCGGTCGACCTTGACGCACACGAAGTGCTCGTTCATGAAGGCGGCCGTGTCGGGGTCCTCGAATGACTCGCGCTCCATCACGTGGCACCAGTGGCACGCGGCGTAGCCGATCGAGAGCAGGATCGGCCGATCCTCGTCGCGGGCGCGCTCCGAGCGCCTCGGCTCCCCAGGCGTACCAGTCGACCGGGTTGTCCGGTGCTGGAGGAGGTAGGGGCTCGTCTCGTTGGCGAGGCGATTGGCCATCAGCTCAGGCTAGCGCCGCCCGCGCGGCAGTAGGGTTGTGTACCCCGCGAGGCGAGATGGCACGGGACCTGACCGTCGTCCTGCAGGATCGCCCCGGCGAGCTGGCGCGGCTGGGTGAAGCCACCGGCCGGGCGGGAGTCAACCTCCAGGGGATGTGCGCGTTCACCGGCGAGGGCCGCGGGATCATCCACGTCCTGGTCCTCGACGAGGAGGCCGAGGCGGCCCAGCGCGCGCTCGAGGAGGCGGGCATGGGTGTGGCCGACGACCGCGAGGTCCTGGTCGTCGACGTCGAGGACCGGCCCGGGACCCTGGGCGAGCTGGCCCGCACCCTCGGCGAGGCCAGCGTCAACATCGAGCTCGCCTACCCCGACGTTCGGCGGCATCAAGCTCGTGATCGCCACCGACGACCTCGACAGCGCCCGCGCCGCGCTCGCCTAGCTCGTCGCTCCGATCCAGGTCGATCCCGCCGGGCTCTCGCCGGAGGCTCAGCCCCCGACGACGTCGCGTGCGAACGCCTCGAACGCGGCCAGGTAGCGGTCGATGTCCTCGTCGGAGTGGGCGATCGAAAGCGTCCACTCCTCCTCGACGCCCGGGGTCATGAAGATCCCGTGATTCATGTGGTAGAGCCAGGCCAGCGTCGAGAGCTCGCCGTCCACCTTGGTCAGGTAGTCGCGGTACTCGCGGAGCGGCTCCTTCGACGAAGATCACGCACCCCTTTGCGCCCATGCCCTCCGTGTAGGCGGGCAGCCCGTAGCGGTCGACGATCGTCTGGCAGGCGGCCTTGAGCCGCTCGTTGGTCTCGCTCGAGCCCGGCGTAGACGTCCTCGGTCAGCACCTCGGTCAGGGTCGCCTGCGCCGCCGCCATCACCAGCGGGTTGCCGTTGAAGGTGCCGTACTGATGGACCTTGCCGCTCGAGACGAGCTCGGCGATCTCCTCGGTCATCCCGATCGCTCCGCCGGGGTAGCCGCCGCAGACGGCCTTGGCCAGCGTGATCATGTCCGGCTGCACGCCGAAGCGCTGGGTCGCGCCGCCGTAGGCGATCGTGGCGCCCGTCTTCACCTCGTCGAAGATCAGCTTGACGCCGTGCGCCGCGGTCAGCTCGCGAACCCGCTCCAGATAGCCGTCGACCGGCGGGATGATGTTGATGTTCATCATCGCGGGCTCCATGATCAGTCCCGCCACCTGGCCCTCGAGCTTGTCGAGGACAGCCTCGAGTGCGTCGGCGTCGTTGAACGGAACCGCGCGCGTGAGCTCGGTGAGCGCGCGCGGATAGCCGGCCCCGTAGGGGACCGAAGCTGGGTCGTCGCGCTCGCCGAGCTCGTCGAGCTCCGGGTAAACCGAGACCATGACGGCGTCGTGATGGCCGTGGTAGGAGCCCTCGATCTTGAGGATCACGTCGCGGCCGGTCGCGCCGCGCGCCAGGTGGACCGCGTCCATGGTCGACTCGGTGCCCGAGTTCGTCGAATCGCCATTGCGGCAGGCCGAATCGACTGCTGAAGCTCCTCGGCGACGACGATCGAGCCGTCGGTGGGCGCCGCGAAGTGGGTTCCGAGATCGACCCGCGCCTTGACCGCCGCGCCGACCGTGGGGTTGGCATGGCCGATGCACATGACGCCGAACCCGTTGTGGAAGTCGACGTACTCATGGCCGTCGACGTCCCACACCCGGGTGCCCGCGCCGCGCTCGATGTAGACCGGCCAGGGGTCGTTCTCCTGGAAGGAGGACGGCACGCCGCCGGGCATCACCTTGACCGCGCGCTCGTAGCCGCTGCTTGGAGGCCGGGGTGCGCTCGCGTGAGCTTCGCCATCTCGCGCTCGGTCAGCTCGCGCGATCCGCTCGCGATCGATCGCGGACTGGCCGGTGGCGGTGGTCTCGACGGTCATCGATTCTCCCCTTGGTAGGCGTACCCTGGAGCCGCGAGGGTAGCGATCCCGAGGCTGCGGCTGCGTACAAGGTCGGGCGCGGCGCGTTGGCCGCAGCGGACTGTCGCTATCGTCATCAGGCATGGAGCTCGAGGGCATTCACCACGTCACCGCGATCACCGCTGACGCGCAGCGAAACGTCGATTTCTACGCGGGCGTGCTGGGCCTTCGGATGGTCAAGAAGACCGTCAACCAGGACAACCCGAGCGTGTACCACCTGTTCTACGCCGACGAGAAGGGCGACCCGGGCTCCGACATCACCTTCTTCGAGTACCCCGGCGCCGCGCCCGGGTCGCGCCGGGGACGGGATGGTCCACCGGATCGTATGGAGGGTCGGCTCTTCTGATGCGCTCGACTTCTGGACCGAGCGACTGGGCGAACGAGGCGTCGAGGCGAGCCCCGTCGAGGAGCACGAGGCGATCCGGTTTCGCGACCCGGAGGGGCTCGAGCACGAGCTCGCCGTGTCGAGTGCCGAGGACGAGCCATTGACCGCGGAGCACCCCGAGATCCCCGCCGAGCTCGCGCTCCAGGGTTTCGACGGGGTCTGCGCCTACGCGTCAGACCCGGCTAGGAGCAGCGAGCTTCTGGGGCAGACGCTCGGCTTCACGCTGCTCGACGAGTCGGACGCGGGCGCCCTGTGGGAGAGGAGGGGCAACCATCGAGGTGGCTTCTACGCGTACCACGCCGCTCCCTCCGAGCCGGGAATCGAGGGCGCCGGCATCGGTGCACCACGTCGCCTGGGCGTCGCCGGCCGACCAGCACGAAGCCTGGCGCGAGCGGGTCGTCGCAGCCGGCATGCGGCCCACCCCGGTGATCGACCGCTTCTACTTCCAGTCCGTCTACTTCCGGGAGCCGAGCGGCGTCCTCTTCGAGCTGGCGACCTTGGGCGGTCCCGGGTTCGCGATCGACGAGCCGCTCGAAAGCCTCGGAGAGAAGCTCTCCCTGCCACCGTTCATCGAGCATCTGCGCGACCGGATCGAGCCCGAGCTTGCGGCCCGTCGTCAACCCGCGCCAGGCGTTGAAGCAGGCCTGATCCCTAGGCGTCGCCGACGCCGGCCAGCTTTCGGAGCAGCGTTCGAAGGCTCTCGCGTTCGTCGACGTCGAGTGGCGCCAGGAGCTCCTCGGCCGTCTGCACGGCCGCTTCGCGCCCCCTCGCCAGCGTCTCGTCGCCGGACTCGGTCAGGTAGACGGCGTGCTTTCGCCGGTCGCTCGGATGCGGCCGGCGCTCCGCGAGGCCGAGCTCCTCGAGCTCGTCGATCACCGCCACCATCGAGCTGGGATCGATCATCGAATCGTCCACGAGGTCCTGTTGGGTGCTGCCCGGCCGCGTCGCGATCAGGGTCAGGACGCCGAAGTGGGGGGGGCGAAGCCCGAGCGGCTTGAGCGCCTCCGCGAAGGTGTGCGCCGCGCGCTGGCCGTTCCAGGACAGGAGGAAGCCCGGGGCGCTCGCGAGCGGCTCGGGCGGTGGTTGATCAAAGCGCATCTGTCAGCGATCATCCCAAGTCGATCGGAGCGTGACGCACCTCACGCTGGAGCGTCCGGCTTGCGTGTTTCATGCCGTTCTGGCTTCGTGCGAGCGGCGCAGGGTGGGGCGCGCCCCGGCCAATCGCCGGCTCTCGACGATGAGTCTCGGGCGTTTGGCGGGTCTTCATCGGCACCAACCACGCCGCCTATTGTACGGCCTCTAGATTATTTGTGCTACAAATGATCCGCTTCGACCACGACCTAAGAGGAGATCGCCCGTGTCCGCACTGACCCGTTGGGTCCTCGCCCACAAGCGCATCGTGACCATCTTCTGGCTCGTCTTGGCCGTGGTCGGAATCGCCTCGGCGAACAAGGCGACCAAGGCTCTCGACCAGAAGTTCTCGGTTCCAGGGAAGGAGGGCTGGGAGACCAGCGTCGCAATCTCCGACCACTTCGGGGGCAAGGGAGGCGACACCGCCCCGATCGTGCCGGTGGTCAGCGTGCCGCAGGGTCGAGACCGTCACGTCGCCGGGGGTGCGCTCCCAGCTCGAGCAGCTCGACCAGCGACTTGCCAAGGCGCTGCCAGGCGCTCGAATCGCCTCCTTTGCCTCGACCGGAAGCGACAGCTTCGTATCCAGCGACGGACGAACGACCTTCGCGATCGTCTACCCCAAGCCGGACCCGAACTCGTCCTTCGGCGAGAACCCCGATGCGGCGAAGGCCGCTCGCGCCGCGCTCAATGGGTTCCAGGTCGGGGGAGCGCCCGTCCACGTGAGCGGCTACGACGCGCTCCAGAACGAGTCCGGCGGCGACAACGGCACGGGGGTTCTCCTCGAGTCCGTCCTCGGCGGCTTCGGGGCCTTGATCATCCTCGCGTTCGTCTTCGCGTCATTCCTCGCCCTGGTCCCGCTTGCGATGGCGATCGTCTCGATCATGACCACGTTCCTACTGGTCTGGGGACTGACGGCGTTCACGGACATCTCGCCGGTCGTTCAATTCCTGATCGCCTTGGTCGGGCTCGGGATCGCGATCGACTACTCGCTCCTGGTCGTCTCTCGCTGGCGCGAGGAGCGAGCACACGGGCGAAGTGGAGACGAGGCGGTCCAGCGCGCGATGGAGACGGCGGGGCGCGCGGTGGTGTTCAGCGGTACCACGGTGGCGATCGGCCTTCTGGCGATGGTCGCCCTCCCGGTGCCGTTCCTTCGCAGCATGGGCTACGGCGGGATGCTGATCCCGCTGGTCAGCACGCTCGTCGCGATCACCCTGCTCCCCGTGGTGCTGTCGAAGTGGGGACAGCGCCTCGACTGGCCCCACAGGCGCACCGACGATCGGGCCAGCAGAGCATGGACCCGCTGGGCCGAGGGCGTGGTCCGTCATCGGTGGCTGGCCGCCGGGACCGCGATCGTGGTCCTGGGGGCGCTCGTGGTCGCCGCGACCGGGCTGACGCTGGGCGACGCGAGCCCGGACACGCTCGCCAAGCACGGCGACGCCAAGGAGGGCCTGACCGCCCTCGAGGACTCCGGAATCGGGTCCGGAGCGCTCCTCCCGTATGAAATCCTGACCAACGGGACCGATCCCACCCAGGTCGCCGACAAGCTGAGCCGGGTCGAGGGCATGCACGGGGCGGTCGCTCCGGACTCGTCCCAGTGGCGCTCGGGCGACCTGGCCGAGGTGCTTGGGTTCCCGGTCGCCGACGACTCGACCGCGGCTGGTCGAGACACGCTCGACCGGGCGCGCGACGCGGCACACGCTGCGGGGGGCGACGTGCAGGTCGGTGGCCTGCCGGCTCAAAACGCCGACTTCATCAGCGCCGTCTACGGGAACTTCCCGCTGATGATCGCACTGATCGCCGTGGTCACGTTCATCCTCCTGGCGCGGGCGTTCCGCTCGCTGCTCCTTCCCCTCAAGGCGGTGATCCTCAACATCGTCAGCGTCGGAGCGGCCTGGGGCGTCCTGGCGATCATGTGGCAGAACGGGCACGGATCGGACCTCCTGTGGGGGATCGAGGCCACCGGCTCGGTGCCGGCCTGGATCCCGCTGATGGTGTTCGCGTTCCTGTTCGGGCTCTCGATGGACTACGAGGTGTTCATCCTCAGCAGGATGCGAGAGGAGTTCGACGCCACGGGCGATACGCGCACCGCGGTGATCCGCGGAATCGGCCGCACCGGTCGGCTCGTGACCAGCGCCGCACTGATCCTGTTCCTCGCGTTCATCTCGCTCGCCTCGGGCCCGGGCACTGACCTGAAGATGTTCGCGACCGGGCTGGCCGCCGGCATCCTGCTCGACGCGACGGTGGTCCGGGCGCTGCTGGTACCCGCCGTGGTGTCGCTGTTCGGCCGGTGGAACTGGATACTCCCGGCGTGGCCGGCGCGCCTGCTCCGGGTCGAGCCGTCGATGCCGCCGCGCGTCGCAACGGGCGAGGAGGCGAGGGCTGGGTAGGGTGCGCCCCGGCCCAGTCCTGGGTAGGGGTGTGCGCCCGCCCGCTGGGTAGGTGTGAGCCCGGCCAACCCCACCCCGGGGCGGATTGACCACCCATGCGGTTGCGAACTCGCCCAGGCGGCTGCCGGGGGCTAGGCGGCAGAAGGCGGCTGCCGGGGCTTGGGGCGTCAGCTGCCCGGGGGGCTGGGGGCAGCTACTCGACGGTCCAGGTGTCGCCCGAGCGAAGCAGGCCGTCGAGCTCATCGACGCCGACGCCCTGCGCGGGCCGTTTCGAGCTCCTGGGTCATCGCCCCGGCGAACACCGGACGCTCGGCGGCGCGGAAGACCCCGATGGGGGTGGGCCCGGTGGGCCGCTCGCTGAGGTGGGCCAGGGCGAACGCCTGGCTGGGGTTCGGGTCCCGCGGGTTGTGGACGACCAGCGCGTCCTCGCCGACCGCCGTGACGTCGTCAACGCGGAGGCTGCCGTCGGGGTCGCGGACCACTCCGCGCTCGCCCTCGGCACCGAAGCGGATCGGCTTCGAGTCCTCGAGCCGGATCTGATTCGCCTCCTTGCCCTTGGCCCGTACGGCGTCGAACGCACCGTCGTTGAAGACGTTGCAGTTCTGGTAGATCTCGACCAGGGCGGATCCCTCGTGGGCAGCTGCAGCTCGCAGCACGTCGGCTTGGTGGTCGCGGTCGGTGTCGACAGTGCGCGCGACGAAGGTCGCCTCCGCGCCGAGCGCCAGGGCGACCGGGTTGAAGGGGTGGTCGAGCGAGCCGAACGGGGTCGACTTGGTGACCTTGCCCTCCTCGCTGGTCGGCGAGTACTGGCCTTTGGTCAAGCCGTAGATCTGATTGTTGAAGAGGAGGACCTTGATCGGCACGTTGCGCCGCAGCGCGTGGATCAGATGGTTACCGCCGATCGAGAGGGCGTCGCCATCGCCGCTCACCACCCAGATCGAGAGGTCCGGGCGGGCGAGCGCGAGCCCGGTGGCCAGCGCCGGCGCGCGGCCATGGATGCCATGGACGCCGTAGGTGTTCATGTAGTAGGCGAACCGGCCGGCACAGCCGATCCCCGCGACGAACACGATCCGCTCCGGGGGCAACCCGAGCTCCGGCAGGAACTGCTGGACCGTGGCGAGGATCGCGTAGTCGCCGCAGCCCGGGCACCAACGCGTCTCCTGGTCGGAGGAGAAGTCCTTCTTGGTCAATCCCTGAGGGGCGCCCCCGTTGGACCCGTTCGTTCCGTTGGTCGTGCTCATAGGCGCTCGGTGATCACGTCGTCGAGTTCCTCGGCGAAGATCGGAAGTCCCTCCACCTTGCTGTAGCTCATCGCGTCGATCAGGAACTCGGCGCGGATGATGCTCACGAGCTGTCCGGTGTTCATCTCCGGGATCAGAACCTTTCGATAGGACCGAACGACCTCGCCCGTGTTGCGGGGGAGGGGGTTCAAGTGATGGAGGTGGGCGGAGTCGACCTTTTCGCCTCGCAGGCGGACGCGCCTCACCGCGCCCTTGATCGCCCCGTAGGTCGAGCCCCAGCCGAGCACCAGCATCTCGGCGCCCTCGACGTGATCGACTTCCAGCGGATCGATGCTCCTCCGCCAGGGCAGCCGTCTTGTCGGCGCGAAGGCGGGTCATCAGCGCGTGGTTGTCCGGCTCGTAGCTGATGTGCCCCGTCCCGTCCTCCTTCTCGAGCCCTCCGATCACGTGCTGAAGGCCTTTGACGCCTGGCACTGCCCACGGCCTTACGTGGCGCTCGTCGCGCAGATACGGCCAGAACTCCCCATCCCGGTTCGGCCCGGTGGCGAAGCCGGGATCCATCTCTGGAAGCTCGGCCGCATCGGGGAGCCGCCATGGCTCGGACGAGTTGGCCAGGAACGTGTCGGAGAGGAGGATCACCGGGGTGCGATAGGTCACCGCGATCCGGGCGGCCTCGATCACGGCGTCGAAGCATTGCGCCGGAGTCGAGGCGGCGATCACCGGCAGCGGCGACTCGCCGTGACGCCCGTGGATCGCCATCAGCAGGTCGGCGGCCTCGGTCTTGGTCGGCATGCCGGTGGAGGGCCCCGCCCGTTGGACGTCGATCACGAGCAGGGGAAGCTCGAGCGCCACCGCGAGCCCGATCGTCTCCTGCTTCAGATCCATGCCCGGGCCGCTCGACGCGGTGACCCCGAGGTGGCCCCCGAACGCGGCGCCGAGCGCCATGTTCGCAGCCGCGATCTCGTCCTCGGCCTGGACGGTTCGCACCCCGGAGCGCTTGTGGCGCGAGAGCTCGTGAAGGAGCTCTGACGCCGGGGTGATCGGATAGCTGGCCAAGAACAGCGGCAGGCCGCTGCGGACACTCGCGGCGATCAGCCCCAGCGCGGTTGCCGTGGTGCCGTTGACGCCGCGATAGGTGCCCGGCTCGGCCGGCGCCGGCTTCACCTCGTAGTGAACGTGGAGGAGCTCGGCGGTCTCGCCGAAGTTGTACCCGGCTCGGAACGCGGCGAGGTTGGCCTCCATGATCTCCGGCTTGGAGGCGAACTTCTGCTCGATCCAGTGGGCCGTGGCGTCCGTGGGGCGGCTGTACATCCAGGAGACCAGGCCCAGCGCGAACAGGTTCTTCGAGCGCGCCGCATCGCGGGCCGTGATCCCGTCGATCCCCTCCGTCGCCCGCACGGTCATCGAGGTCATCGGGACGCGGAAGACCTGGTAGTCGTCGAGCGTTCCGTCGTCGAGTGGGTTGGCCGCGTAGCCCGGCCTTGCGCAGGTTGTGGTCACTGAACCCGTCCTCGTTGGCGATCACGATCCCGCCCCGCTCGAGCTCGGGCAGGTTCGTCTTCAGGGCCGCCGGGTTCATCGCGACGAGCACGTTGGGCTGACCACCCGGCGTGAGGATGTCGCGCGACGCGAAGTGGATCTGGAAGGCGGAGACGCCGGCCAGCGTGCCGGCCGGAGCGCGGATCTCGGCCGGGAAGTCGGGAAGGGTGACCAGGTCGTTCCCCACCAACGCGGTCGCCGCCGCGAACCGGTCGCCGGCGAGTTGGATGCCGTCGCCCGAGTCACCGGCGAATCGGACGACGACCCGCTCTTTCTCTTCGGTCGTCTTGGTCAAGCGAACAGACGCTCCGCGCCTACGTTTGATTGTAGGCACGCGCCCGGCCCGACCCGTCACGGCCAGGTCCGAATCACGCTGGATCATTGAGCGCTATTCGGCCCGCGGTACGTGAAGCCGCCGAGGCCCGCGCTCGCTCCGGATCGACGAGCCACGGTTGCGTCCGATCCGCGTGCGAACATATGTTCGTGCGCTGGGAAAACCTCACAACCCAACGGCAGGACGGAGCGCGCCTCCCCGGGTTCAAGGACGAGGCCCAGGTCCGCACCTTCGATGCGCCGGAGGCGATGGACACTCGCTTCTACGAGGTGAAGGCGCGCTCGGCGATCAACAAGGTCCCGAAGAGCTCACGGATGCCCTTCCGCTACACGATCAATCCCTACCGAGGGTGCACCCATGGGTGTGTGTACTGCTTTGCCCGACCGACCCACACTTACCTCGACTTCAACGCCCGTGAGGACTTCGAGCGAGAGATCGTCGTCAAGGTGAACGCGCCCGAGGTGGTGCGCGCCGAGCTCGGGCGGCGGTCATGGAAGGGCGAGCACGTGGCGCTCGGGACGAACACCGACCCGTATCAGTGGGTCGAGGGCCGCTACCGGTTGATGGAGGGGATCTGGGAGGCGATGCGCGACTACGCGAACCCCTGCTCGGTGCTCACCAAGTCGCCCCTCCTGCTGCGCGACCTCGAGCTGATGAAGCAGATCTCCGAGCGGACCGAGTTCACCGCCAACCTCTCGATCCCAACCCTCGACGAGGACGCCTGGCGAGCGACCGAGCCTCACACGCCGCATCCAAGGAAGCGAATCGAGGCGGTCGCGGAGCTGAAGCGCGCTGGGATCCGCACGGGGGTCCTGATCGCGCCACTGATCCCCGGGGTCAACGACTCGCCGGAACAGGTCGAGCCGCTACTCGAGCTTCTGGAGGAGGCAGGGGCGGACTCGATCGGAGGCGTCGCTCTGCACCTTCGCGGTGAGGTTCGGGAGATCTGGTTCGACTGGCTGCGCGAGCGCCGCCCGGACCTGATTCCGCGCTACGAGGAGCTCTACGCGCGCGGGGCCTACATGAAGCGTGAGGAGGCGACCCGGCTCAGCTCGCTGGTCCGGCGCGGGAACCGAGCGTCCAGGACGAGTGGCATCGGGCGCCGGCCATCGAGCCCAGACGAGGCGGCCGGCAACGCGCCCGAGGAGGCCGCGACCGGCAGCGTCAGCTCACCGCCGGGGCGGCAGCCCCAGCTCTTCTGAGCGCCAGCGCGACGCTGAGGGTGCCGAGCGCACAGCCCGAGGCGAGCCAGAACGCTGCCGGGTAGCCGGCCAGCGCCACGGCGACCCCCGCCAGTGGAGCACCCAGGCCGACGCCGAGGTCGAAGAACCCGGTGAAGGTGCCGAGCGCCGCGCCGCGCCGGCCCTCGGGCACCTGGTTCACCACCACCAGCGAGAGCGACGGATAGAGCAGCGAGAAGGCGGTTCCCATTGCCGCGGACCCGACTATCGCCATGGGCAGGTTCGTCGACAGCGCGATCAGGGCGAGGCCGAGCGATTCAACCGTGGCGGCGCCCGCCGCGCAACGAAGCGGGCCGATCCGGTCGGGGAGATCCCCGGCGAGCAGTCGGGTGAGCACCACGGTGGCGGCGAACACGGTGAACGCGATCGCCCCGTGCGAGTCGCCGTTTGCCTGCAAGTGGAGGACGATGAAGGAGGCCATCGCGGCGTAGCCGACGCTGGCCAGCGAGAGCCCGAAGCCGGGGCGGATCGACTCGCGAGCGATCAGGGGCCCGCGGATGGCTTGCCGCGAGGGCTGAAACGGGTCCCTGATGCGAAGCGCCACCAATGCCCCCAGGAACGGCGCCGCGGCAGCGAACGCCCAGACGAGATTGAAGCCCGCCAGCGTGGTAGAGGAGCTCGCCGATCGACGGCCCGATGCTGAGCCCGCTCCACACCGCCAGCCCGTATAGGCCGATCACCCGGCCGCGGCGCCCCGGCGGGGCCAGGTCGACGATCCAGGCCGAGCCAGCCGTGAACACCGAGCCCTCGCCCAGGCCCAGCACCAGGCGGGCCCCGATCAGGCCGGGGAGGCCGGTCGGAACCAGATAGAGCAAGCCGGCGAGCGCCGCGAGCAGCGTGCCGAGCGACGACGACTGGCTTTCGGCCGCGATGATCCGTCCACCGGCCGGCGATCGGGCGGCCGGCCAGGCCCGTCAGCGCGTAGCAGCCCACGACGACGCCCACCGCGATGTTCCCCGAGTCGAGCGGTCCCCTGACGTATCGCGGCAGCACCGGCAACACCGCCCCGACGGCCATCAGCGAGAGCAGGGTGACGACGAAGATGCCCGCGAAGGCCGCGTAGGGCGAGCGTCGCATCGGCGCTCAGGGGGTCCCTGCGCCGCGAAGCTCGGCCCGCTTGATCTTGCCGCTGGTCGTCTTCGGCAGGTGATCGGCGAACTCGACGATGCGGGGAAACTTGTACGGGGCGGCGACCCGCTTGCAGTGCTCCTGGAGCTCGCGGGCCAGCTCCTCGCCCGCCTCGCCGTCGCGCAGGACGACGATCGCGCGTACCACGGACCCACGGTCGGGATCGGGGGCGGCGACCGCGGCGGCCTCGGCGACGCTGGGGTGGGTGAGCAGCGCGGACTCCACCTCGAACGGCCCGATCCGGTAACCGGAGGAGAGGATCAGATCGTCGCGGCGGCCCTCGTACCACAGGTATCCGTCGTCGTCCCGGCTGACCACGTCTCCCGTCGGCCACCACTCGCCCTCGAACGGCTCGCCGTCCAGATAGCGACTGAAGAAGGTGGGGCAGGTGTCCGTGCTGACCTGGAGCTCCCCGTCGACGATCCGCACCTCGATGCCCGGGAGCGGCCTGCCCATCGAGCCCGGTCGGACCCCGTCGCCGACCAGGTTCCCGCTCACCTGGCCGGTCTCGGTCTGTCCGTACCCGTCGCAGATCTCGAGGCCGACCCGCTCGCGGAATGCGTCGATCACGCCAGGGTTGAGCGGCTCACCCGCCGAGACCATCCTGCGCATCGCCGCGATCGGGCGGATCTCGGCGCGCTTGGCGAGCATCCGGTACTCGGTCGGAGCCTGGCAGAGGACGTTGACCCCCTCGCGCTCGATCAGCTCGAGACGCTCGAGTGGATCGAACCGGCCTTCGTGAAGGAGCGCGGCGGCGCCGCACAGCCACGGCGCGACGAAGACGTTGCGGGCCGATTTCGACCAGCCGGTCGCGGTCGTGCACCAGACGAGCTCGTCTCGTCGGGCCCCCAGCCAATGCTCGGCCTGAAGGCGCTGCCCCCCGAGATAGGACTGGCTGTGGAGGACGCCGCGCGGCTCGCCGGTGGTACCGGAGGTGAACACGATCAGCGCCCCGTCGGTGGGGTCGAGGTCCGCGACCTCGGCCGGCGGCTCCTGCGGACGCTCCTCGTCCATGACCACGGCGACCTCCGCCGTCGTCATCGTGGAAACGCCCTCGGGAAGCTCCGCCGCGAGGCCCTCCTCCGCGACGCACAGCGCAGGGCTCGCGGCACGGACCCGCAGCTCGAGGTCGGTACGGCGAAGCTGCGTGTTGCATGGGAGCACGATCGCTCCCATCCGCCAGCAGGCCAGGATCGTCAGTGCCCATTCGATCCGGTTGCCGACCAGGGTCATCACCACGTCGCCCCGTCCCACCCCGCGCGCCGCGAGTGCCCCCGACAGTCCCGCGCTCTTGCGCGACCAGCTCCCCGAAGCCCCAAACTCGGCGCTCGCCGTCGGCGGAGATCGTTACAAGGGCGGGACGAGCAGACGGGAACCGCTCCAGAACGTCCTCGATGAAGTTCATGCGCCGGAGGCGGTCGATCTCACGGGCTCGTAGTCTGCCGTTGATGAGCCTCGAGCAGCAGGGAACGCTCGCGCGGTGACAGGGGATGGGGCAGGCGCCGAGCTCGAGACCGCGCTCTCGTTCCTGGCGGAATTGGACGACGCGGTCGCGGGCGAGGTGGTTTCCCTCGGCTGGGGGACCGGCGTGTTCGACCGCCGGCGACCTCTTGTGTGGGACGCCAACTACATGCGGGTGGCGCCCGCCGCCGAGTTGAGCGCAACCGAGCTCGCCGAGGTCGGCGAGCCCCTGTTCTCAGAACGGGGCCTGGCGCACCGGTCATTCGTGTTCAGCGACACCCACCAGGCCGAGCGCTTGGCCGGGGAATTCGCGCGGATGGGGTGGGAGACGGCGCACGAGGTCGTGATGGTGTCGAGGCGTCCGCCGGCCGCTCCCGTTCACCAGGTCTCGGAGATCTCGGTCCATAGCTACGAGGAGTCCAAGCGAGCCTTCGGGCTCGCCGAGCCGCCGGGCGGCATCGACGCCGCAGCCGCGGCGGAGCTGGCGGCTGACCTTGCGAGCAGGGACGCGCTGATCAGGGAGGTCGCAGCAGAGCGGCGTTTCGGGATCTTCGTCGATCGGCGGGTGGTCTCCGCCTGCGTCCTGTATTCGATTCGAGGGATCGGTCAGGTCGAGTCGGTGACCACCGCCTCCGAGCACAGGAACCGGGGTTACGGGCGAGCGATCGTCGAGGCGGCGGTGGGCGCGTCCGTGGAGCGCGGGGACCAGCTCACCTTCCTGGTCGCCCTGGTGGACGACTGGCCGCGGGAGATGTATCGCAGGCTCGGCTTCGAAGCGGTGGGGGTGGTCCATCGATTCCGCCTCTCACCCGCCGGCTAGCGGTGCTCGCTCCCGCTCAATTTGTTGGCCCGGGCGCTGGTTGCGGCCCAGGCTCCCGGCCTTACCTTCGCAGCCCGGTGCGATGGCGGGATAGGCTGCGAGCGTGGCCCCCGTATCCGTGGTCCTCATCGCGGTCACCGACCCCGGCGACCGCGCCGACACGATCCTCGCCTGCCTGAGAGACAGCGTCGGCGAGCTAGACCCGGTCGGTCCCCGGGAATTCGAGATGACGGTGACGGGGGCCGAGGTGACCGTCGATCGAGCGATCGAGCGGGTCACCAGGGCGCTCGGGGATTGCGACGGCGACTGGCACCAGTTCATCGCGGTCTCGGCTCCCCCGAATCCCGGTTAGCGAGACTGCGCGGGTGATGTCACAGGAGAACGTGGAGTCGAGCGCCTACCGTCAGCGCCTCAGGTGCCGCGAGCAACCACGCCGCAGCCTCGACGAGCGGATCGCAACTCGCGTTCCGGCGATCGCTACCTCGCTGACGGTGCGCGTATCCCGCCTTCCCCCGAGTTCGAAGCTTCGACGGCGGGTGTTGGCGCGGGCAGTCTGCCATGGGTTCGCGGCTCTGCAGCGGGGTGACTTCGAGGCGGCCTTGGGGAACCTCTACGACCCCGACGTCGAGTGGCACGGAGCGGCCGGAGGACTGGACGAGGGACGCGTCCTCCGGGGTCAGGCTGAGATCGTTGAAGCGTTCCGGGATTACTACGACACCTGGGAGCGACTCGAGCTCAGGCCGGAGGAGATCATCGACACCGGTGATGAGCTGATCGTCTTCGTCCACGAGGTAGCTCGAGGTCGCAAGAGCGGCGTAGTCATGGAGACAGACACCGCGGCGATCAGCACCCTTCACGAGGGGCGGGTCATCAAGGTCAGGAACTACCTCGATCGCAGCGAGGCCCTCGAAGCCGCCGGGCTGCGGGAGTAGCGCATACTCCGCCATACCTGGCGACAGGTCGCTCTACGGCCGAAGCTCGGTGCCGTCGTAGAGCTTCTTGACCACCACGGCGCCGTCCGGCGCCGCCTCGAGGCACAGCTCGCAGAGGACGCATTCGTCCAGGTTCTCATCGACGATCCGCAGCGCACCACCCTCGCCGTCGGCGGCGAAGATGTCCACCGGGCAGACCTCGGCGAGCTTGGCCGCCAGCTCCGGGTCGCTCGCAATCGCGTCATCGACCTCGACGTCGATGAAGATGCCACGGAGCTCCTTCGCGGCGGCCATCACGCTTCGACCTCGAGCTTGCCCTTGACCGCGTCGGGGATCTCGTCGATCCGCTCGACGACCGGGATGCCGGCGGCCTCCAGGCGGGTGATCTTCTCGGTCGCCGTGTCCTCCTTGCCTTCGACGATCGTCCCGGCGTGGCCGAAGCTCATTCCCTTCATCTCCTCGTCGTCCATGAAGCGGCCGGCCATGAAGGCAACGATCGGAAGTCGCGAGTCGTTGTCGGCCACCCACTCGGCGAGCTGGGCCTCCATCCGCCCGCCGGGCTCCGTGTATATGACGATCGCCTCGGTCTGCTCGTCGGCTTCGAAAAGCGGCATCAGCTCGGCGTAGGTCGATCCGATTATCGCGTCGCCGCCGATCGAGACGGCCGTGGATTGGCCGAGCCCGGCGGCGGTCAGGGTCGAGGAGATCTCGGTGGTCATCCCGCCGCTTCGCGACATCACACCGACTGCGCCCGGCGCATAGGCCTTGGCGGCGTCCTTAGCGGGGCCTCCGATCCCGCCCATCTTGCTGACGCCGGGGACGATCAGCCCGAGGCAGTTCGGCCCGATGATCCGGGCTCCCCGCAGCCCGGCGAGCTCGACCATCTCCGCCACGTCGCGACGGGGTATGCGCTCGGTGACGATCACGATCAGCTCGATCCCCGCCTCGATCGCCTCGAACACGGCGTCCTTGGTGAACGCTGGGGGCACCGTGACGACGGAGCCGTTGGGGACGTAGCCGACCTCGTCAGCGACCTGCTCGACCGTGTCGAAGACGGGCACGCCGTGCACGTCCCGCCCCTTGCGCCCGGGGGTCACTCCGCCGACCACCTTCGAGCCGTAGTCGAGGCACTCCCGGGTCAGATTGACCGCCTCGCGCCCGGTGATCCCCTGGACGATGAACGTGAAGTCCTCTGACAGGAGGATGCTCATCAGGGAGAACCTTGCGGCGGCTCGCCGCCTGACCGCTGCTTTCGGTGCTAAGCACCTCATCAGCACCCTTTGCGGCGGCTTCGCCGCCTGACCTGCTGCTTTCGGTGCTAAAGCACCTCATCAAGCACCCTCCTGGATCTTCGCGACGGCTCGCCCCGCGGCGTCCCACATCGACACGCTTCGGTCGCAGTACTCGACCCCGTAGCGGCCGAGGATCTTGAAGCCCTCCTCCTCCCAGGCACCGGGAATGCGGAAGATCGCGATCGTCTCGCCCGGTTCCTTGTCGAGCTCCAGGCAGGCCTTGATCACACCCCTGGCGACGATGTCGACCCGCGTGTTGGAAACGATCGACATCATCACGGCGATCTTTTCGACGCCGTCCTTTCGGAGCACCTCCTTGGCGAGCCCGCAAGCCTTGGCCACCGACGGGTTTCCCCCGATCTCGGTGTAGTTGGCCGGCTTGCCGCCCTGGCTTCGCACCGCATCGGTGAGGGTCAGCGAGCCGCCGCCGGCGCCGATCACCAGCCCGAGGTTGCCGGCGAACCCGTGGTCCTTGCCCTGGATGACGCCCCGGTGGTCGGCGGAGTCGATCGCCTTCACGTTGCGCTCGAAGTCACTCGGCTCATACGGCTCGCGGCTGTCGGCGGGCTCGACCCCCAGCTCGTCGAGCAATGCCTTCTGCCTCGGCCTCGCCTCGTTCTCCATCTCCATGTGGGCATCGAGGGCCACGAAGCTGCCGTCCTCGAGCCGGGCGAGGGGGTTGATCTCCGCGAGCGTCATGTCGCAGTCCCGGGCGAGACGTGCGAGGCGGGCGAGAATCGGGGTCGCGCGAGTCAAGGCCGAGCCGGTGACACCCGTCTGGGCGATCACCTGCTTGGCCTGGAAGTCGGAGACCGGCATCAGATTGGAGAGGTGACCCCGCCCGACGTGGTCGGGGTGAGATTCAGCGACCTCTTCGATATCGATCCCGCCCATGTCGCTGAACAGCATCATCGGGCGCTTTCGGGTTCCGTCCCAGACCACGCCGGCGTAGTACTCCTGGGCGACCTCGGCCTTGGGATCCACCAGCACCCCACGCGGCGCGTGGCCGTTGATCTCGAGCTCCAGGATCGCAGCGGCATGCTCGGCGGCCTCCTCGGGGGTGTCCGCGAACTTGACGCCGCCGGCCTTCATGCGGCCTCCGGTCAGCACCTGCGACTTGATCACGACCGGCCCGCCGATCTCGGCGGCTGCGGCTCGTGCCTGCTCGGCCGTGGTGCAGAAGCCGTAGCGCGTGACCGGGATCCCGGCTCGCTCGACGATCTTCCGGGACTCGTACTCGTAGAACCTCATCGTTGAGGGCGGGAACCCTATCTGACGCCATCAGTTCCCAGTCTGCGAAAGAATGGGTGCCCGTCCGGGGTTCAATCCCTGGACGTTTGCCGTTCAAGAGAACCACGGAAGGAGTTGATCCAACCCTTGAGCGAGACGACGGCGGCAGCCGCCGATGCGCTGACCAAGAACCGAGACCTGATCGCATGGGTGGCGAAGTTCGCCGACCTGGCCGACCCGGATGCGGTCCACTGGTGCGACGGATCGGCGGAGGAGTACGACCGCCTCTGCCAGGAGCTGGTCGACAACGGGACCTTCGAGAAGCTCTCCGACGCCAAGCGGCCCAATTCGTATCTGGCCCGCTCCGACCCCGGCGATGTCGCCCGGGTCGAGGATCGGACCTTCATCTGCTGTGAGAGCGCCGAGGACGCGGGTCCGACCAACAACTGGCGGGACCCGGCCGAGATGCGCTCAGAGCTGGAGGAGCTGTTCAAGGGGTCGATGCGGGGGCGCACCATGTACGTCGTCCCGTTCTCGATGGGCCCACTCGGCTCGCACATCGCCCAGATCGGCATCCAGCTGACCGATTCGGCCTACGTGGCCGCTTCGATGCGGATCATGACCAGGATGGGCAAGGGCGCCCTCGACGCGCTCGGCGACGACGGCAGCTTCGTTCCCTGTCTGCACTCGCTCGGGGCGCCTCTTGCCGACGGCCGGCAGGACGTCCCCTGGCCGTGTGACCCCGACAACAAGTACATCGTCCACTTCCCCGAGACGCGCGAGATCTGGTCGTACGGCTCGGGCTACGGTGGCAACGCGCTGCTCGGCAAGAAGTGCTTCGCGCTGCGGATCGCCTCGGCGATGGCGCGCGATCAGGGGTGGATGGCCGAGCACATGCTGATCCTCAAGCTGACCTCGCCCGAGGGGAAGGTCAAGTACGTCGCGGGCGCGTTCCCTTCGGCGTCGGGCAAGACGAACCTCTCGATGCTGATCCCGACTCTGGAGGGTTGGACGGCCGAGACGATCGGCGACGACATCGCCTGGATGAAGTTCGGCTCCGACGGCCGCCTCTACGCGGTCAACCCCGAGGCCGGCTTCTTCGGCGTCGCGCCGAACACGAGCCACAAGACCAACCCCAACGCGATGGAGACGATCGAGCGCAACACGATCTTCACCAACTGCGCCAGGACCGACGACGGCGACGTGTGGTGGGAGGGGATGACCGGCGAGCCGCCCGCGCACGCGATCGACTGGCACGGGAACGACTGGACCCCGGACGCCGACGATCCGGCCGCCCATCCGAACGCGCGCTTCACGACCCCTGCCGCGCAGTGTCCGTCGATCGCACCCGAGTGGGAAGACCCCGACGGCGTGCCGATCGACGCCTTCCTGTTCGGGGGGCGCAGAGCCACGGTGGTCCCGCTGGTCACGGAGGCATTCGACTGGGAGCACGGAGTCTTCCTGGGCGCCACGATGTCGGTCGAGACGACCGCGGCGGCGGCCGGCGAGGTCGGCAAGCTCCGGTTCGACCCGATGGCGATGCTCCCGTTCTGCGGCTACAACATGGCCGATTACTTCGACCACTGGCTGTCGATCGGCGGTCGGCGCGAGGACGCGAAGCTGCCGAGGATCTTCCTCGTCAACTGGTTCCGAAAGGACGAGGCGGGCGGCTTCATCTGGCCGGGCTTCGGCGAGAACAGCAGGGTTCTCGAGTGGATCTTCCGGCGCTGCGAAGGAGAGGGCGAGGTGGTCGAGACCGCGATCGGCCTGGTTCCCGAGCCCGGATCGATCAATTCCGACGGCCTCGATCTGGCTCCGGAGCGCCTCGAGGGACTGCTGACGGTGAACGACGCGGACCTCCGCGAGCAGCTCCCCCAGGTTGAAGAGCATCTGGCGCGCTTCGGGGATCGCCTGCCGGAGCAGATCCGCTCGCAGCTCGAGGCGCTGGCGCGGCGTGTCGGCGCCGACTGAGCCCGAGCACCGCAGGCCGCTGTACGAGCGGGCCGCGATCCCGCTGATCTCCTCGCGCCCGGGGTCGTGGTTCTACATCCACGTCGCGCCGCATCTGGATCGGGGGCTGCTCCGGTTGACCGGCGGCCGCCTGACCACCGCGGGCCGCGGACGAGTCGGCTTCCTGAAGGTGCGGGGCGCGCGCAGTGGCGTCGAGCGGATCACCCCGCTGGTCTGGACCGCCGACGGCGAGGACGTGCTGCTGGTCGCCTCCCGGGGCGGGGACACCAGGCACCCGGCCTGGTATCGAAACCTGGTGGCCAATCCGGACGTCCGGTTCTCGATCGACGGCGTCGAGCGCGGCTATCTGGCGAGGACTGCCGCCGGAGCCGAGCGCCCGCGCCTCTGGGAGCTCGCCAATCGCCGCTACCCGGGCTATGCCGTGTACCAGCGCCGCGCCGGAGCCCGCGAGATCCCGATCGTGGTGCTGGAGCCACGCTCATAGCCGTCGAGCAGTCCTCGAGTCCTTCCAGTCTGCGCCGCGGACGTCTGGGCGCGGGCGGTCACCGAGCGCGGCATCAACGACGAGCTTCGCCCGCTGCTGCGGATGACCATGCCGGCTGGGCTGCAGGGCAAGACGATCGACGACGTCGAGGTCGGCGAGCCGCTGGGGCGGAGCTGGATCCTGCTCGGTGGGCTGATCCCCGTCGACTTCGACGATCTCCGCCTCGTCGAGCTCGAGCCGGGGCGTCGCTTTCTGGAGCGCTCGCGAACGCTCACCTTTTCACGTCTGGCAACACGAGCGCGTGGTCGAGCCCGAGGGCGAGGGGAGCTGCCGGGTCACCGATCGGCTCGGCTTCGAGCTTCGCCCGGCGCTTGCCTGGCTGCCGGGCTTGTCGCAGCTCGCGCGGACGATCGTCGCCGCCCTTTTTCGGCATCGTCATCGGCGGCTGGCGCGCCATCACTGCGAGGTGCGGCGCGATCCACACGGCGTGGCGGACGGCGGCAACAAGATCGCGATCGCCGACGAGCCGCGAGCTACCGCTCGGCCGGAGAAGCCTCAGAGCTCGTAAGCCTTCGCCAGCTCGGGGTCCTTGCTGGCGAGCATCTCGGCCAAGGTGACCATCACCTTGCACTGCTTCCAGGTCGCGTCGTCCTGCATCTTGCCGTCGATCATGTGGACGCCGCGCCCGTCGGGGATCGCCTCGAGGACCTTCTTGGCGAACTTGACCTCGTCGGGCGCGCGGGCTGAAGACGCGCCTGGCGATCTCGATCTGGGCGGGGTGAAGCGACCAGGCGCCGACGCAACCGAGCAGGAAGGCGGCCCGGAACTGCGTCTCGCAGCCCTCGGTGTCCTTGATGTCGCCGTAGGGCCCGTAGAAGGGCAGGATCCCGGCCGAGGTGCAGGCGTCCACCATGCGCGCGATCGAGTAGTGCCACGGGTCCTGCTGCGCGGTCGCTCGGGGTGCGTCCGGGTGGTCAGGGTCGGGGTCCTCGATCACCCGGTAGGCCGGGTGGCCGCCCGCCGACCCGGGTGGTCTTCATCCGCCTGAACGCTGCGAGGTCGGCGGGTCCGAAGCTCATGCCCTGCATCCGGGGACTGGCGGTCGCGATCTCCTCGAGGTTCACCACGCCGAGCGACGTCTCGAGGATCGCGTGGATCAGGAGCGGGCGCTCGAGCCCGGCCTTGGCCTCGAGCTGGGCGAGCAGGCGATCGACGTAATGGATGTCCCAGGGCCCCTCGACCTTCGGGACCATGATCACGTCGAGCTTGTCCCCGATCTCGGTGACCAGGCGGGTGAGGTCGTCGAGCGCCCAGGGGCTCTCGAGCGAGTTGACCCGCGTCCAGAGCGCGGTGTCGCCGAAATCAGTCGAGCGCGCGACCTCCACGAGCCCCTCCCGGGCGGCCTCCTTTCGGTCGACGGCGATCGCGTCCTCGAGATTGCCGAGCAGGATGTCGGCCTGCTTGGCCATGTCGGGCACCTTTGCCGCCATCTTCTCGTTCGAGGGGTCGAAGAAGTGGATCATCCGCGACGGGGTCACGGGGATCTCGCTCGGCGGCTGTGGAGCGCCGATCGCAAGCGGTTGTCCGAACTGGCGTGGGTTTCGCATCTCAGGTCGCCGGGCGAGGAAATCTAGTGATGCCGGCGCGCCGAGGTGGGCCTCGCCTGAGACCTCGGCCGGCCGCGCGGAGGATCACCCGCCGCTCAAAGACCCGCCTCGCGACGAGCCAGGTCGGCGTCGAGGTGGAACTCGATCGACGACAGCCGCCCGTCACGAAAGGTGAAAAGGGCCGCGGCCGTGCCCTCCATGGCGGCGGTCGCGCCCGTCGGGGTCGCGGCCTGGTGGATGACGACCAGCGCCCTGTCGCCGGCCTCCTCGATCGACTCGACCTGCATCTCGTAGCGCTCGTAGGGGCTCGCCCAGTCGGTCCACGCTTCGATCAACCCCCCGACCCCCCGGTACTCGATCCTCGCAGTGGGCATCGGGCCGACCATCACCACCTCGAAGTTGGGCCAGGCGAGGTCGGCCAGCGGGGCGAGCCGCTCCTGAAGCCCGTCGGGGTCGCGCACCGCGGCCACGATGTCATCGGTCGGAAAGCGGTCCACGAACGCCTGGACCGTGGACTGGCGTGAAGGCTCGACGCCAGTATCGCGCCCCGACAGTCCGAGGCATCCGATGCCGTTCCGCCGCTGGGAGACCGCCCCGTCCGGTGGCGCCCGCGACGGGATCGGCGCACTCCGGCTCGGCGCCGTGGGGCAGCCCACAGCTATCCTTCCCGCGCGCGGGCACCGATGGCGGGATCCCGCCCACGATCGCGGTAACCATGGCCGTAGCCACCGACATCTACACGGACAAGACCGACGAGCAGCAGGCGATCACCGAGATGGTGCGCCAGTTCGCCGACAACGAGATCATCCCCGTCGGCCGAGGAGTACGACGCCGAGGACAAGTTTCCGGAGCCGATAGTCGAGCAGATGAAGGAGCTGGGGCTCTTCGGGGTCACCATCCCCGAGGAGTACGGAGGCATGGGGCTCGACCTGACGACCTACGCGATGATCGTCGAGGAGCTCTCGCGGGGCTGGATCTCGATCTCGGGAGTCGTCAACACCCACTTCATCGGCTCCTATCTGCTGATGAAGTTCGGCACCGACGAGCAGAAGGAGAGCCTCCTGCCGAAGATGGCGACCGGGGAGATCCGCGCCGCCTTCTCGCTCTCGGAGCCCGAGGTCGGCTCGGACGTCCAGGGCATCAAGTCGACCGCCACGAGGGTCGGCGAGGACGGATGGGCGATCAACGGCCAGAAGATGTGGGTCACGAACGGGCTGCGCTCCGGACTCGTCTTCGTGCTCGTGAAGACCGATCCGAAGGCGGATCCGCCCTACAAGGGGATGACCTGCTTCATCTGCGAGAAGGAGCCGGGCGCGGAGGAGGTTCCCGGGCTGAGGATCCCGCCCAAGATCAAGAAGATGGGCTACAAGGGGGTGGAGTCCACGGAGCTCGTGTTCGACGGCTTCGAGGTCTCCGACGACCGCGTCCTTGGCGGTCCCGAGGGCGTGGGCAAGGGTTTCGTGCAGATGATGGACGCGCTCGAGGTCGGGCGCGTCAACGTGGCGGCTCGAGGCGTGGGAGTCGCTCAGCGGGCGCTCGAGCTCGCCCTGCGCTACAGCCAGGAGCGAAAGGCGTTCGGCCGGCCGATCGCCAAGCACCAGGCGATCACGTTCAAGCTCGCAGAGATGGGCACCCGCCTGGAGGCCGCACGGCTGCTGACCCTGAAGGCGGCGAGGCTGAAGGACGCGGGAGAGCGTTCGGACCTCGAGGCGGGAATGGCGAAGCTATTCGCCTCCGAGGCCGCGCGGTCGAACGCCGAGGAGGCGTTGAGGATTCACGGTGGATACGGGTACTCGAAGGAGTATGAGATCGAGCGCATCTACCGCGACGCTCCGCTGCTGTTGATCGGCGAGGGCACGTCCGAGATCCAGAAGATGGTGATCGGGAAGAAGCTCCTGGAGCGAAACCCAATCTGATGCGCGCCGCCCACTCGGCTTCGCCCTCGCCGCGGCGGGGTCGCTGATGCCCAGGCCCCAGGAGCTGATCGCGGTCGCCGTTCGGAACCTCGAGCGTGAGGTTCCGTCGCTGGCGAGCCTGAAGATCGTCGTGCGGCTGGAGTTGCGAGGCCGCGGGGACGTGCAGGTCTTTCGAGTCCGGCTGCCCGCTCCCGAGGTGACGAAGGGGGAGCCGGAGGACGCGCGGCTCGACGTGGCGATGTCGCGCTCGGTCTTCAACCAGCACGCCGAGAAGGGCCACGTCCGCGACTGGCGCGAGTCCTTCGAGCACGGCGAGATCCGCGTCTCGGGCGACGCCGAGGTCCAGAAGCTGATCGGGACGGTGATCGAGCGCCACCTGGCGCGGGCGGGGCTCAGGAAGGCCCACTAGCGCCGCGACCGGGAGGTGGCCACGGAAGCCGAGGCGATCTTCATCACCCGCACGGAGCCCGCGGGCGAAGGGCCCCGGCTCGCCGTCAAGGACATCCTCGACACAGCGGGCATACGCACCACGTACGGCTCGGCGATCTTCGCCGATCACGTCCCTGACCGCTCCGCCGAGGCGGTCCACCGGCTCGAGGTCGCCGGCTACGTGCAGGTCGGGAAGGCCAACCTCCACGAGTTCGCATTCGGGCTGACATCCGAGAATCCGCACTACGGCACCGTGCCGAACCCGCTGCGGGCCGGCCGGATCGCCGGGGGCTCCAGCGGCGGATCGGCAGCGGCGCTCGCCGCCGGCCGGCCGATGCGGCGCTCGGCACGGACACGGGGGGGTCGATTCGCGCGCCCGCGGCCTGCTGCGGGGTCGTCGGCTTCAAGCCCAGCTTCGGGCTCGTCCCGACCGAGGGCTGCTTCCCGCTCGCGCCCAGCTTCGACCACGTCGGCCCGATGGCCCGGTCGGTGGACGAGTGCGTGCGGATGATGGCCGCGCTCGCCCCCGACCTGGACCCGGTCCCTGAGATCTCGTTCGATGACGTCGAGGTGGGGGTCGCCTGGGCGGCGGAGGCGGACCCACTCGTCCGCTCCAGGGTCGAGGAGGCCGCGGCCCTGTTTCCGCGACGTCGTCAGATCCCTCTCCCGGCGATGCCGCCCGGAGTCGCCGACGTTCGCATGCGGGAGACCGCGGAGGTCCACGCGACCCTGTTCGCCGAGCATCGCGACCTCTACGGGACGGACGTGGCGGCAAAGATCGAACGCGGCCTGCGGGTGACTGACGCCGAGTACCAGGCGGGGCTCCGGACCAGGGAGCGCTACCGGGATAGGTTCGCCGAGCTGACCAGGGGGATTGACGTCATGCTGACCCCAACCGAGCCGATGGTCGCCCCTCGGATCGGCCTCGGCGACCTGGCGCTGCGGGACCGACTGACGATGTTCACCTACCCGTTCAACGCGATCGGCGCGCCGGCGCTCGCGGTGCCGTGCGGCCTCGCCGAGGATGATCTGCCCGCGTCCGCGCAGGTTGCCGGGCGCCCCGGAGCGGACGCGCTGGTGCTTGGCGTCGGTGCGACGCTCGAGCGGGCGCTTCATACTGCCGACGCTCAGACCGACGAATCAAGCAACGAGGGAGCATGAGCGACACCGAGACCACCGAGCACACGCTGATCACAGACCAGGCTGGGCGGGAAGCATCCGGCGCGCACCGCTATGGCCGCTACCTCGAGGAATTCGATGTGGGGGCGACCTATCTGCACTGGCCCGCCAAGACGATCACCGAGGCGGAGGATCACCTGTTCTGCCTGCTGACCATGAACCACCACCCGCTGCATCTCAACGATGTGTACGCCGGGGGCTCGCAGCAGGGGCGAAACGTCGTCGCGGGCCCGTACGTCTACTCCCTGGTCTTCGGGATGACGGTCGCCGACGTGTCCGGCAAGGCGATCGCCAACCTTGCGACCGACGAGCTCAGCCATCCGTCGCCGGTCTTCCATGGCGACACGTTGTACGCGGAGTCCGAGGTCCTCGAGGTGCGGCCCTCGGGATCGAAGCCCGACCGCGGCGTGGTCCGGGTACACACCCGCGCCTACAACCAGGACGGGACGCTGGTCGCCGAGTTCAAGCGCGCGGTGCTCGTGCCGAGAAGCCCGGAGGCCATCGCCGATGCCGAAAGCGGCCAGGGCCCGGTCGAGTAGCTCGCAACGCGTGAAGGCCGTGTCCAACTGCGCCGGTCGAGCAAATCACGGCGGGCAGCGGGCGCGAGGCCTCGGCGTGGCCGCGGCCGCGATCGCCGTCGTGGCCGCGATGCTCGCGCCCGTCGCAGCGGCGGCCCAGGCTCCGATCGGCCAGTGCCCTGCCAGCAGCGCCTCGAGCGCGAGCGCCAGGCCGGCGCCGCCGCTCCACTTCGGCATCGCTCCGGCTGGGGAGGCCGGAGCGCTCGGCCCGCCGGTACCCCTCACCCCGATCGACATGGGAAAGACCCTCAGCGCGCTGGGTCGCCTGCGACCACCTCACGCTCCCTTCGTCCTGCGCTTGAACCGCTTCTTCTGGTCCGATGGCGAGCGGGGAATCCGCCGCTTCGCGAGGCTGGCGCGGCGCTACACCCGGCGCGGGTATCAGGTCGAGTTGCAGCTCCGCTACCACCCGACGGCCGCGCAGGAAGGGGACATCCCCGCCTGGGTTCGCTTCGTCCGCGAGGTGGTTCGGCGCTTCGGCCCCAACCGCGGGGTGACCGGACTCCAGGTGACGAACGAGGTCAATCTCTACCCGATCGCCCCCGATGCTTCCGACAGCGCCTTCGCCCGCTCCCGGGATGCCCTGATCAGGGGGGTCGAGGCCGCGCATCGCACGGTGAGGCGACAGGGCTTTCGGCAGCTCCAGGTCGGCTTCAACTGGTTCTATCGGACCGACCCGGCGAACGAGGCGAGCTTCTGGGGCTACCTGCGCGACAAGGGGGGCCGCCGCTTTGCCCGCGCGGTCGACTGGGTGGGGCTCGACGCCTATCCCGGCACCGTGTTCCCGCCCGTCCCCTCGCCGGTCGGCAGCGGCTTTCGCGACGCCATGCTGGAGGCGCTGGGCGAGCTTCGTGACTGCTACATGCCGACCGCGGGACTGGGGAGCGGGGTGCCGATACACGTGGAGGAGAACGGATGGCCAACCGGCCCGGACCGCACCGAGCGCGAGCAGGTCGTGGCCCTGCGCCAGATGGTTCGCGCGGTCAACGACTTCCGCGGTGCCTACCACGTCACCGACTACCGGTGGTTCGACCTCCGAGACCACAACACGTCGTCGGCCAACTTCCAGCAGCACTACGGGTTGCTCCGCGATGACTACTCACCGAAGCGGGCCTTCGGGGTCTACCGGCGGCTGCTGCGGCGGCTGGCCGGAGTGGCGCCGGGCTAGATGAGCGTCGCGACCGCGTCGAGCGCCGCGTCAAAGTCCGTGCCCGGGATCGCGCCGATGCACGGCGAGGTGACGCCGACGCCGCGGTAGCGCTCGACGGCGGCGCCGACATCGTCGGCCGAGCCGATCCCCGCCAGCGCCTCGAGAAGCCGATCCGAGAGTCCTGACATCGCCCGGTCCATGTCTTGAGCGGCCATCCCCTCGTCGAATGCCGCGAGCTCGTCGCCGAACCCGGAGCGCTCCAGCATGGTGCGATAGAAGGGCAGTGAGGCGTAGGGAACGAGCTCCTTCCGCTGCCGCGCACGGGCCTCGGCGGGATCGTCTGTAAGTCCGACGGGAACGGCCGCCACGACGTCGAACCCGTCCATCGTCTTTCCCGCCCGCTCGCGGCCCTCGCTCACCGAGGGAATGACGACGTCGCGAACGTAGTCCGGGTTGCAGAGCCACAGCATCACGCCGTCGCCGATCTCTCCGGCCAGCCGCAACATGTTCGGCGACAGGGCGGCGATGTAGATCGGCAGGTCGCGCCGCGGCTCATACCCCATGAACTGAAAGCTCGTGTTGAAGAAGCTCCCCTTGGGGGGCGCCTCGCCCGTCAGGATGGCCCTGACGATGCCCGCGTACTCGCGCATCTGGGAGACGGGCTTTGAGATCTCGGCGTCGAACCAGTTCTCGACCGTGATCCGGTGCGAAACGCCGAGGCCGAGGACCATGCGCCCGCCGGAGACCTCGTCCAGGGTCGCGGCGGTCTGCGCCATCGCGACCGGCGTCCTGGAGAAGATCGGCACGACCCCGGTCCCGAGGCGCGCCCGCTCCGAGACCGACGCGTAGGCGGCCAGCAGGGTGAGCGCGTCGCGGCCCGCGATCTGAGTGGTGTAGACGCTGTCGAGTCCCAGCCGGTCGGCTCGGCGAACCCGCTCGAGCGCCGTGTCGAGCGAACGCCCGGCCGATATGAAGGCGCCGATTCCCGGCATCGCGCGGGGTTATATCGTCGCGGCGATGCCCGACGCGCACAGCCCCCACGACTTCTACAGGGAGATCTATGCCCGGGGCCTCGGCGGGCGAGACGCCATCGCTGCCGATCTCGTGGGCCGAGCTCGAGTGCCGCGCCAAGGAGGCGATGGATCCTCGGGCGGCGAGCTACGTGTTCGCGGGGGCGGGATCCGAGGACACGATGCGCGAGAACCTCGAGGCGTTTCGGCGCTGGAGGATCGTTCCCAGGATGCTTCGCGACGTCGCCGAGCGCGACCTCGGAACGACCCTGCTCGGGACCGAGATGTCCGCGCCGGTGCTCCTTGCGCCGATCGGCGTGCAGACGATCGTCCATCCGGAGGGTGAGCTGGCCACGGCGCGTGCCGCGGCCGCGACGGGCACCCCGATGGTGGCCAGCACCGCGGCGGCCCACACCCTCGAGGCGATCGCCGCCGAAGGCGGTTCCGGACCTCGCTGGTACCAGCTCTATTGGCCCAACGACCACGAGATCGCCGCCAGCATCGTCGCCCGGGCGGAGGCCGCCGGTTACGAGGCACTGGTCGTCACCCTCGACACGTTCATCCCCGGCTGGAAGCCGCGCGACCTCCAGCAGGCCTGGCTTCCCTTCCTGGAGGGGGTCGGCAATGCCAACTTCCTTCAGGATCCCGTCTTCCGCTCCCAGCTCGATCGCTCGCCCGAGGAGGACCTCGGGGCCGCCACGGGCCACTACCTGGGCATCTACGTCAACCCCTCCCTGAGCTGGGAGGACATCGGCAGGCTGCGCGAGTGGACCTCGCTGCCGATCGTGGTCAAGGGAGTCCTCCATCCCGACGACGCGCTGCGCGCCCGCGAGCGGGACATCGACGGCGTGATCGTCTCCAATCACGGCGGCCGCCAGGTCGACGGGGCAATCGCCTCGATCGATGCGCTGCCCGCCGTCGTCGAGGCGGCGGCCGGCGAGCTGGTGGTCCTGCTCGACAGCGGCATTCGCAGCGGCTCCGACGTGATCAAGGCGCTGGCGCTCGGAGCCGAGGCGGTGCTGCTCGGCCGTCCCTATCTGTGGGGCCTCGCCCTGGAGGGCGAAAAAGGCGTCGAGACGGTGCTCAGGATGCTGTTCGCCGAGCTCGACCTGACGCTCGCTTTGTGCGGCTATACGACCCCGGCGCAGCTCGAGCCCGGCGCGCTCGTCCGTCGGCCTGCGTAAGTCGGGCGCTCAGTGCGCCTCGTCGGCCGCGTGGGCCGGTGGGCGCGACTCCTCGGCGAGAGAGGTGATCTCGAGCGTCCCCCGCGCCGCCTCCTCCAGGACGTCGATCGCCTCCTGCTCGGTGCGTGCGTAGAGCTCGACCAGGAGGTGGACGACGATCCGCTCCTCATCGTGCTTGTGGAAGCGAACGTGGGTGAAGAACTCACGCGTGCCGGAGTCGCCGAACGAGCCGAACGTCAGGCTGTCGACCGCCTCAGGGCCCGAGCAGGTCTCGACCTGCTCGGCGTCGATGGTCACGGTGCACGAGGCGACGTATGGCTTGCCGGCCACCATTCGCTCCCAGCGATCCTCGACCGGGACCACCCGGGCCTCCTCGACCGTCAGGTGAGGTTGGTCGTGCATGCAGTCCAGGCACTGGACCGCCGCCTCCTGGATCTCCTCGACCCGATCGGCGGCTTCGCCCGTCTCGGGATCCACCTTGAGGATCGCGTCGTAGTGGACTTGGGCCTCGAGCCGCTGCGACCAGCAGCGGTAGCACCGCAGCCAGGCGCTTCGCTCCTCGCCGAACCCGTGATTCATCCTCGTTCAGCGTAGCTCGCCGCGAAGCAGCGAGTACGAAACGGCATCGCGGCGCACTCCCTTGTTCACGAGGTAGGAGCGGAGCACCCCCTCGAGCGTGAAGCCGGCTCGCTCCGCCACCCGTCGCGACGCCATGTTCTCGGGCTCGACGTGGATCTCGATCCGGTCCACGGGGAGAGCCTCGAATGCCCAACGCGCTGAGCAGTCGGACGGCCCGCGTGGCCAGGCCGCGCCCGCGGGCCTCCCGTGCCATCCAGTACCCGAGCTCGCACCGCCCTCGGTGCGATCGATCCGGGCGTCCGATCGATCCCAGCAGGTGGTCGTCATCGGGATCGACGACCAGCAGCCCGAGCCCTTCCCCGCGCGTCCTCTCCTCCGCCTCCTGGCGCAGCCAGCCGCGGGCCTCGGTCTCTCCATAGTGGACGGGGACCCTGGTCCAGCGCGGGATCTCCGGATCGGGCAGGCAGCGACGATCGCGGGGATGTCAGCGTCGGCGTGCAGGCGCAGTCGAATCCGCCCGTCGCTCAACCCCTCGACGGGGAACTCGATCCCCGTGGCTCAATCCTCTACCCGGGCGCCGCGGCGAACAGCCGCCACGTTCCCGGGGACGCCCTTCAGGTCGTGCTCGCCTCGGTCCACGAATTCCAGCTCGGCGCCGACCACGAGGTCCTTGACCGTGCTCGAGACCAGGACCTCGTTCGGGTCGGCCGCGCGCGCCCACCCGAGCGCCGATGTTGACGGCCATCCCGCGAACGTCGTCACCGCCGAGCTCGCACTCGCCCGTGTGCAGCCCGGCCCGCACGTTAAGGCCCAGGGGCCCGACCCCGTCCCTGATCGCGCAGGCGCACTCGATCGCGCGGGCGGGCCCGTCGAAGGTGGCGAGAAAGCCGTCGCCCAGCGTCTTGATCTCACGGCCGCGGAACCGATCGAGCTGGCGGCGCGTGAGCTCGTCGTGGCGTTCGATCAGCTCTCGCCAGCGCCGGTCGCCTGCCTCGGCGGCGCGCTTGGTCGAATCAACGATGTCGGTGAACATCACCGTCGCAAGCACTCGGTCGAGGGGCCGGGTCTGCCGGGTCCCGGTCAGGAACTTCTCGATCTCGTCCGAGACCGAGTCGTAGTCCCCCACGAACACGAGGTGGTCGGGCTCGTCGAACTCGACAAGCTTGGCGTCCGGGATCCTCTCGGCCATCAGCCGCGCGCCCTCGACCGGGGCGACCAGGTCGCCCGTGCGGTGGAGGATCAGGGTCGGGACCCGGATCGACGAAAGGATGTCGCGAACGTCGATCTCGAACAGCGCTTCGACCACGGCCTTTGCCATCGCGGGGCTCGCGCTGGCACGCTGGTACCTGCCCCAGACCTCGCGAACTCCCGGATCCTCGGCGGCGCTGGGAGCGAACTTGTCGAGCAGCGCGCCCTCGCCCCACGCGGTTGAGGCCTCGCCGATGAACGCCTCCATCTCCTCGTCGGTCGCCCCCCACGAGATGTCGGAGTCGGTGCGGAATCGCGGCGTGGAGCCATAGAGCACGAGGGCCGAGGTTCGGTCCGGGTAGGTGGCCGCGAACAGGACGCTCGCGGGGCCCCCCTCCGATACCCCGTACAGAGCCGCGCGCTCGACGCCCGCGGCGTCCATCACCGCCTGCATGTCGTCCATTCGCTGCTCCAGCGGCGGCGGCCCGGCCACCGGGTCCGACAGCCCGGTGCCCCGCTTGTCGAAGAGCACCACCCGGGCGAACGAACCGAGGCGGTTAAACAAGCTCGGGGACGACCGGCATCTCCCAGTAATGCTCGATGTTCGAGACGAAGCCGGGGACGAAGACGAGGTCCAGGTCACCCTCGCCGAAGACCTGGTAGGCGATGTGGGCGTCCCCACTGAGCGCGTAGCGGGTGCGGGGCGCCTGGGGCATGCGTCAGGCGGGCTGCGCTGCTGCGGTGTCGGCCCGCTCGCTCACCAGGTCGGCGATCTCGCTCATGATCCGGTTCAGGTCGAAGTCCTTGGGCGTGTAGACGCGCGCCACGCCGGCTTCGCGCAGGGCGTCTGCGTCGGCGGACGGAATGATCCCGCCGACCACGACCGGCACGTCGAGCTCGGCCTCCCGCAGCAGCCGGACGGTCTCGGGAACCAGCTCGCGGTGCGAGCCGGAGAGGATCGACAGGCCGACCACGTCGACGTCCTCGTCGCGGGCCGAGGCCGCGATCTGCTCGGGCGTCAGCCGAATTCCCTGGTAGATCACCTCCATGCCCACGTCGCGCGCCCGCACGGCGATCTGCTCGGCGCCGTTCGAATGCCCGTCCAGTCCCGGCTTCCCGACCAGGATGCGGGGCCGGTGCCCGAGGCGCTTGGCGACTTCAGCGACACGGTCGCGGACATCCGAGATGGGCCCTGCATCGATCGCCTCCGACGCGCCGCCGACCCCGGTCGGTGCCCGGTAGTCGCCGAATACGTCGCGAAGAACGCCCGCCCACTCACCGGTGGTCGCGCCCGCCTTGGCGGCGTCGATGGTCGCCGGCATGATGTTCGCCGAGGCGTCCGCGGCGGCGGCTCGCAGGCGCGCCAGAGCAGCTTCGACCGCCGCCGTGTCGCGCTTCGCCCTCCAGCTCTCGAGCGCCTCGCGACACTCCTTCTCGACCTCCGGGTCGGGAGTCAGGATGCCCCCGTCGGCCCCCGCGGTGAGCGGCGAATCCTCCGTCTCGGTGAAGGCAGTTCTGACCCACGACCTTGATCTCGCCCCGCTCGATCCTGGCGAGCCGCTCCCGGTGGGACTCGACCAGCCGCGCCTTCATGTAGGGGACCGCCTCGACGGCGCCGCCGTGCTGCTCGACGACCTCCATCTCGGCCCGCGCGTCGGCGGCCAGCTCGTCGACGAGCCCGCTGATCACGGTGGAGCCCTCGAAGATGTCGGGGTAGTCGAGCAGGTCGGTCTCCTCGGCGAGGATCTGCTGGATGCGCAGGCTCCACTGCTGGTCCCACGGCCTCGGGAGGCCCAGCGCCTCGTTCCAGGCCGGGAGCTGGATCGCGCGGGCGCGCGCGTCGCGGCCCAGGGTGACCGCAAGTGCCTCGAGCACGATTCGGGGAACGTTGTTCTCCGGCTGAGCCTCGGTGAGCCCCAGCGAGTTCACCTGCACGCCGTAGCGCATGCGCAGGTACTTCGGCTCGGTGACGTCGTAGCGCCGGCGTCCGATCTCCTCCCACAGAACGCCCATCGCTCGCAGCTTCGCGTGCTCCTCGATGAATCGGACGCCCGCGTTGACGAAGAACGAGATCCGCCCGAACACACGGGGGAAGTCCTCCTCGGTGATCTGGCCGCGCTCGGCGACCTGGTCGAGTACCGCGACCGCGGTCGAAAGCGCGTAGGCGATCTCCTGGACCGGGGTCGCTCCGGCCTCCTGGAGGTGGTAGCTGCAGACGTTGATCGGGTTCCAGTTCGGGACCTCGTTGACGGTGAACGCCACCGTGTCGGCGATCAGGCGCATCGAGGGTTCCGGCGGGAGCGCGTAGGTGCCCCTGGAGAGGTACTCCTTGATGATGTCGTTCTGAGTCGTGCCCTTGAGAGCCGAGCGGTCGATCCCGTTCTCCTCGGCGACCGCCACGTAAAGCCCCAACAGCCACGCGGCCGTGGCGTTGATGGTCATCGACGTGTTCATCTCGTCGAGCGGTATGCCGTCGAACAGCGCATGCATGTCGCCCTTGTCGGCGATCGAGACGCCGACCTTGCCGACCTCGCCGCGCGCCAGCGGGTGATCGGGGTCGTACCCGGTCTGGGTCGGGAGGTCGAAGGCGACCGAGAGCCCCGTTTGGCCCTTGGCGAGGTTGCGGCGGTAGAGCTCGTTCGATCGGCGCGCGTCGGAATGCCCTGCGTAGGTGCGCATCACCCACGGGCGGTCGCGCTGCTCGAGCCGGTAGTCGCTCACCAATGGGATTCTACGTTCGAGTAGGCGCCTTTGGGTGCGGATGGCTACCCTGCACGGGATTCCGATGGGACGCTATCGACTCACAGCTGGAGCCGGTGTCGCGCTTGTGGCCCTGTTCGTCGCCGTCGCCGTCGCCGCGACGGCGCTCGCCGGCGTCACCGTCTACAAGAACACCTTCGCCCGCAAGAGCGATGCGAAGGAGCTCCGCCACGCCGAGGGCAAGCACTGCCGGCGCAACCTCCGCAAGAAGGCGGACAAGCTCCGCGTCGACGTGACGAAGAGCCCCGAGACGTGCGGTTACCGTCCCCCGGTCGAGGGGGACACCGACGGGCCCGACCACAGCTTCGAGGCGAAGGCTCAGGTTCCTGCGAAACAAGTCGTCGGGGCTGCGAAAGCACGCCTACGTCGCGGTGGCGGTCCGCTCGGGCAAGTCGTCGGGGTATGAGCTTCGGGTGTTTCCCGTCGAGCACCGGTTCCGGCTCGTCCGCAAGCCCTCGGGCGGCGGGCACGACTTCCCGGCCACGGGCAAGAGCAAGGCGATCAAGGGCTTCAACAAGGCGAACATCCTGAGTCTCAAGGCCTCGGGGTCCAAGGTGACCGCGCGGGTCAACGGCACCAAGGTCGCGAAGACTGACGGATTCGAACCCCGGCGCAGGTGGGAGGCCGAAAGGTCGAGGTGGCGATCGGGAGCGGCAAGCGCTCCTCGAAGACCGTCTCCGCGACGGTCGACGACCTCAAGCTGCAGGTCCCGACGCCCTAGACGGCCTGTCCGCGGACGCCGGGGGCTCCGGCTAGTCTGGGGCGATGGCGACGGAGACGCTCGAGCGTCCCGACACCTCGGGACCCGGATCGGGCCTGGGCGGCAACTGGCTGGTGATCGTGCTCAACGACGATCACAACACTTTCGACCACGTGGCGACGACGATCGCCCGGGTCATCCCGGGGGTCTCGATCCAGGATGGCTACCGGCTGGCGGACCGGATCCACGGCTCCGGCAAGGCGATCGTGTGGACCGGCCCCAAGGAGACCGCCGAGCTCTACTGGGAGCAACTCGGCGACGCCGGGCTCACGATGGCGCCCCTCGAGCAGCACTGAGCAGGCGAATTCGTGCCTGTGCGGCGTCTCGCCAGGCACGATCGAGGGTGGTTTTCGTACCGGTCGAAAAAGCGGGAGGCTTTAGGCCCGTTTACTAAGAGATGAGCAAGTTCAAGGGATTGATCCTCGGCGAGGATCCCTACGTCCCGGGTCGGCGCGAGCTGCACGGGCGGGGTCCCCAGCTGTTTCCCCTCGCCAACACGCCACTCCTTCACTACGTCCTGGAGACGATCCGGAACGCATCGATAGACGAGGTGATCGTCGCCGCAGGCGCGATCGAGATAGCCGAGCTTCGGGATGCGATCGGGGTCGGCGCGGAGTGGGACCTCGAGGTCAGCTACGTCGAGGCCGATCCGGTGCTCGGTGCGGCCCACGCGATCGGGATGACCGAGTCGATGGTGGGCGAGAGCCCCCTACTCGTCTTCGAGGGCGGCACCCTCGTAACACAGTCCCTTCAGCCGTTCATCGAGCGGTTCGCCGACGGGAACCTGGACGCGCTCGCGATGGTTGGCAACGGCGATGGGGCGCACGCCGCCCCCCGCGACTCTGAGCTCGACGGGCTGGGCACCTGCATCGTCGGGCCGCGGATCTTTGACGTCGTCGCGACGGTCGGGGGCTGGGAATCCGGCCAGTTCGGCCTCGAGGCGGCGGTGTCCTGGCTGGCGGCCGCGGGCGGCAGGGTCGAGACCCACCACGTCGACGGATGCTGGAGGAACACCGGCCGGCCCGAGGACCTGCTGGCCGCCAACCGAGTCCTGCTCGACCGCCTGGCCGACTCGGTCACCACGAACGACGGCAGGGACGCCGAGGTGGAGGGGCGCGTCCTGATCGACGACACCGCGACGATCGAGTCAAGTCGCGTTCGTGGCCCGATCGTGATCGGCCCCGGCGCGCGGATCGTCGACTCCTACGTCGGGCCGTACACCTCGGTCGGCGAGGAGGCGATCATCGAGAACTCGGAGGTCGAGAACGCGATCATCCTGCCGCGCGCGACGATCGAGCACTTCGGCCTCCGGGTCGAGGAGAGCGTGATCGGCGAGGGCGCCGAGCTTCGCCGCACGTTTCGCGTCCCTCGGGGCGTGTCGCTGAGCATCGGCGCCGAGTCCGAGATCGCGCTCTCCTAGCATACTCTGCGACTACACGGTCCGCACAAGCCTGAAATTGGTGCTAGTCCTCCGGTCCTGATCGGGGTCGTCGGCCGTCGGCTCTGATACAACGAATGCCCGGTCGGACTCGGTCGTAGTACCGGAGAGGTCCCGAGTTCCCAGTGTCGAAGGATGGCCCAGATGACCCCTTCCAGACACAACGACGTTTTGCACCCAGGCGCGCGCTGGCATTGCTGGCCGTCGCCGTGGCGGCGCTTGCCGTCTGGTCAGCCCCCGCCTCGGCGGCCACCGGCCACCCGGCCGCCGGCCACCATCTGTTCCGACTGTTCGCGCCGAACAGCGTCTGGAACCACCCGCTTTCCCCCGACGCCCGAATCGACCCGGCGCTCGCCGCAGCTGGTCGCCGGGCTGCTCGCCGAGGTGAAACGCGAGCAGACCGCCGGCATCGGACCGTGGATCCAGACGGACAGCTACAGCACGCCCCTCTACATCGCGAGGCCCGAGACCTGCCGACGCGTGAGGGTGGCGCTCGACGATCCCGAACGCGTCGTGGCGCGTCGGGCCTGCAGCAGGCGTTCAGCAAGGTCCCGATTTCGCCGAATGCGCGCCCCGCCGCTGGCAGCGACGGCCACATGACGGTCTGGCAGCCCTCAGACCGACACGCTGTGGGAGTTCTGGCAGGCGCGCAAGAGTCGAACGGCCCTGGCACGCCAGCTGGGGCGGGGCGATGAACGCACGTCTCCCAGAGCCCGGGCTACTACTCCAAGAACTCCTGGCCCGGGTCTGTCGGCAGCCCAACTGGGGCGCCACCGCGACCAGCCTGCCGGTGATCGCCGGGACGATGCCGGTCAGGGATCTGCGCTCCCCATGGATCAGGCACGCGCTCGCGATCGACCTCCCGGCCCCGGCCGCCGGGCAGTACTCGTGGCCGGCGCAGCGAACCGACGGCCACGGGCCGCCTGGCTCGATTCCCGGAGGGCGCCCGTCTGCGCCTCCCGCCCGATCTGGACCTCGTGGACCATGAACCTGCCCCCGCTCATCCTGAAGATCGCACGGGCGGTAAAGCGCCGCGGGATGATCGTCCGCGACCAGACCGGCACCGCGATCGGCTTCTTCGCGCAGGACCCGGTCAGGGCAAAGCAGGATCCCTACTACGGCGCGGGCGGGATCTTCGGGGGCCAGTACCCGAACAAGCTCCTGGCCAGGTTCCCGTGGAGCAAGCTCAGGGTCCTGAAGATGAGCCTCTGCTCTGACCAGTCGAAGCCCTGCCTGAAGCACTAGGCGCGGGCAGCGCTGAGACGCTAGGTGCGGGTCGCGGCGCCGGGCGCTGCACCGTGTGTCGGGCTGCTCGCGTCCGGATGCGGCACGCGGCTCGGCGAGACGCCCGTTTGACACCCGTA
Source organism: uncultured bacterium (assembly GCA_963696945.1). Lineage (GTDB taxonomy): Bacteria > Actinomycetota > Thermoleophilia > Solirubrobacterales > 70-9 > AC-56. The sequence continues at coordinate 269,995 of CAVOME010000001.1, read as the reverse complement.
CCGGTCGCGTGCCGGCAAGCCGCACCAGCGCGGCCTGAGGTCGCGAGCTGACGATCGCCGAGCCGCTCGGCCGGCGGGCGAGGCGAAGGAAGGCCCGGAAGCTGCCGATGTGGCTCAAATCCACGTCGTACCGGTCTTGCGCGGGGACACGGCGGCCGGATTGATCCCGGACAGGACGGCGACCGAGGGCTTGCCGCTCAGGGACAGGCGGCTCGTCTGGCGGCGCATCGCCGCCCGGTGGCGCAGCACCTCGACCACGCCGAGCGTCCGGAACGGATGCGCGAGCAGGTCGCGGGCGAGCTCTGCGTCCAGCCCCGGCCATCCCGGTGCGCTGGCGGCCCCGGAAGCGATCCCACGCCGTGACTCCGGCGCGGCGCTCGACCAGGGCCTTCGACCACCACGGCTCGCCCGCGAACGAGCGGGCCACGTCCAGGTGGGCGGCGTGGATCTCCTCCCAGTCGCGCGAGACCTGGCCAGGGTGCATGTGGTAGAGCACCCCTACCCGCGGCGAAAGGGTCGCCCGCCCGCGGCCAAGAAGCCGGCACCACAGATCGAGGTCCTCGCAAAGGCCGGCCCGGAACCCCCCGACCGCCATCGCCGTGTCTCGGTGGAACATCGCCGCGCTCGACGGAATCAGGTTCTCCGGGTGCAGGAGGCTCGAGGGAGAGTCGAGGACGATCGGCTTCCGCGTCAGCGGCCCGTGGTAAGTGTGGTCTGCGGAGCCGGGCATCCGCTCGACGCAGGAGCTCGCCACGAGCACGTTTCCCGGCGTCATGCGCCACAGGGTCTCGAGGTGATGCGGAAGCCACTCGTCGTCGTCATCGAGCAGCGCCACCCACTGGTGGCGAACCGCGCGCAGACCGGTCTCGTAGGTGGCGGATGGGCCGAGGTTTCGCCCGTGCCTGATCAGCTCGGCGCCGAGTGCCTCGGCAACCTGGGGCGTGTCGTCGGTCGAGGCGTCGTCGACGACGATCACCTGGTCGGCTCTGCGGGTCTGGTTGTTGACGCTTCGGAGCGCCCGCTCCAGCAGCCGGGCTCGGTTATAGGCCGGGATCAGGACCGACACGGGGAGGGCCTCGGTTGAGCGGGTGGGGGTGGTCATCGTCATGCGCTGTCGGGTGGCGCGTAGCCCAGGGCACGAATCGGCCGTACCCTTGCGAGCCGCACCAAGGCCGCTTGCGATCGCGAGCCCACGATAGCCGCTCCGCTGGGACGCCTGGCGAGCTGCAGGAAGGCCCGGAAGCTGCTCACGGCGCTCAGATCGACCTCATAGCGGTCGTGCTCCGGGACCGCCGCCGGATCCGTCCCGGCGAGCGTGGCGACCGACGGCTCGCCGCTCGGAGCGAGCCGGCTGGTCCGTCGTCGAACTGCAACTCGGTGGCGCAGGACCTCGACAACCCCCAGCGTCCGGAGAGGATGCTCGGAAAGATCGCGCGCGAGCTGCCGTCCGGCGCCCGCTGCGCCGCTCCGCTGGCGGTCTCGGAATCGGTCCCAGGCGGTGACGCCGGCGCGGCGCTCTACCAGCCCTCGGGTCCACCAATCCGCCCCGGCAAAGGATCGGGCAACGTTCAAATGGGCGATGTGCATGGCCTCCCAGTCTCCCGAGATCTGACCCGGGTGCGTGTGATAGATGCACGCCCACGCGCGGCGACAGCGTGGCTTGCCCCAAGCTCAACAGCCGGCACCACATGTCGAGGTCCTCGCAGCCCAGGATCGACAGCTTGCCCCCCGCGCTTCCGTTGCCGTTCGATGCACCGGGTTCGCTCGATTCCTCGAGGATTCCCCTGAATCCGCCGACCGAGAGCGCGGTGTCCCGGTGGACCATCGCGGCGCTGGCGGGGATCAGGTTCTCGGGGTGGATCAGCGGGACCGGCGAGTCGAGGGTCGTCGGACCCTCGCTGAGCGGTCCGTGGAAGCCGTGCTCGGTCGAGCCGGGCACCCGCTCCACGCACGAACTCGCCACCAGCACGCTCCCGGGGTGAGCGACCACAGGGTCTCGAGATGATGGGGAAGCCACTCGTCGTCGTCATCGAGCAGGGCCACCCACTGGTGGCGCGCCGCCCGCAGTCCGGTGTCTCGGGCCGCGGCGTTGCCCCCGATGTTTCGCCCGTGCCGGATCAGCTCGGCGCCGAGGGCCTCGGCGACCTTGGGCGTGTCGTCGGTGGAGGCGTCGTCGACGACGACGACCTGGTCGGCTCTGCGGGTCTGGTTGTTGACGCTTCGGAGCGCCCGGTCGAGCAGCCGGGCTCGGTTGTAGGCGGGGATCACGACCGTGATCGGCAGCCTGTCGTTCGACTTGGCCTTCACCTCGGCGCCCCTCAGGTCGACGGTTGTGGTCTGGGGGAAATCCTGGTCGCCCACTTGGAACCTGGCGCGATCCGCATCACCGCGGCCGAGACCCGGGCCCGGTCGCGGGGAAGCATCCCGCCGATCAGGGTCAGGCAGAGGGCATAGGCGAGCGTTCCCGCGGCCATGCTGGCGAGCCAGGCCGCCGACCCCGCGGAGCAGCGAGTCGAGCACGTGGGCAAGGCCGAATCCGGCCACGTAGGCGATCACCAGAGCCGCCAGCTGGCGAGTCGGCCACAGAGCCAGCATCGGCTGCGACAGATGGGCCCGAAGCACGCCGACCTGAATCGCCGAGCTGCACCGTGACGCCGACAACGACGCCCACCGCGGTGCCGGTGACGCCCATGGTGAGAGTCAGCACGATCGTCAGGGGGACGGTCGCCGCGAGCCGGGCTCCCGCCAGCACAGTGGTGGCGAGGGGTCGTCCGACGGCCATCAGCGCGTCGGTTTGGATCGTGGACATGGTGGCGATCGCGGGGACGACGAGAACCAGCGCCAGCGCGGGTGCCGCGCGCGAGAACCCGGGGCCGAAGAGGTCCATGATCCCGATCGCCGCGCCTCCCCCGACGGCGGCGGGGAGCATCATCGCGGCCGCGACGTAGCGGAGTGAGTCGACGAGTGCCCGATCGAAGCCCAGCTCTGTCCTCGCCGTCGTGTCGCTCGACCAGAGTGGGGAACACCATCTCGGCGAGCCTGTAGTTGAGCTCGACGAATCGCTGACTGAGCGCCCACGCCCGGTTCCATGCGCCAACGGCGGCCAGGGATCCGAAGGCGCCGAGGACCCAGGTTCCGACCTGCTCGCACACTCCGGTGGCCAGCGATCCGGGGGTCGATCTTGAGGCCGAATCGAAGGATCTCGGGAAGTGCCGTGAAGCCGCTACGGATCTCGCCGAGCCCACCCGCCATCGCATCCACTTCGGGGCAACCAGCAGGCGGTGAACGAGCGACGTCACCCACGAGGCGGCGGTCGCCAGGATCAATCCCCAGACGGTGGGCAGAACGAAGCTCCCCAGGGTCGCGAGCGCGAGATAGACGGCCATCTGGTGGGTCCGGATCCAGAACAGGTCGCGGCCGGCCCTGAACGCGCAGAGGACGCCGTCGATGTTCCAGCACGGGTTGGTGAACAGCAGGTAGCCGACGAGGCTGACGACGGCCGGCGCGAACAGCTCGGGATGGTCGATCGGTCCGTTGAAGAGCAGGTAGGTCCCCCCGGCCGCGATGCACGAGGCGATCAGCGTCAGGACGCTCGAGAAGATGAACACCGGGACGAACAGGCCGGTGACCCGGGGGCTTCGCGGCGCCAGCGGCGCCAGCATCCTGATCAGGGCGGGTTGCTCGCGGACGCTCGACAGGAACCACACAGCGCCGGTCGGCGCGTAGGCGAGCGCGAACTCGCCGATCACCGTGATTCCGTAGAGGCGGGCCGTGAGGATGCTCGAGCCGAGGGCCAGCACCCCGCTGACGCGCGAAGCTGAGGGCGCCGAACCCGAAGGCGTTGGTGAACGACGGTCGATCGTGCGCGGCGGAGTCGTCGCGGGCCATCGCCTAGTTAACGCCTGGAAGGGCAGCTCGCTTGCGGTCGGCGCCCGTGCTGAGGCGCATCGTCAGCCGGGATCGGCGACCAGTTGATCCGCCGATTGACGCAGTCGCTGAAGCTCGATTGCGCGAGCCGGGTTGCCCGCGACCGTGGCGCCCGGCGGAACGTCGCGGGTGACCACCGCTCCGGCCCCGACGATCGCGCCTCTCGCCGATCCGGAGTCCGCCGAGGATCACCGCGCCCGAGCCGAGCGAGGCACCCCGCTCGACGGTCGTGCGCTTCAGATCCCAGTCGCTGGCGGACCTGAGCGTCCCCGCCTCGGTCGTCGCCCGGGGAAGGTTGTCGTTGATGAAGATCACGCCGTGGCCGACGAACGCGTGTCGCCGATCGTGACCCCGTCGCAGACGAAGGCGTGGCTCTGGATCTTGCAGTCGGCGCCGACCGTCGCCCCGCGCTGAATCTCGACGAACGGCCCGATCCGCGTCCGCGCCCCGATCCGGCAGCCGTACAGATTGGTGAACGGATGCACGATCACGTCCTCGAGCGAAGGCGACCTCGCTGATCAGGCGATATGGGGCGTCATTGCATGGCCCCGCTGCCGCGCCGCCCTCGGCGGCGAGCCGGCCCCCCCGGCGGAGTCTGGAGAGAAGGTGTGCCATTGGAGCTACTTCCTCATAGGCAACGGATCGGGGCCACCCGAGCTTGCGGCGTCCCGAGGGCTTTTGCGCTGCGAGCGCCGGGCACGCGTCGGCGCGGCACCGGCTCAGCCCGGCGCGGTGGCGCCGTCCACGAATCTGCGCTGCCAGAGCTCGAGCACGAGGAGTGCCCAGATCCGCAGCGCGTTGTCGGCGGTGCCGGCTTCGTTGTCGCGGACGAGCGCTCCCGACCGCCGCGGGGTCGAAGAGGCCTCGCTCCCGCACCGCAGCGGGCGAGAGGCAGTCGTCGACGAGTGGGCGGAGGTCCTGGTCGATCCAGGCCCGGAGCGGTGCGCCGAAGCCCGCCTTGGGCCGCCAGATGACCGCCTCGGGAAGCACACCCTCCATCGACTTCTTGAGCACGTACTTGCGGGTCGTCCGCCGGAGCTTCAGCCCGGGGGGAACGTGACCAGCGAGGTCGACCAGCTCGTCGTCGAGCAGCGGGACCCGGACCTCGGTCGACGCCGCCATGCTCATCCGGTCCGTGTAGGCGAGGTTGAGGCACGGCAGGAACGTCTTCATGTCGAGGTACAGCAGGCGGTTCAGCCAGATCTCGCCGGCTCGGCGCGCCGCGTGCTCGCGGTGGCGGTGAAACGGGTCGTGGGCGCCGAGCTCGGCGCGAAGATCGGTGCTCAGGAGGCGCGAGAGCTCCTCGGGTCGGTAGTAGGACGAGTAGGTCAGGTAGCGATCCATGAACGGCTGGTCGAGGCCGCGCAGCAGCTTCATCGCGTTACGGCGCGGTCCGCGCATCCGGCCGGGCTTGCCCATCGTCAGGCGGCCATCCAGCGAGGTGCGGACCGCCTCCGAAGACCGCGAGGCAAGAGGTCGACGGGCCGGGTCAGCTGGGCCGCCAGGTGGCGCGGGTACCCGGCGAAGATCTCGTCGGCGCCCATCCCGCTGAGGATCACGGTCAGTCGCTCGCTGCCCGCCGAGCAGATCAGGTAGGTCGTGATCGCCGCGGGATCGGCGATCGGCTCGTCCAGGTGCCAGATCAGCTTCGGCAGCAGGTCGACGATGTCGGGCTCGAGGATCCGCTCGTGGTTGTCGATTCCGAGCTCCTTGCTGAGGCTGCGGGCGTACCCGAGATCGTCGGGGACGATCTCGTGGGCCAGGTCCTCCTCGCTGAAGCCCACCGTGTAGCTGGTCACCTTCTCGGTCGCCTCCTTCATCGTCGCGACCACGGCGCCCGAGTCCAGGCCGCCGCTGAGGAAGCTTCCGAGTGGCACGTCGGAGACCATCTGGCGCCGGATCGCGGTCTGCGCGGTGTCGCGGACCCGTTCGGCCCAGGCGGCCTCCGAGGTGCCGTGGTCGACCTCGAAGCTCGGGTCCCAGTACTCGCGCACCGCCAGCCGGCCGCCCGGAGAAGCGGGCGCAGTGCCCGGCGGGGAGCTGGTACATGCCCTCGAACAGGGTCCCGGGGTCGGGAACCCACAGGAAGGTCAGGTACTCGGCCAGCGCGGCGTGGCGAAGTGAGGGCGACGGCAGGGCAGGGAGCAGCGCCTTGAGCTCGGAGCGCGAAGTAGAGGACGTCGCCCTGCTGCGCGTAGTAGAGGGGCTTCACGCCGAGCCGGTCGCGGGCCATGAAGAGCTCGTCGCGCTCGGTGTCCCAGATCGCGAAGGCGAAGATCCCGTTGAGGCGGTCGAGCATCTGCTCGCCGTGCTTGGCGTACATCGCCAGCAGCACCTCGGTGTCGCAGTCCGACTCGAACCGAAGGCCGTCCGCCTCGAGGTCGGCCCGCAGCTCGCGGAAGTTGTACAGCTCGCCGTTGTAGGTGATCCAGTAGCGCTTGTCCGCGTAAGCCATCGGCTGCGCCCCCCTCGAGCTCGTGTCGAGGATGCTGAGGCGGCGGTGGCCGAGCGCCGCGGGGGTGCCTGCGCCGTCGGCGCCGAAGACCTCGACCCCGTCGCCGTCGGGCCCCCGATGCGCGAGCGTCTCGGTCATCGACTCGATCAGCCGGCGATCGGCGCGACCCACCAAGCCGCAGATCCCGCACATCGGCTCAGCCGCCCACCCGCTGGGCGCCTGACGGGCGGTTTCGGGTCCCCGCGCCGCCGTGTCCCTGAACGGACCGATCGAATGCCGTGAGTCTCGGGTTCTCTTTCACGTTGATCTGATGAATGGCCCGATTGGAACCGAGAGCCAGGCTAGTCGACCTCGTCCGCCCGCCCCGCCGCATGATCGCCTTCCTCCCACAAACGCGCCGCAGCCGCTCAGCTTGTGCCGGGCCGCTCGCCGTCGCGCGAGCGGGCACCTGATGCGCCAGGTCGCGAAGCGGCTCAAGGACGGAAGCCTCGAACTGGTCGAGGTGCCCGACCCCGCTCCGGGGCCCGGGGCGGTGTCGGTCGTCCTCGAGGCCTCGGTGCTCAGCGCCGGCACCGAGCGGGCGACGCTTGGACGTCGCGCGAAAGGGCCTGATCGCCAAGGCGCGGGCCCGGCCCGACCAGGCGCGCCAGGTGCTCGAGCGGATGCGCTCCGACGGGGTCCGCTCGACCATGGACCTGGTGCGCCAGAAGCTCGAGGAGCTCGGCCCGCTCGGCTACAGCGCCGCCGGGGTCGTGATCGAGGCGGGCGCGGAGGCTCGGGGCCTGGCCCCCGGGCGACCGCGTGGCGATCGCCGGCGGCGGCTTCGCGAGCCACGCCGAGCTGGACGTCGTCCCGGCGCTTCTCTGCGCGAGGATTCCGGACGAGCGTCTCGGCCGAGGATGCGGCCTTCGCGACCCTCGGCGCGATCGCGCATGAACGGCTTTCGCCGCGCCGAGGTCCAGGTCGGGTCGACCGTGGCCGTGATCGGCCTGGGCCTGATCGGCCAGCTCGCGGTGCGAATCGCTCGCGCGGCCGGATGTCGCGTGCTCGGCGTCGACCTGAGCCCCGAGCTCGTCGAGCTCGCGCGGGCGGCGGGCGCCGACGCCGTGGTCCGCTCCGAGCTCGAGCATGGATCGCGCTGGGACGCCTCGGCCGACGCCGTCCTGGTCTGCGCGGCAACCGAATCGAACGACCCGGCCCTGGCGGCCGCTCAGCTTGCACGCGACCGCGGCCGCGTCGTGATCGTCGGCGACGTGGGCATGGACCTGCCGCGGGCGCCCTTCTACGACAAGGAGCTCGACCTGCGCCTCTCGCGCTCCTACGGCCCCGGCCGCTACGACCCCAACTACGAGCTCCACGGGCTCGACTACCCGATCGGCCACGTGCGCTGGACCGAGCAGCGAAACATGGAGGCCTTCCTGGGCCTGGTCGCGGACCGCAAGGTGATCCCCTCCGAGCTCGTCACCCACCGCTTTGCGTTCGGAGACGCCGAGCGTGCCTTCGAGCTCCTGCAGTCGGGAACCCGGGTGGTCGGCGTCGTCCTCCGGTACGGGTCAAACGGCGCCACGAGGACCGCGGACAGCGCGGAGCCGCCCCAAGCGGTGAGACCGCGGGTCCGCACGGGCGCGTCCAAGGGGGCATCGGGGCCGCGCCTGGGCCTGATCGGCGCGGGCTCGTTCGCGACCGGCACCCTGATCCCGGGCCTGCGCGAGGCCGGGTTCGAGCTCGCCGCGATCGCCTCCGCCTCCGGGCTCTCGGCCGAGAGCGCCCGCCGTCAGTTCGGCTTCGATGACGCGTACTCGTCGGTCGACGAGCTGATCGACCGAGACGACCTCGACCTGGTCGCGATCGCGACCCGCCACGACTCCCACGCCGAGCTGGCGGCTCGGGCCCTCGAGGCGGGCCGCGCCGTCTACGTCGAGAAGCCGCTGGCCCTCGACGAAGCGGGGCTTCGGCGCGTGATCGAGGCGCAGCGCAAGAGCGGGGCGCCACTGATCGTCGGCTTCAACCGCCGCTTCGCGCCGCTCGCGGTGGAGCTGCGCGAGCTGCCCGGCCCGAGGCTGATGGCCTACCGCGTCAACGCCGGGCCCCTGCCCGCCGACCACTGGACCAACGACCTCGCTCGTGGCGGCGGCCGGCTCAAGGGCGAGGGTTGCCACTTCATCGACTTCCTCTGCGACCAGGCGGGGAGCGATCCGGTCACGGTCAGCGCCCGCGGCTTCGTGTCCCGGCCCGATCTGCCGCTCGCGGCAACCGACAACTTCAGCGTCCAGATCGCCTTCGCCGACGGCGGCGTCGGCACCCTTCACTACGCGGCCGACTGCGCCGATCGGCCCGGGCAAGGAGCGCTTCGAGACCAGCTCGCCCGGCATCTACGCGGAGATCGAGGACTACCGGAGAGGCAGGATCTGGCGCGGGCGCCGCAAGGACCGCCTCGGCGGAAGCCGTCAGGACAAGGGCTTCTCGGCCCAGTTCGCCTCGCTCGCCGAGATGTCGCGAGGCGAGGTGGAGCCGCCGTCGCCCCAGAGCTTCTGGCTGTCCTCGCTGGTCACGCTCGCGGCCGCCCGATCGCTTCAATCGGGCCGGTCGGAGCGGGTCCTCGACCCCGAGAGCGGCGCTCACGGAGCGCCGGTCTCGTCGGGCCGGCGCGAGGTGAAAGTGATGCCTGGTGGAGCACGTTAATCGAGGGATGCGGCGGTTTGACGGATGGAGCGACTTGAGACCGAGACCACAGGCATGAGTGCCAAACCAGGCGAGCGAGAGCGTGCCCGCTTCGACGTCGGGCCCCCGTCGATCACGACGACCCCGGGCCCACGTTCGGCGGCGCGGTTCGTGGGCATTGGCGCCTGATCGCGGCGATAATCGGCGCGCTGGGCGTGCTGGCGATCGCGTACAGCATCGTGCGGACCCCCAACTACACAGCCGAGACGCGGCTCGCGGTCGGCGGCTTGAACGCGACCACGCCGGCGAGCCTGACGGGCTTCTCCGCGGCCTCGGCGTCGCTGGCCCAGACCTACAGCCGCTCGATTCAGGGCGACGCCGTGGTGGGCGACGTCGCCAACGAGCTGAAGACCAGCCCCGACGTCGTCCGACCCGAGCTCTCGGCTTCGCCGATCCCCGAGACCCCGGTGTTCGTCGTCACGCGCCACGACGACGTCGAAGGAGACGTCGATCGACACGTCCAGGCTGGCGAGCGAAGCGCTGGTCAGGCAGGCCAATCGCGCCAGCGACTCGGCCCCGGCACGGTTGCTCGACCAGTATCGCCGGGCCGAGGCGCAGCGCGAGCGCGCTGAGAGGCAGCTCGCGGCGGCGGTTGCCGGGGGCGGAAGCGTGGCCCAGGCCCGCGGCGACCTGGTCGGGGCGAAGGCGCGCGCGACGCGCTGAAGAAGAGGTACTCCGCAAGTCTGGAGGGCGGGACGGTCCCGCTCGAGATCATCCAGCAGCCCGACGTCGCCACCAGCGACCGCCTCTCGCAAGCTCCAGCTGCTGCTCTTCGCCTCGATCGTCGGCGGGTTCATCATCGGCCTCGGGATCGCCCTGTTCATCGAGAGCTCCCGCTTCCCCCGCTTCGAGGAGAGCTCGCTCGGCCGCTGGGAGCTGGCGCGCCGAAACCGGGCACAGCGAGCGCGCGCCCGGCGCTCGCGGGGCTAGCCGGCGGCCCCGGTGGCCGAACGCGCACCACGACTCCTACCGCTCGGCATCGGCCTGGCCGTCGGCGGGCCTGGCGCTCGTTCTGGCGGTCGCGCGGATGCCCCACGGGGCCGAGCTCGCGGCGGCCGCGCTGGCGCTCGCGGTGCTCGGCTCGCTCGCCTACATCGCCTGGCACATCGAACCCGCCTGGCTGCTGACCGCCGGGATCATCGGCTCCACGTTCAACAGCAACTGGGGAGCTCTCGGCCTGCCCGGTGGCCTTCCGCCGGACCGGTTCATCCTCCTGGCCGGGATCCTCGGGGTCGCGTTTCGCTCCGCAGCCGCAAGGGGCCGCCCGGAGTTTCGGGTGCGGCCGGTGCACGGGCTCCTGGCGCTGACCCTCGCCTGGGCGATCGGCTCGGGGCTCGCGGCGCAGACCCTGAGCAGCTCGAGCGTCCTGTTCTTTCTCCTCGATCGCATGGCGGTGCCGTTCGCGGTCTTCGCGGTCGCGCCCCTGGCGTTCAATACCCAGCGCCAGCGGGCGGGGTTCCTGACCGCGATGGTGTGGTTCGGCCTCTATCTGGGCATCACGGCGTTCTTCGAGATCGTCGGGCCGCACTCGCTGGTCTTTCCCCACTTCATCCTGGAGTCGGGGTGGGGAACCGAGCGCGCGCAGGGCCCGTTCCTCGAGCCGACCGTGAACGGGGTGGCGCTCTTCGTGTGCGCGGTGTCGTCCGCGATCGCGCTCGGCGCCTGGACCGCGCCCCGCAAGCGGACCTTGGCCGGTGCCACCCTCCTGCTCTGCTCCCTGGGCCTGCTCTTCACCCTGACCCGCTCGGTCTGGATCGCATCGGTGATCGCCACGATCGTGACCCTGGCGGTCGCGCCGGGCCTTCGGAGGTTCCTCGCCCCGACCATCGTCTCGATCCTGGCGCATCGTCCTGCTCGCGCTCACCGTCCTGCCCGGCTTCAAGGCGAGCTTCGAGGAGCGCGCCAACAACCAGCTCACGGTGTGGGAGAGGCGCAACGTCGACGCCGCGGCGATCAACATGGTCTCTCATCGACCGCTGCTCGGCTTCGGAGTCGGGAAGTTCAACGAGGACAACGCCGAGTACTTCCCCTTCCTGCCGACATCCCCCTGTTCGTCACCACCCAGATCGCGCTCCACAACGTCTTCCTGCTGATGGCCGTCGAGCTGGGTCTGATCGGTGTGGCCCTGTTCGCGGCAAGCTTTCTGGCGGTCGTCGGGACGGCGCTGCTCTCGCGCGGCCCGCCCGAGCTTCGGCCGTGGCGCCTCGGCATGCTGGCGATCGCGGTCTACTGGGTGGTGGGGGCGCAGTTCGTGCCCCTCGGCCAGGTGTTCCCGAACATGATCGTCTGGATGTGGGCGGGGATCGTGCTGGGCGGGGCCATCAAGGGCCGGGAGCCGGCGACGAACGGTCATCGCGACACTCCTCCGCTCGCCGACCGATGAGCTGGCGCTCCGGCGCCCGGCGATCGGAGAGGGCAGCCTGTAGCCAGACACCGATGACCGAATGGCGCTCGCCTGTCCAGCGCTATGCGGCCATCGCCGCGAGATAGGGTGCGCTGCGATGGGCAGCGTCGTCTACTACTGCGCCGCATCGCTCGACGGGTACATCGCCGAGGCCGACGACACGATCGAGTGGCTGACGGGGTACGACGGCGAGTATGCGGGCAACGGTGCTGCCCCGATCGAGGGCGGCTACGAGAGCTTCTACGAGGGAGTCGGCGCCCTGGTGAGCGGCTCGGTGACCTACGAGTTCATCCTCGGCCAGCTCGAGGGCGGAAACGAGTGGTCGTATGCGGGGAAGCCCTACTGGGTCCTCAGCTCGCGCGATCTGCCCGTCCCAGGCGGCGAGGGAGTGGACGTTCGGATCGTCGACGGCGCCGTCACCGACCTCCACGATGAGATGCTCGCATCCGCCGGCGCGGGCCACCTGTGGGTGGTCGGCGGCGGCAACGTCGCCTCACAGTTCGCCGACCGGGGCCTCTTGGAGGAGGTCCGGGTGACCCTGGTGCCCGTGGTGCTCGGAACCGGAAAACCGCTGTTCGACCGTCGGCCTCCGGGCGACGCGATGCACCTCACAGCCGTGCTTCCGCGCCGCAACGGCATGGTCGAGCTCGATTACCAGGTTCGCCGCTAGCCGCTACCCAGCCGCTTGTCGGCCGGGTGCCAGCAGGTCGACGAACGCGTCGCGCAGCTGATCGACGCCCTGATCGAGGTCGTATTCATCGATCACCCTGCGTCGTCCCGCCTCGCCGAGCCGGCGGCCCAGCGCGCGATCGGCGGCGAGACGCTCGACCGCGTCGGCCAGCTCGTCGGGCCGTCCGGCCGGGACCAGGAGGCCGGTGACGCCGTCCTCGATCAACTCCGGGATCCCCATCGTGTTCGACGCGATCGCCGGGAGGCCGGTCGAAAGCGCCTCCATGAGGACCACCGGGATGCCCTCGCCGAGGCTCGGCAGGCAGAAGGCGTCGGCGCGCCGGTAGTGCTCCCGGATCGTGTCCTGTCCGACGGCGCCGACGAAGGTCACCCGATCCTCGATCCCGAGCTCGCGCGCCTGTCGGAGAAGCGACTCGAGCCAGCGTGCCGTCGCCGACCAGCTCGAGCTGAACCGCGGTTCCGCGGTCGCGCAGCCGAGCGACCGCGTCAAGCAGGACGGAGTGGCCCTTCTCGCGCTCCAGGCGTCCGACCGACAGCAGCCGCAGCTCGCCGTTCGAGCCGGGCGCGTCCGGGATCGGCATCGGTCAACCAGTCGCCGTTCAGTCCGCAGCGGGCGACGCGGACCTTGTCCCAGTTGTCCTCGGGGGCCAGCCGCATCAGCTGGCTGCGGCCGAAGTCGCTGATGCAGATCGACGAGCGAGGCGGTCTCGACCTTGCCGGCGAGGCTGCCCGGGCCGTCGTTGAAGATGTCGGTGCCGTGGGCGCTGAAGCTCCACGACCACTGCTTCGGCCCGTCGCGCTCGGCGCCGAGCCGGGCCACCAGCTGGGCGACGTCGCCGGAGGGATTCGTGAAGTGCGCGTGGATGTGGGTCAGGCCGCGGCGCGAGCACTCGCGCCAGATCGGCACCGCCTCGAGGAAGTAGAAGAGCTGCCACCAGCCGCCCGTGAAAGCCGCCCGGCGGGCGCCGCAGCGCGAACGACGAGCGTTCGCACGTAGGCGGCCGGGTCCGGTCAGCGAAGGCGCGGAGATGGGCGCCGCAGGAAGGAGCCCCAGCGGAGCGGGAGCACGGTGAAGGTGGACTCGTCCGCGTCGCGGTCAGCCTGCGTGAAGCACGTGGTCCGGGTTGCTGTCGTGGAGGGCGAACGTATGGATGTCGAGGCCGCGATCGCGAAGCGCATGGACCTCTCGCTGGACGAAGGAGTGCGAGAGGCCCGGATAGAGGGTGGCGAGGTAGGCGAGCCGGATCCCGGGCTGCGCGGCCGCGTTGCTGCTCGCGTCGCTCATCGCTTGGCGCGGCCCGCGGTTGCTGAGCGTGGCCTCGATCGCGGACGACGTAGCCCCGCGCCGAGTCGGCCGGGCTCCTGCCCGAGGGTCGCGGCGTGGGCCCGCTGGCCGAGCTCCTTCTGCGCTGCGGGTCGCTGGCGAGGTCCGATGAGCGCGCCGGCGAACGCCTCGGTGTCGCGACGGATCGACGATCAGCCCGCCCTCGCGGATCGCCGATCAGGTCCCAGGTCGCGCCGGCGTGCGGCGACGCGATCAGCGGCAGCCCCGCGGCCGCCGCCTCGAGCAGGACGATGCCGAACGGATCCTCGAGGGTCGGAAAGGCGAAGGCGTCGGCCTCGCGCGTAGTGCGCGGGCATCTCGGCGTGATCGACGAACCCGGCGAACTCGGACCGGTCGAGGCCGAGCTCCGCGGCGAGCTGGCGAAGCCGGTCCTCCTCCGGCCCGGATCCCGACGACGACCAGGCGGATCTCGGGATGCTCGATCCGGCGTCGTCGGCCGCCGCGCGCAGAAGGAGCTTGTCGACTCCCTTGTGGGGGACCAGGCGGCCGGCGGTCAGGACGGTGAACGCTTCGCCGTTGCTCGTAGTCTCGCGTTCGCGCGCGATCCGCCAGAGGCGATCGAGAGTGGAGGAGTGGGGGGCGAGGAACACCCGCTCTGGGCGGACGCCGAGCTCGACGAACCGCTCGGCCGCGGGCTGGCTCTTCGCGACGCAGGCCGAGGCGGCGCGCAGCAGGACGCGCCCGCGCGATCAGCTGGTGGCGGCCGAGCCTGCTCTCGTAGTGGGAGGTGCCGTCGCTGTAGATGATCAGCGGTGAGCGGTGCAGCCGGCAGTAGAACGGCCGCGTAGCGCGGTCGGGATCGAGAAGCCGGCGCTGACCACCGCGTCGGGCCGGCTGCTGCGCCAGGGCGCGCGAGAATGCGCGGGCTCAGGTAGTAATCGGGACGGTCCGGCGCGCCGCTTCGGAGCGTCAGCCCGTCGATCACCCGGTGCTCGAAGGGCAGCTCCTCGCTCGGGCGCCCAGGGCATGCCCCGGCTCCCGGTCGGCGAGCAGAACAGCACCGTCAGGTCGACGAGCTCCGCCAGGGCCTTCAGCACCTCGAGCATGTACGGGGTCGGGATGTCGGTCACGAAGGCGACCCGCCGCGTGCGCGACCCCGGCGGCCGTCGGCGCGGAGCCGTTGGACGCATGGCGGGCAGCGGATTGTCGAGCGCTCCGGACATCTCAGGCGGCGACCCGCTCCGGCTCTCGGCCTCGGCTGTGTCGGCGCCCTCGAGCGGCCAGCAGATGGGTGAGCGCCAGGAGCATCGGCGCCACCACCCACCGGACGTGCGCGGCCCGGTTCGTCCACAGGCGCCGCGCGCTGGAAGAGGGGCATGCCGTCGTCGCCGAGCATCCGACGGCGCGCGAAATCGAAACACCGTCCACGCCGCCGGCGCGAGGAGTCGTCGTGCCGCGCGGCGATCGAGAGCGTCTGGATTCCCTGGGCGACCGACTGGGCGTCGATCGGGAAGACGCTTGTCCGAGTAGTACTTCGGCGTGCCATCGGCGCATGAACAGCTCACGACGGTAGTAGGCGAGCCCGTCCGTCCAGGCGCCTCGTCCGCCTCGCTGCGCCGATCCCGGCGTCGGCGCAGGTCCTCAGTGCGTCGAGCACGTAGCCCGTGTGGAAGTTGTCGACCCAGGAGAGGTTCGGCACGCTCCCCGTAGGGCCAGGAGCCGTCGGGGCGCTGGCGGGCGGCCGTGTAGCGCACCGCGGCCTCGGCGCGCGGCGCGAAGCCGTCCTCGGCGTCGCGACCGCGGGCCGCGAGGCGGGCGAGCAGCGACGCGACCAGCAGGCTCGAGTTGTGGATCGGGGAGCGGTCGCCCGGCAGGTAGCCGAAGTAGGCGCCCTCGTCGGCCTCGGTCAGCGGCACGAAGCGCAGGAAGAACCGCCCGGCGCCCGTGCGCCAGGTCCAGCAGGCGAGGATCGCCGGTCGCCTCGTGCGCGTCGAGCAGGGCGTGGCCGGCGAAAGCGGTGGCGATCGTGTTCGGCTCGCCGCGGCCGATAGAAGAAGACCCGCGACTGGAAGTCGAAGTGGTATCCCCAGCAGGGCTCCTCATAGCCGCCGGCGAGCGCAGGGCCTCGAGGAGACTCGAGGGCGCGGGCCAGCATCGGCTCGGCCTCGTCGGGATCGAGGAAGCCGTTGCGGGCGTAGAGCGGACACCGCCCAGGCGACGCGACGCCGCGTCGGGCTTGGGCTCGATGCCGAGCGCGCGGGCGGAGATCGAGCGGCGAGCGCTTGACGGCCTGGATCAGGAGGCGGCGGCCGAGCGGCGGTGTCGCTTCAGCGGCGCGACCGAGGCGGCGCGACGGCGCTGAGGCCCTCGTACGGATCGGTGCCGCGCCAGCCGCGGTCGTCGCCCCACCGCGCCAGGCGGCGGGCGAGCTCGACGGCCTGCTGCGGCGTCCGGAGCCGGCGAGGGGCTCGGCTAGCCATGCGCGTGAGCCGCGGCGGCGGCCGGCCGCGCGACGCGCGGCGGCCTCGAGCACGGCCGTCACGAACTCCCCCACCAGCCGCTCGCTTCGGGCTCGGAGCTCGGCGGGATCGCGGGGCTCGCTCGCGCGGCGGCGGATCGGCTGGCAGGTCGCTCGATCGTCGCTCACGCGCCGCAGCGCGCCCCGTTCCTCGAGCCAGCGGTCGACCGCCGGGGTGCGCCCCGCGAAGAGGCTGACGCGTCGGCACGCCCGAGCAGGGCGCCCTCGCGCGTCATCGTCCCGCCGGCGCCGAGGATCAGGTCGCTGGCGTGCATCAGCGAGCGCGCGTCGAGCGCACGCTCGGGGAGCGACCACGTTCGGAAGCGACAGGGCGGCGATCGCCTCGCGCTGATCCGCGCCGGCGCGCGAGGACCACGCAGCGAGCCTCGGGAGCGCTCGAGACCGCTTCGCAGGGCCTCGACGAACAGCGGGTTCTCGGACCGGTGGTAGAGCGCGCCCGACGGGCGGCGTCCGGGCGACCACGACCACGTCGTCGGGACCTCGCTCGATCCCCGCCGCGGCGAGGACGTCGCGATCGGGCTCGAAGTCGCCGAGATAGATCTCCTCCTTGAGCCCGGGGTAGAGGCGCAGCTTGCGCGGGGTCGCCCCCTGGCGGCGCATCGCCGGATCCGGCAAGCGCCTCCGGCAGCAGCACCGTGTGCGCGAGACGAAAGGCGAGGTGATTGGCCGGCTGGTGCTCGTAGTCCATCGCGGTGACGGTGTGGATGCCGATCCTCCGCGCCGCGACGATCTGCGCGTAGGAGTTGTGAGACAGAGCCACGTCGGGACGCTCGGCGCGCGCCCACGACGGCGAGTCGTCGGATCCGGTTGAGCATCGATCGCGCCTTCGGCCACCGCCGCCCGCGCTGGGCCCTCCGATCACCTCGACGTCGTCCCAGCGCTGGCGGGCGAGCTCGACCGTCTGGGCGTTGTCGCGGGCGGTGATCCGGACCGGGTGCCCGAGGCCCTCGAGGCGCTCCACGATCGGCGCGAACAGCAGGGGGTGCGGGGAGTTGGAGAGGTCGATCCAGACCTTCATCGTCAGTTGACCCCTCGCCTGAGCACCACGGCGGGCACGGTGCGGAGCATCAGGCGGACGTCGGTCCACAGCGACCAGTTGGTCACGTACAGGTAGTCGAGCCTGATCATCTCCTCGAACGGGAGGCTCGTCCGGCCGAGCACCTGCCAGAGCCCGGTCAGGCCCGGCGTGAGGTCGATCCGGCTCCGCGCGCCAGCCGTCGAGCTGCCGGTCCTCGGAGTCGATGATCGGCCGCGGGCCGACCAGGCTCATCTCGCCCTTGAGGACGTTCCAGAGCTGCGGCAGCTCGTCGAGGCTCCAGTGCCGCAGGAAGCGGCCGACCCGGGTGACCCGCGGATCGTCGTCGAGCAGCAGCCATCCGGGGTCCTTGCTCTCGGCGAGCAGCGCCTCGCGACGCCTCCTCGGCGTCGGCGGCTCATGGTCCGGAACTTGACCAGCCGGAAGCGCCGCCCCCACAGGCCGATCCGCTCCTGGCGGAAGAAGAACCGGCCCTCGGGAGTCGAGCTTGATCGCCAGCGCGATCAGCGCCATGAACAGCGGCGCGGTGAGCAGCAGCACGGACAGCGCGCCGACGATGTCCATGGTCCGCTTCAGGAAGCGCGAAGAGCGCGGCAGCACCGGAGGGTTGACGCCCGAGCACCGTCATGCCCTCGACGTCGTCGACCTCGACCGAGGGCCCGAGCGCGTCGAACAGCTGGGGCAGCACGCTGACCTTCACGCCGTGCTCCCGCGCGCGGCAGACGAGGTCGAACAGCGCATCCTCCTCGAAGTCCTCCCGGGCGACCACGATCCGCTCGGCCCCGTCGCGCTCGACGACGCCGTCGAGCTCCAGCTCGCCGACCTCCTCGAGCGGTCGGATGCGCCCCCGGCAGTCGGACGCGGAGAGCGAAATCGGGCCCGACCGGCTCCACGCCGTACTGGTTGTGGGCCTCGAGCTTGGCCGCCAGGGTCGCGATCTCGGGCGCGTCGCCGATCAGCACCACCGGCTCGGGCGCGAGCGCGGACACCGCGAGCCGCCGGGCGACGGCCCGCAGCGACGCTGCACCGCGACGATCGCGATCACGCCGAAGCTCGCCACGTGGCGAAGCTCGATCCCGTTGCGCGTGCAGCAGCCGGTAGTACGCGAGCAGCAGCAGCGAGCCGATCAGCACGGCGTGGAAGATCCACGGGCAGGTCGTCGAGCGGTGCGGTGGCTGATCCGCTTCAGGTCGCGGTCGTAGAGGCCGTACGCCTTGAAGATCGACGATCCAGGCGGGCAGCAGCGCCAGGCCCCAGAGCGAACTCGGTCGGCGTGCTGCGTGAAGCCACGAGCAGGGCGATCGCCAGCGCGGCGATCACGCCGAGCACGTCGGCGGCCGCGAGGAACCGGCGCACCGCGGCGTCGCGCTCGCGGTAGCGCCGGGCGACGACGCGCTGCGGACGCCGCCGTTGCCGGCTGCCGTCGGCTGCCTCGCCGAGCTCCGGCGACGACCGCCGACCCGCGGCGAGGTCGCCGCTCGATCGGGAGCCGCTCGCCGATCATCGCCCGGCGGCGGTCGACCGTCGGCCAGGCGGTGGCGCGTCGGCGAGGGCCTGGAAGCGCCGGCTGGGCTGGACCTCGATCTCGGCCCCGCCGCGTCGCAGCGAGTCGTCGGCGGCCTCGGTCAGCCGAACCACGTCCTTGGCCAGGCGGGCGCTGGCGACCGTCTCGCGGCCGTCCCGGATCGCGCCGCAGAAGTCCTCGAGCTCCTTGGCGATCGGCTCGTAGGCCTCGACCTTCGGCGAGAGGATGTCGCCGGTCCGGTAGGAGAGCTTGTACTCGCCGAACGTCTCCGGGTCCTTGTAGACGACCCCGCGATCGAAGATCCGGATCGGCTCCGAGGATCCGTCGTCGTAGACGACCATCTTCTTGCTGCCGACGATCACGGTTCGCCGCAGCTTGCTCGGCGCGAGCCAGCTCAGCTCGACGTTCGCGACGATCCCCGACCGGTAGGCGAGCGTCGACGAAGGCGACGTCCGGGACGCCGGAGACGATCGAGTCGCGCCCGGTTGCGCGCACCGTCGCTCGGCAGCTCCTCGAGCCAGTAGAGGAGGATCGAGAAGTCGTGCGGGCCGAGGTCCCAGATCACGCTGACGTCCGGCTGGTGGAGGCCGAGGTTCACGCGGCTCGACGAGATGAAGAAGATCTCGCCGAGCTCGTCGCGGCGCAGGAGGTCCTTGACGACCCGCACCGGCGGGCTGTAGAGGAACGTGTGGCCGCACATCAGCACCTCGCTCGCGCATCCGCGCGCGGCGCAGGAGCTCGCTGGCCAGCTCGGCCGAGGGCGCGAGCGGCTTCTCGACGAAGGTGTGCTTGCCGGCGTCCAGCGACCGCGACGCGAGGTCGAAGTGCGTGAAGACCGGGGTGGCGATCAAGATCGCGTCGACCTCCGGGTCGTCGAACAGGAGGTTCGACGTTCGGTGGTCCGGGCGGCGCCGGGATAGCGGTGCTCGAATCCGCTCGAGGAGCTGCTCGTCCAGGTCGCAGATCCACTTCACCCGGACCGCGGGCATCTCGGCCAGCACGCGCAGCAGGTTTGGCCCCCAGTAGCCCGAGGCCCACGACGCCGACGTTCAGGGTGCGGACCGCGTCGCTGGCGTGCCGTTCGTCCGATGAGCCGATCATCCGTGGCCTCCTCGAGCGCCTCCCGCGATTGCCTCGGCCACCCGCTCGACCTCCTCCGGCGTGAGCTCGGCGAACATCGGCAGCGACAGCTCCTCCTCGCTCCAGCGCACCGCGTTCTCCAGGTCCGTGGAGCACCTGACCGTTCGGTCGCCGCGGCACCGCTGGCTGGCGAACGGCGGCTGGTGGTGGACCGCCGGCCAGTAGTGGACTCCCGGTGCCGACGCCGGCCCGATCGAGCCGCGCCTCGCAAGCGCGTCGCGGTCGTCGACGCGAACCGGGAAGCAGGTGGTACACGCACTCTCCGCGCGGATCCTCGGTCGAGCGGACGGCAGGCGTCCGGAAGCGCTCTCCGGTACAGGGCCGCCCGCTCCCGTCGCGCGGCGTTCCCGGCGTCGAGCCCGCGCAGCTTGATCCTCAGCATCGCCGCCTGGAGCCCGTCGAGCCGCTCGTTGAAGCCGGCCTCGACGTGCTCGCCCTTGCGCCTCTGGCCGAGGTTGCGGAGCCGCGGCTGCGCTCGGCGATCGCATCGTCGTTCGGTGCAGATCGCGCCGCCGTCACCGAGCGCCCCGAGGTTCTTGCTCGGATAGAAGCTGAACGCCGCGACATGTCCCAGCGAGCCGGCCCGCGCACTCTCCCAGCGCGCCCCGTGGGCCTGGGCGGCGTCCTCGACCACGAGCAGGCCGTGGCGTCGGGCGAATCGCTGGACCGCGTCCATGTCGCAGACCTGGCCGTACAGATGGACGGGGATCGATCGCCACGGTGCGCGTCGACAGCACCTCCGCGGCCGACCGAATGTCGATCAGGCCCGGTCTCGTCGTCGACGTCGCAGAAGCGGGGGATCGCCCCGGCATGGAGGACGCCGAGCGCGGTACGCGATGAACGTGTGGGCCGGGACGATGACCTCGTCGCCCTGCTGGACGCCGGCCGCGACCAGAGCCAAGGTCAGCGCGGCGGTCCCGGATCCGACCCCGACGCAATGGCGGATGCCGCAAAACGCGGCGAACTCGGCCTCGAAGGCGTCGACCTCACGGCCGAGCACGAACCCGCCGTCGTCGAGCACATCGTCGAACGCGGAGCGCAGCTCGATCGACCAGCGCGGGCGTGGTGTCGCTGCAGGTCCACGAACGGGATCTCCGCGGTGGCTCGCGAGAGGCTCGTAGCGCTCATCGAAGGGTCCTCAGCTCGGCCCGATCGGGGCGAGCGTCGCTGGATCTCCCTCTACCGCCATGGCAAACAAACGGGAGCGGCAGTCGCCCTTCTTGCAGGCGTGGGGCCCGCCTGTCCGAGCGGCGGTCCGAAGGCGGCCCTCGGTTCGAGCTTCTCGCCGCCCGAGACGGCGGTCCATAGAAGTCTGCCGGTCCTCCGGCCGTTGTCTTGCCTGATGGTCATCGAGCACGGAGAGGCGAGCGGGGCGTCGTGACGCGCGCGCAGCAACGGCGACGCCGTTCGGACCTCGGTCGGCCTGATCGGCGACCGTCGGCTGAGCGCACGAGCCGAGCAGCTTCTCGCCGCGGCCGGCATGGACGTGGCTGCGGATCGGACACGGAGCGGGCCGTGCTCGCCTCGGAGGAGGAATCGACGTGCTGGTGGTCTCGGGCGGGTTGAGCCCCAGGGCCTCGTGTCGCGGATCTCGCCGCGTCTGCGGAGCGCGCCCCGAGCGTCGCCGTGGTGGTCGTCCTGGCTTCGATCGGCGACGGGGTGGCACGGGCGATGATCTCCGCCGGCGCGCGAGGGGTCGTGCTGCGCGGTGAGCTCGAGCAGGCGCTGGTGCCGACGGTTCGCGCCGCACGCACCGGTCAGATCTCGATCCCACAGCCGGGTCGCCGCCAGATCTTTCCGCCCGCGCTCTCGCATCGCGAGAACACCGTCCTCGCAATGGTCGCGCGAGGCCAGACCAACGCCGAGATCGCGAACAGCCTGTTCCTCGCCGAGAGCACGGTCAAGAGCCATCTGAGGTCCGTGTTCGCAAAGCTCGGCGTCAACTCGCGCCAGGAGGCTGCGGCCGTCGGCTCAGGCCAGTGGCGTGGCCTCCGGGGTGGACTGAGCAGTCGGGCGGCGCTGCCCTGCCACCGTAAGCGCGAGGCCTCTCGGGCGTTCTCTGAGCGTGGCAGCGCGCGGGCAGCAATGGTTCGGTCAAGCATTCGACCGCGACGGTCGTCGGGCTCGTCGCCGCCGACGCGGAGGCACGGCGTCGCATCGCCTCCGCGCTGCGGGCCGGCGGTCTCGACGTCGCGCTTGAAGCCCGCGACGCAGCGGGGCTGATCGACAGGCCCAAATCGGCCCACTTGAGCGCCGTCGTGGTCGCGCCGCGCGAGGGGTCGGCCGCATCGGTGGAGATCAGGGCGCTCCGCCAGCGGCTGCGCAGCGTTCCGGTCGTGGCCATGATCTCGTCGACCGACGAAGGCCAATGCCGTCGAGCGATCAGCGCGGGCGCCGACGGCGCAGTGCTCGACCGGGATCTCGACGAGGCGCTCGGCGACCACCGTCGCAGCAGCGGCCGCGGGCCAGGTCTCGTTCCCCCAGGCGCTCCAGGGCACTCCGGAGCCCCCGGCGCTGACGCCGCGCGAGAAGCAGGTTCTGGACCGGGTCGTGACCGGGTCGACGAACGCTCTGATCGCCCGGGAGCTGGGGCTCGCCGAGAGCACGATCAAGAGCCACCTCTCATCCGCGTTCGCGAAGCTGGGCGTGGCTTCCAGGGCTGAGGCCGCAGCTCTCATACTCGACCCGGCGCGTTCCCCCGACTTGGATGTTCCCGCCGAGCCCGACGCTAGCGAGTGACAGGGGCCAGTCCCCGCTCACGAAGCCGCGCCTGAACCGCCCGCCGGCCACGATGGTGGAGGCCGTGGACTGCGCCCTCCGACTTGCCGAGCCGCGTAGCGATCTCGCCGGGCGCGAGCCCATGGACGTGGCGCAGGAGAACGACCTCGCGCTGCTCGTCCTGGAGCCCGGCGACGGCGGCACGGATCTCCATCAGGCGGTCTAGGTTGACGTCGATGTCCTCCTGCGTGCTCTGCCCGCGGATCTCCTCGCAGGGGACCGGGCGCTTCTCGCGCAGGTGGTCGATCGCCGCGTTTCGGGCGACCCGCATCAGCCATGCCGTGAACGGGACGGTCCCTCGCTGGTACTTCGCGATCACCCTCATCAGCTTCAGGAAGACCGTCTGAGTCACGTCCTCGGCCTCGTGCTCATCGCCGATGATGCTGCGCACGAACCGATACACGTCGTTCGAGTACGTCGAGTAGATGAACCTGATTCCCTCGTGGTCACCGCGCTTGGCTTGCGCGACTGCGCGGTCCACCAGGTCTCGATCGCGCTCTGAGCGCGGGTTCCGTGCGCCACCATGGCCGTTGCGCCTATCCCCTGCCGGGGCCCCGGTTCGATGCTCGCCCACCTGCCACCTCCCGTGTGATCTGGGCTCTGGACGGCGACGAAGTGCGCCGCGACGCCCGCCTTTCATTGACTGGCGACGAACCTAGAAACCCGCGGTTTGGGCGATGTCGTGAGCGGGGTTTGGTCGGGTTACGAATTCGTGTTAGGTGGAGATGAGGCGCTGCCGCGAGGGCTCGCGGCGACCGAGGGGTTCAGACCGCATCGCGTGTGGCAGACTGCTTCGATCGCCGGAGCCGAAGGAATCGTCACCGACGTGCTGGTCCTCTGCTACCACGCCGTCAGCGAGGACTGGGGCGCCGACCTCTCGGTCGCGCCCGCCCAGCTCGAGAGCCAGCTCGAAAACGTCCTCGGGCGCGGCTACACCGGCGCGACCTTCCACGACGCGGTCCATTCGCCGCCGGGGCCGAAGACGGTGGCCGTCACCTTCGACGACGCCTACCGCTCGGTGATCGAGCTCGCGCATCCGATCATGTCTCGCCTCGGGGTGCCGGGAACGGTCTTTGTTCCGACCTCTTTCACCGGGACCGAGGCCCCGATGACATGGCCGGGGATCGACCATTGGATCGGCGGCCCGCACGAGAAAGAGCTCGTGCCGATGTCATGGGAGGAGCTGGCGACCCTGGCGGCGGCCGGATGGGAGGTCGGCGCCCACACGCGCACCCATCCCCACATGACTCAACTGGACGACGACACGCTGGCCGAGGAGCTTCAGGCTTCGCGCCGCGATTGCGAAGCCAATCTGGGACTGCCGTGCCGATCGTTCGCCTATCCGTACTCGGACGAGGACGAACGGGTGGTCAAGGCGACCGGCGAGGCGGGCTTCACGGCCGCCGGCACCCTCCCGGCGAGTATGCATCCGGCCTCGCCGCTGCACTATCCGCGGGTCGGGATCTACTTCGAGGATGGCTCGCTGCGCTTCCGGCTGAAGACCTCGCCTCGGATGATGCGGCTGCGCGCGGGGCGCGACTGGCGCGTTCCCCCCGCGGTCTGGAAGGCGCGCGAGGCTGCGCGCGGCCTTCTCGGGCGGGGCGGGCGGGGCTGAGGCGGCGGGCGCCGCCATCCATGCCCGCTGAGCGTCGAGGTCCTCGCGATCCCCGCTCGGCGAAGCGCCCGCGGGCTCGGGGCCTGTTCGACCGCTTTCCGGAGGGGCTGGTGCTGGTCGGCGAGGGGCGTCGGGTCGTGAGCATGAACCGAAGGGCCCAGGCGCTGCTCGGGCTCGACACGCCGCCCGAAAACGTCGGATCCCTGACCTGTTGCGAGCTGGTCTGCAACGCGGTCATCGGCGCGGATGGTCTTTCCGGACACTGTCTCACGGAACGGATGCTTCGCACCGGCGAGCCGCACGACGGCGATCGGGTGATCGTTCGCGCAGGGGATCCGGGCGCCGCGCTCGAGGTGACCATCTCGCGGCTCGACGCGGAGGACGTCCGCGTGCTCATGCAGATCGAACCCGCCGCGGACTCGCGGGCCGCTTCCGGCGACCGGCTCGCGGCCACCGCCCGGCCCGAGCTTCGGGTCCACACCCTGGGGCGGATCGCGGTCGAAGCGGCGGGCCGCGAGATTGGAGGTGAGTGGGTCGAGCAGCGCCCCGGCCTGCTTGCTGAAGTATCTGGTGTGCGAGCGCCACCGGGTTGCCGCGAGCGACCGGATCGCAGAGGCGTTGTGGCCCGAGGCGCAGCGCCGCGAGGCGCTTGCGAGCCTGCGTCACTACGTCCACGTCCTGCGCCAGCGACTCGAGCCCGATCGCGCCGAGCGGGGCGCCTCGTCTTTCGTCGAGACGCACCGGGGCGGATACAGGCTCGACCCCGAGCGTGTCTGGGTGGATGCCACCGAGCTCGAGCGGCGAGCCGGGCGGGGGCTCGAGCTCCACGCCGAGGGCCAACCCGACCTGGCCAGGCCGTTTCTGGAGAGCGCCGTGCGTCTTCACCGGGGCGAGTTCCTCCCCGACGAGGCCGAGGAGGAATGGACGCTCGAGGAGCGCGAACGCCTCCATGGCCTGGTCGCCCGCGCCTGCGAGGCGCTCGTGGTCGCCGGGCTGGCGGCGGGCGACCTCGACTCGGCGGGCGAGCATGCCCGGAGGCTGGCCGACCTCGAGCCGTTGGACGTCGACGTCCAGCGCCAGCTGATCGAGATCTGGCTCCAGCAGGGACGGCGGAGCGATGCCGTGCGTCGCTATGAGGTCCTGCGAACCCGCACGCTGCGGGAATTCGGCGAAGAGCCCGGCTTCACGCTTCCCGATCTGGCGCGCTGAAGCCCCCCGGCTCTCCGCGCGCCCAATTCGTGGTAATTGCCTACCGCGCATCGGGCGATGCCCTTGAGAGCCTCGCGCGGGGTGGCTACCGTCGTCGCTGCCCACAACGGAAACGTGATCTTGCCCCTGGGACAGGCGAGACGCGCAGGATGTAGGGGTTATCAGTGGTGCGCGGTGTGAACCTAGAGGCCAGACCGGCTCTGACGCAGCCGGCCCGGAGAGATCCGGAACCCGTCCCAAGCCAGCCTGTCCGAGAGGACGGGGGGGCGCCGAGGTCCGATTCGCCCAGCTTGCCAGAGCTCGGGCCATTCCGCGACTCGCCTTTCGGCCTCGTGCTGCTCGACGGCCGGGGCAACGTGCTGAGCGTCAACCAGCGGGCGGCGGCATTGCTCTGTGTCAGCGAGCGTGCAGCGATTCGCCCGGGGCTTACGTGCTGTGAGCTGATCTGCGACCCGGTCACGGGGCGCGGTCGAGCCGATACCGAGGCGCGGTGCTTGACGCGGCGCGCGGTTAGCACCGGCGAGGCGCTCCCGGAGTCCCGATTCGAGGTGCGCCGCGACGGCGGTGCCTCGACGGTGTGGGTGACCGCGTCCCCGGTCGACATGGCCGAGGCGCGGGTCGTGGTCTACCTGCGCCCGGACGATCACCGTGCGCGGCGGCGTCGACCGGCGGCGCCCGCCGAGGCCTCCGCGCTTCGAATCCACACCCTGGGCCCCACCCGGGTTGAGGCCGACGGGCACGAGCTGAGCGGCGAGTGGCTCGACCAGCGCCCCGGGCAGCTTCTGAAGTACCTGATCTGCGAGCGCCACAGGCTGGTGACCAGCGATGAGATCGGCGATGCCCTCTGGCCGGACGCCGGCCCGATGACGCGGAACAGCGTCCGCCATCAGGTTCATGTCCTCCGCGAGCGGCTCGAGCCGCTCCGGATCAGCCGCTCCCGGTCGCGCTTCATCGTCACCCGGAGGGGCGGCTACATGCTGGACGCCGAGGGGATCTGGCTGGACGCCGACCAGTTCGAGGCGGAGATAAGTACGGGGCTGAGCCTGTTCGCGCAGGGAGACGAGAGCCCCGCAGCGGCCCACCTCGAGCGCGGCCTGTCCCTCTACGGCGGCGACCTGATGGCCGAGAACCTCTATGCGGAATGGGCGTTCGAGGAGCGCGACCGCCTCCGCGAGCTCGCCGGCCAGGGCCTGCGTGCCTTGGTCGACCTGGCCCGCGCCGCCGGCGACCTCGACAGCGCCGCCGGTCACGCCCGACGCCTGGCGGCGATGGAGCCGTTCGACCTTGACGTCCAGCGGGACTTCATCGAGATCTGCCTGAGGCGCGGCCGTCGCAGCGAGGCGATGAGGCGCTACGCGATCGTCCGCAAGCGGGTCAAGCGCGAGTTCGGCCAGGACCTGGACTTCGCGATCAGCGACCTGCGCGCCTGAGCGACCCGCTAGCCGCTAGCCGGCTTCGGCGGCGATCGGCGAGGCTGTCGATTGTCAGGCTGTGCCAGCTCGCCAGGACGGGCTTGTTGTAATAGCTGAGCGCCGCCTCGCGAAGGGCGGCGATCTCCTCCGAGTACCAGTAGCGCTCGAAGTCGGCGTGGTCATCCCAGACCGAGACCTGGCGGAAGTGAAGCGGGTCGTCGACGTCCCTGGTCAGATAGCAGGACCGAGCCCCGAAGGCCGGCGCTCGGTCGAGCGCCGGGCGCCAGATCTCGAGCCAGCGATCGGCTCGGAAGGGGTGGACATGCCATTCGATGTAGTTGACGTCGGGCATCTTCGCCGTCCTCAGGTGCCGACCTCGGCCCAGATCGCCCCCGGGCCCTCCGCCTGCTTTCCCTGCTCGGTATCGGTCACCCCGACCATGATCGAGATCTTGCCGAGGTGCTTGTTCTCGTGCAGGAGCTGGTGGGCTCCGGGAACGCCGTCGAAGCCCATCGCCTGCCACAGCACCGGCCGGATCTTGCTCTCCGCCATGAGCTGGTTTGCGCGCGTGCACTCATACGCGTTGGCGAAGTGCGAGCCCAGGATCTCCTTCTGGCGCATCCACAGGTAGCGGACGTCGAAGTCGAGGTTGTAGCCCGACGTCGCGCCGCAGATCACGACCTTCCCGAACGGCTTGACGACCAGCACCGAGGTGGGGAAGGTCGCCTGCCCGACGTGCTCGAAGACGATGTCGGGGGCGTCGCCCAGGATCTCCTTGACGCGCTTCGCGAAGCCGCGCGACACCTTGAAGCGCGCCTTCTCCTCCTCCGGCGACTCGCCGCCCTTGCGCATCATGCCGGCGAACTCGCCACGGTTGATGAAGTCGACCGCACCGAGCTGCTTGACCAGCTCGCCCTTCTCGTCGGAGGAAACGACGCCCACCGCGTTGGCCCCCGCCGCCGCGCAGAGCTGCGTGGCGAACACCCCGAGGCCGCCGGCGGCCCCCCAGATCAGGACGTTGTGGCCGGCCTGGATCCGGCAGCGGTCGACCAGCATGCGATAGGCCGTGAAGTAGGTGAGGCCGTAGGCCGACGATTCGACCCACGACAGGTTGGGCGGCTTGGGGAGAAGCTGCTGGGCCTGGACCTTCGTGAACTGGGCGAACGATCCCCAGGTCGTCTCATAGCCCCAGATCTGCTGGCTCGGCGCGGCGAGCGGGTCCAGGCCGTGTACCTCGACGTCCTCATACGACGCCTGGTTGCAGTGGATCACGACCTCGTCGCCGGGCTTCCATCGGGTGACGCCCTCGCCGACCTTCCAGACGATGCCCGACGCGTCGGAGCCTCCGATGTGATGCCCCCACTCCGGGTGATCGCCGTAGTTGAACACCGAGACGGGCTTGCCGAGTGCCGCCCAGACGTTGTTGAAGTTGACGCCGGCGGCCATCACGCGGACGATCACCTCGAAGGCGCCGGGCTCAGGCAGCGCGATCTCCTCGAGCTGGAAGGCGTCGTTGGGCTCGCCCTCACGGTCGGCGCGTATCACCCACGCGGCCATCGTCTCGGGCAGCTCGCCCGGTTCCACGTCCAGCTTCGAGACCTCGGACACGTCTACGGCCACTGATTCCCCTTCGGTCGGTTGCGGCGGCATCGTACCGTCAGCTTCGCGTCCGGGGGCACGACTACCTTCGATGAGTTCCCATGGAAGCGTCCGAGAAGCCACAGCTACCCATCGACGCGCGTATCGGGTGATTCCGACGGCGTCGTGCGGGCGCTCGACGACCGGCTGGTGATCGAGCGCCTGACCGTGTCCGACGAGCGGGCCGCACGCGTGGTCCGCGAGCGCGTGGAGGGCGGGCAGGAAGCCGCCCGCACGGTGGCCGACGCGATCGAGATCGGCGCCCGAGTGCTCGACCGCGAGGACGCGGCGGCGGAGGTCGACTACGTGCGGGCCGAGTTCGAGCGCCAGGCCGGCGAGCTGCGCGAGCGTCTCACGCAGGTCGCTCGAGGCCGGCGACGAGAAGCTCGCCGAGCGGATCTCGCACAGCTTCGACGGCAGCCGTGACGGCTCGGTCCAGAAGGAGATCGCAGAGCAGGTCGGCCGCGCGCTCGACGAGCAGCGGACGGCCCTTCTGAAGCAGTTCTCCGCCGAGGACGGCGCCAACCCGCTCACGGACTTCAAGGGCGCGATCGTGCGCGCCTTTCGCGACCTCGGCGCGCGCCAGCAGGCCGACGAGGAGGCGCTTCGAAAGCGGCTCGAGGCCCTGACGCGCGAAGTGGTCGAGCTGCGAAAGGACGATGAGGCCGACCGACCTCGTTGCCGAGGCCGAGGCGGCCGGCACCCGCAAGGGGCTCAGCTTCGAGGAGCGCGTCCACGTCGCGATCGAGCGCATCGCCCGCTCGCGCGGCGACTGCGCGACGCACACCGGCGGCGAGCAGGCCGAGGGCGGGGGCAGGAAGGGCGACACGCTGGTCGAGCTCGAGGCAGCCGAGGGGCCGTCCGCCGGCCGGATCGTCTTCGAGGCCAAGGACAAGAAGCTGTCCAAGAACGAGGCCTGGGTCGAGCTCAACGAGGGCATGGCGGCGCGGGCCGCCGGCTTCGCGCGTGCTCGTCGTGGCCGGCGAGGAGCGGGTGCCCGCCGGCCGCGAGCAGCTGCACGAATACGAGGGCAACAAGCTGATCGTCGCCGTGGATCGGGACGAGCCCGACGGCTTGGCCGTTGGAGACCGCCTACCGCCTCGCCGCGGCGCGACTGAAGATGGCCCGCGACGGCGATCTCCAGGTCGACGCCGCCGCGGTCCGCGACGCGGCCGCCGAGGCGATCTCGACCCTGAAGCAGGCCCAGGCGATCCGCTCGGCGCTGACCGGCATCAAGACCAGCTCCGACAAGGCTCGCGAGCCAGCCTCGACGCGATGGTCGAGGCGGTGCGGGCGAAGCTGGAGCGCATCGAGTCGCTGATCGCGGACGCTGATCCGAGGACTCGAGCTAGGGCAGCAGCAGCTTGCTCGTCGCGAGCTCGGTCGCTCGCGGCCGACCGTGAACGCTGTCCGGCTGGGGCGCCCGCCGCCCTCGACGGCGCTCGCCCGATAGTCGCCCTCCGGTAGCTCGACCTGCAGCGAGCCTGGCTCGCCCGGGCTTGATCGCGGCCGATGATCGCGTGTCGTCGGACCGCTCAGCGCCGAGGCGGATCGGGGACTCGGACGAGTTGGTGCACCGAGAACGTGACTCAGGCCCGCTCGAAGTTGTTCGGCGACACCGGAACCCGGTTGGCGTCGACCTTGCCCCGACGCCGATCGGGCTCGGCGGGCGGGGGTCATTTGCGAAGTCGCTCCGAGCCGCAGGCCGTCGACGCCGACGGCCGCGACGACGCCCGAGCAGCCACGAGCGCCCGACGTCCGCGCCGTGAGCCTCTCCAGGCACCCGTCCCCATCGCCGCAAATCTAGCCGACGGGCGGCTCGCCGGCGTAAGACGCGTCTCAGAACGGGAAGCTCGACGACCTCGGCGCCCGCCCGCTCCTCGCCGACCGCCACCCTGGCGCCCGGGCTCGGCC
Organism: uncultured bacterium; assembly: GCA_963696945.1. Taxonomy (GTDB): domain Bacteria; phylum Actinomycetota; class Thermoleophilia; order Solirubrobacterales; family 70-9; genus AC-56. The sequence goes on along the minus strand of CAVOME010000001.1, from coordinate 239,707 downwards.
TCGCGACGGATCACCGCCAGGGCGATCGGTCCCATGGCGGGGGAGACGACCGCCGTCCCGACCTCGCCCACCTCGCGGCTCGTCGAGCGAGATCGGATCGCCGTCGGCAACCGGGCGCCTCGAGACGCAGGCCGCGTAGATGGCGGTTCGGCTTGCCTCTGTAGTGGAGGCGGGCCACTGTCTCCTGGCCGATGTAGCAGCCCTTGGTGAAGCTGACGGCGCGATCGTCGATCCCGGCTTCCTGCGGGATCGTCGCCGCGGTCATCTCGCGGCCGAACCGCGGCCGCCCGGACTCCACCCGAACGATCTCCGCGGCCGCCTCGCTGACCATCGCCGCGCCGGCCTCGGCGAGCGCGCGCGGCCAGCGCGTCGACGTCGCCCGTGGCGCAGACCAGGTCGAGGCCCTGGTCGGTGGCCACGGCGCGGCATCTGACGCCGCCGATCTCCAGCTCCCGGTGGGCGTGCTCCGGAGAGCAGGCCCTCGACTCCGCTCACCGAGGCCCCGTCCCGGGACCGATCAGCGACAGGATCGCCTCGGCGTCCGCACGGTCGGCGATCTCGACCTCCTGGCCCACGCGATAGAGCGAGAGGTGGCGGGTGACGGTCTCGGTCGCGGCCTCCTCGATGTCGAGCCAGATGGCTTCGGAATCGACTCGCAGGACGCGCATGTCGGCCTGCATGTGGCCCTTGCGATCCAGGAGGGCCGCATAGCAGCCCTCGCCCGAAGCCAGGGCTTCGAGATCGTTGGTGAGCTGCCCCTGCAGGTAGTCCGCCGCGTCGGGGCCGCTGACCACGAGCTTTCCCCGATCAGAGCGATCGAGAAGCCCGGCAGCCCTCCCGGAGTAGGCGGTACTCGCCGTCCAGCTCGACCACCGGCTCGGACTTGGCGCTCATCGTCCCGATTCTAGGCCCGTCTGATTTTGGCTAGACTAAAAACGATTTTCACCATGGCGCATACAAGGACATCCAGCAAGGCAAGGCTCGAGGATCGGCGAAGCGCTCCCGCCTCCGAGGCGGTCGAGGACTACACGAAGGCGATCTATGCGCTCGAGCTCCATCACGACGGCACGGTGACGACGTCGGAGCTCGCCGAGCGGCTGGAGGTCGCCCCATCTTCGGTGACCGCGATGCTCAAGCGCCTCGACGAGCTGGACCTGGTGCGCTACGAGCCGTACCACGGGGTCACCCTGACGCGGGCCGGCGAGCGGGTGGCGCTCGAGGTGATCCGCCACCACCGGCTGATCGAGTCCTTCCTGGCGGAGTCCCTTCAGATGCCGTGGGATCGCGTCCACGACGAGGCCGAGGTGCTCGAGCACTACATCTCGGAGGAGCTGGAGGACCGGATCGCGCAGCGGCTCGGCAACCCGGACGCCGACCCGCACGGCGATCCGATCCCGACGTCCGAGCTCGACCTCGCCGCTGACCGCACGATTGCGCTCTCCGAGCTCGCGCGAGGCCAGAGTGCGACCTTCGCGCGGGTCTCCGACTCGGACCCGGACATGCTCCGCTACCTCGCCGAGCGAGGGATCCGTCCAGGCATCGTCCTTCGGGTCGTGGGCGTCCAGCCGTTCGGGGGCCCGTTGCTGGTCGAGGCGGGAGGCAGCGAGCATGCCCTCGGCGCGGAGCTGGCCGACAAGATGCGTGTCGAGCTGGAGAGAGCGGGGGAGTGAACCGACCGCTCGACTCCGCGATCGAGGCACCGGTCGCTCCCGGCGCTTCGGCCCCCGGCGAGCCGACGGTCGAGGACGTTCTCCCCGGCGAGGCCGCGGTCGCCCGCGCGGCGCGGCGCTCGCTCGACGGACGCGCCCGAGGGCCCGCACGGGTGTGGCCCTTCCTGGGCCCCGCATTCGTCGCCGCCGTCGCCTACATCGACCCCGGCAACTTCGCGACCAACATCGCCGGTGGCGCCAAGTTCGGATACCTGTTGCTCTGGGTCGTCCTCGGAGCCAACCTGATCGCCATGGTCGTGCAGACCCAGTCGGCGAAGCTGGGCATCGCCACTGGCAGGAACCTTTCGGAGCTCTGCCGCGAGAACTTTCCCCGGCCCGCCTCGATAGGCATGTGGATACAGGCCGAGATCGTGGCGATGTCGTGCGACGTCGCCGAGGTCGTGGGCGCAGCCCTGGGACTCAACCTGCTGTTTGGCATTCCCTTGTTCCCGGCGGCGTTGATCGCCGGAGCGGGGGCGTTTGCGATCCTCGCTCTCCAGCAGATGGGGCTGAGGCGCCTCGAGGCCGGGATCGCGGTTCTGGCCGGGGTGGTGCTCGTCTCGTTCGGGTTCGAGATCGTCTACTCGCACCCCGCCGCCAGCCAGGTGGCGGGGCATCTGTTCAGGCCCGGGTTCAGCGGCACCGAGAGCGTCTTGCTGGCGACCGGAATCATCGGCGCCACCGTGATGCCGCACGTCATCTACCTGCACTCGGCGCTCACCCAGCGCCGCGTCGTGGGCCGAAATGACGACGAACGCCGGCGCATCCTGAGGTTCGAGAAGGTCGACGTCGTGATCGCGATGACGCTCGCCGGCGTGGTCAACCTCTCGATGATGATCATGGCGGCGGCCCTCTTCAACAAGGGCGGGCTGAGCACGATCGACAGCATCGAGGGCGCGTTCCACGGGCTCCAGCAGACGGTGTCCGGCAACGCGGCGACGATCTTCGGCGTCGCCCTGCTCGCCTCAGGGTTCGCCTCATCCTCGGTCGGCACGATGGCCGGCCAGGTCGTCATGCAGGGGTTCATCAGGCGCCGCATCCCGATCTTCGTGCGGCGCGCGCTGACCCTGGCGCCGGCGCTGATCGTGATCGCCGTGGGCGTCGCCCCCACGGACGCGCTCGTGCTCAGCCAGGTCGTGCTCTCCTTCGGCATTCCGTTCGCCCTCGTCCCGCTGGTCCTGCTTGCCCGCCGCAAGGACGTGATGGGCTCGCTCGCCAATCCACGGTGGCTGTCGGCACTCGTCGGCGTGCTGGCGACGCTGATCATCGCCCTCAACGTCTTCCTGCTTCAGCAGGTCTTCTTCAGCTAGCCGGGCGTCCGAGCGCGCTCGCTCTGCTCGGGGCGGAAGACGGCCTGGATCACCGAGCCGAACTGGTTCGAGATGATCCGGGCGCGATTGATCTGGGTCCGGGTCCAGGGGCGCTCGACCTCGCTGTAAGCCTCGACGATGCCGATCGTCTTGCCGTGGCTCACGACCGGGACCATCAAGCAGCGAGCGGAGCCCAAGGGAGAGCAAGCAGCTCGACCTCCTGTGGGTCGGCCTCCGGGTCGCCGACCAGCACCTGTGCGGCCTGCTGCTCGCGCAGGACCCGGCCGGTGAGCGGGTACTCGGCGATCTGGAAGTGCTCCTCGCGCGTCCCGTCGCTCTCGGCGAGTGTCTCGACGACCTGCGCGTCGGGCAGCCAGCGGGAAAGGCAGATCGGTGTCGGCCTGGAGCTCCTCGCCGATCAGGGCCAGCGCGCCTTCGAGGTCCTTGCCGGAGCGCGCGCTCGCGAGCCTTGCGCTCAGGTGCTCGAGGCGCCGATCGCCGGCGGCGATCCGGCCGCTGCCGACCGGGCTGGCGCGCAGTGCCTGGGCGAGGGAGGCCCGGCACACCTCGGCCGCGACCGGCGAGACCAGCGCCCACGGCGCGGCGGGCCGCGCGAGCGCGTACCCCTGCCCCCACTGGACGTCGAGGTCGCCGAGCACCGCCAGGTCGTCGAGGCTCTCGATTCCCTCCGCGCACACGATCGCCCCGGTGCGCCGGGCGAATCGCACGAACGACTCCACCAGCACCATCCTCGCCGGGTCGGAGTGAATCGCCTTGGTGAGGTTCCGGTCGAGCTTGACGATGTCGGGCCGGACGCGCATCGACCTGCGTCAGCCCGGCGTAACCGGCGCCGGCGTCGTCGAGCGCGATCAGGGCGCCTCGCTCGCGAAGCTCGCGCAAGGGCCGGCACCAGGTCGTCGTCGTCGGAGACGAATTCGTGCTCGGTGATCTCGATCACGATGCCGCTCAGGTCCGAGGGCAGCGCTCTGACGACCGGCGCGGAGGTCAGCGCCGACGGGCTGACGTTGACCGCGAGATGGGTCCCGAGCGGCCGCCCCATCGGCTCGAGGGCGGCCCTGATCGCGGCCGCCTCGAGGTCGGGCCCGAGGCCACAGCCGTGGGCCTGGGCGAACCACGCCTCGGGCGAACGCTTCGGCGAGTCTGAGAACCGCGACAGTGCCTCATAGCCGACCAGGTGCCCGCTCGCGAGGGCCACCACCGGCTGGAAGACCGGCGTGATCGGGCTGGTGCCGTCGAGGAGCTCGGTCGACCTCGGTGGCGCGGCGCCTGGTCCAGCGCGAGCGGCACGTGCCCCGGGTCGAAGCGGCGAGTGCGGCCCTTGCCGCGGCGTTTCGCCCAATAGAGGGCGCCCTCGGCGAGCTGGCAGAGGCTCGAGGCGTCGTCGGCGTCGTCCGGATACGCCGCGACCCCCGCCGAGCAGGAGAGGTCGATGCCCCGAACCGAGACCGACGCGACGGCGTCGCGCGCACGCTCCGCCGCCTGGTAGGCGGCCTCGGCGTCGCGGTCCGGAACGATCAACGCGAACTCCTCGCCTCCCGTGCGGGCCGCGGTGCCCGGCTCCGCTCACCGCGATCCGGAGCGCCTTGCCGATCGATCTCAGCACCTCGTCGCCGTACGGAGTGCCCGTGCGCGTCGTTGACCGCCTTGAAGTTGTCGATGTCGATCATCACGAGTGCGAGCCGCCGGTCGCGCCGCCGGGCTCGCTCGAGTTGGCTGCGTCGAGCTCCTGATGAAAGCCGCGATGGTTGGCGAGCCCCGTGAGCGGGTCGGTGCCCGCGAGGCCCTCGAGCTCGCCTCGCGGCGTCTGAGCAGCGGGCAGCAGCGCCGCCGTTCCCAGCGCACCGACCGCAGCCGAGGCCAAGAGCGGCAAGCCGTCCACGGCGCCGATCGCGAAGCCGACGACGCAGACCCACAGCAGCGCCGAGCCGATCGCGGCGCACAGCAGCAGGCCGCGCGGGGGCGGCGCCGGGTCGATGGCGGCGATGATCTCAATGGTGGACGAGCGCATGGGCGGGATTGGCTCTTTCGAGCTACATCGGGCGCTTCGCGCCGGGCCTTGAGTAGGCTGTCGTCGATGGGCTTGGCCGACTCGTTTCAGGGGCTCCTCGACTCCCTTCCGGACGATTGGACCGACCTCGAGATCGACCTTCGGATCTTCGACGAGGAGCGCTACGTCGACACCGCCGTGCTGCTGACCCAGGTCAACGCCCAGCCCTACTCGAAGGCGGAATGGCACTGGCGCGTGCTGATCGCCCACCGGTTCGGTCACGCGGCCGCCGCCGAGACCGTGAAGGGAACCCTGGAGCTGATCGACCGAGAGGGGATCGAGGGCGAGATGGTGGTCCGCGACGTACGCGAGGGCCGGGCGGAGATCGTTCAGATGTGGGGACGCCCAGAGAGCGTCCGACAGGACTTCCGCCGCCGCCGCAGCCTCTAGCGGGCTGGCTCGGGTGGCCTGCGCCGTCTGTCCCGGACCTGATGCTCGCGAGCCGCGTCGAGGCGACCCTGACCGGCGGTCGGCCACGAGGTGACGGTGGCATCGGATTCCGCGGCGGCGAACCTTGCCGACGCGGATCTGATCGTCACCGATGTGTCGAAGTCGACCCCGCGAGCGTGGCGGGCAAGGGCCCACCGGTGCTCGGCTTCTACTCGCCACACCGATCCCGAGACCCGGCGTCGCGCCGAGGCTGCGGGCGTCGACCTCGTGGTCCCTCGCTCCCGCCTCGCCCGCGAGATGCCGGCGCTGGTCGATCGGCCTGATCGGTTAGGCGAACCGGAAGTCGAACGCGCTGGATAGCCAGCCCGGCCGCGGGCCGCTCGATGATCGCCGTGCGCGACCTCCCAGTCGAGCCACCGGCGCATCAGCGACGGGCGCGGGCGGGCGGGCGCCGAGCGCATCGGGCGCCGAGAAGCGCGGCGAAGCTCGGCATGCTGCGCGGCGCGATCGAGGCCCGACGCGCCGTCGAGCAGGGCGCCCAGTGCCAGTCGCGGTCGCTGGATGGCGAGGTCGTAACCGCGCCGGGTCGCTTCGACGACGGACTCGGACCAGGGCTGGGTCGGATGCGATCAGCTTCGAGGTGGTCGACAGGATCAGCTCGGGATAGCGCGGGGCCCCGTAGCTGGTCGACGCGGAACTCGCGCGTCGGGACTCCCATCCGGCGCAGCGTGACCCCCTCGGCGTTCCAGAACGCGGTCGCGGCATCGACCTTTCCGGCCGCCAGCGCCGAGACCGCCTGAAAGCCGATCGTGACCCGGTGGACGGAGGACGGATCGCCGCCACCGGCGCGGATCACCGAGTCGAGGACCGCGTCGTCGGACGGCAGCCCCGTGACGCCGACCGTCGCGCCCTCGAGGTCGCTCGGGCGGCGGACCCGGTCGCGATTCGCGGCGATCACCGCGGCCAGGGGCCGCTCCACGATCGGGACCACGCCGACGACATCGAGGCCGCGCTCGCGGGCGATCGCCAGGTCGTGGATGTCGAGGATCGCGAACTGTGCCCGGCCCGCCTCGAGGAGCTTGGGGGCGTCGGTCGACGCCGATGGCTGCTGAACGTGCAGGTCGACGCCGGCGTCGCGGTAGTAGCCCTGGGCGAGCGCCGACATAGATCCCTGCGTGGACCGCGTTCGGCTGGAAGTCCAGCACCAGGGTCGCGCCTTTCGGCGCGCCCGGTTCAGCGCCGTCCCCGCCGCAGGCGGCCAGGCCGGCCGAGGCGAGGACGGCCGCCAGCAGCGCGACGACCCTCCACATCGAGGCTGGGGAGGATAGTCGGGGCGCGGCGCGTAAGGCGGATCGGACAGAGCCAAGCAGGCCAGCCGCCAGGCGGATAGACTGCCCGCCGCCCGTGCCGCCCCCAGGCACGGCGCTCAAACGAGAGCTTCGAGGAGGTTCACTCAGTGCAGGATCGAGGACTCGCCGCTTACATAGCAGAGCTGATCGGCACCATGCTCCTGGTGTTCGCGATCTGTACGGCCGTGACCCTCTACGTCGCGACGACGCGCGAGCGCCCAGACCGGCTCGGACTTCGCGGTCGTGGGACTCGTCCACGCGTTCGTGCTCTTCGGGTTGATCATCACCCTGGGCGTGGTCAGCGGTGGGCACTTCAACCCGCTGGTGACCCTGGCGGCGGCCGTGCTCAAGCGGATCGACCCTGTCGACGCGCTCGTCTACATCCTCGCCCAGCTCTCCGGCGGCGTCCTCGGGGCGCTCATGGTCAAGGCGCTTCCTGCTCGACGAGGGTCGGGCCGGACATTACGGCGCCCTGTCGATCAGCCCTCTCCTATCAGGGGCCGTGGCAGGAGCAGGCATCGAAGCGATCGGCACGTTCCTGCTCGTGCTGGCCGTATGCGCGGTGGCGTTCAACCCGCGGGCCCGCAAGGAGTGGGCGCCGCTCGCCATCGGCTTCACCCTCGGCCTCGACATCATGATCTTCGGCCCCCTTACCGGCGGCGGGTTCAACATCGCTCGCTGGTTCGGGCCGGCGCTGATCGGCAACGACTTCACGAACACCTGGGCGTACATCGTCGGGCCGATCGTGGGCTCGCTCGCCGCTGCAGTTCTGTACCGGTTCGTGATCGCCGGGTCTCAATACGCCCTCGGTCCGGAGCCGCCAACCGAGGCCGGCGAGGTGATCGAGAACGTGGCCGCCGACGTCGAGACTGTGGCCAAGCCGCGCCGCAAGTAGCGGGAGCCGCGCTGCTGTAGCTTGCGGGCTGTGCGGCGCGTCACCTTCTCGCGCAACTACACGCTCTCGCTCTCGAGAACCTGTCGCTGCTACTGCAAGTACTGCGCCTTCGCCACGCATAGCGCCCACCTCTACGAGCCCGACGAGGTCGAGGACCGCCTCGACGAGGCGGTGAGGCGAAACACCAAGGAGCTGCTGGTGCTGACCGGCGAGCGGCCCGAGGTCAACCCGGAGGTCGCGCGAAGGCTTGCTTCCTGGGGCCACGAGGACTTCGTCTCCTATGTGGTCTGGACCTGCGAGCGCGCGCTCGAGCGGGGGCTTCTTCCCCACACGAACCTCGGCGTCTTGAGTGAGCCGCGACCTCGCCCGGCTCCGAGAGGTGACGGCGTCCCAGGGACTGATGCTCGAGTCGGTGTCCGAGCGGCTGATGGATACCGTCCACGCCGGTTCGCCGACCAAGCACCCGGCGCGTCGACTCGAGACGATCGAGGCCGCCGGCCGGCTGCGCATCCCGTTCACGAGCGGGATCCTGGTCGGGATCGGCGAGACCGAGCAGGAGCGAATCGCCTCGCTCGAGGCGCTGGCCGAGGTCAACGCCCGCCACGGCCACATCCAGGAGATCATCCTCCAGAACTTCGTCCCGCACCCGCGGTACTACGGCCGCGAGGTCGCCGAGATCGCCGACGAGGCAGCACGTGAGCGTTGGGGGGACGAGGGCCCCGCGGCGCCCTCGACCGCCGACGCAACGTCGCAAGGTGGAGGGGCAACGTCGCAAGGTGGAGGGCAGTCCGGCGCTAGCGACGAAGTCGCGGAGCAGGCGAGTGACCCTGCCGGTCGCTCCGCGTCGCAACCCGACGACACCGGAGGCGAAGCCGAGGATGTCGTCGGAGTTATGTCCCGAGTGGGCCAACCCGATCACGCTCGACGACATGAAGCTCCTCGTGCAGCGAGTGCCGGCGGCTGATGCCCGAGGTGGGGATCCAGATCCCGCCGAACCTCGCGGACTGGTGGGACGAGCTCGTGGAAGAGGGCGCCACGGACCTCGGTGGGCTGTCGGCCAACGGCGACCACATCTCGCCCGAGCACGCCTTCCCGAGCCCGCACCAGGTCCGAAAGCGCCTTCAGCCCTCCGGTTACGCGCTCACCGAGCGGCTGTGCGCCTATCCGCAGTACCTGGACCCGAGCTGGATGGAGCAGGGTGTCCTCGACGTGGTGAAGCTCAAGTACTGGAGCTTCATTCCTCGCAAGGGCTCCGGGAGGCGGAACGACCGGGCGATCGCCCCCGAGACCGCGCCACGGGCGATCGAGAAGGGGCGTCGCGGCGAGGCGCTGACCGAGGATGAGATCTCGGCCCTGTTCGCCGAGACCCGACCCGAGGTGGTCGAGGAGATGCGCGCGGCGGCCGACGGGCTTCGGGCGGAGCTTGCCGGCGAGCGGGTGACGTTCGTCGTCAATCGCAACATCAACTTCACCAACGTCTGCGTGGTCGGGTGCGCCTTCTGCGGCTTCGGCCAGGGCCGCCGCTCTCCCGACGCCTACCACGTGGCCGAGGACGACTTCCAGGCCCGCGTCCAGGAGGCGGTCGACTACGGGGCGACGGAGATCTGCATGCAGGGCGGCATCCACCCCGACTACACGCTCGAGCACTACGGTCGCTGGCTGCGGCTGGTCAAGGACGTGGCGCCCGAGATCCACCTGCATGCCTACTCGCCGATGGAGATCCATTACATGTGCGAGCGCTCGGGCAGCTCGCCGGAGGCGGTGTTCGACTACCTGCTCGAGTGCGGTCTCGGGTCGACTCCGGGCACCGCGGCCGAGGTCCTCCACGACGGCGTCCGGGCGAGGATCTCTCCCAACAAGCTGCCCGCCGACTCGCTGGGTGGAGATCATCGAGGCCTGTCATCGGTCCGGCCTTCACTCGACCTCGACCGTGATGTTCGGACACATCGAGGAGCCATGGGAGCTGGCTCGTCACATGCGCGTCATCCGCGAGCTCCAGGAGCGAACCGGCGGGATCACCGAGTTCGTCCCGCTCTCCTTCATCCCCTTCAACACGCTGCTCGGCCGCACTCACGGCGTCGAGGAGATCTCGCGCGAGGAGAACCTCAAGCACACCGCCGCCTTCCGGCTCGCGCTCGGCAAGACGATCCCCAATCTGCAGGCGAGCTGGGTGAAGATGGGCCTCGACGCCGCGACCGAGAGCCTGAGCTGGGGCGTCAACGATCTCGGCGGCACCCTGATGGAGGAGAACATCTCCCGGATGGCGGGCTCACAGCACGGAGTGCGCCTCGATCCCCCCGACCTGATCGAGGCGGCGCGCCAGGCCGGCCGCGAGCCCGCCCAACGCACCACTCTCTACGAGATCGTCGAGACGTACTGACGGCATCCCTCGCGGGACAATGAGCGCATGCGCGCGATGGTCCTCCGCGAGCAGCGCCGGCCGCTCCGGCTCGAGGAGCCGCCGGAGCCTGAGCCCGGGTCCGGGCAGGTCCTGCTGCGGGTCCGGGCCTGCGGGGTGTGCCGCACCGACCTTCACGTGGTCGACGGCGACCTCGCCGAGCCGAAGCTGCCGCTGATCCCGGGCCATCAGATCGTCGCCACCGTCGAGGCGACGGGGGAGGGGGCGGAGCGCTTCGAGGTCGGCCGGCGCGTGGGGGTCCCCTGGCTCGGCTGGACGGACGGCGACTGCCGCTACTGCCTGTCGGGACGGGAGAACCTCTGCGAGCGAGCGCGGTTCACCGGCTATCAACTCGACGGCGGCTACGCGGAGATGGCGGTCGCCGACGAGCGTTTCTGCCTCCCCATCCCAGATGACTACCCGGATCTCCAGGCCGCGCCGCTTCTCTGCGCGGGCCTGATCGGCTACCGCTCACTGCGGCTGTGCGGCGAGGGAGCCGGCCGGATCGGCCTGTACGGGTTCGGTGCATCGGCCCACATCATCTGCCAGGTCGCCGCGCATCAGGGACGTGAGGTCTACGCGCTGACCCAGCCCGGGGACGTTGCGACTCAGCGCTTCGCCCTCGGGCTCGGCGCCTCGTGGGCCGGTGACACGGAGGGAGGGTCGGAGGTCTCGGAGCGCGGTGGCCTGGAACCCCTCGACGCCGCGATCATCTTCGCCCCTGCGGGTGAGCTGATCCCGGTTGCGCTTCGCGCCGTGGCGCCCGGCGGAACCGGTGGTCTGCGCCGGGATCCACATGAGCGACATCCCGTCATTTCCCTACGACATCCTCTGGGGCGAGCGGACCCTGCGCTCGGTGGCCAACCTGACCCGCGCCGACGGCGAGGAGTTCATGGCCCTGGCGCCCGAGGTGCCGGTCCGGACATCGGTCACCGAGTACGCACTGGAGCGCGCAAACCAGGCGCTCGACGACCTGCGCGGAGGTAGGGTTCGCGGTGCGGCGGTGCTATCGCCCGGGGACGGTCAAGCGGAGAGGAAGGCTGATGGCTGACGTCACGGTGAAGCGGCTCGAGGACTTCGAGACGATCTTCGGGGGAGGCTTTCGCCGGGTTCGCGCCGGGCTCGGGGTGAGCTCGTTCGGCGTCGCCGTCATGGACCTGCCGCCGGGGTTCGCCGAGTATCCCGAGCACGACCATGGCCGTGACGGTCAGGAGGAGGTCTACACGGTGCTGGCGGGCAGGGCCACGCTGACCGCGGGCGGCACGGAGTACGTGCTCGAGCCGGGGGTCTTCGCGCGGGTGGGCCCTGACGAGACGCGAAAGATCAACACCGCCGACGAGGGAGCCCGGGTGCTGGCGATCGGCGCCGCCCCGGGACAGGTCTACGTGGCGCCTGAGTACACCGAGGAGGGCCAGCCCGACCCGCTGGCGGGTTCGCCGTCCGGCGATCTCTAGCGGAAAAGGTCGTCCGCCGCGGGGCGGCGGATGGCCCGCGCGCCAGGTCCGTCGGCGCTGGTCACGAAGCGGTCCGAGCCCCCGCACCAGGCAGGCCGGCATCCCGTCGTCCTTGGTTCGAGTCAGGTCCGCGGCTGCCGCCACCTGGTCGGCGATCGCGATCACCGTTGCCGACGAGCGGGCGGCCCTCGCGATCGGGCGACCCGCGGCGATCGTCGAGCGGCGTCAACCCGGCGCAGCCGATCGCGACGTCCGCCTGGCCGAGTCGCCACGGGCGGCCGAAGCTGTCGGCGATCACGACCCCGGGCGCGACGCCCGACGCCTCTCGAAGCTCGACTCGAATCCGCCGGGCGGACTCGTCCGCATCCTCGGGCAGCAGGGTGACCCGATCCTCGCCGGGGACGTTCGACGTGTCGATGCCGGCGTTGGCGCAGACCCAGCCGCTTCGCGTCTCGACGATCAGCACCCTCGTTTCGGCGCGCAGCACCCGCCTGGCCTCTCCCAGGATCAACTCGACCAGCCGTGGGTCCTTGCCGAGCCGCTCGGCGAGCTCCGTCGCGCGCTCGCCGGGGCTCACTGCGTCGAGATCGCGTACGCGGCCCTCGGCCTTCGAGACCACCTTCTGCGAGACGGCGACGACATCTCCCGCCGCGAGCTCGCCACCCTGCCCGCGGACCCGGTCGGCGATCAGATCCCCGAGCCGGGCGCCGGGCTCGATCTCGGGCAGGCCCTCGACCCCGATCAGCTCGACCCGCGGGCTCATCCGCGCGACGCGGCTCCGAGCCGGCCCGTGCGCTCGAGCGCCGACGTGGTGGCGGGGGCCCGATCGGGATCACGCCCGAGCGCGCGTGAGCATCTCGGCGAGGTCGGCGGGGGTGTCGAGGTCCAGGGCGAGCGAGTCGAGCCGCTCGACCTCGACCGTGTGCCCGGCCCGCTCGGCCCCGCTCCGCGTGACGGGCGCAGCTTCCGGGGCCGAACGCGGGCCCGATCGCGTCCGGGGGTGCCAGCACGAGGGCGTTGGTGCCGGTGCCGTGGCGATCGGGGACGATCGCCACGCGATCGCCGTCGTGCGCGCTCCAGGCGCGGCGTCGAGCTCGACCGGATCGAGCAGAGGGCAGTCCCCCGGGCAGGAGGGCGCGCGGCGTCGGCGCCGAGCGCCTTCGCCCGCGACGATTCCGAGCGTCGCCGCCTCGGAGTGGCCCAGGTCGTTCGGGTCGCGCAGGACCTCGATCGGCGCGGAGGCGCGCTTCGCGTGCGCGTAGGGCGACTGCGCTCGGCCCGGCGCTCGCCAGTCACCACGATCACCCGCTCGAGCCGCTCGGACTCGGGATGCGGCGTCGAGGACGTCGGTGAGCATCGCGCTCGACCAGCGCGGCCCGCTCCGGGCCGTCGAGCGCCTCGAGCAGCCGCTGCTTGGCGGCGCCGAAGCGCTTCACCGGGATGATCGCCACGGTTCGCTCATCCGGATCCGCCGAAGCTCATCGGGCGAACTCGAGCACTCGCTCGGCGAGCTCGCGCCTGCGGTCTCGGCATCGGCCATCAGGGTGGGGCAGGAGAGCGACCGGAGCCCGGCCGGCGCCGGGTCGGGATCGTCGGAGTCGACCACCATCGCGTCGAGCAGGCCGACGTAGAGCGAGGCCACCCCCGCGGCCGTGATCGGCCGTCCGATCGCGGTCATGAACTTCTCGGTGGGGCCCTTGACCGCTCGTCCGGCGACGAACGGGCTCACGGCGACCACCGGGGCGCCGGAGCCGGCGATCGCCTCGCGCATCCCGGGGACCGCGAGGATCGGCCCGATCGAGATCACCGGGTTCGAGGGGCCGAGCACGATCGCCTCGGCGGCGCGCAGGGCGTCGAGCACCTCGACGGTGGGGGCGGCGTCGTCGAGGCCCCGCACCTCGACCGCCTCGATCGGCGGCTCTGAGCCCTCGACGATCAGAAACTCCTGCAGGCCCATCCACCCGCTCGGCGTCAGGACCCGGGTCTGCGACGCGCTCCTCGCACATCGGCAGGACCGCGGCGCTGCACCCCGAGCGCCCGCGCGATCTGGTCCTGAGCTGCGGTCAGGGTCCCGCCCTCGGCGATGAAGTGGGTTCGGTAGAGGCAGGTCGCGAGGTCGCGGTCGGAGAGCTGGAACCAGCCCGGCGCGCCGAGTCTCTCGATCCGCTCGTGGACGGTGAAGGAGTCGTCTCGGATGCCCCACCCGCGCTCCTCGTCGATCTCGCCGGCGAGCCAGTAGGTGACGAGGTCGGGATCGGGGGAGACGTGCAGGCCGTGGATCCGGGTGTCGTCGGCGGTGTTGGCGATCACCGCCAGGTCGGCGCCCGACGAGATCCTGCATTCCGGCCGCCAGCTTCGCGCCACCGGTCCCTCCGGCGAGCAGCGCGACCCGCATCAGCCCCGCCCGGAGGCGAAATCGGGCGCCGCGGCCGACCGCCGGGACGTCCATCACTCCCAGGGGTCGTCGGCCGGCAGGCCCGTGATCCGGATTCCCGCGTGCGCCTTGTAGCGGGCGTTGATCGAGATCAGCAGCGGGGTCAGCTGCTCGACGATCCGCGCCGTCTCGAGCGCGCCCGGCGTTGACGGCGCGCAGCCCGGGGATCTCGTCGACGAGCCTGGCCACCCGAGCCTTGTCGGCCTTTCGGTCGCCGCAGATCAGGACGTCCTCGTCGAGCTCGGCGTCCGGGTCGGCGAGCACCGGGGCGCTCACCGTGTGAAGCGCGGCGACCACCGTGACCCCGTCGGGCACCATCTCCTGCGCCTGCTCGGCCGCCGAGCCCTGCCAGACGCCGAGCGAGCGGGTGGCCTTGCCGCTCGACCGCGGCGGCGGTCGGGACCGTGCAGTCGACCAGGATCTGGCCTGGCTTCGAGCGCTTCGCGCAGGTTGTTCAGGTTCTCCGACTGGGCGCGGAACGGCACCGTGAGGAAGACGATCGGCCCGCGTCCGCGCGGCCTCCTCGTTGACCGCGCCCTCGACCGCGGCGTCGGGCACGGTCCTTCAGGCGGCTCGCGGCCTCGTCGGCGCGCTCCGCGCTGCGCGAGCCGATCACCACCGAGTCGCCCGCCCGGGCGAGCCGCATCGCGAGGCCGAAGCCGAGCGCTCCGGTGCCGCCGATGATCGGGATTGGCTCCGACATGCCGCCGCAGCATATGCTCCGCTCGATGAGACTCGAGGGAAGGCGGGCGCTGGTCACCGGCGGCGCCAGCGGGATCGGAGCGGCGATCGCTCGGCGCCTCGCCGCCGAGGGCGCCAAGGTCGTGATCGGCGACGTGAACGTGGACGGCGCCGAGAGGTGGCGCAGGAGATCGGGGCGAGGCCGCGACGATGCTCGACGTGACCGATCCGGACTCGGCGGCATCGGCCGTGAACGCGCACGGACCGTTCGAGATCCTGGTCAACAACGCCGGGCACCGACGACTTCGCCTTCTTCACCGAGATGACCCCCGAGCGCTGGCGCCGCCTGCTCGCGATCAACCTGGAGGGCGTCTTCGCGTGCACCCACGCCGTGCTTCCCGCGATGCAGGAGGCCGGCTACGGGCGGATCGTCAACATCGCCTCCGAGGCGGGCCGAGTGGGCTCGAAGGGCTCGGCCGTCTACTCGGCCGCCAAGGGCGGCGTGATCGCGTTCACCAAGACGATCGCGCGCGAGAACGCGCGCTACGGGATCACCGCGAACGCGATCGCGCCCGGGCCGATCGACACCCCGCTTCTGAACGCGGCCCGTACGCTTGGCGACGTCGGCGAGCGGATCATCGAGACGATGCGCCAGGCAACCCAGATGCGCAGCGCCTCGGCGAGCCCGAGGAGGTCGCGGCCGCAGTCGCGTTCCTGGCCTCCGACGACGCCTCGTTCGTCACCGGCGAGACGCTCGGCGTCTCCGGCGGCCTGGGGATGGTCTGAGTGGCCATCGGCCGAGGGCGCACCGACCGGCCCGAGGGCAGCGTCCCCGGCACCGAGGTCGGGGACTTCGAGCGCGGCGAGCCCGACGAGCTTCGGCCCGGGATCGAGCGAACCACCGAGTTCGAGGTGGCCGACGGCTCGCTCACCGACGTCGGCGGGACGATCGGCGTCCGCGTCCTCTCGACCCCCGGGATGATCGCGATGATGGAGCGAAACGCGGCGATCCTCTCGTTCGAGCACCTGCCCGAGGGCAAGGCGACGGTCGGCTTCGAGGTCTGCGTCAAGCACGTCGCCGCGGCGGCCGAGGGCGCGCGCTGCACCGCCCACGCGCGGCTGCGCGAGGTCGCCGACGGCCGAAAGCTGCGCTTCGACGTCGAGGTCAAGGAGGGCGAGCGGACGATCGGCGTCGGCACCCACGAGCGCCGGGTGATCGACATCGGCGTCGTGAAGTCCGAGTAGCCGGCCGTGAGCGAGCTGCCGGCAGCGGTCCGGATTCGCGAGGTCGGCCCGCGGGACGGGTTCCAGAACGAGCCCGAGGTGATCCCGACCGACCGAGAAGGTGCGGCTGATCGGGATGCTCGCGGCGAGCGGCCTGCGCCGGCTCGAGGTGACCTCGTTCGTGCGTCCCGACGTGATCCCGCAGCTCTCCGACGCCGAGCGAGGTGCTGGAGGCGATCGAGCGCCCGGCGGACGTCGCCTACTCGGTGCTGATCCCGAACGAGCAGGGGCCTGGAGCGCGCGCTCGCCCATCGCGACCGCTTCGACGAGGTGAACGTCTTCCTCTCCGCCTCGGAGAGCCACAACCGCAGGAACGTCAATCGGTCGATCGCCGAGTCGCTCGACGGGCTTCGAGCGGACCGTCTCGGCGGCGCGCGCCGAGGGGCTTCGCTGCGAGGGCGTGATCTCGGTCGCCTTCGGCTGTCCCTACGAGGGCGAGGTCCCGCCGGCGCGCGTGTTCGAGATCGCCGAGCAGCTTGCGGAGGCCGGCTGCGAGGAGGTCTCGTTCGGCGACACGACCGGGATGGCGAACCCGCGCCAGGTCGGCGAGTTCTTCGCCGTCGGCCGTCGAGCGGCTCGAGGGCGTCGAGCTGACGGCCCACTTCCACAACACGCGCGGACAGGGGCTGGCCAACGTGCTGGCCGCGCTCGAGCAGGGCGTCGACTCGTTCGAGTCGGCCTTCGGCGAGCTGGGCGGCAGCCCGCTGACGCCGGGCGCGACCGGGAACATCTCGACCGAGGACCTCGTCTCGATGCTCGAGGAGATGGGGATCGACGACCGGCGTCGATCTCGAGCGGCTGATCGACGCCGCGCGCGCGGTCCAGGAGCTCCTCGGCCGCCCGCTCGGCGCGCACGTGCTGCGCGCCGGCCCGGTCGACTGGCGGCGGTAGCGCCCGCCGGTTAGGGTTGACGCAGTGAAGGCGACGCTTTCAGGGCGGCGGTCGAGTCCGAGGATCCCGAGGCGCTCACGGCAGCGCTCGCCGAGGACGTCGTCTTCCGAAGCCCGGTGGTCTTCACGGCCGTACGAGGGGAAGCCGGTCGTCTCGACGATCCTGACCGAGGGCGCGATGAAGGTCTTCGAGGACTTCCGCTACGTCGACCAGCTCGACGATGGCGACGCCGCGGCGCTGATCTTCACCGCCCGGGTCGGTGACCGGAACCGTCGACGGGCTCGACCTGCTCCGCTTCGACGAGGAGGGCAAGGTCGTCGAGCTGACGGTGATGGTGCGGCCGATGAGCGGCCTGAACGCGCTCGCCGAGGCGATGGGCCGTCAGTTCGAGCGGCTCGGCATCGCGCCGCCGGCGGCCGCGTAGGGCGGGCCGCGCCCTACCTCCCGATAGGCTCCCGCGGCGGTTTCAGCGGGTCAGCGAACGGAGGGTGAACGGATGGAGATCAGCAAGGTTGGAGTGCTCGGCTGCGGCCTGATGGGCCACGGCATCGCCCAGATCTGCGCCCAGGCGGGCTGGGACGTCGTGGTCCGCGAGGCGAGCCAGGAGAAGCTCGACGGCGGGATCGGCAAGATCGACAAGCAGCTCGCCCGCGCGGTCGAGAAGGGGAAGATGGAGCAGGCCGACGCCGACGCCGTCCGCGGCCGCATCGAGCCCACGCTCGACTACTCCGACCTCGCCGACTGCGACCTGGTGATCGAGGCGATCACCGAGGACCTGGCCGCGAAGCTCGAGATGTGGAAGGAGGTCGACGGGATCGTCAAGGACGACGCCGACCTTCGCGACCAACACCTCCTCGCTGTCGGTCGCCGACCAGGCCGCCGCGACCTCGCGGCCGGAGCGGTTCCTCGGGCTCCACTTCTTCAACCCGGCGCAGGTGATGCCGCTGCTCGAGGTGGTGCGGGCCGAGGCCACCGGCGACGACGCCGTCGCAGCTCGGGTTCGAGCTCGGCGAGAAGCTCGGCAAGACGACGGTCGCGGCCGGCGACAACCGCGGCTTCATCGTCAACCGGCTGCTGGTCCCCTACATGCTCG
Source organism: uncultured bacterium (assembly GCA_963696945.1). GTDB lineage: Bacteria > Actinomycetota > Thermoleophilia > Solirubrobacterales > 70-9 > AC-56. Next base: position 221,751 of record CAVOME010000001.1, on the reverse strand, counting down.
ACGCGATCCGCGCCCACGAGCAGGGGGTCGGGTCGATCGAGGACATCGACACCGGGATGAAGGCGGGCGCCAGCCACCCGATGGGGCCGCTGACGCTCGCCGACTTCGTCGGCCTCGACACGCTGGCGTCGATCGCCGGCGTGATGCACGAGGCCTACGGCGAGGAGCGGTTCGCGTCGCCTCCCACGCTGACGAAGCTGGTCGAGGCCGGCCACTACGGGCGCAAGTCGGGTCAGGGCTTCTACGACTACTCGGGCGAGCGTCCCGAGCGCCGTCGAGCTCTGAGCGGGCGGGACGCCACGGCCGCTGTTCGCGGGCACGCGGCGGCCCGCTCGTAGACTGCACGCTCGATGAGCTGAGACCAGGGCCGGAAGGTCGAATTCGACGGGCGCTCGGCGGCTGCGCTGGCCGGCGGGCCCGAGCGCCACCACGCAAAGACCGCCGAGCAGGGCAAGATGCCGGTGCGCGAGCGCGTCGCCCGGCTCGTCGACCCGGAGTCGTTCGCCGAGGAGGCGCTGCTCGCCAACTGGGACGCCGAGGGCCTCGGCGCCGACGGGGTGGTCACCGGGCTGGCGCTCGTCGGCGGGCGCAAGGTGGCGCTGATGGCCAACGACCCCACCGTGAAGGCGGGCTCGTGGGGCGCGAAGACGGTCGAGAAGATCCTCCGCATCCAGGAGCGGGCGCTGCGCCTCGAGCTGCCGATGGTCTACCTGGTCGACTCGGCGGGCGCCCGGATCACCGACCAGGTGCAGATGTTCCCCGGCCGGCGCGGCGCGGGCCGCATCTTCTACAACGAGGTCGTCCTCTCCGGCCGGGTCCCGCAGGTCTGCCTGCTGTTCGGCCCGTCGGCCGCGGGGGGCGCCTACATCCCGGCGTTCTGCGACGTCGTGATCATGCGGGAGGGCAACGCGTCGATGTACCTCGGATCGCCGCGGATGGCCGAGATGGTGATCGGCGAGAAGGTGACGCTCGAGGAGATGGGCGGGGCGAAGATGCACACCTCGGTCTCGGGGTGCGGCCACTTCCTCGTCGGACTCCGACGAGGACGCGATCGACCTGGCCAAGCGCTACCTCTCGTACATGCCGCAGAGCTGGCGCGAGGCGCCGCCCTCGGCGCCGCCGGCAGCGCCCGCCGGCGGAGCGCCGGCCCTCCGAGATCGTCCCGGCGGACGAGAACACGCCCTTCGACGTCAACGAGCTGATCGAGGCGCTCGTGCGACGCCGAGTCCTTCCTCGAGGTGCACGACCGCTGGGCGAAGGAGGTGGTGGTCGGATTCGCGCGCCTCGACGGCCGCGCGATCGGGATCGTCGCCAACCAGCCCAAGGTCAAGGGCGGGGTGCTGTTCGTCGACTCGGCCGACAAGGCGGCCCGCTTCATCTGGACCTGCAACGCGTTCAACCTCCCGCTCGCTCTTCCTCGCCGACGTCCCCGGGTTCATGATCGGCACCCAGGTCGAGCGCCAGGGGATCATCCGCCACGGCGCCAAGATGATCTCGGCCGTCTCCGAGGCGACCGTGCCGAAGCTCTCGGTGGTCGTCCGCAAGGCCTACGGCGCCGGCCTCTACGCGATGGCCGGGCCCGGCGTTCGAGCCGGACTGCTGCATCGCGCTGCCCACGGCCTCGATCGCGGTGATGGGCCCGGAGGCGGCGATCAACGCGGTCTTCTACAACCAGATCCAGGAGATCGACGATCGCCGCCGAGCGCGAGGAGTTCGTGCGCCGCAAGCGCGACGAGTACGCCGCGGACATCGACATCCTCCACCTCGCCTCCGAGATGGTGGTCGACGCCGTGATCGAGCCCGACGACCTGCGCGCCGAGCTGATCCGTCGCTTCGCGCTGGCGGAGACCAAGGATCGCCGCTTCTCGGAGCGCCACAGCCCGTCAACCCGGTCTAGACGCCCGCCCTTAACCAGGGCCTTAGCGCCGCCCGCTACCGTTTCGGGATGCGTTCCAGCGCCAGATTGCCCCTGCTCGCGGCCATGGCGTGCGCGTCGCGTTCGTGGCGCTGCTCGCCTGCGCCTACAGCGTCGGCCCCGCGGAGCGCCTTGACGCGACCGCGCTCCATGGGCTCGGCGCGCTTCGGGGCCCGCTCGCCGATCCGCCTCGCGCACCTGGTCACCCACCTCGCCGACCCGCTGCCCGCTGCTGGTCATGCTCGGCGGGGCTGTTCGCCTGGGGATGGGCGCTCGGGCGCCGGAGGCAGGCGCTCGCCGCGGTCGCGCTGGTGGCGGGCGCCAACGTGACCACCCAGATCCTCAAGGTCGTCCTCGCGCACCCTCGCGTCCAGCCGGCGTTCTGGGCCGGCGCGTACCAGCTCGGCGCCGAGGCCTTCCCAGCGGCCACGCGACCGCGGCGATGTCGATCGCTCTGGCCGCCGTGCTGGTCGCTCCCGGCCCGCGCTGCGGGTCGTGGCCGCGTCGGTGGCCGCCGGCGTACGTGATCGCGGTGTCGCACCTCGGTCCTGATCCTCGGCTGGCACTTCCCGAGCGACGTCGTGGGCGGCGTTGCTGGTCGTCCTCGGCCTTCTTCTTCTGCGCGGTTGCCGCGGTCCGCGCCGGCTCGCCGGCTCCGACCGCGCCGCCGCGCGGGAGCGGACCCGGCTGGCCGTCTCGCCGCCGGCTCGGCGAGGCCGTCGCTGGTCGGGCGTCGCTCGGGCTGGCCGTGCTCGCCCTTGCTGCGCGCGCAGGACCTGGTCTCGTTCGCGCGCCTGCATACGGCGGCGACCGCGACCGCGCTCGCCATCATGGCGACCTCGGCGGCGCTGCTGGCCAGCGCGGCGCTGATCGCCGACGACCGCCCGTAGGGTGGCCGGGCTCGCCGTCTGCGGCGGCAGCGTCCTTCGCGGGCTCGAGCTCTCGCTTCCCGACGGCGCTCTTCTCCAGCGACACGGCGCCGCCGCCTACGTCCTCCCTCACCGAATCGACCACGTCGCCAACATGCGGAGCCTGGCCGAGGCCGGGTGCGAGCGGGTGCTCGCGATCGGCTCGGTGGGCGGGCTGCGTCGCGAGCTGCGAGCCCGGGACGCTCCTCTGTCCGGACGACTTCATCGCGCTCGGCGCTGGGCCCTGCCGGCGTTCGAGCGACGAGCGCGCGCACAGCGTGCCCGGATTCGATCCCGACTGGCGGCGCCGCGTGGTCGACGCATGGCGGGCGATCAGATCGGCTCGGGCGATCGTCGACGGGGGCGTCTACTGGCAGACGCGCGGGCCGCGGCTCGAGACGCCGGCGGAGATCCGCATGCATGGCCGCCGCACGCCGCACGTGGTCGGGATGACGATCGCCTCGGAGTGCGTGGCCGCGTCCGATCTCGGGCTCGCGTACGCGGCGATCTGCGTGGTCGATAACCTCGCCAACGGAGTGGGGGAGAGCGAGCTGACCATGGACGAGCTGCGTGGCCGGGCGGGCTCGAAACCGCGAGGCGACCGCGCGACGGCCTCGCGCCGCCTTCTGCCGGAGCTGGCATGAGCCTCGCCGTGATCGGCGCGCGGCTCGACGGCGAGGCCGTCGGCCTGCGGGTCGAGGACGGGCGAATCGTCGAGCTCGGGCGCCGGGGTCGAGGCGCAGGACGGCGACGAGCTGATCGACGCGCGCGGGGATGTCGCTGGTTCCCGGCCTCGTCAATGGGCACACCCACGCCGCGATGACGCTGTTTCGAGGGCACGGTGACGACCGGCCGCTGATGGAGTGGCTCGAGGAGGTGATCTGGCCGGTCGAGGCGCGCCTCGACGACGAGGACGTCTACTGGGGGACTCGGCTCGCGTGCGCGGAGATGATCCGGACCGGGACGGTTCGCTTCTGGGACATGTACTGGCGCGGCGGGAGCGGTCGCGCGAGCGGTCGAGGACGCCGGGCTTCGCGCCACGATCGGCAGTCACCCTGATCGACGTCGGCGATGCCGCCGGCGAGGGCCGGCTGCGCGATCGCGCCGAGCGGGCCTTGGACGAGATCGGCGAGCCTCGCGAGCTCGTCCGCCTGGCGCTCGCCCCGCACGCGATCTACACCGTCAGCGAGCCGTCGCTTCGCTGGATCGCCGAGGCCTCCGGAGGAGCGCGGGATCCCGGTCCAGATCCACCTCTCCGAGACCGAGGAGCGAGGTGACCCGCTGCGTCGCCGAGCACGGCGCCCGACCCGCCGAGTACCTGGAGCGGGTCGGGCTGCTCGGGCGCGGGAACGCTGCTCGCGCACGGCGTCTGGCTGGACGAGACCGAGCTGGAGCTGATCGCCTCGCGTGGCGCGACCGTGGTCACGAATCCGGTCGCCAACCTGAAGCTCGCCGTCGGGCGGGTGTTCCCGTACCCGGCCGCGCGTCGTCACGGGGTCCGCGTCGGGCTCGGGACGGACGGACCGGGCTCCAACAACTCGCTCGACCTGCTCCAGGACCTGAAGACGTTCGCCCTCCTCCAAAAGCACGAGGCGCGCGATCCCGGCGTCGCGTCCCGCCGCCGAGGCCTGGGAGCTCGCCACCGGCCGCCGGCGCCGCTCCTCGGGGGCTGCGACGGCTCGCCGTCGGCGAGCCGGCGGACTTCCTGCTCCTGCGCGCCGGCGCGCCGGAGCTCGAGATCGGTGACTTCGCCGCCGGCCTCGTCTACGCGGCCTCCGGCTCGGTCGTCGACACCACGGTCGTCAACGGTCGCGTGCTGATGCGTGGCGGCAGGGTCGAAGGCGAGCGACGAGGTGCTCGCCCACGCGCTCGAGCGGGCCCGCCGCCTGGGCCTCGCCACCTAGCGGCTCGTCGTCGCGGCGCTCCGACCGTCGCCCAGTGGGCGGGGGCGGGCGCCCGCTGCCGTTGTGCGCCGCAGGGGCTGGGCGCTCGCGGACCCCGGCCCAACCGGGCCGCTCCGCCGCTCGGCGAGGGCCTCGTCGAGATAGTCCTCGAGCAGCGTGAGGCCTTCGAGCCCGGGCACCTCCGCGATCGTGCGGTCGATCTCGCGGACCTGCTCGCGGCCCTCCGGCGCCGTCGCCGAACAGGTAGATCGCCAGCGCGTCGACCTCCTCCTCGGTCTTGACGCCCGCTCCGACCGGGCGTCCAGAGGGCCTTGAGCACGAACCGGACCAGCCGGCGGGCGGTTCGCGAGCGCTGCATCCGCGCCTTCGCCTGGGCTCGATAGAAGGCGAAGTGGCGGCGCTCGTCCTGGATCACCTTGCGCAGCAGCTTGTGGAGCTCCGGGTGGTCAGCAGCGGCGCATCAGGGCGTGGTAGCCGGTCAGCGTCGTGAGCTCGTTGACGGCTCCCCACATCATGTGGATGGCGGCGAAGTCCCGGGTCATCATCGAGCCGAGCATCGTGGGCACGATCCCGAGCCCGTTGCCGACCCCGAGCCGGACGCGCAGGTCGCGCCAGCGGTTGGGGTGGGTGGGCATCGGCGTGGAGCCGTCGGGCAGCTTCGGCTCGGCCGGCACCTCGATCCCGTACGAGCGCAGGAAGTCCGAGAACGCCTCGCCGTGCCACAGCTCCTCGTAGACCCAGCAGCTCAGGAAGGCGGTGATCTGGGGGTCGACCGCGACGCGGGTGGCGAGCAGGTCGCGCAGATAGATCACCGTGTGCGTCTCGATGTCCATCATGTAGTGCAGGCACATCACGTCCCCGTCGGACAGCGGATGATCGGGGACCCGGCTCCAGTCGATCCCGCTGAGGTCGACCTTCTTCGAGTTGCGGAGGTAGCGGTCGAGATCGAACTCGACCATCGTCGGCTGGCTCATGGGCTCACCCCGTCGTCCTGTGGTTCTGGCTGGCGGCTGACCCTGGTGGATCAAGGTCAATCTACGATGTTCAGGTCGGTTCGGTTCACCGTCGGCCCGCATTGGCGCCGCGCGTGCCCACGCCGACCGATCCCGTGACCATGAGGGCGACAGACCGGTGAGCGAGGTCCCGTTCAGACGTCGGGCGATCGCGGCCTACCGCCTGTTCGCGACGCGCCTCGACCTGGCCCGGCCAGGGGACGCCCGGCAGCGCCTTCGACGACCCGGCCAACATGGCGCGGACCTTCACCTACCTGTTCGGCGTCGGGGCGACCCTGCTGCTGGTCAGCCTGCTGCTCCCGCACTCGCCCGACCGCAACACGACCGCGCTGTTCCTCGTGGTGGCGGGGGCGTACACCTCCTCCGCGGGCTTCCTGGCCTTCTACGATCGCCTGCCGGTCTGGGTATTCCAGGTCGCCCCCGCGGCCGGAACCCTGATGATCAGCCTCGCCGTCTTCTTCGCAGGCTCCGAATGGGGCCGACGCCTACGTGATGTTCTACTTCTGGGTCGCGATGGCGGCCTGCTACTTCCTGCGGCCGGCGGGAGCCCTCACGCATCTGGCCCTCGCTTCGGCCGCCTACGGGCTGGTCGTGCTCCTCACCCCCGCGGACATCGCGTTGCCGGCGCTCAAGTGGGTCATGCTGACCGGCACGCTGCTCGTCGTCGGGAGCCTGATGTCGGCCCTCAGAGAGCAGGTCGAGCGGCTCCTGCGACAGCTCGGGAGCGCGGCGCGAACCGACCCGGTGACGGGCCTCGCGAATCGCCGCGAGCTCGACGAGCGGTTCGCCGTGGAGCTCGAGCGCTCGATCCGGACCGGGCGGCCGCTCTCGATCCTCGCTCTGGACGCCGACTGGTTCAAGGAGTTCAACGACCGGTTCGGGCACGCGGCGGGTCAGCGGGCGCTGCTTCACCTCGCCGCGGCCCTTCGGCGGGGCACCCGCACCGACCGACGTGCTCGCCCGCCTCGGCGGCGAGGACTTCGCGGTTCTGGCGCCGGACACCGACGACCGATCAGGGCTTCCTGCTCGCCGAGAGGATGCGCGCCGAGGTGAAGAGCGCCTTTGCGCGCGAGCCCGCCCACCTGACCGTCAGCTGCGGGGTGGCGAGCTTCCCGGCCCACGGGATCACCCCCGGCGAGCTCGCCCACGCTTCAGACCGAGCCCTGTACGAGGCAAAGGAGAGCGGGCGAAACCGCTCGGTGATCTTCAGCCCGCCTGCATGAGCCCGGCGCGGGTGGCTGAGCAGGACGGGATCGAGCTGACCGACGCGACCATCACCTCGCTGGTGTCGCTCGCCGAGGCCGTGGACGCGCGCAAGGGCTCGCCCGCGAACTCCCGTCGCGTCGCCCGCTACGCCGAGCGGATCGCGCAACGCCTGAACCTTCCCGAGGAGGACGTGGAGCGGGTACGCGTGGCCGCCCTGCTACGCGACGTCGGGGAGGTCGGGGTAGTCGAGTCGCGATCCTCGGAAAGCCGGGCCCGCTGACCGACGACGAGCGCTCCGAGCTCCGAGCGCCACCCCGAGATCGGCGCGCGGATCGTCGGCGCGGCGCAGCTCGGACGGATGGTCGAGTGGATCCTGACCCACCACGAGCGACCGGACGGCAGCGGCTACCCCCGCGGCCTGCGCGGCCACCAGATCCCGCTCGAGGGCAAGATCATCGCGGTCGCCGACGCCTACGGCGCGATGACCGCGAACCGGCCGTACCGGAGGCCGTTCTCGCCCAAGCGCGCCCTGGCCGAGCTTCAGGCGCAGGGCGGGCAGCCAGTTCGACCACGACGTGGTCGAGGCCTTCCTCTCCGCTTCAGGGCGAGCTGGAGAGCGATCCCGGCGCGCGGACGAGACGTCCGGCGCCGACCGCAAGGCGCTAGCCGCGCCTCGCCGGCCGAGCTCGTCGGCCAACTCCACGAAGTAGTCGAGCGCCGCGGGGTTGGCGAGCGAGTCGCGGCTCGCGGCCTGCTCGGGCGGGGTCCCGGTCAGGATCCGCTTCACCGGCACCTCGAGCACCTTGCCGCTCAGCGTGCGGGGCACCTCGGCGATCTGGAAGATCTCGTCCGGGACGTGGCGTGGCGAGCACTGTTCGCGGATCCGTGCCTTGATCTCGGCCTCGAAGCGCCTCGTCGAGCGTCGGTGCCGTCCGCGAGGACCACGAACAGCGGCATCCATCCCTCGGTGCCCGGGCGCGGAAGGTCGACGACCAGCGCGTCGAGGACCTGCGGGATGTCCTGGACCGCGCGGTAGATCTCGCTGGTCCCCATTCGAACGCCCTGGCGGTTGATGGTCGAGTCGGAGCGGCCGTAGATCACCGCCGTGCCGCGGGAGGTGATCTCGATCCAATCGCCGTGACGCCAGACGCCCGGGTACTGCTCGAAGTAGCTCGCCCGGTAGCGCGAGCCGTCGTCGTCCCCCCAGAGGAACAGGGGCATCGACGGCATCGGCTCGGTGATCACGAGCTCGCCCACCTGGTCGATCACCGGGTTGCCGTCCTCGTCGAACGCCTCGACGCGCGGCGCCGAGCGACCGGCCCTGGAGCTCGCCGCGGTAAGACCGGGAGCAGCGGCACGCCGCCGACGAAGGCCGTGCAGACGTCGGTGCCTCCGGAGGTCGAGAAGAGCCAGGTGTCGCGCCCGAGGTGGTCGTAGACCCACTCGAACCCCTCCGGCGAGAGCGGTGAGCCGGTCGAGCCGACGGAGCGAAGGCGGCTCAGGTCGCGGCCCGCTGGCGGGCTCGACGCCGGCCTTCATGCACGCGGCGATGTAGCTGGCGCTGGTGCCGAAGCAGGTGATGCCGGCGCGCTCGGCGAGGTCCCAGAGCACGCCCATGTCCGGATGCCCCGGGCTGCCGTCGTAGAGCACGATCGAGGCGCGGCGTCGAGCAGGGCGCCGACCAGGAAGTTCCACATCATCCAGCCGGTGGTCGTGAACCAGAAGACCCGGTCTCCCTCCTGGGCGTCGAGGTGGAGGTTGAGCTTCTTCAGGTGCTCGAGCAGGATCCCGCCGTGTCCCTGGACGATCGCCTTCGGCAGGCCGGTCGTCCCCGACGAGTAGAGCACCCAGAACGGGTGGTCGAACGGGACCTGCTCGAAGCGCAGATGCACCCCCTCTCCGAGCTCGCGGAGCTGTCCGAGGGTCATCGGCGGTGGCAGGCCGTCGTCCTCGAGCCGGTCGAGCTCGGGGGAGGCGCTCAGATAGGGAGCGACGACGATCCGCTCGATGCCGGGGATCTCGCCGCGCGATCCCGGCGACCGTGTCGAGCCGGTCGAAGTCCCGGCCGTTGTAGCGGTAGCCGTCGACGCGTGAACAGCACCTTGGGCTCGATCTGGGCGAACCTGTCGACGACGCTCGAGGCGCCGAAGTCCGGCGAGCAGCTCGACCAGATCGCCCCGATCGACGCCGTGGCCAGGAAGGCGACGAGGGTCTCGGGGATGTTCGGCATGTAGGCGACGACGCGGTCGCCGGGCTCGACGCCCAGGGCGCGCAGCCCGGCCGCGACCTCGCGCCACCTGGTCGCGAAGCTCGCCCCAGCGAAGCTCCCCGAGCTCGCGCAGCTCGGAGGCGTGAAGGACCGCCACCTGGTCGGGCTGCTTGTCGCGGAAGACGTGCTCGGCGAAGTTCAGCTCGGCGCCCTCGAACCAGCGCGCGCCGGGCATCGTCCGCTCGGCGAGCACCCGCGAGTAGGGCGTCGAGGCCTCGACCTCGAAGAAGTCCCAGATCGACGCCCAGAACTCCTCCAGCTCGGTGACCGACCACTCCCACAGCGACTGCGTAGTCGTCGAAGGCGCGTCCTCGCTCGGCTGCCAGCCAGCGCATGTAGCGGGTCATGGTGGCGCGCTCGACGCTCTCCGCCGACGGCTCCCAGAGGAGCTCGCCTCGGCCGGCGTTCGCCGGCGTCCCTCTCCATCGGCCGCTTATATCACTGGGCGAGCCGGCGACCGACGTCGCGGTCGAGCGCCCGCACCAGGTCGCAGCGCGAAGGCGTGGGCGCGCTCGAGCGCATCGGGGTCGATCGCGCTCGGGCACGTCGTCGAGCCGGTGATAGCGCGGTCGGCACCAGCGCCCCGCGCTCGATCGTGGTGATCGTCGTGCACGGGAGTCCGGCCAGGCGGAGCGGCAGGGCGTCGGTCGCGAACCCCCACGCCAGCGGGCCGCCGCCGGGACGCCGCGCTGGCCCGATCGCTCGGGCGACCGCGTCGCAGAGCTCGATCACCCGGCGGTCCATCGCGAAGCTGACCGCCAGACCCTCGCCGGTCACGTAGCGCACCTCGCCCCGCGCCCACGGCCTCGAGGTTGACGAAGTAGGTCGTCTGCGGGATCGAGCTCGCCTCGATGGGCCCGCAGGTAGGACTCGCGTGCCCTCCATCAGGCACTCGCCGCCGCCGATCAGAAGGACCGCCACGTCGAGGTTCTCGGGTGGGCTCGTCCCGAGCTCCTCGGCGAGCGACAGCACGGTCGCGACGCCCGGAGGCGTTGTCGTTGGCGCGCCGGTACGACGTCGGAGAGCTCGACGTTGACGAGCATCAGCGATCCCGACCAGGAGGATCAGGGTCGGGATCAGCTGCAGGACCGAGATCAGACCGGAGTCGACCCCCGCCATCCGGGCGCCGAGGATCGGGAGAAGCGCCGCGAGCGACCAGAAAAGGATCCGATAGGGGCCGAGCGGAAGCGGCGAGAGGCGGGCCACCTCGCGAACCGGGCGATCGTCCGGGGGCGAAAGAACGGGCCGGTGCGGGCGGCGTCGTAATGGGCGCAGAGGAACAGGCGCGCCGGCGCGTCGGACCGGGAGCCTGCGGGAGACGACGTTCTGCGAGGCGCGGCGAAAGAACAGCCGGCGCAGCAGGTAGAAGCGGGCGTTCAGGTCGAGGTACATCGACGAGCGCGGCGACCAGGACGATCGCGAAGCCGGCCGGGGCGCTGACGATCGCCACCAGGCTGCCGGCGAAGCCCGAGCAGGCAGTGGGCCGCCTGGGCGAGCGCACACCTGGGGATGGACGTAGGTCGGCTCGACCTCCGCGCGTCGGCCGGCCTCGCGCAGCCGCTCGGCCAGCCAGTTGCCGGCTCGCCGCTCGGCGTCGGTTCCGGCCAGCCGGCCCTCGAACGAGCACAGCTCGCGGATCACTTGCAGGCGGGCGGCGGTGTCCACGAGCGGGGCATTATCGCCGGGGTCGCGGCGAAGCTATGGTTGATCGACGCCGCCGGAGTGGTCCCGAACTGGTAGACACGCGGCCCTGAAGGCCGTGCCCGATGCGGCGGGTGGGTCTCGAATCCCAGCCTTCGGCATGGATTTTGAATCCATCTCCGCCGTTTGGACACCGCCGCGGAGCCTCCGTTCTGCCGACTCGGCCAGTCGCCGTGTGGGCCGCGCCGCCCTGCTCGGCGAATCGGGGCCAAGATCGACGCTGGACGCTAGCCTCGAACCACGATGTGCGGGCGCTACACGCTCACCGACCCGGACCCGACGAGGATCCGGGCGCGCTTCGGCCTCGACTTCTCGTCGCAGCTCGGCCGAGGAGGCGCGCTACAACATCGCGCCCACCGACCCGGTGCTCGCGATCCGGCGATCCGACGGCGGCGAGCGCCAGGCCGGACGGCTTCGCTGGGGGCTGATCCCCGGTCGATGGGCCGAGCGGCGCTCGGGCCCGCCGCTGATCAACGCCCGCGCCGAGACGCTGGCGAGCCAGCCTGCGTTCGCCGAGTCGTTCCGCGAGCGCCGCTGCCTGATCCCCGCCGACGGTTTCTATGAGTGGCGCCACGACGAGGGCGGCGAAGACGCCGGTCTGGATCAGCCGGCCCGACGGCGACCTGTTCGCGTTCGCGGGCATCTGGGCCGCGCCTGCCGTCACGCGACGGCTCGGCCGAGCTGCACAGCTGCGCGATCGTCACCTGCGAGCCGAACGCGCTGATTCGCCCGATCCACGACCGCATGCCGGTGGTCCTGAGCCCGGAGCACGAGGCCGCGTGGCTCGACCCCGACCTCGCGGAGGACGAGCTCGCGTCACTGCTCGCCCCGGCGCCGGCGGACGGCTGCTCGTCCTCGCGAGGTCGGCGACGCCGTCAACGACGTCCGCGACGACGGCCCGCACCTGATCGAGCGCGCGCGCGCCGCAGCCGCAGCTCTTCTAGCCGGGACCTCGGGCCGGGTCCTCGCCCGGCAGCGCGACGCCACCGACCGGCCGTTCCTCCTCGACGTGCCACTCCTGGTTGAAGCCCACCATCGCGATCGTGATCAAGAGCAGCTGCACCGGAACGATCAAGGAGCGTCAACAGCCCGAGCAGGTCATCGGGAAGCGGCGGGGGGCTGAGCCCGGCCTTGGAGCGAGTCGAACCACGACGGGGCAGACACCGCCGCGAAGATCGCGAGGATGATCGCCGAGGCCGAGGCCACCGGCAGCACGCCGCGGCTCCAGCGCGAGACCAGAAACGCGAAGAGGACGTACAGGGCCGCCCAGAGCAGCGTCACGATGCCCACGCTGGGGCTCTCGAGGCGCGACCAGCCGCCGATCGTGACCACCACCAGCAGACCGGCGGAGATCGAGCAGCACGCAGCGCGACGATCGCCTTGGTCGTCTTCGACTCGGCCTTCTCCCTGTTCGGGCCGCCAGAGCTCGTAGCCGGGGCGAACGCTCGTGACTTCCATCACGCCAAGTCTAGAATCTTCGGCGACTGCGCGCGACGTCTGTCGACCAGATCGCGCGTCGCCGTGGTCTCGCCGCGGGCGTGCTGAAACTGGCAGACAGGCCGGGTTTAGGTCCCGGTGCTCGAAAGAGCGTGGGGGTTCGAGTCCCTCCGCCCGCATCTAGACTCAACTCGCGGCCCGGGGGAGTGATCTAACGGCCATGAGCACGGTCTCCAAAACCGTGAATCCGGGTTCGAATCCCGGCTCCCCCGCTGCCTAATTCCAGTACGTCGATTCCCCAAACGAGTCGCGCGCGGCGGATTGATCCCGGCTAACCTCCCGCACGGATGGCCGGCACGAGCAGGTGGGGACAGAGTTGAGGCGGCGGCGCTCGTCCTCGCGGCGGGCGTGGCCGCCGCCCTGCTGTTTCTCGCCTTGACGCCCGCGGCGCTTCCGCGAGAAGCTCATGTCCGCCACGCCGACGCGCACGCGCACCAGATCTCGCTCCCGAAGCTTCGAAAGACGATCACCTGCCTGATCAACCACGAGCGCGCCAAGCACCACCGCGGCGTCGCTCGACCCCAACGGTGACCTGCTGGATGCCGCGCAGGGCCACAACGACGTGATGCTCGACAAGCAGTGCTTCCGACACAACTGCCCAGGAGAGCCCGGTCTGGGACATCGGGTGAGGCGCAGCGGATACACCAAGCACCAGCGGTTCTATCGCTTCGCCGAGGACCTCGGCTATCGATCGGACGCCGCGCAAGATGGTCAGGGCCTGGCTGCACGGCCCGCTTCAATCGCGGCCACCTTCTCGACCGGCGACTTCCGCGACATCGGCGTCGGGGTCGGCTGGGGCACGCCGAAGCCAAGGGCCGACAGCGACGAGTTCGCCACCTACACGATCCTCTACGCCGTACGGCGTAGCTAGCACCCGCGTAGGTCCCGGCTGGACGGCTCTTCTACCGGCTCACGCTTGAGCGCGGAGCTCTGTTTGATGCCAGGGCCGTCGGCGCCGACGCGATGGAGCGATGGCGTCACGGGTTCGTGCATCTCTGCATGCTCATCGCGTCGCTGGCCCTGGCGATCGCCGCGAGTGCGGCGATCGCGGGGCCGTTCGACGGCGACGGCCCATGCCAGCGCCTGCCGCCACTTCGGCTCCACCCAGGCCCCGAAGCTGAGCCACCGAGAGGCGAGCCGGTCGATCGGATGCCTGATCAACCGGGCGCGCCACCGGCACGGCGTGAGTCACCTGAATGCCAACCGCCGGCTCGGCAAGGCGGCCGAGCGGCACACCGACTACATGAAGCGCCACCGCTGCTTCTCGCATCGGTGCCCCGGCGAGGGCTCGGTCCTGGCCCGGCTCGAGGCGAGTCAACTACATCGTCTCCGGCCTGCGAGGCTGGAGCGTATGGCGAGAACATTGCCTGGGGCACCCGCAACCGGGGAACGCCGAAGTCGATCGTCAAGTCCTGGATGCACAGCCCGCCGCACCGGGCAAACATCCTCAATCCCCAGTTCCGCCACCTCGGCGTCGGCTTCGCTCGCGGCTACGCCGGAGGGACGGGCAGCGGCGACGGTGGCATCTACACGACCGACTTCGGTATGCGACGACGCTAGCGGGGACCGCTCGCCTTGCTGTTTCACGGCCCGCCCAAACCTATAATCGGACGTCGTTCCGCGGGCGAGGTGTAACTGGTTGCACATCAGCCTTCCAAGCTGAAGGAAGCCGGTTCGAGTCCGGTCGCCCGCTCTAGCCGGCTGAGCCACAATCAGGCATCATCCGGTTGAGGGCGACGACGTAGCCGTCCAATCATCGGGGCGTGGCGCAGCTTGGTAGCGCGTTCGGCTGGGGGCCGAAAGGTCGCGAGTTCAAATCTCGCCGCCCCGACTGCCCGGAAGCCCGCTCGGGTAGCGGGCTTTCGGCACCATGACGGTCGCCTAGCTGGAACCCAGCAGCTTCGCCTTCTCGCGCTCGAACTCCTCGTCTGTGAGCACGTTCTGCTCATGCAGCTCGCCAAGCTGCTTGAGCCGCTCGATCACCTCGGGGGTCAGTCCGCCTGCCGCGGCCGGCTCGGCCGCCTGGCCGGGCTCGCCGGGCGCCGCCTGCTGTGGAGCTGCCGCCTCCTCCTGCTGCTGCGCTTGCTTTGCGTCGTGGTGCTTCTTGGCGGCTACGGCTGCCCCTCCGAGCATGGCGGCGCGTCGCCTGCGCTGGCGTCTGTCTCGTCCTGGTCCCATCGTCACATCCTCCTTGAGTGCATTACTCGGTTGGTCCCATGTCGGGTCATCTGCGGCCTTCTGGCTAAGCCCGCGCAGGACGGGCGAAGGCACCGAAGATCCAGAGGATCGGGAAGAAAATCCCGAAGAAGAACAGCCACCCGTGCCCGTTGCGGAGCGTGCTCAGGCCAAGCCAGAAGAAAAGGGCGACGTAAACCACCGCAAGGAGAACCCAGAGCCAGGTATCCATTCGAATCTCCTTCGTTGGTTGGTCCAGACCACCCTACACCTGCTTTGCGCAAAGCGGGCTGTGATGACACGGCCCCTGGCGATGATGGTCAGTGACCTGATAGGTGGATTACGCCGACGCTGTCGAGTCCGTCGAGCACGAGCTGGACGGCGAGCGCGGCCAGGAGGATCCCGAAGATCTTCTCGGTCACCAGCATGCGGCTTTCGTCCAGTTTGTCGCTGACGCGGTTGGCCAGCCGGAACACGGCCGCGTCGAGCGCGAGCATCACACCGAGCAGGCCAAGCACCATCGCGAAAACGGCCGCTGAGTCCGCCTCGGCGGAGATGGTCACGAGCGTGACGATGCCGGCGGGGTTGAGCAGGTAGGGAACGGCGAGAGGGAATACCGCGGTGCGCATTGGATCGCGTTCGGTGACGGCCTTGTCCCCGCCGGGTTCCCCGGTTCCGAGGACCATCGTGATCGCGATGATGATGAGGATGATCCCGCCCGCGATCGAGAGCGACCCGGTTGAGAAATGAAGCAGCCTGGCCAGAAGCTCGCCAAGTCCGACGAGGATCAGGGCGACGACGCCCGCGGTGGTGAGCATCTTGCGGACGATCAGAGCCTTGGTTGCCGCGTCGAGTGGTGCGGTGATCTCAACGAACGGCACGAGAGCGATCTTCGGACCGATGCCGATCAGCAACAGCAGAAAGGTGTCGATCACCAGGTAGATGTCGATCGACGTGTGCTCCATCGCACGAGCCTATCCGGACTCACTGAGTGGGTGAGCGTGCCTCAATCATTGAGGGCCGCGGAGACTCCGGCGTCCCACGCCATCGGCTCGCCCGGCCGGCCCGCGCCGAGATTCGAGCTGGCGCGCGGCCCTGATCGCCGCGCGGCCGAGCACGTTGGCGTAGGTGGGAAAGGAGAAGGGGACCAGCGCGAGCTGCTCGACCTTCATCCCCGACGCCACCGCGACCGCCGCCAGTTGGGCGAGCTCGACGGCCCGCTCACCGACGATGTGGCAGCCGAGGATGGCGTGATGCTCCCGCTCGGCGACGAGCTTGCAGAACCCCGTCGGGCGGCCGTCGATGATCGGCCGCGGCAGAGAGTCAAAGCGCTCGGTCCCGACAATGACGTCATAGCTCTCGCGGGCGGTCGCCTCGCTGAGCCCGACGGAGGCATATTCGGGGTCGGTGAAGCTCCCGAGCGGGCTGACCTCCGCGGGAAGGGCGTCGGTGCGCCCGAGGGTTGCGTTGGTCGCGGCCAGGTAGGCCTCGCGCGCGGCCTCGTGGACGACCATCAGGTGACCGGTGACGTCTCCGGCGGCGTAGATGCCCGGCGCGGTCGTGCGGAGCTCGGAGTCCACCTTGATGTAGCCGCGCGGGTCGGTCTCCACCCCGGCGGCGGCGAGATCGAGCCCGTCGGTGTTCGCGGCCCAGCCGACTGCGACGACGGCAAGCGTCGCGTCGACGTGCGCCTGCGCCCCGGCCCTGGAATAGACAAGTCGCACCCCGGCGGAACACCGCTCGAAGCGCTCAATCGTCCCGGCGTCCTCGAGGACTCGCACCCCGGAGGCCCCCAGCGCCGCGCTCATCGCTGCCGCCACCTGCTCGTCCTCGCTCATGAGGATCCGGGGGGCCGCCTCGAAGAGCGTGACCCGTGATTCGAAGGCGTTGAAGATCGAGGCGACCTGGACGCCGGTCGCACCGGCGCCGATCACCAGCAGCGACTCGGGCGCGGACGTGAGGCGCCACGCGTCGCTGTGGGTGCAGGTGAGCTCGAAGCCCGGAACTGCGAGCTGCCGCGAGGCGCCGCCGGTGCAGACGATGACGTTCGCGGCTCGCACTCGCGGTCCGTTGTCGCACTCGATCACGTGCGGGTCGACGAAGCGAGCGGTACCGGCGTGCTCGTAGACGGTCACGCCGGCCTGCTGGAGCTCGTCGCGCAAGAGCCCGTGCCTGCGCACCTCGCCGGTGACCTCGCGAACGCGGGCGAGCAGCCGCCGATAGTCGAGCGTGGGCTCGCCGGCATTGATTCCGTAACTCGCGAGCTGCCTCGCCTCCCGCATCAGCCGCGCCGCGTGGGCCAGGGTCCGGATCGGCACCGGCCCGTCATTCGCGGCCATTCCCCCGAGCTCGTCGCGCGTTACGAGCGCCGTTCGAGCTCCGAGTCGTGCCGCGCGCAGCGCCGCCACGACGCCGGCGGGCCCGGCGCCGATCACGGTCACATCGTGGTCGTCTGTGCGTGCGGACTGCATTTCGTGGTGCCGCGAAGCCCCTTTGCCGTCGTTATCGGCGCAACGCTTGTAGCGTCGCATGTCCTGGACGCGCTGCGCGAGCCGATGGCCTCGGGGGCAACGGTAGAGTGGCAGCGTGGAGGACCGGCATGTGGGCCCGAGCGGCTTGATCCCCGGCTGACGGGGCCCGAGGCATGGGCGACACCCCAGTCGAGGTCGCGCTGAGCCTGCGGGCTCGGCACGCGGAGGGCCCGCACTGGGACGCCGCGACGGCCCGGCTGTGGTGGGTCGACATCACCGCAGAGCGGGTGCATTGCTTCGATCCAGGATCCTCTGAGGACAGCTCCTGGAGTACCACCGGGCAGCCGGGTGGCGTGGTGCTGGGCGCGACGGGCGACCCAGTTGTGGCAAGCCCGGAGGGCCTGGCCGCGCTCGACCCCAGCACGGGCACCCTGGATCTGCGCGTTCCGATCGAGCAGGACAGGCCCGAGAACCGCGCCAACGACGTCAAGGTCGACAGCCGGGGAAGGGTCTGGGTCGGCACAATGGCCTTCGACAAGCGGCCGGGGAACGCGGCGTTGTACCGCGTCGACGGCGACCGGGTGACCCGCATGATCGACGGCCTGACGATCTCCAACGGGCCCGCGTTCAATGAGCCGCGGGGGCAGCTCTACCTCGCCGACACCGCCCGCTACATCGTCGACGTCTTCGACCTGGACTCTGCGACGGGCTCCCTCAGCGGTCGCCGCCGGTTCCTCGATCTCAGCCGAGAACAGCTCTGGCCGGACGGCATGACCGTCGACGATGAAGGCATGCTGTGGGTCGCCGTGGGACGAGCCGGGGCGGTCCACCGCTACCGCACCGACGGCAAGCTCGACGGCGTCGTCGAGCTGCCGACGTCGAATCCCACCTCGGTGGCTTTTGGTGGCGGCGACGGCGGCGACCTCTACATCGCGACGTCATGGGACGACTGCGAGCGCCCCGCCGACGAGCCGCTCGCGGGCGCAATCTTCCGTTGCCGACCCGGGGTGACGGGCCAGCCGTCGCCGCGCTACAGAGAACATCCACGACGAGCCGAGAAAGGCGCCTCCCCATGATCGAGCGCATCCGCGGCGACGAGGCGAGGAGGCCAGGCGCATCATCGATCCCGTGATGGCCGGGTGGGCCGCCGGAGACGTCCCGATGCCAGCAGTACGCCGCCGGCACAGCGCCCCCGGCCCCGAAGCCCGGAACCTCAGCTCAGCAGGTCCACGGCACCCTTGACCGCGAACGCGACGCCGACGACGGCAAACACCACCGTGGCGAGCTGTCGCTCGTGGCGACGAGCCCAGGCGCTGCCCCGGTCGAGCGCCTCTCTCGCGGCCGCCGGGCGACGCAGCGCAACGGCGAGCGCCGCGATCGGGATGGCGAACCAGATCGCGTCGAAGATCAGAACGTTGACCGCGCCGACAGCCAACCCTGGACTCGGTGTCCGAGATGGCGTTCAGCCCCAGCAGGTAGAAGAGGCCCGGCAGATGGGTTGCAACGCCCGCCCCCGCAGCGACCGCAAGGGTGGGGTCCCGAAGCGCTCGGGACACCCTGGACTGTCCCTGTCCCGTTGAGCGCCCGCGGGAGGGGGTTTCAATCCTCCCCGTGGCCAGGCCCGCCGCGAACCCGGCGGCGGCGGCCCCCAGGCCCAGGCTTACCACCGAATTCGCCGTCGAGGATCCGGTCTCGACGTTGACTCCATGGAGCGCCCCGACGACGAGGATTCCCACCGCGAAGCTCCAGGCGAATCCGGCCGCGATGTACGCGACCAGAAGCCGCCGCGGCCTTGGGGTGGACAGCAACGCGTACACGGCGGCGGCGCCGGTCGGGCGCAGCGCATTCACGATTGCCAGCAGGATCGACTCGGGACTCACCGGGCGCCGTGGGCAGTCGTGCCACGTCGGCGTCATGCCTGCACCATCTATCGCTCCTCCTGCGACACCGCCCGCGCAGTATCTCGCGCGGGCGGTCGTCGAGACGCAGAACGGCGAGCCGGCAGCGCACTGGAGGCTGACCGACTCGCCCCTCTAGCTGGGCTACCGAAGTCGCTGACGGGGTCCGGATCGGTGCCGTGTGTCGAGAACGGGCGCGAACTAGAACTCGGTTGCCCCGTCCAGCGGACCGTGAGGTTGTAGATGATGACCACGTCGAGCAGGATCACCATGAACGCCCACAGCGGCGCCGCGGTGAAGATCCACACCTGTCCGATCGCGTTCAGGGTGACGAGGAACACTCCGACCCAGCGCGCCCACCCGGCGCCGGTAAGCAGTCCCCGCCGGTGAGCACCAAGATGACCGCGAGGATCATCGTTACCCAGCCCCAGGTGGTCAGGTCGAGCATGATCGCCCCCTGACCTCCGACGATGACTACGTCGTCGTTCACTACCCCCGCCAGACCGTAGAAGAAGTTCAGAAGGCCGAGCAGCAGGATCACGACGCCGGTGAAGACCGCCCAGCCGGCGTCGTCTCTGGTCGAATCGCGAGTAGCCATCAGTCTCCAATGTCCGAAGTAACGCTCAGGCAGGTAGTTCGCCCTCGCAGTCCCAAGGCCTCCTGCGATATGACCACGCCGTGTCTCGACCGAGTGGATCGCGGAGCTAGACGAGCGCGGCACGGCAACGGCGGTGACGGTGCATGCGCAGAGCCTGATAACGCATTTGCTCGGCCTCAGCGGTCGGCATCGACAGAAGCCTTTGCCGCCCCAGGGCGCCAAATGCTGACGAGCCCAGCGACAAGCGTAACGAGGAAGATCTGGCCGACGAGCATCTCGAAGACCGCGAAGGACTGGCCGACCGTTCCGGCCGGGACCAGGTTGCCATAGCCGGTCGTCGTCAGGGTCGTGTAGCTGAAGAACAGGTAGTCGCTCGAGCGCGGATGGGCGACGCCGGTGAAGAACTCGCGTGTGGGTCCATTGGCCGAAGGCCACGTACAGGAACGCGAACAGCAGGCCGAGCAGCGTGAAGACGCTGATCGCTCCCAGGATCGTGCGAAAGTCGACCTGGTTCGCACCAAGGATCACGCGGCGAAGAATGGTGAGCGCGGCGATTGCCAAGAGGATCGCGTCGGCCCCGAACGCGGCCCCGACCAATCGAATCGAGGATACGGCCTGCGCGATCAGCGCGGCGACGACCGCGACGACGGCGACGGCGACGGCCAGACGCACCCGCGCCGCGCGCACGTCGGAGCTCGTGAGCGCGATCGACAGCGGTCAGACCGGCAACCGCGACGGCCGCTACCCGGCCGCCCCAGCCCTCGGGCGGCAGGGTCATCATCACGACGAACGTGACGAGGATCAGGAGAAGGACGAGGCCGTAGGCTTCGCCGATTCGCTCCACGAGCTCCAAGCGCGTCTCGCGCGGGTGGCGTAAACGGCCCAGCCGGCGGCCAGGCTTTGCGGACTCGTCGGCCACCCGTCGAGGTTCGGGCGGACTCCGACGCGCTCCTTCTCTTGCACGAGGTTCCCCACCGGCCTCGGATAGGTTGGCTCAGATGACTTCGACCCATCGAGGGGTGGATGTGGCTCCCGACGGCGAGGGGACCGGAAAGTCGAGGCGGCGGATCAGGGAGAGGTGGGCTGAGTGGCGCCGCCTGGCGCGGATCGCCTACCGCGACCCCGAGCACGTCGCAGAGCGCCTCGCCCTGTTTGGATCGGAGCGTCTCGGTGACCCATCGCTCGAGTGGGCGAGTCGCGTCCGAGAGGAGCGGCCGGAGGCTCCGAAGGCGGAGATCGCCGAGGAGGTCCGCGTCCAGACCGCGCAGGTCGCGCGCATCGATGGCGCGGTCTCCGGTACCCCGTTCCTGATTGCGCTCGTCCCCGGCTACCTCGCCTACCTGTGGCAGGAAGCGCGTCATGGAGCGGCGCATCGCCGCCCTCTACGGGTGCGACCCTCGCGAGGTTGAGACCTGCGCGCGGACGCTGGTCTTGCGCGGCGTCCATCCGACCGATCGAGGCCGCTCGCAAGGCCGTCCGGAGGTCGCGGAGACCCCGCTGCCCGACAAGCCGACCGCGCGCCGACCCCTGCGTACCTGGGTGCGAAGCGTCTATGTGCTGCTGATCTTCGGCGGTTTCCTATCCGCGCCGACCGAAGATGCCGAGAAGGAGGGTCACTGGCGGCTTAAGGCGACGGTGGGCTTCGTGGTCGGAGGCGTCATCTGGGTCATGACCTGGGTCCTGCCGGTCAGCTTCATGATCGTGATGGCCTGGGCCTGCGAGAGCCACGCCCGAAGCCTCGGGAGCCGCACGCTGAGCTTCTACGGTGGTGAATCCGCGGCAGCGGAGCTCGCGGCCGGCTCCTTCGGTGACGACGAAGACGGCGGCCGCACCAAGCGCGACCTCCTGCGTGCGGGGCTCCTGGCGCTCTCGATCGCGATCCCCATCGCCTTCGTCGCCTACGCGGACCATGTCAAGCAGAGCACGGGCGTCAACTGGCTCGGTGCGCTCGGTGCACTCGTAGCGGTGTCGATCGTCATCGCGACGACGGTCATCGCCAGACGCGCCTAGCACCTTCGGCATTCCGTCTCTGGCTCGTGGCTCCAGCCACCGCTTGCGAGCTGATTCGCGACACCACCCGATCTGCGCCTGGCCATTCGAGAAACGACCGGGCGATCTCAAACCTACGAGGATCGGGGCGGCCGACACGACATCGGGCAGCTGGCCTGCGATGAGGAAGCCGCCTCGCCCGCGAAGCGGGTCGCCGACACCTCGGCCCTGGAACGCTGGGCCGGCTGCCGGGAGCGGCGGGCACTGAGTAGCAGCGGCCCGCGACCGGCAAGCGAGACGACTTCTCGAGACCGCCTGATAGTTTCTCGGCGTACCGCGACCAGCGGCCTGAGCAAGGAGGCGGATGCCGCCGCAGCCCGGTTTGACAACCTTCGAGGCCCTCCGTTCAGGGGGTCGAGTGCACGTCGTGGGAGCGGGACCGGTGGGTCTCCTGCTGACCGCGTTGCTCCAGTCGGAGGAGTTCTCCGTGCGCCTCTATGAGAAGCGACGTGAGTACACGCGTACCCGAATGGTTCAGCTCGCGCCGTACATCGTGGCGGATTCAGTCGAGAGCTACAGCACCGATTACATCGATGGCGAGAACGTAGAGGCCGTCTTCGATCCACCAGAGCTCGACGAGGGCCTCGCATTCAGACAGTCCATTCCTGCGGATCTAATGGCACTACTTCGCGAATGGGAACTGGGGTTCTGCGCGCTTAAATCAATCGAGCGATCTCTCTGCGATTTGATCGATGCCCGCCGGTCGCATCCGGTGCCGCGCTCTGCATCGGTCGTGACGGCTGGGGATGCCGTGTCGATGCTCGAGCCGGGGGACATCCTGGTCGACTGCACGGGTAGTAGATCGCTGCTTCGAGATCATCTCGCCCCCGGCTCCGGAGGGGGGGATGAAGGGGCGAACACGCTCAACATCCGGCTCGAATACGCGCTCGTCATCACCTTTCTGTATGACGAGAGATACGACTGCAACGAGTACTGTAAGTACTACAAGAACGCGGAAAACCCCCACTACAAGTTCATTCCGGCGGTCCACCGTACCCACTACGACGGCAGCGTCAGCCACGTAACGGGCATCGTCAACATCACGGTGGAGGAATATGAAGCGATGCCATCACATTTCGACGGCCAGTGGCTTCGAAGCAACTTCCCCGACGTTGCCCAGTCGATGGACCGTTTCATCGACAAGATCAAGGAGGAGACTCACGGCGAGATAGTCGGCGACCTAGAGATTGTTCGAATACCACTGGATCTGTACCGAGCTCGCAACGCGACCAGCCGGCGATGGCTCGCGACAGGGAACGGCGACCACCCATTCGCGAGTTCGCCAGCGTTCCTGGTCGGCGATTCGGCGATCGGCTCCCCATACTTTCAGTCGATTTCGCTGGGCTTCGAGTGTGCGATGTTCCTGGCGGGACTTATCGCGCAGCCCAACCTACCGCTCAGAGAGACGCTCGACCGCTATGAGCTCTACATCTACAAGCAGTGGCTTCGCGTCTACATGCGCAGCAAGATGATCAAGCACAACAAGGATCTGCTCGAGCGCGTCGACGACAGGTTTGCGCTCCTCGACAAGCTGCACGTTTACTAGCGGGATGTGACGGGAGAGCTCGCCCGGCGCGCCCGTTACTTGACTGAGGCCACGAACCCGCGCACGTCCTCGACCGGCTCCGCGTAGGCGTCCCCGAGCGCGTCCTGCACCGCGGTCATGTAGTCCTCCGCCCAGGCCGGGAACTCATAGTCGATCGCGCGCAGGAACTCAAGCGACACCGCGAGGCGAATGTCGGCGATCGAGGGGGCGCCGCCGCCGATGAACTTCCTCCCCTCCAGGAAGAACTCATGGAAGGCGTTGAGCGGGACCTCGATCGCGTCGGCGGCGTCCTTCACGGCCTTCGCCTTCATCGCGTCGTCGGCCTCTGAGGTGGCAACCTCGCCGGCGTATTGGGGGAACCCCAGGGTCGGGTAAGTGGCGCGAGTGATCAGCGGATAGAGGGTCCCGACCACATAGAACATCGCGCTGTCGGTCATCGCGCGCTCGGCCGGATCGGTGGGGTAGAGCTGGTCCAGGCCGTGCTTATTGCAGAGGTACTGCATGATCGCGCAGCTCTCCCAGAGCGAGCCGTTGGGGAGCCCCACGTCCTCGAGCAGCGGCGTCAAGTCGGCGGGGTTCTTCTCCAGGAACTCCGGGGTGCCCTTGTTGCCCCACATGTCGACCTCATCGAAATCGAGTTCGGCGGCTCGCATCAAGACCCGCGCGGACAGGTTGTTGACGCTCGGCCTCAAGATGCTCAGGGTGTTGGTGGCCATTTCTATCCTCCGTCTTTCTACGAGTAGGGATCCTTCGGCGCCCGGTCCTGGGAGAGCGACTCCCTCGATCGCTCCACCAGGAGCTCGATCGCGTCCGCCAGGTGGACCTGGTCGATGTTGTAGTCCTCGCGCTCGACGCGCAGCTTGTGCGCCGCGAGCAGGACGTCGGCGTGGGTGAAGCCCGCCGGCGGGACGAAGCGGTAGGAGGCCAGCTCGATCAGCAGCCCGAGCGGGTCCTCGAAGTAGATCGAGTCCATGAAGCCGCGGTCCTTGACGCCGCTGTGCTCGATCCCCCGCTCCTCGAGCCGCTCCACCGCCTGGTTGAAGCTGGCCGCCGAGAGGGCGAAGGCGACGTGATGGACGGCGCCTGGATCGGTCGAGGTGCGCTCGGGATCGGGCTTTCGCTCCTCGTTGGTGAAGATCGTGATCAGCCGCCCGTCGCCCGGATCGAAGTAGAGGTGGCTCTCGGACTCGCGGTCGAGGTTCGGCTGCTCGAAGATGAACGGCATCCCCAGCACCCCCTCCCAGAAGTCGATCGAAGTCTGCCGGTCGGCGCCGACCAGGGTGATGTGATGGACGCCTTGGCTCTGCAGCTTCCGCATTGACTCGGAGCCAGCCTAGCGCTCGGCGAACTCCCCTCGTGGTACCGCTTTGGTACCGACTACCGCGTCCAAATCGTCCACGGCCGGGGACGATGGGGACGCCGGGGACGCTCGCGGACGCATCTACATGAGTTTCCGTTCGGCTGCGGGCCGAAAGGTCGCGAGTTCAAATCTCGCCGCCCCGACTACTCGGAAGCCCGCGCGGGACGCGGGCTTCCGGCATCTGGACCAGTCGTGCGGTCGGCCATCGGGGACCTTTGGCCGCCAGATCGAGCGGGCTAGCTCATCCGGCGGTACCGCCAGACGCACGTTGGCACGAACACCACCAACAGGCCGCAAATCCATGCCGCCGCCCCCGCCAGAGAATCCGGGCTTCCGGTCAGAGCGAGGGAGCGCGCGGCGTCGGCGGTCAGGGTCACCGGGCTCACCTTCGCAAAAGCCTCCAGCCAGCCGGGCATGGTCGAGATGGGAACGAAGACGGAGCTCGCGAAGACGAGCGGAAAGATCACCACGAAGCCCGCTGTCTGGGCGGCCTCGGCGCCCCGGACGGTGAGCGCCACGAGGGCAAAGATCCAGCTGAGCGCGAGTCCGAAGGCGGCCACGAGGGCGATCGAGGCGAGCGCGCCGCCTAGGCCCCCAGTGAAGCGGAAGCCGACGATGTAGCCGACCAGAATCATCAGGGCGATGATCAAGATGTTGCGAACCAGGTCCGCGAGCGTGCGGCCTACCAGGACGGCGGAGCGCGCCATCGGCATCGAGCGGAAGCGGTCAATCACGCCGCGCTCGAGGTCCTGGGAGAGCCCGACGGCGGTCTGCGTCGCTCGGAAGGTCACGGACTGCACGAAGATCCCGGGAAGCAGGAAGTCCACGTAGCTGACGCCCGCGGGTAGTGACCCTTCGATCGCGCCGCCGAACACGTAGACGAACAGCAGCACGAACATGATCGGCTGGATCGTCGAGAAGACGAGCAACCCGGGTTCGCGCACGAAATGACGCAGGTTGCGGCGGGTCACCACCGCCGCGTCCGTGACGTCCTCACGCAGCGCGCTGAGCGAGGGCAGACGCAGGCGCAGCCGCGCCCCGTGGTGTTCGGCGCTGGGCCGAGGGCCGCTCTGGTCGGGCGCGGCCCCGTCCTCGCCCGGGGGTGCGCCGGTCAGCTGGAGGAAGACGTCGTCCAAGGTCGGGCCCCGCAGCGCGAGGTCGCTCACTCGGATCCCGTCGCGTCGCAGCTCCGCCGCCGCGTCCTCGATCAGCTCGAGGCCGTCCCGGGGCGCCGGCAGCGTCAGCCGGTCGGGGCGCTCATCCGGCTCCGGCTCCCCGCACCCGACCCGGGTCAGCGCGGCCTCGGCGCGCTCGCGCTGGGCGGCGTCCGCGAGCTCGACCTCCAGGATCTGGCCCCCGACGCTCTCCTTGAGCTCGTTGCCGGTGCCGGCGGCGATCACGCTGCCGTGGTCGATCACGGCGATCCGTTCGGCCAGCTCGTCGGCCTCCTCGAGATACTGGGTCGTCAGCAGCAGCGTCGTCCCTTGACGCCGAAGCTCTCGCACGATCGCCCAGATCTCGTTGCGACTGCGGGGGTCGAGGCCGGTCGTCGGCTCGTCGAGGAAGAGGATCCGCGGGT
The DNA here is from genome assembly GCA_963696945.1 of uncultured bacterium. Taxonomy (GTDB): domain Bacteria; phylum Actinomycetota; class Thermoleophilia; order Solirubrobacterales; family 70-9; genus AC-56. The sequence goes on along the minus strand of CAVOME010000001.1, from coordinate 195,662 downwards.
TCGTCAAGAGGCTCGAGGCCAGATCGAGACGGCGCCGCATTCCTCCCGAATAGGTCCGCGCCGGGCGATTGGCGGCGCCGGCCAGGTCGAAGCGATCGAGCAGCTCGTCGGCGCGCCGCCGGGCGTTCTCCGCAGAGAGGTTGAAGAGCCGGCCGAACATCTCCAGGTTCTCGCGGCCGGTCAGCATCTCGTCGATGGCCGCGAACTGACCTGTCAACGCGATCATCTCGCGGACCGCCCCCGGCTCCTGCACGACGTCGTGGCCGAGAACCTCCGCCCGCCCCCCATCGGGCACGAGCAGGGTGGAGAGAATCCGGACGAGCGTCGTCTTGCCCGCCCCGTTCGGTCCCAGCAGGCCGAACACGGTGCCCTCCTGGACCTCGAGATCGACGCCGGCGAGCGCCTGCGTCGTGCCGAAGCGCTTCGTCACTCCCTCGACGCGAATAGCCGGCGCGCCAGAGGGGGCGGCATTGGCGAGCCCGTCGTTCGATACGACAACGGGCTCGACGATCGGCTTTGCTTCCTCAGTCATGGACCGACGTCTGGTGGGGTCCCCGGTGTTCCATGTGCCGGGGCGCGGAGCTCATGGTCTCACGTCCGGTCGCCGTGCTTTGACGACACACCGGTCGATGCGTCTGTGCTCTCGCCTGGGGGCCGAAAGGTCGCGAGTTCAAATGTCGCCGCCCCGACTACTCGGAAGCCCGCTCGGGAAGTGCAGAGGCTGGGAGCGCGCGGCAGGCTCGCGGGTCAACGGCGATAAGGGCGTGCGCGGTCTCGGCGACAGCCACGACCGGCGCTTGCAGGAGGTAGCCTGGGGTCGAGGATCATGGAAGATTCGTGTAAGACCCCACGCGACGGCATGAGGAGTGGAACAAGATGGGCAAGTACGCAGTAATCAACCCGGCTACCGGAGAGACGGTCAAGGAGTACCCGGAGATCAGCGACGAGGAGCTCTCTGGGGCGATCGCGGCGGCAACGGACGCCCACCGGAACTGGGGCATGAAGACCTCGGTGCCCGAGCGTGCGGCACTCGTCAAGAGGGTGGCCGAGCTTCACTCCGAGCGGCGCGAGACGCTGGCGGAGATCATCGTGAGGGAGATGGGCAAGCCGATGGAGCAGGCGCTCGGCGAGGTCGACTTCTGCGTGGACATCTGGGGCTACTACGCCGACAACGCGGAGGACTTCCTCAAGGACGAGCCGATCAAGCTGCTCGCGGGCGAGGGCACAGCGGTGATCCGGCGGGCGTCGGTTGGGGCGCTCCTGGGGATCATGCCCTGGAACTTCCCCTACTACCAGGTGGCCCGCTTCGCGGCTCCGAACCTGGTCACGGGCAACACCGTTCTGCTGAAGCCGGCCCACCAGTGCCCGGAGTCGGCGGAGGCGATCCAGCAGATGATCGACGACGCCGGTTTCCCCGCGGGCGCCTTCCAGACGATCCTGGCCAACAACGACCAGATCGAAGACGTGATCGCCGACCCGCGGATCCAGGGCGTCTCGCTGACTGGCTCCGAGCGGGCGGGGGCCGCGGTCGCCGAGATCGCCGGGCGCCACCTGAAGAAGGTCGTGCTCGAGCTCGGAGGGTCCGACCCGTTCATCCTCCTGGGGGCCGATGACATGGACGAAGCGGTCGAGGCTGCGGTCGCCGGTCGCCTCGACAACACCGGCCAGTCCTGCAACGCCGCGAAGCGGTTCATCGTCGCCGACGAGCTCTACGACGACTTCATCGAGAAGTTCACGGCCGCGATGACGGCCGCCGAGCCCGCTGATCCGATGTCCGACGAGGCCGCGATGGGACCGCTTTCGTCGGCCTCCGCCGCGGAGACGCTGCAGGACCAGCTCGACAGGGCCGTCGCCCAGGGCGCGGAGATCGTCGCCGGCGGCGATCGCAAGGACAACTACTTCTCGAGCACAGTGCTGGTGGGAGTGAGCCCGGAGAACGACGCCTACCACGAGGAGTTCTTCGGGCCGGTCGCGAGCGTCTACCGGGTCGGCACCGAGGAGGAGGCGATCGAGGTCGCGAACGCGACACCGTTCGGGCTCGGCTCATACGTCTTCTCCAACAATCCGGAGCAGGCGCAGCGAGTCGCGGACGCCCTCGACACGGGGATGGTCTACGTCAACGGCGTCGGGCTCGACGGGGCCGAGCTGCCGTTCGGCGGCGTCAAGCGCTCGGGCTTCGGCCGCGAGCTCGGCCGGTACGGCATCGAGGAGTTCGTCAACAAGAAGCTGATCCGCGTGGTCAAATAGTCGGAGGCGGCGGTCCCGACGCCGTCTTGAGCGCCGGCACAGCCTCGCTCAGGCCGTGCTCGGCAGCGGGCCGTTAGTCTCCGCCCATGGCCGCTCGCACCGCTCTGGTCGTCGTCGACATGCAGAAGGCGTTCGACGACCCCGCCTGGGGCGCGCGGAACAATCCGGACTGCGAGCGCAACATCGGCGCGCTGATAGGCACGTGGCGCGAGCGCGGCTTCCCGGTCGTCTTCGTCCGTCACGACGGCCTCGAGGAGGAGTCGCCGTACGACACGCTTGGGCGCGAGCATCCCGGGAACGCCTTCAAGGAGGTGCTCGAGGGCGAGCCCGACCTGCTCGTGACCAAACACGTGAACTCCGCATTCCATGGAAGCCCGGACCTGGAGGCCTGGCTGCGAGCGAACGGCGTCGACGCGATCACGGTCTGTGGGATCCAGACGCAGATGTGCTGCGAGACGACCGCGCGCGTGGGCGCCAATCTCGGCTTCGAGATGACCTTCGCGATCGACGCCACCCATACGTTCGATCTTCCTGCTTACGGCGGAGGGACCCTGCGCGCCGACGAGGTGGCGCGTGTCACCGCCTCGAACCTCGATCCCGAGTTCGGGAGCGTTGCCACCACGGCTGAGCTGACCGGCTGAGGCGAGGCGGCGCCCTCACGACCGGGTATCCACTAGCGATCGCCGCCGGACGCCTTGACAAATCCATAGGGACACCCCCAAGGCCATAGGGACACCCCCAAGGCGCTTGGGACGGCGGCCCGGCGGAGCGTCGGCCCCCGGCGGTACCACTTTGGTACCGACTGTCTAGTCGTTCCTGGGAGCCGGGGCTCTCGCGACTCAGCCTGCCGGCGCGAGATACTGCGCGGGCGATGTCGAAGAAGCACGAAGCGCGCAAAGTCGAGCGCACCGTCGTCAAGGTGGCCCTCCCGTCCAGTCTCGTGCGCATGTTCAGGGCAATGAAGTACGCCCGCAGCGAAGAGAACTTCGCCGTCGTCCTGGGAGCCGCTATCAGCCTCATATTGCTCGGCACGGTCGTCTATTCGCTTGGCGAAGGCTGGAACGTGCTCGACGGGTTCTACTTCGCCGTCTGCACTCTGACCACATCGAGCATCGCCGACCCGAGCCTGACGCTGACGCATGAGTCGCTGAAGATCTTCACGGCCTGTTACGTCTTGACCGGCATCGGGATATTGGTCGAGCTGGCCCGCGAACTCGGCGTCGGGTACATAAAGGATCGCGAGGCCAGACACGGCGGGCACCATCACAAGGGCGATCCGCCCGAGAAACAGTCGGCGGGGTAGCTCGAAGCCGCCGGGCTGTGGGAGTAGTGCGTCCCTCATCCCGCGTCCGGTTCGGCCTCCAACAGTTTCCCAGCTGCCCCGACGTTCAGACCGTCGCCGACATCGAGCCGAAGGCGAGGGTTTGGTTTGTCGAGGCACCGGCCCCGACCTGGTCGAGCTAGGTGGGGCTGCCCCGCTGGCTGTCGCCATGGTCGCGCGAGCGGTCGTCCCCCACGGCGGGTGGTCCTGCAAGCCCGGCTGAGCTCAGCATCCGGCGCAGGTCGACGACCATCTGCACGTCGATGTCCTTGCCTCGAGGCCGCTCGAGGACCTCGGTCTCGGGGCCGATCGTGACCTTGAACTTCCCGTTGGACTCTTGATCCACATTCCCGACTGCGTTCAGCAGCGAGAGGACTTGACGCCACCCGATGTTGCGGCTCGCAGGATGGCTGAGGATCCGCTGAAGCGTGTCGCGATGGTGGTTGTTGAGGTTGCTATCGATCAGATTGTCCCGTGCAGGCATCGATCGTAGTGCGCCGTAGGACATTGCGCCGCGCGAGGCTGGGCCTCCAGGTAGCTGGGCTCCTAGTCCCTCCGGAGTATCCCGCGCGTCGCGACCTCCGCCTCCGGCGGCCGTGCAATCAGGTAGATCAGGATCCCGATCACCGGGAGGATGAAGATCAGCAGGACCCAACCCGCCTTCGCCCATCCAGAAATATCGGGGCGAGTGAAGATGTCAGCGAAGATCGCGATGAACAGCCAGATCGCAATGATCGCGAAGAAGAGGGCAAGAATCCCGAGCAGCAGGTCACCCAAGGAGAAGTCCGCAAGGAGTAGCACAGACATCCTTTCGTTTGGTTCCACCGACCCTACACCTCCGCCGCCGGCGGGCCGGGGTTCACATGGCTGGCGGAGTCGCGATCGCCGCCGAGACCCAGTTGGCGAGCAAGAGCGCGAGGGCGAGCTCATAGGGCGGATGCCAACCATCCGTGCGCCGGTGCGGATGCTGCAGCCGGTCCTGTAGGTCAACTTGCTTGACGCTCCGGGCGAGCTCACCGGCGGAGCCTGACGCGCGGACAATCAGGTCGATATGCGCGACATAGCCCGCCTGTGAGCGGCTCTCGGTCGAGCGAGTCAGGAGCCGAAGCGCGCGCAGCTCAACGTCGGTGAGCCCGCTGGCCAACAGTTCCTCCTCGCGGATCGAGGAGTGCTCGAAGACCTCATGAAGCCAGGCCACGGGCCGGGCGAATTCCGGCGACGCCTTGGCGACGCGGCTGACGTGTGCGATCAACGGCTCGCCGGTCGGTTCAAGAGAGCCACCGTGAGTGCTCTCGGCGATCTGCTGGGCGCGCCCTACTCTCACGCGCCCAGCTGGAGCCTCGTCAGCCTAGATCCCGTGAACTCGTCCAATCGATTCGGCCCCGTGGTCTCATTGGCCATTCCCTGGCCGATTTGCCCAACACAGGGAGAAGGCAACGTTACTACCGAGATCGCCGATTTTGCGGACGTTTCTTTCGACCTGAGCACCAGCAAGCCGGCGGTCGGATCAATCCTCGCCTTCGACGATAACTTCGGCGTCCTCATCCGCCACCCGATCGGGGGGGGGGGGGGGTCGCCGCAGTCGCCCTCCTGATCTGGCTCTGGCTGATTACCGTCGGTGTGATTCGAGTGGCGACCGCATTCGAGGAGTCCGAGAATCGTGGATGGCACGCCTTGGCCGGGGCGTTGGAGTTACTCGGGGGTCGTGATCGTGGCCAATCCGAATATCGGCTTTACCACCTTGGCGATCCTGGTCGGCATCGGCTTCATCCTCAACGGCCTGGGAATGGTGGCCCTCGGCTGGGGCATGCGGGGACTCCGAGAGGGGACCTGACACCGAAGAGGGCCCAGGCTGGCTCGCGCCGCCCGGCGGCAGTAGGGTGGGGCTGTACGGCTGAGCTGGTCGGAAACAGTGAGCGCGGAATCTCATGAAAGGAATCTTGAATGGCCGACAGACCCGTCTTCCTCTACGCCGCCATCTACGACGAGATCGACGATGCCGAGGCCGACTACGAGGCCGTCTTCGACCTCCACGCCGCCGGCGCGATCGGAACCTTCGACTCCGCCGTGATCCGAAAGGAAGAGGACGGCAAGGTCCGCGTGACCAAGACCGAGAAGCCGACCCAGCACGGCGCCTGGACCGGAGCCGGCGTCGGGGCCCTGGTCGGGATCATCTTCCCGCCCGCGATCATCGGCGCGGCGGTCGTCGGAGCCGGAGCCGGAGGCCTGATCGGCCACCTCAGGGGCGGGATCTCACGCGATGACCTCAAGGAGCTCGGCGACGAGCTCGAGGCCGGAAGCGCCGCGGTGATCGTGATCGGCCAGTCGAAGATCGAAGAACAGCTCGAGAAGGCGACCAAGCGCGCCAACAAGCTGATCGAGAAGCAGATCGATGCCGACGCCGACGAGCTCAAGCGCGAGATCGATGCGGCAGCCAAGGAGGACGCGCAGTAGGGCCCAGGCGCCATCGCCGTCATCACCGACGATGAACGGCCTGCTCAACACAATCCCAATAGCGGCACTCAGCCAGTCGCGAACGCTGTTCGAGCTCGGGCTCGTGGCCGTCCTGGCGGCGGCGGCGCCCCTGATCGGGCAGGTGCTCCGGCTCCCATCGATCCTGCTGCTGCTCGCGCTGGGGTTCGGCGCAGGCGCGATCGGCGCACTCGACCCCAACGCACTGCTCGGGCAGGAACTGATCTCCGCCGTTGTCTCGGTTGCCGTTGGGATCATCCTGTTCGAGGCCGGGCTTGGCCTGAACTTCAGCAAGCTGACCGGCAGCGTCGCTCGCGTCTACCGCCGGCTGGTGACCCTCGGGATCCTCGTCACGTGGGCGATCGGGACGGTTGCCGCCTATCTGCTCTTCGATCTCTCCTTCGAGGTCGCGCTCGTGCTCGGGGCCGTGCTCGTCGTCTCCGGCCCGACGGTGGTCGGGCCACTGCTCAGCTTCATTCGTCCCTCGAAGACGGTCAACTCGGTCCTCAAGTGGGAGGGCACATTCGCCGACCCGATTGGCGCAACGCTCGGCGTAATCGTGTTCAACGCCGTGGTTGCCGGGCAGGCGAGCGCTGGGCAGGAGATCTTCCAGTTCCTCCTCAACGTCGGGGTTGGCGTCGGCTTCGGCGTCGCTGGCGCGGCCCTGATCCTGGCCTGGGTGAGTTGGTTCAGACCCAGCCAGTCGCAGGCGGTGACCGGGACGTTGATGTTCGTCGTTGCGATGGTGGTCTGTGCCGACCTGCTCCGCGATGACACGGGCCTGATAACCGGCCTTGTGATTGGCGCGATCCTCGTCAACAAGCCGCCCGGCGGGATCGAACCGGTGGGGGTGGCGATCCAAACGGCGAAGCTAAGGCGCGCCTGGCGAGAGCGGATCGCCACTCTCTCAACTTTCCTGATCGGGATCCTGTTCATCATCCTCTCTGCCAACGTCTCCCCGCAGCAGATCGCGGAGATCGGCTGGGTGAGCCTCGCGTTCATCGGCGTGCTCGTACTCGTCGGCCGCCCACTCGCCGTGGGGCTCGCGACCCTGGGCTCGACGCTCCCGATGCGCGAGCGAGCCTTCATCGCCTGGATGGCACCGCGCGGGATCGTCGCCGCTGCGACCTCGTCCACGTTCGCCCTCGGCCTCACCCAGGCCGGGGTCGGCGGCGGGGCGCAGAATCTGATTCCGATCGCATTCATCGTGATCGTCGCCACCGCGCTCATCTACGGTCTCAGCGGGGGGCCCATGGCGCGCGCCCTCGGAGTTGCGAGCACCGGCCCGGGTGGCGTCCTGCTGGTCGGCGGTACCCCGGTCGGGCGCGCCATCGGGCGTGCGCTCCAAGACCGAGGGATTACCGTGCTGGTCTGGACCGGGGACGACGACTACGCCCGGGCCGCCAAGTCCGACGGGCTCAGCGTCTACAAGGGCAATCCCATCGACGATGCGAGCAGCGATGCTCCGTCCGACCTCGACCAGCTCCACTACGCGCTCGCCGTGGGTGAGGACGAGGCCCTCAATGCGATGGTCGCGACCGATCTCTCCGAGTACTTCGGCCGCGACCGCGTCTTTCAACTCGCCGCCCAGGACGAGCAGACCGGGGACTTCTACACCAGGGCGACGGTCCTGTTCGACGACTCGGCCAGCCATGACGAGCTCCTGGCCCAGATCAAGGCCGGGGGCAAGGTCACCGTCACCGAGGCGCCCGTGAACGGGAAGAAGGGAACCGGCAACGGCGCCGGCGGGGCGGCAGGCCTGCCCATGTTCGTCCACACTCCGGGCAAGGACCTCCGAGTGCTCGCGGCCGGGGATCACCCGACGCTCGGGATTGGCCAGGAGCTGATCGGCCTGGTCAAGGGCAGCCAACACGGATCGTGATCGCCGCCACCCTCCCGCCGGCGATCGCGATGGTCGCGGGCCCACAGATCATCAGCGCATTCTTCTTCGCCACCTCCCCCAAGTGGAAGTCCGACGCATCTACATGAGTTCGGTTCGGCTGGGGGCCGAAAGGTCCCGGGTTCAAACCTCGCCGCCCCGACTTCGGAAGCCCGCTCGGGAAGCGGGCTTTCGGCATCTGGGGCGCGGGCCTGAGCGCAGCCGCCGTCGTGCCGAGCCGCCGGTATAGGGTTGGAGTGATCGACGAACCTCACCACATCGCCGCGGAGCGCATCGACCCTCCCGCCGAGCAGGAGCAGCGAGTTGGACACCGGCTGGAGCTCGAGTTCGGCTCCCGCGAGGAATGGGACGACCCGAAGCGCGAATGGCGCCGCCTCTTCTCGGAGCTGCTCGGGACGTTTTTCCTGGTGCTCGTCGCCGCCGGCGGCGGGATCCTGGTCGGCGAGGGTCAGATCAGCCTCGCCGCGGCCGTGGTCGCCCCTGGGCTCATGGTCATGGCGATCATCCTCTTCATGGGTGCGATCTCCGGAGCCCATCTGAACCCGGGGGTGTCGCTTGCGTTCGCCCTGCGCGGGGACTTCCCCTGGAGGCGCGTACCCGGCTACATCATCGTCCAGCTCGTCGGGGCCACCCTGGCTTGCCTCTTCCTCTTGGCCGTGTTCGGGAATATCCAGCACCTCGGCGCCACTCTGCCCGGCGCCGGGTATGAGAACTGGCAGGCGCTGTTGATGGAGATCGCACTGACCACGGGCCTTGTGAGCGTCATCCTCGGCACCGCCTCCGCGGCGCAGAACGTCGGTGCGATAGCCGCTCTCGGCGTCGGCGGCTACATCGCGCTCGCCGGCCTCTGGGCGGCGCCGGTCAGCGGCACCTCGATGAACCCGGCCCGCTCGTTCGGTCCCGCCCTCGTCAGCGGCGACTTCTCGAGCTATTGGGTCTACGTCGTCGGGCCGCTCGCCGGGGCCTGCATCGCGGTCGGCTTCGCCTACATCCTGCGCGGGCGCGGCGGCGACCCGATCTCCCGCGCCGCGGGGTCCGGCGTTCTTACGCCGGGAGCCCTGGAGCAGAAGGCCAAGCTCGCCGGCGACATCGACGCCGGTCGCGTGGCACCGCCCGGCATCGCTGACCCCGAGGACCCCAAGGAGCCCGGGGAGTAACGAACAGGCGAAAGGGAAGATCGATGAAGGCGATCGCGCGCGAAGAGGCACGGATCCAGATGGAGGGTGGCGGCGTACGAACTCCGAACTCACGAGATCGGCGGTGACATGACGGTCGCATTCATTCGGGTGCCGGCCGGGTGGGACTTGGGGCCGATGCTGGTCGGACTGCCCGACGACCTGTGTCAGTGTCCGCACTGGGGATACGTGCTGAGGGGGCGAATGAAGCTGAGGACCAAGGATGGCGATGAGGTCTACGAGGCGGGTCAGGCCTTCTACTGGTCGCCGGGACATGCGCCGATGGCGCTCGAGGACTCCGAGTACGTGGAGTTCTCGCCGACTACAGGGCTCAACGAGCTCATCGACCAGGTCAAGGCGCATTTGGCCTGAGACTGGCGGCGAGCCGGTCCATCCCGGCGAGCCGCGGTGCGAAAGCATGATCCCCATGGTGGGGGCAAGCCCCAAATAGGATCCCGGCGTGGGAGCTGGTGAGTCTGACGCTGAGGGCTTGGTGGTCGGCGAGCCGCGCTGGCATTCAGCGAGCGCCGTAGTCGCCGCGGTCGTCCTCACGATCCTGATGCCGGACGACCTGCGGCCCGGCCCGAACTGGCTGCTCCCCGTGATCGTAGGTCTGCTGCTCGTCGCTCTCATCGCCGGCGATCCGGGGAAGATCGACCGCCGCTCGGCCCCGCTCCGGGCGCTCTCCGTCGGACTGATCTCCGTGCTCGTCTTGAGTGCGCTGTGGGCGACAGCCCTCCTGACGTCACATCTGATCAACGGGGGGAGGGCAACCAACTCGGCCGACGCGCTGCTGGAAGCGGGCGCGATCGTCTGGGCATCGAACATCATCGCGTTCGCGCTCCTCTACTGGGAGCTCGACAGCGGCGGAGCGGCGGAGCGGGCTCACCGGCCGCCGGCCGGCAAGGTCGATTTCGCGTTCCCGCAGCAGATGAGCCCCTCCCTCGCGCCGGTCCACTGGCGTCCTCGCTTCATCGACTACCTGTACCTGGGTTTCACCAACGCGACCGCGTTCAGCCCGACGGATGCCATGCCGCTGGCGCCGTGGGCGAAGATGACCATGGCCCTGCAAGCGCTGATCTCGCTCGTCGTCCTTGGCCTGGTGGTCTCCCGGGCCGTGAACGTCTTCGCCTAGACGAGCTAGACACGCGCCAGCGAAGAGTGCTCAGGGAGGAGGGCGGCTGAAACTCAGGTGGATGCGGCCGCAGGTGTCGTGGGCGCGATGTCCTCCTCCACCCGGTTTGCTCGTCCGCGTCGCAGACGAAGCCCGATGAGCGGGAAGACGAGGGTCGAAACGATCGCCGCCCCGACGAGCCCGGCGGCGGTTGACGAGCGCATGTGCCCGGTTTCAACTGCGACCGTCGTGATCGCGACCACCATCGGCAGCTGAGTGGCGCCAAAAAAGGCGAGGGCCGCGCGGTCTCGGGCGGAAAGCACCCCCCGGTAGAGCAGCCAGGCGGGCACGCCCCGCACCACCAAGAACAAACAGACGAAGAGGGGCAGCTTCAGCATCGGGCCCGGCCCCGCGACCAGGGCGTCGAGGTTGAAGTTCATGCCGCTGCTGATGAAGAAGAAGGGGATGAGAAAGCCGTAACCGATCGCCGTCACCTTCGACTCGAACACCTCCACGTCACGACCGCGCAGCGAGAACCGGGTGATCAGTCCAGCGAGGAAGCCGCCGAGCAGCAGGTCCAGGCCGAGCTGCGTCGCAAGGGACAGGAGCGCAAAGACCAGCACGACCGTCAGCCGGATCGCGAGCTGGCTGCTCGACTCGATGGTGCGGTCCATCGCCGGCCACCCGCGGCCAATCTAGCGCACGGCAATCAGGCCGACGACGACGGCGATGGCCACGAATGCCGACAGGATCAGGGCCTCCTGAGGCGGGTGTGTCGTCGAGAGCACAAGCGTGACCAGCAGGATCGGGCCGAACTCTCCGACAGCCCCGAAGCCCAACAGGTAGGTGCCGAAGCGGCTTCGCATCTCACCGGCGTCACTGAGGATCGGGATCAGGGTGCCCATCGCGGTCGTCGCCATCGCCGACCCCGTATAGATGAGGGAAACGACGACGCCGGCGGCCGCGAGGATGCCGCCGATGCCGAAGGCGATCGCGAGGGACAGCGCCCACGCGAGGGCGCCTAGCTCGAGCGGGCGACCCTTTACGCGTTGGAGGTCGAGCTCGTAGCCGGCGAAAAAGAACAGCATGGCGAGCCCGAGACCGCTGAAGAATTCAGTGAAGTCGTTTACGTTCGCCAGGCCGAGCCCCTGGGGGCCGATCACGATCCCCAGGATCAGCTCCAGGACGACGACGGGCAGCACCAGGCGCGGGGCTAGGACCGCTACGAGAACGGACGCCAGCGCAGCGGTGAGGACGATCGCGAGGAACGAGCCTGTGTCGACCGTCGTCGTCACGGTGGCAATCATGCGCCGGAACTGTAGTGCTGCCGACTTCGCCCGGTCGGTGGGCGCCAGCGGGAACACCAAATCCATGGCATATGACCTGGCGGACGCCGTGTCTCGGGCAGGTCTTCCTTACACGCGGGCGCGTTTGTGCCTCACTCATCGGGTCCCGAAAAAGCAAGTAGCTTTCGACAGACGGGGTGCGCACGGTGCAACAACCAAGACGCCGCGGGAGCGGCCGACCACGAGGCTGAGGCGAGATGGGCGCGGTTGTTCTCCTGGCCTTCACGGCCGCCTTCAATCCAACCGAGATAGCGGGGGATCGGCGTTCCTCCGGCGTCCTCGATCGACACATGACCCCTGAAGCGGCGCCGCCCGACTGGCGTCCGATGTTCGTCGACTATCTGTATCTCGGGTTCGCCAACGCCCTCGCTTTCAGCCCGACCGACACCATGCTGCTGGCGCCCTTGGCGAAGTTCACGATGGGGACAACGGACGTTCGTCTCGACTCGAGATTCTCACGCTCGTGACTCGCCATCGCTGTCAACCGTCCTTGCCTGAACGAGCCGCCGGTCGGCCCAGCCGAGCTGGATTCAGACGGCCCGTCTTGCGGTATCCAGCGACGCTCGTGACCGTGAACGACGCCAGGATCGCGAGGATCGCGACCCCCAGATAGAGAGTGAGCCGAACGCCGATCAGATCGGAGGGCCCGGTGTCGCGGCGCTCACCGGGCGTGGGTTCCGGGCCGCGGTCAGGGACCTCGTTCGCCATCTCACCGGAGAGCATTCCAGACCGGGTTGGCTAGTGCCGTTACCCGGGCCAGGGGATGAGCAGGGCGGCGGCGAGGTCGTGTGGGGTCTCCGGCTTACCCGGCGGTGGCGGCCGGCCGAAGACCGGCCCCGAGACGATGGTCGGCAAGACCGCCGAGGTCGTGGTGGCGTGTCGACCCAGTGGCCAGGTCCGGGTGCAGGGCGAGCTCTGGGAGGCGCGCTGCGCCGCCGGTGCGGACGTCGGAGAGGAAGTGAGGATCACCGCCCTCGAGGAGCTGACCCTGGTGGTCGAGCCCGTGCCCACTCCGCCAAGCGGCTGAGACTCGGCAATGGGCGGCTATCGCGGCTACCCACCGAGGACGATGAGGATGAAGAAGACCAGCACGACCTCGCTCACGATCCACGAGTTGTTGTTCATCCAGTCCCTGATCTTGGGCAACACCCTCTTGGCACGTTCGCCGAGCACCAAGACCATCAGGGCGGGGAGGGCGAGGAGGAAAAGGGTCAGGAAGACAACCGGAAGCGCGTGCCACCAAGGATCACCGTGATTGGCGAGGTGGGTGCCGATGACGATCGTGCAGATCAGGTCGCCCGGAAAGAAGCCCAGCAGGAGAAAGCCCAGGGTGAAGCCGAACCTCGTTGTCGCCGTCTCCAGCTTGCCCATCCACTTTGGAGGCTGCGCCTTCTTTCTGCGGAGGAACGTGTAGACCATCGCGACGAGCAGAAGGCCGACGATCACATAGTCGAGCGTGTCCGACTTCGAGTCGCCGCCGTCGCTGCCGCCGCTCGTGATTCCCTTGCCGACGAAGTAGGCGGCCGTGACGATGACGAGCAGCGAGACGGCAGCGCCGCAGACGTAGGCCGCCGAAACCGACTTCCACTTCTCGCTCGTCGCGAAGAAGAAGGAGCTGATGATCTGCGGGCCAGCGACCATCACGAAGGCCAGCGGCAGGGTGGAGAGGACGGTCATGGTCGTGGCAGTATCTCGCCTCGGAGTTCCTCGTGCATCGCGCCATGGCGTACCTGCCTTTCGGTGATGGCGCGGCCCAAACGTCGTCTGGGTCGGCCGGGGAAAACGAAGCAATCGGCGTCAACCTCGAGGAACGAGGGACGCTGCCCTCGAAGCCGCAGGGCTTTCGGAGTAACTCCTCCCCCAGCGTCCCTGCGCCGCCGTTCCTGTGCCGACCAAGTGCGCGTCGCCGGGCCGAGATGTAGTCGGCGTACGCGTAGGGGCGCGCACACAAGCTCCCGTGTCACCATCCGCGCGTGCCGGCTGAGATGGTTGAAATCCCCGGGGGCAGCTTCCGCATGGGCTCGTCCGCCCTCTATCCCGAAGAGGGACCCGTCCGCGAGGTGTACGTCGATGAGTTCACGCTCCGGACCCGGTAGGTACGTGAAGCCACGGCGTAGAGCCTGGATGCAAGTCCGGCCCCGTGGCGAGCCAAGCTTCGCCCGGCCAGAGGATCTGAGATGGCCTCGGCCTTGGGTTGGGGCGCTCTTGCAGCTTCCTCACTCGTTCTTGGCGTCTTCCTGGCCTTTGCTCGAGGGTGGCCCGCGACGATGATCGGCCTGATCTTGGCTTTCGGCGCCGGAGCCCTGATTAGTGCGGTCAGCTTTGAGCTCGCCGAGGAAGGGATTCGCGTCGGTAGCTTCGGCGCCGTCGGGGCCGGACTCGCCCTGGGTGCACTTACCTACTATCTGGGCGATGGTTTGATCGCACGCCGCACCCGGACCAGCCCGGGCAAGGCGGGTAGAAGGAGTGGCGCGGATGCGGGACTCGGCCTGGCTCTCGGATCATTTCTGGACGGTGTTCCCGAGCAGCTTGTCCTTGGAGTTGGGCTCGCCGGTGGTCAAGGCGTCAGCGTCGCGCTGCTTGTCGCGATCTTCGTGTCCAACCTGCCGGAGGGGATCGGTTCGGCCGCCGATATGAGTGCGGCGGGAACGCCGAAGGAGAAGACCCTCCGGCTGTTCCTGGCTGTTGGTCTCGTGTGCACCCTGGCCACCGTCCTCGGCTATGCGATCGCCAACTCGATCACCGGTGAGGTCCAAGGTGTCGTAGATGGCTTCGCCGCTGGCGCGCTGCTGGTGATGCTGATCGACTCGATGATCCCCGAGGCCCGCAACAAGGCGGGACGACCCGCAGGCCTGCTCACCGTAGTCGGGTTCGCAGTTGCCGCGGCGCTCTCCAACACCTAGCCCCGGAGTCCTCGGTGGTCCGCGTGCACGGCGACGGTCGCCGTCACAGCCCGACGATCAGGTCTCGGACAGCGGCCGGCTGGGACAGGAAGGGATGGTGACCGGCGTCGAGTTCCACGACGCTGCCTGCCCGACCGGCGAACTCGCGTTGCAGGTCGACCGGCGTGCCGCGGTCCTCGGCGCAGACGAGGTACGTCGAGGCCAGGTGCTGCCAGGCCGCTGCCTGCACCGGCTGCTCGAGGACCGCCAGGCTCTGCCGGGCCGTCTTGTCCATGGCCTGTCGCTGGATCTCCGGATCGCAGTCCTGGAGGAACGTCTCGGCCAGGGCGTCCGGCCGGACGGTGAAGGTGCCGCCCTCGGGATCGATGTCGAGGAACGGGGCGGGCTCCTCGCCGCCGAACGAGGAGAGGCTCTGCCCGACCTCGGGCAGGTAGCTGGACACGAGCAGCAGATGGCGCACGGCGTCGACACCCGCCGCTGCCTCCGCGGTGACGATGCCGCCGTAGCTGTGAGCAACGATGACGGTCGGCTCATCGCCCGCCGTCAGCAATTCCCGGACCGCGGCGACGTCCTCAACCAGCCCCGGGCCCTGAGCATCAGCTGGCTCACCGGTCTCCCCGCAGCTCGGCAGGGCGGGCGCCTCGCTGGCGATGTCCCTCTCCGCCAGCAGCTCGGCGGTCCGGTGCCACCACCACGATCCGTCCTTGACACATGCCCCGTGAACGAAAACGACTCTCATCACGACCTCCTCGTCTGTTCCTACCTGCTGTCGTCCAACGTTAGACGTAGAGGTCGTTACGTGAAAAGATGGCCCCGTGGGCAGGCAGCGCCAGCCACAGATCAGGCAGCGACTCCTCGACGCCTGCACCGACTACTCACTCGAGAACGGGCTTCCCGACCGTCTCGGGCCACTTGCCACCGCCGCCGGAACCTCGAGCCGGATGCTGATCTACCACTTCGGAACCCGTGACGGGCTACTCCGCGAGGTCCTTGGACAGGCCCGACAGCGCCAGGTCGAGGCCTTCACCGACCTCCTGCGCGTCCGACCCGACGAGCCCTACCCGGCGACCTTGGGTCATGCATGGTCCGCGATGACCGGACCCGACGGCCTGCCTTACCTCCGCATGTTCGGCAGGCTGCACGACACTGCGGGCGAACCGCTGTGGCCGGGCTTCCGGCGCATCGCGACCACCGATTGGCTCGCACCGCTCGAGCATGGCATGCGCAGCCTCGGCCGACCCGAGCTTGCCACCGTCGTGCTCGCCGTCATCCGCGGCCTCCTCATGGACCTCGATGCAACCGGTGATGGCACACGCACCGACCGGGCCTTCCACGACTTCCTCGCCACAATCGATAGCGCCTGACAGCCCGGAAAGGCTGCTGCGGGGAGTTCGCTTCCGGCCGTGATCCCGCTGGCGCGAGGACTACAACCGCAACCGGCCGCACTTCGCGCTGCGGCATGACGACCCCCGCCGCGACTACCGCCAGCTCTGCCAGTAGGAGCGGATCCGCCGCTCGAACGCCCTCGGCTTCTCGGCGTAGACGCGCTCACCGAGGGCGAGGGCGTCGGCGGCGAGCTCGTCCTGGCGCTCGGAGATCGCGGTGAGGAGCTTCTCCAAATCGCCGTCGGCGAACAGCTCGCGACGCTCGACCGCATCGTCGCGGAGCACCGTCAGGTCATGATGGTCGCCGAGCAGATCGGAGAGTCGATGGGCCTCGTCAGCGGCTTCGACGAGGACCGACTTCTTGGCGTTGCGGACGAGGCGCAGGTGGTACCAGAGGTCCTTGACGCGCTTGCGCCACTCGTGGATCGCCTCGTCGCCGGCGTCCTCGCGGACGTCGGCATACCGGTTGCGACCGCGCCGATAACCGCGCTTGATCCCGGGGCCGATCAGCGACCACTCGTCGGCGTCAAGCGGCCACTCGCGGATCGCGTTCCGCCCGGCCTCGATCGCGTGCGCGGCGCGGTCGACTGCCAAGACCTCGCCGTCGGAGTCCGCAGCCAGGCGCTCGCGCTCCCCCTCGAGCGCGTGCGCGAACAGCGCCATGCGGTCCCGGAGGAGGCGGTCGCCGAAGCGCTCGCGAAGCGCGGCCAGCGTCTCTAGCTTCACCTCCGCGTCACGGGCACCGG
Source organism: uncultured bacterium (assembly GCA_963696945.1). Classification (GTDB taxonomy): domain Bacteria; phylum Actinomycetota; class Thermoleophilia; order Solirubrobacterales; family 70-9; genus AC-56. The sequence goes on along the minus strand of CAVOME010000001.1, from coordinate 179,053 downwards.
AGAGCATGCGACCGGCGTCGCGAAAGCGGACGTTCTCGCTGCGATAAACGGCCTCACCGAGGTCGTCCCGGACCAGGCGCAAGACCGACCGAAGCTTCTTCAGGTCCTTACGCGTCTCGTGGACCGTCGGTGCCGGATCGCGGTCCGCGCCCACGCGAAGCTGCTCCAGGGCGTCGTCGGCGCGCCCCTCGGCGATCCGCCGGATGCCGGCCGCCGCAGGCTCCTTGCGCCGCAGTCGGTAGGTGCGCTCCGCACCGTCGTCGGCGCGACGGTCGAGGGCCGCCTTCGTGACCGCGATGGCGGCGCCGGTGCCGGCGACGAGGCCGGCGACGAGCTGGGCGTGTCGGTCGTGGGCCGCGCGCGCGAGCGCTCGCTGCGCGCGCTCGGAGATGGTCGCCGTCTTCAGCTCAGCCATCAGCGCTCCCCTTCCTCGGGGAGGCCGTGGGTCGCGAGGGTCTTGTTCGCGTAGCGATCGTCACCGGTGACCTCGGCGCCGAGCCAGTCGGGGGGCTCGAATGCGTCGCTCGCGGCCTCCGAGTCGAACTCCATCTCTGCGGTGACCATTCCCGCCAACTCGCCCTCGTAAACGTCGACTTCGATGGTGCCCGTTTCAGTCGGCACGAGGTAGCGCGTCTTGGCCACGCGCCTGTCCTCGGTGAGCGGCCACAGCGCGTCGAACTGCTCAGGCTCGAGGTTGATCTCCTCCTCGGTCCGGGTTCGGCCGGAGCCGCGCTTCACCGTCAGCACGCTCTCGCCATCGCGGCGGCGAAGCCGTATCTCCGTCCCTCCCTCGCCCTCGATCGCCAGGTACCCCTGCTCGATTCGCGTCGCCTCGCAATTGCCCAGCCACTTGGGTTCCCTGGCGAGGCTGAACTTGCGCTCGATCTCGATGCCCATGGGTAACTGAGGCTACGCCGTGTCAGCTCCCGCCTGCCTCGGCCCACTTTCGTGGTACCAGCCGGGGTACCACCAGCAGGAGCTTCGTTCACCCCGCGAGCAACGTTCATGGGGCGAGGGAGGCCCGAACGTGAGATGCTCGGGTCCATGCCGGCGACAAGGACGCCCGAGGTTTGTTTCCAGACCGTCGGTGGAGTCCGGATCCGCTACGTCGACAGCGGCGGCTCGCAAGAGCCGGTGATCCTGCTTACGAGTCCCTGGCCCGAGAGCGTGTTCGCGTTCGCGCCGATCTGGGCCACGCTTGCCGACCACGCCCGCTTGTTTGCCATCGACCTGCCGGGCTTCGGCGCATCCGAACGCCGAGACGATCTCCTTTCTCCGCGAGCGATGGGCGGGTTCCTGGCGAAGCTCATCGCCGAGGCTGATCTGGGCACGCCTCACATCGTCGCGCCGGATGTCGGGACCTCGGCCGCCCTGTTTGCGGCGGCGGCGCATCCGGAGCGATTCGCGAGCGTGATCGTTGGCACCGGCGGAGCCTCGGTTCCGATCCAGCTCGGTGAGCCGCTGGCGTCGTGGGTGCTCGATCCCGACCTGGACAAGTACCGCGAGATGGACCCTCGCGCGATCGTCGGCGCGGCGATCGACACGATCGCGGGGGGCGTACCTGATGACATCCGGGCGGACTACCTGGACTGCTACGACGGCGACCGCTTCGTCGAGTCGATGCGCTACGTCCGTAGGTATCCCGAGGAGCTGCCTGAGCTTGCCGAGCTGCTGCCGCAGATCGCGACGCCGGTCACGATCATCAACGGCCGCCACGATCCCGTTGTCCCGCTTGCCAACGCCGAGTTTCTCGACCAGCGACTCCCAAACAGCCGCCTCGTGGTGATCGACCGCGGACACTTCATCTGGGAGGAGGCGCCGACGGAATACGGCTCAGCGATCCTCGACACGATCACGGGCAACCGCTGATGATTCTGCGCCATGGTGCCCGGCGACGCCCGAGCGGCGACCACGAACCCTGTCACCCCGAAGTAAGGAGCACGCATGCCCACCTTCAATTTCCGCCAGACGACCACCGCGACACCCGAGCAGTTCGTCGCGGCGCTGACCGACTTCGGCCCGGGCCGCTCAGAGCTCTTCGAAAACAGCGCGGACGACTACCTTGAGGTGCACGACAAAGGGCCCACTGAGGCTGACGTCACGGAAGGCTCGGGCGGCATCTGGGAGCGTCTGCATTACGAGTGGTCCGACCCGAATCACATCGTCCTCACGACCACCGACTCCAACGCGTGGGGTGACGGTCCAAGCCACACCTACAGCCTCAAGCGCCGGGCCGACGGGAGAACCGACGTCGACTACACGGTCGTGCGCCAGGGCAAGAACCTCAAGGGCCGGTTTCTCGGAATCGTGCTTGGAACCGTCGGCAAGGGCCGCTTGGAAAGCGCGTTCGAAAAATTTCTCAAGGCCATCGAGGCCCGAAACGACAGCGCCGAAGCGGCGCAGGCCACGTAGACGCCACCTGGCGTCATAGGTGCATGGACCGTTGATCGCAAATGCCGCACCCACGCCGAAGGCCGTCGCGCTGGTGCTACTGCCTGCGCTGGTGCTGACGCTCGCCTTCGCGTTGTAGCGGGTGACCTACGGCGTGTAGACGCGGTACCAGTCGACGTACTCGACCTGCGGGTCGGTGTAGTCGGGGCAGCCGGCCCAGCCCCAGCAGGTGCCGACGTTGAGCGAGGTCTTGAAGGTCATTGGCCGCAGCATCCGCCACGAGCCGACGCCCCCGAGCTCCGAATCGCGGATCTGGTTGGTGCGCTTCCCGTCGATCATGTAGTTGACGCGGTGGGCATAGACCTTGGCGGCGTAGGTGTGGAAGGCGTCGGCGAGCGGGACATCGAGGTCAGCGAACTTGCTCACCGATGCGTGGCTGCCCGTGCAGCCCCAGCGGTGGACAGACTGCGTATTGCCGAGTGCCGTTCTCCCAAGCTGCTCGAGCGAGTCCACCTCCATGCAGCCGTTGCCCATCCAGGCGCCGCCCGACCACATTCCGACGCCGGGGGCGACCCAGACCCGGGCCACGAGCTTCAGTGGTGGCGTGACCGTCGTCTTCGACGAGAGCTGCGCCGAGAGCCAACAGGTGAAGGATTCGTCCGCGCCGCACTTCGGCTGGTAGGTGGCCCGTAGGCTCAGGAGCCCGTCCGACTCGGTCGCATGCTGCCCGTCGTTCGTGAAGCAGGCCTGGCTCCCACCGCTCGGTGGGCCGGGGCCGAAGTTGCAGTAGTCCGCCACGTTCCACTTGTTCGCGATCGACGCGGTCGTGCCGTTGAACCCGTCCGAGAAGGCGAGGTGGGAGAAGTCGGCCGAGGCCGGTGCGGCGAGCGCGAGGAGCGCCAGCCACGCGGTTATGGCATATCTGAAAAGCCTCATGGCACGCAGGGCCGGTGCGGGTCGGCCCAGACATCCATCGGCAGGATCCGCATCTCGCTCCAGGGGACCGACTGCCCGTGACATGCTCAGGGCGCGACGAGCAACTGCGCCGGCGCCCCCTGAGGGCATGGGAAGGTATTCCTGGGAGCCGCGGTCCCGGGGGCCTAGGGCTGGAGTCCGCCCCCGCTGCTTTGCGCGAGAAGCAGAAGGTGGTACGAGCCGTGGTAAGCGAGGATCGCCGCCCGCGAGCTGGGTTGGCGCTTATGATGCCGGCTGAGCCAGCGCAAACACGACCACTGAAGCGCCAAGGCGCGATTCGGGAACACGGAGGGGTTTAGAGCATGAAGTCGGATATCCGAAACACCCGCACCGCGATGGCGATCGGTGCGGCTCTCGCCCTCCTCCTCTTCGCCGCCGCCGCGCCGGCGGGCGCCTCCTCCGAGCCCATCACGATCTCGGTGCTGTCGGGCCGCGCCGACCTGGTCAGCGGCAACGACGCGCTCGTGCAGATCGGCGGCCTGAGCTCGACGAACGGCCTCAAGGTCACTGTGGCCGGCGCGGACCGCACCAGCGCATTCGCCAAACGAGGCAGTGGCAAGATCCTTGGGCTCGTTCGAGGCCTGAAGCTCGGACAGAGCACGATCACCGCCCGGGTCGGCGATCGCGCGGCGCAGCTCACGGTCACCAACCATCCACAGGGCGGCCCGGTCTTCTCCGGCCCTCAGCTCGCGCCGTGGAAGTGCCAGGCGACCGCGAAGGACGCCAAGTGCAACCAGCCCCCGAAGTTCACCTACGTCTACAAATCGACCAGCCAGTCCGGCTTCCAGGCCTACGACCCGGCCAACCCGCCTTCGGACGTCGCGACCACCAAGACCGACAATGGCCACACGGTGCCGTTCATCGTCCGCGTCGAGACCGGCTACATCGACCGCGATCAGTACCAGATCGCCGCGCTGTTCCAGCCGGGCAAGCCCTGGTCGGCCACGGCACCGCAGCCGCAGTTCGACCACAAGCTGCTGATCCACCACGGCGCCTCGTGCGGCGCCGACCACCAGACGGGCACCGCTCCGGGCGTCACCAACGCCGAGGCTGAGCAGGCGCTCGGGCTCGGTTTCGCGACCATGTCGAACGCGCTCGACAACGCCGGCCACAACTGCAACCTGGCGTCCGAGGCCGAGTCGGTGATCATGACCAAGGAGTACCTGATCGACCACTACGGCACGCTGCGCTACACGATCGGCACCGGCTGCTCGGGCGGGTCGCTGGCCGAGCAGTGGATCGCGAACGCCTATCCGGGCGTCTACCAGGGGATCATGCCGACCTGCTCCTTCCCGGACGCGTGGAGCACCGCGTCGCAGTTCCTGGACTACCACCAAACTCTGCGCTACTTCCAGAACCCGGGCCTGTGGGCTGCCGGCGTAACGTGGACTCCGACTCAGATGTCCGAGGTCGAGGGCGGTCCCACCGACGGCGTCACTAACGCGCAGGTCTCCGACACCGCTCAGTTCCACGTCGTGATCCCGACGGATCCGTGCGCCGGGATCACCGCCCAGCAGCGCTACGAGCCCACGACCAACCCGGGCGGCGTGCGCTGTGACATCCAGGACGCGGCGATCAACGTCTTCGGACCGCGGCCGAAGTGGTCGTGGACATCGCAGGAGAAGCAGATCGGCCACGGGTTCGCTGACACGCCGGTCGACAACGTCGGCGTGCAGTACGGGCTCCACGAGCTCCAGCAGGGCGACATCACGCCGGCGCAGTTCGTCGACCTGAACCAGAATGCCGGCGGCCTCGACCCCGATTCGAACCACACAACCCAGCGGATGCATGCCCACACCAGGGTGCTTGCCAACGCGTACCGCAGCGGGATGATCAACGAGGCCAACAACCTCAACCGCACCGCGATCATCGACTGCCGCGGGCCGAACCCGGGGGTCTTCCACGACGCCTACCGGGCGTTCGCCGTCCGTGCCCGGCTGAACCGCGCGCACGGCAACCACGCCAACCAGCTGATCTGGGAGGGGCCGGTCGCGTTGACCGCGACAGCCAGTGCGGGCTCAACGCCTTCCGGGCCCTGAACCGCTGGCTCGGTGCCGTCGAGAAGGACAAGGCCAGCGGGACGGTGGCCCAGAAGGTCGCCCGCGACAAGCCGTCGGACCTGACCGATCGCTGCTACGACGGGACTGGCAACAAGCTCTCGGACGGCCTCTGCCCGGGTGGCGTCGTGAACGTCGAGGGCACCCCACGCACCGTCGCCGGTGACCACATCACCACGGACGACAACAAGTGCCAGCTGAAGCCGCTCGACCGCAACGGCGACTACGGCCCGGTTGCGTTCACCGACCCGCAGTGGGCGCAGATGCAGTCGATCTTCCCCAACGGCGTCTGCGACTTCTCGAAGCCGGGCGTGGCTCAGCAGAAGACGGTCCCCTGGATGACCTACCAGGACGCCAAGGGCGAGGTCGTCTACGGCGGCCGACCGCTTGGCCCGGCGCCGACGAGCAAGGTGCTGCACCCCTAGCTCGCCACAACTCGTTGCCTGGTCGGGGGCCGGGATAGCTCGTACGCGAGGCACCTTCCGGCCCAACTTGCCGGCCGCTTTGTTTGCCACGACTTCGCCGGGGTACACGTAGGGCTGGCGGCATCGGGTTGGGCCGTGGCTTTCGCCGTCTCCTCGCTGGGAGCAGGGCGGCAAACGTGGCACTAGGCGCCACCTAGCACGGCCCTGCGGACCCTCGAACTACGGACACCCCGCATGGCGGATTGTCCGCGCGATGCCCGGCGGAGCCAATTCCCAGCCCCAGCAATCACGAGCCAGACAGGAGTAGCAGATGAACTCAGCTCAAAAGACGATCCAATACCTCACCGAAGCTCACGCGACCGAACGGGCACTGACCCGCACCCTGCAGGCTCACGTGGCGATGACACCGCGTGGTGTCTACCGCACCGACCTGGAGCGCCACCTGCGCGAGACCAGGTCCCACGCGGAGGCTCTAGAACAGCGGCTAGAGGAGCTTGGGGAGAGCCGGACCGTGTTCGCAACCGGAGTCGGCGCCGTCCAAAGCCTCATCGGCCAGGCGCTCGCCCTCGGAAAGGGTCCCTTCGATCTGCTGCGCGGCGCCAGCCCCGAGGAGAAGCTGTTGAAGAATGCAAAGGACGAGAGCGCCACGGAGGCGTTGGAGATCGCCACGTATCACGCGCTCGAGCACTTCGCGCTTCGCACGGGCGACAAGAAGACAGCGAGGCTTGCCGCCTCCATCCGTGAGGACGAGGAGCGCATGCTCGCCGTCCTCCAGGAGAGAGTCACCACGCTCGTTGACGACGTGGTTCGCTCGGAGCTCAAGGACGAGGACGTGTATGACGTCTCGAAGACGGGTGCGGCGGAGACAGTGCGTCGTGGCGGTAAAAAGGTTGAACGGGCTACCAAGAGGGTTGAGCGGGCGACCAAGCAGGGCGCAAGGAAGGCCGGTTCCCAGGCTCGCAGCACAGCGCGTCAAGCGCGAAAGGTTCCGGGCGTCGCTCAGGCCGAGGGTGAGCTGAAGGGAGCAATTGCTTCCGAGCAGGACCTGGCCATCGCCAACTACGACTCGCTGAACGTGGACGACATCGTCGGACGACTCAGCGAGCTCTCACAGATCGATCTGGCCAAGGTCGATGCCTATGAGCGCAAGCACGAGAACCGCTCAACCGTGCTCGGCCGCATCGATTCCCTGCGCAGGGACGAGCCCTGGCCTGGCTACGACGAGCTGACGGTCGATGAGATCAGGAAGACCCTGGCCCGCGCGGACGCGACGCAGAGCCGCGAGGTGCGCGAGTACGAGCGGCGCCACAAGGAGCGCCAGGGAGTCCTGCAGACGGCTGAGCAGCTGGCCGGGAATTCGAACGGCTGAACGATCCGTGGGAGGGCCCGGCCCCAACGGAGGGCCGGGCCCTCAGGCACGACCGACACGAGAAAGGCATGAGATGACGGATTCAAAGAGCTCGAACAAGCTCCTCTCGATCTACCTCAACGATCATCTTGCTGGTTCGATGATCGGCGTCGGGCTGGCCAGACGCGCCAGCGAGAGCAACAGCGGGACTCCGCTCGGCGAGCATCTCAAAGCTCTTTCAGCCGAGATCGAGTCAGATCGCGAAGCTCTCGAGAAGGTGATGGCGGCGTCAGGGGTTCGACGCAACAGCCTCAAGGCGGCCGGGGCCCGTGTGGCCGAGAAGCTACGGCGTGTTGTGAAGTTGAACGGCCGACTCACCGGCTACTCGCCGCTGAGCAGGTTCCTCGAGCTCGAGTCGCTCTACCTTGGGATCACGGGGAAACGAGAGCTGTGGCGAGCTCTCCAGCGCAGCTACGTGCGCGACGTGCCGGGCGTCGATTTCGAAGAACTTGAGCGCCGCGCGGAGCGACAAGCCGCTGACATCGAGGACCATCGGCTTGAGGCGGCACGCCTGGCCTTCGGCGGTACTCAGCACGACCCGCCGGACGCGACTCAGCCAATTTCTGGATCAAGCTCGACGTTCCCGAGAACGGGTAACAGCGTAACCCCGTAGCGAAAGCGAAGCGTCAATCTCGAACAAGGAGGACTAAATGTCCATCGTGACGATTCTCATAGTGATCATCCTCGTGCTTCTCGTGATCTATCTGGCACGACGGGTTCTCTAGTAACCGTATCCGCCGCTCGAGGAGCCGCTCGTGGTCGAGCTGCCCGTGGAGGATGTGCCGTTGCTCGAGCTGCCGGCGGGGGTGTTCGAGCCGTTCGGCTGCACCGCGTACCACAGGCCTCCGAACTCGTTGATGCCGTTCCCCATGACGTCGCCCGGGCTCGAGTCCGCCGTGTAGGTGTACAGCGGGCGCCCGCCGTATGTGACCTGGGTCGATCCGTCGCTGCGCTTGGTCGTCCCCAGCTTCGAGGCCAGGACCCCGCTGCCGGCCGTGGGCTTCCCGCTCGCTGTCACCGGCGGCCACACGCTGACGCAGGAGCCGTTGCAGTTGGACATCCCCGCGGAGTCCTTGGCGAACACATAGACGGTGTTGCCGTTGCTGTCCGTGAGGATGGGCCCTAGCTGCGGGTTCTTGGTCATCGCGATCGTCGCCGTTCCCGCGCCGGTCGTGCCGGAGGTGCTCGGGTTGGCGGCGGCGCTGCTGGCACTGCTGCCACTTCCGCAACCGGCCAGCGCGACGAGGGCCGCCAGGCCGGCTGGGAGGGCTGCAAGCGCGAGTCGTGTTCTCATCATCTTGATCTCCTTGGTGTTCGGGCAAGGTGCTCGAACGATCGGACTCAGCCAGCGCCCACCCTCGGTGAACAGACCGCGATTTCGGCCGCCCGCCGCGTTGGACTCGTCGTGGATGGAGTGCGTCGGACTTGTCGGGGGCCGTCAGATCCGGCGCATCGATATGTGCCCGTGATACCGGGCGGTGGGTCCGGGGTTCAACGGCTCGCGTGGTCTCGCGCCCATCGGTGACGGACGTCACGCAGCGGAACCCTCTTACCGGTTGACTTCCGCGGCCTCCGCTAGATGGATGGTGCCTGGTCTTGGTGACGGATCACTTGCGGGTGTTCAACCCGTTGTCCTTCCTAAGAAGCTTCGCGCTACGACCAGAACTCGTCCCAAGCGTAGAGATCATGAAAGTGCTCGCGACCATCGGTGATACGGCCGTCCTTGAGCTCGAAGACGATGCAGTTGCCAACATCCAGGCGCTTGCCGTTTCGCTCCCCAGTGCTGCGCTGGATGCCGACCACGCGGTCACCACCATCTGCAAGCAAGTCCTCCAGTTCGGCCCGGAATGTGCCCGCTGTCTCCTGTCCCAGCTGGCCGAAGTAGGCCAGAATCGCCTCGGAGCCGTGGTAGTCGGTGGCCATCGAGCTCCGCCCGGGCAGATGCCACACGGCGCTCTCGTCGAAGATTTCGGTGAGCGTCTCCAAGTCGGCCCTGTTGAAGGCGTCATAGGCGCGTCGCATGATCGCCACGTTTTCCTCGGCTCCCATCGCGTCCTCCTCTTCGTTGCTCTCAGTACCCGTGCGACCCTACAGGCTGCGGCCGGCTCGGTCGCCCTGGGCCCTAAGAGCCCGGCCTGCAACTATCCGGCGGCGGCGCCAGCCCTCAGAAATGGGGCGGTGTTCCTGGCTGCCGAGGCTCCAGGGCCCGGGGACCGGGCCCGTCGTGGTACCAAACACGGCGACGCCGGGGACTGGATCACCCCGCAAACCGCGCGACACAGGAGGAACGGCGATGCCCGAGCACACGGTCGGTACACAGGAGGAGTTCGATGCGGCCCGCAAGGAGCTGCTCGCGGAGGAGAAGGAGCTCACCCGTCGCAGCGACGAGCTCGCCGAGAAGCGGCGGGAGCTTCCCTGGGTGGCGGTCGAGAAGGAATACAGCTTCGAGACCGGGGCGGGGACGAAGTCGCTTGCCGACCTGTTCGATGGTCGCTCGCAGCTCCTCATCTACCACTTCATGTTCGGCCCGACCTGGGAGGCCGGGCTGCCCCGTCTGCTCCTCGATCGCCGACAGCATTAGCTCCGAACGCGATCCATCTGGCGGCCCAGGACGTGACCATGTTGCTTGTCTCGCGAGGCCCGGTCGACAGGCTCGAGGCCTTCAAGAAGCGGATGGGCTGGGACCTGGGCTGGGTCTCAGCGGGAGGCAGCGACTTCAATCGCGACCTGGGATTCACCCACACCGAGGAGGAGCTGCGCCCGTTCCTCGATGGCGAGATCCCGCCGACCGTGGAGCAGAACGCGAAGATGTGCGGGACCGACGTCGCCGGCTACGTCGCGGAGGGACCGGGCCTGAGCGCGTACGCGCTGGAGGACGGAACGGTCTACCGGACCTACGTCACCACCGCGCGGGGACTCGAGCCGGCGATGGCGTACTACGGCTTGCTCGACCGGACGCCGATGGGTCGCAACGAGCCCAGCGATCGGCCCCTCTGGATCAGGCGTCACGACGAGTACGAGACCGGCTAGGAGTCGGGCATCGAGGAGGCACGCGAGGTGAGCGAGCGGAGGGAGGAGCGTCCGCCCATGACTCTGGGCCTACGTGGTCATCTCGCGGTGTGGCAGCTTCCAGTCAGGCCGCACGAAGTGGCAGGTGTAGCCGTTCGGGATCCGCTGTAGGTAGTCCTGGTGTTCGGGCTCGGCTTCCCAGAACGGGCCGGCCTCGCTCACCTCGGTGACGACCTTGCCTGGCCAGAGGCCCGAGGCGTCGACGTCGGCGATCGTCTCCTCGGCGACCCGGCGCTGATCGTCGCTCGTGTAGAAGATCTCCGAGCGGTAGCTGCCCCCGACGTCGTTGCCCTGCCGGTCCTTCGTGGTCGGGTCATGGATCTGGAAGAAGAACTCGAGGATGTCCCGATAGGAGATCCGCTCGGGGTCGAAGACGATCTCCACGGCCTCGGCGTGGCCGTCGTGGCTCTGGTAGGTGGCGTTGGGAACGTCCCCGCCCGTGTATCCGACCCGCGTCGAGATCACCCCGTCACGCTTTCGCAGTAGCTCCTGGGCGCCCCAGAAGCACCCTCCAGCGAGGATCGCCGTATCGGTGTGGTCCGTCATCACGCGGCTCCTTCGTTCGGGGTCCGATCTGAGCTTAGCCTCGCACGAAGGCCGGTGATGATCGTGGTCGACCGCTCACCGACTAGGCTGACCCGATGAGCGACCCCGCTCATCGGTTCAAGGAAGGTCAGGCGGTCTGGGTCGAAGACGGCGACGGGAGGATGCATCCAGCGATATTCCTCGGCGAGACCGAGAGCGCGAGTTGGCTGGGCGGCGTTCCTCGCGCCCACGTAGTGGACCCCCAGACCAACCAGGGAGAGGTGGTCCCGATCTTCCGCATCACTCCGAGAGACGAGTAGCGGATGCCCTGGCTGCCCGAGTTGTTCTCCGCGCCGGCACTGGCGCAGCTTCAGGACAGACTCCGGTTGGAGGAGCTTCGCACGGTGCCTTACTTCGCCGGTTTCCTGACCGGCGAGACCGACGCTCTGATTCACTCATTCGCAGGCGAACCCGAGGTCCACTATCCGGTCCGTGGTCGCGTCAAAGGCGAGCGGGCGTTCGCCGCATACGCCGCCGCCACCAAGGCATGGCTAGAGGAACGCGAGGCCTCGATTGAGGAAATCGGTCTCCTGAGGACCGAGCGGCGCAGCGTCGGTGAGGCGGTCCTCCACCTCGGCGGTGAGGACGGGCGCGTCGATCTTCCGGTTGCGATCTCCGCCGACCACCGGTCCGACGGATCGCTCGAGGAAGTGCGGATCTACTACAGCAGCTGGCCGCTGACGGGCCGACACGCGAACCGCCCGCCCCTGCTCCAGCAGGACCCTGAGCTGCGTGAGCCGGACGTCGTCGGCGACTACCAGCGCGCACTCGCGGCCGGCGACCTCGACGCGATCTTGGCGTCGTTCGAACCCGGCGGCTACGCCCGCGAACCCGCCGGGGCTGACTTCGTCCACCGAGGTCCCGAGGGCCTTCGTGAGTTCTACAAGTGGTTGTTCTCGAATGAGGGCGGCATCCCGCTTGAGCATTGCTCCGTCACCGACGACGAGCGCACATGTGCTCTGGAGTACAACGTCGTGCGATGGGGCCAGACCGACTTGCCGCCGGAGGCCGGGATCGCCGTCTACGTTCGGGGCGAGAGCGGCAAGCTCGCCGCAGCCCGTATCTACGATGACGCCGACCCGCCGCTCGGCGCGGCAACGTAGGCCTTCGAATCCTCGGCGGTGCGGCTTCCTGCGCCGCGCTTGTTCCAACCATGAAAGGACGAGAGGTCGTCCGCGTCCCAGGCCTCGCGCAGCCCGGGGGCGCTGAGGTCCCAGTCGGGGCGGATCTCGCTACTGATCGCACGCAGGTCGTGCCAGAGGTCGACGACCGACGGGCGCCCCCAGAACCAGTAGCCGTTGTAGGTCGCATGGACGACGAGCCCGGGCTTGAGCACCAGCGTGTGCGGGATCATCGGGTCGTGCTCGGGGTCCGTGTACTCCTGGATGTCGAGGTCCTTCTGGACGATGCGCTCCGGGTCGGAGAGAAACGGCCACTGGGCGCCGACCGAGGCACGGAATTCCTGGGACTCGTGGTGGGCGTCGGTCGAGATCGTGGCCACCTGCGTGTAGGCCACGGCGATCTTCGGGTAGAACGCGGCGAGCTCGAGGTGCTGCTGATGCTCCTTCGGGCAGTAGTGGCCGCGTGCGAGCGTCAGGATCAGAGGATCGTCTCCCTGCAGCTCGCTGAGCTTTCGCGGGATGTTCTCGTGGTCGGGAAGCTCGTAATCGGGGAACGTGGCGCCGGGTTGGATGTCAGAACGCATGGTGAACTCCTTGTTCGCGCAGGTTGGGCAAGTCAGGGGTTGCGGTGCTCATGTCGGCAGCTCCTCTCCCGCCTGCTCAGGAACCGTGTAATCGGCGAACCATTCATCGAGGGAGTTTGAACCTATCGCTGGTGGCTCGAAGTCGCTTTCCCCTGCTGGAGACATTGACCGAGTGAGCAGTAACGTTGGGCGGGTGCCCGAGGTCAAGGCGAGCCCGCTGCCGCCGGTCGGAGACCGAGACCACCTCAGGGGCTCCGACGCTCCCGAGGTGACGCTGGTCGAATACGGCGACTTCGGATGTCCGTTCTGCTTCGCCGCCAGTGTGCCGCTGGGGTCGCTCTTGGAGCGCTTCGAGACCCTTCGCCTCGTATGGCGGCACTTCCCCGATGTCGAGTTGCATCCCGGAGCAGACCTCGCTGCGGAGCTCGCGGAGCTCGCCGCGGTTCACGGAAAGTTCTGGGATGCACACTCCCTGCTGCTCGCCGGGCGCGAACGGTTCTCGCATGATGATCTGCTCTCGGTGGCGCGACGACTCGAGCTGGACGAGGATGAAGCCGAGCGTTCGCTCGGCGAACGGACCTTCCGCGAGCGCGTCCTGGAAGATGTCGCCGGAGGTAGAAAAGCGGGAGTCCATGGCACCCCTACCTTCTTTGTGAACGGGGAGCGGCTCGAAGGTCACTGGCGCCAACTCGCGCAGGTCATCCCGGCGAAGATCGCGGAGGTGAGGCGTTGAGCGACGCGGCCGAGCCGATCGGGACAGGCGTCCCCGAGACGAGTCGGCCGGGGATCTTCGCTGTGGGCGATGTCCACTCGGGCTCCATAAAGCGTGTGGCCTCCGCAGTCGGCGAAGGCTCGATGGCGGTTCGACTGATCCATCAACGATTGGCCGCGCCCGTGGGAACGGCCGTATAAGGAGCAATCCGATGCCTTCTTGCACCCATCTCGACCATGTCCAGATCACGCGTCTCCCAGACGCGGTCGACGGCTGCGAGGAGTGCCTGGCCGCCGGAGATCCCTGGCTCCATCTGCGCATCTGCCTGGAGTGCGGCAAGGTCGGGTGCTGCGACGATTCGCCCAACCGTCACGCCACGGCCCACGCGCAAGGCAGCGGTCACCCGATCATCCGGTCGCTGGAACCTGGCGAGGAGTGGTCCTGGTGTTTCGTCGACGACATCCCGCTTCTGATTGAGGGGGTCGAAGGCGAGACTCGCATTCCGCCGTCACCGCTTGGCGGGTGAGAATCTCAATCTGCATCACCGCGGTCACCGACCCTCGGGTTGACTTACCCTTCCTCAGAGAGGCTCGGCTTTCCGGCGCACGCCGGACTGCCGACCAGTTTCGAACGAAACGGAGGTCACATGGCCAGCACCAACGTGAGCAGTGAAGCCACGAGCGGGACGCAGACCGCTCTGGGCGTCGACATGAAGCTCGAGGTCGTGACGTTGCCAGTCTCCGATGTCGATCGTGCGAAGAGCTTCTATGAGAGCCTCGGATGGCGGCTGGACATCGACCTGGTCATCAGCGACGACGTCCGGACGGTGCAGTTCACGCCGCCCCACTCCCAGTGCTCGATCCAGGTGGGCAAGGGCGGCACGACAGCTGAGCCGGGATCCGCCCAGGGGCTGATCCTCGTGGTCGAGGACATCGACGCCGCCCGGGATGACCTCATCAGCCGCGACGTCGACGTCAGCGAGGTACAAGAGGCGCGGCCACCTGGCTTCGAGCAAGAAGGGCGCTCCTACTTCGCGCGGGCGTCGTTCAGCGATCCTGACGGCAACCGCTGGGTGCTCCAAGAGATCACGACCCGGCTGCCCGGCCGGGAATGGGAGGACTGAGATGGACGTCGCCTCCCTGGCAGATCTGCTGCACGAGACCGCCGAGCGTCATGGCTCGTTCGAGGCGGTCGCTCCACCCCACGACTGGTGGGACTGGTACGCGGCCTACATGGACGCCCGGCAGAGCGGAAGCGCCCCGGATGAGGCATCCGCCGCCGCCGGCCGCTACATGGCGGAGGTCAAGCACGTCGTCGTGCCGCCCGGGTGAGCCCGTGTTCGCCTCTCCCTGAGCTCAGGCCCGGACCAGCTCTGACCTAGTACGGCGCACCGACCGCTTGCGCCCAGCCGCGATCGACGCTGAACAGGCCTTGGTCTCCCACCTGGTCGACCGTCACCGTCGCGGGATTGCGGTTGCCGCTTCCGGGCTCGAGGGTGACCGAGCCCGTCCAGCCCTTCCAGTTGCTCACCTTTCCGAGCGCGCTGGTCAAGGGGCTGGCGGCGAAGCCCCCAGCCTGTTTGACCCCGTCCGCCAGGATGTTCAGGGAGTCGTAGGTGTAGGGGCTCCAGGTGCCCGGAGCCTGGCCGAACTGATCCTGGTAGTCGGAGACATAGGAAGCGGAGCCCTCGAAGTCGTCGGGGGCCGGCACTCCGACGACGTCGCAGTTGCCGGCCGCGGCTTTACCCGCATCCTGCAGATAGCCGGTGTCATATGAGGCGTAGTCGAGTAGGCACGTCGGACCCGAATTCAGCGCTCCCATCGCCTTGGCGATCAGTGCCCCCTCGGGGTAGTAGACGGCCGCGTAGATCGCATCGGGATTCTTGGAGGCGAGCTTGTCCACCACGTTCGAGTAGTCGTTCTTGCCGGGTTGAACCGGCTCGAAGGCCGTTACCTTCACACCCCCGGACTCGAGGTCGCTTCGGACTGCCCGAGAGACCTCTTTGGTGTAGTTCTGAGTCGGGTCGTAGGTGATCGCGACCGTCCGGGCGCCGATCCAGTTGGCGAGTGCGTCCGAGGTCACCGGGGCGATCTGGGAGCTCATCGGCTGCAAGGTGAAGCCGAAGCCTGCGGTGTCGTTGTCGGAGGTCAGGCGGATGGGGATCAGACCCGCATCCTTGTAGAGCGGGAGTGTCTCGATTCCGACGCCGGAGTTGTAGGGGCCGACGACACCGTCAAGACCATCGGCGATTGCCTTCTTAGCCGCGGGAACACCGATTGTGGGATCGCCGCCGTCGTCGATCGGGACGATCTCGACGTCCTTCCCCTCGAGGCCACCGCCTGCGTTGATCTGATCGGCCGCCAGCCTGGCACCGTCAAGCATCCCCTCGCCGAGGGTCTTCAACTGGCCCGAGAGTGGCGCCTCCAAACCGATCCGCCACTGGTCCGGGTTGGTCCCCGAGGAGTCGCCGGACCCGCCGCACGCTGCGACTCCGAGAATGAGCGCGGCTGCCGCGAAGGCGGCGGCTTCGAGCTTCAGGTGGCGGGACAACGTCGTGCGGTGGCGCATCGATCCCCTCTGGTTGCTGCCTCGGCCCGGTGCAGCCTACCGAGGGGATGGTTGCGGGATCCCCCGAAGAGCTCCCCCGCCAGGGGAGGCGGGGGCGAGGAGCGCCCGCCGCTACTGCACCTCAGAGGACGCGTACGAGTGTGACGGTCGATCCTCAGGCCGCGGCTCGCATGGGAGCGGCCGAGCGATCCGGCTCCTCCCAGCCGTTCACGGCCATGACAGGGATGCCGAGCGCAGCGATCTTTCGCGGCAGGTCGATCCGAAGCCAGCGCGAGAGCCGGCTCGGCCGCGCCGAGACGATCACTTCGTCATAGGCGCCCGCGTTGAGCGCGTCCCACGCGGCGGCGAACGGATCGTGGCCGCCGATCATTCCCGAGATAGGCGCCCCCGCCGCCTCGCTGAGGACCGGTATCGCCGCCTCCAACATCGCCTCGGCTTCGGCGCAGCACTGATCCTCCGGATCGACGACACGGTGAAGGCCGTGGGCGACCGCCGGGACGAGGAGCGTGAAGTCGGCCGCGGACTCGCTCGCGCGCTCCGCAACCGCGTCGAGCAGCGCCAGGTCGTCGCCCGCGCGGTGAGCGACGATGAGGATGCGACGAGGATTCGCTTGCATAGGGGTGCTCCTTTCGGCACTAGGTTCATCCGGTGGCGTTCGGTGTACGGCGAGGGACCCGCCCCACGTTCACGTGATGTCGCTCACACAGACGCGAGTCACGGGTGGCTCGTGTGGACCGCCACGGGCCAGCGCGAGATACTTCGCGGACGATGTCGCAGGAGAACGTCGAGTTGGTTCGCAAATCGATCGAAGCGTGGAACCAGCGCGATCGCGAGGCGTTGATGAGCTATACGACCTCCGACGTCGAATGGGAGGCCGGCGGACCCGCAGCGGTCGAGCAGCCCTTCTACGGAGGCCGCGACGAGCTCGCCAGAGGCACTGAGGCGCTCTGGGAAACGTGGGAAGAGTTTCGCTTGCGGGAGACAGAGGTCCGTGACCTGGGAGCCTCCGTGCTCTGGATGGGCCGCATGGAGCTGAAGGGCGGCGCGAGTCATGTCGAGCTCGACCAGGAGTTCGCCATCCGCTTCTCGTTGCGCGACGGAGAGATCGCCCGCGGCAAGGCCTTTCTCTCCTCTCAGGAAGCCCTTGAAGCCGCCGGGCTTTCGGAGTAGGCGACTGCTCGTCCCCTAGCGGCCGAGAATCTCCTCAGGCTACTTTCTACGAGTAGGGATCCTTCGGCGCCCGGTCCTGGGAGAGCGACTCCCTCGATCGCTCCACCAGGAGCTCGATCGCGTCTGCCAGGTGGACCTGGTCGATGTTGTAGTCCTCGCGCTCGACGCGCAGCTTGTGCGCCTCGAGCAGGACGTCGGCGTGGGTGAAGCCCGCCGGCGGGACGAAGCGGTAGGAGGCCAGCTCGATCAGCAGCCCGAGCGGGTCCTCGAAGTAGATCGAGTCCATGAAGCCGCGGTCCTTGACGCCGCTGTGCTCGATCCCCCGCTCCTCGAGCCGCTCCACCGCCTGGTTGAAGCTGGCCGCCGAGAGGGCAAAGGCGACGTGATGGACGGCGCCTGGATCGGTCGAGGTGCGCTCGGGATCGGACTTTCGCTCCTCGTTGGTGAAGATCGTGATCAGCCGCCCGTCGCCCGGATCGAAGTAGAGGTGGCTCTCGGACTCGCGGTCGAGGTTCGGCTGCTCGAAGATGAACGGCATCCCCAGCACCCCCTCCCAGAAGTCGATCGAAGTCTGGCGGTCGGCGCCGACCAGGGTGATGTGATGGACGCCTTGGCTCTGCAGCTTCCGCATGGACTCGGAGCCAGCCTAGCGCCCACCAAGTAGCTCGCTCAGCGGACCGAGCACCCCGCCCATCTGGTCGAGCAGGCTGGCGGCGTTGATCACTGCGCCGGCCAGCTGGTCGGCGGGAAGGTTCTCAACGGTCGCTCGCAGACCGTCGGCGACGATCCCCGGTATCGCGCCTGCGCGCTCGGCATCGTCGACCGCCCGGATCAGGCCTGCGCGGAGGGCGGCCGCGAGGCGCGGGTCGTTGGCGAACTGGGACCGGCCCTCCGCGGTGCCCAACGCGAGGACCAGGGTCTCGCGGGAGACATGGAGCTCGCAGGCGGCGCCGTCGAGCGCGGAGAGCGTCAGCTGTTGAGCGATCTGGTCGAGGCCCTCCGGGGAGCGCCAGGGACGCGGCGCGCACGGGTCCTGGACCGACTTTGGCTCGTAGGAGGCGCCGCCGAGCGCCAATGACGTGAGGACCAGCGCCAGCGAGGCGGTTACGGCTCCGATCACGAGGACTCGGGGCCTCACAGGCTGATCCTCTTCTCCGCGCCCGAGACCGATCGGCAGGAGCGCTGCGAGACCAAAGCCGGCGGCGATCAGAAACGAGTTGCTGAACGCGTGGGTCGCGGCCCGGTCGAGATCGTCTTGAAGCGCGCTCTTGAGCCGCAGGGTCGCGACCCGTTCGTTGGGGTCGCTGGGCAGCGAGTCGAACGCCGGCCCGATGGCCGGGACCTTCCCACGCTCGGAGAGCTGAACGGCCAAACCCTGGGCAAGATCGATCTTGGTCATGACCGGGAGGTCGGCATCGAGCAGGGCCGCGGTGCCGGCCTGCTCGGCGGCATCCCGTTCGCTGATCAGGTCGCCGTAAAGATTGGCGTCAGCACGAGCAGGCCCGCGACGACGCCGGCGTGCCTGGCCGCGATCGTCCAGCCGCCGTGGATCGCCTGCGGCGCCTTGCCCTCCAGGGCCGTCTCCGTCAACGCCGAGAGCACCAGCGTCAGCCCGATGCCGACCAAGATCTGCGAGGGGAACGTTGCGACGATCAGCGCGCGAGGAAGCAGGGCCAGGCCGGCGAGCCCTCCGGCTATCAGGATCGCCCCGGCTGCCGCGCGAGCGCGGGCATCCGCCACGGCCCGGGCCGCCGGGCGGGCGCCCAGAGCCGCGAGCGGCATCACCGACACCGCGAGGGCGGCCACGATCGGCGATTGCCTCCAGCCCTCGATCAAGAGCAGGACGATCAAAAAGAGCGCCGCCGCGAGGGCCGCCGAGACCAGCCCCAGGGCGAGGTTCGCGGCGAGGTGTGGTCGGCCCATCGCTCGAATCTCGTCGCGTCGTAACGCGTCGATCGATTCCCGACGGGCCACGGCGCAGCACCGGGATCGCGACGGCGATCGCCATCGGCACCTGGACCAGGAAGATCGACTGCCAGGAAACGAGCTCGGTGAGCACCCCGCCGGCTGCCGGCCCGAGGGCGGCGCCGATCGCGCCGGCCGTCGCCCAAATGGTGGCCGCTCGGCGCTCCGAGCCGACCGCATACGGCAAGAGCTCGAGTGCGCCCGTGACCGCAGCGGCCCCGCCGATGGCCTGCACACAGCGAGCGGCGATCAGCGGCGCCAGGGAGGTCGAGACGCCGCAAAGGAGGCCGCCGAGGGCGAAAACGGCGAGCCCCGCCGCCGTCACCCGCGCCGGGCCCAGCCGGCGCGACGCGAGCGCGGCCGGGACAGCCGCCGCGGCGAGCACCAGGTTGAAGGCCACGAGAACCCAGATCACCGCGCTCACGGAGACGCTGAAGTCGCGGTAGATCTCGGGCAGCGCGAGGACCACCACCGAGGAGTCGGCTAGCACCAGGCCGACCGCGACGGACAGTGCCGCGCGTGTCGCGTTCCGGGAACGGTCTCCGCTCATGACGACGAGGTCCTTGCTGGGGATGTTCCGAATCAGGTCGAGGGCGCTCGACGGAAGCGATTCACGAGCGGCATGGCACGTCGATCAGCTGTGAATCGGTTGGCGCTCAGCTTCCCTCGGCTGGAGCTGAGGCCTCCGCTCCGGGGGGTAGGTCGCTCCCCTGCCCCGGACCGACCCGCGGCATCCACTCCAGCCACTTCGGCAGGTACCAGTTCCAGTCCCCCAGCAACTTCATCGTCGCCGGCAACAGCACGCCGCGGATGATCGTTGCGTCGATCAGAACCGCGACCGCCAGCCCGACGCCGAGCTGCTTGAAGATCAGCAGCGAGAGCGTGGCGAAGATCGCGAAGACGGCGATCATCACGATCGCGGCGCTGGTCACCACCCCCGCGGTGGTCTTGATCCCGTGGGTAACCGCCTCCTCGGTCGGCCGTCCGCGGTCATAAGCCTCGCGGATGCGCGAAAGGATGAACACGTGGTAGTCCATCGAGAGCCCGAACAGGACCACGAACAGGAACAACGGCATCCAGGCGACGATCGCGCCGTTCGAGTGAAAGCCCAGCAACGACTCCAGATGGCCCTCCTGGAAGATCCAGACGAGCACCCCGTAGGCGGCTCCGACCGAGAGCAGGTTGAGCACGATCGCCTTGATCGGGATCACGATCGAGCGGAAGGTCACCAACAGCAGCAGGAACGCCGCCGTCAGGACGAAGGCGAAGACGTACCAGACGTGCGTCTTCAGGGTTTCGGTGAAGTCCTTTGAGGAGGCGGTGAATCCGCCGACGTCCGCCGTGGCGCCGGGCACGTTCCCGATCGTCGCGGGAACCAGCTTGTCCCGGAGCTCCGTCAGGGCCGCGTTCGATTGCGAATCGCTGCCATCGCCTGCCAGCGGGATGTCGATCTCCTCGACCGTCCGATCGGAGCTGATGTCCGTCGTCACCGGCTCCTTGAAGAGCTGCTTGTTCGCGGTGGCCTGTTTTTGCAGGTCGTCCACCGCGCCGCTGACCTCTGGCGATGTCACGTCGTCGGCGCTCACCGCCACGACGGCGGGGATGGGCCCACCGGGGAAGGTCTCCTGGACCTTGTTGTAGGTCTTGACCACGCTCAGGTTCTGGGGCAGGGTCTCGGTGCCCGGGGTCGCCGTATGGATGTGGAGCGTGGGGATGGCGAGGACGATCAGCACCCCCGCCGCGAGGGTTGCCGAGATCGCTGGGTGGCTCAGCACGGGGGTCAGGATCCGCGACCAGATGCTGCTCTCACGTCGCGTTCCACGGCTGGTCCTTGATGATCGGAACCCCACCCTTCTCCACGCGGTCTCCGAGCCAGGCGAGGAGCGCGGGCAGGACGGTCAGCGACCCCACCACCGCGACCGCGACGACGATGATCGTCCCGGTGGCGAATGACGTGAACGTGGGAGCACCCCCGAAGTACATGCCCGCCATCGCGAGCATCACGGTCAGGCCGGAGACGAGCACCGCCCGCCCCGAGGTCGCCGCCGCAGCCGCCAGTGAGGCCTCCTCGCTGCGTCCCGATTCGCGCTCCTCGCGCTCGCGTCGCAGGTAGAACATCGAGTAGTCGACGCCCACCGCGAGCCCGATCAACAGGATCACCTCGTTGATCGAGCTGTCGACGGGCGAGACGTGGCTGAGCACCCCGACCAGCCCGATCGTCGCGAGAACTGCCGTCAACGCAAGGATGATCGGAACGCTGGCCGCGACCAGGGCGCCGAACGCGATCAGCAGGATCACGAGCGTGATCGGCAGCGAGGTGACGAGCGCCTGCTTGAAGTCGTCGCTGATCGCCTGGTTCACCTGCTTGTTGATACTCGCGTCGCCGACCTGCTCCACCGTGAAGTCGGGGTTGTCGGCCCGCACGGCGGCCGTGGCGTCCAGTGTTGCGTCCACGCGGTCACCGACCTGGTCCTGGTCGCCCGCGATCTCGAAGCGAAGCAGCGCCGAGTGCCCGTCGGTCGAGATCTGGCCGCCGTTGGCCGGCGCGTAGGGGCTGTCGAAGTGCTTGGTGTAGGGCACCGCGGAAAGGCGATGCTGTAGATCGGCGACCACTTGCTTGAACGAAGGATCGGTGGCGGTCGTGGTGCTGCTTTGGACCAGCACCTGCTCGACAGCGTGCTTCGGGAAGGCATCGTCGAGGGTGCGCGCGGCCCGTCCCGACTCGCCGACACCGCTCTGAGCGGCGTCCTGGGTCTCCGTCCCGACCGCGCCGCCGATCATGAACGCGAGCACCACGCCCACGAGCCATCCCCAGATCGCCTTCTTTCGATGCTGAGCGCTCCAGCGTCCGGCGCGGGCCGCCAGGTTCATGCGTCGGTCCGTCGGTTCACCCATCTCTCCCCCAAAATCACTCGTTGCGCTTTACAGCTAGGCGTCGCTGGAAGAGTAGGCGAAGTCCGACTCATAGCCGCACTTGCCGCTCAGCTCGAATTCGAGCGCGCCGTCGGTGACCGCCAGCTGATCGGCGATCACCTCTCTGCCCTGTTGATGGTGCCCGGGGATGACACACGTGACGGCCTCGGGGTTGGCCGCCGGCTCGCGGACCCGGACAGTGACCTCGCCGCCCGCGCGGAACCAGCCGCGGCCCGGCGTGTGGTCGATCTCGATCGCCACCTGGCGTACCCCGAGCAGCCTGCTGTCCTTGAAGACCCACGGGAACTGCAGCTCGGGGGTGCCCCCGAGGCGGCCGAGGAAGATTCCCTCCAGCGCCTCTCGCTGACGCCGATCGGCTCGCTGGTCGACGTAGAGGACGAAATCCCAGGGTGAGCCGGGCTCATCGTCGTCATAGCGATTGGCGAGCACGGCGCGCTGCCCGGCGAGATCCACGTCCCCCGCCATCCCCTCCTCGATCTGCCACGAGAGCGAGCCCAGGCAGATTCCCTCCGTCGATCGACCGCCCTTCTTGCCGCCGATCATGCGGCAGGGGCAGATCGCCTCGCAGTTACAGGCCTCCAGGTAGCTGCCCGAGATCTGCCATGGCAGATAGCTCGCCCCGTTGCGCTCCATCTCACGCCTCGTCCGGCCCGGACCAGTCAAAGGGAAAGTGCTTGCTGGACCGACCGGGCCAGCTCCACTTGAACCCAAACGCCTCCACCTCGTCGTCCTTGGCTGTCGCCCAGGTGGCGATCTGGCCGGGGCCGACCTCGGCCCCGGGGGCGTTGTGTACCTGGACGCGCGCGCCCTCCGCTGCCGTCGGGCCGGTCAGAGCCTCGGCGCTGCCCCGGGCCTTCCCCGGGACCTCGACCCGCCACCGGGAGAGGTCATCGGCGACCTCGAAGTCGATTGGGGCGAACTCGATCCCGCGCATGTCATCGATCAACGCGGCGAAGTCCCCGGGCCACCCGCCCGCCTCGCCGCCGAAGATCGCCTGGAGCGCCTCGCGCTGGCGCTCGTCAGCGCGCTCGTCGATGAAGAACCCCATCGCCGGCTTGGCCTCGCCAGTCCAGATGTTGCCCTCGAACGAACCGACCGCGACGGCGTTCAGCCCGTCCAACGTCACGTCGCCGTACTCCCCCTCGCCGACGTGCCAGGCGAGGATGCCGTCGCACTGCCCGTCGTCCGGGGCCTGGGCGAACGTACAGGCGCAGGGAACCCTGCACCTACAAACGTCGAACCAGTCGCCTTTGAGTCGCCAACGCGGAACCTCGCCCATCGCGTCCTCCTCGAAGTCGGATCTGGACGACGATCCTCCCACCACGCGGGAACGGCGTCAAGGAAACCCGAAGCCAGGTCCCGACCGATGAGCCGACGTCAGTGGGCCGGCCCGGCGCGAGGGCCAGCGTCAGCTGTTGACCTGTTTTGCTTCGTTGAATACAGTCGCTCGTGATCCCATCCGCTCCCAGGAGGCGCCATGCCCTGGAACCTAGCCGGCTCATATTTCGAGACCTGTTCGTGCGATGTCATCTGTCCCTGCACAGCCTCGCTTTCGCTGGGGGCCACCAAGGACCGCTGCAAGGTCGTCCTGGTGTTCAACGTCCGCGACGGTCGAGGTGGACGGCACCGACGTCAGCGGGCTCACGGTCGCCGCGGTCTGCGACACACCGAAGGTGATGAGCGAGGGGAATTGGCGGTTGGGCGTCGTCATCGACGGGGCGGCGTCCGACGAGCAGGCGGAGAAGCTCGGCGGCGTGTTCTCGGGAGCGCTTGGTGGTCCGATGGAGGCCCTGGGGCCGCTGGTGGGCGAGAACCTGGGCGTCGAGCGCCTGCCGATCGAGGTTCACGAGGATGGGCTCAAGCACTCGATTCGGATCGGCGACGAGATCGACTTCGAGATCGAGGACGTGGTGCCGTTCGGGGTGGAGACCGGCGAGCCCGCGAAGCTCACCGGGATCTTCCACCCCGCCGGCTCCGAGCTCACGGTCTCGCGCGCGACCCGCTCCAAGATCAACGCCTTCGGCATCCATACGAGGCCAAGGCGGGATTCTCGACCTCCGAGTTCGCCTGGGCCGCCTGAGCATGGCGGGACGACTCCGCGCATAGGGGCGGCCATGGAATCGGCGACCATCCGCCGCGTCCCACCGCTTCCGGGGCTGATCCAGCTCGGGCTCATCGGCCTGCTCGTCGTCTTGGCCGCGGTGGCCTGGGTGCTCACCAGCGACCAGATGTCCGGGATGGATGCCGGGCCCGGCACGGACCCCGGGACGCTCGGGTTCTTCATCGGCGTCTGGGTGGTGATGATGGCCGCGATGATGTTCCCGTCGATCGCTCCGATGGTCGTGATGTACGTGCGGATCGAGGAGGGGCGGCGAGAGCGGGGACAGCCGGTCGCGGTCGGAGCGACGGCGCTATTCGTCTGCGGATACCTGGTCTCCTGGGCGGCGGCGGGCCTGGTCGGCTACGGGATCTACCGGCTCGGTCGGGCGGCGACAGGCGACCTCTTCTCATGGGACAACGCCGGCCCGTACCTGGCCGGCGGCATCATCCTCGCGGCGGCCGTCTACCAGCTCACCCCGCTGAAGGACGTCTGCCTGCGCCACTGCCGCAGCCCGCTCATGTTCCTGATGACGCACTGGCGGCCGGGGCGGCTCGGGCGCCCTGCGCATGGGAGTGATCGCACGGCGGCTGGTGCGTCGGCTGTTGCTGGGCGCTGATGGCGGCGCTGTTCGCGCTCGGCGTGATGAGCCTTGGTTGGATGGCGTTCATCGCAGCGCTGATCGCGGTCGAGAAGCTCCTGCCGTGGAAGGCGCTCGCCAATCGCGGGATCGCGGTCCTGCTCGCTGGTCCTCGGCTTGGGGGTCGCCTTCGCGCCGGCGAGCGTCCCCGGGCTCACCCTGCCGGACTCGCCGGAGGCGATGAAGGCGATGCAGGGCATGGAGGGGGGGTCGATGAACGGCGGGTCGATGAACGATGGCTCCTCAAAGCACGGCGCGATGAACGGCGGCTCAGGCGGCGGCTCGATGAAGGGCGACTCGAAGAGTGGCGACTCAATGAAGGGCGACTCGAAGAGCGACGGCTCAATGGGCGCCGGATCGATGCCGTGAGCGACGAGCGGTCGCGGCGGCGACCGTTCGGGCATCAGGTCAACGAGGACTCCCGCCGGCCCCATGGGCAGACCGGGATTGCTCTTGGTGGGGGATCATGACCTCGGCCGCCTCGTCCGGCGTGATGTCCGGGTAAAGGACGCGCAGCACGCCGATCGCGACCACGCCGCCGACCAGCTGAGCGACCACGAAGGCCGGCACCGACGCCGGGGCGATCCCGGCGAAGGTGTTGGAGAACATCCGGCCGACGCTGATCGCCGGGTTGGCGAAGCTCGTCGAGCTTGTGAAGAAGTAGGCGGCGCCGATATAGGCGCCGACCGCCGCCGGTGCGAGGGAACCGCGCCGCGTTCGTGCCAGGGCGAAGATCACCAAGAGCAGCCCGAGCGTTGCGATTACCTCGGCGAACAAGTGGGCCTCCGACGCCCGGTGCTTGGTCGAGATGCTCACTGCGGCCAGGGCGAACATTGCGTTGGCGACGATCGCGCCGGCAATACAGCCCGAGACCTGAGCGGGGATGTAGGCGAACGCTTGGCGCCAGCGAAGGCCGCCGAAGCTGGCGTCGACGAGCGAGACGACCGGGTTGAAGTGGGCCCCCGAAACCGGGCCGAACATCAGGATGATGGTGAAGAGCGCCGCCGCCGTGGCCGCCGCGTTCTCGAACAGCTGCAAACCGACATCGCCCGGCGACAGCTGCTGCGCGGCGATCCCCGAGCCGATCACGGCGGCGGCCAGGAAGGCCGATCCGAGGAACTCGGCGAGCAGGCGTCGAGCGAGTGGGGGAGGGTTCATGCCGAGGTCGACAACACCTCGCTGAGCAAGGTGCGGACGCGCTTGGCGATGTCGTCGCGGATCCGCCGCACCGTCTCGAGGTCCTTGCCCGCGGGGTCCTCGAGCTCCCAGTCCTGGTATCGCTTTCCCGGGTAGATAGGGCAGGCGTCGCCACAGCCCATCGTGATCACGACGTCCGCCGCCTTGACCACCTCATCGGTGAGCGCCTTGGGGAATTCCCTGGACAGATCGACGCCGACCTCGTCCATCGCCTCGACCACGGCCGGGTTGATCCGATCGGCGGGGTCAGACCCGGCAGTTCGAATGTGGACCCGGCCGCCGGCGAGCTGGTTGAGCAGCCCCGCCGCCATCTGGCTTCGGCCGGCGTTGTGAACACAGACGAACAGCACCTCGGGGACCTCGTGCGATGGCATAGCCCACTCCCTGCTTCTACCTAGGTTGCCGTGGACGATATTCGATTGACAACCGCGATTTCAATTGATATACGTAAATAGATGCCTGTCGATCTGGAGCTCACCCCGAAGCAGAAGCGGCCCGCCGGGGAGCCATGCTGCGAGCCGGTCGTCTACCCCGATGTCGAGCGGCTCGAGGCCGAGCGGATGGCGAAGGTCGCCAAGGCGCTCGGAGATCCGATCCGGCTGCAACTCGTCGACGTGCTTCGAAAGCACGCGGGCAAGGTCTGTGTCTGCGAGCTGGTGCCGCTCTTCGACCTTTCCCAGCCGACCGTCTCCCATCACCTCAAGGTCCTGCGGGAGGCGGGGATAGTGGGCTCGGAGCGCGTCGGTCTCTGGGCCTACTACTACGTCAACCCCGAGGCGCTGGAGACGCTGAGCGCATGGCTGAGCTAGAGACGTTCCAGGCCGAGACCACGAATTGTTGCTCCCCGACGGCCCAGGAGACCTGCTGCGAGCCCGACGCGAAGTCAGAGTGCTGCGGCGAAGCACACGGCGATGGCTGCGGATGCGCCGCCGCCGAGGCGATCGAGACCGTAGACCTGCGGGAGGTCGTGCGGGAGCGCTACGCGGCAGCGGCGGCCGCGGCGAGCACCGAATCGGCGGGGTGCTGCAACGACACCGCGATCACCGACGAGCAACGCGAGGCGTTCGGCTCGAGCCTCTATGAGGCCGAGGATCGCGACGTGCTTCCGGACGCCGCGGAGCTCGCCTCGCTCGGTTGCGGCAACCCCACCGCCGTCGCCGACCTCCATCGGGGCGAGACGGTCCTTGACCTCGGATCGGGCGGCGGCATCGACGTGCTGCTCTCAGCGCACCGGGTGGGTCCAACGGGGAAGGCTTTCGGCCTCGACATGACCGACGAGATGCTCGAGCTTGCCCGCCGAAACCAGCACGAAGCGCGGCTCGAGAACGTCGAGTTCCTCAAAGGCACGATCGAGCAGGTACCGCTCGCCGACGACACGATCGACGTGATCATCTCCAACTGCGTGATCAACCTCTCCGGTGACAAGCCGGCGGTGTTTCGCGAAGCCGCCCGCGTGCTCCGTCCCGGGGGGCGGTTCGCGGTCAGTGACGTCGTGGCCGATCCGGACATGGACGAGGCCACCCGTCGCGACATGCGGCAGTGGACCGGGTGCATCGCCGGCGCCCTGACGCGCGATGATTTCAGCCGCGAGCTGGTCGCGGCGGGCTTCGAGGAGGTCAAGATCCAGGAGACGCATCGCGTCCATGAGCAGGCGGCCTCGGCGATCATCCGAGCGCGACTCGGATCGTCGTGACGAGCGCCGAGATTCAGCTCAACGACCCGCAGACGCTCTACAGGCGCTGGGAGGCCTCGCAGTGGAGCCCGTTCGAGATCGACCTCGTGCGCGACACAAAGCAGTGGCCCCGGATGAGCGAGGCCGACCAGGGGCTCTTCTACTGGGCGCTGTCGTCGCTGATGGTCGCCGAGGAGCGGATCACGACGAAGTTCTCAGGCCTGGTGGGCGCCTATGGCAGCGAGGAGGAGGCGACCTTTCTCGCCACGCAACAGGTGGATGAGGCGCGGCACATGCAGTTCTACGCGCGCTTTCGCGACGAGGTGATCGACTCTCCCGCGATCATCGCCGCCCATGTCCAGACCGCCCGCGAGCAGGTCTCGCCGGCATTCAGGCGGATCTTCGACGAGGTCCTGGTTGAAGCCCACGAGGAGTTGGTCCGATCGCCGCACGACCTGGCGGCGAAGGTTCGGTTCGTGACGATCTATCACCTGATCCTCGAAAGCACGCTCGGTCTCACCTCGTTTCGGTTCATCACGGACTATCTGGAGCGCGAGGAGCTCCTCCCGGGCTTCGTCGAGGGCTACTCGAAGATCCACCACGATGAGACCCGCCACATCGGCTACGGAGTGTGGCTCTTGCGGGAGACGGTTCGCGAGCACGACGAAGCGGAGAAGACGATTCGCGCCACCCTCTCCGAGCTCTTGCCTCTCGTCGCCGAGACACTCGCTCCGCCTGACCGCGACACCGACACGGACTGGGACGCGCTCGGCGCGAGCCCGGACGAGATTCGAGAGTTCGCACTGGGTGGGCTGACCCGCCGCCTCGAAATCATCGGAACACCCTTATAGGCAGCGCGGGCAGAGCCCGTGAAGCGTCACATCATGGGCTGAGACGTCGAAGTCGCTTCGGCGAGCGAGGTCGGTGATCGCCCGCTCGAGGTTCGCGTCGTGGAAGGGGAGGACGCGCCCGCAGCGATCGCAGTGGAGGTGGTGATGGTGCTCCCCGCTCGGCTCGGCAGGCTCGTAGGTCGCAATTCCGGTGCCCATGTCGAGCCGGTGCACCAGGCCGAGTTGCTCGAGTTGCTCGAGGGTGCGGTAGATGCTGGCGCGGCCCACGCCTGGTCCGGCGCCTCGAAGCTCGTCCTCGATCTCCTGGGCGCTCAATGCACACGCCTGACGCCCCAGACATTCGATAACCGCGCGTCTCGCCGCCCCTTTCTGATAGCCGGCCTCGGCGAGGCCCGCCAAGGCGTGCTCGACCCAGTCCCGGTGAACGGGAGGGCGCCTTGATCTGGTGCCGCGCTCAGCCATCGGAACTCGCGGTGATCGCGTTCGGCGACGCAGCGACTCTTGGGGCACGGACGTCGCCCCGCTCTCTGATTCTGCGCGCGATGACTGCCACAAGGTACGCACAGGTCGCGATCCCGATCACCGCGGAGCTGGGCGGCACGGACGAAACGCTGTAGCTGAGCGCCAAGCCACCCCACATCGCCCCGATCGCCAACGCTCCCGAAAGCGCCAGGCCTCTCCAAGGGCGGCTCGTGAGGAGCCTTGCGGCGCCCGCCGGAGCGGCGAGGAGACCGAGCAGGAGCAGCGCTCCGACTGCCTGGGTCGCCTGGGCGGCGACGATCGCAAGCAGGATCAAGAAGGCAGTCCCCGAGGGCTCGGACCGGAACCCCCACGCCGCGGGCGACTCCGGGATCGACGGAGGAGAAGAGGAGCGGCCGCGCGATCGCCAACAGGGCGAGGGCGCTCGCCAGCGCGATCACGCTCGCAAGACGAGCGTCGGCGGCGCTGAGGCCGAAGATCGAGCCGAACAGGACGCGCACGGCCGCCGTCCCATTTGAGCCGCTGGCATTCGACGGTGAAGATCGAAAGGAAGAGGACGCCGAGGCCGAGGATCCAGGCGAAGACCGAGCCGATCACGACATCATCGGCGCGGGAGCGCTCGCCGAGCGCTCCCAGCCCCACCGCGACCAGGATCGTCGCGGCGAACAGTCCGAGGCGAATGTCGATACCCGCGGCCGCGGCCGCCAGGGCTCCGGTGAACGCGACGTGACTGAAGGCGTCGCCGGCGAAGACCTGGCTGCGGAGCACGACGAAGTAGCCGACCAGCCCGCAGGCGAGCGCGATCGTCGAACCGGCGAGGAACGCGTTTCGCATGAACTCGTGGGCGAACATCAGCCGGCGGGGATCGTCCGCGTCGGGTGGCCGCGGACGCCGATCGCCAGGCGGACGCCGACGTAGAGCGCGAAGGACAGGGAGGTGACCCAAAAGCCGACGGGATAGGGCGAGAAGTAGGCGATGCTCAACCCGAGCCAGGTGACGCCGAGGGCGATCACGACCGAGAGGGCGAGTCCGCGAGCGGGCCGTGCGGTCAGTTGCTGCGCGGTGGCCGCGGGGGTGACCAGCAGGGCGAAGACGAGCAGGGCGCCGGTGATCTGCGCGGTGGCCGCCACCGTGAGGCCGAGCAGGAGCAGGAAGCCGACGTCGAGAGCGGCGGTCGGAACGCCACGAGCCCGGGCGACCGCGCCGTCGATCGAGGCGAAGAGCAATGGACGGCCGATGGCCGCGAGCGACCCGCATCGCCGCGAGCGGCGATCCAAAGCAGGGTCTGGACCTGAGCCGTCGTGATCCCGAGAAAGGTCCCGAACAGAAGCGTCTCGAGGTCGCTGAGCTGACCTCGGTAGAGGCTGACGAACAGGAATCCGAGTCCGAGCCCGAACGCCTGCACGGTGCCGATCGCTGCCGATTCGCTGCTTCGTCCCCGCGATTTGCCCGCCGAGGCGACTGCGAGCGCCAGCGCGCCAAGGCCGCAGAACGCCGTAGTAGCCGATCGCGACCGAGAGCCCGGCGAGGCTCGCCGCCGCGGCGCCTGGAAACGCCATCACCGCGAGCGTGTGGCCCGCGAAGGTCTGGCGGCGGAGCACCATGAACCAACCGATCGCCCCCGCGATCACGGCGACGATCGTGCCCGCCTGCAGTGCCTGGACCATGAACGGATAGGTCGTCAGCTGAGTCCAGTCGGAGATCGGGTCGAGTGACAGGGCGGCCATCAATGCTGGTGTCGCGGGCTGTGGATGGCCGGAGGCTCGGGCGTTCCGACGACGACCAGGCGCCCGCCTGATGCCTCGAGGACCTCGATCGGCGTTCCGTAGAGGCCGCTCAGGGTTTCGCTCCGTGATCACCTCGCGTGGCGATCCTTCCACGCCCCGACCGCCGGCCAGGTAGACGACGCGATCGAGGTAGCCGAGGATCGGGTTGACGTCGTGGGCGACCAGGAGGACTGTCACCCCCTCGGTGCGGCAGATTCGCTGCACCAGCGCCGCGACCACCCCCTGGTTGGGTAGATCGAGGCTGTCGAGCGGCTCGTCGAGCAACAGCATCTGCGGCCTGCGAACCAGGGCCTGCGCGATCAGCAGGCGCTGCTGCTCGCCGCCCGACAGCTCGCCGATCGGGCGATCGGCATACGGACTCGCACCGACCAGATCGATCACCTCCTCGACTCGTCGACGTGCCTCGGCGGCGGCGGCGACTGAGCCAATGCGGAATCGGAAACCCCCAGCGGGCGCCGTCGAGCCCGAGGCGCACCACGTCGCGACCACGGATCCGAGTCGAGGGGTCGAAGCTTCGGCGCTGCGGCAGGTAGCCGATCGCGGAATTGAGGCGTCCGGGGGCCTGCCGAGAACCGTCGCCGAGCCCGCGCTGAGCGGCTGTAGGCCGAGGATGACGTCGAGGAGGGTCGACTTTCCGGCGCCATTCGGCCCGAGCACCGCGACGAACTCCCCGCCACCGACCCGAAGGTCGAGCCCACTCCAGACCACTCGCCCGCCCCGCGTTGCCCGCGCGCCGGCGATCGCCAGGGCCTCGCCGGGTCGGAGCGCCGGATCGTCCGGGCGGCCGGCGGTGGCGAGACTCGGGCGGGGGGTCATCGGCCGGTCGCCCTGGCGAGCGCGCCGCGCAGGCTCTCGAGCTCGCGGGACCTGCCAGTCCTCGAAGCTGACACCGGCGGGGGTGGGCGTCTCGGTGACGGTCGCGATCGGGATCCCCGCGGCTCTTGCCTCGTCGTTCAGGCGCTGGACGTCCGGGGTGGCGTTCTGGCTGTTGTAGACCCAGACCTTGATTCGGTGGGTCGTTGATCTGCTGATCGGTCGTCGCCTTCTCGGCCGGCGTCGGCTCGGCTCCCTCCGAGATCGCGTCAAGGAATCCCGACGGGGTCAAGAGCCGCAGGCCGAGGGCCGGCGCAAGCGGCGCGAAGATGCTCTCGGAGGCGCCGACCGGGGTCCCGTGGTAGCGAGCCTTGATCTCGCGAATCAATTGCCTGTAACGGGCGAGCGATCTGGTCTTGAACGCCGCCTGCCGGCGTTCGAAGTAGGCGCGGTCGCTGGGCTCCGCTCGCTGGTAGGAGGCGCTGATCTGGTCGATCACCCGCTCGACGGCGGGCGGCGAGTACCACTGATGGGGGTTGTCCCCGGCTTCGAGCCCGAGCAGATCCCCGACGTTGAGGACCACCCGCCCGGGGGTCGGGTTCGCGGCCGAGCAGCTTCGAGGCCCAGGCGTCGTATCCGATCCCGTTCACGATCGCGATCTGCGCGCCCGCCATGGTCCGCGCGTCGTCGCTGGTGGGCTCGTAGTCATGGGGGTCGGTCGCCGGGTTGGTGATGATGCTCGTCACCTCGACCCGATCGCCACCGAGCTGCCCGGCGATGCTGCCCCAGAAGTTCTCGGCCGCCACCACCTGAAGCTTCCTGGAGTCGCTCGCCACCGATCCCTGGCCGCAACCGGCGAGGATCGCGGCGAGCCCGGCCGCGGCAACGATGGGAAGGCGGAGTTTCCTTGGCATGTCGAGGTCTCCCGTTCGTCGCTCACGCAGCGCAAGCGCGGAGCACGCGAGCCTAGCACGAGAATGAGACTTGTTCTCGTTTTACCGGTGTTCGAGGAGGTCGCCCCATGAGACCAGCCCGTTGAGTCTCAGGGTCACGTGGGCGGGCCCGGCAGCTGCGTGAGCTGCACGAGGGAAAAGACGAGTAGGACAGCACCCAGGCCGACAAGCGCGTAGCGCACGCGCCGAAGCGGGAATTGCGTGCTGATGCCGACAAGGAAGAGCACGCTCGCGAGGAAGACGGTGGCACGTATGTACTTGTCCGAGGTCTCGCCCGCGCTCGCGCCGGCGGCGAAGGCGGCATCTGCTTGCTTGTCGAGCGCCGTCGACTTCGCCAGTCCAGGCTGTCGATACTGCGGCATGTAGGTCGGACCTCGAGGCGCGTTGGGATTCGACTCGGGCTTCGTGGCGCGCCAGGCGTCGAACGCAACGCGGAACCCGGGCCGGAAGCGATGCTCCGCAAGGGCCATCGCCTGCTTGTTGTGGGCGGTGTAGGCGGTGAACCACGCCTCGAAGGTCGAGGAGTCGAAGTTCCGAAGGTCGATCGCTTGAAGGTTCGCCCGGCTCGCCTTCGTCCTGGCGGTCGAAGCCGCGGCCAGGCCGACGCGCGACTCGGTGCTCCACTTCGCCGCGGCGTAGCCGGACCAAGCCGCCATCAGAGCGACGATCGACAACAGGACGGCCTCGGAAATCGAAACGAGCCGGTCCCTACGTTCCTGGGCGTGGTCCTTGCCCTTGCTCTCGGCGTGCTCCGCGATCTCCTTGCCGACCTCTTGTGCTGACAATCCCTCGGGCATTGATCCAGTTCCGGCTGCTTCGTTGCCGAGGCAAGCTCAACGGCGCACGTCACTGGGCCGTCCGCCTGCTGGTCGTGCGTGGAGCGGAAGTGTAAGGCCGCCACCCCCGACGCTAGACTGGTGGAGGGTCGAGCGTTCGTCCGACTTCAAGGAGTGCCCGCGCCGCGCGCGCCGTCGAGGCTTTCGCCCGCGGGTGAACCGGGTCGCCGCGAGGCTGTGTGGTGGCTGGGCTTTCCCACTCCCGACGGCTGTGGCACCTCTGGCCCGGCAGGATCCGGCGGCATTCGAAGGGCTCGATGGACCAGGATCTGCCCGCCGGCCTCGAAATTCCAAACTAGGAGGACAGGCATGGCCTCAAGCAGCAAGAGGAAGACCACGATGGCAAAGCTCAACCGCGAACGCAAGCTCGCCGAGCGTCGACTCGAGAAGCAGGCCAAGAAGGACGCGAGGAAGCGCGCGGCGGCAGAGCAGGCAGACCTGCCAGCGACGCCTGAGGGTTAGGACCAGCCGCCCTGACTTCATGGAGGGACAGAGCTTGATCACCGATCCCGTCCGGCTTCTTCGGACACGTGTGCTCGCCGTCATCATCGCCGGGGCCGCCGCGATCGCCCTTCTGGGCGCCGCCGATGCCGGTGCCAGCGTTCGCCCCGGCCCCTCGGGGCTGGCCTTCTACCACCCTCCGAAGAACCTCCGGGGCGGCCACGGGAGCCTGATCTGGGCGCGTAAGGCCCACGGCCTCGTGCCGCTCGCCAACGCGTCCTCGACGAAGCTGGTGCTCTACACGTCGGTCACCGCGGGCGACAAGCTGACTGCCGTCTCGGGCTCTGTCAGCGTGCCCAAGGGCAAGCCGCCCAAGGGCGGATGGCCCGTCATCAGCTATGCACACGGCACCACGGGCAGCGCCGACGTCTGTGCGCCGTCACGCAATCACGAGGGCGACCCGGTCGAGGGGTACATCTCTTATGTGGATCCGCAGCTGAACGCCTGGCTTGCAGCCGGCTACGCGGTGGTCCGCACCGACTATCAGGGGCTCGGGACACCGGGGCCGCACCGCTTTCTGATCGGCGCCGCCGAGGGCCGAAGCGTCCTCGACATCGTCCGCGCCGCACGCCAGTTGGACCCCAGGATCGGCAAGCGCTTCGTGATCTCCGGCCACTCCCAGGGTGGCCACGCGGCGCTGTTCGCGGCCGGGGAGGCGAAGAGCTACGTCCCCGGTTTGACGTTGCGTGGAACCGTCGCCTACGCCCCGGCCTCGCATCTGAAGGAGGAAGCGGCCCTGCTGCCGGCGTTCACCTCGCCGAGTGGCCTCACGGCGCTCGCGGCCCTGATCTTGCAGGGCGCGGCGACCAAGTCGACGCCCTCGGCGCCGATCGATCCGGAAGCGCTCCTCTCAGACCAGGTCCTCGGCTACTACCCCCTCGTCAACCAGACTGTGTCTTCCAGGCCTGAGCGCGCAGAACAGGCTCGGGGGCATCGCGCCGTCGACGATGCTCCGCCCCGGCGCCGACACGACGGCGCTCTTCAAGGTCCTGGCCAAGCAGAACCCCGCGGTGAAGACGACGCCCCCGGTGCTCGTCGCCCAGGGCAGCGCCGATACGACCGTGTTCCCGCAGTTGACCGACCTGCTCGTGAATGAGCTGAACGGCGCCGGGGACAACGTCACCTACGACGTCTATCCGGGTGTTGACCACGGAGGGATCGTCGCCGCGTCAGAGGCCAAGGTGCTCGCCTTCTACAAGTCGAAGCTGCCGCCGCACTGAGCCCGGGGACGCCTGGTCGGTCAGGGATCGAACCGGCGACGTTTGAATGAGGAGGGGAGGGGTAACCGTCCCGGTGAGAGGGACGACCCCCCGGCGCACAGGCCCCGAGCTGTCGGTTCTGTGCCGCCCCCTTCCGGGTCGTCCCTCCTTCTTTGCCGGGCCGGATGTCGGCCCGCCCGTCCCTTGGCCTCAGCTCGGGCTTGGCTCACCCGCCCGGTGTCCGTGCTGTGCCGTGCGGCCACCGAGCACCGCCGCGACGCCGCCCAAGAGCCCCGCGCCAAGCGCCCCGAGCGCCCAGCCGGTGCCGCTCAAATCGAGCCCGAGAGCGTGATCGAGTGACCACTCGCCGGCGCCGATAGCGGCCAGGGCGAACACGACCGTGACCAGCACGAGGTTGTATTCGAAGCCGTTCTCGGTGACGAAGAACCCGTTGCGCAGATGCACCGTGAGCACCGCTGCCGTCATTACCGCGATCAACGCCGCTGCGGCGAACGGGGTCACGATCCCAAGCGCGATCGACGCACCTCCGAGGAATTCAGCCAACCCCGCAGCCCATGCGTGAAGCCTGCCGGGGCGCAGGCCGATCTGCTCGAAGAATCCAGCCGTGCCCTCGATCCCATGACCTCCGAAGGCTCCGAAGAGCTTCTGAGCACCGTGGGCGGCGAAGCCGAGCCCGACGACGAGTCGAAGTGCGATCAGACCGATCTCCATGTCGTCCTCCATGTAGTTGCCGTGGAAATCATTCTTCAACCGAGAGTAGCAACTAGTTAACAAAGAAACTATTTCCTGTATTACCATTGCCGTGATGGCCATCCGTCAGCGGCACCTCGACGCGTGGCGAGCCGTGGTGACCAGCCACGCAGCCGTCACCGATCGAGTTCAGAAGGCCCTCACGGCTGCGGACCTTCCTCCGCTCAGCTGGTTCGAGCTCCTATGGGCGGTCAAGCGCAGCCCCGACGGCCGTCCGAGGATGAGCGAGCTGGCTGAATGGCTCACCCTGAGCCGCGGCGGGATCACGAAGCTCGTCGACCGCCTCGAGCAGGCCGGATATATCCAGCGCGTCTCCTGCTCGGAGGATCGTCGGAGTCTCCACGCCGAGCTGACCCCGGCCGGGGAAGCGATGGTCGCTGAGATGCGGGTCGTCTACGCGGCCGAGGTGGAGCGCCATCTCAGCATGCTGAGCGCAGACGAGGCGGAGCTACTGACCTCGGCGCTCGGGCGGGTCACGGGAAGCACCTGTGCGGAGGCCGGCGCCGGTCAGGACGCCGCCGTCGCCGCACGATAGGCGCGCGTCGCGACACCTGTTTAAGTGACCGGAGCGCGCGGACGGGCTATCCGCGTAAGGTGGCACCGGCGAATCGCCCATCCAAACGAGAAGGAGCATTCGGTGGAAGCCACTGAGCCAGGCCAGGCGGCCGGCCCGTTCAGCATTCGAACAGATCAGGGCGCTGATGTCGCCGTCGTGACTGCATCCGGTGAGATCGACATCAGCACCGCCGATGGGTTCGGACTCGAGCTGGAACGGGCGCTCTCGAGCGATGCCGCGTCCGTTGTCCTCGACCTCGAACGAGTCTCGTTCATCGACTCGACGGGGTTGACGGCACTGCTCAAAGCGATTGAGCAGTCGAACGGACGGCTCCGCGTGATGCGTTCGCTGTCTGGGGCCGTGGAGCGAACGCTCGAGGTCAGCGGCCTGCTGGACGACCTGCCCTGGACCTGATCGCACCGCCAACGCGGCATCGCTTCTACGGGTCCCAGCGCATGAACCAGATGTGTGGTCCGCCCTCCGGAGCGTCCACGTCCTCGACCACCCGAAAGCCGCACCGCCCATAGATCGAGACGTTGCGGGGGGTTCCGGTGGAGAGGAACGCGCCCGTCCCCTCAGCCCGGGCACGCGCGAGCCCGGTCTCGATCAAGGCCCTCCCGAGGCCGCGGCCCCGGGCCTCGGGCACGACCGCGATCGAGTCGAGCAGCCACATGGGCTCGCCGGGGCTGCGCGATTCGATCCACTCCCAGAACGCGTTGTATCGGCGCCCGCCGTCTTCGGTCAGCGCGTCGATCCGCGGCTGGTTCCACGGGTGGTCGTCCCACCCGTCGACAAGGTCCGGCGGGACCCAGGCAGCGGCGCCCTTCGCGTCCCCCGCCTCCCAGATGATCCCGAGCCCCAGCGCCTTCTCGAGGAAGTAAGCGAAGCAGCGCGTGAAGCGGTCGACGACGTCGCCCCGGTCGCCGATCGGCTGACGCATCATCGGCTCGTCGATGAACGCCCGCCCGAACACCGGCGCGAGGGCGGAGAGACGATTCGGCGTGGCTCTCGTGATCTCGATCTCCCCACGGGCCATCTCCCATTCACCCTAACCCTGCGGCCGCGCCGGCGAGAACCTTCGGAGCGCTCGACCGCCTCCGGCCCCTAAATCGATCTGGCGCCCCTGCCGATGAGGCCCGTATGACGCCTCAGACCGAGAACTGGTTGCGGGCGATAATTCGTACGCAGACCGAGATCGCATCCGCCGATCTCGATGCGACGGCGATCATGCAGCTGATTGCGGACAGGGCCCGGGACCTGACGAGCGCGAGCGCCGGTGTAATCGAGCTCGCCGAAGGGGACGAGATGGTCTACGCGGTCACCAGCGGCGAGGCGACGCCCTATCTCGGTACCAGGCTGGTGCTCGCGTCGAGCCTGTCAGGGTTGTGCGTTCGCGAGGGCCGAGTGCTGCGAAGCAATGACACGGGCGAGGACCCGCGCGTCGACGCCGAGGCTTGCCGGCGGGTGAACGCCGGGTCGATGATCTGCGTGCCGCTCGTCCATGGGGGTGAGACGGTGGGGGTGCTCAAGGTCTACTCACCCGACGCGCATCACTTCAGCGATCACCACGTTGAAGCGCTCGAGCTGCTCAGCGAGTTGATCGCCGCCCACCTCTCCCACGCGAGCGTGTACGCGACGGAGTCACACCACAGCCGCCATGACGCACTGACCGGGCTGCTCAACCGTCGCGCCTTCGAGGAGCGCCTGCCGGTCGAGGCCGCACGATCGAGCCGCTATGGCCGTCCGCTTTCTCTCTGCCTGCTCGACCTCGATGGCTTCAAGCGGGTCAATGACACGCTCGGTCACCCGGCGGGGGACGAGGTGCTCCGCTCCGTCGCGAGGATCCTCGACGGAGCCCGCGTCGCTGACGATTGCTTTCGGATCGGCGGTGACGAGTTCGCCATCTTGATGCCCGAGACCACTGTGGATGAGGCCGGCGTCGGCGCTTCGCGGATCGCCGAGCAGATCAGCGATGCCGGGCTCGGCGCCGGCGCGATCAGCACCTCCTACGGCGTTGCGGGCAGCACGGAGCCCGATGCCGAGGCCCTCGTCGCCGCGGCTGACGGCGAGCTGGTGGCGGCGAAGAGCCGGCTCTACGGGCGCAGCGTCGGCTGAGCTCTGCACCGCTCACCTGATGCCGAGCGTCATGCGCTGAGTCCTCCCGCCCGGGCCTCGCGCCCCGCGCCGCCGCGCGGCCGCTAGGCTCGTTCGGCATGCGACTGGTCGTCGTCTTGGCTCAGCTGGGCGCCCGGCGATGAGTGGGACAGCGGGAGCGAAGGCCCGTGGCAACGGCCGGGATCCGTCCCCCTCGGCGACGCGCGACTCGTTCACAGGCCGATCCGCCTGGGCGCGCAACCTCGCCGCGCCGGTTCGCGACTTCATGGGCGCCGAGACGGGCGGCGCGTTGGTGCTCCTGTGCGCGGCCCTGGCAGCGCTTGCCTGGGCCAACTCGCCCTGGTCGGACTCGTATGAGTCTCTTTGGACCACGAAGCTCGCGATCCGGCTCGGAAGCGAGGGCATCTCGCTGGATCTCCGGCACTGGGTCAACGAGGGCTTGATGACGTTCTTCTTCCTGGTCGTCGGGCTCGAGGCCAAGCGTGAGCTCGACACCGGGGAGCTCCGCGAGCGGCGTCGCATGGCGATCCCGGTGGTCGCGGCGGCGGGTGGGATCGCGGTGCCGATCGCGATCTATCTGGCATTCAACGCGGGTGGCTCCGGGGCACACGGGTGGGGAGCCGCGATGTCCACCGACACTGCATTCGCGCTCGGCGTCCTGGCCCTGGTCGCGCCCGGCGGTACCCGGCTTCGGGTCCGGCTGCTGACGCTGGCCGTGGTGGACGATCTGATCGCGCTTGTGGTGATCGCGGTGGTGTACACGGAGCATCTCTCAATCGTCCCGCTCCTGGTGGCCCTTTGCCTCTTCGTGGCTCTACTCGGTCTTCGATACGCGCCCGCCGGGTGGCGCCGCCAGATCGCCGTGTTCGTTGGCGTCGGAGTGTGGGTGGCGCTGCTCGAGTCGGGGATCGATCCCGTCATCTCGGGGCTTGCGGTCGGCCTCGCCACCAGCGCGTATCCGCCGAGCCGTGACGACCTCGAGCGGGTGACCGAGCTGACGCGGTCATTTCGCGAGCAGCCGACGCCGCAGCTCGCGCGGTCGGCGCAGTTGAGCGTCGCTTCCGCGATCTCCCCGAACGAGCGCCTCCAGCACAGCCTCCATCCGTGGACGAGCTTCGTGATCGTGCCCCTGTTCGCGCTCGCGAACGCCGGCATCCACGTGGACGGGCAGCTGCTCGGTGACGCGATCAGCTCGCCGATCACGCTCGGGATCGTGTTCGGCTACGTGGTGGGCAAGCCGCTCGGCATCGTCGCAGCGTCGTGGCTTGCCTCGCGACCCCGGCTCGCCGGTCTGCGGCGTTCGCTGAGCTGGCCGGTGATCGTCGGGGGTGGGACGGTGGCCGGGATCGGGTTCACCGTCTCGCTGCTGATCTCGAGTCTCGCGTTCGATGGCCAACAGCTCGAAGAGGCCAAGCTCGGCGTGCTAGCAGCCGCGCTGTTGGCGTCGGCTCTGGCGTTCGGCGTGTTCCGGGTGATCAGGCGCCTGCCCACCGCCCTGAGGGCACGCCAGATCGCCGGCACGGTCGAGGAGCTCCTCGACCTCTCAGACGAGGTCGACCCCGATCGGGACCACATCCGAGGCCCCGAGGAGGCGCCGGTGACGTTGATCGAGTACGGGGACTACCAGTGTTCGTATTGCGGCCAGGCGGAAGTCGTGATCCGCGAGCTTCTGGGCTCGTTCGGCGAGGACCTGCGCTACGTGTGGCGCCACCTCCCGCTGAACGACGTCCACCCAAACGCGCAGATGGCAGCGGAGGCGACCGAGGTCGCTGCGGCGCGGGCGGACTTCTGGGCGATGAACGACAAGCTCCTCGACCATCAGGACAAGCTGACGCCACCCGACATCGCGCGATACGCCGAGGAGTTGGGCATCGAGGCCGAGCTGCTGTGGGAGGAGATTCGCCATCGAAAGCACGCTCCCCGGGTAGCGGAGGACGTCGCGAGTGCCGATGCCAGCGGCGTGGCGGGCACCCCGAGCTTCTTCATCAACGGTAGACGCCACAATGGTGCCTACGACGTGGAGACGCTCACCCGGGCCGTGAAGGCGGCCAGGGCGAGAGTGCGGCTGCGCGAGCGCGCCGACGCCGAGGGGTCACCCCCCTGAGCACGAGACGGCGAAGGATCGATGGCGGGGCGGTTGATCCACCAGCGACTGGCGCGCTGGGGCGCCTGAGCGCCGCGACCTCAGGCGCGGACGATCCCGCCGACCAGCATCCCGGAGCCGAGGTGGGCGCCCAGGACGGGCCCGACCTGAGTGCAGAAGAGCGGCTCGGCGCCGAAGATCGCCGTGCCCTTCTCGACCAGGTGCTTTGCATCCTCCGGCGACTGGGCGTGCTGCACCACCCAGTCCGTCGCGCCCCGCTCGTGGAGCTGTTCGAGGTAGGCGTCCATCCGCTCGAGCGCCCGCCGGCGCGTTCGAACCCGGCCGACCGGCGCGATCTCGGTCCCGAAGGTGAGGATCGGCTTGACCCTGAGCGCGGTCCCCAGCATCGCCTGCGCAGCGCCGATCCGCCCGCCGCGGCGCAGGTACTCCAGCGTGTCGAGGCAGAACCAGATCTCGAGGCCCTCGCGGGCCTCGCGCACCGCGTCGACCACCGTGTCGAGCGCCGACCCCTGCTCGGCCTCGCGCGCGGCTGCGATGACGAGGCAGCCGAGGCCGCCGGCTCCGGTCTGGCCGTCAACCACCTCCACGCGCCCCGGATGCCCCCGCTCTCGGGCCACCCGCGCCGCCTCGCTCGCCGCCTCGCAGGTCCCCGACAGGCCACTTGCGATGTGGACGGAGACGACATCGCGCCCCGAGCTGACCAGTGGCTCGTAGCAGGCAAGGAAATCACCCACCGAGGGCTGCGAGGTCGAGGGCAGCGTGGGGGACTCGCGAAGTCGCTCATAGAAGGCATCCAGGTCGTCGTATTGATCCTCGGGGCGTAGATCGCCATCCCAACCCACGTAAAGGCTCACCGGGTGGATCCCCCAGCGGTCGATCAGGGCGGGTGACAGATATGGAGTGCTGTCGGTGACCACGGCGACGCCGGTTCCTCGGGCCGGTGTCGGGGCTTCTTGAGAGGCGCTCATGGGAGGCGAACCCTACGCTGCGCCGCCTCGATCGAGACTCCAGCCCGGCGACCAGGCGATCTTCGAAAGCGGTCTGGTCGGGCCACATTCCGCCCCCTGGCCCAACCTGCTGCCAGACTTGAGCGGTGGCGGATCGGCGGCAGCGCGGCCCGACCAGGGGACGCGGAGCGCGGACCCTGCGACTCGGGCAGGTCGCCGCCGGCGGGGCCGTCCGCTGGGCGAGCGACCGCGTCGACGGGCGCGGCAGCGAAGAGGACCGGCGCCGCCGCCGCGGCGATCGGCTGGTGGCCACCATCGACGCGCTCGTCGACCAGCTTCAGACGATGCGTGGCGCGGCCATGAAGGCGGGCCAAGTCCTGTCCACGGTCGAGTTCCCCGGGCTCGATGCCGACCAGGCAGCCCACCTCAAGGGGCGGCTGGCATCGCTTCGCGACGACATTCCACCGGTCGATTGGAAAAAGATGGGGGAGGTGATCTCGGGCGAGTGGGGGGATGACCCGGAGCGAATCCTCGCGTCGATCGACCACGAGCCGGCAGCCGCGGCGAGCATCGGCCAGGTCTACCGGGGACGCACCAGGGAAGGGCGCGACGTTGCGATCAAGGTCCAGTACCCGGGGATCGCGGAGGCGGTCGAGTCGGACATGCGGAACCTGCGCATGCTCGCCCCGGTGCTGCGCCGCCTGATGCCCGGCCTCGACGTGAAGCCCCTGCTCGCCGAGCTCGGCGAGCGGATCGCCGCCGAATGCGACTACGAGCTCGAGGCGTCGAGCCATCGCCGCCTCGCCCGCTTCT
Organism: uncultured bacterium; assembly: GCA_963696945.1. GTDB lineage: Bacteria > Actinomycetota > Thermoleophilia > Solirubrobacterales > 70-9 > AC-56. The sequence continues at coordinate 136,756 of CAVOME010000001.1, read as the reverse complement.
GGCGCGGCCATCCGTTCATTGTGGTCCCGGCCGTCGACACGCAGCTGAGCCGCCGCAGGGTGCTGGTCAGCGAGTGGGTCGACGGGATCGACTTCGATGAGGTAGCCCACCGTGCCGATCCGGTTCGCGACCGATACGCGGAGATCATCTATCGCTTCTTCTACGGAACCGCACGAGAGCTCGACCTGGCGCTGGGAGATCCCCACCCCGGCAACTACCTGCTCTGCGACGACGGCCGAGTCGCGTTCCTGGATTTCGGCATGCTGCGGGAGCTGCCCCGCGGCTATCTGGATCGAGAGGCGGTGATCTTCGCCGCGATCCGGAACGCCGACGCCGCGAAGCTGGTCGAGGCGATGAAGGCGCTCGGGTACCTGAGCGAAGACACCGAGTGGGACGGCCCGCTCATCCTGGAGCACATGCGCGCGATGTCGTGGTGGCTGCAGAGCGATGACCCGATTCGCCTCGCGCCCGAGGACATCTGGCGGGGCAGCGCGCCCCTGCGTTCCGAGCGCGACGGGCAGCTAATGGAGCAGGTGCGGCGAATGACGATGCCGCCCGAGGCGCTACTCCTGCGGCGAATGGAGGGCCTGCTGTTCCAGGTTGCCTCGACGCTTCGTGCCCGCGCCCCGTGGGGCGCCCTGCTACGTGAGCTGATCGAGGGTCGCGAGCCGGTGGGCGCCCTCGGCTCCGAGCACGCGGCGTGGCTCGTCGAGCGACGGCCTCAGACTGCTTGAACGTGTGGTGAGGCCGTCCCGTTCGCCGACATCAGCGTTTCGAGCCGGTCGCCGAGCTCGGCCCGAAGCCGCCGAGCTGCCGCGTCCCGGGGCTCGCCGCTCGTTCGATCGACCAGGTTGGTTGCCTCGTCGGGATCGCGCTCGAGGTCGTAGAGCTCGTACTCGCTCGGCGCCTTTCCCTCGGGATCGAAATAGATCGCGAACTTTCCGTTTGCGGTCCGCGCGGCGCGAATCCGGTTCGGCTGACCGGGCACGTCCTGGAGCGCGGTCGCTGCCTGGTGATCGTCGTAGGTGAAGTGGACCGCATCCTGGACCGACGGTGCGGGCTTGGGATGGCGCAGCACCGGATCGAGCCGACTCGATTCGGGACGACCACGCTCGGGGCACGCCGAGTCGGCGAGGATGGGGGAGAGGTCACGACCGCGAAACGGCGCCGGGCTGTCTGCGCCCGCGATCGTCGCGATCGTGGGCATCATGTCGACCAGCGACGCGAGGGCGTCTGTCTCGGCCGGCCGAGGGAACAGGACGGGGTTCGAGATCACCATCGGCACGTGGATCGTCTCCTCGTAGGCGTTGAACGCCTTCTGCCTCAGCCCGCCGTGCGATAGCCCCATCTCGCCGTGATCCGCGCAGCGGAAGATCACGGTTCGCGACCGAAGCGACCCTGGGTCGGCCGGGTCGCCCAGCGCGTCGAGGAGGCGGCCGACCTGGGCGTCGACGACGCGGTGTAGGTGGGCATAGAAGTTGACGTAGTCGAGCTTCGCGCGCTCGCCGTTCAGCGGGCCCAGATAAGCCGTCATGCCCATCCGCATCAGCTCGTGGACGGCGGGCTTGTTGCGCATGTCCTCGTCGACGGTGGGCGGCAGCTTCACGTCCAAGTCGCGGAACTCCGATCTCGAGTAGCCGCCTCCAAGGTATTGAGCCGGGTAGCCGAGCACGTCGTGGGGGTTGACGAGCGAGACCACGAGGCAGAATGGCTCGGGGAGGTCCGGACGGTCGAGCCACGCCTCGGCCTGGCGCGTGTACAGCTCGTCCCACCCATAGCCGAGCGGACCGGCGTTGCCCGCCCCGAAGTGCTCGGCCTTCGTGTTCTCCCCGGCGTCGGGGGGGTCCCAGTCGGCGAACCCGTAGTCGCGCCGCAGTCGCTCGGCATCGGCCGGGCCCCAGCCCGCCAGCAGCGGGCCGTCACCCTTTGGGTGGGTCAGGTGCCACTTGCCCTTGTAGGCGACCTCGTAGCCGGCCCCCCTGAGGACCTGGGCGAGGTTGGGGGTGTCGGGATGCAGCTCGGGCTCGCCTCCGGACTTGGGACCGAGCTGGAGCAGGCCACGTCCGAACTGGCGAAGCGCCCGCTTTCGCGGCGCGTTTGGGGTTCGGAGGATGTCGACGAGCGTTCCGGTCACGGCGGCGGCGTTTCGCGGATCCGGGCGCAGGTCGGCGCGCGTATGGGTGAGGGTGACGCCGTGCTGGGCGGGGTATTGACCGGTCAGGAGTGTCGCCCGGCTGGGGGAGCACATCGACGTGTTGCAGAATGCGTGCCGAAAGCTGAGGCCCGTCTGCCGCAGGCGGTGGTCGTTGGGCATCAGCTCGCCGAGCCACCCCGGGTCCTGGGGCCAGTGACACGGCTGGCGTTGCTGGTCGGTGATCACCAGAAGGACGTTCGGCGGGTGATCGCTCGCCGTCATCGGCGGCCTCCTCCTGGGGCCGGCGACGAGCCCGGAAGCGACGGCGGCTTCGATCGCCGCGACCAGGGTCGACCCCAGCATCCGGACGAGCTCGGCCCTGGGCACGTCGCTCCCTCGCCAGGCGTCGAGCGATGCCTCACCGAAGGCCAAAAACCCCTCGAGCGCGATCCGGACCTGCGGCGGTGGCGTGGGGGTGCCCAGGTGGTTGATCGAGATGTTTGCGATCACCTTCTCGCGATACGCGGCGGCGATCTCGAGCACCTCCGGATCCACGGACGCCGAAGACTGGCGATGGAGCCGCCAGGCGTCGCTCGGCTCGGCGGCGTGGTCGATCATCCGCTCGAGGTTGATGGCGAGCCGATCGGCGAGCGGGACGGCGTCGTCCGTGGACCACTCGCCGGTCAGCTGGCTGCCCGCCCGGTGGACCGCGGCGCGGAGCAGCTCTCTACGCCCGCCCGGGAAGTAGTGGTAGACCAGGTTGCGGGTCACCCCGGCGCGCTCGGCGACTCGGGCGAAGCCGAGCCCCTCGACGCCGTCGCGGGCCGCGATCGCGAGGGCGATATCGATCAGCTGCTCGCGGCGGACGGCCGGCGACAGGCGCTTCGGCGCGGCCACGGCTCCCATGGCGTGATCCTAGCCTATTGGGCGTCTTGCTAAATAGGCTACGAGCCCGCTTCGAGCAGCTCGCCATGCCGGCGACATCCGAACGCTCCATGTCCTGGAGTCGCTGCATCTGCATATCCATGTGGGCCAGGAGAGCGGCGAGTCCGTCATGTTGATCGAGGCGACGCCGGGCTTCTTCCAATAGCTCCCGGGGTAGCGCCAACCGAAGCCGCCGGGATAGGGGAGTAGCTCCTTCCCCAGCGTTCGGACCGAGCCCCGCCGCCGCCCCGTCAACCTAGCTGGGCGGAGCCTCGATTAATTCAACCCGGTAGTCGTCCGGATCGCGGACGAAACACAGGCGTGAGCCGCCCTCGCGCACCGAGTAGGGGGGTCGCTCCGGCTCGATCCCGACGGTCTCGAGGCGCTCGAGCGTTGCGTCGATGTCGGCGACCGTGATCGCGATGTGCCCGTAGCCGGTGCCGATCTCGTACGGCTCGTCATGGCCGATGTTGTAGGTCAGCTCGAGCCGCGGCCCATCGCCGGGCAGGCCCATGAAAACGTTGATTGCCTCGTCGCGAATCGGGATCCGGCCGACCTCCTCCATGCCGAGCTTCTCGTAGAAGGCGATCGAGCGGTCGAGATCGGTGACCCGATAGCAGGTGTGGATCAGCTCCGGCATCCGCCCCGACCATACCGAGGGCTCAATCGCGAGGCCTCCCTGACCGCGATCGCGGTTAGGAGCGCCTAATTAGGTAACCCTAAGTTCTGGTAGGCTGCCACGCCATCCCAACCACAGCGATCGGATTTGAATTGGAGCGCGCTTGATCCCCACATACGTGATCGGGCTCCGTGAGGGCCTCGAAGCCGCGCTGATAGTCGGGATCGTCGCGGCGTTCCTGCGCCAGCAGAGCCAGGGAAAGGCCCTTCGGTACGTGTGGATCGGGGTCGCGATCGCAGTCGGCCTGTGCGCCGCGGTGGGTGTCGCCCTGGAGCTCCTCAACGAGCAGCTTCCCCAGCGCCAGCAGGAGCAGCTGGAGACCGTGGTCGGGCTCGCGGCGGTCGGGATCGTCACTTTCATGATCGTCTGGATGCGCCGTCACGCCGCCGGGCTTCGCGCGGAGATCGAGCGAAGCGCCGCGACCGCGCTGGCGACCGGGTCGGTGATCGGCCTTGTCGGGATGGCCTTCTTCGCCGTTCTTCGCGAAGGCCTCGAGACGGCCGTGTTCCTGCTGGCCGCCTTCCAGGCCGCCGACAACGCCGCCCTCGCCGGGCTCGGGGCGCTGCTCGGCGTGATCACCGCGGTGGTCATCGGGGTGGGCATCTATCGCGGTGGTACGCGAATCAACCTGGCGCGGTTCTTCCGCATCACCTCGGCGCTCCTCGTCTTGATCGCAGCGGGCCTGCTCGCCACGGCAGTTCACACGGGACACGAGGCCGGGTGGGTAAACAGCCTGCAGGGACAGGCTCTCGACCTGAGCTGGCTGGTGGTGCCCGGCACGATCACCTCGTCGCTTCTCATCGGCATGCTCGGCCTTCAGCCGCTGCCCACCGAGGCCGAGGTCCTGGTCTACCTGGCCTACGCGGTTCCGATGCTGGCCTACGTGCTGTGGCCGCAACGCCGGACTCGTCCTCGCCGGGAGCCGGTCAAGGAGAACGATCCGGTCAAGGAGACCGCGCCGGCCTGATCGCCGCCTCGCCGATCAAGCACCCAGGTCCGGAAACCGCGAATGGAGGCAAGATGAGGAATGGTGCCCTGGCCCTCGGCGCAGCCATCGCGATTGCGACCTCGGGGTGTGGTTCCGATGGTGAGGGTTCGGGATCGCGGAACGTCGCCGTAACCCTGACCGACTCGGGTTGCACCCCAGAGCGGATCGAGGTCCCCGCCGGGCCGACCACCTTCAAGGTCACCAACGGGGGTACCTCGAAGGTGAGCGAGATGGAGCTCAAGGACGAGGCGGGCACGATCCTCGGAGAGAGCGAGAACGTGGTCGAGGGCGTCCCGGGCCAGTTCTCACTCAACCTGGAGCCGGGCAATTACGTCGTCAGCTGCCCGAACGGCGACACCGATGACCAGGGCACCCTTCTCGCCACGGGGAAGGCGAGCGGGCAGGCCGCGAGCTCTCACAGCAGATCGACTCGCTCGCCGAGCCCCTCTCCACGGTTGCGGCAAAGGTCAGCGGCGCGTAGGGGCCGTCGCAGTCCCGATTTGAATGCCCGGGCCTCGCGACCAACACCGAAGGTCCGTCGAGATGCCGCTTCTCGGCTTCGGTGTCTGGCTGCTGGATGACGGGGCGGAGGCCGAGCGCTGCGTCAGCTGGGCGCTCGAGGCCGGTTACCGACACGTCGACACCGCGCAGAACTACGGCAACGAGGCGAGCGTCGGGCGGGCGATTCGAGCCAGCGGGATCCCGCGCGACGAGCTGTTCGTGACCACCAAGTTCCTTCCCGGCTCGGGCCGGCCCGACGAGCAGGCCGAACGAAGCCTCGAGCGGCTTGGGATCGATCAGGTGGACCTTTACCTGGTCCACTGGCCCCAGGGCGGTCCGACCCGTGCCTGGAGGGGGATGGAGCGAGCGCTGCAGAGGGGTCTCACCCGCGCGATCGGGGTCAGCAACTTCGATCTCGGCGAGCTTTCGAAGGTGATCGAGACGGCGGACGTTCCGCCCGCCGTGAACCAGGTCGACTTCAGCCCGTTCCGCTTTCGCCGCCGGCTGCTCGCCGGGTGCGTGGAGCGGGGGGTCGCCATGGAGGCCTACAGCCCGCTGACCCACGGCCGTGACCTCGCCGATCCGGTCGTGGCGGCGATCGCCGAGGAGGTTGGCCGCACGCCGGCGCAGGTGATGCTGCGCTGGGCGATCCAGCGGGAGGTGAGGGTGATCCCGAAATCAAGCCACCGAGAGCGGATCATCGAGAACGCCGCAATCTTCGACTTCGAGCTCGACCCCGACCAGGTGTCGAGGCTCGACGGGCTGGACCTGAGCGACGGCTCGGCCCAGGCGACCGACGGCAAGTGGTGGACGGTGCGCGGCCGGGCTCGCAGCTTCGCGGCGCGGCTCGCGCGGCCCCTTCGGGGCTAGGTGGAGAGCGCGCTCCTCGCGCTCAGCGCCCATCGGCCCGGGCCGGCGTGCTACCGCCGTCCGAGCAGCCTCGCCGTCACCCCCTCGATGGTCGAGATCCCGTAGCCCATCGACGGGTCGCCGTCGGTCATCACCGCGATCGCGATCCGGGTCCGGCCGCGCTCGAGCCTCGCCACCTGATGGACCAGTTGTCCGCGCCCGGTCGGTCTCCACCCCCCCTTGAAGAAGACCTTCCAGCCCCGCTTCCGTGCCACGGCCGGGATACCCCAGCTCTCGAACCGAGCGATGTGTGAGAGAAGGTGGTTCGCGAAGGAGCGAAAGCGCCGCGGCAGCAGTCGCTTCATGCCGAAGAAGAAGCCCGCCTGATCGCTGGCGCTGATCATCGCGTTGGTCCACAGACCGTGGATCGAGAAGTCGCGCATCCCGGCCCGATGGGCCAGGCGGCGAAGCCTAGGATCTCCGACCTTCCTCCAGACCGCGGTCGCCGCGGCGTTGTCGGAGACGTGGATCATCGGCCGAAGCAGCGAGCGGTCGTGGGCGTCGAGGCGATCGCGTCGCGCTGCGAGCCGGCGAAGATAGGCGACCAGCAGCATCGCCTTGACGACGCTGGCGCTGACGAAGCGCCGGTGCGGGTGGGCTCCGTACACGCGCCCCTCGCTCCCAACGACGGCGAACGAGGTGACCCCGGAGCGCCGCGCGAGGTAGCGCCGGGTCGAGCGGATCGCGCCGTGGCCCGGATAGCCGAACGGGCCGTTGCCATGACCGGTGTAGGGGCTTTTCGGAGAGCCATGGAAGCGGTGGCCGTGGCACCGAGCGTGCGACCCGGCTCGACCCATTGCCCCCTTTGGCTCCCGCTTGAAGCAGGCGGCGAACCGAAACGGCCCGGCGGGAATGGAGACCGTCGCAGCGAGGAGGGTGTGCCCCGGCTTTGGTTCGCGGGTGCGGGTCACCTCGACGCGCCTCATCGGGCCGCGCCGGCCCGACGACACGTACCAGATGGCACGCTCACCGCCCCAGCGCAGATCGGCGGGGTGGCGCGAGCGGACCGAAAGCCGGGCTCGGCCGCGCGGAAGGTATTGAACCCGCGTCCTGACCCGCTCCTCGACCGTCACCTGCGCTGCCCGGCTGCGGACGGTTGGGGGCCCTGCGAAGGCGACGCGGTAGCGGGTGTTTCGATCCGGCGCGACGCGAAACGAATACGAGCCGTCGGCGCCGGTGGTGGTCGTCGGGCCCGGAGCGTGGGAACCGTACGGAAAGGGATCCGCCTCGAGCTCGACCGTTTGGCCGGCGCTGGCGTCGCCGTTTGCGAGCCTGCCCGACACCTTGGTCGATCCGTTGAAGAGGATCTCCGGTCGGTGGGCGTGCAACGACAGCGTCGTCGCGCTACCGGCCGCCGCCGGCGCCGCCACGACGGACAGCGCGAGCCCCACCGCTGCGATGCCGGCGGCGCGGCGGCGGGTGGTGCGCGCCGCGATCTCGCGCCCGACCCGGATCGAGATCTGGGCGGCATCCATTGCGCCTAGGGTCGCAGGCCACGCGACCTGGGGCCCTCCGCGACGCGGAGGGCGACCAGCTCGTGCGCGCGCTCGGCCCAGTCACAGAGCAGTGGGCGCGTGTCGCGGGGGTCGATGATCTCCTCGACCATGAATCGCTCGGCGGTGCGAAAGGGCGATCGGACCGCATCGAGCCGAGCTTGGATCTCGGCGCGAAGGGCGGCCGGATCGTCCGCTGACTCGAGCTCTCGGCGGTAGGCAGCCTCGAGCCCGCCGGCGATCGGCAGCGAGCCCCAGCTTCCAGATGGCCATGCGTAGCGCAGGTTGAGGCCGCGACGCATCGCCGGCCGCCGAGCCGGCGATCCCGTAGACCTTGCGGACCAGGACAGACACCCATGGGACCGATGCCTGGTAGACGGAGACGAAGGCCCGCGTTCCGCGGCGGATCGTCCCCGCGCGTTCGGCCCCGGTGCCGATCACGAACCCGGGCTGGTCGACGAGGTTCACGACCGGGAGCCGGAACTGGTCGCACAGATCGACGAACCGGGCCAGCTTGTCCGAAGCGTCCGCGTTCAGGCCGCCGCCGTAGACCTTCGGGTCCGACGCGAGCATGCCCACCGGGCGGCCGTCGAGCCGGGCCAGGGCGGTGATCAGCGGCCGTCCGAATCGACGCCCGACCTCGAACACCGACCCGCGATCGAGAACCAGTTCTAGGATCCGGCGCATGTCGTACGGCTGGCGCTCGTCGCGCGGGACGATCGAGATCAGTTCGTCGGCGCGTCGATCGGCCGGATCGGAGCTCGGCTTGCACGGAGCGGCCTCCCAGGCGCTGCCGGGCAGATAGGAGAGAAAGCGCCGTATCTGGCCGAGCGCGTCCTCCTCGTCGACGGCCTCGTTGTCGACCGCGCCCGCCGCCGTCTGGGCGCGTGATCCGCCGAGCTCCTCCTTGTCGGGCGCCTCGCCCATGCCGGCCATCGCCACCACGGGGGGGCCGGCCACGAAGAGCTGCGCGGTTCCCCGGACCATGACGCTGAAGTGCGAGGCGACGACCCTCGCCGCTCCGAGTCCCGCGCACGGCCCGAGAGCCGCAGCGACCACCGGCACCGAGGAGAGGTTGTGGACCGCGAGCTCCCATCCGGGGACCTCGGGGACGTAGGTGAAGCCGAGCTGCTCGAGCTGCTTGACGCTGCCCCCGCCCCCGGTCCCGTCGACCAGCCGGACGAGGGGGATCCGCAGCTCGTTGGCGAGTCGCTCCGCGTAAACCGCCTTGCGGAAGATCGCCGCGTCGGCCGCGCCTCCCCGGACGGTGAAGTCGTCGCCCTGAACCGCGACCCGGCGTCCGTCGATCCTGCCCCGTCCGACGATCACGTTGGCCGGCGTGAAATGGCTCAGCTCGCCGTCCGGGCCGTATTCGCCGACCCCCGCGATCGCGCCGGTCTCGTGGAACGAGTCCACGTCGAGCAGGCGCTCGATGCGTTCGCGGACGGTCAGCCTCCCGCTGGAGTGCTGGCGCTCCACTCGCTCGGCGCCGCCGAGCTTGCGGGCGAGGGCCTCGCGGCGACGAAGCTCGTCGATCTCGGCCTCCCAGCTCACCGGCCGAGCATATTCCGTGGCGGCGCGCTGTCGGTGCCCGGGCCTTAGCGTCTGGAGATCGCACTGGAACCCAGCGTCTGGAAGCTGCGCGCCCCGGTGGCCCCGGCGCTTCGCCGAGGGCTGATCGTGGCGACGCCGGTGGCGCTCGCTTTCCTGTTCGACCTGGAGCTCGACTTCGCGGCGGCCGGGGCGATCTCGACCGGGGCGATGCTCGCCGGCTTCGTCGCGTTCGACGCACCTGCACGTACGCGACTGGTCTGGCAGCTCTGCTGCACGCCCGCGATCGGCCTGGCCGCGGCGCTCGGGGCGCTGACCGGGGAGCCCGGCTGGCTGGCGGCGCTGACGATGACGGTGTTCGCCTCGCTGGCCGGGCTGTTGGTCGCCGTCTCGCCGCGGGCCGCGGTCGCGGGGATGACCTGCGTGCTCGCACTCCTGCTCGCGCAGGGCCTCGAAATCTCGCCCGGCGAGGCCCCCGAGGCGCTGCTCCTCGGCGGGGCGGGGGCGCTGGCGCAGGCCCTGACCTCGGCCGTGCGTGGGGCTGGTTGATCGAACCACCGAGCGGGTCGACCCAGCTGCCGGGATGCGCGGCGCGCTGCGGACGGTGACGCGCCAACCTGTCGCTCGACTCGACCAGCTTTCGTCATGCGCTCCGCTGGGGGACCGCGCTCGGCCTCGGCGTGGCGGCATACCACCTGATCGACGTCGGGAAGCACGGATACTGGATCCCGCTGACCGTCCTCTTCGTCCTGCGTCCCGCACCCGACGAGACCGTCGAGCGGATCGCGATGCGGGCCGCGGGAACGGTTGCCGGCCTCGCACTTGCGACGCTCCTTGCGGACGCGGTCGGCCATCATGCGTGGGCCAACGCACTCGTGATCGGGCTCACCGCGGCGTTCGCGTTCGCGCTGCTGGCGATCGAGTATGCGCTGTTCACGGCGTCGATCACCGCTTTCGTCGTCCTTGTCGCGCATGCCCTCGGCCAGTCCGCCCTGCAGGCCGCCGACGAGCGGGCGATCGCGACCGCGATCGGGATCGGGATCGCAGCGGCCGCTGTCGCCCTGTGGGGGAGCACGCGACCCGGGTCCCGTTCGGCCTAGGTCTGACGCGGGTCGGTAGTCGGCTCGGGTGTATGGTCTTGGCCCTGGGAGGATCGGACGAGCAAGGACGCTCGGGAGGAGGGGTCGGATGCCGCGTTCGGTCAGGGTGTTGTTCGGGATGCTCGTCGTGGTCGCATTGGGGCCCAGACGGCGACGGCCTGGCGCCGACTTCGCGCAGACCGCGCGCAACATCATTCCCTCGGGTCAGTACGGCAGCCTGCCCGCGCCGCCCGGGGCCGACACGCAGGCGAAGATGTACGACGGGCTGACGCCGCTCTTCGACCACGTCACCGACGCCGATCTCACCAGTACTTCAAGTCGGAGCGGTTCGGCATCGACACCGACGGGCCGGGCACCGCCGAGACGCGTGCCCCACCCCGGGGTGACGATCGTCCGCGACAAGTTCAACGTTCCGCACGTCAACGCGACGACCTACGACGGCGGCATCTGGGCCGCCGGCTGGATCGCCGCCGAGGACCGCGGCCTGCTGCTCCAGCAGGCTCGCTACAACGCCCGCGTCGCCGCGATCGACGCCCCGGGGCTGAGCGCGCTCGGCCTGATCGTCGGGCCTGCAGAACTTCCAGCCGAGCGCCCAGACCGAGGCCGAGGTCGCCAAGCAGACCCAGGTGCTGAAGAACGCCGGCCCGGAGGGCGTGGCGGTGCTGCACGACATCGACACCTTCATCTCCGGGATCAACGCCTACCTGGCGATCCACAGCCCCTCGACCGACGCCCTGGACCCGCAACGACGTCTACGCCCTGAACGCGCTCAAGGGCCAGTTCGTCGGGCGAGGGCGGCGGCGACGAGGCCCGTCGCTCGCAGTTCCTGGGCGGCCTCGAGCAGCGGCTCGGCGCAGCGCAGGGCAAGAGCGTCTTCAACGACCTGCGCCAGTTCAAGAACCCCGAGAGCCCGACCTCGATCGACGGCAACTTCCCCTACGGGCAGATCCCCGAGCAGCCCGCGGGCAGCGTCGATCCTCGACCCGGGCAGCTTCCAGCCGACGCCGGCGGCGGCCGACGCAGCGACCTCCCCGAGCAGGCGAGCGCGAGCCCGCCCGCGCCAGCAACACCCTGATGATCGACGCGAAGCACTCGGCGACCGGGCACCCGCTGATGGTCGGCGGCCCGCAGATCGGCTACTTCTACCCCGGGCTTCACCTACGAGATCGACATGCACGCGCCGGGCCTCGTCTGGCGCGGCGCGACCTCGGCGCCGTTCCCCGGCTACATGCTGATCGGCCGCGGCCCGGACTTCGCCACCACGCTGACCTCGGCGAGCGGCGACATCATCGACCAGTACGCCGAGACGCTCTGCGGCGGCAGCGACGAGAAGTACCGCTACAAGGGCCAGTGCCGGGCGATGGGCACCTTCAACGCCGGGCACGCTCAACGGCGAGCCGGTCAAGTTCCTGACCACCGTGCACGGCCCGGTGGTGGGCTACGCGACGGTCAACGGCCGCAAGGTCGCGATCTCGTCGAAGCGCTCGAGCTACGGCAAGGACGTGCTCGACCTGCTCTTCTTCCGCCGGCTCTCGACCGGCGCAGGTGCACGAGCCCGAAGTCGTTCTTCGACGCGGCGGCGAAGACGCCGCAGACCTTCAACTCGTTCTACATCGACAGCCAAGCACATCGCCGAGTACACGAGCGGCAGGCTGCCGATCCGCGCCCAAGCGTCGACCCCGGCCTGCCGACCGAGGGCACCGGCCAGTACGAGTGGCGGGGCTTCCTGTCGGACGACAAGCACATCCACGGCATCGATCCCGCGCGACGGGACGATGGCCAACTGGAACAACATCGTCGCCCACGGCTTCGGCGCCGCCGACGACAACTGGGGCGGCAACGGCTCGGTCGCCCGGGTCGACCTGCTGAACCACAACCTCGAGCGCCTCAAGCAGCAACGGCAAGTGGACGCTGGCGTCGGTGACCTCGGCGATGAACGCCGCCGCGACCCAGGACGTGCGGGCGATCGACACCGTGCCGCTGCTGGCGAAGCTGCTCGAGGGCTCGACGCGGCCGCCCAACCCGCAGGCGGAGCAGATGCTCGCGCTGCTGGTCGCCTGGCGCAAGCACGGCGGCAGCCGCCTCGACCGGAACCTCGACGGCAAGATCGACGACCCGGGCGCGGCGATCATGGACGCGCGCCTGGCCGAAGATCGCCGACGCGTTCATGAAGCCGCAGCTCGGCCCGCAGCTCGACGAGCTGAACTCGCTGTTCTCGCGCTTCGACCAGCCGCCGGGCGGCCAGTACGCCGGCTGGTACCAGTACTTCGACCGCGACATCCGCCGGCTGCTCGGCATGCCCGGTGGCGCAGCCGTTCGCCAGAACGCTACTGCGGCGGCGGCGAGCTAGGCCGCCTGCCGGCAGGCGATCTGGAACGCGATCGCCAGGCCGCGGGCGCGCAGCTGACCGCCGACCAGGGAACCCCGACCCGGCGCCTGGCGGGCCGACGCGACCGCGGAGCGGATCCACTTCGCCCCCGGGCTCCTGCCGACGACGATGCGCTACACGAACCGCCCGAGCGGGATCCAGCAGGTGATCTCGTTCAACGGCCACCGTTAGGCGGGTGCGGCTCGGTGAACCCGTGGTAGGGTGCGCCACGCGGGAGGCAGGTTCCGTGCGAGGAGAGATTCAGGTGGCGAGGAGGCGACACACGGCGGTACGGCCGATTGCGGCCGTGCTCGGCGTGCTGGTCGCGGCCCTGATCGTTACCTCGTCGGCGGCCGCCGCGCCCCAGCCCTTCGGCCACTCGTGCACCGCCCAGAACGGGGTGCGATTCTGCCCGACCGCCAACACGAGCCAGCGGATCCCGACCTTCGACGGGGTCCCGCTCGACGCCGACGTGACCCTGCCGGCGAAGGCAATGGACCGTTTCCCGACCATCGTCATGATGCACGGCTACGGGGGGAGCAAGACCAACTTCGAGTCCAGAGCCTCGCCGGCCGGCCACTACAACAACAACTTCTACGCCCAGCAGGGGTACGCCGTTCTCACCTACTCGGCGCGCGGCTGCGGCAACTCGTGCGGCGGCGGGCCGAGCGGCGATCACTCCGGTCCCTGCGGACAGGGATACATCCGCCTCGCCGACACCCGCTATGAGGCCCGCGACACGCAGTACCTGCTCGGCCTGCTGGCTGATCAGGGGATCACCAAGCCGAAGTCGATCGGCGTGACGGGGATCTCCTACGGCGGCGGCCAGAGCATGGAGCTCGCCTTCCTGCGAGACAAGATCCGAAAGACGGACGGCACGCTGGCCCCGTGGCGAAGCCCGATGGGCAAGGCGATGGAGATCACGCGCCGCCTATCCGCGCTGGCCCTGGTCGGACCTGGTCGACGCGCTGCTTCCCAACGGCCGCTTCCTCGACACCCAGGTCGCGCCCTTCAAGCAGAGCCTCAACCCGGTCGGGGTGCCGATCCAGAGCTACATCGGCGGCCTCTACGCGCTGGGCCAGATCTCCGGCTACTACTGCGGCGGCGCCCCGGCCTCGAGCCCGTGCACCAACAGCGAGGCCGAACATCACCCGACTTCGGCTACATCGCAGGCGGGCCAGCCGCTCTCGCCCGACGGCGAAGGCTGCGCTGAACGAGATCTATCTGCACCAGCGACGCCTACCCGCTCCGGTTCCTGACCGGGCACTCGAGCCCGGCGCCGCTTCTGATCCAGAACGGGTGGACCGACGACCTGTTCCCACCCGAGCAGGCCCTGCGCGTCTACAACTACGTGCGCTCCGCGTACGGGACGGGCTTCCCGGTCAGCCTCCAGTTCGGCGACCTGGGCCACAGCCGCGGCTCGAACAAGGCGGCCACCAACCTCTACTTCGCCGACCAGGGATCGCAGTTCTTCGCTGCCCACCTGAAGGGCGCCGGCAACGCGCCCCGGCGCCGGGTTCGGTGACCGCGTTCACCCAGACCTGCCCCCAGTCGCCACCCGACGGCGGGCCGTTCAAGGCCGCCACCTGGCGAACGCTCCAGACCGGGCCCGCCTCGAGCTTCGGGGGCGCCGGTACGCAGACCTTCACCTCGGCGGGAGGGAACTCCTCGGTCGCGCAGGCGTTCGATCCGATCGCCGGGACCTCGGACGCCTGCAAGACGATCTCGACCGACGAACGAGCCGAACGACGCCACCTACGGTCACCCGGTCACGCAGGCGTTCACGATGCTCGGCCTGCCCACGGTCAAGGCGACGATCGACGCCATCGGGCAGTCCGGTCAGATCGACGCGCGCCTCTGGGACATCTCGCCCGGCGACACCCAGCGGCTGATCACCCGCGGCGTCTACAGCCTGAAGACGAACCAGTCCGGGAAGATCACCTTCCAGCTGCACGGCAACGGCTACCGCTTCGCCGCCGGGCCACACCGTGGAGCTCGAGCTGCTGGGCCGCGACGCCCCCTACTACCAGGCCGGGAACTTCCCGGTGCGCGATCAACGTCTCGAACCTGACCATCAGCCTGCCGACCAAGTAGGCGATCCGACCCCGACCGCGCCTGGGGTGGGCGGTTGCATAGGATCCCGGCTCGGTCCGTCCACTCCGCCCTGAGCTCAATGCGTCGCCCACCGATCATCATCGCCCTTGCCGTCGCGCTGGTCTTCACGCTGCTCGCCGGCTGCGGAAGCTCGTCGAGCGACTCGACAGCACGTCGATCAGCGCCTCGGACTGCACGCCCGCGCAGCTTCCGACCCATACCCAGGGAGAGTTGACCGTGGCGACGGACGAGCCGGCATACCCGCCCTACTTCGAGGACAACGATCCGACCAACGGCAAGGGGTTCGAGAGTGCGGTGGCCTACGCGATCGGCGACCAGCTCGGCTTCAAGCCCTCACAGGTGCATTGGGTGACCGAGTCGTTCAACTCCTCCTATGCGCCGGGTCCGAAGAAGTTCGACTTCGACGTCAACCAGATCTCGATCACGCCGGCGCGGGCCGAGCACGTCGACTTCTCCTCGCCCTACTACACCGCGAATCAGGCGGTCGTCGCCGCGAAGGGCTCCCCGGCGGCAGCAGCGACCTCGCTCGCCGACCTCGAGGACGCCTCGATCGGAGTCCAGCTCGGCACCACGAGCCTCGACGCCGTGAATGACCAGATCCAGCCGTCGGAACAGCCGAAGGTCTTCAATGACTCAAACGACGTCGTCACCGCCCTGAAGGAGAACCAGGTGGACGCGGTGGTGGTCGACCTGCCGACCGCCCTCTACCTGACCGCTGCCCAGGTCCCGAGCGCGACGATCGTCGGCCAATTCAGCGCCCCGGGCGGCGACCGCTGGGGGGCGTTGCTGGCCAAGGGCTCGCCGCTCACCGGATGCGTCTCGGGGGCGATCGACGCCCTCCGCTCCTCGGGCCGAGCTCGGCCAGATCGAGACTCGCTGGATGAGCCAGGCCGCCAAGGCCCCGGTCCTCAACTAGTCCGCCCGCCGCGCAGCCCCTGCCGCCGGGGTCGCTGGGACCATCCCGCGCGTGAGCGTGAGCGTGGCGACGCCGAACCGCCGGGCCGCGCGGGCGGCGGCCAAGCGGCGCCGCGCCCGCCGGGGTCAGCTGATCGCAGTCGCGTCCTCGGCGGTGGTGCTCGGCGGCCTCGCAGCGCTCGTCCTGACCAGCCCGGGGTGGCCCAGCGTTCGGGACACATTCTTCGACTGGAGTGCCTTCAAGGATGCCTTTCCAGACGTTCTGTCGGGGTTCTGGCTCGACATCAAGATGTTCACGATCGTCGAGCTGGTCGTGCTGGCGCTCGGTCTCGTCGTTGCGCTGGTCCGCACCAGCCGAGCGCCGGCGTTGTTCCCACTCCGCCTGCTCGCCGCGCTGTTCGTGGACCTGTTCCGGGGCATCCCGACGATCCTGCTCGTCTACCTGGTGGGGTTCGGGATCCCCGCGCTCGAGCTGACCGGGCTGCCCACCGATCCGATCGTCCTCGGCTGCATCGCGCTCACCCTGTCCTATGCGGGCTACGTCGCCGAGGTCTACCGCGCCGGGATCCGCTCGATCCACAGGGGACAGCGAGATGCCGCGCTGGCGATCGGTCTGACCGAGGGGCAGGCCCTTCGGCATGTGATCCTTCCTCAGGCGGTGCGGCGGGTCGGCCCCCCGCTGCTGAACGACTTCATCGCCCTGCAAAAAGACGTCGCGCTGGTCTCGACGCTGGGCGTCGTCGAGGCGTTTCGCGCGGCCCAGATCATCTCTGCCTCGACCTTCAACTACACGCCGCTCCTCGCCGCGGCGCTGCTCTACCTGTGCGTGACGGTGCCCCTGGCGAGGATCGTCGACAGGGTGGGGCTGGGGGGCACGACGGTTTGAGCGCGCCGGCCGTCCTCGAGCTGCGCGGGGTGACCAAGGCGTTCGGCGCCGAGGCCGTCTTGCGCGGCGTGGACCTGGAGGTCTCACGAGCATGAGGCGGTCGCGCTGATCGGCGCCTCTGGCTCGGGCAAGTCGACGCTCCTGCGCTGCATCGACCTGCTCGAGGAGATCGACGACGGCGACGTCCTCGTCGACGGCGAGGTGATCACCGATCCGTCGGTCGAGCCGGTGGCGGTGCGGCGCCGGCTCGCGCTGGTCTTCCAGGCCTACAACCTGTTCCCGCACCTGACGGTGCTGGGCAACATCGTGCTCGGGGACAGGCGCGCGCATGGCGCATCTCGCGCCGAGGCCGAGAGCCGCGCCCGCGTCCTCCTGGAGCGCTTCGGCCTCGCCGGTCGCGAGCGCGACCGCCCCGATGACCTCTCCGGAGGCCAACAGCAGAGGGTTGCGATCGCGCGCGCCTTCGCGGCGCGCCCCCGGGCGATGCTGCTCGACGAAGTGACCAGCGCGCTCGATCCTGAATTGGTTGGCGAGGTGCTGGAGGCCGTCAGGGACCTGAAGTCCGAGGGTGTGACGATGCTCCTGGTCACCCACGAGATGAGCTTCGCGCGCGAGGTTGCCGACCGGATCGGATTCCTCCACGACGGGAGGATCATCGAGATAGGCCCGCCCGAGCGGGTCCTCTCGGAGCCGGAGCGTCCCGAGACCCAGCGCTTCCTGAGGCGGCTGCTAGAGGCGGGCCGGATCTAGCCGGCCTCGACCTCGCCCTTCAGGCCCTCTGCGGCGCCCTTGGTCAGGTGCTCCTTGACCCTGCCTTCGATCGGCCCGCGCAGGAGCAGGCCGAGCACCCGGCCGGGGTCGGTCCGCAGCCCGAACGTCGCCCGGGTTCGCTCGCCGGGAAGCTCCTCGAACGTCCACGAGCCGGTCAGCCACTTGGCCTCGCCCTTCTCCTGCTCCCAGCTCATCCCGCCCGGCGGGTCGTAGCTGAACCGAAGCCAGGACCGGACCTTCTTGACCATCGCGTCCGAGACGGTCTCGACCACGAGCGCCCGTCCCTCGGCGTCGTGCTCGAGCACCTCGACCTCCTCGAGCGTCCCCTGCCAGCGGGGGAGTTGGCGACGTCCGCGGCGACCTCGTAACAGCGCTCGCGGGGAGCGTCGATCTCGACCGTCCAGCTCGCCTCCAGGGTTCCCATCGCGACCCACCCTATCGGACCCGATGGCGCGCGTCGTGGCGATCCACCGCTCCGACGGCGCCCGTCAGAACAGCGATCTGGTGAAACGCTCCGGCTCGGGCCCCAGTGCTCTCGCACCAGGTAGGCGCTGCCCCCGCCGCATAGGCGATTCTGAAGCCATGGGCGTCGAGCGCCTCGATCGCGCCGGGCAGGTGGGCGATCACCGCGCCGACGTGCAGACGGTTCACCTCGTGGGTCGGGATTCGCGTGCCACCCCCGCAGGATCCCGTAGTTGCCCCGCAGCTCCCTGGGCTTGAAGTGCTCGAGCCAGCCGTCGATCACCACCGGCGTGGCCGGGGAGCGCCAGAGGAGGTATGAGCTCGGCGCCGGCGTACGCCGCGATCCGCCCGTGCTTCGGGGGGTGCTTGACGGCGTAGCGGACGACGGCGTAACCGGGTCCGTCCGAACGGGCGGGTCCGAGCACCGCGAGGTAGACGAGCAGCGACGAAACCGCCGCGACGGCCGCCACGGCGCTCACCGCGATCGGCATCCGAGGCTGGGGCCCGGTGCGATCGGGCGCCGAGCAGGCGATCTGGAAGCGCCACGGCGGGGGCCACGAAGATCAGGTTTCGCATCGAGAACGCCGCGAACAGCACGAAGCCCGCGACGACGAGCACCGGCATCAGGCGCCGCGGAGCCGGCGAGCGCCACCACAGCCAGCCCGGCGAAGCACGACGCGACCACCAGGTAGGCGATCGCCAGGGTCGACTGGGTGACGGGCTCCCACTCGGTCGTCGCGAGGACGATGGCGGGGTTGCGAAAGCTCGCGACGTAGCTCCAGATCGCTCCGTCGAGCGGGGTCGCCAGGGTCACGGCGACGGCCGCGAGAAGCCCGGTCAAGGCCGAGCAGGGCCACCCGATGACGCGCGACCGCGTCCCGGAACCCCGCGCCACTCTGTCGGCCGATCAGCCCGACCGCCGTCAGCGCGATCAACAGGAGCCCGGCGATGAACCCGGCGTGGAGGTTCGCCCAGAGCCCGAACAGGAGCGGGATTCCGATCAATGCCCAGCGCACCCGGCCGCCGGCGATCCCCTCGCGGGGATAGCCAGGCCGCGAGCAAGACGCACACCAGCACGCAGAAGGCGAGCAGCGTGAACCCCGCGGCTCTGGGGTGGACGATCGCGAGCAGCCCCGGGATGTAGAGCGCCGCGGTCGCGATCAGCATCGCCGCGCCCTTTCGGCGGATGCAGAACAGGACGATCGCGAGCGGCGCGGCGAGCAGGGCCGAATAGAGGATCGTCACGCCGGTGATCCCGATCCACTCGCGCCGCCGTGTAGAAGCCGAGCTCCGAGAGCCACTGCTGGTTGAGCCAGGGTCGCCCGTGCCCGATGGTCGGGAAGGGGTCATGGGTGACGAAACCGTGCTCGGTGATGAACCGACCCGTGAAGAGCTGCAGGTAGAGGTCGCCGTTTCGCGTCCGGTCGACGCACAGCGCGACGCCCGCGACCAGCAGGGTCAAGGCGACGATCAGGAGCTTCGTGCGGCCGGGGATGGGGGGGCGGCGAACACTCGGGAGTCGCGCATCATCTCGAAACCGGAGGCGGCGGGAAGCGTCTCAGCCGGAGCCCTCGACTCGGGCGAGCACCTCGTGGGTCTCGCGGCTGAGGGCTCGGAGCGGCGATAGTCCACCCCGGGTGGCAGCTCGAGGTGGAGTCCCGTCGAGACGTCGATCCGGCCCCGACGCGCCGTGGACGGCACTCGAGCACGTGGCCGCCCCGGGTGCGGTCGGCCGAGACGAAGTGGAGGTGGTAGCCGCTGACCTCGACCCCCTCGCTGTACTCGGGAAAGCGAAACCCGACCACCGTGCCCTCGACGTCCGCGAGCTCGAAGACGTGCTGCTCTGTGACCACCTCGCCGAGCGGCCGGTAGGGAGGAGTCTGGCGCGGGACCGAGCGCGCCCTGATCGACGCGAACGAGCCGTCGAGCCGAACGGCGCACGCGGCGGCTCCATCGGGGATGTGGGCATCGAGGAGACCGGTTCGAGCGCGTGCGTCGGAAGCGGGTCCGTCGAGCTCGAACTCGATCGTCGGCGTGAACCAGACGAGAACCGCGAACGGCGTCCGCGCCCGGGGTCGACCGCGTTCACCTGGCCGTCGAGGTCGGCTCGGAAGAAGCGCCCGTCGACCGCGATCATCTCGCCGTCGAGACCGTTCAGGGTGCCGAGGCCGAGGTCGCCGTGCTCGGCGAGCTGGCGCGAACGTCACGTCGCCGTCATAGGCGCCCATCGAGCAGGGCGCCGATCGTCGAGGCCTGAAAGAGCTGATGGGGCCGACGCTCGGCGTGGAGCTCCTCGGCCCTGAGCGTCTCCACGTGCAGGGCCCTGACCAGACGCTCATCGAGCACGGATCGAAGTCTCGCAGCCGTGACCGCCCGGCGAGCCCGCACGCGAGAGTACGATCACTCGCGGGAGGTTGTTGATGAACGACAGCTTCGATCCGGCATTCGCAAGGGGCTTGACGCGAGTCGCGGTTCTCGCGGCGTCGCTGCTTCGCACCGCCGGGGCGGGCGTGGCCGGGGCGGGGCTGATCGGGTTCCTCGAGGCCTGCGGGATCGCGGGGACCCGCGGGACGCGGCGCGCAGAACGTCAACTGGTCGGTGTTCTGGGCCCAGCAGCGCAAGGCCGGGGTGCTCGACTGGGCCAACTGGCCGCTCTACATCGACAGCGCCCACGGCGGCGACCACCCGTCGATCGACCTGTTCACCAAGCAAACCGGGATCGCCGTCAACTACAAGGCCGTGATCCAGGACAACCCGTCGTTCTTCGCGCAGATCAGCCCGGTCCTTCCAGGCGGGGCAGTCAACCGGGTACGACCTGATCGTGATGAGCGACGGATGGGAGCTGACCCAGCTGATCCAGAACCGTTGGCTGATCCCGCTGGACCAGGCGCGGATGCCCAACTTCCACAAGTACGCCGGCGCCATCGCGCGCAATCCCGCCCTTCGACCCGGGCAACCGCTACAGCGCCTCCTGGCAGTCAGGGCTAACCGGGATCGCTTATGACCCGCGGATGACCGGACGCGAGATCACCAGCGTCAAGGACCTCTGGGACCCGGCGTTCAAAGGCAAGGTCGGAATGATGAACGACGACACCGAGCTCGGCGCGGTCGGCATGCTCGCCCTCGGGATCACCGACCAGACGAAGTCGACCCCCGACGATTGGCGGCGCGCAGCGGCCCTGCTCACGAAGCAGCGCGACGACGGGATCGTTCGCCAGTACTACGACCAGAGCTACATCAAGGCGCTCGAGGACGGCGACACCTGGATCAGCCAGGCCTGGTCGGGCGACATCTTCCAGGCCAACTACTCCGGATACCCGCAATCTGAAGTTCGTCGTGCCCAAGGAGGGGGCGATGCTGTGGCACGACAACTGCCTCATCCCGCTGCACGCCGCCCACCCCGTGGACGCGATGGAGTGGATCAACTTCTACTACCAGCCCCCGGTCGAGGCGATGATCGAGGACTGGGTCAACTACCTGTGCCCGGTCCCGGCGGCGAAGAGCGTGATCGCCTCTCGCCTCGACGATCCGAGCGTCGCGGAGAGCCCGCTGGTGTTCCCGCCGAAGTCGATGCAGGCGCGGTTCCGCAAGTACTACGACTTCAAGGGCGTCGAGGACCACCAGCTGTACACGTCGATCTTCGATCCCGATCATCCAGTCGTGAGCGCTCCCGGCATGAGCGCACGCGGCGCTCGCCTGCGACAGGGCGCCGTTCCATACCTGCTCGGCCTGCCGGCGGGGGCCTGGCTCGCGCTCTTCTTCGTCGTCCCGCTGGTCGCGATCCTCTCCGTCTCGCTGATGACCGGCAACCCGGTCGACGGCTTCAAGCTGACCTGGAACTTCAGCGTCTACCCGGACGTGATCAACCAGTACTCGACCCAGTTCGGGCGCTCGTTCCTCTATGGCGCGATCTCGACCGCTGATCGCGCTGGTGGTCATGTACCCGGTCGCCTACTGGATCGCGTTCCGCGGCGGCCGCTACAAGTCGACCCTGCTCTTCCTGGTCCTGCTGCCGTTCTTCGTCTCGTTCGTGATCCGGATCCTCGTCGTGGCAGTTCATCCTCGCCGACCAGGGGATCGTGCTCGGGACGCTCAAGGACCTCCATCTGCGTCCCGAACAGCCTCCACGTGCTGTCGACCCCGGTCGCCGTGATCGCCGGCCTCACCTACGACGCGCTCCCGTTCATGGCGCTGCCGCTCTACGTGGCGCTCGAGAACATCGACCGCTCCACGTCGAGGCGGCCGCCGACCTCTACGCGAGCCCCACCCAGCGCTTCCTGCGGGTGATCCTGCCGCTGTCGGCGCCGGGCGTGTACGCGGGCATCCTGCTGGTCGCGATCACCAACATCGGCGACTACGTCAGCGCGGCGATCCTCGGCGGGCCGAACACGACGATGATCGGGAACATCATCCAGACCCAGTACGTGCAGAACTCCGAACTACCCGGTCGCGTCGGCGCTGGCCCTGATCCTGATGGTGGCCCTGCTCGCCGGCATGTACCTGTACGCGCGCGCCTTCGGGACGCGGTCGATCCAGGAGTACGTCTGATGGAGGCCGGCCACGAGGCGACCCCGCGGCGCCCCGCGCCAAGCGGACGATCGCGGCGCTGGACGCGGTTCATCCTCCCCGGCTACTCGGCGCTGGTGATCCTCTACACGCTGATCCCGATCGGCGTGATGATCCTCTACGGCTTCAATCAAGCGCCCTCCGGCCGCCTCACCTTCGCCTGGAAGGGTTTCACGCTCGAGTGGTACCGGCACCTGTTCGACATCCCGGATCTGACCACGGCCCTGCTCCACTCGCTCGAGATCGCCACGCTCAGCACCCTGATCGCCACCGCGATCGGCACCCCGGCGGCGATCGCCCTGTCGCGCTACCGGTTCCGCGGCCGCGGCGCGGGCGACCTGGTGATCCTCGCCGACGTCGCGGCCCCGTCGGTGGTCGTCGGGGCGTCGCTGCTCGGCTTCTTCGTCTACTTCGGCGTGCCGCGTGGGCTCGCGACGATCCTGATCGCCCACGTCGCCTTCAACATCGCGTTCGTCATCGTCGTCCTTCAGGCGAGGCTCGCCGATCTCGACGAGTCGCTGGTCGAGGCGGCCCAGGACCTCGGCGCCAATCCCTGGATCGCCTTCTGGCGGGTGACCTTCCCGCTCATCTTCCCCGGCATCCTGGCCGCCGCCCTGCTCGCCTTCGCGCTCTCGATCGACGACTTCATCATCACCAGCTTCGTCGCCGGCCAGACCCTGACCTTCCCGCTCGTGGGTCTACGGGTCGGTGAAGGTGGGGATCCCGCCGCAGGTCTTCGTCATGGGGACGCTCATCTTCCTGGCCGGCGTCCTGTTCGCGGCGGCGGGACTGATCGCGGCGCGGCGCGGGCGCGGCGGGTGCGGACCGCAGCGCGCAGCCGGTGACGTAGCGCGGTCGCGGCGGCGCCGGCCGAAGGAGGCTGGGCAAGGCATCGTTCGTCGATGTCTACGCCGCGAGCGACTCGTCTCGCTGGCGGCGGCGAGCGCGAGGGGTGAGCATCGCGGCCCAGTCGGCGTCCTCGAGCCGGGCCGGCTCCGTGCTCTCGAGGAAATCGCGAAGCGCGGCCTCGAGTCCATCGGGGTCCTCGAGGTGCGGGAAATGGGCGGCGCGGGGCAGGGTCACGAACCGACTGCCCGGGATCGACTCATGGGCGTGACGGCCGTGCGCGAGCGGAATGGTCCTGTCGCGATCCCCCCAGACGATCAGGGTGGGAAACCCGGACAGCAGATAGAGACGGTCCCGCGCGCTGACGCGCTGCCCGCGGAAGTCGATCACCGAGCGCAGAGTCTCGAGAAACGCGGTCCGGGCGCCGGGGCGCTCCAGAGGTCGAAGCGCTCGGGCGACCGCCTCGCAGGTAGACCCCGCGGCGCGAGCCGCGCTCACGCATCCACGCTCCGGCCCGGGCGATCGCGTCGAGATTCCGCGGATGGGCGGCGACGCGCAGCGCGCCCGACGCGGCGGGCAGGGCCGCTCCGCGCAGCATCGGGCTGACCTCGCGGCCGAGCCCCCCGCTCGAGACGAGCGCCAGGCGCTCGACCCGGTGCGGGAACTGGTAGAAGAACTGCATCGCGACGCCACCGCCCAGGGAGTGGCCCGACGACGGTCGCTCTGTCTACCCCGATCACCGCGAGGAGGTCTCGGATCACGGCCGCGTGGGCGCCGAGCGAGTAGTCGCCGCGCGGGGTCGCGGAGTCGCCGTGGCCGATCAGGTCGGGCGCGATGATGGTGTGGTCACGGGCCAGGCCGAGCGCCACCGAGCGCCAGTGAAGCGACGAGTTCACCATCCCGTGGATCAGGACCACGGCGGGGCCGCTCCCGGCGGTGCGGTAGATCACCCGGTGACCGTGGAGCTCGACCTCCCAGGCGTCAAACAAACCGCTCATGGGGCGGACGTTATCCGGGTGGCGTCGTTGGCCGTCACGCGCCGTAGCGGGTGGCGGCGGCGTGGTGTGGGGCCCGCTACGGGGCCAGAGCCGCCTTCAGCTGTTGAAGGCGGCCCCCGTACTGGTCCCCCGGCGGCGTTCCCGGGCGTGGGGCCACCCTGGCCGGGGTGCGCGCCGCCGAGAGTGGCGGTGAGGCCGGCCGTCGCGGGATGGGCCGCCACCTGGGGTCCGCCGGCGGAGGCCGCGAAGCGGGCCCGGGTGCCGCCATTTCGGCCTCCCGGTCCGCCCCGGCCTGGGCCGAGTGGACCCGGACGACGCCGCCGGATTGCGCCTGACCGCCGCTCGGGAACGTCTGGCCCCCGCCGTTGATGAACACCACCGCCGCGACGAGCACGGCGGAGACGAGTACCAGGGCGGTGCCGAACACCAGCCAGGTGACCCGGCTCAGGTACACGATCTGCCGCCCGGCGTCACGATGCACCGCAAGCTAGCTCAGCGCTCCTGTGCACGACTAAGAAACTGCGCTCGGTGCGCGTAACTTGTGGCCGGGACGGCGATTTGCGGCTCTCCGGCGGGCCCGCAGGACGATCGCCGGACGGCCTGCGCCGTGCGATCCCGACTGATTTAGGCTGCCCGCATGGGGTTGATCGCCTGGATCCTGCTCGGCCTGCTCGCGGGGACATTCGCGCGGGCCCTCGTCCCAGGCCGCACCGAGCCGGGCGGCTGCATCGGCACGACCGCGGTGGGCATCGTGGGCGCGTTGCTCGGCGGCCTGATCGCGAGCGCCCTCGATCTGGGCCAGATCAAGCACTTCTTCGACCTCGAGACCTGGCTGATCGCGATCGCCGGGTCGGTCCTGCTGCTCTCTGGCTGGTGCGCGCCTGATCGCCGGCCCGCGCCGCTCCTGAGCGCGGCCGGCTTCGCGACCCCCGCGTCGACCCACGGCGGCAGCGATCAGAGTGTTAGGTTTCTGCTCATGCCGACGGGCACGGTGAAGTGGTTCAACGAGGAGAAGCGATTCGGATTCATCACCCCCGACGAAGGCGGCAAGGACCTGTTCGTCCATCAGACCGGGATCGCCGATGGCGCCCGGTCGCTTCCCGACGGCGCGAGCGTCTCATTCGACGCCGAGGACGGCCCGAAGGGTCCCAAGGCGGTCAACGTCAAGGTCGAGGGCGACGCCGGGTAGCGGCCCTGCCGGGCTCACTCGGCGAGCTCATCCTTGGTCAGCCCGTCGAGCAGGTGCCGAAGCTCGTGGTTGGCGCTCGTCCTCGAGCACGATGACGGTCCCCGGCCAGTAGGGGCTGTCGGTGGCGCTTCGTCCCAGAAGGGCCGGGGAGTAGACCCAGCTCCCCGTGTTCCAGAGGCGCGTCCCGCTCTCCAACCGCCAGCCGGTCTCGCCGCGGATCGGTCCGCGCCGGTGCGTGTGGCCGAAGATCAGGTGGTCGGCCTCGATGTCGAGGGCGCGCTCGACCTCGGCGATCGCGGCGAGGCCCGCCCGGGTCACGCCCCCCGGCGAGAGGTCCGACCGGACCGGTCCCAGGCCGAGTCGATTCGCGACCCCGACGGCCCCCGGGACGGCGACCGTGCCGAGCAGCCAGCCTCGAAGCTTTGCCGCTCGGCTGTAGCCGCCCCCCACCGCCTGCCAAACCCGGGCCGAGGGGTTCGAGCCCCCGAGGCGCTCGCTCGGTGCCTCCCGCCTGGGCGAGCGCGAAGAGGAACGCATAGACGGGCGCCTGGGAGCGCTCGTAGTCGTCGGGGGTCGCCGAGCCTCGCTCGGGCTCGGCTTCGCCGGGCCGTTGGACTTCGCCGCCGGTGCTGAGCACCCGTTCGACCGCCGCGACGGCGAGCCGCTCGAAGGTCGGCACGGTCAGATGGCGATCGAGGAAGTGGCCGTGGGTGGCGTAGACGCCGGGCCGAAGCCACACTCCAGGGTAGGCGAGCTCGACGCGCTCCGAGGCCCGCTCCCGCGGACCAGCTCGGCGGCCGGGCCCGACGTGGCCGGGATCCGCTGCTTCGAGGCCGAGCGGCGAGGCTCCCTCGATGCGCCGACGCTCGAGCCACTCCTCGAGCAGGTGATGGTCGTGATTGCCGGGGACGATCACCAGTGGCGCATCGCCGATCGCCGACGCGAGCTCGGCGAAGAAGGGGCGGGCCCCATCGAGCGCCGCGGACAGCGGGCGATCGCGCAGCTCGACGGCGTCGCCGAGCAGGACCACGCGGTCCACGCCCTCGAGCTCGGCCCACAGGATCCGCCGAAGGTCGGGGCGGCGCAAGCAGGTCGATTCCGCCGCTCGATCCGAGGTGGAGATCGGAAAGAACTCCACCGTCCGCATTCGCGCGCACATCGTGCGAGCTAAGCTCGCAGATGCTCGATGTCCGCGGGTGCGGTGAGCGAGCCTCGTCACGAAGGCCGGTATCCCGGTCGAGAACCCCGCCACCGGCGAGACGATCGCGGATCGTTGCCGACCTCGGCGCCGACCAGGTGCGGGCGATGGTGGCGCAGGCCCGCGAGGCCCAGCCGGTGTGGGAGGCGATCGGCTTCGAGGGGCGCGCCGAGGTGCTCGATGCGGCGCGCCGCTGGATGGTCGCCAACGCCGAGCGGGTCGTCGCCACGATCGTCGGCGAGACCGGCAGGCCCGCCGACGAGACCCAGTTCGCCGAGCTCGGCGTACGGGCTTTCGGCGCTCGAGTTCTGGGCCGAGAACGCGCCCCGACTATCTGGCCGACGAGGAGATCGACTCCGCATCGCCGTTTCTGCGCGGCCGCCGGATGGTGGTTCGCTACGCGCCGCTCGGGGTCGTCGGGGTGATCGGCCCCTGGAACTATCCGCTCAACAACTCGTTCGGCGACTGCATTCCCGCGCTGGCGGCGGGCAACGCGGTGGTTCTGAAGCCGTCCGAGATCACCCCGCTGACCTCGCTCCTGATGGCCGAGATGCTGGCCGAGTGCGGGATGCCCGAGCACGTCTTCCAGGTGGCGACCGGGTTCGGCGAGACGGGCGCCGCGCTCGTCGACGACGTCGACATGGTGATGTTCACCGGGTCGGCCGCGACCGGCAAGAAGGTGATGGCGCGTGCGGCCCAGACCCTGACCCCGGTCAGCCTCGAGCTGGGCGGCAAGGATCCGATGATCGTGCTGGCGGACGCGGATCTCGAGCGGGCCGCGAACGCCGCGGTCAGCTACGGCCTGAACAACTCGGGCCAGGTGTGCATCTCGGTCGAGCGGATCTACGTCGAGGAGCCGGTATACGACGACTTTCTCGGAGCGCCTGACCGCGCAAGGTCGACGCCCTGCGCCAGGGCGCTCCGGGCGACGCGGGCTCGGTGGACGTCGGGGCGATCATCTTCCCGCCCCAGATCGAGCTGATCGAGGCGCACGTCCGCGACGCGGTCGACAAGGGAGCGCGGGTGGTCACCGGCGGAGGGCGCGCTCGAGGGCGCCGCGGGCCGCTTCTTCGAGCCGACCGTCCTCGCCGACGTCGATCACTCGATGCGGTGCATGATCGAGGAGACGTTCGGTCCGACGCTGCCGGTGATGCGGGTCGACGACCCGACGAGGCGATCCGGCTCGCGAACGAGGGGCCGTACGGGCTTCAGGCCTCGGTCTGGACGCGCGACACGCAGGCGGGGGAGGGCTCGCCCGCCGGATCGAGGCGGGCGTCTGCTGCGTCAACGACGCACAGGTCAACTACGTGGCGCTCGAGCTGCCGATGGGCGGCTGGAAGGCCTCGGGGCTCGGCTCGCGCCACGGCCCCGACGGGATCCGCAAGTACGCCAAGCGCCAGTCGCTGCTTGATCACGCCCGGCTACGCGCCCTGCCCGCGAGGCCCACATGCTGCCCTACTCGGCCGCGGTGACCCAGCAGATCGGACAGGCGATCAGCGCCCTCGCGGCGAGCGAGCTGTTCACGGACGCGCAGCGCCGCACGCTGTCGGTCCTCTGCGACACCGTCGATCCCGTCGCTCGAGCCGCCGGACGGCGAGTCCGACCCGGACGGGTTCTGGGCGCGGGCCGCCTCACACCTCGGCGATCGGCGAGGCGATCGAGCTCGCCCTGCTGCGGATCGGGCGCGCCACGCCGAGCAGATCGAGGGCCTTCGCCAGCTGCTCGATTCGCTGGCCGAGGAGGGCATGGCGCCCGAGACGCCGCAGGAAGCGCGAGAGCAGATCGTCCACGCGTTCGCCGACTCGGGCCCGAAGGCCTCGCCGGGATCGTGTCGCTTCGCGGATCTGACGACGAGCCTGTCACTACGGGCTGCCCGACCTCGGGACGGGCCGCAATCCGAACTGGGACGCGATCGGCTACCCGGGCCCCCGCTCGGCCCCCCTCGACGTCCCGAAGCCGCTTCGGGTCCGGCGCCCCGCTTCCTCGGAGGAGGTGATCGAGGCGGACGTCTGCGTGGTCGGGTCCGGCGCCGGCGGCGGGGTGGTCGCCGGCGAGCTCGTCGGCGGCGGGACAACAGGTCTGCGTGCTGGAGACGGGCGGCTACTACAACGAAGCCGACTTCGATCAGCTCGAGCTCCCGGCCTACCAGCGCCTCTACCTGAACTCGGGGCCCTTCCCGACCGCCGACGGTCAGGTCTCGATCGTCGCCGGCGCGACGCTCGGCGGGGGGACGGTCGTCAACTGGACGAACTGCCTGCGCACCCACCCGTGGGTGCGCGAGGAGTGGGCGCGCGACTACGGGCTCGAGGGCCTCGACGGGGCCGAGTTCGACCGTCACCTCGACGCCGTCCTCGCGCGCCTGGACGCCAACGACGCCTGCAGCGACCTGAACCCGGTCCACGAGCGGCTTCGGCGAGGGGTGTGAGCGCCTCGGGCTACGACTTCCGGCTCACGGTCCGAAACGCCGATCGCGACTCCTACGACCCGGAGAGCGCCGGCTACATGGGCTTCGGCGACCAGTCCGGCTCGAAGCTCTCGACCCAGAAGACCTACCTGGTCGATGCGCACGACCACGGCGCCGACCTGCGTGCCCAACTGCCGGGCCGAGCGGATCCTTCTCGAGGGCGGCCGGGCCGACGGGGGTCGAGGCGCGCTGGATCGATCCGGAGCAGGCGCAGAGCGAACGGCGCGGAGTCCGGGTCGTGGTCCGCGCGCCCAGTCGTCGTCGTCGCGTGCGGCTCGATCGAGTCGCCCGCGCTGCTGCTTCGCTCGGGGATCGGGGGCCCCGCGGTGGGCGAGTACCTGCGACTCCACCCGACCGGGGCGATGACCGGCGTCTACCCGGACGATCAGAGCTGGTGGTGGGGCCCGCCGCAGTCGGCGATCTCGCACCAGTTCGCGGACCTCGGTGACGGCTACGGCTTCCTCGTCGAGTCGGCGCAGGCGACGACCGGGCTGTTCGCGGCGGCCTCGCCATGGCTGTCCGGCCGCGACCACAAGGAGCGGATGCTCGCCTGGCGACGGTGCGCGCCGTTCATCAACCTCACCCGCGACCATGGCCACGGCCGGGTGACCGTCGACGACGCCGGCAACCCGGTGATCGCAATACCGGCTGAGCGACGAGCTCGACGTCCGCAACTTCCGCCGCGGGCTCGCCGAGCTGATCCGCATCCACGAGGCGGCGGGCGCCGAGCAGGTGATCAGCGGCGGCCGCAAGGCGCCGATCTGGGAGCGCGGCGACGACCTCGAGGCGTTCATCGAGGCGGTTACCGCGCACTCGCTCGAGCCGCGCGAGTACGCGGTCTTCAGCGCCCACCAGATGGGGAGCTGCCGGATCGGGCGACGACCCCGCGACCACGGTCGCGGATCCCTGGGGCCAGCTCCACGACACGAAGGGTGTCTGGATCGGCGACGCGAGCGCTTTCCCGACCGCGTCGGGCGTCAACCCGATGCTGACCATCATGGCCCTGGCGCGGCGGACCGCCGGCGCGATCGCCGCCGCCTGTGATGTGGGCGCGGATTCGCCGACGCGCGGATCGCCGCCGCCTCCCATAGGATCGCCCGTGTCCGTCGACGCCTTCCGCACCCCGGACGAGCGCTTCGAGCGGCATCCCCGACTTCCCGTTCGAGCCGCACTACCGCGAGGTCGACGGGCTTCGCCTCTGCCACCTCGACGAGGGGGAGGGGCGGCCGGTCGTGTTCTTCCACGGGGAGCCGACCTGGTCGTATCTGTGGCGCAAGGTGATCCCGCCGGTCCGCGACGCGGGCTTTCGCTGCATCGCACCCGACTACGCGGGGTTCGGGCGCTCCGACAAGCCGATCGACTTCGAGTGGTACACGTACGACCGCCACACCGAGCTCGCCGCGGACGCTGCTCGACGACCTCGACCTGCGCGACGCGACGGTGGTCGTCCACGACTGGGGCGGGCCGATCGGCCTGCGGTGCGCGGTCGAGCACCCGCGATCGGATCTCGCGGATCGTGATCATGGACACCGGACTGTTCACCGGCGAGCAGCCGATGTCGGATGCCTGGCATGCGTTTCGGGACTTCGTCGAGCGGACCGAGGACCTGCCGATCTCGATGCTGGTGCGAAACGCGTGCGCTCGCGGCATGAACGACGAGGTCGCCGCCGCCTACGACGCGCCGTTCCCGACCCCCGAATCGAAGGCCGGCGCACGCGCCTTCCCGCTGATCCTGCCGACCTCGCCCGACATGCCGGGTGCGGCGGCCGGCAAGCGAGCGCTCGAGGGGCTGCGCGGCGACAGCCGGCCGACTCTCGTCATGTGGGCCGACTCCGATCCCGTGCTTCCGTTCAAGGTCGGCGAGGCCTTCGCCGTCGCTGATCGGTGCCGACCCGCCGCGGCCGGTCGAGAACGCGTCTCACTTCCTCCAGGAGGACGCCGGTGAGGAGATCGGCGAGCGTAATCGCCGAATGGCTGACCGGACGCTGAGCTCGAGGTCAGCTGGAAGTCCTGTGGCGGAACGCCCAGCGAGGAGGGGCCGGATGAGGGAAGCAGCGTGAGCCGCGCTCTGTACGCGCTGGGGCGCTTCTGCACCCGGCATCGCTACCCGGTCCTGGTCGCCTGGGTCGCGGTGATGATCGCGACGGCGGCGATCGCCAACGCGGTCGGAAAGCAGACCAGCAACAACCTGACGCTCCCCGGCACCGGCTCGACCCAGGCACAGGACCTGCTCTCCGACAACCTGCCCGAACCAGGCGAACGGGACCAACCCGGTCGTCATGGAGGCCCCGCACGGCACGCTCGACTCCGGGGCCAACGCGAAGACGGTCAAGGCGACGTCAAGTCGCTGAGCAAGGCCCCGCACGTGATCAAGGCGGTCAGCCCGCTGAGCAGCGACGGCTCGGGCGCGCTCAGCAAGAACAAGCGGATCGGCTACATCTCGCTGACGCTCGATCAAAGCTCCGCCGACCTGACCGAGGACGAGGCGAACGAGATCATCGACGCCGAGGCCCCGGCCACCGACAACGGGCTTCGAGGTGGCGAACGGCGGCTACCTCGGGCAGGCGGTCTCCAAGCCGTCGACCGAGTCCAGCGAGGCGGTGGGGCTCGCGGCCGCGGTCATCATCCTGCTGTTCACCTTCGGCACCGCGGCGGCGATGGGCCTGCCGATCGCGACGGCGATCATCGGGCTGGTCACCGGACTGGCCGCGATCGGCCTCCTCGGCCACGGAATCGACGTGCCGACCGTCGGCCCGACGCTGGGGACGATGCTCGGGTCTCGGCGTGGGGATCGACTACGCGCTGTTCATCGTCACCCGCCACCGCGGCTTCATGGAACAGGGCCATCCCGTGGACGAGGCCGCCGCCCGCGCGGTCGGGACCGCCGGAGGGGCGGTCGTCTTCGCCGGCGGCACCGTGGTGATCGCCCTCTGCTCCCTCGCGGTGGCGCAGATCCCGATCGTCAGCGCGCTCGGCTACTCGGCGGCGATCGTCGTCCTGATCGCCGTGATCACGGCGGTGACCCTGCTGCCGGCGCTGCTGTCGATCCTCGGTAAGCGAATCGACGCCCTACGGGTCCCCTTCCTGCGCCCGCCAGCCCACGATGATCGCCCGCACGGCTGGGCGAGGTGGGCCCGCGGCGTCGGCAAGCGTCCCCTGCCGGCCATGCTGCTCGGGGTCGGCATCCTGCTGGTGCTGGCGATCCCGGTGCTCAACCTCCAGCTCGGCCAGCAGGACAACGGTCAGATGCCGAAGTCGACCGAGACCCGGCAGGCCTACGACCTGTTGCGGCAGGGCTTCGGTTCGGGCATCAACGGGCCGTTCCTGATCGCGGTGGACTTCGACGGCAGCCCGGCTCACAACGACAACAAGAAGCTGAATCAGCTCAAGCAGCAGCAACAGCAGCAGGAGCAGCAGGCGGTCGAACAGACGACTGCGCAGCTCGAGGCGCAGGGCCTCCCGCCCGACGAGGCGCAGTCCGAGGCCGAGCAGGAGGTCTCCTCGCAGCCGCCCACCAAGCAGGAGAAGCAGGCTTCCCAGCAGGAGGCATTCCTGAAGACGCCCGCCAGCGACCCGCGGCTGGTCAAGCTGGAGAACCAGATCGGCAAGACGAAGGGGGTCAAGGACGTCTCGCCCGCGACGCTCGACAAGTCGGGTGATACGGCGGTCTTCACGGTGATCGCGACGACCGCGCCGTCCGACGACGTCGACCTCGGACCTCGTCCGGCACCTGCGCTCGCCGGTGATCCCCGAAGCGCTCAAGGGGACGACGCTGACCGCCTACGTGGGCGGCCAGACCGCCGGCTACATCGACCTCGCCGACCGGATCAGCGACAAGCTTCCGCTCGTGATCGCCACCGTGCTGGTGCTCAGCTTCCTCCTGCTACTGATCGCGTTCCGCTCGATCGTCGTGCCGCTCACGGCGGGGCTCATGAACCTGCTCTCGGTGGGAGCCGCGTACGGCATCCTCACCTTCGTCTTCCAGGAGGGTCATGGCGCGACCGCTGATCGGCCTCGACGGGGCGATCCCGATCGTCAGCTACGTGCCGCTCTTGATGTTCGCGATCCTGTTCGGGCTCTCGATGGACTACCAGGTGTTCCTGCTGACACGGATCCAGGAGCACTACCGGGAGAGCAAGGACAACCACGAGGCGGTGGTCGACGGCCTGGCAGTCAGCGCCCGGGTCATCACCTCGGCCGCGCTGATCATGGTCAGCGTCTACACGAGCTTCATCCTGAACGGCGACCCGACCGTGAAGCAGTTCGGCCTCGGGCTGGCGGCTGCGATCGCGGTCGACGCAACGATCGTGAGGTGCCTGCTCGTGCCGGCGGTGATGGTGATGCTGGGTCGCGCAAACTGGTGGCTTCCGGGCTGGCTCGAGCGGTTACTGCCGAGGGTCGGGATCGAGGGCGACGAATACTTCAGGGCGAAGGACGCGGCGGCGGCACCGGCCGGATCGACGGCCGCCGACTGATGCCGCCCCAGCTCAGAGCCTGACCGCGATCGCCTCGGTGATCAGCTCGGCAAGTGGCCCGGTTGGATAGCCGGCGACCGTCCCGCCCCCCGAGACGACCACCAAGCGTCCGCCGTCGCTGGTCAGGCTCAGGTCGAGCCGGACCGGGATCGACTCATCGGAGCCGAATGCGCGCTCGGCGAACTGCCCGAGCAACCCGCTTCCCGGAAGGCCGAGCCGCGACGCGCCGTAGCTTGCCAGGGCGCCGGGTGTCGTTCGCGCCTCGGAGACGAGGTGATATGGAGCCGAAGACCCCGAGCGGGCCAGGTCGAAGCCCGCGACCGCGAACGGGCCGGCGTGGAAGTCGTTCAGGCTCACGTCGACCCGGTCGAACCCGTCCAGCTTGTCGAACACGGTGCCGTTCGAGGAGTCGAGCGGCAGGTCGAGGCCGCTGCCGCTGACCGAGATCCGGTCGCCGTCGCCCCACAAGAGCCGCGCCGCCGGGAACGCCGACACCGACACCTGCGCGCTCCCGCCGCCGTCGGTGAGCCGGCTCTCGATCCGGCGCTCCGCGATGGGCGGGACGATCAGCTCGGAGGCGACCGCCGTGACACCCAGCACCAGCGCGGCGGCCACGAGCCAACGGGTCATCGACAGAACAGGTTCTCAGCTTCGCGGCCCCGGCCGCCGCCGTCAAGGCGCGAAAGCTCTAGGCGGCGCCGCCGCCGGAGCGAATCGCGCGCCAGTCCGGCCACTCTGCCGGTGATCCCTCGGGGCGGCGCAGCGCGACCGGGTCGCCCGGTGGAAGCTCGGCCAATAGCTCGCGATTGCGCGCCTCGGAGATCTGCTCGGTCACGGTGCGCCGCGCGACCTCGATCACCCGGTTTCGGTTGCTCGGGCTCATCAGGTTCGGTCCCATCGCCTCGAGGTCGTCGTCCGTGGGCTGGATCAGGACGACGTCGGTTCCCGCGGCGTGAAGCCGCTCGGCCTCGCTCCCGAGCCGCTGGCTCGACGCCCGCCGCATCCCCAGGTTGACCCACTCGCGCGGGTTGAGCGCCCCACGCAGTGGGTGCAGAGTGGATGTGGGGTTGAGGCAGATCACGAGGTCGAGTCGCTCGCCTCGCAGGAGGTCCAGGTTCGAGGCCGAGTAGATGCCACCGTCGACATAGCGCCGGCCGCCGATCGTCACCGGGTGATAGAAGCCCGGGATCGCGCACGAGGCCGCGACCGCATCCGCCAGGTCGGCCTGGGGGGAGTTCGGCCGGCCGAACGCGACTCGGCGCCCCGTGGTGTAGTCGCAGGTTGCGATCCAAAGGTTCGGGTGCGGGCTCCAACCTGCCGGGACGACTCGGTGGATCGTCTCTCGCAGGGACTCGGTGGAGAAGACCCCGCGCGGGATCCATCCCGTCGCGACCGTCGCCGGTGTGTAGCGGCGCGGGTTCGCCAGAGTGCGGAGCGCCAGGCGCCACGACCCCGGGCCGATCGGCGGCCAGGTCCGCACCAGCTCGAAGCGGGCGCCCGCGGCGCGGTCGGCGTCGGCGGCCGGACGGCCCTCCGCGTCGACCACGCCGTCGAAGATCTCGCCGCGTGAGTGGGCGACCATGAACCAGGGCGGGATGCCCGAGGCACACAGGGCGCCGATCATCGCCCCCGCCGAGGTACCCACCACGTAGTCGGCGTCCGCCGGGTCCCAGCCGGTCTCGAGCGCGAGCGCGTCCAGCGCGCCTGTCAGCCAGGCGCCCCCCTGGATGCCGCCCGCGCCGAGGACGAGCCCGACCCTCATCAGAAAGAGCTTATTTGGGAGATCGGGCGCCAAGGCGCGGCGCGCTAGATTTGGGGCCCCGCGGCTGTGGCGGAATTGGCAGACGCGCGGCGTTCAGGTCGCCGTGTCCGAAAGGACGTGGAGGTTCGAATCCTCTCAGCCGCACCTCAACGGGCTCCGAATCCGGCCAGCGGATCGGAGGCCCGTTGCTATCCTGGCCGGCCGACTCGCCGCTATCGTCTAGGGGACTAGGACGCCGGATTCTCAGTCCGGAAACCGGGGTTCGAATCCCCGTAGCGGTGTGGCTTTCTAGAGCGGTTTGTTGGGGGTGATGGCGCCGGCCTCGATGGCGACCGCAGCCATTCTGCAGCCCTTGGGGTCCCTAGGCGCGTTGGCCCTCCAAGAGCCGCCCCACCGCTTCGCCTGAGAGCGTCTTGCGTCGCAGTAGTTCGTTGGCGAGCAACTCGATCGCCGCGCTGTTGCTCTGAACGAACTTGGTCGTCCTGGCGGTGACGTCCCGTATGTAGGCGTCCTTCTCGAAACCGAGGATTTCGGCGACGATGACCAGCAGGTCGTAGACCAGCACCTGGTCCCGGCCGGATGCGCCAGGTTTGTAGTCGCCGGCGAGTCTCTCCGCGACCCCTCCTGCGAGCAGCACGATGAAAGTCCTTTCGGTTTCCTCGACCTCGGCCGGTGTAAGGGCGGCGTTCTTTGGTCGTTCCAAGAGGGCTGACGGCACCAGCTCGCCGTACATAGCGCCGTGCGCCTCGGGGTCAGGCACGATCGTCACCCGCTCGAGCGTCCGTCCGAACGAATGTTGGGCGACGGCGTGGCCAGCCTCGTGGTAGGCGATGGCTTTCGGCTTCACTTGAGCAGCGCCGCGACGCGTGCTGCTGTGTCCTCTTGCAGCCCCGGCATGACGTGCGAGTAGGTGTCGAGGGTGAAGCTCACTGTCGCGTGGCCGAGTCGCTCAGACACCACCTTCGGGTTCACGCCGGCCGCGAGCGCCAGGCTCGCCCAGGTATGCCGAAGGTCGTGCAATCGAATCCGCGGGACCGCGGTTCGCTTCACCGCGCCACGGAACGCGCGGGTGACGTAGTCGGGGGAGTAGAGGTTGCCGTCCTCGCGGCAGAACACGTAGTCCCCGTCCGCGTACGCGGGACCCCAGGCGAGCCGCTCCTCGAGCTGGTTCTTTCGGTGCTCGCGAAGCGTGGCCACAGTGACCGGGTCGAGTGCGACCGCGCGGCCGCGACCAGACTTCGGCGAGGAGTCGATGACGCCCCGCTCGGTGGAGATGCGGGCCTTGGCGACCGCGATCGTCCCCCCGTCGAGATCGACGTCGCGCCACGTCAGGCCGAGGGCTTCACCGCGGCGCAGGCCGGTGGTCGCGTACAGCCGCCACAACGGCCCGAGTCGCGCTTCGGCGGCCGAGTCGAGGAAGGTCGAGAGCTCCGACGCCGACTAGGTGGCCGGTGGCGGCGCCTTGGCGACCCGGTTGGATGGGGGGACGCCGCATCGGCGACGTTGCGGACCACGAGCCCCCACGAGAGCGCGTCCGCCAGCGCCTTGTGAACGATGGCGTGTAGGTAGCGAACCGTGCGAGCGCTGAGGCCGCTCGCAAGCCGTTCCGCGTAGAAGCGCGTCAGGACGTCGGCCGAGAGTCCTTGCAGGCGTGCCGAGCCGATCTTCGGAACGACGTGGCGCCGGACGTTGTGCCGGTAGCTCTCGAACGTCGACGGCGCGAGCTGGGTCTCGCGGGTCGGCAGCCAGCGCTCGGTGAGGAACGCGCCGAGGGTGAGTTTCTGTGGCGCCACGTGGTCACCGCGCTGTAGGCGTCCGAGAATCTCGACCCGGGCGGCTTCGGCGTCGCGTCTGGTCGGATAGCCCGAGTGCCACTCACGGCGGCGACGGCCGGTGACGGGATCGCGGTCGAGTTCGACCTGGACGGTGTAGAGGGTGCCGCGCCTGAACACCGAGCCGCGCATCAGCTCGCCTCCCCTGCCTGCCCGCGCTTCGCGGGGCCGAGGATGCCCGCTCGCGGGCCTTGGCGACCCAACGAGCCGCGGTCGAGCGGGCTAGGCGCGATCGCGCTGGACGCCGAGCGAGTCGAGCCCGGCGAGCAGCGCCTCGAGCACCTTCGCCGGAAGCTAGGCGGCGGACCTATGGGCCGCTGGTTGCGTCAGCGGATCCCGGAGTCAAATCGGATCGTGGTTGCCGCATAACGATGCGGTCGCACCGCGACGTCAACTGGCGCAGCCCACGGCGGGGAGGCCGAGCTTAGGGGCTGGAGCCGGTAATGGCCAGCGGGCAGCGCAATCTCGAAATGCCCGTTCGTCCCAGAGCTTGCCGTGGCCACCTGCTCACCCGTGCCGGTGTTGATAACCCGAAGGTCCGTCACGTAAGGCTTGTCGGCGCAGTTCTTCCCAACGACTTCCACCGCACAGGTTGGACCGATCACGACCGTCGCCCGGATACCCGAGTCACTCACGCTTGCCGAGCCGCCGTCTCGGCCGTAGCCGCCGACCGCAATGCCAGCCAGCAACAGTGAAATCGCCACCGTCTTGTGCATCCCTGAGGATTGTCCTCCTGAGCGCAGCCCGCACGCCTCGCGTGAGGGCGCCGTCATTCGGCATGCCCCTTCGCCCGTCAGAGCCAGGCGTGTGGTCCTTCGGACCAACGGCATCCAGCAGACCTGATGAGGCTGTCTTCTATGCGCTGTCGCTTTGCGCGAGCAGGGGCAGCCGCCCCCTATGCGCTGCGGTCGTTCAGCGCGTCCTCGAGGAGCCCGAGGACGAGCCCGAACACAGCGTGGCGAATCGTCGCCTGGCCGAAAGCTCTGGGGTTGGTGGCGAGCTTCGGCAGCTCTTCGCGGGCGGGGTGGTAGTGGTCGAACAGCACGGTCAGGGGCCAGGCCGCGACGTGCTCGATGAGGCCCACCATCAGGCCGCGCAGAACGGGCGGCCCGGGCAGGGATGGCTTGAGCCGCGCGTATGCGACGCCGAAGATCGCGCCGTTATGCACGTGGAGCACGAAGCCGATGGGATGCCAATAGTCACCGCGGGTTACGAGCTTGCCCAGGATCTCGACATCGTCGTACTTGGAGTCGAAGAGGCGTTTGTCGAGTGGCTGCTCGAGCGTCATCACCACCGTCGCGACAGCGCCCGCAACCCCGCCTCGCAAGCTCCTCCGAAGCATCGGTTGAGCATGCCAGGTTTCTGCGCCGGCACAACCACCGCACTAACGCCTCGATCGCCGATCTGCCACGCGTTGAGGTGCTTGGCGGAGCCCGGGCTAGGTCGACGCGCGAAGGTGATCTCGAAGTTGGTGAAGGCCTTGTGCCCAGGTGTGATCGCACCCCACCGACCGCGGATTTCAAAGGGCGGGACGCAAGACGAGCATCCCCCGGCTCAAGACCAGATGCGCCAAGTGGTCCGCCAAGCGTTGACCGTGTTCGCTCGCCTGTCCCCGGCCGTTCGGCTCAGGACGCGCCGCGCAGCTGCTCGGCGACCACGAGCGCGGCCAGCAGCGCGGTCAGCACTCCCGACGCGACCAGCCCGTCGGCGCCGGCGGCGAGCGGCACGGCCGCAAGGAGCGCGATGACCGCCACGGCTCGCGGCGTGCTCTGTGCCTGACCGATCCTCGCGGCGCAGGCCATCAGACCAGCGAGGAAGAGGGCTGGGCCGCCGAGTGCGACCAGCGCTCCCGCGTCATGCAGGGCGTCCGTCGGGTGCGCGATCACGAGCTCGTCGCCGACTGCGACGAGGACGATTCCCGCCACGATTGGGAGGTGTAGGTAGGTGTAGATGTCGCGGCCGATCTGGCCGCGCTCCTCGGCGATGGCCGCGCGGATCCGCTCGAAAACCCTGGCGGCGACCTGGCCGAAGT
Source organism: uncultured bacterium (assembly GCA_963696945.1). Lineage (GTDB taxonomy): Bacteria > Actinomycetota > Thermoleophilia > Solirubrobacterales > 70-9 > AC-56. The sequence continues at coordinate 97,598 of CAVOME010000001.1, read as the reverse complement.
ACAGCCACCAGAGCGCCGTCGAGGAGAGGAAGGCGAGCAGGAGCGCCACGACGACCTCGAGGCTCAACCCCGTATCCGAGGCAGTGGCCCCTGCGAGAACGATGCTCTCGCCAAGCGCGATGATCACGAACAGCTGAAAGCGCTCGCCGAAATGGGCGCCCTCGATCTGCCACTGGCTCATGGCGGTAGCTCCAACCCCCGGCAGCCAATACCTCACCAGCGGCGCTGCGAGGTCAAGTCCGAGGGCACCGAGCCACAGGACCCAGCGCACCGCCTCCGAATCGACGATGCCGCCCGCGACCCACAGCGGCGCGGAGAGCACGCTCCAAGCCAGGATCTGGCGGAAGTTCTGGTTGAACAATCCGCGCGGCGTGACAACGACAACGAACACGTTGCGCCCGATCTGCAGGCCCGTGTAGGCGCACGCGAACAGCAGCGCGTGCGCGCCGAACCCCTCCGGGATCGCGACTGCCATCAGCAGGCTGGCGAGCATCACGAACACCAGCACCAGCCGGACCGGCGCCGTGTCCGGGTCGAACCAGTTGGTCATCCACGTCGTGTAGTTCCACGCCCAGTACACGGCGACGAGCATGAACGCCGTCTCGGCCGCGCCTGACCAGCTGATGTCCGCGAGCAGATGGTGCGACAGCTGGGTGACAGCGAAGACGTAGACGAGGTCGAAGAAAAGCTCGAAGAACGTCGCGCGCTGCTCGCCCTCCCCACGAGCGCGGATGATCGGCAGCTCCGGGACGATCGGGCTCGTAGCGGCCACCACGCCGCGAGCATAGGCGAGCCGTCGCGGATGACACGCGGTTTGCGGTTCAGCCTCCCGCGCCCTCGAATCATTCTGCGACCGCGCCTGGCAAAAACGTTGGGTACATTGCGTTCCGTTGATGGCGACGGCGGCAACACTGGTCATGTGGTTTTCTCTGCGCTCGCCCGAGCTGGCAGAGGACTTTGAGCGTCTGATGGCCAGCGATCGGGACATCGTCCGTAGCTCGCTGGACACGATGTCGGATTGGCGATTGACGCGGCCGCTGGATGTGCCCGGACAGGCAGGTGGGGGTGAAGCAGCCGATTACGTGCTGATGGCGGAGATCGTCAACGTCGAGAACTGGGAGCAACAGGCCGAGGAACGGACTCAGGAGCTGGCTGATGACTTGGCGCATCTGGTCTCCAGTCGGAAGTACCTCGTCCTCGAACGCGTCCTTTGAAACAAGTTTCAGTTCTGACGCCGCTCCTGCTTTGCGCGACAAGGAGCACTGGTTCGCCTTGACGACGCATTATTTGTTTACGCCTATCCCTATTGGTGGCGGCAAAGAGGCGGTGCGGCGACTTAGGACTCGATGCGCCGCTGTAAACGACCTCTAGAGGCTGGAACTCCTCAGTGAAGCGTCAGCGTGGCGGACCTGACAGCCGCGCAGAGCCCGGCCGTGGGAATCAGCGTCTTCGCGGACTTGGAGTAGTACTTGCCGGGGTGGCGCGTCGCGGCGACCTTGAAGTTGCCACGAGGGGTCGTGGTGGCTTGACCGATCTTCTTGTCGGGGCCGGGGCGCTTCTTGAACACCTTGACCGTGCGCGCCTTCTTGCAGGCCCGAACCGACGCGGAGAGTTTGCCCTTGAAAGCGTGGATAGCGTTTCTATAGGAGAGCGTCAGCGAGCGCGAGATCAGCTTCGTGAAGCTCGCGGTCACGGTCTTGTTGGAGCCCAGGGTCACATGGCAGCTCCCGGTCCCGGAGCAGCGGCCTCCCGACCAGCCGCTGAAGCTCGAGCCCGAGGCCGGGCTTGCGGTGAGGTCCACCGTGGGGCCGTTGGCGTAGCGGTGGGAGCAGGTGGAGCCGCAGCTGATCCCGGCCGGGGAGCTCGTCACCTTGCCGGAGCCTGTGCCGGACCTCTGAACCGTGAGGGTGTGTGGAGGGGTCGGCGTGCCGATGAGCCTGCCGCCTCCGTGTGGGTAATCGCTGTCCACCGCGACGCAGAGCGTCGTCGAGGGGCAGGAGACGCCCAAGAGGGAGTTGAGGCCGTCGACGTTGGCGAGCGTCCACGCCGCTGCCCCGCCGGTCGGGTTGGTCGAGGTGACGACGTTGCCCGCGGAGGCCAACGCGACGCAGAGCGTCGTCGAGGGGCAGGAGACGTCGAGTTCGCTGTCCCCGACGTGGGCGACCCTCCACGCCGCTGCCCCACCGGTCGGGTTGGTCGAGGTGACGACGTTGCCCTGGTCGTCCACCGCGACGCAGAGCATTGCCGAGGGGCAGGAGACGCCTTGGAGCCCGCGTTGGAGCCCTTTGACGCCCTCGACGTTGGCGACCCTCCACGCCGCCGCCCCACCGGTCGGGTTGGTCGAGGTGACGACGTTGTTCAGGTCGTCCACCCCGACGCAGAGCGAAGCGGAGGAGCAGGAGATGGCCATGAGTTGGGCGGGCAGGCCGTATTCGTCGATCCTGTGGTCGACGTGGGCAAGCGTCCACGCCGCCGACCCGCCGGTCGGATTGGTCGAGGTGAGGGCGTTGCCCGAATCATCCACCGCGACGCAGAGCGTCGCCGAGGGGCAGGAGACGCCGCTGAGGTAGTTGGAGCCGTCGACGTGGGCGATGTGCCACGCCGCCGCCCCGCCGGTCGGGTTGGTCGCGGTGACAACGTTGCCCGCGGAGTCCACCGCGACGCAGAGCGTCGCCGAGGGGCAGGAGACGCCGCTGAGCCTGTTGTCGCCGTCGACGTGGGCGATGTGCCACGCCGCCGCCCCACCGGTCGGGTTGGTCGAGGTGACGACGTTGCCCGAGGAGTCCACCGCGACGCAGAGCGTCGCCGAGGGGCAGGAGACATCTAGGAGGTATGTGGGGATCGAGAAGGGGTCGGAAGGGTCAATCATGGTGCGCGAAGACCAGGTGAGCGGCAAGTCGGCGAGAGCCGGGGCGGCCGAGATGCCGGATAGGACCAGCGCGCCGGCCGCCAGGACCAGAACCTGAAATCGATGTCGCCTGCGGACGAGGAAATGAGACATATCGCTTCGTCGTTCGTCTGTATCGTCATCGCCTGGTTCGCCGAACGTCAAGTGGCGCTCGATACGGCGCATGCTTCTCCCCTTGGTTGGACGAGACGGAACGACCCTAGACCGGATTCACGGCCGTGTCCAGGTAAGGGGGTAGTCCTGTTACCTGGTTTTCCGTGCGACATTCGTCCGCGCAGAAGCTCGCTACTACCGCAGCCCGGCGGCTTCGAGGGCTTCGTCTCGCTCGTGGAACAGCCGAAGGCAAGTGATCTGTCCGTTTTCGACTGTGAACAGCCACGTGCTGCTCGCGCTCACTGCGATTCCTTCGCGCCCCCGAAAGTGGCTGGTATTCGAGACCACGACTTCGGAACCCGCGTCAGTGAAGCCATGCGTCGTCTCAATTTGGGCCTCCTCAAACGTGAAGAAGAACTCGTTCCACAAGGTCTCGATCTCGCCAGGACCGCGATAGACCCCCTTGAGCGGACCTCGGGCACGCGACCAGTCAATTTCCGCATCGGAGCTAAACAAGGCCAACCACGTCGTCAGGTCACGCCGGTTCCACGTTTCGATCCCGCGCTGCACGATCTCCACGTTCTCCTGCGACATCGCCTACTCCGAGAGCCCGGCGGCTTCGAGGGCCTCGGTCCAACGTGTCGTATTGGCTGAACCCGCGTGACGCGACCGTCTCGTCGACCTCATAGAGGGTCGTGAGCTCGAGCTCGACTCGTGCCGCTTTCGGTTCCCGAGCCCCACTGCTGGCTCGGAATGGAACGTACTCCCCGGATCGACCGTAGTCGAGATTCTCGACGTGATACTCGCTAAGGTGCTCCAGCCACGCCCCCAGCCGCCGTCCGCGCTCCTCGCGATGCTTGAGCTCCGAGCGGTATGTCCAGCGTCGTGAGCTCGATCTCCGGCGAATTCCCCCGCCCGCCTCGCGGATCACCTCGGCGCTCCAGTCGATCGCAGCCAGGTTGACGCCATCGAACGGCTCGAACATCGATCGCACGATCTTCACGTTCTCCTGCGACATCGTCCGCGCAGTATCTCGCTACTCCCGCAGCCCGGCGGCTTCGAGGGCTACGTGTTCGGCGCGCGGCGGCGCGATGGTGCCGCAGCACGATGGCTTGGCGCTCAGTCGAGCCAGGCGGTGAACCCTGGTGCGCCGGACTGGCCACCGCTGCTGGCGCTGCCGCCCGCGGCGCTGAGCGTCATCGCAGCCGGCTTCGCGGTCGCGGTGATGACGACAACCACACCACCGCCACCGCCACCGCCACCGCTGTCGAGTTCGCCGGCGCCCCCGTTGGCGGTGATCGCGGCCGAGCCCCCGAGCGCGACCGCGCGCGCGACGACGACGACCACGCCGCCGCCGCCGCCGCCTGCGACGCCACCGACGGGGAAGGGACCTGTGTCGCCGCCACCGCCGGCGCCGCCGTTGACGAGCGCGGCGTCGAGCGAGCGGCCGCTGAGCGCCGACAGCGCCTGGCGAAACACCTGCGCGCCGCCGCCCGCCGCCGGGGGCGGTGCGGCGGTCCCGGCTTCGAAGCCGGAGCCGCCGGCGCCGCCGAGCGAGTTGACGACCGATTGCTGGTCGAGGCCGGGGTTGCTGGTGCCGCCGCCGGCGCTGCCGAGCGTGCCTGAGTCCAACTCCGGGCCGCCTCCGTCGGAAGAATCGGTGGCGTCGATGCCGTCGCGGGCGATCTTTGCCCCGTCGCCCAGAGTCAGGGTGCCGGACACGAAGATCCGAAAGCCGCCGGGGTTGAGCGTCGTCCCGGGATTGATCGTGAGGTTGTGGTGGTAGGTGTCGCGGCTGAGCGTCGTGTTGCTGGCGATCGTCACGTCGCCGTCGGAGCCGTCGCCGTATAGCGCATCGACGCCGCCCCCGGTGTCGGCACAGACGAGCCCGCCGGCCTGGGTCACCGACGTTGCCGCCTTACCCGATGGGCAGGTGCCCGCAACCCGCCGCTGAAGCGAGGTGGTGTTGGCGTCGGCTGCGGTCAGGGACCCGTTTGCGACCTTGCCGGAGGCGACCGCGTCGGCGGCGACGTCGGCCGCCTTGACCTGGGCGCCGGGCCCAAGGTCGTCCGATTGGACGGTGTTCGAGCCGCTGAGGGCGACGGCGCTACCCCCACCGAGAAGGAGAAAGATGGCGATGGTGGCCATGACGTTGGCGTAGGTCAGATGGGTACGGACTTGGCGCATTGAAAACCCCTCCTTGGGAGCCCGATTGGGGCAGAGGCCAAGCGCGTCGGCTAGTCCGTTAGGGCTGGTCGGCGAATCCGGCGACCACCGTGATTCACGCCGACCCTATTCCGCGGGCCGAGGCCGGTGTGTGCGACTCGTCACGCGGAACGGCGAAGCAGAGATCCCCCGTGCATAAGCGTCCCTACTCCCGCAGCCCGGCGGCTTCGAGGGCGGCCTTGCGAGATTCGTACTGGCGGTAGCGAACCACCTTCGAGTCGCTGAGGTCATAGACGGCAAAGAAGTCGCGCTCCGTTCTAACGCCGCCGCCCCGTCCTGTGCCGCTCTGGCGAAACACGAGTACGACCGAGTCGCCAGCATCGAGGTACTCGAGAGTCTCAATCCCGTAGTCGCTCCAGGCCCCGAGCCACTCGCGAAAGAACCGCTCCATCCCCTCGTGGCCGTGATAGACGCCTGCAGCGGGCATGCTGCTCCCGGAAGTGTCCCAGACCACATTCGGAGCGAAGTAGTTACGCCACGCGTTGCGATCCCCTTCCTCGAAGAGTCGGGTGAACTCCTTGACCAGCTCCACGTTCTCCTGCGACATCCCCCGCGCAGTATCTCGCGTCGGCGCGGGGCTTTAGCGCCGGACGTGGAGCCTGTCTCGCCCGGTCGGGTGCTAATACCTAGGAGCGGAGGGCGGCGTGCGAGAGAACCCCTATTACAAGCTCACCGACGAAGCGGAGATCAGGCGTCTGATCCGCGAGAACCCCTGGGCGACACTCGTGTCGAACTCGTCGAGTGGCCTGGTGGCTTCGCACTATCCGATCTTGCTGGAGGAGGGCCGCGAGGAGCTATCGATCCTGACCCACGTGGGTCGGCCTGACGAGAATGTTCACGAGCTGGGCGAGCACGAGCTGCTCGTCATCGTCCAGGGGCCCCACGGCTACATCTCGTCCAGCTGGTACGGCTCCCACATAGAGGTCCCGACCTGGAACTTCATCGTCGCTCACCTGTCAGGCGTGCCCGAGATTCTCGATCCGGCAGAGAACTTCGAGGTCCTGACCCGGCTCGTGGATCACTTCGAGCAGCATGTCGACGATCCCCGCCCACTGGATGCCACGCCTGAGGTAGCGGCGGACGCGCGACGAGACAGTCGCGGCACAGTCGGGCTGCGGCTCGTGCCGACGCGGATCATCGCCAAGCGGAAGATGAGCCAGAACAAATCGCCGGAGATCGTCCAGACGGTGCTGTGCGAACTCGAGGGCAACGGTCCCTACGCGAGCGAGTCTCTGGCGCGGGAGATGAGGCTCGTTCACGACGCCAAGCGCGCCCGGGAGAGACCCGAGGCTGACACTGCGCGGCGTGGTCGCTCGCGATAGCTGACCCGCTGGCGTTGCGCCCTTGCCTCCACGTTCTCCTGCGACATCGCCTACTCCGAGAGTCCGGCGGCTTCGAGGGCCTCATCGTGCGTCCGAGACCACGGAGCCCGGCGGTTCGAGAAATCCATCGCAGGCGCCGACCCATTTGGGCAGCCTCTTCGGGGCTTGTCAGCCTGTGGGGGAAGCCGTGCGTGGGATCTACTGAACCGTCTCCACCTTCAGCAGGCCCTCTTGGTCGTGGGGCTTGCCGCCGTCTCGGTCGGTCAGCGGGCAGAAGAAGATGTATTGCCCGGGCTTCTTGAGGTCGAGCGTCGTCGTTTGGGATGAGCCGCCGTCCAGAATCGCCGTCGACTGAGTGTTCTTCGCGTCCGCGTAGGGCGGCGGAGGCCCATTCGAGGCGAGGTCCTGCTTGATCTGGCTCAGCGGCGGGGCCTTGCCCTTAACCGGAACGGCCAAGATCAGATGGACCGCGTCCTCACCCTTGGAGTTGAAGGTGATGTTGTTGCTACCGGCCTTCAGCCCTGAGATGTCCCATTGGAACTTGTCCTTGGCAGGATTGGCCGCGGTGACGGTTGCCGGCGTGCTGGGCAGATCTCCGGTGGTGCCGCCCGCCACCTTGAGCGGGGCGGTCGCCGGGGGTCCATTGCTGGGGCCCGTGAATGCGGCCGCATCGGCGAGCACATAATTGCCCGCCGGGAGGATCACGTCAGCGGACCCGGCTTGGCCGCCGGGAACGCTGCCGATGCCTCCGTGGAGTTTGATCCAGGCCGGAATCTTGTTGCTGTTGCTGCCGAGCTGCTTCAGCACATCGGCCTGGGTATGGCCGCCCGTGTACTGGATGAACTGCACGCCGTGCGGTGCCTTGCCCTCGTTGGTCAGGTTGACCGCCACCAGACCGCCAGTCGCCGACTTAGGCACGTCGTAGCTCGCCTTCGTGCCTTTCTCGCTGATCTTCAGCGACAGCGGGGTGGGTGAACTGCTCGTGTTGCTGCTCCCCCCACATCCTGCGATCAGGGCCAATGCAGTTCCCACGACAAGCGCGATCCCACATCGGTCGCGCCAACTAGCTGAACGCATGACTACTCCTTCGCTGGGTTTGGGAGGGGTATCCCGATGTGCAGGGGCAGCGCAACGTACCAGCCCCCGCGGACCGTCCGCGACATCGCCTACTCCCGCAGCCCGGCGGCTTCTAGGCCATCGGCTCGTTCCTGGTACTCCTCGATGCTGCGGAGCTTGCCGCCCTCGACCGTGTTGACGTGAGCCAACTCCATGTCGATTGGAACCCCACTTCCTGCTCCGTGACCCGAGAAGCGGACCCAGACGAACGCCCGATCGCCATTGACCTGGATCTCAAGCGGCTCCACCTGCAGGTCGGGATAGGCCTCGACCCATCGCCCTATCTGCGCCCTCACCGCCTCGATGCCTCGGTGAGTCGCGGGGTCAGGGTCGCTGGCGGAGTTCACGTACACGCCGTCGGGATGCCAGATATCCAGAGACGCAAGCTCTTGCTCGTCAACGGGGTCTCGTTCGGCTTGGTTGAACCTGGCGTATCCCCGGCGGATGAAATCTTCGACACTCTCCTGCGACATCGCCCGCGCAGTATCTCGCGTCCCACGCTCAACTACTCGTCGGCGAGTCTCAGAGTCCTCCGCCGCCAAGGCTCCCTTGGGCCGAGTCGTCTCGACGCTGTGCCGAAGAGGGAGGATCGGGCGGGGCATTAGGACTGCGCCACCACTTCTCCCGCTTCTTGCGGCGTGGACGCCGTCCGATGCGATCACGGAGCGAGCGCTTCCCCTGGGCCTTGGCGGGTTCACTCATGGCGCGCGCAGTATCTCGCTACTCCCGCAGCCCGGCGGCTTCGAGGGCTTCGGCTCGCTCTTGGAACATCCGAATGCGAGTGATCTGCCCCTTCTCGACCGTCCACACCAACGTGCTCCTCGCAATCACTTCGATCCCCTGGCGCCCCCGAAAATGGCCGGTGTTCGAGGCCACGACCGCGGAGCCCGCATCCGTGAAGCCGTGCGTTTCATTCTGGACATCCTCAAACGTCGACCAGAGCTCGTTCCAGAAGGCCTCAAGCTCGGCGCGACCGCGATAGACACCCTTGAGCGGCCCCCGGGCACGCGACCAGTCGATTTCCGCGCCGGGGCCAAACGGGGCCAACCACGCCGTCAGGTCGCGCCGGTTCCATGTCTTGATGTGGCGCTGCACGATCTCAACGTTCTCCTGCGACATCGCCCGCGCAGTATCTCGCGAGGGCGAGCCTATGTCGGCCTCAGCCGTCTACGGGCACCCGTTCTGGCCGGACGGGCCGCAGCGGAAGACGGCGCCGTCAAGGGCCCACCCTTGCGCGGCAAAAACGTCCCCGTTCGGCTCAACAAAAACGTTTTGCCCATCGAAAAAGTGGGCTGGCGCATAGCCGGGGGGCAGGGTGAAAATGGGACCCGCCCCGCCGTTCGAATTGCAACTGAAGGCAACGCCCTGCAGATAGACCAGGCCGCTGGGGTCGCGGTAGTAGCCGACGCGCGCGAACCTGCTCGGCTCGCGGTTGAACCAGCGATCGTCGGGATTCGAGCAGTCAACCGGGTCCATGTCGGGGAGTCCAGCCGAGGTGAAGGTCGCTGGAGTCTTGAGCTTCGCGCGGGTCACGGAGCCGTCCGCCAAGTCTGTCCCGTCCACCGAGGCGGCGATCACGTTCGGATGGTCTCCGGCAGGCGGCTTGTGCCCGGAAATGGTCCCTCGAGCGACCTGGTTGTTGTCAGAGACGACGACGGCTGCCATCGCCGTCCCGCCGAGGGCGATGAAGAGAGCCAAGTAGGTAGCCCTTTGCATCGGACACGATGTGCCCCCCGTACGGGGAATAGTCGGGGTTGTTGCCGATCGAGAACCGGCGCTGGAAAGTTCCATCGGTTCGCATGTGGAAGAGCCCGAACCCGCGGTAGCCATGCCAAGACGGCTCCGCGTAGACGATCCGGGTTCCGTCGGGAGAGAAGACTGGCCCGAAGGTGGCGCTTCCGTTGCTGTCGTGGGTCAGCTGGCGCTGATCGGTGGCATCGATTCTCATCGTGAAGATCTCGTAGCCCCCAGGGATCTTGCGGCTGAAGACGATCCGCCTTCCGCTGGGCGAGAACGCCGGGTCAATGTCGTCCACGATGTTGTCCGTGAGTCGGTGCCTATGGGTCCCGTTCGCCCTGATCATGAAGATCTCCGAGTCGCCATCGCGATGCGCCGCGAAGACGATCTGTCGTCCATCCGCCGAGTACGCCGGGCTCGTGCCCGCGGTCAGCTTGCGAACGTCGCTGCCGTTCGGCTTCATGGTGAAGATCATCGGCCCGAAGGTGGGACCGACGCCCCGGACAAATGCGATTCGCCCATTCCGTCCAGGGAACGCCGCATCGGCCGTAGCCGTTGCGAGAAGCATCGCGGCGATTGCCGCGACGATCAATAAAGGCGTGCAGAGGCGCTTCTGAGCCATCACGTTCTCCTGCGACATCGCCCGCGCAGTATCTCGCTAGCGGCCCGGCGCCGATCAGCCTGGAGGTTCGGCGGCGTGGTCCGGATCTTCCAAGCATGTCTCCCACGCGGGCCAGACCTCGTTGAGCCACTCGCTCACCAAGGCCTCGGGGTCTTGTGCCCCGTCGGGTACGAGGGTGATTTCGACCCAAGCTTCGTCCACGAGCTCAGCGTTCACGCCCCGGTCCCGGAGTCGACTGACAGCCGTTCGCGCCTGCTCACGACAGCTCGGAATTACTCGCCGACGCCACTCGTGGAGGCTCGCGGTCATCGTGGCCCGACGATACACCCCGGGAGGGGAGGCCCGAAGGCGAGGCTGCTCCCGCAGCCCGGCGGCTTCGGGGGTAATGGCCTTCGGCTAGCGCCTGATGATGTTGTGGATCTCGAAGACCTCCGGGTCGCCTGGCTCTATCCCCACATCGGCGAGTATCGGCATCAGACGCTCGCCAAACGCCTCCCACTTTTCCCGCGAGTCCCAGATTTCGCTGACGCGAATACCGCCGTCTACGACAAAGGCGATGTGGTATTCCAGCCCATCCGGGGGGAAGTCACCGCCATCCCCTTCCAAGCGGCGGATGGTTTCGTCGTACTGAGCTGCGGGTGGAGCCGACGGCGGGGCGAAGCGGACAACGATGCTCATCGGTTGGTCCTCCTTGTTTAGGGTCGAGCCGACCCTATCCGACTCACGTCTCCGCTCTCCTAAATAACCGTGCGAGGAGCCCCGCAGACGCTCTTTCCGTTCAAGGGGCAACACGGCGGCCCGGATAGGAACCGGCGCGGCGGGCGGCGACACCGGATAGGACTCCGCCTATCCCGGTCTACCTGGTGCCAATCATCGCTGCGGACCCCGACCGCATCAGGGGTGTGCTGGCGGTTGCGGGCGTGCAGAACGTAGGCAACCTGTCCGCACGCCTCCAGGCGGAGGACGCCGAAGCTGCGACGAGCCGTGTGCGACGGGCGCTCGAGGGCGAGCTGGTCGCGCTGCGAGAGCCCATCGAGGCGGAGTAGGAAGGCCGGTCCCGGTCGCGCGTTATCGGGGCGTTGCTGATGGCTCATGGGCGGCATGAGCGCCCGAAGGAGATGCGGCGGCGGCAGTCTGCAATCGGCGCGTTAGGCTTGCCAAGAGTGGCCGGGACCACCTTCAATGAGCTATTCGACTTCCTCGTCGACCACCAAGGGGCGAGGGTCTACATCGAGGTCGGGTTGCCCGATCCGGAGTCGCACATTCCGGCCGAGGCACGGCCAATCGGGATGCACGACATTGAAATTGGTCGGATTGAGGACGCGGTTGACCCCGACCTTGATCGAGGGGTCGTAAGAGTTCCGCTGTTGATCGGCACTGAGTCCCGTCTCTACATCGACGAAGGTCGGATCAGCCGAATTCAGGTCGACCGTGACGCCGCGAAGGTGTGGTTTCACGACGCGTTCTACATCGCGATCGTGACCTAGTCACCAATGATGATCGGCAGCGCGACCTTCGCTGCCGCTTGCTCCTGAAGTCCCGAAGGTGGTTGGTCCTACTCCCGCAGTCCGGCGGCTTCGAGGGCCTGCGCCTTGCCGGGATAAAAACGTATCCGCACAGCTTTCCTGTCGCGGAGCGTCCAGAGTCCGGCGGTAGGACGTTCCAGTTCGATGCCGCTTCCCTTCCCGCGTCCGGATTCGCGAACCAAGGCAATGACCTCATCATTCCCGGCGTCGATCAGCTCATCAAGCTCCTGCCTGTAGTCCTGCCAGGTGCCCATCCAGATCCGGAACGCTTCTCGGATTCCCGCATGACCGAGATAGACCTTCCCGTCCGGAAAGTGCGTCAGGTCGTACTCGATCCGGGGGTCGATCGCGTCCATCGCGGCCTCGTAGTCGCCGCGCTGGAAGGCCTCGATCGAGCGCCGTACGATCCCGACGTTCTCCTGCGACATCGCCCGCGCAGTATCTCGCGTGAAGGATTGGCGCGGTGAGCCGCCGAGCGGGGGGCTACTAGTCGGAGAGCACCGTTCGACGGCTCTCGCCGTATGGCTTGCCGTTGCTTCTGGATGACCACGCCCAAAGCCACAGAGCCGACTTCTCGTCGTCTGACGCGGGCAGCCCGCTGATGCGCTCCTCGATCGCTTCGAGGGACGCGCCGTCGCGAGTCCAGAGCGAGATCTCGTCTCGTATGCCTGCCATGAGAGGCACCTCCTGAGTCGGAACTAAGTCCGCGCCCCGGTCGTGCCCTTCCTCGTGCCGGACTACGGCGAAACACAGACGTTAGCGGGACTCGAAAGTTCAGCGCTGAAGTGAGCGGCCCTACTCCCGCAGCCCGGCGGCTTCGAGGGCGTCCCGCTCCTCGTAGAACTCCTCGTACCGAGCGACCTTGCCGTCGCGAAACGTGTACACGAGGTAGATCCGCTGGCTGATGGTCGCCCCGCTGAGGCTTCCGCGCCCCTCCTCGCTGGAGTACACGAGGACTTTGTCTCCGCAGTCGACCATCTTCTCGATTTCCCACCCGTATTCGTCGAAGTTCTCAAGCCAGCGCTCAAACGACTCGCGAACGCCCTCGTGACCCCGGTAGACGCGCCTGTCGGCTCGCCGTGGATCCTCCACCCACTCGATCTCGGGATCGCAGGCCTGGGCGATCAGCTCGGGCAGGGCGTCGAGCAGCGCCTCCTTGTCCATCTCGCTGGCCCCGGCGAAGAGGCCTTCCAGGAACTCCACGTTCTCCCGCGACATCGCCTACTCCCGCAGCCCGGCGGCTTCGAGGGCCTTCGAGCGACTGGAAAAGTCCTCCTGGCGGATCACCAAGCCGCGCCTGAACGTGAAGAGCTGAAACACCGGCTCGCTGACGGCTATGCCACTGCCCGATCCATGCCCACTTTGCTGAGTCGTGACGAGCGCTTTCTCCCCAAAGTCGAGGATCTCCTCTGGATCCCAACGAATGTCCTCGAATGCGTCGAGCCAATTTCGCCAGAACCGGCGATACCCGTCATGGCCGTAGTACACCGTTTCCATGTCGGGAGGCAAGAAATCGACACTCGGGTGATACTCGTACCTCCGGGGATCGTTGCCGGTCAGGATGAGGTCGAAGTCGCGGCGGTTCGCCGCCGCGTAAGCCCGACTCATCGCACGCGCCAGTATCGATTGCCGAAGTCGAGACCGTGGCGGCAGGCGGAAAAGAGCCTCGCCGAGCGGTCGAGAAAGGGCGGGAATGCGCACCCGCAGGTGCTCGTCAGGGGTCCGGCGACTAATGGCGCCTTCATTTGGGGGATGAAGCGTGATCCGAACCCCCCGAACGATCTCCACATTCTCGTGCGACATTGCCAGCGCAGTATCTCGCGCTCAACGGCTCGCGATTGGGTGGCCGACAATGCCGTTCCGCTGAGAGCTCCGCGCCGGCCGAGCGCCAGTGCGGGCTTCCTCGCCAGTCAGCCCGTGGTCGAGTCCCGGCTCGCATGGCGACCGATCAGCAGGATCACGACCACCGCGCCGACGCTCATCAGCAGGCCCACGATGAACATCCCGAGCCCGGCCCAGATCGCCCAGGCCAGCTTGATCCCGGCATCCGCCTTGACGTCGATGCCCCGAGCTGCGCCAGCATTCATCACGACCGCGGTCCAGCGACCGAATTCAGCATCCCAGGTGAGCGCCTGCTCGCCGGAGCCCTGGGTCTGCGCGACCCAGAAGTTCTGTTTGCCGGGTGGTGTCCGTGGGGCTCTGCCCCGGTGCAGGTCGAACTCGGAGTGGCCGCCGTGGAAGTCGACCAGTTCGTCGTGAGCGACGCTACCGAGGTAGCGATCCACATCGGCGTCGGAACCGATGCCGACGAACACAGGCTTGTCGCCCTCGACCTGGATCCGGACCTTGCCGAGGATCTTGTCCGGGGCCCAGTCGAACTCGTTTGCGCCGAGGTCGATGTTCTCCGTGGTGATCGCGTACGTGGGGCTGCGGAGTTGCTTGCGGTCGGAGTTGAAGTAGCCGTCATCGCGGCCGAAGGCGTACGCGGCGAGAACGGCGATGCCGCCCACCAGCAACGCCAGGCCGATCAGCCCACCGATGCTGGCGAAGGCCATCCCGATCACGCGCCCGGCGGTCCATTTCGATCGCGGCCGAGCTGGGCTCGCGGCCGGGTTGGAGGTCGGAGGTTGCTCACCGCTGTCCGTCATCAGGCCAAGCCTACTCCGGCAACTCGGCGGCTTTGGCAGCGCGGGGCGGACATCTGTATGACATTCGGCAGCGTCGCGCGTTTAATGGGAGAGGACGTCCTTTCGCACCCCCACCGGCGGAGCTGGCACCTGGCTCCGGTTCGTCCCCGGCGACCGGGCGGCTATGAAAGGTGGGACCGATGGAGCCATGGACGGCTAGGGAACGGGTACGCATCGTCAGGGCTGCCCTGGCGAGATTCAACAGAGAGTCGCCAGGCCTGATCTTCGTCGCGGATGAGATTGGGGAAGCCAATGGCGATGTGGTCGTCGTCGGACGAGTACAGGGGTGGCGCGGCGGCCATCTCTCGCAAGAGCTTGCCGCGGCTTTGCTCTGGGAGTTCGACGACGAGGATCTGGTCCGCATCGATCGGTTCGCATCGAAGCGAGCAGCCTTGGACGCCGCCCGCTCTCGGTAGGGCTTGTCGCGCCTACTCCCGCAGCCCAGCGGCTTCGAGGGCTTCGTTGGGGTCGAGGAAGTTCCGCGCCCGGATGACCAAGCCGTTCTCGAGCTCATAGATCCATTCGAAATCGGGTGCGAGGAGACCGGAGTCGAACATCGCGCCTGGGTCGCCGCTGGCCAAGCCAGCCCGAAACTCCTCGAATCCCCGCCGGACAATCTCCACGTTCTCCTGCGACATCCCTGCGCAGTATCTCGCTACCGGCGTGGGCTGAAGACCGTCGGGTGCGCTGCGAGCCGCGGACGCGGCGCGTGAACTCCCATAGCGCTGGCGTTCGCATAGGCTGCAGATGAACCCGGCGACGGGTTGGCTCGTAAAACGGCGCTGAGAGAGGTTCGGCGAATGGGAGGGATTCCGATGCGACGTTCACTGTTGTTCATGGCCGCGGCGGCTGCATTCATCTTGCCCGCCTTCGCGTTCGGCGCGGGTCCGACCCAGATTCAGGTCAAGGACAACTCATTCAGCCCCCAGGTACCCGCCGTGCGAGGCTTTCAGACCGGGGCGAGCTTCCATTGGCAGCGGGCCGCGTCGTCGACCGGCCTCCACAACATCCAGCAGGACGCCGGGCTCTTCCGCTCGGGCAACGCGACGAGCGGGGCGATCAACTTCAGCGTCAGCGCCTCCGCCGGCAGCTATCACTACTACTGCGACGTCCACGGCTCCCCCGCGGGGGGCATGACCGGCGTGGTCAAGGTTCGCCCTGCGTTCAGCGCCGCCCCGACCGGCAACCCGTTCACGGTCACCTGGGGCGATTCGGGCACCACGACCGGCCAGGCGTTCGATGTCAACTACCGGGTCGGGACCTCGGGAACGTGGAAGGTCTGGAAGAACGACACCGTGCAGCGCAAGGCGGTGTTCGGCCAGGCCGGCAGCCCGATTGCGGTCAACCCCGGCACGAAGTACCAGTTCCAGGTTCGCTCCGAGAAGGGCAGCGACCACAGCAAGCGCAGCGGCTTCTCGCCGACCCTGACCGCCACCCCTTAGAGGCTCTATTCAGAACAGCGGGCATCGTCACGCGGCTCAGTGGGTCGCGAGCCAGCTGCGGTAGTCGCGCGTATAGATGGTTCCGGGGATGTACATCCCCGAGCCGAACCCGGTGCTGAGCAGGCTTCTCGCGGGCTTTCCGTCGACGGTCTTGGCGAGCATCCTCTGGGTCGCGCTCTTGTCGTGCTTGATGTAGAGCGCCAGCCATGCGCGGACGTAGTGATCGAGGATCTGATGCTGCTCCGATGAGCCCCCCGACGCGAAGTCGTTGTGCTCGAAGCCGGCCATCACGAGGCTCGTCGCGGGCACCCCGTGGGTGTGCCAGAACTCGAAACCGTCCAGCTTCAGGCCCGGCGGGTCGTAGTCCGGCCTGCTCTTGCACGGGTGATCCATCGCGAATCCGAGCACCGGGGCTGCCGGGGTGACCTGGCCGGCGGGCTTGCCGGTGCACTCGCTCATCGCCGCCGCCGGGTCTCCCGTCAGGTAGCGGCGCAGGCTGTCGAGCGCGATCCCGGCCTTGATGTTGAGATCGGGGTCGCTCTGGATCGCGCTGGTCACGATCGCGCCCATCGACGATCCGCCGATCGTCACCTTCGAGGCGTCGGTGCGGGCGCGCTCGGGGTTTGAGGCCGTGCCGGCCCATCTGATGGCGGACTTCGACGCGTCGATGGCGTTCACGAAGGCCTGGTCGGGATCGCTGTTGGCCGGGGCGGTCCAGGACAGCGTCGTGTATCCGTGGCCGGCCAGGTCCTGAGCAAGCCAGAAGTCGCTGCACGTCGAGCCGTTTCGACCGTGTTGGATCGCCACCAGCGGTCGCTTGCCCGGATAGGCGCTGGTCGCTGCCGGATGAAGGATCGCCCCCTCATAGGAGGCGATCCCGTTCGGGTGGGCCAGCGAGGGGAAGGTGACCTTGGTTGCGACCGAGTTGCCCATCCACGAGTACGACGGGCTCTGCGGGCACGGGTTCTGACCCCGGACCGCGGCCGTTGCCCCAGGCGCGGCGCCAAGCATCAGCGCGCCCGCGATCACGATTGTTGCGGCGGCCCTGGCTCCTCGGGCGCGAAGCCCAGACGCGGGTACGGCGAGGGCGCCCCGAGTCGCTGTCATCCGTGCCTCCATTCGCCGCCTAACTCGCCGCGTCCTGCGGCCGACCACGAACCGAAACACGGGCAGGGCTCGCAAGTAGCGGGCTCGATGGATGAAAAAGGTCGCAACCCGGGCCACGAGCCGATCGGGCCTCGAGTCCGGCTCTGATACAAGGGCCTCGCCCCACGCGCTCGGCGGGTCAAGGCGGGCCTCGAGCGCCGATGTCGAACGCTTGGTCGGGATGGCTTCGCCGAGGCAAGACAAGCTCCAGTTGCGCCGCGGCCAGTGGGTCGTCGGCGCCGCGATCCTCCTCATCGGCGGGCTGGCAGTCGCGTGGCTGGCCGGGGGGCCGTGGTCGGCCTCGGGCTCTGTGGCCCATCGTGACAAGGCTTCGAAGCGGCTCTTCTCGCCGAACGGGGTCTGGAACCACCGGCTCGCCGACAACGCGCGCATTGACCGCCATTCGCCCCGGCTGGTCAACCGGCTGGTCAATGAGGTGAACCGCGAGAAGAACGCGGGAACGGGACCATGGATTCAGACCGACAGCTACAGCACGCCGCTGTACGTCGTGGGCCCCCACCAGCGGCGGGTTCATGTGGCGCTGTTCGAAGGGAACTCGGCCGGGCGACGAAGCCTCCAGCATTGCTTCAACCGGGTGCCGATCCCGCGCCGCGCCAGGCACGCTGCGGGTAGCGACGCACACCTGGTCGTCTGGCAGCCCTCCACCGACAGGCTGTGGGAGTTCTTCGATGCCCACAAACACAACGGGCGCTGGCACGCCGTTTGGGGCGGGGCGATGAAGAACGTCTCCAGGAAGCCGGGCTACTACACGAGGAAGTCGTGGCCGGGCCGCTCGCTTCTCAACTGGGGCGCCACCGCCTCGAGCCTCTCGGTGATCGGCGGCGTGATGCTGATCAAGGAATTGAAGGGCTCGCGGATCCCCCATGCGCTCGCGATGATCGTCCCGTCGCCCCGCGCGCGCCAGTACTCCTGGCCCGCCCAGCGGACCGACGGCGGCGGCCCGGCCAACGCCCTTCCCGAGGGAGCGCGGCTTCGCCTGCCCGCCAACCTGAACCTGACCAGGATGCACCTGCCACGGATCGTCCTGATGATGGCCAGGGCGGCCAAGACTCACGGGATCATCGTCCGCGACCAGAGCGCCGGGGTCGGCTTCTTCGCCCAGGATCCGGGGCCCGGAGGGGGGGACCCCTACTATCGCGCCGGCGGGCTGTTCGGCGGCCAGTACCCGAACAAGCTGCTCGCGAAGTTCCCCTGGGGCAAGCTCAAGGTGCTGAAGATGAGCCTCTGCACCGACCAGTCGCGTCTCTGCCGGCGGCGCTAGCCGGATTCGAGCCCGTCCACTCGCCTGGTACGGTCGGACCGTGAGGGGCCGACCGCGCTGGTGGGTGATCGTCTTCGCCTCTGCGGCTTGGCTTGTGGTGGCGCCTTCGGCCGGGGCGAAGACCGCACGGCAGGAGCTGGTGGAGGCGTACTCGCCGATCGTCATGCTGCGGGCTCAGGAGGATCCGCCATGCGACACGGCGGAGGAGCAGTTCGAGCCCACCACCGTCAACACGATGCTGGGCAATCCGCGGGTCGATCTGACCCGCCCAGCCGGGGACGACAGGCCCGAGATCACGAGATCGGCGCCGACCGCAGCCGAAATCGCCGGGCTCGGAGGCGCCTGGCACCTCGATATTCCCGGCGACCCGCTGAACGCGGAATGCACCTACGCCAGGGACTTCGCGGCCCTGAAGGCGGCGGGACGCGCCCCGCCGATCACCTACGCCCACATCGCCACCCAGAAGGGCCACTCGGGATTCGTGATCCAGTACTGGTTCTTCTACTACTTCAATCAGTTCAACGACCTACACGAGGGCGACTGGGAGGGCATGCAGATCGCCTTCGATGCCGCGGATCCCCGCGAGGCGCTGGCCAAGGGCCCATATGAGATCGCCCTGTTCCAGCACGGCGGCGGCGAGAAGGGCGACTGGGACGACGACAAGGTAGAAAAGGAGGGGACTCATCCGGTCGTCTACCCCGCGGCCGGCTCGCACGCCACCTTTTTCGACTCCGCCGTCTTCGTCGAGAACGGACAGGGCGGGTCGGGTCTCGGGTGCGACAACACGACCGAGCCGCTTCGGCGGGTGACCCCCAAGCCGGTGCTGATGCCGACCCACCCCCCCGCGGGATCTCGCTTTCAGTGGCTGACCTTCGACGGGCACTGGGGCCAACAGGAGAAGGGCTTTAACAACGGCCCCCAGGGACCGACCACCAAAAGCCAATGGCGCGAGCCATTCAAGTGGATGGACGGCGTCCGCTCGACCAGCCCCAAGCTCCCGGGCGGCCTGGTCCTCGGACCCGCGGTGACCCAGGCCTTCTGCGGGGCGGTCGCGACCGCATCGAGCTTCGTCAACCTCGAGGCTCAGACGCGACTCGGCGCGATCGTGACCGGCCTGGTGTTGGTGCTGCTGGTGGCGGTTCCGGTCGGCCTGACGCGGTGGACGCCGGTCGACCTGAGCCGCCTGCGCCAGGCCCGCGCCTTCGGCCAGCTGGTGCGCGCCGCGCGCCAGCTCTACGGGCGGCACTGGGTCGCGATGGTGGCGATCGCGCTGACCGCGATCGCGATAATCGCGATCGTCGAGGGGGCGGTATGGCTGCTGACCACGATCACCGGCGGGATCGACCTCGGCGTCACGATCAGCATCTCGATACCGACCCTCGCCCGCTCGCTTGGGTTCGCCGCGGTGGGCGGCGCCGTGATCGCGTTCATCCGAGACCTCGAGCAGGGCAAGGACGTCGGCGTCAGGCTCGCCTACGAGGGCGTGCTGGCGCGCTTCTGGCGGGTCGTCTTCGGTCAGCTGATCGCCACGTTCGCGGTCACGTTGATCGCCCTGACCGTGATCGGGATCCCGATCGCGATCTGGAAGTACGTCGAATGGCAGTTTGTGCAGCAGGAGGTCCTGTTCAAGAACCAATCGATCCGTGGTGCGCTGCGGGGCAGCTCACAAATCGTGCGCGGCCACTGGTGGAAGACGGTCCGCGTTGTCGGGTTCCTGTGGTTGATCAGCATCGTCGCGGGCCCGATCCTGACCTTCGCCCTGATCTTCACGACGCTGTCGCTGATCTGGATCAACATCCTCGGCTCGCTGGTCTTTGCGCTGCTGATCCCGTATGTGGCGATCGGTCGAACGCTCCTTTACTTCGATCTCGAGGTTCGCGCCGAGCAGGGCGCCCGTGCGCCGGGGCGCCTTCGCCGGTGGCGGTCGCGGGCTCGGCCGAGCCCTCAGCCGGGATGAGGATCCCCGGGAGGCCGAGCTCGACCGAGCGCCTGGCACGCGAGCGCGGGACGCGCGCTCAATCCGGGTCGGTCACCTCGTCGGCCGCTGCCAGGCCGACGGCCACCAGATCGAGCGGATGTACCCAGGACTCGTCGAGCATCGTCCCGCCGGCCCGCTGAACCGCGTCCCTGACGGGTATGGCCCATCGGTGCTCCAGCAGCGCGATCGCAGCTGAAGTTCCGTTCGGGATCGAGTCGGTCACGTACCAGACCTGATCGGGCTCGAAAACGTGCCCGTCCTCGAGCGCCTCGGCTCCGGCGATCGCACCCTCGACCGCCCCCTGCTCGCCACCCTCTCCGAGGCCGATCAGGGCGCCGACCGTCGCGCCGAACTCCATCGCTTCGTCCTGCGTGAGGTCACTCACCTCGAGGATCGTGACCTCGCCACTTTCGTCCTTGTTCACGAACAGCAAGTCGATCAGGCGAATCACATCGTGATCGCGAAGCTGCTTCAGCTCCGCAAGGATCTCGCCTGAGAACTCGCCTCCCTCGAAGCCGAGGACAACGAGCTGTACGGGTCCAATCGTCATCGGCGTCTCCCCTCGATCGCCCGGGTCATGAGGCCAGGAGCTTCTGCTTGGCGGCCTCGAACTCATCGGGGGTGAGCGCCCCGGAATCCTGGAGCTCCTTGAGCTGCTTGAGCTTCGCGACCACGTCGTCCGACCCCGGGGCGGCCGCAGCGGCCGGGGCCGGAGCCGGCGCTGCAGCAGACTGCTGCTCGAGGGCGGATATTCGCTGCTCCTCGTCGGCCTCTTGTTGCTGGCCACGCTGGCGGGACTTGCCCACGGCATAGGCGCCGCCACCGATCATCGCCGCTCGCATCAGCGGCCGTCTCCTCCTCATCATCGTCAAGCTCCTCCTTACTGGCATCGACGCCCGCGGCCCGCCCGAGCGGCGTGCCGCATGCGAATCATGCCGCAGGCGCAAGATCGCTGCGGGTTCCCGCCTGGCTCAGCACGAAGTGAAGAAGCGGGTCAGCTGATCCACCATCTCCGCGTCGGTCAGGGCAGTCGACGAGGCGAACAGCTGGTTGACCATGATCCCGTCGAGAATCGTAAGAAGGTGAGGGGCATGGCGGCGCGGATCCGCGCACCCTGCAGCGGGCAGCAGCTGCTCTGCGAGCAGCCGGTATTCGCGGCGCACCTCGTCGAGCTCGAGCTGAAAGCGCGGGCGTCGCCGGGCCTCGAGGATCAGCTCGTAGCGCGCCACCGTCAGGCCGAACCGCTCGGGCGAGAGCCAGCCTCCGATCAGCCCGGCGACCAGCTCCGCTGCCCGCCGCGGCTCGTACGGGCCGCCGGGCGCCAGATCCTTCATCTCCTGGACCGCCGGGCGCTCGAGCTCGACCAGCCGGTGAAGCGCGGCGGTCAACAACGCCTCCCGGGTCGGGAAGTAGTTGCTGGTCGAGCCCTCGACGAGCCTCGCCCTGCGGTCGACCGCGCGGTGGGTGAGCCCGCGCCCGCCCTCGGCTTCGAGCACCTCGAGCGCCGCCTGGGCGATCGTCGCGCGCCGGTTGCCGATCTCGGTCAGCGTCGTCACCACTACATCTGTAGTATTACCGATCGAGCCGGGCGCGTCCCCCACCGAAGGAGGCGCAAGTGACGGCGATCGCGGAACAGGACCTGACCCAGGTCGACCTCGGCGACCTGGCGCTCTGGGCCGACGGCCCCCCGCATGAGCTCTTCACGCGCCTTCGCCGCGAGGCCCCGGTCCATTGGAGCCCGTTGGCCGATCACCCCGGGGAGTCGGGCTTTTGGTCGATCACGCGGGCCGAGGACCTTCGCGGTGTCAGCCTCGACTGGGAGACGTACTCGTCCGAGCTAGGCGGGGTCCTCGTCCTCGACGACTTCGGGATCCCGCTCGAGGCGCAGCGCCAGCAGATGATCTCCATGGACCCGCCCCGCCACGATCGGATCAAGGCGCTGTTTCAGCGCGGATTCACGCCCGCAGCGGATCGCCGAGCACGAGACGCGGATCCGGGCGATCGTCAACCGGGTAATCGATCGGGTCGCCGCCCAGGGGGAATGCGACCTGGTGCAGGACGTCGCCGGACCCGTCGTCGCTCGGGTGATCGGGTCATTCATCGGGACCCCGGAGGAGGACGACCAGCGCCACATCGAGCAGACCAACATCGCGCTCGGGTTCGGCGACGAGGACCTTCGGCCCGACCGAGCAGGCGATGGTCGAGATGATGCGCGAGGCTTGGGACGAGACGATGGATCTGATCGCCGCCCGTCGGGCCGACCCGGGCGACGATCTCCTCAGCGTCCTCGTCCACGCCGAGGTCGAAGGCGAGTCGCTGACCGACTCGGAGATCTTCATGGGGATCGGACTGCTCGGCGCGGCCGGCAACGACAGCACCCGCGCCGTGTTCACGAGCGGGATGCTCGGCCTCCTGGACGCAGCCGCGACCAGCTCCAGCTCCTGCTCGACGATCCATCCCTTGTGCCCGGCGCGGTCGAGGAGCTCTTGCGCTTCTACCCCGCGTTCTCCCACTTCCGGCGGACCGCGCGGCGCGAGGTCGAGCTGCACGGGCAGACGATCCCGGAGGGCGGCAAGGTGCTGCTTTGGTACGTGTCCGGCAATCGCGACGAGGAGGTCTACGAGGACCCCCAGCGCCTCGACGTGACCCGGGACCCCGACCACCAGGCCTTCGGGGCCGGCGGCCGCCACTTCTGCCTCGGCGCCGCGCTCGCCCGGCTCGAGCTCAAGACCCTGCTCGAGCGAGACGCTTCGTCGCCTGCCGGACCTCGAGCTCGCGGGGGAGCCGACTCGGGCGCGGTCGCTGTTCCTCAATCAGCTGAAGACGCTGCCGGTGCGCTTCACGCCCGAGTCAGCGGGCGCCGCCGGATAGGCTCGCGAGCGGGTCGCTCGATTGGGCCCGAAGCGCGTCGTCGCCCTGTAGCTCTCGCCTCCAGCCGCGCAGGAGACGGTGAACGGCCTCGGCTCCGACGATCGGCTCGGTCGGGAGAGGAAGGCCGTCGCGGGAGAGGATGAATGGACGCGTCTGCGGCCCTCCGAGGCCGCCGTGGAAGGAGATCAGCTCCTCGAAGGCGCATCCCTCGTCGAGCGTCGGGATCGTAGAACGAGCCGACCATGATGTCGGCGACATTGGCGAAGCCGTCGGTGCGCAACAGGTGGCCGGGTGCGCCGGACGAGAAGCCGCCGAGTGGATCGGATCCCTCGACTCTGCCGTCGGCGAGGCGGTGCGACCCTTCGCGCTCCGAGGACGAGGGCCCCCTGCTCGGCCGAGCGGACCAGCAGCCACCCGATGTGCGGATGGGCTCGGAGCGCCCCGATCAGCTTCGGGTGGCGCTCGTCGAGCTCCTCGAGGGTCAGCCGGTGGCGGGCCTCCATCAGATAGATCAGGCCGAGGTTCCCGGACCCGAGCACGACGACCTCGCGATCGGAGACGTCGCTGCGTTGCCGCCTCCTCGCCTTTCGCCCGGTTGCCTCGTCGACCGCGTGGCGCGCCATGTCGCCATGCTCGTCGCCGCCCGCGAGCGCGGCGACCTCGCCGCGCTCGAGCGATCGCTCGACGAGCTCGTCGAGGCCGTAGCCGTTTCGCTGCTTGAAGGTGGCGCCCTGGGTTTGGCCGTGGTCGGACAGCACGACGATCTCGTAGGGGCGGCGGGCGTAGCGCCTCGCTCGGTCGATCCGGCCGAACTGCTGGTCGAGCTTTCGCAGCGCCTCCAGCGTGTCGGCGCGCTCGAGCCCGGAGTGGTGAGCGACCTCGTCGTAGCTCGAGAAGGTGGCGTAGACCGCCGGGCGGCCGACCATCATGTCGGTCAGGACGCCGTACGTGATCAGGTCCCGGACCAGCACGCACATGGTCGCGCGAAGCGCAGGGTAGATTCCGCCGCGGTGGCCACGAGGGCGCACGTCGCGTCGCGCCGCCCGGATCGCGGCCGTCCACTCGAGCAGCACCTCCCATCCGAACAGGACGAGAGCCCGAGTCACGTTGAACCCGTTGGCGAGGAACGCCCGATATCCCGGGTTGGCACTCCTCTCGGCCTCCATGCGGCTAACCGTCAGGATCACCTCGTCGGCCTCACCCGAGAGCAGGTTGCCCCGGCTGGCGCCGCCCTCGATCAGCAGCCCGATGCCCGACGCGCGGCGTCGCTCGATCTCCGCGCAGTCGTCCGGCGTCGAGCAGCTGATCAGCCGGGCGGCCTCCTTCTCCACCCATCGAAAGGCGGGGATGTCCTCGTTTGACCCGAGCAGGATGCCCGCCTGGCTAGCGCCCGTCTGGGATGAGAGATCGGGCTCCCATTCGGTGAGGCGGTAACCGCGCTCGGCTACCCATCGGGCCATCGTCGGGGCGCTTCCGTCGCGCATCGCGTTGCGAAGCACGGGCAGCGCGAGCCCGTCGATCTCGAGGAAGATGATCCCCGCCACGTCGGTCGGCGCTCGCGCCCCCTGGCGTCGCGCGACCCGCTGCACGACCCTGAGGCGCGTATTCGTCGTCGTCGTTGGTGCCGGTCAGCACCTGGAGGACGATCGAGACAGCCGCGATCACCAGCGCCGCCGCCAGGGCGCTGCCCGGCGAGTCGACGCGAATCGTCGGCTTCGAAGAGCTCGTGGGCCACGAGCAGTGCTCCTGCATCGACCACGAGGACCGCCAGGAAGCCCGAGATCAGCGCGAAGGGCAGACGCAGGCTCGCCACGAAAGGCGGAAGGACCGCATTGAGAGCCGCGATCGCGGCCGCGACGACGAACGCTCCGCCGAAACCATCGAGGTCGACACCGGGAACCAGCGCGGCGGCGACGTATACGGCGATCGCGGTGACCACCCACGAGACCACGATCCGGTCCGCGCGCAACCGGGGCCTCGTAGGCTGCCAGGTGACCTCCTCACCGAAATGGGGCGAGCTCATGGCCGCGCGGCGCCTTCGGCTTCCCCGACTCCGAGGCGGTGGGTCGCAGGCGGTGGGTCACGCGGCGCAGCTTGCATCCGCGCACAGTATCCGCGCCTCCCGCCAGGGTGATGTCATGTGGCCGCAAGCCGAGCAGATGAGCGCATCGCCGAGATCAGATGAGGCCGGGACGAGCCCGGCCGACACGAGGGTCACCTTCGTCGGGCACTCGACGGTCGCGATCGAGGCCGCAGGAACCAGCGTCCTGACCGACCCGTTGCTTCGCGACGGGTTGTTCGGCTTCCTTCGCCGCCGCCCGCCCTTGCCCCACCTGGGTGCGGCCGGCCGTCCGGACGCCGTGCTGATCTCGCACCTGCACTACGACCATCTCGACTTCCCCTCGCTGCGGAGCCTCCCCTCCGGAACCCCGGTCGTTGCGCCGCGCGGATCGCGGGGGTTTCTCGGGCGGCACGGATTTCACGACGTGGTGGAGCTGGGCGAGGGCGAGGGCCTGCAGGTCGGTGCCCTGCGGATCACGGCGGTACATGCCCGCCACGGCCCCGGTGGTCGCCCCGGCGCGGGTCGGGTCGGGTCGGTTGGCTACCTGGTCGAGGCAAATGCGCGGATCTACTTCGCCGGCGACACTGAGCTGTTCGCCGAGATGGTCGAGATCGGCGACCGGAGTCGACTGCGCGCTGCTTCCGATCTGGGGTTGGGGTCCCCGGCTCGGCCCCGGGCACCTCGACCCGTTCACGGCTGCAGAATCGCTTCGCATGCTCGAGCCGCGGCTCGCGGTGCCGATCCACTGGGGCTCCTACACCCCCGTGGGCGCGCCGAGGCTGTGGCCCTGGCTGGAGCACGAGGCCGCAAGCCGGTTCGTCCGCGACGCCCAACGAGTTGCTCCGGAGGTCGAGGTCAGGATCCTGGCCCCGGGCGAGTCCCTTTGGCTCACTGACGTATAGGGTCGGTCCGTCGTCTCACGAACAAGGGGGGACGCTCGAGATGCTGGCGATCACCGAGGACGCCGCCGCGGCGATCAAGGCAATCGTGGGCTCGTCGGGGCTGCCCGAGGGCGCCGGTCTGCGGATCACGCAGGAGGTGAACACCGAGGCCGAGGAAGCGCCCGCGAACCGACCTGCGGCTCTCGGTCGTCGCCGGGCCCGAGGAGGGCGACGAGGTCCTCGAGCCGGAGCGGATCTTCGTCGATCCCGAGCGGCCGCGAGTTCCTCGACGACAAGCTGCTCGACGCCGACGTCGTCGACGAGGAGGTCCGGTTCAGCCTCGACGTCCAGGCCGAGGCCTGTAGTCGACCGCGCGATGCACCGTCGCGACCACGGTCGTGCTCGGGTGGAGCGCGGTGGCGGACCGTGCCCGCATCGGTTAGGTTCCCGCTAGAAGACCGGAGGAGCCGTGGACGTAAGCCTTCTGAAGACCATCCCGCTGTTCGCGGACGTGCCGGACGAGAAGCTCCGGAAGATCGCCCCGTTCGCGACCACGGACGAGTTCGCCGAAGGCGAGGTCGGTGATCAAGGAGGGCGGCTACTCGAACCACTTCTACGCGATCGAGGAGGGGACGGCCAAGGTCGAGCGCGACGGCGAGCACCTCGCCGACCTCGGCCCGGGAGACGTGTTCGGCGAGCAGGGGCTGCTCGAGAAGCAGGAGCGCTCGGCGACGGTGACCGCGACCTCGCGGCTGCGGGTGATCAAGATCGAGCACTGGGAGCTCTCGCGGATGCGCAAGTCGATGCCCGAGGTCGTCGAGGAGCTCCAGCGCAAGGTCGAAGAGCGCCAGGGCTAGCAGGTCTGAGCGGCCGCACGCGCTGCCGTGGACCCTCCGCTACGAGCCCAATCCACTGGCGCGGATAGAGTCCCGCCGACATACGGTCGGTGGTCAAGGGAAGTCCGGTGCGAAGCCGGCGCGGTCCCGCCACTGTGACCGGGTAAGGCGACGCCGCACGGCGCGAGCCGAGCCACTGGGGACGCCACAGCGTCCCTGGGAAGGCGCGGCGTCGATTCCCGGAAGCCAGGAGACCTGTCCGCCGGCCAGCCACATCAACCCTCGAGGAAAGGGTGGCTCAGATGGTCATACCTGGATTCCGGCTCGGCTGGCTCGCGCGCCGCGGCCGCTCGCATGTCTGGCGCTGCTGGCGTCGCAGCGTCGCCACGGCGAGACCGGGGCGTCGACCTGCGCGTCGTCAACACCGCCGGCAAGACGCTCGCCGAGTTCCGTCAGTACACGGGAACGGTTCGGATCAAGACCGACCCGGGTGCGAAGTGCTTCGGCCAGGGAACCGGGGGGAGCGGCGACCGCGTCACGGTCGCCGGCTCCACCGCGCTCGGTGCGGTGCGCGACGCGCTCGCGCAGCGAGCCGGCGCTGCGCCCGCTCTCGGTGACCGACGCGTTCGAGGACCAGGGGTTCGGCCTCGGCGTCTGCGGGATCGGCGGATTCGAGTCCCAGGGCTCGAGCTTCTGGTACGTGAAGCGAAACCACGTCGGGGCGCAGGTCTCCGGCAGCCAGCTCAAGGTCCACCAGGGCGACGACGTCCTCTGGTACCTGACGCCCAGCTTCCCGCCGCCGCCGCGAGCTGACCCTGTCCGCGCCGGCGAGCGCGAAGCCCGAACGTGCCCTTCCAGGTCACGGTCTACTCCTACGCGGACGACGGGACCCGCATCCGGCGGCGGGTGCCTCGGTGACCGGCGCGGCCGCGCCCGACCGGCGCCGATGGGCACACGATGGTCACCGCGCCGGCCGGGCACCGAGGTCGCTCCGGGCGACCGACTCGCCCGACATACCCTCGAACCGCGTCCAGGTCTGCGTGTGCCGCCGATCCCTCGACGCTGCCCCGACGCGCACGGCAAGCGGATCCTCGGCAGCGACCGCGCCGACCAGATCGACGGAACCCGCGGCTGGGACTCGATCAAGGCCCGCGGCGGCGACGACCTGGTCGACATCACGCGCGGGTGGCCGCGATCAGGTGGGCTGCGGGGGAGGCAGCGACCAGGTGATCGTCAAGAGCGGCGACCACGACGACCAGATCCCCCCGAGCTGCGAGCAGGTGGTCAGGAAGTGAGGCCGGGCCGCGGCCTGGCGATCGGGGCGGCGCTCGGACTGGCCGCCCTGGTCGCCGGCTGCGGCTTCGGACCCGGCCCGTCCTCGAAGGGCACCGCGACGCCTCACCGTGACCCGCGACTACGGCAGCCGCGTGATGGTCAGCGCGACCGACTCCGACCCGTCGGAGTCGGACACCGTGATCCGCCTGCTCGACCGGGCGGCCGACATCACGACCCGCTACGGCGGCGGCTTCGTGCAGTCGATCGACGGCCTGGCCGGCGCCGAGAGCGGCGGACGGCGCTAGGACTGGTTCTTCTACGTGAACGGAGTCGAGTCCCCGGTGGGCGCCGCCGACGTTCGCGTCCACGGCGGTGACCGGATCTGGTGGGACTACCGCGACTGGACCGGCGCGATGCAGCGTTCCCGCGGTCGTCGGCTCGTGGCCGGAGCCCTTCGCCGCAGGCCTCGGGCGCGGGCGGACGGCCGGTCCGTGCCCGTCGAGTGCGCGGGCGGCGGAGCCGCGTGCGCGAGCGCCGCCGACGCGCTTCGAGGCGCCGGGGCCCGGCCGATGATCGATCGAGGCATCGAGGCAGCGACGGGCCGGGTGCCTCGACGATCGTGGTCGGTCCCTGGGCCCGGGTTCGGAGGGATCCCGCCGTCGACGGACTGCGGGGTGGCCCCGCCGAGAACGGCGTGTTCGCGACCTTCGAGGCCGCGCGGCGGCGCGTACCACCTGGTCGCCCTCGACTCGACCGCCGCTCCGGCTCGCGACCTCGGCCCGCGCGCCGGGCTGGTGGCGGCGCTTCGGCGAGGCGATGGCCCAGCCACCTGGATCGTCACCGGCTCGGCGCCGCCGGCGGTGCGCGCCGCGGCCGATCAGCTCGACGAGGGATCGCTGCGGAATCGCTACGCGGTCGCCGCCCTGCCCGGCGATCGGGCGGTGGCGCTGCCGCTCGCGAGCGGCGCCGGCGAATGAGATCGCCGCTCGCCTACGTTCCGCGCCGCACGCCGCTCGGCGACGCAGGCCCGATCGCGGCCAGCGTCTATCTCGGATCGTTCGCCGTGGTCGCGTTTCTCTACTCGAACCCGATCGTGCTGGCCGGGGCCGGCGCGGGCGTGGTGGTCGCCGGGATCGCTGCCCAGGCCGGGGACGCGCTTCGCGCCTCGGCGCGCTGGGGCCTGGCGCTGGGCGTCTTCATCGTCGCGGTCAACGGCCTCGTCGCTCAGCGCGGCGACACGGTCGTCTTCCACGGGCTCTGGCTGCCGCTCCTGGGTTCGACCGACGTCAGCGCCGAGGCGTTCGCCGAGGGCGGCGTGCTCGCGCTTCGGATCGTCGTCGTGCTGATGGCGTTCGCCGTCCACTCGGCGTGTGTCGATCCCGACCGCGTCCTTCGCCTGCTGCCGCCCGCTGGCTCGCCACTCGGCGCTCACCGCGACCCTGATCGCGCGCATGGTGCCGCTGGCGGCGGCCGACTACATGCGCCTCGGCGAGGCGGCGGCGCTTCGCGGGCCCGCGGCCGCACCGGTCGGCCGTGCGACGCTCGCGCGCCGCCTGGTGGCCGGGTCCCTCGATCGGGCCGTCGACGTGGCCGCCACCCTGGAGCTTCGCGGATACGCGCACGGCGCACCACGAGCGAGGTCGGAACGCGGCGTCGCTCGCGCCACGATGCGCGCTTCGCGGCCGACGGGATCGGCGTCGCCGGGCTGGCCCTCGCGCGGTCGGATCTGCGGCCTCGGATCGTTCGACCCCTATCCCTTGATCAGCATCGACTCACGACGCGGCGACCCTGGTGCTGGCGGCATGCATCCCGATCGTCGCGGCGTTCCCGTTCGCAGCCGCCCGACGGAGGGTCCCGTGAGCGCAGAGCCCCTGGTGCGGATCGGAATCGCTCCGCTACCGCTATCCGGACGCGCGCGAAGGGACCCTCACGCGGTCTCGACCTGGAGATCGAGCCGGGTGAGCTGGTCGTGCTCGCCGGCCGCTCGGGATCCGGCAAGACGACCCTGCTGCGCGCCTGCTGCGGCCTCGTTCCCCACTACCACGGCGGCGCGG
The DNA here is from genome assembly GCA_963696945.1 of uncultured bacterium. Lineage (GTDB taxonomy): Bacteria > Actinomycetota > Thermoleophilia > Solirubrobacterales > 70-9 > AC-56. The sequence continues at coordinate 67,534 of CAVOME010000001.1, read as the reverse complement.
TGGAGGGCGAGATCCGGATCGCGGGCCTCGACGTTCGCGAGCACGGACCGGCCGAGCTGGGTGGCGCGGTGGGCATGGTCGCTCAGGACCCCGAGACCCAGGTCGTCTCGACGACGGTGCGCGGTGAGCTCGAGCTGCCGCTCGAGATGCGCGGCGAGCCGGCCGCGGCGATCGCCCGCGCCGTCGAGGAGGTCGCCCTGGCGCTCGGCGATCCCGCAGCTCCTCGACCGGACGGTCGACACCCTCTCGGGCGGCGAGCTGCAGCGAGTCGCCCTGGCCGCGGCGCTGGTCGGCCGGCCGAGGCTCGCCCTCCTCGACGAGCCGACCTCGCAGCTCGATCCGGTCGCAGGCGACGAGCTGATCGGCCTGCTGCGGCGCCTGAACGAGGAATGGGGGATGGCGGTGGTGCTGGCCGAGCACCGCCTGGAGCGCTGCCTGACGGCCGCCGATCGGGTGCTGGCGATGGACCGCGGCCGGATCGCCTTCGACGGCGAGCCGGCCGCCTTCCTCGAATGGGCGCTCGGCGACGGCGGCACTCTCGCGACCCCGGCGGCCCGGCTGTTCGCCCTCGCCGGGCTTCGGCCGGTCGCCGGTTGGCGTCAAGCGGGCCCGCGCGGCCCTTCGGCGCGTCGGCCTCGCGCCTCTCGAAGCGCGGCCCCGGGGGGACGTCGAACGGCCGTGGTGCGTCCTGCGCGTCGGCTCTGTCGATCTCGCCCTGCGGGTCGCGGGACCTCTGGGTCGAGCTCGACGCCGGCGATGGCGGTCACGACGTCCTGCGCGGCGTCAGCTTCGACGTCGCGGCGGGGGAGCGCATCGCGCTGATGGGACGAAACGGCGCCGGCAAGACGACCCTCCTGCGCGCTGCAGCGGGCCGCGTCGAGCCGGTCCGGGGGCGGATCGACGCGGCCCGCGGTTGCGCTCTGCTTGGCCCAGAGCCCGGCCGACCTACTGGTCCGCGAGCGGGTCGCCGAGGAGCTCCCGGGAGATGCCGGCCTGCGGGCGCTCGCCGCGGTCGGGCTCGAGTGGGCGGCGGATGCCGATCCGCGCGACCTGTCGGGCGGCGAGCGCCAGCGCCTCGCGCTGGCGATCGTCATGGCGGGGCGCGAGGGCCCCGACGGCCTGCCGGGCCTGGTATGTCTCGACGAGCCGACCCGTGGAATGGACCGCTCCCGAAAGGATGAGCTGGGGGCGTGGACCGTCGAGATGGCCGGTCGCGGCGCCGGGGTGGTGATCGCGACCCACGACGTCGAGTTCGCGGCCTCGTTCGCAGAGCGCGTGATCCTGCTCGGGGACGGCGACCTGATCGCCGACGGCCCGGTTGAGGAGGTTCTCTCCGGGGGCTGGTACTTCGCCACCGAGGTCGCGCGCATCCTCGGGATCGGCGGAGCGATCTCGCCGGAGCGCGGCGCCGAGCTGCTCCGGGCCCGGGCCGACCTCGCCACGGAGCCGGTTCGATGAGCTGGGAGCTGGCCGTCTACGCGATGCTCGGCGCTGGTCCTCGCGGGCGGCTTCGCCTGGTTTGAGCGCTCGCGTCCCGGCGCTCGCATGGTGGCGCTGGTCGCTGCGCTCGCGGCGCTGGCCGTCGCCGGCAGGCTCGTCTTCGCCGCGATACCGAACGTCGTCGCAACCACCGACATCGTGTTGATCACCGGCTTCGCGGTCGGGGCGGCACCGGGCTTCGCGGTCGGGGCGCTGGCCGCGGCGGTATCCAACATCTGGCTCGGCCAGGGGCCCTGGACTCCCTGGGAGATGGCGGGCTGGGGCTTGGTCGGCCTTGGCGGCGCGGGCCTCGCGACCGTGACGCGCGGACGACTCGGCCGGGTCGGGCTCGCACTGGCATGCGGCATCGCGGGCCTCGCGTACGGGGCGCTGCTCGACTTCTCCGTGATGGTGGGATACGGAGGGGAGCAGTCGCTCGATCGTTATCTGGTGATCTCGGCCCGCGGGGTGCCGTTCAACGTCGCGCACGCGGTCGGCAACGTCGCGCTCGCGCTCGCGGCCGGCCCGGCTCTGGTGCGCATGATCTCCCGCTACCGCAGCAGGTTCGAGTTCGAGTGGCCCGCGCGCCCCCGCGCTGGACCCGCGGCGATCGGGGCCACGATCCGCCGATCGGCCGGCGGACTGCCGCTTTCAGCGCTCGCGGTCGCGATCCTTGTCGCACTGCCCGCGAGCGGAGCCCGAGCCGAGGGCCCTCGCTCGGCCCTGCGGTGGCTCGAGCGCGTCCAGGGCTCCGACGGCGGCTTTTCCGCTTCGCCCGGATCGGGCTCGAGCGCCGCGATCACCGGATGGGCTTCGCTGGGACTCGAGGCGTCGGGCGTCAACCCGCTCGACGTTCGAAGTGGCGGCCGATCGCCGATCGACTTCCTGCGCGCCGACCTGGACACGATTCGCTCGACCGGCGACCTCGAGCGCACCGTACTGGCGCTGCACGGTGCGGGCGTGAGCCCGCGGCGGTTCGGAGGTCGCGACCTCGTGGGCCAATTGCGGACCCGGCGCTCGGCGAGCGGCTCATTCGAGGGCCAGGTCAACCTGACCGCGTTCGGAGTCCTCGCTCTGCGGGCGGCAGGAGCCCGAGCGTCCGCGCTTCGTCGTTCCGCCTCCTGGCTCCGCGATGCCCAGAACGGCGACGGGGGCTGGGGCTTTCGACCCGAAGCCGGGAGCGACGCCGACAGCACCGGGGCGGCGCTCCAGGGGCTGGCGGCCGCCGCGGCTCGGGGCCGAGCGACGCGGCGCGGCGCGTCGTATCTGCGACGCGTGCAGCGAGGCGACGGCGGCTTCGCGCTCGCCGGTACGGGCTCGTCGAACGCCCAGTCGACCGCTTGGGCGATCCAAGGGTTGCTGGCCGCCGGCAAGAATCCGGCCGCGGTCAGGACCGGCGGCGATTCGACTCTCGCCTATCTCGCCGCCCGGCAGGCGGGCGACGGCCACTACCGATACTCGGCCTCGAGCGATCAGACCCCGGTCTGGGTCACCGCCCAGGCGCTGGTCGCCGCAGAGCGCAAGGCGTTTCCGCTTGCCGCCGTCCGCCGCGCGGGCGGGGGCCGCAGCAGGTCCGGCGCCGGGTCGCATTCGGGTCACGGCTCGCCCGCCGCGGATGGCGCCGGCAGAGCGGCGGGCCCGGAGGAGCACCGCGGCGCGCGGCGCTCCGGCGCGGGGGATACCTCGACGGCCGGACCGCGCGCCGCGCCGCACTCGGGGCACGAGCGCTCCGCCCAGGTCGCGGCCCGCCCGGTCGGCGCTGCGCTGCTCTCGCGCGAGGACACGAGCGATGGCGGGAAGAGCGGGGGCGAGGAAATCGTCTACTTTGCCGCCGGCTTCGGCCTCCTGATCGCAGCGCTCGCCGCCGGCTTCCTGTGGTATCGGCGGCGCCTTCCGTAGCTGTGTCCTAATCGCATGCAGCCGGCCTGAGCGCCGACCCTCGGCGGGGGCCACAACAGGCGGCCAGATACGGTTTCGACCATGGAGGTCGAGCAGGCGATCCGTGATCGGCGCACCCACAAGGCGTTCGGGCAACGCCCGGTGCCGCGCCAAGCGATCGAGGAGCTGTTCGAGCTCGCTCGATGGGCCCCCAATCATCACCTGACCAACCCATGGCGGTTTCGGGTCTTGGGCCCCGCCGCCCTCGAGCGCCTCAAGGAAGCGGCCGGCGCCGAGGCGGCGCCGAAGCTCGACCGTGCCCCGACCCTGGTGGTCTGCTCCTGCATCACGTCGGGCGATCCAGTCCAGGACGAGGAGGATCTGTGCGCGACCGCATGCGCGGCGTACATAGTCCTGCTCGGAGCACACGCGCGCGGGCTGGCGGGGTACTGGCGAACGCCGGCGGTTCTGCGTACCGAGCGTGGGCGCGAGGCCGTCGGCATGCTCGCCGGGGAGCGATTCGTCAGCCTGATCCATCTGGGCGAGCCCCTCCAAGAGCGGCCGGCCCCCGACCGCGCTCCCGTGGTCGAGACGACGACGTACCTCGATTGATGCGGTCGACGGTGGTGGGCTGATGCTGTCACGGGCCGACGCTCTCGAGGCACTGAGCGGGGAGCGGTTCGACGTCGTCGTGATCGGAGGCGGGATCACGGGCGCCGGGGTGGCACTCGATGCGGCTTCGCGCGGATACTCGGTGGCCCTCGTCGAGCGCGACGACTACGCGTCCGGGACCTCCAGCCGATCGTCGAAGATGGTCCACGGCGGGCTCCGCTACCTCCAGAACTTCGACCTGGGATTGGTGCGTGAGGCGCTCCTGGAGCGTCAGCTGATGGTTCAGCTCGCGCCGCATCTCGTCTATCCGACGGCGTTCCTGGTCCCGACGCTTGGTTCCGAGCGTCGCAGCCGGCGGATCGGGATCGGCCTGAACATGTACGACGTGATGGCCACCACGCGGGTCGGCCAGGGACGGCGCGAGCGCCAGGCTCGCGAGCGCGCCTCCCGGATGCGGCCCGCCGGCGAGGGGCCCGCCGAAGAGGATTGGGCGCCCGACCGCCACCGGACCGTCCCCGGGGAAGAGGCGGCCGAGCTGATCCCGGCACTCGCTGAGCGCGATCCCAAGGACGCCTACCTCTTTTACGACTGCCAGACCGACGACGTCCGCCTGGTGCTCACGGTTCTCGGCGAGGCGGGGCGGTTCGGCGCGGTGGTGCGAAACGGCTCCGAGGTCATCGAGTTGATCACCGAGGGCGACAAGGCCGCCGGCGTCGTCTGCGTCGACGGCGAGACCGGTGATCGATTCGAGGTGCGGGCCGACAACGTCGTCAACGCGACAGGGGTCTGGGCGGATCGGATCCGGCCCGACGAGATCCTCGAGGAAGAGGAGGTGCCGCGCATCGCGCCCAGCCGCGGAACCCACGTCACGGTCTCGGGCGACGCGCTGCCGCTGAACGATGCGGCCTGCATCGTTCCCGCGGGAGAGGATCGGACGATCTTTGCGCTGCCGTGGTACGGACGGGCGCTGATCGGCACGACCGACCGCGACTACGACGGCGACATCGCGCGCGTCCAGCCGTCCACCGATGACATCGAGTACCTGCTCGACGCCGCCAACGCCTTCTTCGGCCTCGCCTTGGGCGAGTCCGATCTGACCGGCGCCTACGCCGGCGTGCGCCCGCTGATCTCGACCGGCGACCCGCGCAAGTCGGTCGACATCTCACGACGCGCCGAGCTCTATGAGACCTCGTCGGGGCTCCTCACGATCACGGGCGGCAAGCTGACGACGTGGCGGCGAATGGCCAAGCAGGTCGTCGACAGGATGGTGGAGCGCGAGGGGCGCGAGGCGCCGTGCCACACCTCCGAGATCCCACTCGGGATGCCAGCGACCGACGACGATCTCGAGCCGCCCGTCGAGCTTGCCGGCCGAGATCTGCCGGGTGGCTGGCGGGAGCTGCTCGCGTTCCGCTACGGGCACGCGGCGAGAAACGTCCTCGGCGCCGCTGCAGAGCGCCCCGAGCTTGCCGGGGCGATCGTTCCCGGACAGCCCGACCTGCTCGCCGAGGGGGCGATCGCCGCGCGACTCGAACAGGCACGCTCGGTCGCCGACGTGCTGCTTCGGCGCACCCGGCTTGCGGTGCTGGCCGCGCCCGAGCTTCGAAGCGCCGAGGCCGCAGAGCCGATCGCGCGCGCGATCGGGGCGGAGCTCGGATGGAGCGCCCGCCGGGTCCGCGAAGAGGCACGAGCATGGCCCGAGGCCGCGCGGGCCGAGGGGACCGACCCCGCCGGTTGAGCGCTGCCCGGCCGTGCCGCGGCAGTCGCGCCGATATTCTGCGCCGCCATGGCGCAGAAGCTCGACGACCTTCACCTGGCCGAACTGCGTGCGCGAGCCGCCGAGCTGGGCGTGCCGAGGTTTCGGCTCCTGCGCCGCGATCGCCTGATCGCCGAGCTCCAGCAGCGAGGCGGGGCGGACGGATCCGCGGGAGAGGCCGCGGCCGGCGACCCTTCCACGGCCGACACCCCGCCCCAGGGCGGCCCAGTCGCTGAGCCCGAGAGAGAGCGTGAACCGCTCGAGTCAGCCCCCACCGAGCAGGTCAGCGGGCTCCTCGAGGTGACTCCGCAGCGGTTCGGCTTCCTGCGCCTCAAGGGCCTCGAGTCGGGACCCGACGACGTCTACGTTTCGGCGTCCCAGGTGCGACGATGCGAGCTTCGCCCCGGTGATCAGGTCTCAGGCCCAGCCCGGGCGCCGCGGCGCGGCGAGCGCCATCGGGCCCTGATCCATGTCGAGCGGGTCAACGGCTATGAGCCCCTGGCCGAGGATCAACGGCGCTTCGACGAGCTCACCCCGATCGCGGCGACTCGCCGGGTGGCTCTCGACCGAGACGCCTCCGACGTCCTCACCCGCGCCGTCGATCTGCTCGCTCCGCTGGCGCTTGGCCAGCGCGTCCTGGTCCGGGCGGCGCCCCGGTCCGGCCGAACGACCCTCTTGCGCGGGCTGGCGAAGGCGATGAGCGAAGCCGGGGAGGTCGAGCTGATCGTGCTGTTGATCGACGAGCGCCCAGAGGAGGCCACCGCCTGGCGCGAGGCCCTGCCGGGGGTGGAGATAGCGACGGCGACCGCCGAGCTCCCGCCCGCCGACCAGTCGCGGCTCGCCTGGCTGGCCTTGGAGCGGGCACGCAGGCTGGTCGAGGCGGGCAGCGACGTCGTCCTGATCGTCGACTCGCTTTCGCGCCTCGCGGTGGCCGCCAATGACGTCGCCGAGGTGAAGCGGCTGTTCGGCTCTGGGCGAGAGCTCGAACCGGCCGGCTCCGGCTCGCTGACCGTGATCGCGACCGTGGTCGAGGGCGCCGATGACGACGGCGCCGGCGAGCGGGCCGTGATCACGACCGAGAGCTCGCTGATCACGCTCGACCCCGAGCTCGCGGCAGCGGGAGCGATCCCGGCGCTTCGAGCCGCCGAATGCAGGATCTCCGACGAGGAGAAGCTGCGAAGCGCCGCCGAGCTCGAGGCCAGCCGGCGACTGCGGTCGCTGCTGGCCGACCTGGATCCGACCGAGGCGGCAGCGCTGCTTCGCGAGCGGATAGAGGCGTCCTCCTCGGACGCGGATCTGCTCGAGAGAATCGGCTAGCGGCGGTAGGCGAGTCGGGCCCAGGAGGGCTCGCGCGAGAGCTCGATCGGCTCGGCGTCACGCTCGGGCTGCACGTACCCGAACGTCTGCGTATCGGAGTCGAAGGACGATGTCCAGCTCGCCCTCCTTGACCCGCTGGTCGAGCCACGCGCCACGGAAGACGAGCCGCCGGATCCAATGCACGAGGCTTCGGCTCGCCGGGCCGACCAACTCGGTCCAGTGCTCGTTGATGTGCTCGCCGAGCGACGAGGTGGGATCGGCTATCTCGCCGTTGACCGCCAGCTCGAGCAGGTCCTGAAGCTCCTCACCGGCGAGGCCGACCTCGACGAAGTCGAGCTTCACCGCCGCCTGCTCGACCCGCTGCGAGAAGTCCTCTTCGTTGAAGGAAAACCGCAGCTCGCCGTACTCGAGCACGTAATCGGACCCCGAGTCGTAGTTCCCTCTGCGAGTTGCCTTCTCCACAGTCTCTCTGTCGGCCCGATCTGACCCATGTCCGCGGCCGGCCGGACGACTCGAATCTTCGCCCATGCCGAGCTGCTGCGTGAGTTGGGCGCCGCGCCTGAACGCTGGTTTGCATCCGCGGCCGGGCTCTTGCGCCCGGCGCGGCCGGGGCGCCGCCCGCGCCGGCGGGGTTGAACGGGGTCATGAGGAGCGCAGCGCAAAGGCGGCCGCGTCGCCTGCGAGGGCTTCCGAGGGTGGAAGTTCGCGGCCGCCGGGTCCCGGTGGCGATCTCACGGCGGGCCCGGCTGCTCGGCCTCTCGCTGCTCGACCGGCGTCACGCCGGGTCCGGGCTCCTGATCCCCGGGTGCCGGAGCGTCCACACGTTCGGGATGAAGTTCGCATTGGACCTCGTCTTCCTGGACTTCAACCTGCGCCCGGTGTCGCTTCGCCGGGCCGTGCCGCCCCGCCGGCTCGCCTTCGAGCGCCGCGCCCAGGCGGTGCTCGAGCTCCCGTCGCAGGCCGAGCGAAGGGCGACGTGATGCTGCCCGAGCTCGAGCCGGTCGCGACGGTGGTCGTCTGCGAGGACGACCCTCCGACGCTCGAGCTGCTCTGCGACCACCTCGACGCCGACCGCTTCCGCACCCTGCCGGCGCCCTTCGGCGTCCGACGCGCTGCGGCTCTGTCACTACAACGCGCCCGACCTCCTGCTCCTCGACCTGCGTCTTCCCGACGCGCACGGGCCTCGACGTCCTGCACGAGATCCGGGCCTCGGGGGGAGCCACCGGCGCGCTACGACCCCGAGCTGCCGGTCATCGTGCTGAGCGGCCGGGCCACCGAGGCCGACCGCGTTCGAGGCTTCGCGGAGGGCGCGGACGACTACGTAACGAAGCCGTTCCACTACCCGGAGATCGCCGCCAGGATCCGCGCCGTGCTGCGCCGCCGCGACGGTCGCGCGGGACGGCCCGCGCCGGGTCGGTGACATCTTCATCGACCCGTCGCGGCGCGAGGTGCGGGTGGGGGAGCAGGCAGGTCCGTCTGGCGAACAAGGAGTTCTCGCTCCTGCGAGCGCTCGCCGGCGAGCCGACGCGGGTCTTCACCAAGGAGGAGCTCCTTCGCGACGTCTGGGGCTTCAGGTCGATGGGCAGGACCAGGACGCTCGACTCGCACGCCAGCCGGCTGCGTCGAAAGCTCGACCCTGAGAACGGGTCCTACGTGATCAACGTGTGGGGCGATCGGCTACCGGCTGGTCGACCGCTGAGGCCGGTCGCGGTGGGCGAAGCCTCGATCGGCGTCCCCGGACTGGCGCCGCCGCCGGCTGGGCTCTCGGGCTCGGGCTCACCGTCCTGGTCGCCGGCGAGCGCCTCCGCGAGGCACGGCGGCGCGAGGCGCCTCAACCGGGCGCTGCACGAGCTGCGTCGACCGCTCCAGTCGCTCGTTCTCTCCTCCGGGGCCGCCTGGCGGAGCCGGGGTCGCACGCGATCCGCGTCGCGCTGGCCGCGCTCGGCGACCTCGATGCCGAGATCAACGGGGGCTGGCGGCGCTTCGAGCCGCGGCCGGTCGTCTGCCGCGCCCTGGTCCAGCCGGCCGTCGAGCGCTGGCGGGGAATCGCCGCCGCGGCCAATCGATCACTCGTCCTGCGCTGGCGGGCGGGCTCGGCCGTGGTCATGGCCGACCCCGAGCGGCTCGCGCAGGCGCTCGACAACCTGATCCACAACGCGATCCGCCACGGCGGCCTCCGGATCCGGGTCGAGGCCTCCTGCGTTCGCGGCCGGGGTGCGGATCTCGGTCGCCGACAGCGGCGCGGCGCGGCGCGCCGGCGGCGCCGGCGCGCGACCCGCGTCACGGGCACGGCCTCCGGATCGTCGCGGCGGTGGCCGCCGAGCACGGGGGGCGCTTCCTCGTGCGGCACCGGGCCGACCGGCACCACCGCGACGCTCGAGCTCCCGTTCGCGTCGGCCGGGCCGCCCGCCGGCGTCGCCGATCGACGCGGGCGATGGCACGCTCGCGGCGTGGCGGCCGTCGAGCCGCGGGTCGGTGGTCGATCCGCGAGCGCGGCCGGGCATCGCGGGCCCGGCTCGGTGAGCCGCCGTGCTCGGGCGATCGGCTTCGGGTGCGCCGCGCTCGCGTGCGCCGGGCTGGCGGCGGCGCTCGCCGGTGGGTATCGCAGTGACGCTCGAGAGCCAGCTCGGTCCGCTGCGCTCGGCGGTCGTCGCCGCGGGCCCAGATCCCTGCCCGGCGCCGGCTTGCGGCCGGCCGACGCCGAGCGGCTGCTCGAGGTGCGCGGATCCCGGCGCGATTCGTGCCCGCCGGCACGCTCGTCGCTCCCCGGCACAGGCGGTCGGCCGTGCCGCCGGCGGCGACGATCCCGCCGGGCGCCTACGTGCTCGCCGCGCAGCTCCGCGATCCGCGTGCTCGCGAACGCCATTCCCGGGCGCCACGCCTCGACGGGCGGGCGCGAGCCGGTGCAGATCTCGGTCACCGGCGCGGAGGCCCTCGCGGCGACCGGCCGCGACCCGCAGGGCACCCGGGTGGACGTGATCGTCACCACCGAGCCCGGTCCGGGCGGCGGCCGCGGGCGAACGTACGTCGCGGCCGCGGCGTCGAGCTTGCTCGCGCTCACGGAGTCGGCGGACGGCGGGGCCGCGGGCTACTCGGGGCCGGGCAGCGGCACCTGGGACGGCGACCCTCGCCCTGACCCGCCCGAGGCGCTTCGGCTGATCCAGGCCGAGAACTTCGCCCGCCAGGTGCGCCTGATCCCCCGCTGATCGCTCCGGCGGCGTCCCGGCGGCTCAGCCCCTCGAGGCGGCCACGGCGGCCTCGAAGGCGCGCTTGGCCTCGCTCGCCGAACACGGCGAACACGACCCGCTCGAGCCCGCTGCCCGTCGCCAGGTGCCGGCGTGACCTCCTCGACCTCGATCCGCGCGGCGTCGTCGATCGGGAAGCCCGCCCACGCCGGTGCCGAAGGCGACCAGGGCCAGCGACCGTGGCGCCGAGCTCGTCGGCCTCGGCGAGCGTGCTCGGCGTCGCGGCGCGGATGATCTCGGCCGAGGTCGGGCCGCCGAGCTCCATCGTCGCGGCGTGGATCACCCACTTGGACGGCATCTCGCCGGCGGCCGTCGAGACCGCCTCGCCGAGCTCCGATCGGCGCGAGCTCGTCGCTCTCGTCCTGGATCTCCGGCCCGCCGGCCCGCGCGATCGCCCCGGCGACCCCGCCGCCGTGCGCGCAGCCCGGTGTTGGCGGCGTTGGCGATCGCGTCGACCTCGAGCGTCGTGATGTCGGCCTGGCGGACCTCGATCTCTGGCCATCGGGCGCGAGCCTAGCCGGTCGCGCCGCGCACGAGCGCTCGCGGGGCGCGGGGCCGGGCCGCGCGGGGTTGGCTCGGCGTGACCGTTGCCGACCGCCACGCCGAGGCGCTGGCCGCCGACCTGCGGCGGCGCCTGGTGGAGCGCCGGCGCGCCGAGGCGATCGCGGAGCCGCCCGGGCGACGAGGACCTCGAGGAGGCGGTGACGGCGCTGGTCGTCGAGCGCGCGGCGGTCCTCTCGGAGGCGCGCCGAGCCCAGGTGCAGCGAGCTGATCCTGCGCGACACGGTCGGCCTCGGGCCGCTCGAGGAGCTGCTGGCCGACCCCGCGGTCGAGGAGGTCATGGTCAACGGGCCGGACGACGTGTCTACGTCGAGCGCGGCGGCCGAATCGAGCCGACCGAGGTGCGGTTCGCGTCCGAGCGGGCGCTGCGCGACGCGATCGAGCGGATCCTGGCGCCCCTCGGCCGCCGCGTGGACGAGCTGAGCCCGATGGTGGACGCGCGGCTCGCCGACGGCTCGCGGGTCAACGTCGTGATCCCGCCGCTCTCCGTCGACGGCCCGATGCTGTCGATTCGCCGGTTCACGGCCGCGCGCCCGGACCCCGACGAGCTGGTCGCGTCCGGCACCCTGACCGGGAGCTCCGGGACCTGCTCGCCACCGCCGTCGAGGCGCGCCGAAGCATCCTGATCTCCGGGGGCACCGGGTCGGGCAAGACGACCCTGCTCAACGCGCTGTCGACGTATCATCGGCCCGGAGGAGCGCGTGATCACGATCGAGGACGCCGCCGAGCTCCGCCTGCGCCAGCCGCACGTGGTCAGGCTCGAGAGCCGCCCGCCGAGCGTCGAGGGCCGCGGAGAGGTGACGATCCGCGACCTGCTGCGAAACGCGCTGCGGATGCGCCCGGATCGGATCGTGATCGGCGAGGTCCGCGGGCCGCGAGGCGCTCGACCTGCTGACGGCTCTCAACACGGGCCACGACGGGCGCGCTCTCGACCGTCCACGCGAACTCGCCGGCCGACGCGCTGCGGCGGCTCGAGACCCTGGCCCTGATGGCGGGCGTCGGGCTGCCGCACGACGCGATCCGCGACCAGGTGCGGCCGGGGATCGAGATCGTCGTGCACCTGGCGCGGACGCCCGAGCGGCGCCCGGCGGGTCGTCGAGGTGGGCGAGGTCGACGCGGTCGCCGGCGGGCGTGGGGGTCCGGGAGGTGTGGCGCCGTTGACGGGCGGCGCGCTCGACGTCCCGGTCGTCCTCGCGGCCGCCGCGGGCGGGGCGGCCGCGCTGGCGGTCGCGCGAGGCCGTGGCCGCGAGCCCCGCCCTGGCGCGATGGCTCGTCGGACGCGGTCGAGCCGCTTGCTTCGCGCGGGCCGCGAGGGATACGCGCCGACCGGAGCCGAGCGTCGCCGGCTCGCCGCGCTCGGGACCGCGGCGCTTGCTCGTCGCGGCGGCTCGCTGATCGTCGGCCCGGCGCCGGCCGCCCTTCTCGCGCTGGCCGGGCCCGGCGCCGTCGCCTGGGTCCTGGCCGCGCGCCGCGGCCGCTACCGGCGCCGCGGTCGAGGCCGGGCTTCCACGGATCGCCACCGCGGTCGCCGACGCCCTCGCCGGCGGCCGCTCGACGCGGGCGCGCGCTCGCCTCGCCGCTGCGGCCTCGGTCGAGGGGCCGCCCGCCGCGGAGATGGCGCGGCGTTCGGGCCGACCTCGAGCTCGGGGCGTCGACGGCCGAGGCGCTTGGCGCGCCTTCAGGCTCGCCTGCGCTCCGCCACGGGTCGACTCGTTCGCCACGGCGCTTCGCTCCCAGCAGCTCAGCGGTGGCGACCTCGCCGGGCTGCTGCGACGCTTCGCGGTCGTCCTCCGCCGAGCGCGATCGAGTCGCCGCCGACGCGCGCTCGGCCACGGCGCAGGCGCGGTCTCACCGGGCTGCTCGTGGTCGCGATGCCGACGGGCGCGGCGCTGTTCGCGGAGCTCGTCGAACCCGGCTTCGTCGTCTGCGCTCCTGTCCAACCCCGCCTCCGCCGCGCTGCTCGCCGTCGCGGCCGCGTCTCCAGCTCGTCGGGCTTCGCCGCGATCCGGCGGCTGTCGCGGATCGAGGAGCCGTGATGGCCGGCGCCCGCGGCCGACCGGATGAGCGCGCCGGCCCTCGTCGCGGTCGCGGTCCTGCTCGGCCGCGGCGGCGCTCTGGGAGCTGGCCGGGAGCAGGGGCGAGGAGCTCGGGCCGGCTCAGCCGGGAGGGCTGCTGGCGACCCTACCGGGGGCCGGGCCCGCTCGGTCGCCGTCGGCCGCGCTCTGGCTCCGGCTCCCGGAGCGCCTCGAGCGGGCCGGGCTGGCCGGAGCGGGTGCCGGTCGCGGCTCGTGCTCGCCGGCGAAGGGGGTCGGCGCGCTGTGCGGGGCGCTCCTCGCGGTGTTCGCCTCCCCGGCGGTGCCGGGCCGTCTGCGCGATCGTGGTCGCGCCTCGCGCTGCCCGCGGCGGGATTCGTGGCTCCCGACGCCCTGCTGGAGCGCGCGGCGCGCCGCCGCCGCGCCCGGCTCGTCGCCGCGCTCCCGGAGGCGCTCGACCTGCTGGCCGTGGGGACCGGGGCCGGGCGCAGCCCCTGCCACGGTGCTCGCCGAGATCTCCCGGACCGCCGTCGGGCCGCTCGCGGCCGAGCTCGCGATCGCGGTGGCCGAGATCGAGTGCGGCGCGCCGCAGCGCGAGGCGATCGCCGCGCTCAGGCGCGCAACGCAGCCGGCCGGGGGCTGGGCGCGGGGCTCGGCGCTCTCGCGGCGGCGCTCGAGCGCTCACGACGCTTCGGCTCGCCCCTGGCCGACCAGCTCCACGCAGCAGGCGATGTCGCTGCGGCGCGACGCGGCCCGCCGGATCGAGGAGCGCGCCGCGAGGGCGGCGCCGAAGATCCAGCTCGTGGTCGCGCTGGTGCTCGTTCCCTCGGTTCTGCTGATGATCGTCGCGGCGCTGATCGCCCACGCCGACGCCCTCGTCGGGTCCATCTAGAGCGCCTCGCGCTGCAACGCCGCTTGCAGATCCGGCCCGCCGCGCGGGGGTCCTCGGCGTCGGCCCGTCGAACGGCCGCGAATGGCTTCAGCAAGCCGATCGCGCCGATCCGCGAGCGCCGGCGTAGCAATTCCGTCCGACGGACCGTGTCCCATATGCGGCCAGATTGTGTTGCAAAGTGGGGCTCAGTGGGATAGCGTGGCGATTCGATCTGACCCAAGGACCGGGGTGGCGAGGCTCCTCCCACCTCGCCACTCCGGTCCAAACACTTCGGCGGTCGGCCGCCGCACTCTCCAGGACGCAGGGACGAGAGGACCCCACGGTTGGCGTTTCGCGGTCACTACGAGCACAACCTCGACTCCAAGGACCGGCTCACGGTCCCGGCCCGGTTTCGAGCTGCGCTCGCCGATGGAGTGGTTCTCTCCGCCGGCCTCGACCCCTGCGTCGAGGTCTATCCGACGGCCGACTACGCGCGCTTCGAGCAGCAGGTCCTCTCCGAGCTCAACCCGCTGAGCCGCAACGGGCGAATGATGAGAAGGACGCTTCCACGGCCGCTCGCACGACGAGACGCTCGACTCCGCTGGGCGGGTCCGCGTTCCGCAGCACCTGATCGCCACGCGGAGCTCGCCGAGGGCCCATGCGTCGTGATCGGTGTCGCCGACCACCTCGAGATCTGGAACACCGACGCCTGGGCCACGCACGACGCCGAGATCGACGCGACCGCTGCCGAGATCGCCGAGGAGCTGGCCGGCGGCACCGGCGGCTGAGGAGCGGGACTCGAGCCCGAGATGGCCACACTGACCTACATGCCCACCGAGCACGTTCCAGTCCTGGCGTCCGAGCTGATCGACCGTTCTCGATCCCGATCTCGGCCAGACCGCCGTCGACTGCACCTTCGGCGGCGGTGGCCATGCGCGGCTGGTGGCCGAGCGCCTGGGCCCCTCGGGCACGCTGGTGTGCATCGACCGCGACCCCGCGGCGGAGGAGCGCTTCGACGAGCTCGCCGCCGAGGTCGACTGCGAGCTGCGCTTCGTCCGCGCCGACTTCGCCGAGGCCTCGACGCATGCTGCGCGCCGAGGGCGCTCGTGGCCGACCTCGCGTACATGGACCTCGGCATCTCCTCGCTACAGCTCGACGCGGCGGAGCGGGGCTTCTCCTACACCTACGACGCGCCCGCTCGACATGCGTATGGACCCCGAGCTGGAGCTCTCGGCCGCAACCGTCGTCAACGAATGGCCGGAGGATCGGCTCGCCGGGGTGATCCGAGAGTACGGGGAGGAGCGTCACGCGCGCTCGATCGCCGCCGAGATCGTGCGCCGGCGTCCGCTCGAGACCACGGCGGAGCTCGTCGAGGCGATCAGGGTGGCCGTGCCGCCCGCGTATCGCTTCGGGCGCGGTCATCCGGCCAAGCGGACCTTCCAGGCGATCCGGATCGCCGTCAACGACGAGCTCGACCAGCTCGACCGGGCGCTCCCCGCGCGCCTGGGACCTGCTGCGCGACGGGGGCGGTTTGGCGGCCATCTCGTTCCACTCCCTCGAGGACCGCAGGGTGAAGCGCTTCCTCGGCGAGCTCGCCCGCGGCTGCGTCTGTCCGCCCGAGCTGCCGGAGTGCCGGTGCGGGGGCGAGCCGAGGCCGAGCTGATCACCCGGCGGGCCCTGGCGGCCACCCCCGAGGAGATCGAGCGCAACCCGCGCTCGCAGCTCCGCCCGCCTGAGCGCGGCGCGAAAGCTGACCAGGGATGCGCGGCGCCGGCGGCGAAGCTGGGACCACCTGATGGCGGTTCCCGCGGCAACCGCGGCCCGCCCCGCCGCCACCACGGCGCCGGCGCGTCGCGCGCGTCCCCGGGTCCAGCCGCGCCACGACGCCGGGCGGCCCCAGCCCCGCTCGCGCCGGGCCGCGGCCGCGCGCGTCGAACGCCGGCCGCGCGCGCCGATGCCCGCGCGGCTCGTGCCCCGTCGCGGTCGGGCGGACCGCCGGTCGCGGTATCGGGCCTCGCGGAGTCCGGGCTCGTCCACCGGCTGACCCGGGGCCGGCTCTGGATCGGCGCTGCTGACCACGCTGCTGGTGGGGATCGTCGCCCTGAACGTCCTCGCGCTCAGCTTCAACGCGTCCGCGAGCAAGACCGGCAGGCAGGCCGACGCCCTGAAGCGCGAGATCTCGATCCTGCGCGGCGCAGCTCGCCGAGGACGGGCGCCTCGGATCAGCGCATCCAGGCGGAGGCGGCGAGCCTCGGCATGATCGTCCCCGAGCCCGGGTCGATCTCATACCTCCGACCAGACGCCGAGCGACGCGGCCGAAGCGGCCAAGCGGCTCGCCTCGGGCGAGCTGACGGCGGGCGAGCGCCGTAGCGCGGCCGCGCCGGTCACGCCGGTCGCGCCGGCCCTCGGCTGCCGTGCCGACGCCGTGATCGAGCGGCGCATCGGCCTCCTCTTCGCCTGCTTCCTGCTGCTGTTCTGTCTCGCGATCGGTCGCGCGGCCTGGGTGCAGGGCGTGCAGGGCGGAGGCCTCGAGCGCCGATGCGCAGAGCCAGCACACCCAGACGGTGACCATCCCCGGCCAGCGCGGCCGGATCCTCGACCGCACGCGGAGGGAGCTGGCGGTCTCCGAGGACGCGGCCGACGTCGTGGCGACGCCGTACCAGGTGAAGCAGCCCTTCCGGGGCCGCGCGCCGGCTGGCCCACGTCCTGCACGTTTCGAGCGCCGAGTCCTCAACGGCGCTCTCGGCGATCGCTCCTCGGGTTTCGCCTACGTCGCCCGCGAGGTGGACCTGGCGACCGCGGAGCAGGTGCGCAAGCTCGACATCACGGGGATCTCCACCGTTCCCTCGACCCGGCGGATCTATCCCGGAGGGCAAGCTCGCCACCCAGGTGATCGGCACGGTCGGGACCGACGACCAGGGGCTGACCGGGCTCGAGGCCGCCGACAACGGCCTCCTGGGGGCCGCGAGCGGCGAGCGAGCGGTGACCGTGGACGGGCTGGGCAAGGAGATCGAGCGCAACACGGTCTCGCAGCGCCCAGCACGGCGAGGACCTGAAGCTGACGATCGACGCCGAGATCCAGGCGCGAACCGAGCAGGTGCTGGCGACGTCGTCGGCCAGACCTACCAGCCCAAGGGCGCCACCGCCATCGTCATGAACCCGCGCAACTCGCAGATCCTGGCGATGGCCGAACTGGCCGACGGTCGACCCCAACGACCTCGGCGCCGCCAAGCCGCAGACCTCCAGAACATGGCGACCGGCGTTCACGTATGAGCCGGGCTCGACCTTCAAGGCATTCACGGTCGCCGGCGCCCTTCAGCAGCACCTGGTGACCCCGAGCACCGCCCTTCTACCTGCCGACCGAGCTCCAGGTCGCCGACCGGACGATCACCGACGCGGAGTCCCGCGGCGCCGAGACGCTCACCGTCGCCCAGATCCTCGCCCAGTCGTCGAATGTCGGCGCCGTCAAGATCGGCCTCGAGCTCGGCGCTCAGCACTTCTACGACTGGGTGCGGAACTTCGGGTTCGGCGAGCCCGACCGGCATCCAGTTCCCGGGCGAGGAGCAGGGCATCGTCCCCGACCCCGACGCGCGCTGCGACAAGCAATCGTGCCCGTTCTCGGGCTCGACGATGGGCAACCTCCCGATCGGCCAGGGGCTCTCCGTCACGCCCATCCAGATGGCAGCCGCCTACTCGGCGATCGCCGACGGCGGGATCCTGCGGCCGCCGCAGCTGGTCCTGGACCAGGGCGACGACCCCGGTGTCCGAGCCGGCCGGGCACGCGGGTGATCAGCGCCGCCAACGGCCGCCGAGCTGCGACAGATGCTCGAGGGCGTGCTCGCGCCGGGCGGCACGGCCTCCGAGGTGAGCGTCCCGGGCTACACGCTCGCCGGCAAGACCGGCACCGCCCAGGTCGCGGTCAACGGCGGCTACTCGACTCACCGTTCATCGCCTCGTTCGTCGGATTCGCCCCCGCGCAGCAACCCGCGGCTTCTGGTCGCGGTCGTCGTCAACGAGCCGCAGGGCGGCAACTACTACGGCGGCACCGTGGCCGCGCCCGGCGTTCGGCGAGATCGCCAAGTTCGCGCTGCCGTACCTCGAGATCCCGCCCGACCAGGACGGAGCTGCCCCGGCGGCGCCCTAAAATCGCCGCGATGGAGCTCCGCGAGCTGCTCGCCGGCACCGAGGTCGCCGAGATCGCCGGTCCTGAGCGGGTCGAGATCTCGAGCCTCGCCTACGACAGCCGCCAGGTGCGAGTCCGGGAGCCTGTTCTTCTGCGTCCGCGGGGAGCGCTCGGACGGCCACGACTTCGCCGCGCAGGCGGTCGAAGCCGGGGCCGGCGCCCTTGTGGTCGAGCGGTTCCTGGATCTTCCGGTGGCACAGGCCCGGGTCCCGGATGCGCGCGCCGCGATGGCACCGATCGCGGTTCGCTTCTGGGGCGACCCGACCGCGCGGCTTCGGGTCGCCGGGATCACCGGCACCAACGGCAAGACCACGACCGCGTTCCTGATCCGCCACGTGCTGGAGGCCGAGGGCGTCCCGACGGGCCTGCTCGGCACCGTCAAGCGGGTGGTCGGAGGGGTCGAGGAGGAGGTCGAGCGGACGACGCCCGAGGCGATCGATCTCCAGGCGACCTTCCACCGCATGCTCGAAGCCGGCGACCGGGCCTGCGCGATGGAGGTCTCCTCGCACGCGCTATCCCTCGAGCGAACGGCCGGGATCCGCTTCGCGGTCGCCGTGTTCACCAACCTGACCCAGGACCATCTGGACTTCCACGGCGACATGGAGGACTACTTCGAGGCCAAGCGCAGGCTGTTCGTTGACTCCAGGGGCCCGGTCGGCGCCGCCGTGGTCAACCTCGACGATCCCTACGGAGCCCGGCTTGCCGACGAGCTTCGCGCCGCGGGCGGCCCGCGGCTCGTCACCTTCTCGCCCCATGGCGCCGAGAGCGCTGACTATCGGGCGCTCGAGGTCAGCTTCGACGCCGCGGGGTCACGGTTTCTGTGTGCGGGGCCCGGTGGGGAGATCGCTGTCAGCACTCCGCTGCCCGGGCACTTCAACGTCGAGAACGCGCTCGGCGCGCTCGCGGCCTGCGAGGCGCTCGGCGTGCGCGCGGAGGCTGCGGCTGCGGCGCTTGCCGAGGCGGGCCGCGTGCCCGGGCGGTTCGAGCCCGTCGACGTGGGCCAGCCGTTCGCCGTGCTGGTCGACTACGCGCACACGCCCGACTCGCTCGACAACGTCCTTCGCGCCGCACGCAAGCTGACCGCCGGCAAGCTGATCACCGTGTTCGGTTGCGGCGGGGACCGCGACCGCGAGAAGCGCCCCCTGATGGGTGAGATCGGCGCCCGGCTCTCCGACATCTGCGTGATCACCTCCGACAACCCTCGCTCGGAGACGCCGGAGGCGATCATCGAGGAGATCGTCGCGGGGATCACCGAGCCCGGGTCGGATCGTGCGGGTCGAAGTCGGACCGCAGGGCGGCGATCGCGCTGGCGCTCGACGAGGCGGCGCCGGGTGACACGGTCGTGATCGCGGGCAAGGGCCACGAGCAGGGCCAGGAGCTGGCCGGCGGGCGAAAGATCCCTTTCGACGATCGCAAGGTCGCCGCCGAGGAGCTTCGCCGCCTCGAGCGTGGGGTCGGCGCTTGATCGAGCTCTCCCCCGAGCGGATCGCATCCGCCGCCGGCGCCGAGGTGGTCCGCGCCGCGGACGGCGGGCGCCCGGAGCGCGCCGTGATCGACTCCCGGGAGGTGCGGGCCGGGGGATCTCTTCTTCGGGCTGTCCGGCGAGCGGTCCGAGGGAGGCGAGTTCGCCGCCGCGGCGCTCGAGGCCGGTGCCTGGGGCGTCGTGGTGGCGCCGGAATGGGCCCACGCGCTCGCGCCGGGGCACGGCGAGCCCACCGGCGACCAAGGGGGCTGGGTCCTGGCGGCTCCTGATCCTCTTGCCGGCCTCCAGGGCCTGGCGCGCGTCTGGCGGCGCGAGCTCGCCTGTCCGGTCGTGGGGATCACCGGATCGGTGGGGAAGACCTCCGTGAAGGACATCTGTCACGCGATCCTGCCGCTTCGCGTCCATGCCAGCCCGCAGAACTTCAACACCGAGATCGGGCTGCCATTGACGATCCTCAGCGCTCCGCCCCAGACCGAGGCGCTGGTGCTGGAGATGGCGATGCGCGGACGCGGGCAGATCGCGGAGCTCTGCGGGATCGCCGAGCCCGAGATCGGCGTGATCACCAACGTCGGCCCGGTCCATCTCGAGCTACTCGGCACGCTCGAGGCGATCGTCGAGGCGAAGGCCGAGCTCTTGGCCGCCCTTCCCGACAGCGGCAGGGCCATCGTCCCGGCCGATGCCGAGGCGCTGATGCCTCACCTCTCGACGAGCCTCGTCACGATCACGTTCGGCGCCGGCGGCGACGTCTTCGCACGGAGCGTTCGCGCACGATCGGCGCTCGATGGAGGCGGCGATCGGCACTCCGCATGGCGAGGCGCGGTTTCGATTCCCATTCACCGAGGCACACAATCTCTCCAACGCCCTCGCCGCGATCGCGATCGGGGTGGCGCTCGAGGCCCCGGTGGATGAAATGGCGCGTCGGACGCCCGGGATAACCTTTTCGCGCCTGCGTGGAGAGTTGATCGAGCTGCCCGGCGGCACCGTCCTCGTGAACGACTGCTACAACGCGAACCCGGTCTCGATGCGCGCGGCATTGGACCACCTGGTCACCATGAAGGCGCCTCGCCACGTCGCCGTCCTCGGCGAGATGGCGGAGCTCGGACCGGACGCAGCCGGCTATCACCGCGAGGCCGGAGCCCACGCGCGCGGGCTCGGGGTCGGGCCCATCCTCGGGGTGGGCGAGCTGGCTCGCCACTACGCGCCGGACATCTGGGCACCTGACGTCGAGGCGGCCGCTCCGCTCGCCGAGGAGCTGATCACGCAGGGCGACGCCGCATTGATCAAGGGATCGCGGTCGGTCGGCCTGGAGCTGATCGCGGACCGGCTTCGCGCCGACGGTGGTCCCGGCCGATGACTCCGGTGCTCGCCAGCGTCGCCTCGGCCGCCGTCGACCGCGGCGAGATCCTGATCGCGGGGATGGCCGCGATGCTGATCACCATCTTCCTCGGGCCCAAGTTCATCGAGTTCCTTCGAGCCAGGGAGTTCGGACAGCAGATCCGCGAGGACGGGCCGCAGGAGCACCACTCGAAGGCCGGCACCCCGACCATGGGCGGGCTGATCGTGTTCGTCGCGATCGCCGTTCCGTACCTGGTCCTCGGACCGCGGGACACCCAGAGCCTCGCGGTCTTCGGGGTGGCGCTGGGGGCGGCCGCGCTCGGCTTCGCCGACGACTACATAAAGGTCAGCAAGCGCCGCTCGCTGGGCCTGCCCGCCCGCTGGAAGCTCCTGGTCCAGATCGGGCTGGCGCTTGCGCTCTGGTGGGTTGCGACGACCCAGGTCGGGCTCGATCCCCGCCTCCAGGTTCGCGTCTTCGACGCCCAGATCTACCTCGGCCCGGTGCTCTACGTGCTGTTCGTGTTCCTGGTCATCGCGGGCGCATCGAACGCGGTCAACCTGACCGACGGCCTCGACGGACTGGCGGCCGGATCGTGCGCGATCGTGCTCCTCGCCTACACGGCGATCACGATCACCAGCGGCCAGGAGGGGCTGGCGCTGCTGTCCGCGTGCCTGGTGGGCGCCTCGGTGGGCTTCCTGTGGTTCAACTCCTTTCCGGCGGCGATCTTCATGGGGGACACGGGCTCGCTGGGGCTGGGCGCGGCGATCGGCGCGCTGGCGGTCATGACCCAGACCGAGCTCCTGCTGATCATCCTGGGCGGGATCTTCGTGATCGAGGCGCTTTCGGTCGCGATCCAGGTCCTGAGCTTCAAGATGTTCCGCCGCCGCGTGCTGCTGATGGCCCCGGTCCATCACCACTTCGAGATGATGGCCTGGTCGGAGACGAAGATCATGCTCCGGTTCTGGATCATCGCCGCCGTCTTCGCCGGCATCGGCTACACGCTCTACCAGAACTCGATCGGGTGACGAAACCGCGACCGCCGCTTCCCGGCGGGCCGTACCTGGTCCTCGGGCTCGCCCGATCGGGCCAGGCCGTATCTCGCATGCTGGCGGCCGCCGGCCAGCAGGTCGTCGGCTGCGACGCGGCCTCGCCCGAGGGGGCGGAAGGGCTGAGCGAGTCGGGCGTCGAAGTTCACCTGGATACCGATGGAATCGAGCTGGTCGAAGCCGCCCGCTGCATTGTCAAGAGCCCTGGAGTGCCCGATGGCGCGCCCGCGCTCGCGGCGGCGCGCAGGCGGCGGCGGGCGGTTCTCGGCGAGCTCGAGCTCGCCTGGCGGCTGGTGCCGGGCCGTTTCGTCGCCGTGACCGGGACGAACGGCAAGACGACCGTCACCGAGCTCCTCGGCCACGTCTGGCGTACCGCCGGCGAGCCGGTTGCGGTGGCGGGCAACGTCGGCACCCCGGTCGCGTCGTTGGCGGGCTCGGTCCCCGACGATGCGACGGTCGTCTGCGAATGCTCGAGCTTCCAGCTCTCCGACTCCGAGCTGTTCGCCCCGGAGTGCGGGGTCCTGCTCAACATCTCGCCCGACCACCTCGATCGCCACGGCGACCTGGACTCCTACCTCGCCGCCAAGCTCCGGGTCTTCGCCAATCAGGGAAACGACGACGTCGCCGTCTTCAACGCATCCGATCCCGCCTTCAGGGATCTCGACCTCGGTGGCTGCGCGCGACGGGTGGCCTACTGCCGGGGAGGCGAGGAGGCCTGCGACGTGGCGCTCGTCGATCGGCTGATCTTCGCGGACGGCGAGCCCCTGATCGACGCCGCCGATCTCAGCCTGCCCGGGCCCGCACAATGCCGACAACGCGATGGCCGCCGCCGCGGCGGCGCTGGCGATGGGGATCGATCGAGCCGCCGTCAGCGACGCGCTCCGGAGCTTTCCGGGGGTACCGCACCGGCTCGAGCGGGTCGCCGAGCTCGGCGGCGTCACGTACGTGAACGACTCCAAGGCGACCAACGTCGCCGCCGCCGCCGCCGCGCTCGACTCATTCGAAGGCGGGGTGCACGCGATCCTCGGCGGGTCGCTGAAGGGGGAGGGCTTCGAGGGCCTGCTCGAACCGGTGAGCCGCCGATGCGCTGCCTGCTATCTGATCGGTGAGGCGGCCGAGAGGCTCGCCCGCGATCTCGCGCCGGCCGAGGAAAAGGGAGTGGAGCTTCGGCGCTCGGGCGACCTCGGCCAGGCGGTCGGCGAGGCCGCCGCGCGGGCACGCCCCGGCGAGGTCGTGCTCCTGTCGCCCGCCTGCGCGAGCTTCGACGCCTTCCGGGACTTCGAGGAGCGAGGGAAGCGGTTTCGCGACCTCGTTCGGGGGCTCTCCGGGTGAGCGCGTTCTCGCTCAGCCGGCTGGGCCCGCGGGCGCGACGCCGGGCCGGGACGCAGCCGATCGAGTACAACCTGCTCCTCACCGCGACCCTGTGCCTGCTCGCTTTCGGCGTCGTGATGGTCTTCAGCGCCAGCTCGACGACCGCCCTGCTCGGCCAGAGCGGCGACAGCGCCTACTACCTGAAGCGCACCCTGGTAATCGGCGCGTTCGGCTTCGTGGCGATGCGCCTGCTGGCGGTGCGCGGACTTCGGATCATCCGCCCCCTCACCCCGCTGCTCCTCGCCGCCTCGTTCTTTCTCCTGCTCGCCGTGCTCGTGCCTGGGATCGGCGCTTCGACCAACGGGGCGAGCCGCTGGATCGCGGCGGGGCCGTTTCAGCTCCAGCCGTCGGAGCTCGCCAAGCTGGCGCTCGTCCTCTACGGAGCGAGCCTGCTCGCCGCGCGCCCGACCATGGTTCGGAGCATCCGCACCCTGGTGCCGTACCTGGCGGTCGTCGGGCTCGCCTGCCTGCTGATGGTCGCCGAGCCCGACCTCGGGACCGCGATCGTGGTCTGCATGGCGACGGCCGCCCTGCTGGTCGCGGCCGGAATGAAGATCCGCCACCTGATGCTCCTGGCCGGTGCGATCGGCGTGGTGGTGCTCCTCGCGATCCTGATCGAGCCGTATCGGATGGCGCGCCTAACGGGCTTTCTCAACCCGACCGACGACCCGAGCGGCGCCGGGTTCCAGGCGATCCAGGCGAAGATCGCGATCGGCTCCGGTGGCATCTTCGGAGTCGGCCTGGGGCAGAGCCTCCAGAAGGCGTTCTACCTGCCAGAGGCCCACACGGACATGATCGCGGCGGTGATCGGCGAGGAACTGGGGCTCGCGGGGCTCTCGGTCCTCGTCGGGCTCTTCGGGCTGTTCGCATACGCCGGCCTTCGGACGGCCCAGCGCGCCCGCGATCGCTACGGGAAGCTGCTGGCCGCCGGGCTCACCTCGCTGGTCCTGGTACAGGCGATCGTCAACCTGTTCGCGGTGCTCGGACTGGCGCCCCTGACCGGGGTGCCGCTGCCGTTCGTCTCCTACGGTAACTCGAGCCTCGTGGTGATGCTCGCCGCGACGGGACTGCTCCTGAACGTGGCTCGGGGAGGCCGGGCGGCGGCCCCCGCGCGACCCGCGACCGGCGCTGCGAGACTGCGCGCCATCGACGGCGGGCGGGCCAGGCGCCGCGTCCCCGCCGCAGAAAGGAGCGTTTCGCGCAGTGCCCAGAGTCGTCATAGCCGCGGGGGGAACCGCGGGACACGTGGTGCCGGCGCTGGCCGTCGCCGACGCGCTTCGCGGTAGCGGCGCCGCGGTCACGTTCCTCGGGACGCGCGATCGCCTCGAGGCCGACCTGGTGCCGGCCGCGGGGTATGAGATCGACTACCTGCGGCTGCGCGGCCTGGATCGCGGCGCGCCGTTGAAAGCGGCGGGGGCGGCGGCCCTCGCCATCCGAGCCGTGCCGGCGGCGCGGGCGGCGGTTCGGCGCAGGGGAGCGAGCGTCGTCATGGGGGGAGGCGGATACGTGGCCGGCCCCGCGGGAGTGGCCGCGCTGTCGCTGCGGACCCCGCTTGTGCTGACCGAGGCCGATCGCCACCTGGGGCTGGCGAACCGTCTGCTGGCGCGCCGGGCGCGGCGCGTCTGCCTCGCCTTCCCGATCGCGGGCCGAGAGGGCGATCCCTATCTGCTGACCGGCCGACCGGTCCCCGCGGCGATCCTGAACGCCGATCGTGCCACGGCGCGCCGGCGGTTCGGGATCGGCTCCGAGGACCCGTGCCTGCTGGTCTTCGGTGGCAGCCAGGGCGCGCGATCGATCAACCTATGCGCCCTGGACACGTTCGTGGGGGCCGGGCCGGAAACCGAGCGCGCCTACCACGTGATCCAGATCACCGGCCACCGCGACTACCAACTCGCCCGCGAAAGGCTCCAACCCGCGCCGGCAGCGGCGTTCACCCTGCTCGAGTACGAGCCCGACCTCGGCGATGCGCTCGCTGCGTGCGACCTGGTGCTGGCGCGCGCGGGCGGCTCGGTCTTCGAGCTCGCGGCGGCCGGCAGGCCCGCGATCCTGGTCCCCTATCCGCATGCCACCGCGAACCACCAGCACGCCAACGCGGCCTGGATGGCCGACGCGGGGGCCGCGGTCGTGATCGAGGACGCGGAGCTAACGCCCCGTACGCTGGCACGCACCGTCGGCGAGCTGTTCGGCGACCCTGAACGCCTCCATCGGATGGGGGCCGCCGCTCGGAGCATCTCCCGGCCCGACGCGGCCGAGCGAATCGCGCATGAGGTGCTGGGGGCCGTCGGCCGATGAGCCACGTGGTCAGAGCGCGGCTTCCACTTCATCGGGATCGGCGGCGCCGGGATGAGCGGCCTGGCCCTGGTCTGCCAGCGGCTCGGCGCGCGTGTCAGCGGCAGCGACCGCGCCGAGAGCTCATATCTGGCACGGCTTCGCGACGCCGGGCTAGAGCCGAGGGTCGGGCATGACCCCGACGCGGTGCCGGCGGACGCCGAGGTCGTGGTCTCGACCGCAGTTTCCGACGACAACCCCGAGCTCGCGCTCGCGATTCGGCGCGGTCAACGGGTGATCCACCGCGGCGAGCTGCTGGCCGAGGTGTGCCGAGCCAAGCGCCTGATCGCGGTGTCCGGAACCCATGGCAAGACCACTACGGCGGGAATGCTGACCCACGCGCTTCGCGTGATCGGCGCCGATCCCGCCTTCGTGCTGGGCGGCGAGCTTCCCGGCTCCGGACCTGGAGGCGAGGTGGCGAACGCCGGCTGGGGAGACGGCGAGTGGATCGTCGCCGAAGCCGACGAATCCGACGGAAGCTTCCTGAGGCTCGACCCGGAGATCGCGGTTGTCACCAACGTCGAGCTCGACCACCACTCCCGCTGGGCGTCGCGCGCCGAGCTGCTCGAGGCCTTCCGCCGCTTCTGCGAGCCGGCTGCCGGCCTGGCGCTCCCCGCGGACGGCGAGGCGGCCACCCTGGCCGGTGGGCGGCGAACGGTTGCCTTCGACCTCGAACGGCCGGGGCCGGAGCTCGACCTGGGGGTTCCGGGTCGCCACAACGTGCTGAACGCCCGCGCTGCCCTTGCCGCGCTCGAGCTCGCGGGGTTCGATCTGGCGGATGCGGCGTCCGGCCTCGCCTCGTTTCCGGGCATGCTGCGCCGGCTCGAGCTCAAGGGCCATCGGGGCGGGGCGGCGATCTACGACGACTACGCGCACCATCCGACCGAGGTGGCCGCCGCTCTCGCGGCGCTCCGCGAGCTCGCGCCCCGCCGGCTGATCGCCGTCTTCCAGCCGCACCTCTACTCGCGAACCAGGGCTCTGGGCCGGCGCTTCGGCGCCGCACTCGCGGCAGCCGACGAAGTGGCCGTGCTCGACGTCTATCCCGCCCGCGAGGAGCCGGTCGGGCAACTCGCTGGGGTGAGCGGGCTCGATGTCGCCCGCGCGGCGGCGGACCACGCGGGCGGGCGACCCGTATGGTGGCTCGTCGACGTCGAACGGGCCGAGCGCGCCCTCTCGGACCGCCTCGGCGAGGGAGATCTCCTGGTCACGATCGGGGCAGGAGACATCCACCTCCTGGCCGCCGCGCTGGTCGAGGGCGAGGGCCGGTGAAAGCCCCCGAGGGCACGGAGCGGGACTACCCGCTGGCCCGACTGACCACCGTGCGCGCCGGGGGACCCGCCGACCTGTTCGCCCGTCCCAACGGCGAGGCCGAGCTCACCGGCCTGCTCGAGTGGGCGGCTGCCGAGAGCGTCGAGGTGAGCGTGGTCGGCTCGGGCTCCAACCTCCTGGTCTCCGACCAGGGGGTGCGAGGCCTGGTGATCAAGCTGGACGGCGAGCTGAGCGCGATCGAGCGCCAGGGGATGAGCGTCCTGTGCGGCGCGGGCGCCCGCCTTCCATCGGCCGCCGCGAAGGCCGCCCGCTGGGGGCTGACCGGCCTGGAGTTCGGTATCAACATCCCGGGCACCGTGGGAGGCGCCGTGAGGATGAACGCGAACGCGTACGGCGGTGAGCTCGGCCGTGTGCTCGAGTGGGTAGACGTGTGCGATGCCGGCGGGATCGAGCGCCGAGCGCCGGCCGAGCTCGGGTTCGAGTACCGCAGGTCGAACCTGCGCCCGGGGGAGGTCGTATCGCGAGCCTCGTTCGGGCTTGCCGAGGGCGACGTCGAGGCCATCCGGCGAACCCTCGCCGAGATGCGGGGCATGCGGCGCGAAGCGCAGCCCTCCGGGATCAAGACCTTCGGCTCGACGTTTCGCAACCCTCCCGACGCCGAGGGCCGAACCGCCGGTCAGCTGCTCGAGGCCGCCGGATGCCGAGGCCTCCAGATCGGTGGGGCCCGCCTGTCCGGCGTCCACGCGAACTTCGTCGAGAACAGCGGCGACGCCACCACCGCCGACATCCTCGCCCTGATGGCCGAGGCCCGTCGCCGCGTTCACGCTCGCTTCGGGGTCGTGCTGGAGCCTGAGGTGCAGATCCTCGGCGAGGTCGAGTGGCCCGAGGCATGGAATCTGGCCGACGGCTCCGGCGAGGGCTGAGCCCGGCGGGCAGGGGCGGCCGCCGAGAGCGCGAATCATCTCCCTGTGAGCACCTCCGCCACGACGGCCGCGGGGAAGCGGCGTGCCAAGGGGCGCGCCTCACAGGGACGGCCCGCGTCGCGTGGCGCCCCGCGTCCGACGACGCGAAGGCCGCGAACGGCTTCGCCCCGGGGACGCGCCTCTCGCCCTTCACGCGCCTCGCGCGCGCGGCGCCGGCTGTCGCAACTCGCCGCCGTGCTGCCCCGAAGGCCGCTTCGCTGGCTGATCGTCGTGGCGGCCGTCGCCGGGGCACTCGCAATCGCCTACTTCAGCTGGTTTCGGGACTCCTCGCTGGTCGCTGTCAAGGACGTCAAGGTGGAGGGGGTCTCGAGCTCAGACAAACCCAAGATCGTCGCCGAGCTCACCCATGCGGCCCGCCAGATGACCACCCTCCACCTGCAGACCGACCGCTTGACCGCCTCGGTTCGCAACTCCGCGAGCGTGGAGTCGATCAGCGCCGACCCGAGCTTCCCGCATGGCCTGACGATCCACGTCACGGAGCGCCAGCCGGCGCTTGTGGCTCTGCACGGCAACCGCCAGGTCGCGGTCGCCACCGACGGCTCCGTGCTTCCCCGGATCGAGGTCGCAAAGAGCCTCCCGAGGCTCGAGGTGGCGGCGCTGCCGGCGTCGGGTCGGCTCAGCGGTGTGGCGCTGGCCGAGGCTCTGGCGATCGGCGCCGCGCCCGCGCCGCTCCGTCCCCTGATCGACGGGACCACGCGGTCGAGCGAATTCGGGATCACGATCACGATGCACGGCGGCATCGAGCTCAGGTTCGGAACCGCGAGCGACCTCGAGGCGAAGTGGGCCGGGGTCGGGGCGATCCTCGCCGACCCTTCGGTCACCTCGCTCACCTACATCGACGTTCGAGTGCCGCAGCGCCCGGCGGTGGGGGGGACGTCGACCCCATCTGCGGCGACCACCCCGGTGACACCCACGACGACCACGCCGACGGCGGTTCCGTGAGGGCTTTCGACCAACCCTCCACTCCAGCTTGAGGCGAGCCGAATTCCCCTAACTCTTGAGTGATAGTCGAGGGTTTGCGCTTGCACGATTCCGTGCCGACCCCGGAAGTCCACGTTGACAGGGAAGCCGCAATGCCTTACCTTCGTCTCAGGCTTGAGGCTCAAAGCGATCCGAAACTCTCAAGCATCAGTTTAGTCTCGGACGCGCAAACGGGAGAACAACAGGCGAGAGGTCATGGTCGAATCCTCGTATCTCGCGGTGATCAAGGTCGTCGGCGCGGGCGGCGGAGGCACGAATGCCGTCAGCCGCATGGTCGACGCCGGCCTCAGAGGGGTCGAGTTCATCGCCGTCAACACCGACGTGCAGGCGCTGCAGGCCTGTGAGGCGGACATCAAGCTTCCGATCGGCCACCAGCTCACCAAGGGCCTGGGCGCCGGGGCGAATCCGGAGATCGGCGCCGGCGCCGCGGCCGAGACCCGCGACGAGATCAAGGAGGCGCTGAAGGGCGCCGACATGGTGTTCGTCACCGCGGGCGAGGGCGGCGGCACCGGGACCGGCGCCGCCCCCGTGATCGCCGAGATCGCCAAGGAGGAGATCGGCGCGCTGACCGTCGGCGTGATCACCAAGCCGTTCGAGTTCGAGGGGAGCCGCCGCATGCAGCAGGCCCTCGACGGGATCGACAAGCTCCGCGCCAAGTGCGACACGCTGATCATCGTCCCGAACGAGAAGCTGCTCCAGGTCGTCGAGCGGCGGACCTCGGTCAGCGAGGCGTTCCGCATGGCCGACGACATCCTCCGCCAGGGCGTCCAGGGGATCACCGACCTGATCACCACTCCGGGCCAGATCAACCTGGACTTCGCGGACGTCCGCGCGGTCATGTCGGAGGCCGGCTCGGCGATGATGGGGATCGGGTCCGCATCGGGGGAGAACCGGGCAGCCGAGGCCGCCGAGATGGCCGTCTCCTCGCCGCTGATGGAGGAGTCGGTCGAGGGCGCGACCGGCATGCTGCTCAACTTCACCGGTTCCGAGGACCTCAACCTGTTCGAGGTCCACGAGGCCGCGGACATCGTGGTCTCGACCGCGGACAAGGGCGCCAACATCATCTTCGGCACGGTGATCGACCCGTCGATGGCCGACGAGGTCCGGGTCACCGTGATCGCCACCGGCTTCGAGGGCTCCGAGACCCTGGCGCGCCGGCCGATGCAGCTTCGCGACCGGGCCCGACGCCGAAACGTCAGCGGGCTCGAGGATCGCGAGCGCCGCGAGCTCCAGGTCTCCGACGACGAGATCGACGTCCCGTCGTTCCTGAAGGGCAACTAGGCCACTAGCCTGCCTGGGGTGGCCACCGCCGCCCTGAAGCGCACCCCCCTGTACGAGGCCCACCGCGCCGCGGGCGCGAAGCTCGTCCCGTTCGCGGGCTTCGAGATGCCGGTCCAGTACGAGGGCGTCCGCACCGAGCACCTCGCCGTGCGGTCGGGATGCGGCGTCTTCGACGTCTCCCACATGGGGCAGGTCGAGACCTCAGGGCCGGACGCCGGCGCGCTTCTTCAGCGCCTGCTCTCCAACGATCTGGAGCAGCTGGGGGTGGGTGGGGCCCAGTACTCGGTCCTCTGTCGCCCCGACGGCGGGATCCTCGACGACCTGTTCACCTACCGGATCTCCGACGACCGCTATCTGACTGTCACCAACGCCGCCAACCACGAGCGCGACCGTGATTGGTTCGCCGAGCACGCGGCCGAGCTCGACGTCGAGGTGGTCGACGCGATCGACGACTACGCGATGCTCGCCGTCCAGGGGCCCGAGGCGCGCTCGATCGTCTCCGAGCTCGCCGAGGACGAGCTGCCCCCTCGGATGCGCGCCGCGACGCTCACGGTCGCCGGCGCCGAGGCGCTCGTCTGCGGGACCGGCTACACGGGCGAGGACGGCGTCGAGCTGCTGGTGGCGCCCGATCGTGCCCCGGGCGTCTGGGAGGTCGCTGACCGCGGCCGGCGCCGAGCCGGCCGGGCTCGCTGCCCGCGACACGCTTCGAATGGAGGTCTGCTTCCACCTCTACGGCAACGACATGGACGAGCGCCGAAACCCGATCGAGGCGGGCCTCGGCTGGTGCTGTCGCGAGGAGACGAGGTTCATCGGGTCCGACGCGGTCAGGGAAGCTCGCGAGCGCGGTACCGAGCAGCGCCTGGCGCCGTTCGTGCTCACCGGTCCCGGGATCCCGCGCCAGGGCAACGCGATCGTGGAAGGTCGCAAGGAGGTGGGCGTGGTCACCAGCGGGACGCTCTCGCCCTCGCTCGAGATCGGGATCGGGATGGGCTACGTCGCCCGCGGACTCGCCGAGCCCGGAACCGAGGTCGAGATCGACGTTCGCGGCAGAAGGCGTCCCGCCCGCATAGAGTCGAAGCCCCTCTACGAGCGAAAGGAGAGCGGCGTTGGCGGATGAGACCTATCCGGACGGCCTGCGGTACCACCCCGAGCACGACTGGGCGCTGATCGACGGGCGATGAGGCCACCTTCGGGATCACCTGGTACGCCCAGGACGCGCTGGGCGAGGTCGTGTTCTACGAGCCGCCCGCGGTCGGCTCGCGGGTGGCGGCCAACGAGGCCTATGCGGAGGTGGAGTCGGTGAAGGCCGTCTCCGACGTGTACGCGCCGCTCTCGGGCGAGATCACATCGGTCAACGAGGCGATCGGCGATCGCCCCGAGCTGATCAACGAGGACCCCTACGGCGAGGGGTGGCTGGTCAAGGTCAAGCTGTCCGACCCCTCCGAGGTCGACGGGCTGCTGGACGCCGAGGCGTACCGCAGGCTGCTGAGCGACTGAGCCTGCCGACTGCCGGGTCCGCCGACTAGCATCTGTGGCCGGTCCCACCAGCCGGCAGGAGCGACACCGTGACCCGCTACACGTCCGCAACAGATGCCGACCGCGAGGCGATGCTCGATGCGATCGGCGTCGAGTCGGTCGACGAGCTCTTCGCCGACATCCCGGCCGAGCTTCGGCGCGAGGGACCGCTCGACCTTCCCGACGGCCTCTCGGAGACCGAGTGCTTCGACCACCTGGCCTCGCTCGCGGAGCGAAACGCCGACGCGGACGCCGAGCTGTGCTTCCTCGGAGCCGGGATGTACGACCACTACTCACCCGCGATCATCGACGCGATCACCCAGCGCTCGGAGTTCCTGACCCCCTACACGCCGTACCAGCCCGAGGTCTCGCAGGGCGGGCTCCAGGTGATGTTCGAGTTCCAGACGGCGATCTCCGAGCTCTGCGCGCTGCCGGTCGCCAACGCGTCGTTGTACGAGGGGCCGTCGTCGGTCGCCTCGGCCGCCTACCTGGCGCTCGGAGCCACCGGGCGCCGCCGTCTCGTCGTCTCGCGCGGCGTCCACCCCCACAGCCGCGAGGCGCTTCGAACCTATGCGCGCGGGTTCGCGGCCGAGGTCGTCGAGGTGGGCTTGGACGACGGGACGACCGACGCCGCGGATCTCAGGTCCGCGCTCGACCCCGACACGGCCGCCGTCGTGGTCCAGAACCCGAGCTTCCTCGGCGCTGTCGAGGACCTCGAGCTGCTCGCCTCGGCCGCCAAGGAGGCCGGGGCGCTGACCATCGCATCGGTCGACGCGCCGACGCTCGGAGTCCTGCGCGCGCCGGGCGAGTGCGGGGTCGACGTGGCGATCGGCGAGGGCCAGCCGCTCGGGGGACGGCTCGACTTCGGCGGCCCGTCGTTCGGGTTCTTCTGCGCCGCGACCGAGCACCTTCGGCGGATGCCGGGAAGGATCGCGGGCGAGACGGTGGACGCCGACGGCCGGCGCGGGTTCGTGCTCGCGCTCCAGACCCGCGAGCAGCACATCCGCCGCGAGAAGGCGACCCACAACATCTGCACCTCGCAGGCGCTGAACGCCCTCGGAGGAATGGTCTACCTGGCCTGGCTCGGCAAGCGGGGGCTCGTCGAGCTCGGCGAGCTCCTGTGCAGACGGACCGCCTACGCGCGCGAGCGGCTTGCCGAGCTCGACGGCGTCGAGCTCCTCCACTACGCGCCCGTGGTGCGCGAGTTCGCCGTCCGGCTCGACGCGCCGGTCGCCGGGGTCCTCGAGCGGCTGCGCCGCGGAAGGGATCGCGGCCGGGTATCGACTCGGGAGCGACTACCCAGAGTACGAGGACGGCCTCTTGGTGGCGATCACCGAACGGCGCTCCAAGCAGGACATCGACCGTCTGGCCGAGGTCCTGGGGCGAGCCGTGGCGGCTGGCCGCGACACCGCCATGGCGCACAGCGGCTCCCACGAGGTCGCGTCATGAGCGCGCCGCCGACCGCCCCGCCACCGACGAGCGCCGACACGCCCACCCCGCAGCAGAGGGAGTCCGCGACCACGATCTTCGAGCGCTCGGTCGCGGGGCGCCGCGCCGGGACGTTGCCGCCCTGCGACGTGCCCGAGCGCCCGCTCGACGAGCTGATCCCGGCCCACTTGCTGCGCCGCGATCCGCCCGAGCTGCCAGAGGTCTCGGAGCCTGAGATCGTCCGCCACTACAACCGCCTCTCGCGGCGCAACTTCGACCTCGACACGGGGCCGTACCCGCTCGGCTCGTGCACGATGAAGCACAACCCCCGGCTCAACGAGCGGGTCGCGGCGCTCCCCGGGCACGCCCGCCTTCACCCGGCCCAGGATCCCAAGCGGGCCCAAGGGGCCCTGGAGCTGATGTGGCGCCTGGAGCGCGCCCTGGCCGAGATCTGCGGCCTCGACCACGTCAGCCTCCAGCCCTCGGCCGGCTCCCATGGCGAGCTCGCCGGTCTGCTTCTCACCCGCGCCTTCCACGAGGACCACGGGGAGGAGCGGACGCGGGTCCTGACCCCCGACACCGCACACGGGACCAACCCCGCCTCGGTGACGATGGCCGGCTACGAGGTCGTCAAGGTGGCCACCGACGGGCGCGGGGGAGTGGACCTCGACGACCTTCGATCGAAGGTCGACGACCGGGTCGCCTGCCTGATGCTCACCAACCCGAACACGCTCGGGCTGTTCGACGAGCGGATCACCGAGATCACGCGGGAGGTGCGCGACGCCGGCGGGACCCTCTACTACGACGGGGCCAACCTGAACGCGATCATGGGTCACACTCGGCCGGGCGACATGGGGTTCGACATCGTCCACGTGAACCTCCACAAGTCGTTCTCCCAGCCACACGGAGGCGGCGGGCCGGGGGCCGGGCCGATCGCCGTCTCCGATCGCATCGAGCCGTACCTGCCGGTCCCGCGCCTGGTTCGAAGCGAGGGCTCCGACGGCGCGGCCCCGAGCTTCGAGCTCGAGCACGACCGGCCCAAGTCGATCGGCCGTCTGCGCGGCTTCGCGGGCAACTTCGGCGTCTTCGTCCGCGCCTACGCCTACATCCGGAGCCTCGGGGGCGACGGGCTCGCCGAGGCGTCCGAGACGGCGGTCCTGAACGCCAACTACCTGCTCGCCCGGCTGGCCGCGGGGCGGAGCGGCACGGTACCTGCCGGTCGCCTTCGAGCGGCGCTGCATGCACGAGTTCGTCCTCTCCGGGGCGCCGGCCAGGCGCGACCTCGGCGTAAAGACGCTCGACGTCGCCAAGCGCCTGCTCGACTTCGGCTTCCACCCGCCGACGATCTACTTCCCGCTCCTGGTCGACGAGGCGCTGATGTTCGAGCCGACCGAGACCGAGACGAGAGAGGGTCTCGACGCGCTGGCCGACGCGATCGAGGAGATCCTCGACGAGGCCGAGCGCGACCCCGAGATCCTGCGCGAGGCGCCCTACACGACCCCGGTGCGCCGCCTCGACGAGGCCGCGGCCAGCCGGCGGCCCGTGGTCCGCCAGGCCCTCTAGTCGCCGAGCAGCTCCGCCGGCAGCTTCTGAGTCAACTCGAGCACCGGCGCGAACAGGTCACCGTGCTCGGAAACCCGCTCGAGGACCTCGTCGGCCTCGAAGGCGAGCCGGTCTGGATCGGCGCGCTCCAGCGCCCGCTCGACCTCCTCCCACTCCACGGGCGTCGAGACGGTCGGGCGCTCTCTCGCCCGCAGCGAGTAGACCGCGACCGTGGTCTTGTGCTGGTCGTTCTGGCTCCAGTCGACGAACACCTTGCCCTTGCGGAGCTTGCGGGCCATCCGCGAGACGACCCGGTCGGGCTCCGCGCGCTCGAGCGCCTGGGCCACCGCGTGCGCGAACGGCTTCGTGTGCTCGTAGGTGATCTCGGAGTTCAGCGGCACGTAGACCTGGAGGCCCTTCGAGCCAGACGTCTTCGGGAAGCATTCGAGGTCGAGGCCGGCGAACAGCTCGCGCAAGCGCAGCGCGACCCGGCAGCAGTCGAGGATGTCCGCGGGCGCGCCCGGGTCGAGGTCGAAGGCGAGCACGGTCGGTCGCTCGATCTCGGGCGTCGAGCGAGAGCGATGGATGCAGCTCGAGGGCGGCGAGCTGAGCCATCCAGATCAGGGTCGCCTTCTCGTTGCAGACGCAGTAGTCGATGTCACCCTCGTTGCGCCCGCTCCAGACCGCCGCCGTCTCGACCCAGTCGGGCCGGTGGCCGGGGCAGCGCTTCTCATAGAACGATCCTGCCTCGACGCCATTCGGGTAGCGCTTCAGGGTCAGGGGCCGGTCGCGCAGGTGGGGCAGGATCGCGTCGGCGATCCGGGCGTAGTAGTCGATCACCTGGCCCTTGGTGAACCCAGCTGTCGGGCCACAGCACCTTGTCGAGGTTCGTCAGCGCGACGCCGGTGCCCGTCTACGTCTACTTCGCGGCTTTGGCCCTGCTTCGCGATCTCGACTTGCCCTGGGAGCTCTTGGTCCGCGATCCGGACTTGGGCTTCGATTTCGACTTCGACACCGATCGGGGCTTGGCCCGCGAGGCGCGCTTCTTGTCGGCGTCCCCCTTGGCGGCGCCGTCGCGCTTCGAGCCTGCGGCGAGCGGCTCGCCCTTGACCGCGGCGAGGCTCTCCTCGAGCGCGGCCATGAGGTCGGGGGCCTTGGTGGGCTTCGGCTCCTCGGAGACCGCCTCGACGATCTCCTCGCCTCGGGCCTTTCGCTCGATCAGCGCCAGAAGCTCTTCGCGGTACTCGTCGCGGTACTTGTCGGGGTCGAACTCGCCGCTCAGCGACTCGATCAGCTGCTTGGCCATCTCGACCTCGCGCTTCTCGATCTTCTTGCCGTTCTCGGGGATCACGTCGTCCAGCTCGTCAGGCGAGACGACCTCGTCGGCGAATCGCATCGTCGCCATCGTCAGGACCTTGCCCATCGGCCGGATCGCGGCGAGGTTCTCGCGGTTTCGCAGCACGAAGCGGGCGATCGCGACCTTGTTCGAGTCCGCCATCGCCTTGACGAGCAGCGCATAGGCCTTCTCGGCGCCCTTGTCGGGACCGAGGTAGTACGGGTGGTCGAAGTAGATCGGGTCGATCTCGTCGAGGTCGACGAAGTCCTGGATCTCGATCGCCTTGGTCTTCTGGGGGTCGAGCTCCTCGAGCTCGTCCCGGGTCAGCACCACGTACTGCTCGGGCGTCGACCTCATACCCCTTGACGATCTCCTCGTAGGGGACCTCCTCGCCGTCCGCCTCGGCGACCCGCCTGTGGCGGATGCGCGAGCTGTCGCTCGCCCGCAGCTCGCGGAAGCTGACCGACTTCCGCGACACCGCGCTGTACAGCCTCACGGGCACGTTCAGCAGCCCGAAGCTGATCGATCCTGTCCAAATCGCTCGTGCCATCGACCCTCAGTTTCTCAAGTTAGCGCTAGTTCCTGGGTACCCGCGTCCCCGCGCCACGAATCTTGCGCCTGGCCGTTTGCCTCGAGCTTGAGACCGCCGGGAGCGGGCAGACTCATCGGTGACGTCCGTGAGGTGGCGCTTCGCGGAGCGGCGTGATAATCAGCTGATGCTCTTCGAGCTCGAGCGGGTGACGCATGTCGCGCGACGGCAAGGTCGTGCTGCAAGACCTGAGCGCGTCGCTGCCGAAGGGCGCGAGCTGCGTCGCCGGGCCCTCGGGGAGCGGCAAGTCGACGCTCCTTCGGCTGCTCAACCGGCTTGCCGATCCCGACTCGGGAGCGGTGCGCTACGAGGGCTCCGACGTGCGTGAGCGCGACCCGCTCGAGCTGCGGCGGGAGGTCTGCCTGGTGCCGCAGCTTCCGGCGCTGCTCGAGGGGACCGTGGAGGACAACATCCGCTTCGCCGCGCGACCTGGCAGGGCGGGATCCGGACGTCGCGCGGTCTGCTCGATCTCGCCGGCCTCGATCGATCGTTCGCCGCGCGCCCCGCCGAGAAGCTCTCGGTCGGCGAGCAGCAGCGCGTGATGCTCGCGCGGGCTCTGGCGCTGGAGCCGCGGGTGCTGCTGCTTGACGAGCCCACCTCGGCGCTCGACGCGGACGCTCGCGACGCCGTCGAGGCACGCTTCTGCACCTCCGCGACCGGGTCAGGGTCTCCACGGTGCTCGTCACCCACGACCTCGATCAGGCCCGCAGGATGGCCGACTGGGTGGTGCGGCTCGACGAGGGGCGGCTGGTGGCCGAAGGCCGGGTCACCGAGCACCTCGCTGTCTGAGGTCTTGTGACACCGTCGACCAAACCCCATCGCCCGTGACCAGCTCCTCGATCCAGGTCAGCGTCGGCGACGTCGCGGCCACGCTCGCGCTGGTCGCGATCGCGATCGCCGTCTCGTTCTGGCGGCGCGCCGACCTCGAGCGGGACATCGGGATCGCCGTCGTGCGCTCGGCGATCCAGCTGACCGCGATCGGCTACGTGATCAAGTTCATCTTCGAGCAGGACAGCCTCTGGTTCGTGGTCGCGCTGCTCGCCGTGATGGTGGTGTTCGGCGCCCTTCAGGCCCGATCCCGAGCCAAGCGGGTGCCCGACGCCTTCTGGCCGCTGCTCGGAGCCCTGGCGCTCGCCGCCGCCGGCACCCTGGGGCTGGTCGTAGCTCTGGGCGTCTTCAAGCCGCAGCCTCGCTACCTCGTCCCGGTGGGGGGCATGGTGATCGGAAACTCGATGACCGCCGCCGCCGTGGCCCTCAACCGGCTCGGCGACGAGGTGACCGCCCGCGCCCGGGAGCTCGAGGCGACGCTGGCTCTCGGCGCGACCTCCACACAGGCGGCGGCGCCGATCGTCCGTCGCAGCCTGCGCTCGGGAATGATCACCCTGGTCGACTCCACCAAGACGACCGGCCTGATCTTCTTCCCGGGCACGATGGTCGGCATGCTGCTCGCGGGCGCCGAGCCCCACCGACGCCGTTCGCCTCCAGCTGATCCTGCTCTGGACGTTGCTCGGCAGCGTCGCGCTCGCAGGCCTGATTCGCGGTCACGTCTCGCCTACCGGAACTTCTTCACCTCGGCGCACCAGCTTCGCGACCAGCCTGAGCCCTGAGGCGCGGCATCGATAAGAATCGGGCAAACCATGGCGCGTGAGGCACGAATCTTCAGCGGCATCCAGCCGACCGGCCGAAAGCACCTCGGCAACTACATCGGGGCGATTCGCCAGTACGTGGAGGGCCAGGATCGCGGTGAGGCGATCTACTGCATCGTCGACCTGCACGCGATCACCGTGCCGCAGGACCCGGCCGAGCTCCGCGAGCGGCTCTACGACACGACGGCGATCCTGATCGCCGCCGGACTCGACCCGGAGCGCTGCATCCTGTTTCGCCAGTCCGATGTCCGCGAGCACACCGAGCTCTGCTGGCTGCTCGGCGGCGGTGACCGCCTGGGGCGACCTCAACCGCATGCACCAGTTCAAGGAGAAGGCCGAGCAGCAGCGTGAGCTGGTCTCGGCGGGCCTCTTCTTCTACCCGGTCCTGCAGGCCGCCGACGTGCTCGCCTACCGGGCCACCGAGGTTCCGGTCGGCGACGACCAGCGCCAGCACATCGAGCTGATGCGCGACATCGCGGAGCGCTTCAACGCCCGGTTCGGGGACCACCTCGTGGTCCCGGAGGGCGCTACCCGGAGGTCGGCGCGCGGATCATGAACCTCCAGGATCCCGAGACCCGGATGTCGACCACCTACGGCTCCGAGCAGGGGACCGTCTACATCCTCGACCCGGCCGACGTCGGTGCGAAAGAAGGTCCGCAGCGCCGTCACCGACTCCGGCACGGAGGTGCGCCGCGGCACCGGACAAGGCCGGGATCGCGAACCTGATCGAGGTCCTCTCGGTGGTCCGCGGCGTCGCGCCCGACGAGATCGAGAGCGAGTTCGACGGTCGCGGCTACGGCGACTTCAAGGGCGCGGTCGCCGAGGCGGTCGTCGACTACCTGGCCCCGGTGCGCGAGCGCTACGCGGAGCTGCGCCCCGACGAGGCCGCGATCGAGGCGATCCTGGCCGCCGGGGCCGAGAAGGCCCGGACGATCGCCGCCGAGACCGCTGGCCGACGTCCGCGGCGCGATGGGCCTCGGGCCGCCGCTAGGCGGGCCGTCGACTGGCGGTCCGGCGCACCTTCTAGGCTCTCCGACATGAGGGCAGCCGAGCTCGACCTCGACCTCGACGTGTTCGCCGGGCCGTTCGACCTGCTGATGGCGGTGGTGCTCCGCGAGGAGGTGAGCCTCGCGGAGGTGTCGCTGGGCGAGGTCGTGGTCGCCTACCTCGAGCACCTCGAGGGCGCCGGCGAGCTCGACCTCGACGCCGCGACCGAGTTCCTGGTCCTGATCGCGTCGCTGCTCGAGCTGAAGTCGCGGCTGCTGCTTGCCTGCGGCCGAGGATGATCAGCCGGAGCTCGGCCCGAGGAGGCGGCCGACGAGCTCCTGGCGCGGATGCTCGAGTACCGGCGCTACCGCGACGCCGCGGCGCATCTGGTCCGGGCCTGTTCGCCGACGGGCGGCGCTACCTGTACCGCGTCCGCGCCGCTGCCGCCGGAGCTTCGCCGCGCCTCGCTCGACGCCGCCACCCAGGTGTACGAGCCGCGACGCTCGGCGGCGGCGCTCGGCGCCCTTCTGCGCGTGCCGCCCGAGCCGGACACGAGCCACATCCGGCCGACCGTCTCGCTCGAGCGCCGACTCGCCATCCTGCGAGCGCTGCTCTGCGCGGCGTGGGAGCTTCGACTTCGACGAGGTGTTCGCGCGACGAGGACCGGCTCACCCAGGCCGTGACCCTGTTCGCCCTGCTCGAGATGCACAAGCGCGGGGAGGCGAGCTGGGAGCAGCCGGAGCTGTTCGGACCGATCGAAGTATCGGCCCATGACGACTGACCTTCAACGCATCGTCGAGGCGCTGCTGTTCCTGTCGCCGGAGCCGGTGTCCACCGCGGAGCTCGCCGTGGCCTGCGAGGTCGAGCGAGGCCGAGGTCGACCGGGCGCTCGACGCGCTCGAGGGCACTCCTGCGCCGACGGCGATCGCGGGCGTCGTCCTGCGCCGCGTCGCGGGCGGCCACACGCTCGCCGCCGACCCCGTCGCCGAGGACGCCGCGCGCCGCCTGCTCTCGAAGCCGCGCACGCCGCCGCTCACCCAGGCCCAGGCCGAGACGCTCGCGATCGTCGCCTACCTGCAGCCGGTCTCGCGCCCGGAGATCGCGCGCATCCGTGGCGTCTCCTCCGAGTCCGCCGTGGCGACGCTGACCGAGCGCGGGCTGATCGAGGAGTCCGGACGCTCCCGCTTCGGAGCCGTCGTCTACCGCACGACGCCGCTGTTCGAGAAGCTCTTCGGCCTCTCCGGGCTGGATCAGCTGCCGGACCCTCACGGTTCGATCCCTCGCCGGAGGACGAGCGCGAGCTCCGCCAGCGCCTGCTGCGGCCGGCGAGCAGCGGGCCACCTGACCGCGATCC
The DNA here is from genome assembly GCA_963696945.1 of uncultured bacterium. GTDB lineage: Bacteria > Actinomycetota > Thermoleophilia > Solirubrobacterales > 70-9 > AC-56. Next base: position 27,127 of record CAVOME010000001.1, on the reverse strand, counting down.
GGCTGAGCGGCATGCGCCTCGTCAAGTACCTCGCCCACTGCGGGGTCGCGTCGCGGCGCCGCGCCGAGGAGCTGATCGCCGCAGCGGACGGGTTCGGGTCGGGGGCGAGACCGTCACTCGACCCGGCCCGCGACGTCGACGAGTCGAGCGGAGTCGAGGTCGACGGCCGCCCGGTGGTCCCAGAGCCGCGCGAGGTCTGGATCGTCAACAAGCCGGCGGGGGTGGTCTCCACGGCGCGCGAGCCCGGCGGCGCCCGGCCGTGGTCGAGCTGGTCGACTCGCACCGGCGCCTCTACCCGGTCGGGCGCCTCGACGCGGACTCCACCGGCCTGATCCTGCTCACCAACGACGGCGAGCTCGCGAACCGCCTCACCCACCCGCGCTACGGGGTCGAGCGCACGCTACCGGGTCAGGCTGCGCCGTCCCGCGAGCGCAGTCCGAGCTTCGCCGGCTGCGAAGCGGCGTCGAGCTCGACGACGGGCCGACGGCGCCCGCCCGGGTCCGCACCGTCTCGCCCCGGGTGCTCGAGTTGACGCTCGCGAGGGGCGCAACCGGCAGGTGCGGCGGATGGTCGAGGCGGTCGGCAACCAGGTCGTGGCTCTGACGCGCATCCGGTTCGGCCGCTCGAGCTCGGCAACCTGCCTGAGGGCAGGCGCGCGACGGCTGCGTCCGCCGGAGGTGAAGCGGCTCTGGAAAGATGCGCGCGCCGATGAGCGATGAGCAGCGACTGTGGGCCGTGCGCGGCGCCGTCAAGGTCGACAGCAACGACGCCGACGCGATCGTCGGCGCCACCGAGGACGCTGATGCGCGAGCTGATGTCGCGCAACGAGCTCGGCCGCGGACGGATCGTGAGCTGCCTGTTCACTGCCACCGACGACCTGAACGCCGAGTTCCCCGCGGTCGCCGCCCGCCGGCTCGGCCTCGACGCGGTGCCCCTGCTCTGCACCCGCGAGCTCGACGTGCCCGGCGCGATGCGCAGCGTGATCCGCGTCCTCGTCCACTACTACGCGCCAGCCGACCACGTCCCGCGGCACGCCTACCTGGGCGAGGCGCAGGACCTGCGGGCGGATCTCCACTCCGCTCAGTAGGCGCGGAGCGCGCCGCCGGCCTCGGGCCAGCACATAGGCACCATGACCGTGACCTTCGCGCAGAAGCTCGAGCGCATGCCCCACTACGAGGCGGGGATGCACGAGGACGCCGCCCGCGAGGCGTTCGGCGCCGACGACGTGATCAAGCTCGCCTCGAACGAGTCCCCCTGGGGCCCGCATCCGGCGGTCGTCGAGGCGATCGGCCAGGCGAGCGCCGGGCTCAACCGCTATCCGGACCAGCACGCGCCAGGCTTGCGCGGCCGGATCGCCGAGCGCTTCGAGATCGACCCGGCCCGGGTTGCGGTCGGCAACGGCTCCTGCGAGATCCTGCTCGCCGCCGCTGAGGCGCTGTGCGAGCCCGGCGACGAGCTGCTCTTCGCCTGGCCGTCGTTCTCGATCTATCCGCACCTGGCGGCGCTCTCGGGTGCCCGCGAGATCCGCGTGCCGCTCGCCGACGGCTACGTCCACGACCTCGACGCGATGCTCGCCGAGGTCACCGCCGCGACCCAGCTCGATCTGCGTCTGCAATCCCAACAACCCGACCGGCACCCACCTTCCCGCCGAAGCGGATGAGGGAGTTCTGCGAACGGCTCCCCGACCACGTCACGATCGCCCTCGACGAGGCCTACGTCGAGTTCCAGACGGACGACGACCCGGACGCCACCGTCGACCTGCTGGCTGAGTTCCGGAACCTGATCGTCCTGCGGACGTTCAGCAAGGTGCACGGCCTGGCCGGGCCTTCGGTGCGGCTACGCGCTCTGCTCGGCCCGGCTTCGGGCGGCGCTCGACGCGGTCCGCCAGCCGTTCAGCGTCAACGAGCTGGCCCAGGTCGCCGCCGCCGAGGCGATCATGCACGCCGACGACGTCGCCGAGCGGGTCGAGCGCACGATCGTCGAGCGGGTGTTCGTCGAGGAGGGACTTCGCGAGCTCGGCCTCGATCCGCCTCCGTCGCAGGCCAACTTCTCCTGGGTGCCGCTCGGCGAGCGCGACGAACGCGCCGGTGATCCCGGGCTCGGCGAGCGCGGCGTCGTCGTGCGAGGCGGAGAGGGCCTCGGCGACCCGGGCCACATCCGCGTCACCTACGGCACCCGCGCCGAGAACGAGCGCTTCCTGGCCGCGCTCGGCGACGCTCTCGACCGCCTGAAGCCGCCTCGGGCGGCTCCTCCCAGAGGGCGCCGCGATTTGCGCGAATCGCCTGCGCGTGCTACAAACTGTGGCGATGAACCGCGTCGAGCATGCCGGCCCTCACGACCGCCCCTCAGGGGCTGCGCCCGCGTGCCCGGTTCTATTCCTACTGGCGATTTAGCTAGGCGTCCGGCTCGGCCGCACTCGGCCCACCTCGCAGGAGAGCTCCGCCGGACGCCGTACCTGCGCCCGTACGCCAACGCTTGAACGAGAGGAACCAGGACGATGACAGTCGTGACGCAAGAACGGGAGAACCCGCGATGATCGCCGGTATGGAGAGCCAGCGCACGAGGGACTTGGTCCGCGATCGCCGCATCGAGCGGGTCGTCGAGCTCGTCCCGCCGGCGACCCTCCTCGACGAGCTTCCGCTCGGCGACGAGCGCGCCGCCGCGGTGGTCCGCGGTCGCGAGGAGGTCGCCGCGGTGCTCGACCGCGACGACGACCGCCTGCTGGTCGTCGCCGGCCCGTGCAGCGTCCACGACCCCGAGGCGGCGCTCGACTACGCTCAGTCGACTCGCCGCCGTCGCGGCCGGACCTCGGCGACGCACCTGCTGGTCGCGATGCGGGTGTACTTCGAGAAGCCGCGCACGACCGTCGGCTGGAAGGGGCTCATCAACGACCCTCACCTCGACGGCTCCGGCGACGTCAACTGCCGGCCTGCGGATCGCCCGCGAGCTCCTGCTCGACGTCCTCGACGTCGGCCTATTGATCGGCTGCGAGTTCCTCGATCCGATCACCCCGCAGTACATCGCCGACACCGTCGCATGGGGGGCGATCGGCGCGCGGACGAGCGAGAGCCAGACGCACCGCCAGCTCGGCTCCGGACTCTCGATGCCGATTGGGTTCAAGAACCGAACCGACGGCAACGTGCGGGTCGCGGTCGACGCCGTCCGAGCCGCGGGCGCCCAGCACGCGTTCGCGGGCATCGACGACGCCGGGGCTCCGGCGATCCTCCACACGACGGGAAACCCCGACGGCCACGTGATCCTGCGCGGCGGCGACGACGGGCCGAACTACGGCGCCGCCGACGTCTCGAGGGCGGTCGAGCTGCTTCGCGCGGCGGGCCTGCGCGAGCGGCTGGTGATCGACGCCTCGCACGGCAACAGCGGCAAGGACCCTGACCGCCAGGTGACGGCGGCGGACGAGATCGCCGCGCAGGTTTCGGCCGGCAACCGGCGCGATCGTCGGGGTCATGCTCGAGTCGTTCATCGTCGCCGGCCGCCAGGACCTCGACTCCGGCCACCCGCTCACCTACGGCCAGTCGATCACCGACGCCTGCCTCGACTGGGAGCGAACGGCGGTGATCCTCGACCGGCTCGCCGGTGCGGTGGAGGCTCGCCGCCGGGGATGAGGCTCGCTGTCATCGGCGTCGGCCTGATCGGCGGCTCGATCGGGCTCGCGGCGAGGCAACGGCTCGACGCCGAGGTCGCGGGCTTCGATTCCGACCCGCGAAACGCCGAACGCGGCGCTCGAGCTGGGCGCCCTCGACCGCGCCGCCGCCTCGGTCGCCGAGGCGGTCGACGGGGCCGAGATCGTCTTCTGCGCGGCGCCCGATCGGCGCCCTCGCCGGGCTGGTGGCCGAGGCGCTCGAGGCGAGCGGCGGAGGACGCCGTCGTCACCGACGTCGGCTCGACCAAGGAGGCCCTGCTCGGCCGGGCTGTCCGGCGAGCCGGAGAGCGGTTCATCGGCGGGCACCCGCTGGCCGGCGCCGAGACCGCCGGGGTCGAGAACGCCCGCGCCGACCTGTTCGAGGGCGCGCGCTGGTACCTGACGCCCGACCGAGCGCTCGAGCGGCGTCCTCTACGACCGCCTGCAGCGCGCGATCGCCGACCTCGGCGCCCGGCCCCAGGCCATCGACGCCGAGACCCACGACCGGCTGATGGCGACGGTCAGCCACGTTCCCCACGTGATCGCCAACGTGCTCGTTCGGGAGGCGGCGGCCGCCGAGGCCGAGGAGTCCGAGCGGCTTCCCGAGGTCGGCCCGAGCTTTCGCGACACGACCCGAGTCGCCGGGGCGAACCCGGCCATCTGGGGCGACATCTTCGCCACCAACCGCGAGGCGGTCGCCCGCGAGGTCGACGCCGTCTCCGAGCGTCTGCGGGAGGCCGCCGAGCTGATCCGCTCCGGGGACACCGACGGGGTGGCGGCCTGGCACACGCGCGGCCCGCGAGGACCGCCGACGCCTGTTCGAGGCCGAGCTCGCGGGCGGCGAGCTGCGCGAGCTCAGGGTCTCGGTCGAGAACCGGCCGGGCACCGTGGCCGAGATCGCGCTGGCGCTGGGCCGCGCCCGGGTCAACATCGAGGACATGGCGCTCTACCCGGCACCCGACATGCGCACCGGCGCCGTCACGCTGTGGGTGGCCGGCGACGACGGAGGCGGAGCGGGCCGGCCGAGATCGTGCGCGGGCCTCGGCTACTCCGTCTCGGTCTCCGAGTGACCCGCTTCGACCCCTCGGGCCCCCTGTCGGGCACCCTGCAGGCCTCCCGCCGGACAAGTCGATCAGCCACCGCGCCGCGCTGATCGCGCGCGATGGGGGAGGGGGAGACCGAGGTCGACGGCTACCTCGACGCCGCCGACACGAGGGCGACCCTGGAGCGCGGTGCGGACGCTCGGGTGCCGAGGTCGACGGAGGTCGGCCGAAGGGGCCTGCGGATTCGGATCGAGGGCGTCGGGCCTTCGAGGCGCCGAGCGTCGCGGCGCGAGATCGACGTCGCCAACGCCGGGACGCTGCTTCGCATGCTTCCCGGGTGGCTCGCCGGGCAGGGCGCGGATCGTGGACGCTCGACGGCGACGAGTCGATCCGCCGTCGGCCGGTGGACCGGGTCGCCGAGCCGCTGAGGCTGATGGGGGCCGAGGTCGACTGCCGGGACGGGCGCCTGCCGCCGCTGCGCGTCGAGCGGCGCCGACCTGCACGGGATCGACTACCGGCTGCCCGTGGCAAGCGCCCAGGTGAAGTCGTGCGTGCTGCTCGCCGGGCTCCTCGCCGAGGGCGAGACCTCGCGTGACCGAGCCGGCGACGACCCGGGACCACACCGAGCGGATGCTGCGGGCGGCCGGAGCGACGGGTCGAGTCGGTGGGCCTGCGGACCACGCCCGGTCGCCGGTGGCGGCCCGCGACCCGCAGGATCACGATCCGGCCCGGTCGAACGCCTGGAACCGGGCCGGATTCGACGTGCCCGGCGACTTCTCCTCGGCGGCCTTCCACGCTCGTCGCCGCGACGATCGTGCCCGGCAGCGCGGTGCGCCTCGAGGGGGTCGGGCTGAATCCGACCCGAGTGGGGCTGCTGGGCATCCTGAACCGCATGGGCGCCGCGATCGAGGTCGAGGAGGACCCGACTGAATGGCGGCGAGCCGCGCGGGGCGATCGTCGCCCGCCACAGCACGCTCATCGCGACCCGCGTCCACCCCGACGAGGTGGCCGATCGCGATCGACGAGCTGCCCCTGGTCGCCCTGCTCGGCTGCTTCGCCGACGGCACGACGATCGTGTCCGGCGCCGGGGAGCTCCGGCACAAGGAGTCGGATCGGATCGCGAGCGTGGTCGACGGGCTGCGGCGACGTCGGCGCCGAGATCGAGGCGACCGACGACGGCTTCGTCGTCGACGGCGCGGGCGGCCTTCGCGGCGGGACGCTCGATTCGCGCGGCGATCACCGCCTCGCGATGCTCGGCGCCGTCGCGGGCCTCGCCTCGCGCGAGGGGGTCGAGGTGCCGGCATGGACGCGGCGGCGGTCGAGCTACCCCGACTTCGAGGCGGACCTGGCCTCGCTGGTAGACGAGGGGCTAGCGCCTGCTGGGGTGTCCCTGTCCGGGCCAGGGCGAGAGGAGAAGCAGCAGGCGGGCGTCCTCGGTGGCGCGGACCTCGTGGCGTTCGTTGGGATCGAACTCGGCCAGAGCAGGCCGGCGCCGCCGCTGACCTGCTCGGCGCCGTCGACCTCGATCGCACCCGGACACGACCACCAGCCAGGCGCGCTCGTGCACCTGGTGCTCGGAGAGCTGCTCGCCGGCCGGAAGCTCGATCACGATCGCCCGCCCCTCGGCCTCGGAGTCGAGCACCTCCGGCTGGCGCGGCTCGACGTCGAGTTCCGGGATCTTCCAGGTTCGCATGGCTGCTCGGTGCGGGCGGGCCAACTCTATCCTCAGCGGCATGGTGATCGCCATCGACGGCCCGGCCGGGGCCGGCAAGTCGACGGTGGCGCGGGCGCTCGCCGAGCGCCTCGGGCTGACGTACCTCGACTCCGGCGCGATGTACCGGTGCGTCGCCCTGTCGGCGATCCGCGCCGGACGCCGACTTCGACGACGAGAGCGGGCTCGCTCGCCTGGCGCGCGGCCTCGACATCTCGCGTGAGCCGCGAGGGCGTGTCCTGTTGAACGGCGAGGACGTCACCGAGGCGATCCGGGCTCCGGAGGTCTCGGCCGCCGCCTCGCGCGTCTCGGTCCACCGATCGGTTCGCGAGGCGATGGTCGACCGCCAGCGCGAGCTGATCGCAGCCGCCGACTACGTCGTCGAGGGCCGCGACATCGGCACCGTGGTCAGCCCGGATGCGCCGCTCAAGGTCTTCCTGACCGCGAGCCCGGGCGAGAGGGCTCGACGCCGGGCTGCCGAGACCGGCGAGCCGCTCGAGCGCGTCAGCTCGGAGCTCGCGTCGAGGGACGATCGCGATCAACGGCGCGAGCACGGCGCACTTCGCCCCGCCGCCGACGCGACCGAGGTCGACACCACGGGCCTCGAGGTGGGCGAGGTCGTCGAGCGGATCGTGGCGCTGGCTCGCGAGCGAGGCCTGGCCAGCCGATGAGCGGGCATCGCCGTCCCCAGGTCGCCGTGGTCGGGTTCCCCAACGTCGGCAAGTCGACGCTCGTCAATCGACTGGCCGGTGGCCGCGAGGCCGTGGTCCACTCCGAGGCCGGGGTGACCCGCGACCGCAAGGCGCTCGACTGCGAGTGGAACGGACTTCCGTTCCGACTCGTCGACACCGGTGGCGTCGACCTTGCCGCCGAGGATTCGCTGGCGCGGGCGGTCCAGGGCCAGGCCCGGACCGCGATCGCCGACTCCGACCTGGTGGTGCTGGTGGTCGATGCCCGCGCGGGCCTTCGCTCCGGAGACGCCGAGGTCGCGGAGATCCTGCGCCGCGGCTCGACGCCCGTGCTGGTGGTCGCCAACAAGATCGATCAGCCCGGCGACGCCTACCTCGCCGCCGAGTTCCACCGCCTCGGCCTCGGCGATCCCCTCCCCGTCTCGGCCGCTCACGGCCACGGCACCGGCGACCTCCTGGACCGGATCACGGCCCACATTGCCCCCGCGGCCAGGGATCAAGGCGGAGTAGGGGGAGGGGACCCTGCCGCCCCGCCTCGAGGTGGAACTGCCGGCACTAGCGACGAAGTCGCGGATCGAGCGAGTGACCCTGCCGCCACGGCTCGAGGTGGAACTGGCCGGGAGCTAGCGACGAAGTCGCGGTCAGGCGAGTGACCCTGCCGCCACGTCGGAGCCCGCAACCCGCCGACACCGGAGCCGGAGGCGAGGATGTCGGCGGAGTTATTCGGGTTGCCGTAATAGGGCGGCCAAACGTCGGGAAGTCGTCGCTCGTCAACGCGTTCAGCGGAGTCGGAGCGCGTGATCGTCTCCGACCAGGCGGGCACCACTCGGGATGCGATCGACTCCGAGCTCGAGTTCGGAGGGCGCGCGATGGTCCTGATCGACACGGCGGGGCTGCGGCGCCGGACCAAGATCGCCGGCACGGTCGCCCACTATGCGCAGCTTCGCTCCGAGCGCGCCGCGCGGCGGGCCGACGTCGCGCTGGTCGTCTGCGATGCGTCGGAGGGGGTCACCTCCGAGGACCTGAAGGTCGCTGAGCTGGCGATGAAGTCGGGCTGCGCGACGCTCGTCGCCTTGAACAAGTGGGACGTCACCGCCACCGATCTCGAGGATGCGACCGCGCGGCTGCACAAGCGCCTGCGCCAGCGCCCACCGGTGATCGCCTGCTCGGCGCTCACCGGACGTGGGGTCCCGAAGCTGCTCGAGCGCGCGATCGAGCTGGCTGATCGCCGGGCGTCGAGGATCGGCACGTCGGAGCTCAACCGGTTCGTGGGCGACCTGGTGGCGACCCGCCCGCCCCCGGCACGGCGCGGGCGGCGGTTGCGCCTCTACTACGCAGCGCAGGTCGACCGCTCGCCGCCTCGGTTCGCGATCCAGGTCAACGACCGTGGCCTGATCAGCCGCGAGTGGGCGTTCCACCTGGAGAACCGGCTCCGCCAGGCCTATGAGCTACAAGGCATCCCGCTGATCATCGAGTACGTGCCCCATTCGCGGCGAACCCGCCCGAGGTCCGGGATGGCGGCCAACTCGCGCTAGGCGCGAGTCGATCCCGCTATAAGACGACGATGGCGAGGGTCCCCCGACCTCGACTCGATGTGCCGCGCCCCTCGATGCGCCGAGCACGGGCGGGCGTCGACGGAGCCTGGGAGCGCTGGCTCGGCCTGTCGATCTACACCCGGCGGCGGATCTGTGCGCTGGGTGCCGCGGCGGCGGTGATCGCGCTGGTCGTCCTGGTCGCGGTTCCGGCGCTTCCCTGCGGAGCGCCGGGCGGCGGCGGTTGCCACCCATCCGACCACGCGATCGAGCTCGTGCCCGCCGACTCGCTCGCCTACGCACACTTCGACGCCGACCCCGGCACCGATCAGTACGAGAAGGCGAAGTCGATTGCCGCGGACCTGCCGACGCTGAGCCAGCAGGTGACCGGGCGGCTGCTGGCCAACTTGCCGGCCCCGCACGGAGGGCCGGTCGACTTCGGGGCCGACGTATCGCCATGGTTCGGTGGAGAGGCCGCGCTCGCGATCCTGCCCGTGGGGGGTCGTGCTGCGCAGGAGGTTCAACTACTCGAGGTCGGCGACGAAAAGGGGGCGGCCGGGTTCGCCGCCGCGGTGGCATCGGGGACGCCGCGCACGACCACCTACAAGGACATCCCGGTCCAGATCGACTCGCGCGGGCTCGCGACGGCCATGGTGGGCGGTTTCTTGGCGATCGGGGCGAAGAGCGGCGTACGCGACGTGATCGACGCCGACACCGGGGCCGCGCCCTCACTTGCCGACGACGCGGCGGCCGGCTCGCTGCGCGGAACCCTCCCCGCGGACCGCGTAGCGGACCTCTACCTCTCCGAGGACGGGATCGCCCGGCTGGTCGCAAAGCCCGGGGCGCCGTTCTCCATCCTGGCCTCGGTGGTCGATCCCGGGGCCAGCCGGGGTGCGGCGGCCGCGCTGGTGGCCGGCGACGACGGTCTCGGGGTCGAGCTGCGATCCAGCCTGGACCCCGACCTCGCCGCGTCCCACCCGAGCCTCTTCTCGGCGTTTCCCCTGTTCGAGCCGGCCCTCCCGTCATCGCTCTCGGCCGACTCGCTGGGGTACGTCGGGATCGGCGACCCTGGGAGCGCGATCCGGGCGCTCGCCGAGCAGGGGGGCTCGCCGGGCTCGAGTCTGGCGAAGTCGGCCGGAAAGCTCCTGGGGGGCTTCGAAGCACTCGGCAAGGTCGATCTGAAGAGCCTTCTGCCGTCGCTCGGCGACGAGGCGGGGCTGGCGCTCGAGCCCGCGTCGTCGAGCAAGGCCGGGCTGGAAGCCGGGAATGCGACGCTGCCCTCCGGACGCGCCGGGTCGAGCCCCCAGACGCCGATCCTGACCTTCGTCGCGGGACGGGTGGACACCGCGACGGTGGACAAGGTGCTGGCCGACCTGGAAGCGCCAGTGGCGAAGGCGCTGGGCGCCTCGGCATTCAGTTCCCATGCCGTCGATGGGACGAAGGTCCGAAGCCTTCGCATCTCCTCCGCGGTCGACCTGACCTACGCGATCGTGGACTCGCTGCTCGTGATCGCGACCGATCCCGAGGGCGTCGCGGCGGTCTCGGCCGGCGACTCCAGCCTTGCCGACGCCGCCCCGTTTGACGATGCGACCGCCGACCTCCCCGACGAGGTGTCGATGCTCGGCTACCTGAATCTAGACGGGCTGATCGCGCTCGGCGAGAGCGCCGGCCTGGCTTCCGATCCCGCCTACGCGACGTTCGCCCCCGAGATCCAGAGGCTCGAGGCGCTCGGGGTGGCGGTCGAGAGCACGCCGAGCGAGCTCTCGACCAGCGCCCGCCTGGTGATCGGCTCCGCCGACTCGACGAGCCCCGCCGGCACGCCCTCCGACTAGGAACGGCCCGATGCCGCGGGCGTCCGGTACCCTCGCCCGATGGCGAGCGAGGACGTGGCGGCCAACGGGTTCCTCTTCACCTCCGAGTCGGTGACGGAGGGGCACCCGGACAAGATCTGCGATCAGATCTCAGATGGCGTGCTGGATGCGGTGATGGCCGACGATCCCGACGGTCGGGTCGCATGCGAGTGCCTCGTCAACACCGGCTTCGTCGTCGTCGCGGGCGAGATCTCGACCAAGGCGTCGATCGACATCCCGACCATCGTGCGCTCCACCCTTCACCGGATCGGCTACGACCGGGCCAAGTACGGGTTCGACGCCGACACATGCGCGGTGATGGCGGCGGTGGACGAGCAGTCCCCCGACATCGCCCAGGGCGTCGACACGGCGTATGAGGCCCGCACCGACCCGACCGACGACGACGAGCTCGATCGCCTCGGGGCCGGCGACCAGGGAATGATGTTCGGCTACGCCACCCGTGAGACCCAGAGCTTGATGCCGATGCCGATTCAGATCGCGCATCGCCTCGCTCAGCGGCTCGCCGAGGTCCGTAAGAAAGGCCTGGTCGACTACTTGAGGCCGGACGGAAAGACCCAGGTAACGGTGCGCTACGAAGATGGCCGGCCGGTCGAGGTCGCGAGGCTCCTGATCTCGACTCAGCACATGCCCGGGGTCGATGGCGAGACCCAGATAAAGCCCGACCTTTGGAAGCACGTCGTCGAGCCGGTCCTGGCGCAGGAATGCCCGGACCTGCTGACCGGGGCCGGCCTCCAAGAGGGGTTCCTCGTCAACCCGACGGGCAAGTTCGAGATCGGTGGCCCGATGGGCGATGCCGGGCTCACCGGTCGCAAGATCATCGTCGACACCTACGGAGGAGCCGCGCGACATGGCGGCGGCTGCTTCTCGGGCAAGGACCCCTCGAAGGTAGACCGTTCGGCCGCTTATGCGGCGCGCTACGTGGCCAAGAACGTGGTCGCGGCGGAGCTCGCCGACCGGTGCGAGGTTCAGGTCGCCTACGCGATCGGAGTTGCCCACCCCGTGTCGCTGATGATCGAGACCTTCGGCACCGGCCGGCTGGAAAGCGAGGAGCTCACGAGGATCGTCCGCGAGGAGTTCGATCTTCGGCCGGGCGCGATAGTCCGCGATCTCGATCTCCGCCGTCCGGTCTTCCAGAAGACGGCGGCCTACGGCCACTTCGGCCGCGACGACCCGGACTTCACCTGGGAGCGGATCGATCGTGCCGACGCGCTCCGGGCGGCCGCCGGGCTCGAGGTTGCGGCGACCGCGGACGTCTCCTAGCTAGGACACCCCGGGCCCGGTGGCGGTGGGAGTGTCGCCGAGCCCGGTCGGCGAGGCGGCGTGAGTCGCCCGGTCGACCCTCTCGACCACCTCGTCGGGGTTCGCCACCCCGGAGAACACGAAGTTGAAGTCGTCGCCGGCGGCGGTGTCGAAGTCGACATCGCCCACCTGCAGCAGCCGCTGGAGGGCCGACTGGTCGTAATTCACGTTCTGAACCCTCTCCAGCCTCGTCTCCTGGATCTCTCGCGAGACGATCCCGCGCTTGATATGGAGGCGGCGAGTGGTGATCGTGTAGTGGATGGTGATCCGCTTGATCAAGCCGGCGAGCACCACGGCGCCGACCCCCGCCAGCGCCACCAGCACGACCAGGCTCGCGTCGTCGGAGACCAGTTGCACCACGATGCCGATCGCGATCACGGCGAGGATGCCCTTGATGTAGAAGGCGATGATCGACCGCCACGACGGGTGGCCCTGGAACATCACTTGCTCCCCGGGTGCGAGCCTCGGCGCCACGGGCGAAGCATAAGCGCTGCAAAGGGGTGCGCCGTCCGCTCCCATCCCTAGCTTCGACCCGGTGCCGATTGCCAAGGTTGAGCCCCTGACCACCGCCCGTGCGCTTCGGGGGCCGTTCGACTACCTGCTGCCGGAGCGACTGGGCGCCGTGGACGTCGGAAGCCTGCTCCTGGTGCCGTTCGGTCGCCAGCGACTGCTCGGGGTCGTCGTCGAGGTGGCGGAGACGAGCGAGCTGGCCCCCGAGCGGCTCGCCGAGCCGATCCACGCCCTGGAGTCGGGGGCGACTCCGGAGCTGGTGCGACTCGGGCGGTGGATCGCGCGCCAGTATTGCTCGACGCCCGCCCGCGGCCTGGAGCTCGTGCTGCCCCCGGGCGTTGGACGCTCCGGGCGGGTCGCCGGCCCGCGACTCGAGCTCCTGGCGGCGGCGACCGCCGCCGGCCGAACTGCGCTCACCGACGGCACCCGCATGGGTCCACGGCAGCGCGCCGCGCTCGTCGAGCTGGCCGGCCGCGAGCCGGAAGCCGGTGAGCTGACGGCGTCTGAGCTCGAGGGCGCGGGGGTGGATCGTCAGACGCTCAAGCGCCTCGAGGCCAGGGGCCTGGTTTCGCTGGGAAGCCGCGAGCGTAGCCGTCGCCCTTCGATCGTCGCGGTCGGCGCTCCGTCGCTCCGTCCCCGACTCTCGGCCGAGCAGGAGCGGGCGGTCGCAAGGATCGTCGCGGCGATCGACGGCGACACCGAGCGCGAGCTTCTCGTTCACGGCGTCACGGGATCGGGCAAGACCGAGGTCTACCTGAGCGCCGCCGAGGCGGCGCTCGAGCGTGGCAAGGGGTCGATCGTGCTGGTCCCCGAGATCGCGCTCACCCCCCAGATCGTCGCCAGATTCGCTGCTCGCTTTGGTGATCGCGTCGCGCTGCTCCATTCGCAGCTCGCGCTCGGCGAGCGTCGCGACGAGTGGCGCCGGCTCGATTCGGGCGAGGCGCGGATCTGCGTCGGGCCGCGCTCGGCGATCCTGGCGCCGGTTGGCGACCTCGGGCTCGTGGTGGTCGACGAGGAGCACGACGCCTCCTACAAGCAGGAGGGTGATCCCCGTTACGACGCGCGTGAGGTCGCCCGCCACCGGGCGGCGGAGTGCGGCGCCGCGCTGGTCTGCGGGAGCGCGACCCCGCGCCCGGAGAGCTGGATGGCGCTGCCCAGAATCGAGATGCCCCGCCGCGCGGACGGGCGGCAGCCTGCCTGACGTGGAGCTCGTGGACCTGCGAGGGCGCTCGCCTCGATCGGGCCCGCTCCACCCGCGGACGGCCGAGGCGCTCGCCGACGTCGCCCGGCATCAGGGCAAGGCGATCGTGCTGCTGAACCGGCGCGGGTGGTCGCCCTTTCTCTCCTGCGGCGCGTGCGGCCGGTCATGGAGCTGCCCCCGCTGCGACGTGTCCCTGGTGCTCCACGAGCGCCGCGGCGCCGACTCGCAAGGCTCGGGGTGCGAGCACGCGGAGTTGCGCTGCCACCACTGCGGCCACACCGAGCCGGGACCCTCGGCGTGCCCCGACTGCGGATCCGTTGCGCTGGCACGCCACGGCGTCGGCACGGAGCGACTGGCGACCCTGCTGGGCGATGCGGTCGCCCCGCTCCCCGTCTTCCGGCTCGACTCCGACAGCGCGGCGCGCGCAGGTGGACACCTGGAGATCCTGCGGCGTTTTGACCAGGCCGATTCGGGCGTCCTGGTGGGCACCCAGATGGTTGGTAAGGGGCACGACTTCCCGGACGTGGTGCTGAGCGTCGTCTTGGACGCGGACGCGACCTTGCGGTTTCCGGACTTCCGCTCCGAGGAGCGGACCTTCGCCTTGGTCTCCCAGCTCGCCGGCCGCAGTGGCCGCGGCGAACGCGGGGGACGGGTGCTAGTTCAAACGCTCGCCCCGGACGCTCCGGCGATTCGCCATGCGGCCCGCCACGACGCCGCCGGCTTTCTGGCCGGCGAGCTCGAGCGGCGCCGGGAGCTTCGCTACCCGCCCTTCTCGCACCTGGTCCGGCTCGAGGTCGCTGCGCCGGAGCCGGCGCCCGCGCAACGGGCCGCGGAGAGGCTCGCGGACGCCCTCGCAGAGGCGATTCCAAAGGGCACCGAGCTCTTGGGCCCAGCCCCTCGGTTTCGCGTTCGGAGCCGGCACCGGCGCCAGCTTCTGCTCAAGGCCGGCGATCGGGAGGCGACGGTGGCCGCAGTTCGCGGGGCCGTGGAGGGGCTCGCGTCGGCTCGCAAGCTTCGGGGGGTGGCCCTGACCGTAGACGTCGATCCGCAGTGAGGGCCGCACTAGACTCGTGGCGATGAGCGACCTGCCCGATGCGGCGACGATCCCCGACGAGGAGCCCGTGAGCCCGGAGGGCCCGTCCGACGATCAGGTCGCTGAGCTCGACGCGGCGACGCGCGAGCGTCGCGCCGCCGCGCTGAGCCAGATCCGCACCTTCGGCGATCCCGTGCTCAAGTCGCGCGCCTCGGAGATCAACCGGTTCGGGCCCGAGCTCGTGCGCGAGTCAGAGCGGATGGTCGCGGTCATGCGTGACGCGATCGGTGTCGGCCTGGCCGCCACCCAGCTCGGCGTCATGCATCGGCTCCTGGTCTTCCAGGCCGGCCCCCAGGCCACCCCGACCGCGATCGCCAACCCCGAGCTCGAGTGGGTGTCGGACGAAGCCGCCACCGCGCAAGAGGGTTGCCTCAGCCTTCCCCGCGTCGCGGTCGACGTCGAGCGGGCGCTCTACGCGCGGGTCAGGGGCCTCGACGTCCACGGCGAGGCGCTGACGGTCGAGGCGTCGGGGCTCGAGGCGCGCGTCCTCCAGCACGAGATCGACCACCTCGACGGGATCCTGATGCTCGACCGCGCCACTCGCGAGCAGCGCAAGGAAGCGCTTCGCGCCCTTCGCGAGGGCGAGAGCTACGCGCCGGACGAGGACGACGACCGGACGAGTTGCGAGTCGTCTACCTAGGCACCTCGGACTTCGCGGTGGCGGTGCTGCGGCGCATCGCCGAATCCCGGTTTCGCCCCGTGCTCGTGATCGCGCCCCCCGATCGCCCCAGGGGGCGAGGAAGAAGGGTGGCCCCGCCTCCGGTGGCCATTGCGGCGGGCGAGCTCGGCCTGCAGCTGCATCAGGCCGAGGGCGTCAACCAACCCGAAGCCGTCGAAGCGGTGCGCGCCGCCGGGCCCGATCGGGGCGTCGTCTGCGCGTTCGGCCAGCTGATCTCCGAGCCACTCCTCTCGGAGCTGCCGATGCTCAACGTCCACCCGTCGCTCCTGCCGCGCTGGCGTGGCGCAGCCCCGATCGAGCGGGCGATCATGGAGGGGGACCGCGAGACGGGAGTGACGATCATCCGGGTTGCGGCGGGCTTCGACTCCGGGCCGATCGCTCTTTGCCGGCCGGTCCGGATCGAGCCTCGCGACGACCACGGCTCGCTGTCGGGTCGCCTCGCCGAGCTCGGCGGGGAGCTGATCGTCAGTGCCCTCGAGCTCGATGCTGCGGGTGAGCTCGACTTCGTCGAGCAGGACGAGTCGGCGGCCACCTATGCGGAGAAGATTTCGGCCGCCGAGCGCCGGCTTGATCCGGCCAGGTCGGCCGTCGAGCTCGACCGAGTGGTCCGGGCGCTCAGCCCCCGGCCGGGCGCGACCCTCGATCTAGACGGCGGCGAGCGACTCGGCGTTCGCGAGGCGGTAGCCGAACCGGGAACGCTCGAGCCAGGACGGGTCGTGGCCGAGGGCGGGACCCTTCGGCTGGGGTGCGCCGACGGGGTGTTGCGGCTCGAGCAGCTGCAGCCGCCGGGCGGGCGCCCGATGGCGGCTGATGCGTACCTTCGCGGGCACCCGGTGCCGCGTCTTGCGGGGTGAGCCCGCGGGCACCGACATCCCCGCGGGCTACGATCGAATCCTCTCGTGGAGTCCGGCACCGATCAAAAGGGGGCGCCGCTCAAGCGCCCGGCCTGCCCCGGATGCGGTGAGCCGTGGCTGCGGCCGACCCAGCTCCCGGGCCGCTACAGGTGCGTGTATTGCCTGCAGCGCTACGAGCTCGTCTCGGGATGTCCCAAGTGCGGAGCGCATCAGACGATCGTTCGGATGAGCACCTCCGAGGACCTGCTCTGCCAGCACTGCGGCGGGTCGATGCTGCGGCCCGTCTGATGAGCGAAGGCGCTGACAGGCGGCCGGGGCGGGAGCTCTTCGCGGCTCCGCGGGTCGCTCCCTCGATCCTCTCGGCCGACTTCGCGGCCCTCGGCTCACAGGTGGCCGAAGTGATGGACGCAGGCGCCCGGGTGATCCACGTCGATGTGATGGACGGTCACTTCGTCCCCCCGATAACGATCGGCCCACTCGTCGCCGCCTCGATCGCCGACCAGGTGCACGGCGCGGGAGGGGCGATCGATGTCCACCTGATGGTCGAGCGGCCCGGGGATCACGTCGAGGAGTTCGCGCGTGCGGGAGCCGACTGCATCACGATTCACTTCGAGGCAGAGGCCCATGTGACGCGCACGCTGGGAGCGATCCGCGAGGCGGGCTGCCTGGCCGGAATAGCCCTCAACCCGGGGACGCCGGCCGCCGCGGTCTCCGAGCTCGGAGCCGCCGCCGACCTGGTCCTGTGCATGTCGGTCAATCCGGGCTGGGGAGGGCAGCGGTTCATCCCCTCATCGCCGGGCAAGATCTCGAGGCTCGCCGGGCTCGCCCCCGCCCAGAGAATCGAGGTGGACGGCGGAATCGACGTCGAGACGGTCGCCTCGGTCGCGGACGCCGGCGCCACCCTGTTCGTCGCCGGCTCGGCGGTCTTCGGCCAGCCGGACCCCGCCGCCGCGTACCAACGAATCGCCGAAGCCGCCCACGCCGAATAGCGGCAGCCGGTTCAGCTCGTAGGGGAGCCAGCGTGCCGGAGTCCCTCGGGCGAGCGACGGTCCGGCGCAGGCGTCCTGCCGCCCCGTAACGCGCCGAACCCGCCGGCAGCGGAGCCGAAGGCGAGCAGCCGCGGAGTTATTCGTCGGCGGCAGCGAGTCGGGCCTCGATCTCCTCGGGGGAGCCGGGCGCGGGTACGTCCTCCGGACGCGGACGGGGGCTCCGGTAAAGCAGATATAGGAGCCCGCACAAGAGGGCCGCGGCGACGGCAAACCCGACCTCGACCCGTCGGAACTCGCTCAGGATAGGAAGCAGGTTCCAGATCAGGAAGGCCGACGCGGCGCTGACCCAGCAGGCGGCCGCACGGCGCACTTGGCCCTGCGCGAGGGCCGCCTGGTTGAGCGTTCCCGAGCATAGGTAGAAGCCCATGCCGACGGTGACGAGCAGAAGGCCCGTCCGGTCATACGTGAATTTGTCCCCGAAGGCGATTTGCATGATCTCGGGCCCGGCCACCAGCACCACTATCCCGACAAGGGTGGCGAACGCCGCGATCGCTCTGACCGTGAATCGCACCGAGAGCCTGAACGCGTCGTCATCGCTCGCCCGCGAGCTCGATCGCAGGCGGGTCAGGTGGGGGAGGAGGCTCGTCGCGACCGCCTGGAAGAGGACCAGCGGGGCGCGGGCGATCATCAGGACGTTGAAGATGAACCCGGCGGCGGCCGCGTCCTCGGAGGCGTGGACGAGTAGCGGACCGGCGTTGAGCAGGGTCTGCTCGCTGACCATGACCAAAAGCACAGCGGCGGCGAACCCGCCGCCGTGGGCCAGGGTGAACTCCGACCTCCCCTCCAATCCCGCCTGCGGTGCATCCTCGCGGCTGCGCATCGCGCGACCGGCGAAGGCGAGCGGTACCACCGTCAGGCTGAGGATCGGCGCGGCCATGACACCGAGGGCCACCGCGGTCTGTCCGCTCGTGATCCCGATGGCGACCGCGAGGGCGAATGACATCCGCGCCGTCGACTCCATCAGGAGCAGCGCTCCGTAGAGGGCGAAGCGCCGATTTCCGGCCAGGTAGCCGCGCCCGTAGAAGCTGGCGGCGAAGGCGAGAACGGCGGTTACGAGAATCCAATAGAGAGTCTCGTTTCCGGACAGGAGGTCGTCCTGGATCGGGCCTCGAAGGGCGATCGCCGCGACCGCGAAAGCGCCGGCCAGCCCGGCCTGGATCGTCGCCGCCACCCGCAGCGGCTGGCCGATCGGCTCGCCGTGTGCCTGGCGCTCAGCGATCGTCCGCGAGAGCAGCTGCTCGACGGGCCGAAACAGCACCGAGATCAGGATGAAGACGGTCGACCACAGGACCACGACCTCCCCGTACGCGGCCTTGTCGAGGTTGTGAGAGGCAAGCGAGAAGTAGACGTACGTGAAGATGCCCGCCGACCCGACGCCCAGCGAGAGCATCCCGGCGGAGCGCCCGAAACTTCTCGCCTCCGCCGTTGCCTCGCGCGCCACCGCCGGGCACCTTAGAGGCTCGTGACCCCCATTCCTGGGCACCCGCCGCCCGGGCGGGGCACGTACAATCCACTTGACTGACCAGTCAATCAATGGCCCGTGCAAGCCGAACGGCGGGCGCCGATGGAGGGCGGTCCTACGATCAAGCAGATGTCCGCCGTGGCCACAGAGCAGGACCGGGTCCATCTGCGCCGGGCCCTCGCGCTCGCCGAGGGTGGCCGCGGACAGGTAAGCCCGAACCCGCTGGTCGGCGCGGTCCTCGTCCGCGAGGGAGCGGTGCTGGGCGAGGGCTTCCACGCCCGGCTCGGCGACCGGCACGCAGAGGTCGTGGCGATCGACGCGTGCAAGGAGGGCGGCGAGGACCCCGCCGGCGCGACCCTGTATGTGACCCTCGAGCCCTGCGCCCATCACGGCCGTCGACCACCGTGCACCGAGGCGATCCTGGCGGCTTCGATCGCACGTGTGGTGATCGCCTCAGATGATCCGAGCGAGAAGGCGAACGGCCGCGGCCCCGGAATTCTCCGTGACGGAGGGGTCGACGTCGAGTTGATCGAGGGTCCGGAGGCGGCCGCGGCGCGGCGCCTGAATCAACCATTTCGAAAGCACGCACGCACCGGGCGGCCGTTGGTGGCCCTGAAGTCGGCCCTGAGCCTCGACGGGCGGGTGGCGACCTCCGAGGCCGACTCGCGATGGATCTCCGGGCCGCAGAGCCGCGGCCTAGCGCATCGCTGGCGCGCCGAGAGCGACGCCGTATGCGTCGGGATCGGCACCGCGCTGGCCGACGATCCGCTGCTCACGGCCCGGGAGGTTGGCGAGGTCCGCCAGCCGACCCGGGTCGTTTTCGACTCCCAGGCGCGCCTGCCGCTCGACTCGAAGCTCGCCGGCTCCCTGGAGGCCGCGCCGCTCGTGTTGATCGCCGGCCCGTCGGCGTCCCGCGAGCGCACCGAAGCGCTCCAGGCCGCAGGGATAGATGTGGTCATCTGCGACGGCGACCCGCCCGCGCGCGTGGCCGGGGCGCTCACCGAGCTGGGCAGGCGGGAGGTGACCAGCATGCTCCTCGAGGGGGGCCCGACCCTCGCCGGCGCCTTCCTCGACGCCGGCGAGGTCGACGAGCTGCGCCTGTTCATCGCCCCGATCGTGATCGGCGGTGCGGGCGCGAAGCCCCTGTTCGGGGGCACCGGCGCATCCACGATCGCCGACGCGATTCCGGCGCTGGGACTCGAATGGGAGCGCTCTGATGGCGACCTGCTGGTTCAAGCCCGCCTTCGGGAGTGGTGAGCGCGCGCTCATGTTCACGGGGCTCGTTCGCGAGGTGGGAACCGTTGAGTCGTTCGATCGCACCGACGCGGGAGCTCGTCTGCGGTTGGGGGCGCGCCTCGCGCCCCAGCTCTCAGGGGGCGACTCGGTGTCGGTCGCGGGCGTCTGCCTCACCGTCACGTCGAGCGGCGAGACCTCGTTCGAGGCCGACCTGATGAACCAGACGCTCTCGCTGACCACTCTCGGGAGGCTGCAGCCGAGCGAGCCGGTCAATCTCGAGCCCGCGGTGCGGGCGGGCGAGCCGCTCGGGGGGCACCTGGTCCAGGGGCACGTCGATGCTGTGGGCGCGGTCGCCGCGACAATCCACGACGGCTTCTCGCGCCGGGTCCGCGTCGCGGCGCCGGTCGAGCTCCACCGGTATCTCGCTGAGCACGGCTCGGTCGCCCTCGACGGCGTCAGCCTGACCATCGCCGGGCTCACCGAGGAAGGCTTCGAGGTCGCGTTGATCCCGGAGACGATCGAGCGGACCACGCTCGGGCGGCTCTCCGAGGGTGATCGAGGTCAACCTGGAGGTGGACCTGATCGCCCGATACGCGGAGCGCCTCGTGCAAGGCTTAGTGGACCGGGAAAGGAGCCCAGATGCCTGAAAGAAGCCCCGCCACAGATCCCGCCGGCCCCGGCGCCGGCGGCCCGGAGACCAGCCCGTTCTCCTCGATCGAGGAAGCGATCGAGGAGATTCGCCGAGGCCGGATGGTGGTCGTCTGCGACGACGAGAATCGCGAGAACGAGGGCGACCTCACGATGGCCGCGCAGTTCGCGACCCCTGAGGCGGTCAACTTCATGGCCACCCACGGGCGGGGGCTGATCTGCCTCTCGCTGACCTCGGAGCGATGCGACGAGCTCGACCTCGATCTGATGGCGGCCAAGAACGAGTCGCCGTTCAACACCGCGTTCACGGTGTCGGTGGAGGCGGCCAAGGGAGTGACAACGGGAATCTCCGCGCATGATCGCGCGCGCACGATTCAGGTGGCGATGGACCCGCACGCAAAGCCCACCGACCTCGTCCAGCCGGGACACGTCTTTCCGCTCAAGGCCAAGGAGGGCGGGGTGCTGGAGCGGGCCGGCCAGACCGAGGCGTCCGTCGACCTGGCGCGCCTGGCGGGGCTGATCCCCGCCGGGGTGATCTGCGAGATCATGAACGACGACGGGACCATGGCCCGGGTGCCCGACCTGGCCCGCTACTGCGAGGTCCACGGGCTGAAGATGATCAGCGTCGCCGCCCTGATCGCCTATCGGCGGCGAAAGGAACGGCTGGTCGAGCGGGTCGTCTCCACCAAGCTTCCGACCGGCTTCGGGGAATTCACCGCGGTCGGCTACCGCTCACTCGTCGACGACAAACACCACCTCGCGATGGTCAAGGGCGATGTCCGGGGCCGCTCCGACGTGCTGGTCCGCGTGCATTCGGAGTGCTTGACGGGCGACGTGTTCCACTCACTGCGATGCGATTGCGGAGAGCAGCTGGAGGCGGCGCTGGCAATGATCGAGCGCGAAGGGAACGGGGTCCTTCTCTACCTCTCCCAGGAGGGGCGCGGGATCGGCCTGCTCAACAAGCTGCGCGCCTACAGGCTCCAGGAGGACGGGTTCGACACCGTGGACGCGAACCTGAAGCTCGGGCTCCCGGCCGATCTTCGCGACTACGGGATCGGTGCGCAGATCCTCGTCGACCTGGGTCTCTCGAGCATCCGGATCCTGACCAACAACCCGAAGAAGATCCACGGGCTCGAGGGCTACGGCCTCTCGGTCGCCGACCAGGTCCCGATCCAGGCGGTTCCCAACCCCCACAACGAGGAGTACCTGCGGACCAAGCGCGATCGCCTCGGCCACACGCTCCACCACCAGGGCCTGCCTCTCGACGAGGAGCTGATCCAGGACGAGCAGCGGGCGGATGCCAAGGGCGGCGAGGTCGAGTCCGCCGATGACTGACGACCAGGCGGACCCCGGTGAGAGCTTCTCGGAGCCGGAGCGCGAGGCGCTGGCCGGCATGGAGTTCGCGATATGCGTCGCGACTTTTTATTCGGACCTCGCCGGACGGCTCCGCAGCGGAGCCGAGGAGGCTTTCAGCGATGCCGGGATCGAGGCGTCCGCGATCCAGGTCCACGAGGTGCCGGGCGCCTTCGAGTTGCCGCTCGCGGCGCGCTGGTGCGCCGAATCCGGTCGGTTCGCCGGGGTGGCATGTCTGGGCGCCGTGATCCGGGGCGAGACGAGCCACTACGACCACGTCTGCGCGGAGGCGGCGCGCGGGGTCCAGTCGGTCCAGCTGGAGTCGGGCATCCCCTGCGCGTTCGGGGTCTTGACGTGCGAGACCATGGACCAGGCGCTGGCTCGCTCGGGCGGGGACAGGCGCGATCAGGGCCGAAGCGCGGCCGCCGCGGTGATGCGGATGGCCATGCTGAGGGCGCGGATCGCGGGCGGCGCGTAGGCCCAGCCTCGCGGATCGCCGCCCCGCTAGGATTGCGCTCCTGATGGCCAAGGTTTGTCACAGCTGCGGGAAGGGTCCGGCGTTCGGAAACTCGCGCAGCCATTCGATGGTCGCGACCCGTCGCCGGTTCAACCCGAACCTCCAGAAGGTCCGGATCGACGATGCGGGACGGACTCGCCGGGTGTACGTTTGCACCCGCTGTCTGAAGGCCAACAAGGTCACCAAGGCCGCCTGACGGAACAACTCCGCCGAATAACGCCGCCGACATCCTCGGCTTCGCCTCCGGAATAACTCCGCCGACTTCCTCGGCCGAATAACCCCGACGACATCCTCGGCTTCGCCTCCGGAATAACTCCGCCGACTTCCTCGGCTTCGCCTCCGGTGTCGGCGGGTTCGGGCGCGTTACGGGGCGGCAGGACGTGGCCGCCGGTTACCGCGACTTCCTTGCTGGCGCCGGGGGGTGATAATCCCCGCCCGGATGGCTGATTCGTCGATCGAGCGGTTTCGCCGGGTCGTTACGACCGCCTACGGCTACCTTGACGAACGACGCCGCGAGGTGAACGACCTGAATGTGTTCCCGGTCGCGGACGGCGATACGGGCGACAACATGGCCCTCACGCTCCAGGCCGTGCTCGAGGCTCTGCAGGGCCTCGACGGAAGTCAGGTCGACGAGGGGGGGCGGCAGGCGATCGTCGACGCCGTGGCGCACGCAGCCCTGATGGGAGCGCGCGGCAATTCCGGAGTGATCCTCAGCCAGATAGTGAGCGGGGCGGCCCAGGTGCTCGCTGAGCGAGAAGGTCAGCTCGTCGACCCGGAGCTGGTCCGCGTAGCGCTGCTGAAGGCGATCGACACGGCTCGGCAGGCGATCCCGAACCCGGCCCCGGGAACGATGCTCACGGTGCTCGAAGAGATGTCGAACGCGATCCAGGAGCACATCCGCGAGATGGAGAAGATTCGACTCGAGCCCGAGGCGTCGGATGACGAGCAGGACGCACTGCTCGCGGAGTTGCTCGAGGTGGCTGTCGACGCGGGCCACACGGCCCTGGATCGAACCCCCGAGCAGCTTCCCGTTCTCGCCGAGCACGGTGTGGTCGACGCGGGAGGCTACGGCCTGCTTCTCCTGGTGGCGGGGATTCACGCCGGCCTTCGTGGCAAAGCGGTCGAGGTTTCGCATTACGAGCCGCCGGAGATCGTTCCGTCCCATCACGAGGACAGCCGCTTCAGGTGGTGCTCGAACT
This sequence comes from uncultured bacterium, assembly GCA_963696945.1. Lineage (GTDB taxonomy): Bacteria > Actinomycetota > Thermoleophilia > Solirubrobacterales > 70-9 > AC-56. The sequence goes on along the minus strand of CAVOME010000001.1, from coordinate 3,541 downwards.
TCGTCGTTGTCGGGCACGGAATCGATCCGCAGCTCTTCGTTCCCCGGCTCGAGGAGCTCGGCGACTCGGTGATGGTCGTCGGCGACCGGGACGCCGTCCGGGTTCACCTCCACACGAACAAGCGCGAGCCCGCAAAGGCCCTTTTCGCTGACGTCGGCGAGATCGTCCAGGAGGACCACGCCGACATGCGTCGGCAGATCGAGGCACGGGACCGCCGGCTTCGCGTCGAGCCGGGGCGCACCGGCGTAATCGCCGTAGCCGCCGGAGCGGGGATGCGGGCGCTCTTGGAGGGCCTCGGAGCCTATGTCGTCGACGGAGGGCCGACGCTCAACCCGTCGCCCCACGAGCTCCTGCGCGGGATCGAGGATCTCGAGGCTCCGGAGGTGATCGTGCTTCCGAACTCTCGAAACGTGATCATGGCCGCGCAGCAGGCTGCCGCGCTCAGCAACCGTGTGGTGGTCGTGGTGCCGTGCACCTCCCAGCAAGCGGCGCTGGTCGCGCTGGTGGAGTTCGAGCCCGAGGCCGATGCAGGTGTCAACGCCGACAGGCTGAACACCGCGCTACGCGAGATTCGCACCGGTGCGGTTGCACCGGCGGCCAAGCCGGACCGCCAGGGACGCTTCCGGAGGGGTGACGCGGTGGGATTCGACGGTGACGAGATCGTCGCCTGGGGCGGCGAGGGATCGACTCTGTCGGCGACGATCGAGCGGATCGCCGAAGGGGCTGAGATCGTCACCATCCTCCAAGGGGCCGATGCCCGTATACCAATCGACGAGTTGCCGATCGACCTGCCGGGCGGGGTTGAGCTTGAGGTCCAGCAAGGGGATCAACCGCATTACTGGTGGCTGATCGCGGCGCAGTGAGCCGGAATAACTCCGCCGAAAGCCTCGCCTTCGGCTACGTTTCCGGCGCGCTCGGGCGCGTTACGGGACCGCAGGACGTAGCCCCGGGCTACCGCGACTTCGTCGCTAGCTCCGACGGGCCGCGTTTCTGCCGCCGGGCGCACGTGGAGAGCGGTAGGTTTCCGGCGTGGCCGCTCAAAAGCCGGTTCTCTGGCACATCGAGATCTCGCATTACAACGAGAAGGCGCGATGGGCGCTCGCTTACAAGGGCGTCGAACACGAGCGGCGCGCGCCGACGCCCGGAGCGCACATGGTCGTCGCGCTGTGGCTGACGCGGGGCCGCCACAAGACCTTCCCGCTCCTTCAGCTCGATGGAGAGGCGATCGCCGACTCGACGGCGATCATCGCCGCACTGGAGCGCCGCTTCCCCGATCCACCTCTCTATCCCGAGGATCCCGCCGAGCGCCGACGGGCGCTGGAGCTCGAGGATTTCTTCGACGAGGAGCTGGGGCCACACGCGCGGCTACTCGCATTTCACGAGGCGACGAAGGACCCGGCCACCGTCGAGCGATTCACGATCGACCTGCTCCCCGGTGGCCTGGCCGACATCGGCCCGGTCCGCGCAGGGGCGATGCGCTTCTTCTCAACGTTCACCGGGCTTCGGTACGGGGTGAAGAGCGATCGCCGGGCGGAGCTCGCAAGGGCCAAGATCGTCGCTGCGTTCGATCGGCTCGAATCGGAGCTCGGCTCTGGCGACTACCTCGTGGGTGATCGATTCACCGTCGCCGATCTCACCGCCGCCTCGCTCCTCTACCCCCTGGTGCGGCCCCCGGAGGGGCCCGTAACGCCGCCCTCACCCGAGGGGTTCGAGCGCTTTCGCGCGCCGCTCAAGGACCGCCCCGGGTACGCGTGGGTGGAGCGGATGTTCGCGAACCACCGGCACCCCGCCGGCGCTAGCGACGAAGTCGCGGTAGATGCCGAGGTGCCTGCCGGGTAAGCCCTCGGGCCGCCAGCGCGGCCAAAGGGATGCCCGTTGGCGCCAGAGCGGAGGTGCCTGCCGGGTAACGCCGGGCCCGCACCCGCCGAGAACGGAGCCGTAGGCGAGGCTTTCGGCGGAGTTATCCGGCCGGAGTTATTTCAGCGATCGCCTCGATCTCGACGGGGACGTCGAATGGCAGCTCGGCGGCGCCGATCGCGGAGCGCGCATGCCGGCCGGCGGGCCCCCAGAGGTCGAGGATCAGGTCGCTGAACCCGTTGATCACCGCGGGTGTCCGGCTGAACCCCGGGGCGCAGTTGACCAGTCCCAGCGCCTTGACCCAGCCACTCACCCGGTCGAGTCCACCCAGCTCCTGGGCGAGCGAGGCGAGGATCGCGAGCCCGGTCGCCCGGGCGGCCTCGTAGCCCTGCTCGACCGTCAGGTCCGCACCCACCCGGCCCCTCATCAGCACCCGATCCCCGTCGGTCGGCAGATGGCCCGAGACGTAGGCGAGGCCACCGCTGAGCCGAACGAGATCGAACTTGAACTCGACTCCCGACGGGGCGGCGAACGGCCTCGGGAGCGCGAGGCCGAGCTCCGCCAGCCTGTCGTCGATTCGTCCCATCGGGATTGAACCCTAGCCTTGACCCGATGACGACCGCCAAGGCCTCGATCCCGCCGAGCCGCGCCGCGATCGCCCGTGCGCTGGGGTCTGGCCGGGAGCTCACCCCCGACGAGCTCGGCGGCGCGACACTGCGATCGCTTCCCCGGTCGAGCCGGTTGGACGCCCCGATCACCACGCTTCGCGGGGCCGGCCCGCGGCTCGCGGCAGCCGCTTCGGAGCTCGGCATCGAGACCGTCGGCGACCTGCTGCTCCACGTCCCCCATCGCTACAGCGACCGCAGCGAGGTTCGGGAGCTGGCCGAGCTCCGCACGGGCGAGCAGGCGACCGTCGAGGTCGAGGTCAGAACCGTTCGGGTGCGCCCGACGAGCAGACGGCGGCTTCGGATCGTCGAGGCCGGCGTGGCCGATCGAAGCGGTCCGGCGACCGCGGTGTGGTTCAACCAGGCATGGCTCGCCGATCGGCTTCGGCCGGGGACCCGGCTGCTCCTCTCCGGCAAGCTCGAGCGGGGCCGCTTTCGGGTTGCCGAGCATGAGTTCGTCGGTGTCGATTCGGGCCTCCACACGACCGGGATGGTCCCGGTCCACCCGGCGGCCGAGGGGCTGTCACCGAAGCGAATCCGTGAGTGGGTGTCGCAGGCCACCCAGCTGGCGGGCGATGCCCTCGAGCCCCTGCCGGCCGAGCTGCGCGCCCGCCGCCGGTTGCCCGGGTCGGCCGACGCGATCATGGCGGTCCACTTCCCCGAACGCCCAACCGACGCGGAATGCGCTCGCGAGCGGCTCGCATTCGAGGAGCTGTTCCTGCACCAGGTCGCACTCGCGGCGCGGCGCCAACGACGTGAGTCGAGCCGGCCCGGCGTCTCGCTAGGAGCGCCGGCCGACGGGGTCGCCGCCTGGCTCGCCTCGTTGCCGTTCGAGCTCACCGAGGGCCAGCAGGACGCGATCAGGGAGATCGACCGCGACCTGGTGCGAGCGCTGCCGATGCAGCGCCTGCTCATGGGCGAGGTCGGAAGCGGCAAGACGGTGCTTGCCCTCTACGCGATGCTTCGCGCGGTCGAGGCAGGATTTCAGGCGGCGCTGATGGCCCCCACCGAGACGCTCG